>CAYNCG010000011.1:6916-150337 GCA_964395845.1 uncultured Isosphaeraceae bacterium | reverse complement strand
GCACGACCGGTATCGCAGGCGGAGGCGACAGAGGCGCGAATAGTGCAGAATGCTGAGAGCACAGAGGGGGCACAGAGATGGAAAAGAGCGTGCTCTGAGGTCGTGACCGCCCATCCAGCTTCGAGTCATGGCGATCTCACACCTCTCCGAATGAGTGAGCTGGCCAAGAGGCGAGCGACAAGGAAACACGCGCCTGAGGTGGATCACGGATGCTCTCGTCGCGTTCGATCCGGCTTTTCCGCTCTGTGCCCCCTCTGTGGCCTCTGTGTCCTCTGTGGTGAATGAACGACGCGAATCGTGCAGAAGGCTGTGTCCTCTGTGTCTCTGTGTTGAGTCTGAATCGCGCAGAACGCTGTTGAGTCTGAATCGCGCAGCATGCTGTTGAGTCTGAATCGTGCAGATTGCTCATCTCCTCAGCGCGTCTCGAGGCGTTCGCGCCAGGTGGTCATGCGGGCGTGGTCGGTCAGGTCGTAGCGGAGCGGCGTGATCGTCACCGCGCGTTCGGTGAGCAGTTCGACATCGCTGCCGGTGTCGGTGCGCACGAACTCCATGCCGTTGCCGTTCGGCCAGTAGTAGATCTGACCGCCCGGTCCGGTCCGACGCTCGTAGCCGTCGATGCCCGCAGCGGTGTTCATCGGAGCGACGCGGATCGGCGGCATCGCGGCATCGGCCCGCTCGGTGCGGGGCACATTGATGTTGATGACCGAATGCGGATCGATCGCGTACTCGAGGACGCGGTCGATCGCCACGCGGGCGATCTCGGCCGCCCGCGGATAGTGCGGCGCCTGCGGCTTGCCGAGATGGAGGCTGACCGCGATCGCGGGGACGCCGAGGAACGCGCTCTCGACCGCAGCGGCGACGGTGCCCGAGTAGATCACATTGATGCCGACATTCGCGCCGGAGTTCATGCCGCTCACGACGACATCGGGGCGTGCCCCCGGTCCGTAGCGTTCGGGCCAGATCGCCCTCAGCGCGATCTTCACGCAGTCGGCCGGACTGCCCTCGACCTCGATGCCGCGCATCGACGGATTCACCTGCACCTCCCGCGTCATGAGCGGATGATGGAAGGTGATCTTGTGGCTCATCGCGCTCTGCACCGTCGCCGGGGCCACCGTGATGACCTCGCCAAGCCCGTCAAGGGCGGCATGAAGAGCCTGAATGCCGGGAGCGGTGATGCCGTCGTCGTTCGTCAGCAGAATGCGCATCGCGGCAGGATACGCGAGCGTGCGAGGCAGTTGCGGCCACGCTAGCGTCGCGGCGTCAGCACATACGAGCGTCCGCCCCAGCGGACCGGCGTCCCCGACTCGAGATCGCGGGCGCCGGCCCACAGCGCTCGCGCGACGAGGAACGCGCCGAGCGGATACGCGAGCGCCCCGGCGAGGGGCGAGCGACTCATGCGATAGATGACCGCGAGGGCGGCGAACTGGAGGGCGAACCCGACCAGCGCCGAACCCATCGCCATCGCTCCGATCGGTCCGCCATGCAGCGCCCCAACGACGATCGCCGCAACCTGCACGACCGGCGCGATCGGACCGACGGCGAAGAGCCGCGCTGCCTGTTGCCTCAGCCGCGCCGGCTTCCGCTTGCAGGCCTCGATGAAGATGCGCTTCCAGCCGGTCAGCATCGATGCCAGCGAACCGTACATGTTGACGACGAGCATCCCGTCGGCGACGGCGATCGCCCCACGCTCGCCGGCCGCCTCCACGGCCCGGGCGAAGGCGATGTCCTCGAGGAGGTCGTCCTTCACCGCGGCATGGCCACCGATGCGCTCGTAGACGCGCCGTTCAAAGAGCATGAACTGCCCGTTCGCGAAGGGGCGCCGGCGCTCCTCACGATTCACCCGATCGATCGGATAGAGGCGGAGGAGCGTCATCGCCGCGACCGGCTGGACGACCCGCTCGAACCAGCGATCGGAGGTCAGCGTCGGGAGAAGCGAGAGGAGGCCCCGTTCGCCGGCGATCGCCGAGGCGACGCTCGCCCGAACAAGCTGCGGATCGAAGGCGACATCGGCGTCGGTGAAGAGGAAATACTCCCCCGTCGCGGCGGCGGCGGCGACGCGGGCGGCGTTGCACTTGCCGGCCCAATCCTCGGGACAATGATCGTTCTCGATCACGCGCAGGCGCACTCCGCCCTCGGCCGACGCGTTCGCCTCCCGCTCGAAGGGCCGCAGGAGCTCGCGCGTGCCGTCGGTGCACCGGTCGAGCACGACGATGATCTCGAGGTCGGGATAGGCGCTCGCGAGGAGCGAGCGGGCACAGGCCTCGATGACCCGCTCCTCGTTGTGGGCGGGAACGATGATCGAGACGCGAGGCCACCGCTCGGGCAAGGGACCGGCGAGCGCCTGGGCGATGCGCGGGATCCGCGGCCGCATGGCGATGACGACGCCGAGGACGACGAGCCAATAGATGGCCGCCGCTCCCGCGAGCGCCGCCGTCACCATCGTCGCGATCGACTCCGCCTCCATCTCCGGAGTGTATGAGAAGCGGTCGGCAAGGTCGTTCTCACGCGGGCCGCTCCTGCCCGAACCGGAGGAGCAGCGCGGCCGGTGCGCCGATGTCGATGATCGAGACCCGGCCGAAGTGCTCCGCCGCCGGCGCGAGGCGCATCGCCGGGCGCGGCGCGACGGTGACACAGGTGAGATCCGCACGCACGGCCGGACCGAGCGGCTCGCCGCGGTCGTTGTCGATCCCGGAGGGGAGATCGACGCTCAGGATCGTGACCCCCATGCCGCGGCATCGCTCGATCGCCTCGACCGCCGCCGCCTCCCGTCCCTCGAGCGGCCGGTCGAGCCCTGTGCCGACGATGGCGTCGATCAGGAGATCCGGAAGCTCGCCGTGCATGCGCATGGCAGCGTCCCACGACGCCCCGCCGTCGGCCCACGACGCCTCCACCGGTGTCGTCGGAAGCCCCATCCGCGCGATGATCGCAGCCTGCACAGCGGCCTCGGAGCCGGCGCGGGGTTCGCGGAGGGCGAGGACCTCGACCGCGTAGCCGGCATTGAAGAGATGGCGGGCGATCCCGTAGCCATCCCCGCCGTTGTTGCCGGGCCCCGCGACGACCCGAACCGTTCCGCGACGGCCGCATCGCATCGGAGCCCGCTCCTCGAGCCACGCTCTGGCGACGCTGGCCATTCCGATGACGGCGGCCTCCATCAGCAGGATCCCGGGAATCGCGAAATCCCGCTGAGCCGCCGCGTCCAGCGCTCGCGCGCCGGAACGAGAGAGTTCGATCGAATCGAGTCGCAACGCACGCGTCGTCATCGGACCGGAAGGCTATCATCCGCCCCTTCGCCGCGCCCCGCGCGGACCTCCTCCACCTCGACGGCCCGCGCTTCAGCCGATGTATCAGTCGCTTCTCGTCCTGCGCTTCCTGACCTCACGGATCATGCCGGTGATCGCCGTCCTTGCGGTGGCGCTCTGCGTGACCCTCGTGATCGTCGTCGTGAGCGTCATGACCGGCTTTCTTGACATGCTGCGGGCGAGCGGCAAGCGACTCGTCGGCGATGTCGTCATTCAGTATCCCGTCGTCGGCATTCCCTATTATCGCGATCTCATAGCGGACATCGAAGCGCTCGATGAGGCCGAAGCGGCGAGTCCGCTCATCGAAACCCTCGGCATCATCAAGATGCCCTACGGCGTCCAGGACAAGGGCTCGCCGGAGGGGGTCGATGTCTGGGCGATCGAACCGGAGTCGCTCGATCGCGTCCTCGGCTTCCGCAAGCTTCTCTATTGGCGCGAGCCGACGGAGGAGGAGCGGAGCCGCATGGCCCCGGAGGACCCGCGCCGCGATCCCGCCTACGACTACACCGCCGAGGCGATGGCCATGATGCGGCCGAACTCGCCCTATCCCGGCGTCATCCTCGGCATCGAGCTCTCCCCGTTCAATCACCGCCAGCGGGACGGCAGCTACCGCACCCACAGCCACTTCGCGAGCGAACAGGATCGCGGCCACTGGATGCCGCGGTACGAGACCTCGCTCACGCTCGTCCCGGTCACGGAATCGGGCACGCTCGCCGAGCAGCGTCAGTTGCCCTTCGCGATCGTGAATGAGTTCCAGACCGGCGTCTTCCAGATCGACTCGCGGCGGGTGATGATTCCGCTCGCCGAGGCCCAGAAAGCGCTCCTCCTCGCCGAATCGACGATCACCTCGAAGACGGAGTTTGACGAGAACGGCCAGCCGAAGGTCCTCGGCGTCGCGCCCGCCCGCGTCACGACGATTCTGGTGAAGGCCGCCCCGGGCGTCGATCCGGGCGCCCTGCGCGAGGCGATCAAGTCGGTCTACAAGCGATTCGCCCAACTGAAGTCAGAGGATCCGAGCGCGGTGCCCGTGCCGATGTCCGTCGACATCATGACCTGGGAAGAGCGGATGCGCGACCTCATCGGCCCGGTCGAGAAGGAACGCGGCCTCATGCAGGTGCTCTTCTCGCTCGTGTACATCGTCTGCGCCGGACTCGTCCTCGCGATCTTCTGGTCGATCGTCCACGAGAAGACCCGGGACATCGGCGTGATGCGCTCGGTCGGCGCGTCCCGCACGGGCATTCTCTCGATCTTCCTGGCGTACGGACTCGCGATCGGCGTCGTCGGCTCGACGGTCGGTCTCGGGCTTGCGTGGCTCGTCATCAGCCGCATCAACGAGATCCACTCGCTCATGGGCGAGCCCGCCCCGCTCTGGCTCGCCATCACGGTCTTCGCGATGGCCGCCGGCGCGGTCGTCGGGGCGATCGTGGCGACGCTTCGCGACTCGGCGCTTTTCACGCTTCTCTGGATCGTCGGCGCCGTCCTTCTCACCGGCGTCGGCGTCCTCCTCCTCAACCACAAGGGGCTGCTCATCTGGGATCCGAGCGTCTACTACTTCAGCCGAATCCCGAACAGCCTGGACCTGACCAACGCCATGATGACGATGGGCTTCGCGATCCTCTTCAGCGTGATCGGCGCAGCCATTCCCGCGGCCCGCGCCGCCGACACCGATCCCGTGCGGAGCCTGCGCTACGAATGACCGGCTCGACCGACCATCGCTCCCATCCCGCCGAACACCCTCCGGTGTCATCGGGTTCGACGCCGATTCTCGTGGCCGAACGGCTGAGCAAGACCTATCGCATGGGTCGGGTGCGCGTCCCGGTGCTGCGCGACGCCTCGATCAGCGTCCATCGCGGCGAGTGGGTCGCGGTCGTCGGTCTGTCCGGTTCGGGCAAGAGCACCCTCCTGCATCTCCTCGGCGGTCTGGACCGCCCTGACGCGGCTCCCGCGAGCGAGAGCGAACCGGCCTCGATCCGCTTCAGCGGCGAACCCTCCTCGGCGATCGATGTGACCGCCCTGAGCGCGGCTGGGCTCAATCGCTATCGCGCCCATTCCGTCGGCTTCGTCTTCCAGTTTTATCATTTGCTTCCTGAGCTGACGGTCCTCGAGAACGCCATGCTCCCGGCGATGACCGGACGCACGCCGCTCGCGTGGCTCAACGCCGGCGCGATCCGCGAACGGGCCGCAGGACTCCTGCAGCGTTTCGGACTCGGCCACCGGCTGACCCATCGGCCGAACGAACTCTCCGGCGGCGAACGGCAGCGCACCGCGATCGCCCGCGCCCTCGTGAACGGCCCGAAGCTCCTGTTGGCGGACGAGCCGACCGGCAACCTCGACGCCCGCACCGGTGGCGAGATCCTCGAGGTGATCCGCGAGTTGCATCGCGAAGGACTGACGATCCTGATGGTCACCCACGATCGTTCGATCGCGTCGATGGCGGATCGCATCGTGACGATCACCGACGGACGGATCGCCGACGAGGCGAGCCAGCCGTCCGCCGCCCGTCATTGATGGCCCGTCATTGATCGTCAGTCATTGACGCGGTGGAAGTCCCACGCATCGGCGAGCAGGCTGCCGATCGGTCGGCCATACGCCTGCTCGATCGCCGCCCGCCAGGGCTCACCGCTCTTGACGATGCCGATGAAGCGGAGGAACGCCGCCGGCGAGCGTTCCATGAGGAAGCTCGTGAGGACATAGCACTCGCCGCGATCGGCCGCGGTGACGAAGGGCCAGGATCCGGGCGCGTACTCGAAACCGATCGTGCGGGCGAAGGTGCCGCGGGTCCGAACCGCAGCGAGCCCCTCGCGACGGAGCGCCGCCTCGAAGGGGGGCGCGGAGCGCGACCGCGGGTTGCCCACGACCAGATGCTGGGCAACGAGCCAATCGGCGAGTCCCTCGTTCGCCCACGCCGGCAACCGGACCGCGCTCTGATGGCGATGGAGGAGCGCAAGGGCAACCGCCCGAAGGACGAAGGGGCGCGCGCCGGCGGCGTCGGTCTGCTCGAGGAGGTGGACGAACGCCGACGGGCCGTCGTAGTGGGCGATGGCGATCTCGTCGCGCCGCGCCTCGCTGCCGAACGCGGCCGCCTCCAGCAGCGTGAAGCGATCGCGGTCGTCACTCACGATGACGACGAGCCGACCATGCCACGGGATCTCCTCGCGCGGACGGCCGAGGCGCACGAGCGACGCGGTGATGAAGGCGTCGAGCTCGGTCGCGCGCTTCGCGGCGTCCTCGACGGAGCTGATCGAGAAGACGAGGCAGTGCGTGGACTCGACCGGCGTCGCGTCCCGTCCGACCTTCGCGAGCCGCTCACGGGTGTCGATGCGAAGCGCCTCAACCGCGGCCCCGAGTTCGTCGGGCGTCTGCGGAGGCCAGCCAAGGGTCGGGAAGACCGCGGCCTCCGGCGTTCCGATGCGAAGACGGGCAGCGGCGGCCCGCACCAAGGCGGCTTCCCGCGCGGCCCGCAGCGTCTCGGCTCGGGCACGGACCCGCTCCTCAACCGTCTCACCAGCCGCCCCACCAGACGCTGGTGTCCCCCCCGCCGGCGTTCGGGCGCTGGAGCGGAGTTCCTCGAGCAGCCGGGTCCCGAGCCCATTCTGATCGGCGCGACTGAGGAGATAGGCCGCCAACTCCTCGGTCGCGGCCTGCCGACGCTCGGCCGGTAGCCGCTCGATGAGCCGCTTGCGCAGCCTGAGGAGGTCCGTCACCGCGACCTCGTCCCACCGGACCCGCCGCGGGGTCCGCTCGACGATCGCGTCGAAGCCTTCGGTGTCCCACGCCGCGACCTGTCCGGCGAGTTCGCCAACGCCATTCGCCCGTCGGCCTCCCTGCTTCCCAGGTCCCTCCCCGCCCGCATGGTCGGTGACGAGCTGAACGCGGAATGGCTGCGGCCGGTCGAGCCGCTCGACGCCGGCGGGATCCGCGGCGGACTGGGTGTCCGGAGCCTGCGCGGGCGCCGGAGCCTGCGGGGCTGGTTCTCCCTGCGGGGCTGGTTCTCCCTGCGAGGCTGGCTCTCCCCCCGGGGCTGACGCGGCGAACCCGCCCATCGTCACGAAGGCGGCCGTCAGGATGGCAGGGAGTGCGTGATCGAGCATGCGTCGCATGGCAGTGGAGGCGAATACCCCAACAATCCACAGGGCTGCTGGGCGGAGCGGGAGGAGGCGGGCCACGCGCCGCCGGTCGCTCCGGCAAGGCAGGATTGACGGAAAGTACGGCCAATGCGGGAGAGGGAGGGCACCAAATCCTCCGCTTCGATCGTCTTTGCTCAGCCTTTGGGTGTCCCGGCGGGGTGATCCGGCCGACAAGACCCGATGCCAGAGTTTCCGCACGGAGGCCAGCGCATGGTTGGCGCCCCCGCTCGGCGCGTTTGCACGGATCCACCCCCGTTGTGAACTCGATCGAAACGCGTGGCGCGAATCTTGCGAATCACCGAGCGGTCCTTCGTTCCGTCGACGCGTGCGGCGCGGCCGCAATCACCGATGGATGCGAAGGCATGTCGAACAGCGTTGCCGGGCGTGAGTACCATCCTCACCCCAGTTCCCGAAGCCCGCTCAAGGGGGCCAGAGGCACGAGGCAACGGAGTCCGACGAGGAGTCCGGCATTCCGGAAGGGCACCAGGACCGACGAAGGGGTCGTTTCCCCGCTCGCCAGCCTGAAGGAGACCGCCATGTTTGAACGGCTGACCGACCGAGCCCGCAAGGTGATGGCCCTGGCCAACCAGGAGGCCCAGCGCTTCAACCACGAATACATCGGGACCGAGCACATCCTGCTCGGCCTGGTGAAGGAGGGTTCGGGCGTCGGGGCGAATGTCCTGAAGAACCTCGACATCGACCTGCGGAAGGTCCGTCTCGAAGTGGAGAAGCTCGTCAAGAGCGGCCCCGAGATGGTCACCATGGGCAAGCTTCCGCAGACCCCGCGGGCCAAGAAGGTCATCGAGTACGCGATCGAGGAAGCCCGCAACCTGAACCACAACTATGTGGGCACCGAGCACCTGCTGCTTGGTCTCCTCCGCGAGCATGACGGCGTCGCCGCCCAGGTCCTGATGAACCTCGGCCTGAAGCTCGAGGAAGTCCGCGAGGAGGTCCTGAACCTGCTCGGCGCCGGCGTCCAGAACGAGCAGGACGAGCCCCCGGCCGAGCCGCAGGAGCCGAAGGAGTCCTCGATCGACCCGACCGGCGGCGCCGCTCGCCGCGGGAAGTCGAAGACCCCCGCTCTCGACAGCTTCGGCCGCGACCTCACCGAACTCGCCAAGGCCGGCGAGCTCGATCCGGTCATCGGCCGGTTCGACGAGATCGAACGCCTCGTGCAGGTCCTCTGCCGTCGCACCAAGAACAATCCCGTCCTCCTCGGCGAGGCTGGCGTCGGCAAGACCGCGATCGTCGAGGGTCTCGCCCAGCGCATCGTCTCGCAGGAGGTCCCTGATCTCCTCTTCGACAAGCGTCTCGTCGTCCTCGACCTCGCGATGATGGTCGCGGGCACGAAGTACCGCGGTCAGTTCGAGGAGCGCATCAAGGCGGTCATGAACGAGGTGCGCCGGGCGAAGAACGTGATCCTCTTCATCGACGAGCTGCACACGCTCGTCGGCGCCGGCGGCGCGGAAGGCGCGATCGACGCGTCGAACGTGCTCAAGCCCTCGCTGGCCCGCGGCGAGATCCAGTGCATCGGCGCCACGACCTACGACGAGTACCGCAAGTACATCGAGAAGGACGCCGCCCTCGAGCGGCGCTTCCAGTCGATCCCCGTCGAGCCGCCGAACGCCGAGCAGACCTTCGAGATCCTCAAGGGCCTGCGCGAGAAGTACGCGAGCCACCACAAGGTGAAGATCACCGACGCCGCGCTCCGCTCGGCCGTCGAGCTCTCCGGCCGCTACATCCCCGGTCGCGTGCAGCCCGACAAGTCGATCGATGTCATCGACGAGGCCGGTGCGCGGCTGCGTCTCAAGAGCATGACCAAGCCGCCGGATCTCGCCGACCTCGAGGAGAAGATCGAGCGCCTGTCGATCGAGAAGGACGAGGCGGTCAAGAACGCCGACTACGAGCGTGCGGCCGAACTCCGCGACAACGCGGAGAAGCTCCGCAAGGAGAAGGAAACCGTCCAGCAGACCTGGCGGGCCCGCATGAACGAGGTCCACGCGACGGTCGACGAGGAAGTGATCGCCGAGGTCGTCAGCAAGATGACCGGCGTGCCGCTCACCCGCCTCGAGAAGGCCGAGTCGCAGCGTCTCCTCCAGCTCGAGAACGAGCTCCACAAGACCGTCGTCAGCCAGGACGACGCGGTCAAGGCCGTCTCGCGGGCGATCCGCAAGGCGCGTTCGGGCCTCAAGGACCCGAAGCGTCCGATGGGCTCCTTCATCTTCGTCGGCCCGTCCGGCGTCGGTAAGACGCTCCTCGCGAAGAGCCTCGCCGAGTTCATGTTCGGGGATCAGGAAGCCCTGATCTACCTCGACATGAGCGAGTACATGGAGAAGCACAATGTGAGCCGCCTCATCGGCGCTCCGCCCGGCTATGTCGGGTACGAAGAGGGCGGCCAGCTCACCGAGCGCATCCGCCGTCGTCCCTACGCCGTGCTGCTCATGGACGAGGTCGAGAAGGCCCACCCCGATGTCTTCAACATGCTCCTCCAGATCATGGAAGAGGGCCGGTTGACCGACAGCTTCGGCCGCCATGTGGACTTCAAGAACGTCATCCTCATCATGACCTCGAACCTCGGCGCCGATGTCATCAAGGGCGGCAGCCAGTTCGGCTTCGTGAAGCGGGCGGAGGTCCAGGACTACGAGAAGATCAAGAAGGCGCTGATGGGCGAGGTCGAGAAGTTCTTCCGACCGGAGTTCATCAACCGACTCGACGATGTGATCGTCTTCCGGCCGCTCGTGAAGGATGACCTCAACACCATCATCGAGTACGAGATGTCGAAGGTCCGCAAGCGCATCGAGGAGAAGGGCATGAAGCTCGTCCTCGAGCAGACCGCGAAGGACTTCCTCACCGAGAAGGGCTACAACCCCGACTTCGGTGCCCGTCCCCTGCGTCGCGCGATCGGCCAGTATGTCGAGGACCCGCTCGCCGAGCAGCTCCTCGCAGGCGACTTCCAGGATGGTGACACCATCACCCTCACCCGGAAGCCGGAGCAGGATCACCTGACCTTCACGACCGGCCGCGAGAAGCCGAGCGAGGCGGCCCCGCCGACCCCGCAGGCGACGAGCTGACCGCGTCGCGGACGCCTCCGCCGCATCATGCCAACCACCCACAAGCCCGGGCCCCTTCGGCCCGGGCTTGTCGTTGGGGGGAGACGACCCGGTGCGCTGGCGACCGCTCGCGGTGCGGGAGCGAATCCGGACATGCCGCACAGGTTTGCGCAGGTTTTCCGGTTTCCTGTCGGTCGGGCCCGCCGAGACGCGGCTGAGGACATCGCGCGTGCAGCCAGGATCGGCTTTGCCGTCCGCTCGCTCGCCGTTCTCACCGAGATGCCACCATGGACCGAATCCTGTCCCGACTCGCCGTGCGGACCGCCACGAAGGCCAGCAGCCTCGCTCGGCAGCTTCTCCTCGTCGTCGGAGCCGCGTTGGGGCTCGATGTCTTCGCCGGACAGGCCGCTGCCCAAGGCGTCCTCTTCGCGGTCGGTGACCAGCGAGTCGCCCTGCTGAACACTGCCAGCGGTGGTGCCCAGGACAGCGCGAGCGGCAGTACATCGCCCCCGGAGAGCCAGTTCGCGTTCTTCGGCTTCGACGACTGCGCGGTCGCCGGTGCAGCCAGCGCGTGCATCGAGACCACGTCGAGCTTCCTTGGATTCCTGCCGACATTCTCCTCGCAAGGCTTCTTCGCGAAGGGTCGCGTTCGAATCGTGAACCCGGGGCCCGGGTCGGCTGCGCTGGCGGTTCTCCTGATCGATGTCGACTTCGGCGTGACCGGCCTGCAGGGCAATCAGACCCATCCGGCGGTCCTCTCCGGCTGGCTCAACGGCAACACCCCCTATCGCACGATCTCGCTCACCGGGCCCGGCGTCAACATCACGATCACGGAGACCTCGCTCTTCCAGCAGCCTCTTGCCCTCAAGAACGGCCAGTACACGCTATCGGTGGACATGGCGAGCTTCTCCGGCTCCGAAGAGCTCGCGCTCGATCACGAGTCCGCGTTCTCGGTGTCGCTCCGTTCGCTCGCCAACGCCCCGGCGCTCTGCTCGAACGCGAGTGGCTCCTGCTTCCACGCCCACGAACCGGCGGGCTGCGACGAGCCGATCTGCTGCAGCTTGGTCTGCATCGCCGACTCGTTCTGCTGCAACAACTCGTGGGACAACCTCTGCGCGACCCAGGCACGCGAAGTCTGCGTGCCCGCCTTCGACACCGGCGAGGTCCGCAATCCGGTGAACGGGCACGCGTATCGCCGCACGACCCCGCACGACTACGACGCGACCAAGGCGGTCGGCGCAGCCAGCGGATACACGCCGGCCGACATCCGCAGCGGCAAGGAAAACGAGTTCGTGCGGCGCTGGCTCGCCTCACCGCTGCCCAGCGGCACCCTCACCGAGCCGCGCGTCGGACTGCACGATCGCTTCCTCGAGGGCATCTTCGTCTGGGAGTCCGGCTTCCCGCTCGACTTCACCCGCTGGGCGACCGGACAGCCGGACGACGCCGGTGGCGACGAGGACACCGTCGCGATGCTGGGTTCCTCCGGGCGATGGGTTGACCTGCCCGACTCGGCTGACCGCGCCCTGATCGTCGAGCGCTCCTTCAACGCCTGCGGTACCGCAGCCGGATCCTGCACCTCGACGCATGGCCCCGGTTGCAACGATGTGAGCTGCTGCAACGAAATCTGCTTCGCCGATCCGCACTGCTGCCAGGTCGCATGGGACGCCTCGTGCGTCAACGCGGCAGTGACCTACTGCGCGAACGCGCTGGTCGGCGCGCCGGTCGTCAATCCCGCGACGGGCAGCCGCTACTACCTCGTCAGCGCCGGCTCCTGGCTGCAGGCGGAGAAGCGCGCCGCGGGCATGAACGGCACGCTGGTCTCGATCGGATCGGCGGCGGAGAACCAGTGGGTCTTCCTCAACTTCGTGAACACGCCGGGACTGCCCAACCAGGTCTGGATCGGCCTGACCGACCAGACCGACGAGGGGCTCTTCCGCTGGTCGAACGGCGCGCCGGTCACCTACACCAACTGGGGGCCGACGGAGCCGAATCAGAACGGCAATGAGGACTTCGTGATGATGAACGATTTCGGCGTCTGGAACGACACGCCGAACGGTCTCTCGGTCGGCGCCGTCATCGAGGTCCCTTGCGCCGGCGACCTCACCGGCGATGGCGTGGTGGACGGCCCCGATCTCGGCATGCTGCTCGGCCAGTGGGGACTCACGGGCGCCGCCGACCTCACCCTCGACGGCATCGTCGATGCGGCGGATCTCTCGATCGTGCTCGGCGGGTGGGGAAGCTGCCCAACGAGTAACGCCTGCTTCGCCCGCTCGACGCCCGGATCCGACCAACCCGGCTGCACGATCTGCGTCTGCGCAGCCGATCCCTTCTGCTGCTCAAGCCAGTGGGACTCGCTCTGCGCACAGGCCGCCGCCGGCGCGTGCAACGCGGCCTGCCAGTGCGGCGAGTAGCGCCGACGCGCTTCGCCCGGCGAGGTCGGCGCATCCCTGCGATCACGACTACGATCGGGCTTCCATGGCGTCCTCGCCCATCACCGGACTGCATCATGTCACCGCCTTTGCGGGCGATCCCGTCGCGAACCGTCGCTTCTACACCGAGGCCCTCGGTCTCCGGCTCGTCAAGCGCACGGTGAACTTCGACGATCCCTCGACCCATCATCTGTACTACGGCGACCGCGATGGTTCGCCGGGCACGCTGCTCACCCACTTTCCGCGGCGCGGCACGGCCCGCGGACGGCATGGCGGCGGCGAGATCGTCGAGACCGTGCTTGCTGTTCGGGCAGGCTCGCTCGACGCGTGGGCCCGGCGGCTGGAAGGCTTCGGCGGAAGCGTCGAGCGACGCGAGGGGGCCATCGAAGCGGGGCGACCGTCGGTCCATGTCGGCGATCCCGATGACATGCGCCTGGCGCTCATCGAGGACGACGCCCTCGCCAGCGACGCCTCATCCGTCGGCCCCGTCGAACGGATGATCCTCTCCGTCGCCGACGGCGAGCTGACGGCGGCGTTTCTCACCGCGCATCTTGGCTTCCGCGTGCTGCGCGCCGCGGCCGACCGGATCGACCTCGCGATCGGCGATGCGGCCCCAACCGCGCCCACAGCCAAGCCAGGCCAGCGGCTCGCCCTCCGCATCGAACCGGAGCACACCCAACAGCCGATGGGCGCCGGCACCGTCCATCATGTCGCCTGGCGGGTCCCCAACGACGCCGCCCAAGCGTCGCTCCGATCGGCTCTCGTGGACGCCGGCATCGCCGTCACGCCGGTGCTCGATCGGCAGTATTTCCGCTCGATCTACTTCCGCGTCCCCTCTGGTCACCCCGGCGGCATCGTCTTCGAGGTCGCCACCGACGGCCCGGGCTTCGCCGTCGATGAACCGAGCGAATCGCTCGGCACGCGCCTCATGCTCCCACCGCAGTACGAATCGCGTCGCGCGGAGATCGAGCGACGGCTGCCGTCGCTGGAGGCGTAGTCGCGGGGGTGTCGTCGCGGGGGTGGCTCAAGCCGCTTCGTTCTCGCACCCCGGGCCGGTAGCATCATGTCGGAGGTGTGCGTATGCGATCGGCCGGACTCTGTCGCGTCATTGTCGGTGTCACCCTGGTCAGTGCGGTGGGAGCGGCCAGCGCCCAGACCGTCAGTTGGACGAATCCTGTCGGGGGCTCCTGGTTTGACGGGAGCAACTGGTCCGGCGGCGTCATGCCAATCGGAGGCTCGACGGCGCTCTTCGAACTCAACGCCCTCCCCTATCCCGTCACGCTCGACGGTTCGACGGCGCTCCTCGCGATCAAGGTCGGCATCGACAAGCCGCGCATCGTGATCGACGGTGCCGCGACGCTCACCCTCACCGCCACCCCCTCACTGATCGTCGATGGTGGAACCTCACCGGCGATGGGCGTCCTCGCGCTCGAGGGGGGCTCGGTCCTTTGCAACCGGATCGATGTCGGCCAGTTCACCGGCCGCCAGGGCACGCTTGAGCTGCGGAACGCCACCAGCGTCGCGGTCACCGGCGACGCCCAGATCGGCTTCGGCGGTTGGGGAGCGATGAAGGTTCTTCAGGGCTCGACGCTCAACCTCACCGGCACGGTGAAGTTTCCGATCGGCGGCTCGCAGTATGGCCTCCTCGAGATCGATGGCCCAGGCAGCGCCGTCACGCTCGGAGGCGGCCTACAGACCTACACGACGCAACCATTCATCACGGTGCGCAACGGCGGCACGCTGAACATTCCGGGCACCGTCAAGCTCATCCATCCGACCGCCGTCGTCGGCTTCCAGGTGGCCGGCGAGGGATCGCGCTGCACGATCGGCTCGACCCTCGAGCTTGGCTATCTCTTCAGCGGCATCGGCTGGTATGCGGGGATGGTCGCGGCGGATGGTGGAGTCATCGAGGCCAACGGTGCCGTGCGCGTCGGCGGTACGGGCTGGACCTCCCTCCTCGCGGCCGCGGACGGCGGCGTGATCACCTGCGCGACGAATCTTCTGCTCGCCCCGCAGGGCACCGGATGGAGCGGCTCGATCGACATTCAGAGCGGTTCCTCGCTCACCGTCGGCGGCGCGATCCGCTGCGGCCTCGCGGGAACGCCGAGCTTCTGCCAGCTCAGCGGTCCGGTCACGACCGATGGGCTCTACGCCCGTTCGGACGCCGGCACCGGCGGCAGCACGACGATCGAGCCGCGTGGAACGACGCAGGCGACCAGCGTGACGATGGGAGCGTCCTCGACGCTCCGCTGTCGCGGCGGGAGCTTCACCTGCCCCGTCCTCGCGAACGGCGAGATCCACGCCCGCATCACCGACACCGCGGTCGACGGCGTCTTCGTCGACGGACCGTTCACCATCGGTCCGAGTGCCTTCACCTGGCTCAGGTTCGATGTGAACGAAGCGGACAGCCTCTTTGGCCATCCGGCGATCCTGCGGGCATCGGGAACGCTCACCCTCGACGGAACGCTCGATGTCGATGTCGACTCCGTCGGCCCCTACCTCGACCAGCCGCGGCCGCCGATCGCGCTCATCGAGGCCCGCACGCTCGTCGGCGACTTCGACACGATCATCATCTCCGACGGCCCGGGGGCAGCGCCGATCGAGCTGAAGCGAACCGCGTCGTCGCTGATCCTCCAGTGGTCCTTCGCAAGCGATGGCGATGACGACGGCGATGTCGACGCGATCGACCTCGCCCGCATGCTCGGCGATTGGGGACTCCCGAGCGTCTACGACGCGGACGGCGACGGGAGCGTCGATTGGGATGACGCCCTGATCCTCATCGACGAGTGGACCGGCTCCTGGAGCGACGCGAACGACGATGCGGCGCCGACGGCCGAGGCGATTCGGAAACGACTGCGTTGAGTGCCCGTCGTCCTGAGGCGTTCGGTCAGCGTCACCCGAAGCGAACGCGCTGAACGACTTCCAACGGCCGTCGCTCATCGGATCCGGAAGAGCCGAGCCTGTCCCTGTTCGTAGATGATGTCGACGGTCGTGTATTCGAACTGATCGGCGACGCGTGGGGTGAAGCCGACGCGGTAACCGTCCGCGCCGACCTTGCGCAGGACGACATCGCTCGTGAGATAGCCGAAGTTCATGCGGTTCAGCGTCTCCATGAGCTTGCGGCGATTCTTCGCGCACCACCGTTCGAACGAGCGCCGCCCCTGCCCGCGCTGCTCGGCGTCGAGCGCGTCGCGGGCGGCCTTCGAGAGCAACTGATCGTAGAACTCGCCGTAGCGCTCCTCGCGCAGCGCCTGCATCATGTTGCTCAGGACATGCTGAGGCAGGAAGGCCCGCATCGTGACCGATCCGTCTGGCTGCTCCTCCCAGATCGGCGTCGGCTCGACCTCGTCGGGCTTGCCGTCACCGTCGCGATCGACCTGGCGGCGACTCCCCTTCGACTCCGCCTCCAGCGCATCGTCGCGCACGATCGAGGGAGGGACGAACTTGACGATCGTTCCGTCGGGAGCGATCCACTCGTCCTTCAGCTCCCCTTCGGATGCCTCATAATAAAACTCAGGCCGCTCGTATCGTTCGATGCGATAGGGTTCGCACGCCGTCGCCATGCAGGACAGTCCGAGCGCCGCGAGGCGGAGTGCCGAGGGACTTGGCTGGCGGAGGGTTCGCATGAGGCACGGGGACGGGAGGACGACGCAGGCTAGCCCTGCGTCGTGGCGGTCGGGAGCCGAGCCCCCGAGCTGGCGGTCACGCAGTCCGGCTGGGCAACCCCCTTGCGCCAGCGGGCGTGGACCTCGAAGCGGGGCTCGGCGTTCGGGAAGTCGATGCGGCAGTGGGTGCCGCGACTCTCCTCGCGCCACGCCGCGGCCCTGGTCATGAGCGACGCGACGGTAAGGAGATTCTGCACTTCCCAACCGCTCAAGTCATCAAAAATCTTGTCGAGCGAGTAGCGACTCCAAAAGGCGAGCATGTCCGCGGCGTCGTCGAGCCGGCTGCCGGCCCGTTCGATCCCGACATTTCTCCACATCGCCGAGCGCAAGCTCGACCGGACATCCACGAGGTCAAGCTCACTCCGGTCGCTCGGCCGGATGTCGCTCACGACCTGGGTCGGTCCGCGATTGGCGTCGGCCCGCTCGGTGACGACGCGTCCGACGCGAGCGCCGAAGACGAGCCCTTCGAGGAGGCTGTTGCTCGCCAGCCGATTCGCGCCGTGGAGGCCGTTGCAGGCGACTTCGCCGACGGCGTAGAGCCCGGGCACATCGGTGCGGCCGAAGAGATCGACCCAGACGCCGCCGATCGTGTAGTGGGCGGCGGGCTGCACGGGGATGAGATCGCGACCGGGATCGATCTCGTAACTCCGCAGCATCGCAGCGAGGCCCGGAAAGCGGGCCTCGAAGCGGGCGCTCCCGAGATGCCGCACATCGAGGAAGACATTGGAATCCTGGGTGCGGGCGAGATGGGCCATGATGCCCCGGCTCACGATGTCGCGCGGGGCAAGTTCGGCGAGCTCATGCTGACCGACCATGAAGCGATTCCCGCGCCGATCGACGAGATGCCCGCCCTCGCCGCGAATCGCCTCGGAGAGGAGGGCGCGGCTCGCACCGGCGACATAGAGCGTCGTCGGATGGAACTGCATGAACTCCAGGTCGGCGAGACTCGCCCCTGCCCGCCACGCCATCGCGAGACCGTCGCCGGTGGCGACCTTCGGATTGGTGGTCTCGCGGTAGACCTGCCCGACGCCGCCACAGGCGAGGATCGTGGCCTTCGCCCAGATGATCTGGAGTCCGTAGCGCGGATGATGGGTGATCGCGCCGAGCACCGGAGCGTGGCCGTTGCCGCCGCGCCCGTTCGCCGTGATGAGGTCGAGGGCGAAGCAGCGCTCGAAGATGCGAAGCCCTCCGCGCTCCTGGGCGATCGTTCGGGCCCGCTCGAGGAGCGTGCGGACGAGCTCGCGGCCGGTCGCGTCACCATCGGCATGCACGATGCGATTGCGGTGATGGCCACCTTCGCGCCCGAGGTGCAGCGCGCCGCCCTCGTCGCGATCGAGTCGCATGCCCCAGCCGAGCAACCGCTCGATCTCGGCCGGGCCTTCGGAGACGACGGTGCGGACCGTCTCATCGATGCAGAGCCCTGCGCCGGCGGCGAGCGTGTCCTCGACATGCAGGAGGTTCGAGTCGTCGTCGGCGAGCACCGCCGCGATGCCGCCTTGGGCCCACGCGGTGTTCGAGAAATTGGCCGCGTCCTTCGCGAGCACGATGACATCGCCGTGGGCGCTCGCCTCGATCGCCGCCCGCAGTCCGGCGACGCCGGTGCCGATCACCAGCGTGTCGGTCACGATGTGCGGCAACAGCAGACTCCGGAAGGGAATCAGGTAGCGCCGCTCGTCGACCGGACTCTCCGACTGGTGCATCATGCGTGTCCCTTCTCCCGTCTCGGTGCGGCCTCGCCGCGCGAACGCGATCTCACCGCGAACCGCCACCGCCCGAGGTCGGGCGCCCGCCCCCCGACGAACTCTGCGCGGGCCTCGTTTCGGCCTTCGGATCGGCCGGCATCACCCAATCGGCGATGAAGATCTGCGAGGAGGCGTCGCTGCCCCGCTGGCCGGTCCACATGAGCGTCTTGCCGTCATGGCTGAAGACCGGGAGGACATCCGCGCCGTCGGCGTGGGTCACGCGCCGCAGGTTCGTGCCGTAGCGCTGCTGCGGCGTGCCGTCCCGGGCGACCACGCCGGCGTCCACGGCGAAGACCTCGTAATTCATATGTCCGATCGCGCTCGACGCGAAGACGAGGAACTCGCCGCTCGGATGAAAGAAAGGCGCCCAGTTGACATGGGCGTTTCTCGTCACCTGATGCTCGACCGCGATGCCGGTGATGTGACCGCGCTCGTTGAAGGCGAGATCGGCGACATAAATCTGCAGGAGATTCGTGCCCGTCCGGTCGGAGCGATAGCAGATGCGCTTGCCGCAGGGCGAAAAGAAGGGACCGCCGTCATAGCCCGGCGCGGCGACGATCTTGGTGCGCTCGCCGTTCTGGCGATTCATCACCCAGAGGTCCCCCTGACCGGTGGTGAGATCGCTGTAGACGATCCACTTGCCGTCGGGCGAGATCGCACCCTCCGCGACATAGGCCTTGCCGTCGCCGACGAGCGTCTGCAGCGACTCGTCCCAGGCGGCGCCGGCCTCGATTTTCTTCATATCCCCAAGGACGATCCGCATCTCCGGGGGGAACATCCACTTGTAGCGCCCGGTGCCGCGCTGGTAGCCCGGCGCCTCTCCCTCGGTCGGCGGGCCGATCGTCGAGGCGAAGAGAATGGTCATCGGATCGAGGGGATCGAACCAGCCGCAGGTGTTCGCCGAGCCGGGGGGGCTCACCCGTCGGATGTTCGTGAGACCGGTGATCGCGCCGGCCGAGTCGCGGGCGAGATCGGCGACGAACATCGCATAGAACGGGTCGGGATCCTTCCCCTCCGCCGGCACCTCGACCGCCTGAAAGATGATCCGGCGGTCGTCGGGCGAGAAGTACGCCTCGCCCGCCTTCACGAAGCGCTCGGGCGTGGTGAGCTGGACATGATTCGCGAGGATCCCCTGCTCGAGGCTGTGCCAATCGAGCTTCGCGACATCGCCGCGCGGCGCCTCCGGCCGCGTTGCGCCGGATCCGGCTTGCTCGGTCCGTTCGGACGGACCGATCGAGAGGAGCGGCAGGAGGATCGCGACGGCGGGAGCGATGCAAGTCATGGGGTCGGAGGTCGTCAGCCGCGGACCGCCCCCTGCGAGACGAACGGCAGGTTCGGCGAAGCGGCGTGGAGGGAAACAGGAGGGTTGGTAGTCTACCCCCCATCCTGAACCGAACCCGAGCGCACCCCGAGCAGCCCGATCAGGGCCAATCCAGCGTTGACTCCAGCAGGTCCGCCCCAACCCGACCGAGCGCCTGATCCGGGACGCATGCCGCCGTCGCATGGGCCGCTCCCGCCGATCCTCGTCGAGGATCGCTGGCTCATCGCCTTCGACAAGCCCTCCGGCATGCTTTCCGTGCCGGGCATCGGGCCCGAGAAGCAGGACTGTCTGGCCACGCGGGCGGCCGCGACCCGTCCTGGGGCTCGCATCGTCCACCGGCTCGATCGCGACACCTCCGGCGTCATCCTGCTCGCCTTGGACGCTGAGACCCATCGTGAGCTCTCGCGGCAGTTCGAGGCCCGCGAGACCGCCAAACGCTACCTCGCCGTCGGCTGGGGGCACGCGGCAGCCGAGAGCGGCACCGTTGACCTGCCCCTCCGCAAGGCCGCGATGGGCTCCGCCCTCCAGATCGTCGATCACGCCGAAGGCCGCTCGGCGACGACCCATTGGCGCGTCCTCACCCGCCTCGCGAACCCGGACCGGACGCTCTTCGAGCTGACCCCGATCACCGGGCGAAGCCACCAGCTTCGCGTCCACCTCAAGGAACTCGGCCATCCGATCGTGGGCGACGAACTCTACGCGCCCCCGGAGGCCCACCGTGCGGCCCCGCGGCTCTGTCTCCACGCCCTTTCGCTGAGCGTGCAACACCCGGTCGAGCGGCGTCGGCTCGAGATGCTCGCCCCGCCGCACCTCCCCGGGATCACCTGGCAGCCTGCCGAGGGATGGGAGGCGTCGGGCGCTCACCTGCGCTAAGCTGGTGCCGCATGAGCCACCCCGCCGCCCCCCAACCGACGGACGAACCCGCGCGATCCGCCGTGGCTCCGCTGCGGCCGCTCACGACGCTCGCCCAGGAACTGGGAAAGCGAAATCCCTTTCCCTCCGCTGCCGAGGAGTGCTTCGTCGCGATCGTGCGAACGGCGTCGATCCTCAAGGGGCAGGCGAACCGACTCCTGCGATCGCATCGCCTCACCGAGCCGAGCTACAACATCCTCCGGATCCTCCGCGGCGCGGGCGAGTGCGGTCGATGCGGCCACGAGATCAGCGCCCAGGTCATCAGCGAAGTCCCGGACATGACCCGGCTCGTCGATCGACTGGAGAAGCTCGGGCTGTGCGAACGACGGCGCGTCGACGGCGACAAGCGCCTCGTCCGCGTGTTCATCACCGAGCGGGGACTCGAGCTGCTCGCCCGACTGGACCGCTCGATTCACGAGTTGCACATGGCCCAGTTCGGCGGGATCGCCGACGCCGACCTCGAGGACCTGCTCGGCCATCTTGAGCGCGTGCGATCGGCGGCTCGAGCGTCCTCTCCTCCGCTCGTTCCGGCCGACCGCGGGTGATTCCGCGAAGGTTGTGTCCGCGCCGCGCGGCGCGCCCGCTCACGCGCTCGCTGCCCGCTCGACGAAGAGCGTCTCCTCGATCGCGAGCGGCGCAAGCAGCGTGCAGGCCGCCTCGATCGCGATGAGCGCAGTGTGCTGGTTGATGTCCTTGGTCGGATTCACCTCGACGACATCGAGCTGCACCAGCCCGCCGTGGTCGGCGACCATGCCCAGGGCGATGCGCATCTCATCGAGCGTGATGCCCCCCTCGACCGGGCAGTCAACGCCGGGCGTGATCGCGGGATCGAGCGAATCGAGATCGAAGCTCATCGAGAAGCGGCCATCGTTGCCGCCGGCCCGCACCATCGCCTCGGCCATCACCGCGTCGATGCCGCGCCGTCGGAGCTCATCGCAGGTGTAGACGCGAACGCCAAGACGATCGAGATGCTCATGCTCGCCGGGATCGATGTCGCGTTGGGCGACCATGACGGTTCGCCGCGGATCGCGGGTGCCGTCGTTCCCGATCGCCGGCAGGAACGCCGGAACGGGCAGGCCGAGGAGCGCCGCGACCGGCATGCCGTGCAGGTTGCCGCTCGGCGTCGATTCCATCGTGTTGATGTCGGCGTGGGCGTCGAACCAGATGAGGCCCGGGGCGTCGAGCCCAAGAGCGCGATAGGCGCTTGCCACGCCTGCCTGCGAACCCGCGCCGAGCGAATGCTCGCCGCCGAGGACAAGCGGCATCCGACCGCCGAGGAGCGCCTCGCGCACCGCATCGCGGAGGGCGACGCAGAAGCTGCCAACCGCGCCACTCAGCTCAGGGCCAGGATCGGTTCCGTCCCAGCGGACGACGTCGGGCACCCAGACATCGCCGTGGTCCTCGACCCGGAGGCCGCGGGCCTCGAGTCGGGCGATGAGGCCCGCGTCGCGCACCGCCTGCGGCCCGCCGCGCGTTCCCCGACAACGACCTCCGAGGCCACTCGGCGCTCCGATGATGGCCACGGGTCGATTGATGGTGCGCTCCGGCCGGCAGTTCGGCATGATCTCGATACCTCCGACCGGGACTATCGATTCGGTCGGAGGAGGATCCCAACGGAGCCTGTGCACTCGGTGAAGGTCGGGTGTAGGTCACTCGGAAAGCGGCGATTCTCCCGGTGCGTCCGAGAACGGGATCGAACGCGCTCATCGCCCGAAATCGGGCTTCACGCCACCGTCAAAGTGGATCACGAAGCGGACCGGGTCGGGCCGGCTGACGCCCCGCTCGCGCGGCGCGTCGGTGTCGAGGATGACGGTCACGAACCGAACGCTCGCGGGGTCGGCCTCGCCCTTGGGCATGGCGTCGGCGAATTCAAAGCGCACCACGCTGCCCGCAGGCACCTCAAGCAGTCCCTTGCCGCGCACCCGGGCGGTGAGTTCGCCGGCGATCGCGAGCGGCGTGGGTCGGGAGTCGGGATTCGTCGCCCTCCACGCATCGAAGAACTCCGGCGCAATCGCCTTCGCGATCCGCTCGCAGAGCTGTCGACGCTCCTCGTCGCGCGCGCGCTGCATCGGGTTGCGCTCGCGCTCGGGCTTCTCGACGGCGAATCGCTCGTCGCGAATCTGCTGCGGGAAATGGTTGTTGGTGCGATCCGCGTCGGCGGTCTCGCGCCGCGGATCGAGTTCGACCTGGACGACCGGGCGCTCGGTGACGAAGAGCTTCGTCGCCATCTCGCTGTTTCGCGTCCAGAGCTCCGCGGGAAGCCGGGTGAACTGCGTGGTCCCGTCGTCGAAGGTGAGGAGGACGGGCAGGAAGGTCACGAGTCCGCCGAGGTTGCGGAAGCGGACCACGGTGAAGTGAAGCGTCGTCTCGAGCGCCGCGCGCTCGTCCGCCTCCAGCTCGCGCAGGAAGCGCTCGTAGGCTCGGCGGTCCTGCGGCGTCACATCGAGCTCGTCGAAGGTCGAATAGAAATCCTTGAGGCTCTCGTATCGCTCGTCGCGCTTGGGGAGCGGACGGTTCAGCTCGTCGCCGAGCGTCGCGTCGCGCTCGGCGTCGCGCTTGGCCCGGTCAAAGGCGCGATCGGCGTCGGGATCGAGCCCGCGCGGACGGTAGCGCACGACGCGCTCGACGGCGACATCGACATGGTCGGTCGAATAGAACCAGCCGCGCCAGAACCAGTCGAGGTCGACGGCGGTGGCATCCTCGAGGGTCCGGAAGAGATCGGCGGGCTGCGGTCGGCGGAAGGCCCAGCGGCGGCAGAACTCGCGCATCGCGAAGTCGAACTGCTCGCGGCCGAGCACGCTCTCGCGGAGGACATTGAGCGCGGTGGCCGGCTTCGCGTACTGGCTTGGACCGAACTGGAGGACGCTCTCGCTGTTGGTCATGATCATCGTCTGCTCGGCGCTGATCATGTGCGGAATGATCTTCGCCGGCTCGCCGCGCCCGCTCTCATAGCGTTCCTCCCATTCCTGCTCGGCGAGATACTGATAGAAGGTGTTCAGGCCCTCGTCCATCCAGGTCCACTGCCGCTCGTCGCTGTTGATGATCATCGGGAACCAGTTGTGCCCGACCTCGTGGATGACGACGCCGATGAGGCCGTACTTCGTCCGCTGCGTCCAGGTCCCGTCCTTCTCCGGGCGCGGCCCGTTGAAGGAGATCATCGGATACTCCATGCCGCCGACCGGCCCGTTCACGCTGATCGCGACCGGGTAGGGATAGGGATAGGCATAGCGCGAATAGCAGTCGATCGTGTGGGCGATCGCGTGGGTGCTGAATCGCTTCCACAGTTCCGTCGCGATCGGCGGATAGAAGCTCATCGCCATCGCGGTCGAGAGCACCTTGCCGGTGTGATCGGGCACCGGCGCCGCCATCGCGTCCCAGACGAAGGTCGGGCTCGCCGCCCACGCCACGTCACGAACATTGTCGGCGCGGAAGCGCCAGACCTTTCGCCCGGTGGCCGACCGCTGCTGGTTCTCGACCGCCTCCTCGTGGGTCACGATGAAGACCGGTTCCTCGGCCGTCGCGGCCCGGGCGAGCCGTTCGCGCTCCACGGGCGTCAGGACCTCCTCCGGATTCTCGAGGACGCCGCTCGCCGCGACGACATAGTGATCGGGCACATCGAGCTCGAAGCGATAGTCGCCGAACTCGAGCGAAAACTCGCCGGAGCCGAGAAACTGCTTGTGGTGCCAGCCGTTCACGTCGGTGTAGGGCACCATGCGCGGAAACCACTGGGCGATCTCGTAGATCGGATAGCCGGTGTCCGGCAACAGCTCGTAGCAGGAGCGTGCCCGCTGGACCTTCGCGTTCAAGATCGGAAAGGCGAAGTCGAGCTCGAACTCGACGACGCCGCCCGGCGCGAGCGGTTCGGGCAGGTCGATACGCATCATCGTGTCGATGACCGTGTGGGCGAGGGGCGCACCGCCGGCGAGCCGCACATTCGAGATCGTGTAGCCCCCTTCCCAGCGCTGCTTCATGACCACGCCGCGGAGCCATCCGATCGGCTGTGGCGTGTCGAGGTTCGGGGCGTTCTCGGCGCCGTCCCCGCGCGAGGTCCAGCGGAAGCGGTTCTGGTCGAGCTGCAGCCAAAGATAGCGCAGCGTGTCCGGCGAATGATTCTCGTATCGAATGCGCTCCCATCCGGTGATGGCGTGGGTGACCTCATCGAGACGCGCCCGTATCTCGTGGCTCGCCCGCTGCTGCCAATACTTCGGCCCGGGGGCGCCGGAGGCGCTCCGCTGGTCGTTCGGCGTCGGCAGGATCTCCTCGAGCTGTCGGAAGGAGTCAGGCCTCGACTGCTTCCGCACATAGAGCCACGGGCCGTTGTCCTCGAGCCGCGGGTCGTCCATGTAGGGCGGGTGGGCCGCGGCCACGACCGGGACCGAAACCGCGGCGAGGAGCGACGCCAGGATGGCGAGGACCCGGACGAGCGAGGAGACCGAAGGCATCGCGTCACTGTACCGGCAGGGTCGCGGTCGGCATCACGACATGCGCGTACAGATGGGCATCAAGCAGGCGATCCCGCTTGATGACCGCGGCCCGCAGGCAGCCCTCGTGGGCATAGCCGGCCTTCTCGAGCACGCGCCGACTCCGGTCATTTCCCTCGTAGACCTTCGCGAAGATCCGAACCAGACCGAATTCGCGATGGACATGGTCCGTCACCGCCCGCACCACCTCAGGCATGATCCCCCTGCCCCAGTGGCGGACACCGAGCCAGTAGCCCAGCTCGCCGGAGAGCCGCTCGACATCGGAGCGGAATCCGACCGCGATGCCGCCGACGACCTCGCCCGCGATCTCGATGCCGCAGTGGAACTGCCCCTCGTCGGTCTCAAGCATGGCGATGAACGCGAGGGCATCGTCGACGAGATAGGGAAACGGAAAGCGGTCGCGGAGGTGGGCGGACACGCGCTCATCGTTGGCGTGGAGCGCGAGCGATGCGGCATCGCCCACGCCGATCGGACGAAGTCGCACGAGGCCGCCGGGCAACGCACAGTCGATGGTGGCACTGGCCATCGCTCAGACTCCGACGAGTCGCCGTTCGCGGTCGCTGCCGCGCCGCTCGATCGAGGCGAGCGGAATGCCGTGGGCGCGGGCGAAGCGCCCGATCGCCATCACGGGGAAGTACAGCCGATAGAGGTGATACCGAAGATAGAAGACCTTCGGGAAACCGGTGCCGGTGAACTCCGTCTCGACCCAGGAACCGGCCGGATCGCCGTCAGGATTGCGATCCCGATGCGGGGCGTCCTCGGCGGAGAGCTGCGTCCGACAGAGCCAAAGGATCGCCCGACGCAGGTCCGGGTCGTCCTTGCCGTAGATCTCCTGAAGGATCATCGCTGCCCACGCGGTCTGACTGGCGGTCGAGGGGCCCGTCCCCATCAGGCGCGGATCCTCGTAGCTGTTCGCGGTCTCGCCGAAGCTCCCATCCGGCTTCTGCACGCTCTTGATCCAGCGGCCGGCGCGCCCGATCCACTCCTGCGCGGGGTCCTCGCCGCAGCGGATCGGCCCGATGACGGCCTGCCAGGTGCCGTAAATGTAATTGACGCCCCATCGGCCGAACCAGCATCCCTCGGCACGCTGATGGGACCGGACATACGCAATCGCCCGGGCGATCGTCGGATGGTCCTTTCGATATCCATGCCAGGAGAGACACTCCAGAATGCGCCCGGTGATGTCCGGGCAGGAGGGATCCTGGATGGCGTTGTGGTCGGCGAAGGGCACATACTCGAGGATGCGACGATCCTCGGTGCGGTCGAAGGCCGCCCATCCGCCGTCGCGGTTCTGCATCGAGAGCAGCCACTGGACGCCGCGGGCGCTCGCCGCCACGTTCTCGTCGCCGCCGATCCGCCGCAGGGCCATCGCCACCATCGCGGTGTCGTCACAGTCGGGGTAATAGCCATTCTGATATTCGAAAAACCAGCCGCTTCCCTCACCTTCGCGCGGCCGGAGGGACTGCGGCACATTGTTCGCCCAGTCACCGACGAACCGGCACTCCTTCGAGCGCAGCCACGCCGAGGCGCCGCGCGCGAGCGAGCTCTCGTGCAGGTCGCAGTCCGCCAGCGCGTAGAGGGCGATGCCCGTGTCCCACACCGGCGAGAAGCAGGGCTGAATACGGATGGTCTCGCCGTCCTCGCCGTCGATCATGAACGCGTCGAGCTCCCGCTCGGCCCGCCGCACGATCGGATGGTCGCGGTCATACCCGAGCGCCTTCAGCACGATCTGGAGGTAGACCATCGGCGGGAAGATCGCCCCGAGCCCCTCGGTCGCCGCCGGCCCGTCCTGCCCAGCCCGGGCGAGAATCCAGTCGAGCGCAGCCTGAATCGCCTCGGCGCGCTTCGGTGACCCGCCGCGATCGTGGGCCCACTTGAGCAGCCGGTCGGTCGTTCCGAAGAAAGTCCGCCAGAGCGCGGGCACATCGTCGCGCATCTTGAGGCGGTGCCGCGCGTCGTGATCGAGGAAGAGCTCATCGATCCCCTGCGACGCATCGAGCTCCCGCGTCGGTCGCGTGGCGGTGACGATCGCCAGCGGCAGGATCATCGTGCGCGACCAGGCGCTCATCTTGTCCATGTGGAAATAGAACCACTTCGGAAGCCAGATGAGTTCCGGCGGAATCGCGGGCACCGCATCCCACGAGATCTGCCCGAGGGCCGCGAGATAGAAGTTCGTGAAGGAGTTGCAGCGCTCCGCGCCGCCCATCGCGCGAATGAGATCGCGCGTGCGGCGCATCGCCGGGTCGTTCGGATCGTCCCCCGCGAGCTTCAGGCAGAAGTAGCCCTTCACCGTCGCCGAGATGTCCACGCCCGATCCGGGATACTGACCCCACCCGCCATCGGGCCGACGCTGCCGCCTGAGCATCGCGGTCAGCTTCCGAAGGACCTCCTCGCCGTCCCGACCGTCGGCCATCGGCTGCCGCTCCTGGCCGAGGATCCACTTCATGAGGATGTACTCGCTCTGGAGGATCGAGTCCCCCTCGAGTTCCGCACACCAGTGGCCGTCGGACTTCTGGAGCGAGGCGAGCGCCGCGACGGCGCGCGCAAGCGTCTGGCCGACCGTATCCCGTTCCGAGATCGAGAGATCCGCGAGCGACATGGGCCCCGCAGTGTAGCGATCACGCCCCCACGGTGGCTGCGGTCAGCGAGCCGGGAAGGCGCCCCCGGAACGCGCCCCTGCACGGCCCCCGGAGGGGTCGGTTCAGCGGGCGACCAGCGAACCAGCCTTCTTCTCGACGACGGCGATCAGGTCCTTCCAGCTCTTGATGAAGGCGTCACGCCCCTCAACCTGGAGCCGCTCGGCGATCGCCCTGAGGTCAACGCCGCACTTCGCGGCCTCGGAGAGGGTCAGCTCCGCGGCGGCCCCGTCGGTCGAAACGAGGTCACGAAGACGCCCTTCCTTGGCGAAGGCGAGGAGCGTCTCCTCGGGCATCGTGTTCACCGTGTTCGGGCTCGCGAGCGCCTCCACATACATGGACGCGCGGAGCGCCGGATCCTTCGTGCCGGTCGAGGCATAGAGGAGCCGCTGGGGCCGCGCTCCCTTCGCCTCAAGCGCCGCGAAGCGCGGTGATGTGATGCAGTCGAGGTATGCCTTGTAGCACTCGGCGCCGATCGCGATGCCGATGCGATTCTGGAGCGGCGCGGGCAATGCCGATGCGGTCGCCCGATCCCAGCGCGAGATGAAGAGACTCGCAACGGAGGAGACATCGAGGCTCTTGCCCGCCGCCGCGCGGCGCTCCAGGCCTCGCATGTAGGCCTCGGCGCACGCCTGGCAGTGCTCCTTCGAAAAGAGCAGCGTGACATTGATCGGAATGCCCGCAGCGATGAGTTCCTCGATCGCGGGGATACCCTCCGGCGTCCCGGGCACCTTGATGTACAGATTCGGCCGGTTGGCCTTCGCGAAGAGCGCCTTGGCCTGCTCGATCGTCGCCTTCGTGTCGTTGGCGAGCATCGGCGAGACCTCCAGCGAGACGAAGCCGTCGAGTCCGCCGGTGCGATCGAAGATCGGGCGGAAGCAATCGGCCGCACGCACCAGGTCGGCGATCGCGAGCTCGAAGAAAATCGCCTCGGGGTCGCGGAGCCGCTCGGCGAGCGAACGGACCTGAGCGTCATAATCGCTCGAGCCGGAGACCGCCTTCTCGAAAATGGTCGGGTTGCTGGTGAGGCCGGTCACCGAAAGCTCCGCGATGTAGCGGGCAAGCGTCCCCGAGTCGAGCAGCCGGCGGGTGATGTTGTCGAGCCAGATGCTCTGACCGACCTGACGGAGACGAGCGGCGATGGGCGAGGCTGCGTGCATGGGAGGATGGCTCTGGAGGAGAGTCGGGGCGGGACACTGCGCCCAGCGTCGAGCGGGCCTCGGGCAGCGTCTGGCGTGTCAGGGTACACGACCGAGAGGCCTCATCGACCAGCCTCGCCGAGCACTCCCTTCCGATCCCCCGTTTCGCCGAAGGCTCCCCGCCTCGCTTGAGGAAATCGGGCCCGCTGACCGATGCTCTGGGTCTCCGATCGCCATCCGCCCGTCCCCCACGCCACGGCACGCCACCTCATGCCCACCGCCAAGCGCTCCCCCCGCCGTTCGACCGCCGCCGCCCCCCGCACCTCCGGCGTCGCGCCGGCGAAGCCCTCGGTCCGGGCCGGGAGCGAACCCAGCCGCGTCCCGGACTTCCGGCCGGACCGTTCAGCCCCCTGGAAGCGGCTGGCAGCCCACGCCAAGCGCATCGGCAAGGTCTCGCTCCGCCAACTCTTCGCCACCGATCGGCGCCGGGCCGTGAACCTCTCCTGCGAAGCGCTCGGGATGCGCATGGACTTCTCCAAGCAGCGGCTTGACGAGGCGATCCTGGCAGACCTCCTCGCCCTTGCGGAGGCCGCCGATGTCCGCGGCCGTTCGCGGGCGATGTTCGGCGGCCAGCGGATCAACATCACCGAGGATCGCGCCGTCCTGCATGTCGCGCTTCGTGCCCCGGCCCAGGCGCGGATCCTGGTCGACGGCGTCAATGTCGTGCCGGATGTGCACGCGACGCTCGATCGCATGGCCGCTTTCGCCAAGCGCGTCCGCGATCGCAAGTGGCTCGGCCACTCCGGCAAACCGATCACCGCGGTCGTGAACATCGGAATCGGCGGCAGCGATCTTGGACCCGCCATGGCCTTCGAGGCGCTCCGCTCCTACGCCGACCGTGGCCTCACCATGCGCTTCGTCAGCAATGTCGATCCGACGGATTTCTCCGAGGCCGTGCGTGATCTCGATCCCGCGACCACCCTTTTCGTCGTCTCGAGCAAGACCTTCACCACGCTCGAGACCATGAGCAACGCGAAGGCCGCGCGCGCCTGGTGCCTGAAGGCGTTCCGCGGCGACACCAAGGCGACCGCCCGCCACTTCGTCGCGGTCTCCACCAACGCAGAAGAGGTCGCCAAGTTCGGAATCGACACCGCGAACATGTTCGGGTTCTGGGATTGGGTCGGGGGTCGCTACTCGATGGACTCCGCGATCGGTCTCTCGACGATGATCGCGATCGGCCCGAAGGGATTCACCGAGCTGCTCGAGGGCTTCCGGGACATGGACCAGCACTTCGCGAGCGCCCCGCTCGCCCGCAACCTGCCGGTGCTGATGGCCCTCGTCGGAATCTGGAACACCAATTTCCTGCACGCGGGCTCGCTTGCCGTCCTGCCCTACGACCAGTATCTCGCCCGATTCAGCGCGTATCTCCAGCAGCTCGAGATGGAGAGCAACGGGAAGACGGCGACCCTCGACGGCCGGCGCGTCACGTGGAACACCTGCCCGGTGATCTGGGGCCAACCCGGCACGAACGGCCAGCATGCGTTCTACCAGATGATCCACCAGGGTTCGTGGACCGTTCCGGTCGACTTCATCGGCTTCTGCCGCCCGATCAATCCCGTCGCCGATCAGCACGACCAGCTCATCGCCAACATGCTCGCCCAGTCGGAGGCGCTCGCGTTCGGCAAAAGCCGCGAGGAAGTCGCCGCCGAAGGGACGCCCTCGTGGCTCGTGCCGCACAAGGTCTTCGAGGGCAACAAGCCAAGCACCACGATTCTGGCCGAGGAACTGACGCCCCGCTCGCTCGGACGCCTGATCGCGCTCTACGAGCACAAGGTCTTCGTCCAGGGGGTCATCTGGAATGTGAACAGCTTCGACCAGTGGGGCGTGGAACTCGGCAAGGTGCTCGCGAAGCGGATCATCGCCGAGCTCGCCGACGAGCGTGCAACGGCGAAGCCAAGCCGCAAGGGCGGATCGCGGGGAGCCTCCACCCATGATGGGAGCACGAGCTCGCTGATCGAGTGGTACCGCGCCCGCCGCTGAATCTGGAACGATTTGCGCGACGCGCGCCCGAGGGCGCAGGGCGAGCGGCGCGGGCGCTGCGGGGTGGACGCGGGCGCAGCGGCACGCTGCGGGGCGGACGAGATGGCGTTGGACGGAGTCTGGGTGTGGGTGGAACCGGATGTGCGCGTGGAAGGAATCGGGTCCGGACTGGGGCCCTGCATCGGGGTCTTCGCTCAGCGATACGCTCACCGCACCCGGCTATTCACTTGACTCCACCAACCCCAACCTGTTGTGAGGATGGACCGTCTCCCCAGAAGGGTGCCAACGCGGGTCCCCTCGCGGGTTTGGTCACGGCCCGATCAGCTCGACGCGCTGCGGCGCGATGAGGGAGGGCGCGGGAACGAACACTGGGGCGTATCGAGCCGGCCGCCCTGGTGGGTGTCGCGCTGCGTGCGGTGTGAGGGACCAAGGAGGGAAACCACGGCGCGGTAGCTGCTGAGGTGTCGCACACAGCCCAGACGCGGCGCGTCCTCCACCGGGACAGAACAAGCGGTTGTGCCTCGTGGAGTCAAGTGCATAGCCGGGCGGGGCCGCAGGGAACCGCGACGCGACAAGCCGAGCGGTGCCTCGGCATCGTCTTCGCGGAAGAAGTTTGTCCCCCTCGACTCGGGGCGTGCCACACTCCGTCTGAAATCGCCGCACGCTCCTGCTCGCATTGCTCCATGCTCAAGCTGGCATCGCTCCGTGCCCGTGCTGGCATCACGGCCTGCTCATCCCAGCATCGCCCATGTCCCGTGCTGGCGTCGCCGCATGCTCACGCCGGCTTCGTCGCCCGCTCATCCCGGGATCGCTCCATACCCCGTGCTGGCATCGATGCTTGCTCGTCCTCGAATCGCTCCATGTTGTGCTGGCATCGCCGCACGCTCCTGCTGGCCTTGCTCCATGCTCAAGCTGGCATCGCTGCATGTACTTGCTGGCATCGCTCCATGCTCACGCCGGCAGCGGTGCCTGCTTGTGCTGGCATCGCTGCTCGCTTGTGCTGGAATCATTGAATGCTCGAGCTGGAGCATCTCCTTCCGCCCGCTGGGACTGCCCGGTCCTCGCGCTTGAGCGGCTTCAGCGGAGTCGGCGAGGCCTTGCGAATGGAGCACGCTGCACCGTTCGCGTCGTTCATGCAAGAGAGCGGACATCGAGGGCACGGAGCAGACCGACCGCACGGAATGCCACGCGAGCTTCCTTCGCTGAACGCCTGCAGGGCTTGGCTTGTCGATCGCTTCGTGGCCCGTCCACCGATCGGCAAAGGTGGCTGATCGACCATGACTCGACGCCCGATGCCTGCCTGCGATCCCGCGATGCCCGCGTACCCTCGCGGCTCCTCCCTGCCCAGCGATCCGACGAGTCCGCCAGAGGACCACAGAGGACACGGCTTGCCCTTTGTGTCTCAGTGTTGAACGGACGACGCGAATCGTGCGGACCACTGGTGACTCTGTCGAGCGGTGCGGCATGCTGCTACTCTTTGGCATGCTCTGGCAGTCGGGCCGACGCGGTGTGGTCGTTCGCTGTGTTCGCGGCGCCGATGTGCCGTGCGTCTGCGGCCGACCGCAGGCGCATGTCGGAGACGACTCGGGGAGTCGAGTCGGGTCCGGGACGCAGGCGGTAGACACGCCCCCGACGGCTCAGGAGCGCCCGTGCGCAGAATGCCTCATGTTGCCGCCACCGCGCGAGGTGCTGTGCCTCCTGCAGAGCGGGCGTGACGAGTCCGCTCGCTTCGCGTTGCTCCCGATCTGGCTGTGGGTCATCCTCGTCGCGATTGGTGCTCTTCTCCTGTGGGCTCTGTGGATGGGATTGGAGTTACGGGCGATCGTCGCGGTGCTCGTCGCGATTCCCTTGATCATCGGATTTTGGGCCGGCATCGACGCCGCCGAACGCCGCCAGACGCGCGTGGCGAGCGAGAGCGGCCGAGGCCGCGAGCGCATCGCGATGCGTCTCGATCCCCGCGGTGCCCAACAGATTCTCGTTCACTCCGGGGCGACCGAACTCCTGCGGCGCCGCTCCTGGAAGCACTCCCGGGGTTGGCTGGTCAGTCGGCTCTGGAGGCGGCTCGGCCTCACCCCCTGGCTCGCGACGATCGAGCGGTTCGCCAGCCTGCGACGCCGCATGTCACCCGAGGACCGCGAGCGATTCGACAGCGAGATGACACGCCTTGCGAACGCTCCGGTCGGCGGAGCGGGCGTGGGCCAGCCCCACGCGAGTTCGTATGGGACGCTCGAAATCGGCGCGACGCCGGGTTGCAGGATCTGCGGTGGCGAGCGCATGGGCGTCGGGTCAGGAAGCGACGGCACCCAGGTGATGCAGGCGATTCGACTGACATGCAGGGCGTCGAGCCGTTGCGTCGCTTGCGGTCTCCTCGATCCTGATCCGGTTCTCGTCGGCCGTGTCTCGCGGGCGTCGGTGCCCGTTGCACTCTGGATGATGGCGGGCCTCGGAGCGCTCGGCGTTGGGAGTTCGCTCGGGATAATCGCCCTGTTCTTGCGGGATGTCCTCCGGGGCAACGCGTCATGGCTGAGCTTCGCGATCCTCGCGCCGATCCTGGTCGCTGTCATGGGGATTCCGAGCATCTGGATGATCCGAATGGTGGCACCGTGGCGGCATCGACAGGCCGGCGATCAGGTGTGGACGCTGCGCGACGAGTGGTGCGAAATCGAGGTCGGGGCACGCCGACGGGCAGTGCCGTGGAGTTCGTTGGAGTCGACGGATGGCATCGTCGCCGTTGACGGCGCGACTGGTAGCCGATCCGGTCGCTCGAAGCGTTGGTCGGGCATCCGACTCCGGCGCCACGACGCTGGCGATGAGCACATCGTGGTGCCATGCAAGGCCGATCGCGACGCCTGGCTGCAGGCGGCGCGGGCGCGCGCTGCTTCGGACAGGTCGTCGACGACGCGTCAGGCCTGAATCAGCGCGGCCTCGTCCGAACGCGTTGATCCGGAACCAGGGAAGCGGTTTACGCCGATGGTCGGGCGTCAGCCAATCGCTGCGCCGCTACTTCGCCGAAGCTTCGCAATGGCCGATTCGACGATCGCGACCGCGCGATCCAACTCCTCATCCGTCGTGTGTCGGGCAAGCGAGAACCGAATCGACCCGTGGGCTCGCTCGGGCGGGATGCCCATGGCGAGCAGGACTGGACTCGGGTCGAGGCTTCCCGAACTGCACGCGGCTCCGGCGCTGGCACACAGTCCGCGCTCGGAGAGAAGGAGGAGAATCGCTTCCGCTTCCAGTCGCGAGAAGGCGATGTTCGTGGTCGTCCAGAGTCGCTCCACTCCGCCGGCATTCACCGTTGCCTCGCCGGAGCTCTCGCCGCAGCGCGTGAGTACGGCCTGTTCGAAGCGGTCGCGGGCCGCAGCGAGCTCCCGGAGCGATCGAGCGGCCGAGGGAGCGCCCTCGCATCGGTTCCCAAGCTCCGTAGCGGAACCGGCCGGGACCGACGACTCGCTGCCGAGCCAACGACGCGCGGCGTCTGCCGCGACGCCCATGCCGACGATCCCCGGGACATTCTCGGTGCCGCCGCGTCGGTCGCGCTCCTGAGGACCTCCGATGATCTGTCGCGCTAGACGCACGCCGCGGCGCACATACAGCCCACCGATTCCCTTCGGACCGTGGAACTTGTGCGCGGCGAACGACAAGAGGTCCAGTTGCAACGCGGCGACATCGACCGGCATTCGGCCGACGGCTTGGGTGGCATCGACATGGAGCCGGACGCCGGCCTCTCGGCAGAGTGCCGCGATCTCGCGAATCGGGTGGATCAGGCCCGTCTCGTTGTTGACCCACATCAGGCTGACGAGGGCGATCTCGGCGGCTCGGCGTCGAAGCGTGTCGGCAAACCAGTCGAGGGAAAGGGAACCATCCGAACGATGTTCGGCCCACGCCACCTCCCCACCACGCCGGGCCCAAGCCTCTGCGGACTCGCGCACGGCACTGTGTTCAAGCCGACTCGTGATGAGCAGCGGGCGATGCCCGGCGGAGACGGATCGCTCCTGCGCATTCTCCATCGTCCCGAAGAAGGCAAGGTTGATCGACTCGGTGCCGCCGGAGCAGAAGATCAGTTCGCGCTCTTGGCAGCCGATGAGTCGGGCGACGGACTCGCGCGCGAGCTCGAGCGAACGACGCGCCTCCGTTCCTGGCCGATGGATGGATGACGGATTGGCCCAACCCTCACGAAGGGCCGAAGCGACGGCATCGATGACCGTCGGGAGCGGTCGAGTCGTCGCGTTGTTGTCGAGGTAGAGAAGGTCGGGCATGCGCAACCGGAACCGCCGTGGGAGTCCGATCAGGGTAGCCCGCGACCAGCGCGGTCATTTCGAACTGGCGCGAGCAGACCCGCCAAACGAACGAGCCCGACCGGAAAGTCGGGCTCGAATGCGGATGAGAGGAATCGAACCTCCACGGGATTTTACTCCCACAAGAACCTGAATCTTGCGCGTCTGCCAGTTCCGCCACATCCGCGGGGAAGAGCGGAGATGGTAGCAGCAAGCGGACGAGCCGCCAAGCTGATCCGCGTCCTGCTCTGCGTCCCCGTCCGCATCCCGATCCGCATCCTTATCCACCGGGGCGAGTGGCACCAAACCCCCGACTCGACCGCTCGATGACCTCGCCATCGCCTGCACCGGGCGGCCCGAGGATCGACGCCCTCGTCTGCCTGTCAGCGTCGCGGGACCACGATCCGACTGCGGCGAGCATCGCGCCCGATCCCCTCCATCGGGCACGCGCTCGCCGCAGCAGGGGTCAGATCGCTCCGACACGATCTGACTCAGTGGTCTCACGGGTGGACGACCGAGGCGCTCTCAGCCTTGAGAGCGCCCCTGTCACCACACTCAGCCGCCTGTCTCACTCATCGCCGCCGGATGCTCCGGCGGAGGGACTGCTCCGGGTCGGGGCAGCCGCGGGGTTCGCCATCCGCCGCTTGAGGACCGCCGCCCGAATCTCGGCGAAGAGGTCTGGGTTCTGGCGGAGGAAGAGCTTGGCGTTCTCGCGGCCTTGGCCGAGTCGGGTGGCCCCGTAGGAGAACCAGGCACCGCTCTTCTCGATGATCGTCTCGGTCGTCGCGAGGTCGAGCAGGTCGCCGGAGGTGCTGATGCCCTCGTCGAACATGATGTCGAACTCCGCCTCGCGGAAAGGCGGCGCGATCTTGTTCTTCACGACCTTCGCCCGCACGCGGTTGCCGACATTCGCCTCGCCATCCTTGATCGAGCCGATGCGACGAATGTCGATGCGGACCGAGGAGTAGAACTTGAGGGCTCGGCCGCCCGTCGTCGTCTCCGGCGAACCGAACATCACGCCGATCTTCTCGCGAAGCTGGTTGATGAAGATGACAATCGTCTCGCTCTTCGCGATGGCACCGGTCAGCTTCCGGAGCGCCTGGCTCATGAGTCGGGCCTGGAGACCGACATGGCTGTCGCCCATCTCACCCTCGATCTCGGCCTTCGGGATCAGGGCCGCGACCGAGTCGACCACGATGACATCGATCGCGTTCGATCGGACCAGAAGTTCGCAAATCTCGAGGGCCTGCTCGCCGGTGTCCGGCTGCGACACCAGCATCTCGTCGAGATTGACGCCGAGCCGCTTGGCCCAGTTGGGGTCGAGGGCATGTTCTGCGTCGATGAAGGCCGCCGTTCCTCCGGCGCGCTGGGCGTTCGCGATGACGGTGAGGGCCAGCGTCGTCTTACCGGAGGACTCCGGTCCGAAGATCTCGATGACTCGTCCACGCGGAAGGCCACGACCGCCCAGCGCGAGATCGAGGCTGATCGCCCCGGTCGAGACCGCTGGAATCTGCGGCGTCTGGTCGCCGTCGAGCTTCATGATCGAGCCCTTGCCGTAGGTCTTCTCGATCTGGCCCATCGCCCGCTCAAGCGCGGCCTTCTTGCCCTTCGAGTCGAGCGTATCGCCTGCCTTCGGATCGGCGAAGCGGGTCTCGGTTCCCGTGGCGGAGCTGGTATTCGCGCTGGCATTTCCGCTGGGGCGCCCCGACACAACAGGGGTCGCCGCCGAGGTTGGCGACAGACGATTCGAGGGCGGAGGGACCGAGCCCTTTCCCGGTGCAGTTCCACCAGCAACGGAACTCGCCGCTGAACTGCTGGCGGTGTTGGTTCCTGCCGTCCCTCCGGCTGACGCGGCGCTGCCGCTGTGCGAGGCGGTCGAGTTCATGCCCGGCTTCTCTTCGATCGTGCCCTTGGCCATTGCTGCCTTCCTTTGGCGTGATGCCCACAATCCTCGTGAATGATCGTCGCTTGTCCTTTTGTCGAGCTGGACTCTGGCGTGGCCAATGCCCACACGACGCGTCGTTTGCTCCCCGCGGGTCTGCCCAAGGCGTCGGACGGAAGCCGCACCTTCACAACCGAAGCTCAAGGGCTGCCGGTGATCGCACGCTTGGATGACCCTTCATGAGCGGAGCTGCTCGCCTCGATGCGTCCCCTCCGAAAGGGGGCTCATGAGGCCTGAATGGTCACCCGCGAGGCGACACGCCGGGTTGACTGACCCGCGATGGACCTCGTCTCTGCTCGGGAGGCCGGCCCCGTGTGAGGGGCCAGACCAGAGCCGGACGGGGGCCGGACAGGAGCCAGACGGGGTGATCGGGGTAACCCGCGATCGCGTTCCGTTTGGTGCCCGTACGGTACCAAGGCTCTATCGTCCGTCAAGAGATGTTCGGTACATTTTTGGGACTATTTCGGAGCCTGTACGGACCCGCCCAATGAGCGACTCACTGAGCGACCCGTCAGCGGCTGCCGCCTGCGGTGGCTCCGCTGACGGGACGGGACGGTACCGCAGGATCGGGGCCTCCCCATCCGACAGGCCTCAGTTTCCGCAAGATTGTGCAGCCGACAGGCTCTCCACACTCCCTGCAAACCCGTCCCTGAAGACCCCGCCCAAGCCCCTGCCGGAGTCCTCGCCTGAATCCCACTCGAACTGCTACCGCCACCGCCATCGCATCGCGTCAGTAGTTCGGGGTAGGCGGGCGGTACCGGGTGAGATCGATCGAACGGAAGTACGCGACCGTCTTGCGGAGACCCTCGGCCAGCGTCACCTTCGGCTCCCAACCGAGCCGGGTACGGGCGAGGGTGATGTCCGGCTTCCGCTGCTTGGGATCGTCGGGCGGCAGCTCGCGGGCCTGCACGATCGAGGAGCGTCCGCCGACCTCACGCACGACCTGCTCGGCGAGTTCGCGGATCGTGAACTCACCGGGGTTCCCGAGGTTCACCGGACCGACGAAGTCATCCGGCGCCGCCATCATCGCGAGCATCCCGTCGATGAGATCGTCGACGAAGCAGAAGGAGCGGGTTTGCGAGCCGTCGCCGTAGAGCGTGATCGGCTCGCCGGCGATCGCCTGGCGGATGAAGTTGCTCACCACGCGGCCATCGTACGGATGCATCCGCGGGCCATATGTATTGAAAATACGGATGACCCGTATGTTGACCCGGTTCTGCCGGTGATAGTCAAACATGAGGGTTTCGGCACAGCGCTTTCCCTCGTCATAGCAGGCCCTCGGGCCGATCGGGTTCACATTGCCTCGATAGCTTTCCGGCTGCGGGTGCACATCCGGATCGCCGTAGACTTCGCTCGTTGACGCGTGAAGCACCTTCGCCCGCACCCGCTTCGCGAGTCCGAGGACATTGATCGCCCCGATGACGCTCGTCTTCGTGGTCTTGATCGGGTTGTACTGATAGTGCCCGGGAGCGGCCGGACAGGCGAGATTGAATATCTCGTCGACCTCCAGCATGATCGGCTCGGTCACATCGTGGCGGATGAGCTCAAAGTTGCGGAGGCCGAGCAGGTGGTCGATGTTCGACTTCTGGCTCGTGAAGAAATTGTCGAGGCACACCACATCGTGCCCCTGCCGAACGAGCCGCTCGCACAGGTGCGACCCGAGGAAGCCGGCGCCGCCGGTGACGAGAATCCGCTTGACGAGGGACATACGGGCACTCTATCGCCCCCGCTCCCCAAGCGCGACCCGATCGACAGACGGCCGGGACCCGCCGTTCGACGAACAAGGCGCCGGGGCGAGCTTGTCGCGGACCCGAGGCTCGCCGACGATGCCGATTCCGTGCACGACGACGACACCGCACCCATCCCCACCCCGCGCGGCACCCGAGCCGTTGGACCGGCCTCCGACCGCCCGCGCTTCGTTGTTGGCGTCATGACCGGGACGAGTCTCGATGGACTCGACGCCGCACTCGTGCGGATCGACGGGCGCGGGCTTTCGGTGCGGGCCTCGCTCCTCGCGCTGCATGCGAGCCCCTTTCCGGCCGAGCTTGCCAAGGGCCTTCGGGCCGCTGCGGAGCAGACGCCGCTTCCTGCCAGCGCCTTTGCCCGCCTCGCCGTGAGCTTCGCGACCCACCACATCGACGCGATTCGATCGCTCACGAGCGGTCCGGAGGCAACCGGTGTCGGCCCCCTTGATCTCATCGTCGCTCACGGACAGACCATCTTTCATGCCCCCCCCTGCTCATGGCAGTTGCTGCAACCGGCTCCGATCGTCGAAGCGCTCGGCGTCACCACGGTCTGCGACCTTCGGCAGGCCGATCTCGCCGCGGGCGGACAGGGCGCCCCGATCACGCCGCTCGCCGATTGGCTGCTTTTCCGGGCTGCGGAGCCGCGGGCCATCGTGAACCTGGGTGGCTTCTGCAATCTCACCTTCCTCCCGGGAGGCGAGGATCCCGAAACAGTGCGCGGCGCCGATGTCTGCGCGTGCAATCAGGTTCTCGACGCCGTCGCCCGCCGCGCGCTCGGGCAGCCCTTCGACGCCGACGGCGCCGCAGCGCGGCGCGGGCGCGTGGACGAGGAGGCTCGTGACGCCCTGATCGCCGCGCTGCGCTCGCAGCGGGCCGCGCGGCGATCGCTTGGAACGGGTGACGAGGCGCTCGAATGGGTCGAGCGAATCGCCGCCCGGCGCGCGGGCGATGATGTCGCCGCGACTGCAACCGCGGCGGTCGGCCAGGTGATCGGAGAGGCGATCGCCGACCAGTTCGCCGGACGATTGACCGCCGGATCATCGGAGCGGCCGCCTCGGACCGGATCAGACCCCTCGGCCGGGATCATCGCCCTCGCCGGGGGCGGAGCTCGCCACCGAGGACTCGCCGCGACGATCGCCGCCGTCGCCGGCCGTCCCACGCGGCTGCTCGACGAGCTTGGGGTGCCCATCGCAGCCCGCGAGGCGATGGCCATGGCGGTGCTCGGCACCGTCGCGGCCGACGGGATCCCGCTCTCGCTTGCACAGGTCACCGGGCGACGATCGCCCCGCGCCCTCGACGGCCTTTGGGCCTTTGCGCGACCGCCCGCCGCAGCGGAGCCTACGATTCCCTATCGGCCCCAACACGGGTCGAGAACCACCTGACTTGCGCAGCGTTAGCGCCTTCTTCACCCGACGCAGGCCGTCGGAGCGCTCCGCGGATGTACCCTCTCCGCCGAGTCAGAGGAGCCGGACGCATCGAGCGGACGGCGTCCCCTTTCGCCCGGGAGTGTCGCGTGCAGCGAGCTGATGTCCTGATCGTCGAGGATGAGGTCGAAATCGCGGAACTCATGCAGTTCCATTGCGAGCGTGAGGGTCTTCGCACCTCGCTCATCCACAACGGCCGGCTGGCACTGGATGTGATCCGCCGCCAGAAGCCGGATCTGGTCATTCTGGACCTCATGCTGCCCGATCTCGACGGGCTCGAAATCTGCCGACGGATGAAGCGGACCGAGGAGCTGCGCCGCATCCCGATCCTGATGATCTCCGCCAAGGGCGAGGAGTCGGACATCGTGCTCGGCATCGAGCTCGGCGCCGACGACTACATCACCAAGCCCTTCAGCCCGAAGGTTCTCATCGCCCGCATCCGGAACATCCTCCGGCGGCGCGAGGTCGAGCATGACAAGCCGGAGGATGGCGACCGCATCGTCCTGGCGGAAGGGCGTCTGGTCATCGACGCGGAGCGACATGTCGTGTCCGTGGACGGCGTCATGGTCGAGCTCACGCTCACCGAGTTCGGGATCCTGCAGTACCTCGCCGCCCGCCCCGGCTTCGTCCGGACCCGTGATCAGATCATCGCCGCGGTGCATGGGAAGTCGACGGTCCTCTCGAGCCGGACGGTTGATGTGCACATCACCGCCCTTCGACGAAAGCTCGGGGCGTTGGGCGACTGCATTGAGACAGTGCGCGGAGTGGGGTACCGTTTCGGCGAAGGCAAGACCGCCCTCGCCGATGCCTGACCCGCACGATCCGAACCGCCGACACCCTTCGCCCGCGACGACCACGCTCGTCTCGGCGCTCGTCATCGCGCTGGTCGCCCTACCCGTCGACGCGGCGGGGCTTGCGAATCCGATTGTGAATTCGGGTGTGTATCCGATGGCGGAGTCAGCCGCGGGATCCTCGGCGATCGCGGCGTTGCCCGAGCTTCTGCTCGCTGCGCTCGTCGGAGCGCTCCTCGCGTGGTTTCTCATGCGCTCGCTCCACGCCCGACGCGTTGCCCGCGTCGCTCGGGAGCTTGAGCGGATCGGCGCTGGCAGCCGCGACGAGGACTTCCGGCGCCTGCAGGATCAGCTTCCCGGCTCGTGGCGCGAGATCCCCGTCGCCGCGGCGCGGGCGGCGCGGACCGTCGAGGCGGCCCGCTCGAGTCTCGCCGCCCGGGTGCGCGACCTCGAGGCGATTCTTCAGTCGACGGCCGCCGGCTTCATCGCGATCGATCCGAAACATCGGGTGCTCGACCTGAATCAGGCGGCCGCGACTTGGCTCGGCGTCGAGCGGTCGAACGCCCGCGGACGACTCGTCCAGGAGGTCGCTCGTCATCCGCAGCTCAACCGACTGCTGGACGACGCGCTCGCGCAGGCCCAGCCGATCGAGCGAACCGTCCGGCTCGAGGGGCCGAGCGCGCGTGAGCTGCACGCCCTCAGCGAGCCGCTGCGCGACGCGGCCGGACGCACGCTCGGACTGCTGCTCTCGCTGCAGGATGTCACCCAGTTGCGACGGCTCGAGGGACTCCGAAGCGAGTTCGTCGCGAATGTCAGCCATGAGCTGCGAACGCCGATCACGGCGATCAAGGGATATGTCGAGACGCTCCTGCAGGTCGGCACCGATGATCCGGCGCGGGCCCGGAAGTTTCTCGAGGTGGTCCAGCGCAACACGCTGCGACTCTCAAATCTGGTCGAGGATCTCCTCGCCCTCGCCTCGCTTGAGCAGACCACGGGCGTGGACGGTCATCACCTCGAGCTCGTCGATGTCGCCGCAGGGGAAATCCTGAACGAGGCGGTGCTGCTCCTCGGTCCGACCGCCGAGGCGAAGGGGATCCGCCTGGTGGTCGAGGGCGAGATGCGGGTTGCGGTCCGCGCGAACCGCACGCTGCTCGAGCAGGCGATCGTCAATCTCCTTTCGAACGCGATCCGGTATTCGCCGGAGCGGACCACGGTGACGCTGGCCGCCCGGACGGTCCGCGGGCTCTGCGAGCTCTCGGTGCGGGACGAGGGACCTGGGATCGCCGGCAAGCACCTCGAGCGGATCTTCGAGCGTTTCTACCGGGTGGACCGCTCCCGCTCCTCCGCGGCCGGCGGGACCGGGCTTGGACTCGCGATCGTCAAGCACATCGCCCAAGCCCATGGCGGCAGCGTCGAAGTGGCGAGCGAACTCGGGGCCGGCTCGCGGTTCGCGCTTCTTCTGCCGGTCGCCCGCTCGCAGGCGGAGCGGGAGGCGATCGCGGCGATTCCGGGGCTTTAGCAGGCCGCTCAGAGGCTGTTTCCGTCAAGGCGGCCCCATCCGCCTCGATCGGCGACAGGGCCGTTCGGGGCGAGCAATCGCTCCGGAGTCAAACACGACCTTCACCAAATCCTAACCTGCGACGGGGATCGTTCCCGGCACAGGTTTGGGTCTACCGTCGCGTCGTTTCCCGGCGGTACCCGAGCGACCCGCGCCGCGGGTCCGGACCTCCACCATCACAGGTTCCTCCACCCATGCACCTGACTTCTGCCCTGCGTTCCGTTCGCCAGACCGTCCAGATGACCCTCCAGCGGATCGCCAGCCGCCCGGCCCTGGCGATCGGCACCACCGTCGCCACGATCGCCCTCGGGGCCTCGCTCCCGGCGATCGCCGCGGCCTCCGCGACCACCCAGGACATCAAGAGCATCCGCGGCGCGGTCCGTTCGGATGGCTCCTCGACCGTCTATCCGCTCACCGAAGCCGTTGCCGAGGAGTTCCGCACCGCCGCTCCGAATGTCCGCGTCACCGTGGGCCTGTCCGGCACCGGCGGCGGCTTCAAGCGCTTCGCCGCCGGCGAGATCGATGTCGCGAACGCCTCGCGTTCGATCAAGAAGTCCGAGGCGGACGCCGCGAAGAAGACGGGCATCGAGTTCATCGAGCTCCCGATCGCCTTCGACGGCCTCTCGATCGTCGTCCATCCGAAGAACACCTGGGTGAAGTCGCTGACCGTCGACCAGCTCAAGAAGATCTTCTCCGCGACCGACTCCGCGAAGACCTGGAAGGATGTCGACGCCTCCTGGCCGGCGAATCCGATCAAGATCTACTCGCCCGGCACCGACTCCGGCACCTTCGACTACTTCCGCGAGGTCGTCGTCGGTAAGGACGGCAAGATCCGCGGCGACATCACCGCGAGTGAGGATGACAACACCCTCGTCAGCGGCGTCACCGGTGACGAGAACGCGATCGGCTTCTTCGGCTGCGCGTACTACTTCGAGAACAAGAGCAAGCTGCGCGTCGTGCCGATCGACGGTGGCAAGGGCCCGGTCGAGCCGACCCACGACACGATCGAGAACGGCAGCTACGCCCCCTTCAGCCGTCCGCTCTTCATCTATGTGAACAAGGCCTCGGCCGCGAAGCCGGAGGTGCGTGCCTTCGTCGAGTTCTACATTCAGAACGCCGGCACGCTGGCTGACGATGTCGGCTATGTCGCCCTGCCGAAGTCGGTCTACGACATCGCCGCGAAGAACTTCGCCGCGGGCAAGACCGGCACCCAGTTCATCACCGAGTCCGGCGACCATGTCCCGGGCAAGGTGACCGACATCTACAAGTGATGCACGCTCGGCGATTTGGGCTTCCACCCGACGCCGATGACGAGCTCGTCCGTCCGGTCCCGGCGAAAGCCGGGACCGGGCTTTTGCCGGCACATGGGCCCCCGCTATCGGTCCCCACACGCCACAGCAACCAGAATCGAACACCATTCGGGACCGATTCGACCCCGTGTCGGGCCCCAGCAACGGCCCGCTCCGAAGTACGCTCCCCGCAGGTCATCGATGAGTTCCCTTCCCGCTCCGAGCCAACCCCCCTTCCCCACCGGCGACGCCGCGGACGGCCGGACGGACCGATTTGGCGATCGTTCGGCCGGCGAAAGGCTGGCGCGTGCCGCGAGCCGTGGGTCAGCCCGCTCGACACGGGCCCGCAAGCTCACCGAGCGGATCATCCGCTCGCTGCTCTTCATCTGCGCGACGCTCTCGGTCATCACGACCTTCTCGATCATCCTGATCCTGCTTCGCGAGACCGTCGGCTTCTTCGGGATGCCCGAGGTCTCGCTCTTCGACTTCCTGACTGGCCTCGAGTGGACACCGCTGCTCGGAGCCGAGAAGAAGTTCGGCATCTGGCCGCTGGTCAGCGGAACGCTGCTGGTCAGTGCGGTCGCGGCCGCATTCGCCCTCCCCGTCGGCCTCGTCACCGCGATCTACCTGAGCGAGTACGCCCCCCGGCGGGTCCGCTCGATCCTGAAGCCGGTCCTTGAGATCCTCGCCGGCGTTCCGACGGTCGTCTTCGGCTTCTTTGCCCTGAGCATCATCACGCCGGGCCTGAAGTGGTTCTACGACGGATTCGAGAGCTTCAACGCGGCAAGCGCCGGCCTTGCCGTCGGCATCATGATCCTGCCGATCGTGTGCTCGCTCTCCGAGGATGCCCTGCGGGCGGTCCCGAAGAGCCTGCGCGAAGGCGCCTACGCCCTCGGCTCGACCCGCTTCGATGTCTCCGTTCGCGTGGTCGTGCCCGCGGCCCTCTCCGGCATCGTGGCGGCGTTCCTGCTCGCTCTCACCCGAGCGATCGGCGAGACGATGATCGTCGCCCTCGCAGCGGGCGGTCGTCCGCACATGACCATCAATCCGACCGAGGAGACCCAGACCATGACCGCGTACATGGTCCAGATCTTCCTCGGCGACGCCCCCGCGGGAGGCGTCGAGTACAAGTCGAGCTACGCGGTGGCCTGCGTCCTCTTCGTGATCACCCTCGCGTTCACGCTCATCGGCAACGCGATCCTCCGCCGCTTCCGTGAGGAGTACGACTGATGACGACCCCATCAGGCGAAGCGTCGGTCAGCGGCGTCCGCGGCCGTTCCGGCGGCATTCGGGCTGACCGCGGCGACCCCGCGTCGCAGACGAAGCGGGTGCTGACGAACCGCTCGTTCCTCGTCCTCTGCCTCCTCACCACGAACATCGCCGTGGTGATCCTGGCGGTGCTGATCGTCTCGATCCTCATCGAAGGCCTGCCGTGGATCATCGACTTCGCGGCGATCAAGGCGAGCTTCGCCGAGGGAGGCGACGGCTGGTCAGGCGCGAGCCATTGGTTCCGCGGCCAGTTCTTCACCGAGTACACCTCGCGCAAGGCCCACAACGCGGGCATCCGCGCCCCGCTCGTCGGCTCGATCTGGGTGTGCGCGATCTGTGCGGCGGCGGCCCTTCCGATCGGCGTCGGCACCGCGATCTACATGGAGGAGTTCGCGCCGAAGAACCGGTTCACGAACTTCATCCAGACCAACATCCGCAACCTCTCGGGCGTTCCGTCGATCGTCTATGGCATCCTCGGCCTGACCGCGTTCGCCCGGCTCTTCGGGGCCTTCGGCGCCGACGAGCCCTGGTCGCTCGGCGATCCGGAGACCTTCTGGTACATCCAGCTCCCGCTCGGGAGCGGCGTGCTCGCCGGCGGTCTCACGCTCATGCTGGTGATTCTTCCGATCATCATCATCGCGTCGCAGGAGGCCTTCCGGGCGGTGCCCAACTCGCTGCGACAGGCTTCGCTGGCCTTGGGCTCGACGAAGTGGCAGACGGTCTGGAACGTGACGCTTCCGGCGGCGATCCCGATGATCATGACCGGCTCGATCCTCGCCGTGAGCCGGGCGATCGGCGAAGCCGCCCCGCTGCTGGTCCTCGGCATCCCGCTGTTCATCTCGAACACGCCGATGAACCTGATGAGCGACTTCACGATCCTGCCCATGCAGATCTTCAACTGGGCGAGCCGTCCGCAGGAGGACTTCCACGGCATCGCTGCGGCTGCGATCATCGTGCTCCTCGCCGTCCTCCTCTCCTTCAACGCAGCGGCGGTGTTCATCCGCCAGAAGCTCCATAAGCCCCTGGCATGAACGCTCCCACTCCCGCCACCTCCACCACCCACCCACCGGAACGGCTCACGCCGTCTCGCGAAGCGGAATCCACGATGGGCACGCCCCCGAGTCCGACGCCGTCGAGCCCCACGCCGCCCAACGCCTCCCCTGGCATCCCGCGTCCGGTGGTCCCGAGCGGGAGCGGGAATCCGAAGCCGGCCGCGCCGGCCGCGATGATCATCCGCGACTTCTCGAGCTGGTACGGCAGCTTCCAGGCCCTGCATGCGATCTCGGTCGACATTCCGCAGAACGAGGTCATGGCCTTCATCGGCCCCTCGGGCTGCGGCAAGAGCACCTTCCTCCGGTGGATGAACCGGATGAACGACACGATCCCCTCCGCCCGGGCCGAGGGGCGTCTGGAACTGCACGGCAAGGACATCCTCAGCCAGAGCACCGATGTCGTCGAACTGCGGCGGCTGGTCGGGATGGTCTTCCAGAAGCCGAATCCCTTCCCGAAGTCGATCTATGACAATGTCGCCTACGGCCCGCGACTCCATCGATCGATGAGCCGGAGCGACCTCGACGATCTCGTCGAGCAGGCCCTCCGCGCTGCCGCCCTCTGGAACGAGGTGAAGGACCGACTGAAGGCCTCCGCCCTCGGCCTCTCCGGCGGCCAGCAGCAGCGACTCTGCATCGCCCGGGCCATCGCGATCGGCCCGGAGGTGCTCCTCATGGACGAGCCCTGCTCGGCCCTCGACCCCCGGTCGACCGCTGCGATCGAGGAGCTCATCAGCCACCTCGCCGAGAACTACACGATCGTCATCGTGACCCACAACATGCAGCAGGCGGCCCGGGTCTCCGACCGGACCTCGTTCTTCTTCGAGGGCAAGCTGGTGGAATGCGACGAGACGGAGCGAATCTTTACGCGTCCCAAGCACAAGCAGACCGAAGACTATGTCACCGGTCGCTTCGGCTGACCGACGCGCCGCCCGCTCCTGACCACCCACCCATCGCCCGCCGCCTCCCCCGATGTCCGTCAACCTCCAAGCCCGTCTCGTCGATCTCCGCCGCAACCTCCTCGCCATGGGTGCGGAGGTGGAGTCGCGGGTGGCCGGCGCCGTGGACGCCCTGCATCGCGGCGACCTCGAGGTCGCCCAGCGGATCCGCTCGAGCGACGACGAGATCGATCGGATGCAGCTCGAGATCGAGAACGAGTGCATGCGGCTCCTGGCCCTCGGCCAGCCGGTCGCGAGCGACCTGCGGACGATCGTGACGGTGCTTCGGATGTCCGGCGAGTTCGAGCGGATCGCCGACCTTGCGAAGGGCGTTTCGAAGCGCATCCTGAAGCTCGGCGCCGGCCAGGTCATCCGGATTCCGGAGTCGCTTCTCGACATGGCGAATGCGACGAAGTCGATGGTCAGCGCGAGCCTGACGCTCGTGGCGAATCCGGACCTCGAGCAGTGCCTGCAGCTTCGCCGCGACGACAAGCGCATCGACCAGCTCAACAAAGAAGTGCTGGTCTGGAGCCGCGACGAGATCCACCGCAATGTGGATCACACCCAGGCCGCGATTGACATCCTCGCCATCGCCCAGCGACTCGAGCGCATGGCGGACATCGCGACGAATGTCGCCGAGGACCTGATCTTCCTGATCGAGGGTCGCATCGTCCGCCACGGCGCAAAGTAAGCGGCACGCGCGGCCGCTCCGACGCGCAGTTTTCGCGATCCTGCGCCCCGATAACGCACAGGACTCGGCCGGCGTCGGCGCAGGAGTGCGTCTCTTCCGCTGAATTTCTCAAGTCCTCTGGCGGTCGCGACCCGTCGGCGTAGACTTCGCGAGTTGTCGAGAGGGAGAGAGGGGCGCGAGGACCGCGCCCGCTGACGATCGTGTCGGCCCTACGGCACTGGACCACCGACGGGCCCATCTCGTCTGACGCCCGCAGTCGTCGATGCACCGCGCCATGCGACCCACCGAGGATCGAGATCGCTTCCTCATCAGACCCCTCCGTCCCGAGGGTGAGGTCGTCGTGCGCTCGGGAGGCAGCCGTCCGCGCGTGCCCCCGCGCATGTCCGGATCGCTGCGCCTCGTCCAGGATGAGGTCCTCGCCGTCGAGCACCCCCGCGGCGCCGAGCGCGAGGTCGGCCGCCACCGCCCGTCGGCCGCCGATCGCGCCCATCGCGCCATCACCCAGGCGAATGTCGAATCGGCGTATGCGACCGATCTCGATCCCCAGGATCCGCGCTGGCTGGTTGCCGTCGAGACCGCAGCCCGTCTCGAAGGCTCGCTTCTTTCGTTCGAGCGGCGACAGCAGGTGCTCGCCTTCGCCGCCCGCGTCGGCGTTCGCACCTTCGATGCCAATCTCATCATCGCCGCGGTGCAGGATCGCGCCCGACGGGGTGAGCCTCTCGCGAGCACGATGGGCACGATCGCCCACACCGCCGCGCCGCGAGCCAACGCTCCCAGCGCGACGCCCGATGCGCACGCATCCGCCGGTAACGATCGGTGGCTCTACCTGACGACGGCGCTCGTCGCGATTGCGATCCACGCGCTCCTTGGTTGGGCGCTCCTGCGAATCGCCTTCGGCTGAGACGACAGCCCGCTCGTTCACGCGGCGTCGGTGCGTTCGGCGAGCGGCACGCTCTCACCCGCCGGCGTTCCGTCACCAATCGGGTCGTCGTGAGCGCCCTCACCGGGACGCTCTCCGAGGCCCTCGCCTGGCTCGATGCGACGCACCACGACATCGCCGCCGTCGGTCATCGTCGCGAAGCCCAACTCGAGGAGCGCGGTGAGCGCAGCCTGCTGCTCGGCCGTCTTCTTCGAGGTGCCCCAGCAGCCCGGGAAGCGACGCCCGGCGACATCGACGCAGATCTCGAAGCACTTCGCGTGATCCGGACCGCGCTCATGCAGCACGACATAGTTCGGATTGCATGCGCCCGAGCGCTGCAGCGCCTGCTGCAGGACGCTCTTGAAGTTGTGCTGGTGTCCGAGGCGAGCGGCGCGATCGATGCGGTGGGCGAGATGCTTCAGGACGAAGGGCGCCGCGTGCTCCAGCCCGCCGTCGAGGTACATCGCGCCGATGACCGCCTCGAATGCCGCCGCGGCAAGCGAATGCGGCAGATTCTCGCGCGATCCCATCCCCTTGCCGAGGAGAAGGCCCTCATCGAGACCGATCTCGAGGGCGATCTCCGCGCAGGTCCGGCGACTGACCACATTCGACTTGATCTTCGTCAGCTCGCCCTCGAGCGCGCTTGGGAAGGTGCGGAAGAGATAGTCACAGATGACCATGCCGAGGATCGCATCGCCGAGAAACTCGAGTCGCTCGTTGCTCTCGAGTCGGGAGGACGCGATCGACGCATGCACCATCGCGCGCGACAGGAGCGAGCGATCGTGGAAGGCGTAGCCGATCTTCCGCTCGATCCTGGCCTCGGGGGTCTGTCCCTCCGGGTCGTCCTCGGAGGGAAGCGGCAGGGCCGGCCGTCGGCGCAAGGCGACCGCCAGCGTCGCAGCGACCTGTTGCGGGGAGCAGAGGATCCCCTCCGGGCACATGGCCGCGCTCCCGACCGGCGGTTCGCCGGAGGGGGTTGGCATGGGATCGTCGACCCGACCGGTGAGGTTGTCCGACTCCGCGGAGGAGTCTTCGGAAATCCGTTCCGCCATAGAGCAAGCACCGAGCGCCCCCGAGCGTCGTCGGAGGACGGGTGAGGGGGCCCTTCCGACGGTCGCCGCTGCCGGAATCAGCAGCGGGGCAGGCAATGGGGTGTGATGGCGGTGGGAGCCGCCATGGTGGGCTGGCGGAGGCGGGCCTGCGTGAGCAGGTCGATCCGGCGAGCCCTCCAGAGGACACAGATGTGGCGGATGCTCCAGTCGGCGCGTGACGGGCGGGAACGGCCCGGATTCTCGCGGCGGCTGGAGGACTCGCCTGCGACACAGGATGACCGTCTTCGATCGGCCGTGCAAGCCCCCACCTTCAACCCGAGCCCGATATTCCGCGATCGACCCCCCTCTCCCCGCGGGTTCGACCGCGTGAGGGATCGCCCCTGCCGGAGGGGACGCATGACCTTGCGACCCGCTCGGACCTCGTGTAGAGTGCGATGCTCGCCCGATCGGACCCGATGCCGATCGCGCCTCCGATCGAAGGACCCGACGCCATGCACTATCCCCACAAGATCAGCCGCACCAAGAAGGTCCGCTCCGTCGGGTTCCGCGCCCGCATGAAGACCCGGAAGGGTCGCGCGATCCTGAACCGCAAGCGTCGCCTGGGTCGCAAGATCCGCGTTCGCTGAGTGCCGTGGCTGGGCCTGACCCGTCGTCTGATCTCGACGGCTTGGCCGCTGCGCACATCTGTCTGATCGGACTGCGAGGCGCCGGCAAGACGACGGTCGGGCGATTGCTCGCCGCGGATCTCCGGCGCCCCTTTCATGACTTGGACGACCTCGCGCTTCGACGGCTCGGGGTCATCTCCGTGCGCGAGGTCTTCGCCGAGCGCGGTGAGGCGGCCTGGCGTCAGGCGGAGGCTGACGCGATCGATGCGTGTCTCGCCGCGCCGCTCGCGCCCTCGGTGCTCGCGCTCGGCGGCGGAAGCGTCATGGTCGAACGCGTCCTCCGCTCGCTCGAGGCGGCCAGAGCGGCGTCGCGCTGCGTGATCGTCCTCCTCGACATCGCTCCGGCCGACGCGGCCGAGCGGCTCGAGGTCGATCCTGGCGACCGCCCGGTGCTGACCGCTGGCGGCGCTGATCGCGTCCAGCCGAGCGTCGTGTCGGAACTCGCTGCACTGCATGCAGCGCGGATCGATCGGTACCGCGCGCTCGCGCAGGTCACCGTGCCGAGCGGCGGCAGCTCCGCCCGAGCGATCGCTCACGCGGTGTGCGATGCGCTCGCCGGTCTGCGATGAGCCTTTCGCGGCGCGTCACGCCGCGCGTTCCGCCTCGAGCCAGCCTTCGCCGAGGTACTTCCGAAGGGCCGCCTGACTCGATGCGTCGGCGAAGCGGTCGAAGCGGAGCGCCATGCGGCGCGGACCGGGATCGTCGTCGGCATCGTTCACGCGGACGATCCGGCCTTCAGCGCGAATGAGACGCTGACAGCCGGGCAGGGAGATCTCGACGACGACGACCTCGCCATCGCCGAGCGGCTCGTCGAGTTCGAAGCGCACGCCGCCCAGACTGATGTCGTAGATGTGTCCGTCGAGCTCTTCCGCTGAGGCGTCGTTGGTCGGATGCGAGGCAGCCGACGCATCGCCCCCCGCGCTCACGCGGCGGACGACCAGTCGGCTGTACATCGGGCTCACGCGGAATCGGGTGTGACGACGGCGGTCACGGCCATCCGCTCCGGATGGCGGCGTCGGCGCGCCGCCGGGTGGCGGAGCGTTCAGGAAGTGCTTGAGCGGTTCCGACAGGTATTCGCGCTCATCCATCGCATCACCCTCCGAGAGCCATGGCGTCCGGCCGAAGGCCAGAGGAGCCGGAGGGGACATCGGTCGAAGCCCGCCGCCGGTTCACGCCGAGCGATCGGATTGCAAGCGGGATGCCGCGGGAGTGAATCGCTATCCTCCGCCGCGTGAACACACCTCATGACGCCGCCCCAACGCCTGCGCCACCGCCCATGCGCGTGCTGCGGGGCGATCACGACGCCCCTCTCGAACCGCTTCGGCAGCGGCAGGTTGCGCTTCTCGGTTTCGGGAACCAGGGGCGTGCCCACGCGCTGAATCTGCGCGAAAGCGGCATCTCCGTCCTCGTCGGCGGACGCCCTTCGACCGGTGGAGGTCGCGGTCAGGAGGAAGCGAAGGCCCTGGGCTTCGAGGTGGCGAGCTACGCCGAAGCGGCCGCGCGGGGCGATCTCATCATCCTCGCCCTGCCCGATGAGTCCCACGCCTCGGTCTACCGCGAGTCGATCGCCACCCACGCCCGACCGGGGACGACGCTTGGCTTCCTGCATGGCTTCAGCGTGCGGTACGGCGCTCTCACCCCGCGCTCGGACCTGGGCGTGGTGCTGGTCGCCCCCAAGGGGCCAGGCACGACGCTTCGGGAGCGGTATCTCCTTGGCCAGGGCATTCCGGCCCTGGTCGCGGTCGAGCGGGAGTCACCCCAGCGCGACGCCCGGAGCCTTGCCCTCGCGTGGGCGAACGGCATCGGCAGCGCCCGCGCCGGGATCCTCGAGACAACCTTCGCCGACGAGACCGAGACCGACCTCTTCGGCGAGCAGACGGTCCTCTGTGGCGGACTCATGGGGCTCGTCGTCGCCGCCTTCGAGACCCTCGTCGCCCGCGGCTACCCGCCCGAACTCGCCTACATCGAGTGCTGCCATGAGGTGAAGCAGGTCGCCGACCTGGTCTACGCCCGCGGACTGGCGGGCATGCGGGCGGCGATCTCGAACACCGCGGAGTTCGGCGCGTTCACGGCGGCGCCGCGAGTGGTCGATGAAGGAGTCCGCCGCACCTTTGCGTCGATCCTGGAGGAGATTCGCGACGGCCGATTCGCCCGTCGCATGCTCGAGGACCACGCCAACGGTGACGCCTGGTTCGCCGCCGAACGGCGGAAGGCGGATCAGCACCCGATCGAGCAGACTGGCGAGCGGGTGCGGGCACTCATGCCCTGGTTGCGCGGAGAGACGCCGGCGTCTCCTCCGAACACCGGCAGCGCGTGACGCCTCTGCTCGTCTCCTCGCTCATCGCTCCCCTTCTCTCCTGCATTGAGTCGCGCATGACCATCCTCGACGCGATCATCCTCGGACTCGTCGAGGGGATCACCGAATACCTGCCGGTCAGTTCAACCGGCCACCTCATCATCACCGCCTGGCTCCTCGGCCTCGGTCGCACCCCGGAGTCGAAGGAGGCCGTCGATGCCTTCAATGTCATCATCCAAGGCGGCGCGATTCTCGCCGTCGCCGGCCTCTACTGGTCGCGCGTCCGACAGATGCTCCGCGGGCTCGGCGGACGCGATGGCCAGGGTCGCGCGCTCTTCATCATCCTCGTCATCGCCTTCCTGCCGGCCGCGGTCTTCGGGTTCCTTCTCTCCGACTTCCTCGAGGCCCGCCTCTTCCGACCGATCCCGGTGATTCTCATGCTCGCCGGCGGCGGACTTGTCCTCATCGTGCTGAAGCCGTGGCAAGACCGGCTGCGGCTCCGCGAGCGGGCGGGCGACCATCATGTCTTCAAGCGCATCGAGGATCTCACGCCGCGTGACGCGCTCATCATCGGACTCATGCAGTGCGTCGCGATGGTGCCGGGAACCAGCCGCTCGATGATGACGATCCTCGGCGGCCTCGCGGTCGGCCTCTCACCGGCCCGCGCAGCGGAGTTTTCCTTTCTGCTCGGCCTGCCGACGCTCGGGGCTGCCTGTCTCTACACCCTCGCGAAGCAGGTGCGCGACCACGGGCTCGGCTTCGTCGATCCGCTCGGCGGTTGGGTGCCGGTCATCGTCGGGATCGCCACCGCGACGATCAGCGCGGCCCTCGCGATCAAGTGGCTCGTGCGCTACCTCGAGCGCCACAGCTTCGCCCTCTTCGGCGTCTGGCGGCTTCTTCTCGCTGCCGTCCTCGGCATCGCCCTCTGGCAGGGCCTCCTGACGCTCTGAGGTTCGCCCGCCGACTCAGGTGCGCATCGCGCCGAAGCGCCCGAGCGCGACCGGCAGCAGAATCGCGGCTGGCAGGAAGACGCTCACGGCCGGTGACAGACCGGGGATCTCGGCGGTCATCGCCACGAGCGAGCCAAGCGCCCCTGGCACGGTGAAGGCCGCGCAGAGGATCGATTGGCGGAGGAGATTCGCCGGCTCCCGCAGCAGAAAGAACGGCAGCGCGGCGACGAGAACCAGCAGGTTCACGAGCATCGACCCGAGTCGCAGGTAGGTCAGACGGCTGATGAGGTCGGGAGCGACGCCACCTTCCTCGCGCATCTGCCGAAGCTGGTCGAGCGAGAGCATCTGCGCGTACTGACCGTACTGGCGAATGGTCAGCGCCCGCGGCGAGAGATCGGTCGGGGCGAAGTCCACAAGGCGCGTCTCGCCCTCGTTCAGCACGCTCCCGTCGGGACCGACGATCCGCGAGGACGAACGCTGCCCTCCCTCGAGCCGCCAGCCGATGCGGTCGGCGTCCCAGGTCGCCGTCGTCGCCGAGGTACGGGCAATCGCCGCCCCCTGTCCATCGCGCTCGATGAGAAGAAACCCGGTGATGCGCTCCTCCTGCGGATCGAGGGCCTTGCCCCAGAGCAGTTGCCCGCGTCCGTCACGGGTGAGCCGGATGGGAAACTCGCGGAGTCCTCCCTCGAGGATCTCACCCTGCCCGCGCACGAGGAGCGGGGCGAGGCGCGGAAGGAGCACCTCCTGATTCGCGAGCTGCAGCAGGTTGAGTCCGGTGGCGACGACGATGAAGACCATGCCGACGCGCACGAGACTGGTGCCCGTGGCGAGAATCGCGACCAGCTCGCGCGAGCGGACCATCTGGGCGAGCGTGAAGCCCGCGGCGCCGACCGAGACCAGCCCGAGCATGTAGGCGTAGAACTGGGCGATGCGCGGTCCCTGGAAGTCGATGACCGCGTGAACGAGCGAGATCCAGTAGCGGAAGGTCGGCGGATCGACGCCGCGCGAGCGCTCGTCCGCGGGATCGACGCCGATCGCCCGCAGCGCATCGGCCCGCGCTGCGGCGGAGAACTCGTCGAGGCCGACGATGACATCGATCGCCACCGCGAAGAGGAAGAGGAGCGCGAAGAGGAGGACGACATTCGCGAGGTATCGCCCGGCGATATGGCGATCGAGGATCCACATGGTCAGTGTCTCCTCAGGATCCACGCCGCGACGAGCGAACACGCCCCAAGGGCGATGTTCCCGCCGTAGGCGACGACGAAGCCGGCGGCGTTCACCTCGTTGCGGAGCATCTGCTCGCCGCCGGAGATGAGCACGATGTTCAGGATCGCCGGAATGAAGGCCACCGAGTAGACGAGAAGCGGCGTCCGCTGCCTGAGGAGCACCGCGAGAATCGAGGCGTTCACGAGCATGAGGAACGCGGTGACCGACTGGGCGGAGCGTTGCACGAGACGGGCGACGATCTCGCGCCCCTTCTTGCGCATCTCGGCGTTCAGCGAGGCGAAGCGGGCGTCGAGTCCGCGACGGAGTTCCTCCGCCGGACCGACGAGTCCGACGCCCTTCGCGGCCTCGACGGCCGCGAAGAGCTCGGCGTCGGCGAGCCCGCTTCGGTCGGGAAGGACGACGCCGTCGAGAACGAGCTCGGAGAATCGAACCGGACGATCGATGCCGCGGCCAAGCGAACCGTCGGCCTCCGCCTGACGGCCGCCGCGGGCCGCGGAGTGGGCATCGAAGACGGTCGCCTTCTCGGCGGAGAGGGCGAATCGCCCCCGCTGGCCACCGACGAGTTCACCGACCAGCATGTCGAGGGTCAGTCGCACGCTGGGGGCGTGCACTTCGCGTCGGCGCACCGAGCCGGCCGGCACGCCGCCGAGCGAACCGGACCCCAGGGCATCGATCGCCGCAAGCGGCACCTCGTGCTGCACGATGACGACGCCCTCGGCGCCGCGCTCCGGGGCGATGAGATCGCGGCCGCGCAGGCCCGTCGCCCGCACCTCGTAGAGCATCCGCCGTCCATCGCCCGTTCCGCGGAAGAAGATCGGCTCTCCGGCGGCGAGGTCGGCACTCATCCGTCGCCAGTATTCGATCATGTCGAGCTGTTCGACGACGCGACCGCGCTGCTCCGCGACCGAAGGAAAGACGCCGAGGTCCTCGCGGGCATGCAGGAGCTCGCGGACGGTGAGGCCCTTCGGCCCCTGCTCGAAGGTCGGGATGGAGATCGCGTCCGGTCGCACGATCGTGGCCCTGGCGATCTGCTGCTCGCCGCGATGGAAGATCGTGGCGTTGGAGAGGACCGTCTTCAGGTACGCGCGATCGCCGATCCGGTACTGGTCAACGGCGGCGGACTGGGCTGTGAACTCCGACTCCGGCAGGCCATCGTCGCCAAACTGGAGGGCGACGACGCGATCGAGGACCAGCCGCATCGCCGCATCGCTCTCTCCGGCGGCGGGAAGCTCCTGGATGTAGGCGTCGTCGGCAAAGATCTCGGTCTGCGAGCCCGGCGGTCGCCACGCCTCGCCGCGCCCGGACTTCGCCGCGAGAATCCGCGTGCCGTCGTTCCAGATGACCCGCTTCGCCGCCTGCCAAAAGGTCGGCACGCCGACATCGACCAGCGCGACCATGACACCGGTGAGCAGCACGCCCATCGCGACCGCCGGCATGAGAACCCGCCGGTAGGGAATGCCGCTCGCGGCCATCGCGACGACCTCGTTGTCGGTCGTGAGCCGGTGATAGACGACGGTGCCGGCGAAGGCCGCCGCGAAGGGCAGCGCGTACTGCATCATCGGCACCGTGATGAAGCCCATGAAGCGGAGGAGATCGGCCGGGCCGAGGACATTCTCCGAGAGTGGCTTGATGGTCGCCCCGAAGCTCACGACGGTGCCGAGGATCGCCGTCGTGACGAGGAGCACCTTCAGGAGCTCGATGAAGATGTGACGGAAGAGGATCCCGGGCATCGCACTGAGGGTACCGACCGACGAGCGGCTAGCGGAGCCCGTACTCCTTGAGCTTGCGGTAGAGGGTGCGCTCACCGATTCCGAGGAGCGTCGCCGCCTGCTCGCGGTTGCCGTGGGTCATCGCGAGCGTCTGGCGGATCGCTTCCTTCTCGAGCTTATCGAGGCCGACGCCGGCGAGGCTGCCGATGTTCGGGGCCTCGTCGTGGTCGCTCGAGCGGATCTCCTCCGGGACATCGCGCACATCGATCTCCGGCCCCTGGGCGATGATCGTCATGCGGTGGACGACATTCAGGAGCTCGCGGACATTGCCAGGCCAGGCATAGCTGACGAGCCGCAGCATCGCCGGCTGCGAGACGGGAATCCGCGGGCGCCCGAGCTCGGCGCTGTAGCGGCCGATCGCATGGTTGACGAGGAGCGGAATGTCCTCGCGCCGCTCGCGGAGGGCGGGCACATGGATCTCCGCGCCGCGGATGCGGAAGTAGAGATCCTCGCGGAACTGACCGGCCTGCGACATCGCCTTCAGGTCTCGATTCGTCGCGCTGACGAAGCGGACATCGACCTTCCGGCTCTCGTTGGCGCCGAGGCGAACGACATCGCCGGTCTCGAGCACCCGCAGGAGCTTCGGCTGCATCGTGAGCGGCATGTCACCGATCTCGTCGAGGAAAATCGTGCCCTTGTCGGCGTATTCGAAGACACCCTCGCGGTCGCGGTCGGCGCCGGTGAAGGCCCCGCGGACATGGCCGAAGAGCTGGTCCTCGAGGAGCGATTCGCTCTGGCCCGCCGCGTTGAAGGTCACATAGCGGCGCTGGGCGCGGCGCGAGAGCTTGTGGATCGCCGAGGCGACGAGTTCCTTCCCAGTGCCGCTCTCGCCGGTCACGAGGACCGGGATCGTGCTCGGGGCGACCTGACGGATGGTCGCGACGACCTGCCGCATCGCGGGCGAGTCGCCGATGATTCCCTCGAAGCCGTACGCGGCGTCGAGCTGGCCGCGGAGCGAACTGTTCTGGGTGCGAAGCTGAACCGTCTCGGCCGCTCGGTGGACGAGGTTGCGGAAGACGATCAGGTCGAGCGGCTTCTCGATGAAGTCGTAGGCGCCACCCTGGAGGGCGGCCTTCGCCGTCGGCACATCGCCGTGGGCGGTGACCATGATCGTCTCGGCGTCCGGCTGCAGCTCGCGGGCGAGCTTGAGGACCTCGAGCCCCGCCGTCTCGTGCTCCATGACGAGATCGGTGACGATCACATCGAAGGCACCATGCCGCAACTCCTCGCGGGCGGCCGCGAGGCTGTTCACGATCGTGCAGACATGGCCGGGCTTGCGGAGGGCATCCGCCATCACATCGGCATGGTCCCGCTCATCGTCGATGATGAGGACCTGGGCGCGGAGCCCGCCGGACCCGCCCGGTGGGGTTGGCGTGGCTGGCGTGGCGGACATGGCGGAGGAGGAACCCAGCGGAGCGTTCGGGGACGACGCCGCAGCGGCCTGCGGCGAACGGGCGTCGGACATGCGGCGGATTGTAAGGTGAACCGGCCGCCGGCGTCATGATCGAGAATCTCGCATGATGGCCGTTGCGATCGCTCCGTCGGACCATCATGCTATCTGCGTGGGATCCGCGTCGCGGAAGGGCCGCTTCGGGCGAGCTTCGGGCTCACTCCGGCACCGAGCCGGAGGACCCCACAGACACCGGTTCGCACGGAGCTGCACATGACCACATCGCGGGGGCGACGGGAGGAGAGCATCGGTAGCGGGACAGGCGGCGACCAGGGCGGCGGAAGCGCCGGCAGCGGCACGGTCCGCAAGCCCTGCGTCTTCTGCGGCGTCGAGTGCGACGGCCAGCCTCGCGTGAAGGATCCGCAGGGACGCTACTACTGCAAGCCCTGCTACGACACGCGAGACGCCCGGCGAGCCGAGCGACCGGCCCCAAGCGAGAGCGGCAGAAGCCAGAGCGGTCGCGGTGACGGACAGAGCGGTGCTGACGAGGATCCAGTGATCGATCTCGCTGGCCTCGCCTCCGCGGCGTCGGCAGTCCCCACAGCCGCGGCCGCAGCGCTGGTGTGCCCGGCCTGCGCCTCCTCGCTCGCGCCAGGCGCAGTCTTCTGCGTCGGCTGCGGCCACGACCTCCGCACCGGCGCGAAGGCATCGACGAAAGTCCAGAAGGCCCCGAAGGCCACCGGCAAGCCGGGCAGCGCCCCGCGGGGCGCCTCATCCCTGAGCGGCCCGCTCGTCGGATGGACGCTCGGACTCGGCGGCTCGATTCCGCTGGTCATCGCGGTCGTCACCGCGCTTGCCGACGGCATCGAGCGCATCTACTCCCAGCGGGCGATGGCCGAGGAGTTCGGCAACGCTGGCTTCCGCGCGCCGCCGACCGGCGGCCCGATGCTCGTCGGCATGGCGATCGGTTCCATCATCGGCGGGCTCCTCTACTACTTCATCGCCTCCTGGTGGTTCCAGAAGCGCGTCGCCTGGGCCGGCGGCAGCGTGGACACCGACACCGCCCGTTCGAGCTACTTCGCCTCGCTCCTCCCCTACACGGTCATCTCCGTGATCGCCGCGGTGCTCCTCATCAGCGGCGACGGCGGCGGCGCTGCGGGCGACATCGCCGCGACGCTCGCGATCATCGGCTTCGGAACGCTTTTCGCGACCTGCATCTGGCTCTTCTGGATCGCCAAGGAGGCCTTTGGCGTCCGCACCGTGCCGGGCGTCATCCTGCTGGTCGTCCTGCCGTGGGTCATGTATGGCGTGATCTTCGCGGCGGTCCTCGTGGGCACCGCCGCAACCGCAGCCGCGGCCGGCTCGCTCAACGCGGGGCTCCCCTCCAACCAGTCCGCCCAGTCCGCTCGGGGCGGACAGCAGGTGCTCTTCCCGGGATCAGCGGTCGCGCCGATCCAGATCAGCCATCCGGAGGGCTGGACGCTCGAGGAAATGCCCCGCGACGAGGGTGATCCGCAATGGGGCATCTCCATCGACGGCCCCGACGGCGCGAGCCTCGCCGTCTACGCGAGTACCGAACCGATCCTCTTCAACGATTGGGTGCGGGACATGACGGGCGAGTTCCGCCGCGCCGGCCTGACGCTCGTCCCGACCGGATCGATCGCGACCCTCGGTCCCTTCGCCGGCCAGGGCACCGAGTTCGGCGTCCGCTCCGCCGACGGCCGGGCCCGGGCGCGGCTCTTCGTCGCCGAGGTCCCCGATCGAGGATGGGTGATGATCCAGACCTTCATGCCTGATCCCGACGCCGCAAACAACGCAGCGGTGATCCAGCGCATGGCGAACTCGATCGTGATCAAGTGGTAGCCGGCATCCAAGGGCGTTGCCGGGGATGAGAAGAGTCCGAACACGCCGGGCTACTCGCCTTCTCGAATCGAACGGCGAAGGACAGACTCCCACGGTGTATCGCTTGTCTGGGCCGCTTCCCTCTGCCCTTCTTCGTTGTCTTCTCTGTGGCCCTCTGTGTCCTCAGGATTCTGCACAAATCATCCAGAGAACCACAGAGGCACAGAGGGCACAGAGGGTGCACAGAGAAGCCAATCGAAGAACGGAATTTGACGCACACAATCGCTGGCACAGGATGGAGTTGACTTGGGTCGAGTCTTCCCGCCTTGTCCAGCAATTGCCCTCCGCAAGTCCCTCTGGTACCGGCCGTCTCGATCAACGCGCTCGGAACCCGTCTCCTCTTTTGCCTTCTCTGTGCACCCTCTGTGCCCTCTGTGCCTCTGTGGTTCTCTGGCGGAAGAGTGCAGGTTGGTGTCATCTGCGACGCCGTGTTGCATCTGAATGACGGAGGACGGGTTGCATCTCGGCGCACACGCCCGACTCAGCGGGTCTCGAACCGATCGCGATCCTCCATCGGCTTCTGCTGCTGAGCCTTGAGGGCCTGCTCGGCGCGGAAGGCCTCCATGCCTGGCGGCTCGGGGAGCACATTCTGCATCGTCAGGGTGCGCGAGAGCGGACTCGCCTGGAACTCCGCCTCGAGATAGGGCTTCACGAAGTCGTAGACGAGCCGGCGCTCGGACTCGCCGGCGCGGTTGTAGATGATGAAGCGATCGGCGAGGGCGGTCGTCGAGTCGAGCAGCACATCGCGGAAGACATCCCGCACGCTGTCCTGCAGTCCGCCGATGAGCTCGCGCATGCGGCCTTCGCCGAACTTGTTGATGAAGTTGTAGGACTCGCCGCTCTGGAAGTAGTTCGTGACCTGGTTCGCGTACCGGATCGCGTCGCGATAGATGTCGGGCTGATTGAGCAGAAGCCCCTCGCGGAAGCCGCGGCGGAGCGCCGCGTAGACATCGCCGCGGGCGACCTCCGGCTGCATCTCGTACTCGCCGCGGGTGATCTGCTGGACGATCACCTCGAGGTCCCCGACATACTGGGTGTTGGGCACGAGACCACCGGTGCCGTACAGGCTGTCGAGCCGGGCGAGGATGCCCTTCGCCCCCTCGATGTCGCCCATGCGGTAGAGCTCCCGCACCGCCTGCTTCATGAAGTTCTCATGGAAGTGCGTGAAGGAATCGGGGATGCCGCCGGGCACATGGAAGAACTTGCCGTGCAGCTCGCCGAAGTACTTGTCGATCACCTTGATCCAGCGCGGGTCGCTCAGGCGCGTCGGATTGTCGTTGGCGATCGGGTCATAGGACATGATGCCGGAGCGGGCCAGGGCCTGCATCGACTGGATGAAGGTGCGATCGTTGTTGACGATCTTCGAGATGTTGTCCTCGATCGCGTAGCGGAGCGAGGCCATGTCGCCGCCGCGCTTCGCCCAATACAGGGTGTGGGCGGAGGGATGTCGCCAGTCGAGCGGGCCGGTCTGGCTCGTGTACTGGTGCATGAGCCGAGCGTCCATGTTGTAGCGCTCGCTCAGCACCTTGCGGCGGAGGAAGGCGATGAAGTCGTCGGCCGCCTGCTGCCGCCCGCTGTCCGAGAAGACGCGGTCGAAGGTCTGGAAGAGGCGGTTCTGGATGCGCGCACCGCTCTCGCCGTCGGTCCGCTGGAGCTGCTGCTCGATCCCGAGGATCTTCGCGTAGGGCGAGTCCTTGATGGCCCGCCACTGGCCGTAGGCCTTCAGGAAATTGTCGTCGAGCCGGAACTGGAAGCGGGCCTCGAAGCCGGAGAGGTCCTTCGTCAGCAGCTCGACGAGATCGCGCGTCGCGGGGTTCTTCGCGTACAGCTCATCGAGCGTCTCGGGAGCGTCGGCGATGCGCTTGATCCACTCGATCCGCTCGCGGTGGTTCGGGGGCGGCACGCCGAGCAGGTATTGCCACTCGCGGGCGAACTCCCGCTTGTAGAAGAGGTGTGCGTCATCGGCGACGCCGTCGATCTTGTGGGAGAACCAGAAGGCAAGGTCCTTGTGCAGGACCACATCGTTCGGGTTGTAGCGCAGGCCGCGGTTGCGGACGAGGTCGATGCCCGCCTGCACCCATTCCCACCGCTCCTCCGGCGTGTTCGTGACGACGGAGATGTTGTAGGCCATGTTGTGGCCGTGGAATCCCCACACTTCGCCGAACCGCGGCTGGAGCTTGGTGATGAGGTCCGAGTCCTGCATCACCTCGAAGAAGAGCCCCTTCTCCTTCATGATGTTGACCTTGATCCAGAGGTAGTCAACGATCAGGCCGCGGAACGCGCCCATCACCGTGCCGAGGGCGACGATCGGGGGCGCGCCCTCGACCGCGACATCGGTGTATCGCAGGCCATATCCGTCGGTCCCCGCGACGAGCGCCCGTGCGTCGCGCCGCTCGCCGTCGCGGATCCAGCCGACATCGACGAGATCGCCGATCGCGCCGGACCACTCCTGTCCCTCCGCGTCGAACCGGAAATCGAGGCTTCGCCCGGGCGAGGTCGCGGGCGTCACCGTCGTGAAGCGGCGCAACTCCATGATCGGGATCCGCTCCGTGCGTCGGATGTCCGCCTCACCGGCCGCCCCCTGCTCGAGAACCTCGACGACGACCACCGGCTCGCCGGCGCTCTGCACGATCCCGGGAAGCCGGCTGCCGCCAAGGGCGAGCAAGGCACAGGCGCCGCCGGCCGCGAGGAGCTGGATGAGTGTGTCGTTGGCCATGGGTCGGGATACGAGCGGTTGGGAAGTCGGTTCGGAAAGGACGTGGGCGAGGAGCGCGCGGCGGAAGCGAAGCTCGCTCGCGTCAGGTGTTGCCGCTGTAGACGGCGAGTTCCTTGCGGCGGAAGGCCGCGAAGCCGGCGAGGAAGACCGCGCCTGACCAGACGACGCCCAGGACGAGGAAGGCTCCGACGACGGTTTCCCACGCGATCAGCCGGCCCTCGACGAGCTGCTGCGTCGGCGAGATCTCACCGAAGGCCCGGAGCGTCCATTCGCTCGCCGAGGCGACGCCCCGCACCCCGTGCTGGACCATCTGCCAGAGGAGCGGCGCATCCTCCTTCACGCGGTATTCGTCGAGCGACATGCCCAGGAACGGCGCCAGACTGCCGATCGTCAGCACCGTGAAGGAGAGCAGCGTCGCGACCGAGAAGCTGAGGATCGTCGCGGCGCAGACGCCGAGCATCGCCAGGAAGGCGAGCTTGATGAGCTGGACGAGGAGCGCCCGGATGAAGTTGGGCTCGAAGCTGTCCACGCGGTACAGGGCCTCGAGGGCGTCGGCCTTGAAGACCAGCGGTCCGATGCCGGGCACGCGCTCGAGCCCCTGCTCCGTCTCGCGGTAGCTCGCGTTCTCGATGGTGAGCCGAAGGACGCCGTCTTCGCCGATGACCTTCAGGGCGTCCTCGGGCTGGATGGTCATGACATGCGGTTGCGCGGGGACGAAGTTCCGCTGGCTGAACATGCCATCGCCGAACTTGAACATGACCTGATGGACCTCGTGCGGGTCGATCCGGCCGATGTCGAAGCTGTAGCGGAGCGTCACCGGCGCTCCGAGCCGCTTGGCGAGTCCGAGGCCGCGGAACTCGAAGGTCCGCTCCTGTCCGGCGGGAATCGTCCGCTGGCTCGCCGCATGCTCGTTGATGACATCGCGCACGAGCTCGCGCTTCACCTCGGTCTCGGACTTCGTCCCGTCCTCGATCTCGCTCATGAGGATCGGATCGGAGTTGATGCGCCGCTCGACGACCTCCCGCAGGGCCTCCGGCGAGAGACGCTCGTAGATCGGGTAGCTGCCCTGCCGGGCGACGAGCACCTGCTCGACCACCGCCTGGGCATCGGCGGCGTCCTGGGCCGGACGCGTCGAGATCGATCGCACCTGGACGAAGATCGCAAGCCCGCCGATCACGACCAGGATGACATTCAGGGTCACGATCCCGAGCCACTTCCCGACGAGGTAGTGGACGCGGGCGACCGGCTTCGTCATGAGCTGCCAGATCTGCCGGTCGCGGATCTCGAAGGCGACCGTCGCGCAGGAGAGCAGCACGGTCATGATCGCGGCGAGCAGGAAGAGGAGTCCGACCGATCGGGAGAGATAGGACTGCACCTGATAGCGCAGCGGCTCGTTCAAGTTGATCCAGAGCGGAATGAGCGGCAGGGCGATGAGGAGGAGCCCCACGAAGAAGATCGCGATGCGGAGCCGCATCGCCTCGCGCAGCACATTCGACGCGATCGCGAAGGTCGGCGACGCCCGGCCGAGGGCGAGGGCCGCGCCGGAGGTGAGGAGGGCGAAGGCGAAACAGAGGAACGCCGCCGTGACGATCGCGATCGACCACGCGAGCTCGCCGCGCAGGATGAACGGGATCGCGAGCGCGACCGCCCCGAGCATCGTGAGGATGAGATGCGGGAAGAGCCCGGTCCAGATCGCCAGAACCGACGCGCCGATGGCCGCGACGCCGACGAGGATGACGGTGTCGGTCTGCTCGAGCAGGAAGGGCGGCACGAAGCGCGGCGTGCGGTCCGTCAGGAGAAGCTGGGCCGCTGTGAAGGGACTCCGCAGGTTGCCCTCGGCGTCGTAGAGGCCACGGGCCTTCTCAGCGAACGCGGGACCGCCGAAGGTCCGCCCATCGACCTGGACGATGCCGCCGTTGACGAAGTCCACGGCGGCGGCGTCGCCGCGGGTGAGGTTCGCCCCGGCGAGAGCGAGCACGATGGCCCGCCGGTCACGCTGCAGGCTCGATCCGGTGATGAAGAGCCAACCGAACGCGGCCAGAAGCAGCACGCTCACCGCCGCGGTGAGGGTCCACCGCACGCCGGTGCGTCGCTGGAGGTCGTCGACGCGCGTCCACAGGAGCTTGAGAAGGCTCACCGTCCGCGTCCTCCGCGCCCGTCGGCGCCGTCGGACTCACCACCGCCGCCGCCACTCCCCCCAAGCAGGCCATCGATGATCGAGCGGTCGACATCCTTCGGCGGCTCGACGCGCTCGACCGGTCGGGCCGGCGCCCCGCTCCCCCGCCCGGCGTTCCCTGCCCCGTCAGCGGCCGGACGGTCACCGATGAGCTCGGCGAGGACATCGGACTTCGGACCGGCGTCGGCCTTGGCCTTCGCCGCGGCCTGCGCCTCGACCGCCCGTGCCGGGGCCCGCTCCTCGCGGGTGAGGTCGGCGATGAGTTCGCCGCCGTCGGTCGGCTCGCGCTCCACGAGGAATCCCGCGGTCTTGCCGCCATGCTGGGCGCCGCTCGTCGCGACCTGCTCGCGGCGGGCCTGCTCGACGAGCTGCATGAAGAAGTCCTCGAGCTTCTCGCGCGGACTGTCGACCTTGTCGACGCCGGTGCCTTCCATCTCCTGGAGGAGCCGATCGATCCTGGCGATCGTGTCCGGCGAGAGTCGCGTCGTGGTCAGCACGGTGCGCGAGGTGTCGGTGAGGAGCTCATCGGCGGTGCCGCCGGCCCGGATCTTGCCGCCGTAGAGGACGACCATCCGGTCGCAGACATCCTCGACCTCATCGAGGAGGTGCGAGGAGAGGAGAATCGTCTTCCCGCGCCGCCCGAGCTCGAGCAGCAGATCCTTCACCTGCTTCGTGCCGACGGGATCGAGGCCGCTCGTCGGCTCGTCGAGGATGAGGAACTCGGGATCGTTGATGAGCGCCTGGGCGAGACCGAGCCGCCGCGTCATGCCCTTCGAGAACTCGCCGACCGCACGGTGACGCACCTGCTGGAGGCCGACCATCTCGAGGAGTTCGCCGACCCGCCGGGTCCGCTCGCGGCGCTCGATGCCGAAGAGCTTCGCGTAGTACTCGAGCGTCTCCTGCGGATTGAGGAATCGGTACATGTACGATTCCTCGGGCAGATAGCCGATCCGCTTCTTGACGACGACATCCGAGGGATCGCGTCCGAAGACGAGAAGGCGTCCCTTGGTCTTGTGCAGCAGCCCGAGGATCATCTTGATCGTCGTGCTCTTGCCGCTGCCGTTGGGACCGAGCAGGCCGAAGACCTCGCCCCGCCTGATCTCGAAGTCGATCCCGTCCACGGCCCGAGCCTTCGCCCGCAGCCAGAAGTCGCTGAAGATCTTGGTGAGACCGACGGCCTCGACGATCTTCTCGGTGTTTGCGATGCGCTCGGAGCTAGCCATGGGTGAGTTGCCGGTCGGCGGATGGTGGGTTGGACATGACGGACATCAGAGGAGGGGTGCGTGCCGCGTCGCGCGCGGCGCGGTCGGCCCCGATCAGCCCGGGCCCGAGGAGCGGATGTCGTCGCGCCCCTTGCCCTTCGTGGCGTCCTTCTCGAGACGGCCGCTGCTCTGACCGATCGAAATCTGCGAGCCGCGCAGGAACCACGCCCCGAGGGTCTGGGCGTCCTGCTCGGCCTTCTTCTTCGCCAGCAGCGCGGCCCGACGGACCTGCATGATGTCCTGCGAGCTCTTCACCTTGACGACGAGCTGCGAGAGGGCGTCCGGCGGCGAGATGATCTCGATCTCCGGGTTGCCCATCACGGTGCGGATGCCGTCGAGCCAGAGCTGCTGGATGAGCTGCCGCGGATTCTCGCGGAACGCGGGGGCGAGCCCCTCGAGCCGCGTGTACTCCTTCTGAAGCGAAGCGAGCCGCAGGGCGTTCTCCCCGCGGGCCTGCTGGATGATGCGGGCCACCTCGCCGGTCACATCGGGCGCCTCGAAGCGGGCGCCGATCTTCTCGAAGAGGCTGTCCGCCGCGGTGATGTCGCCGCGGACGAGCGCCGCGTCGTACTCGCGGATCAGCTCGGTGATCTCCCCGAACGCGGTGCCGCCGGCGACGCCGGTGAGCGTCTCCGTGACCCGCTGGCGGGCCTGCTCGACCACCGTCTTCGCGTTCTCGCGCTTGGTCTGCACATCGCGGAACTTCGAGTCGACGAAGCGCGGCGGCGAGCGGTCGATGAAGGTCACCGAGGAGATCGTCAGGCCGCTGCCGAGACGATCGAGCAGTTCCTGGGTGCGGAGCTGCACCTCGGCGGCCGGCGCCTGCGCCGACTGCATGAGCTCCTCAAGCGTGAACTTCGCGGTCGCGGCGACGGTGCCGCGCATGAGCGCCTTGCGGACGATCGCGTCGGCCTCCTCCGGGGAGAGGCCGGTGACGAATCGGACCGCATCGCTCACCGTGTACTCGGCGAGCAGCGAGACATGGGCGATGTCGCCGTCGGCGGTCATGACCCAGCCGTCGCGCTCGAGGATGAGCTCGCGGTTGTTGTCCGCCTGATCGACCTCCTGGTCCTTCGTCGCCGCGTTGGGCGACTCGCGCGGCTGGAACTCCCGCTCGAGCTTCACCGTGCGCTTCTGATCGAAGACGACCAGCTCGCCGACCGGGTAGGGCCAGAAGGGCGTGAGTCCGGGGGAGAGTTGGGCGCCCTCCTCATCCTCGACGAAGCGGCCGAAGATGGTCTTGACGCCGGTGCTGCCCTCGCGGACGGACTGGAATCCGGAGAAGAGGAAGGCGACGACGAGGCCGAGGATCGCGATCTGGAGCACCCGATAGGAGAGGCGAAGGGCATCGGCGAGGCTCTGGTTCGCCGGGTTCATCGCCGCCCGCATCTGGGCGCTTGAGCTCTCGACCTCATCGACGACGAAGCGGGCGCTCGCCTCGCGGCGAGGCTCCTCGACCTCCATCGGCTCGAGCTCGCGCTCGATGTCCTCGTCCTCGCCGCGTCGGCGGGATGATTCGTTCGGGGCCATCGGTCAGCTCCCCTTCCCCGTCGGCTGGGCGCCCGAGGCCGCGCCGCGCGGCTGGGCGACGAAACCTTCGGTCGGCATCGGGATGCCGTTGGCGTTGGTCGGCGAATCGACATTCAGGAGGTGCATCGGCGCCGACTTCGTGTCGGCGATGATCGTCGCCGCGCCGGTCATGCCCGCCTTGAGGGTGTCGAGCCAGGCGAGGAAGACCGCGAGATCGCCGTACTCGTTCATCTTCGCGTAGTACCGCGCCGCCTCGGCATCGCCGCGGGCCCGGATCTCCGCGGCCCACTGCTCGGCGAAGCGACGGATGATGTCCGCCTCGCTCGCCGCGGTGCTCTCGATCGACTTCGCCTCGCTGGTGCCGCGACTCTCCTGCTCCCGCGCGAGCGTCACCTGCACCTCGGCCATGCGGCCGAGCACGGCGAAGGCGGCCTTCGGCGGAAGGCCGATCTGGTTGATGCCCACCGAGACGAGCCGCACGCCGGGAAGGTTCTTCCCCTGCAACTCCGCGAGGACCGCAGCCTCCGCCTCCGCGAGCTTGCTGCCCGCGCCGACCAGATCGCCGAAGCGATAGCTCTGGATGCGCGAGAACGCGCCGGGAAGCTCCTGCTCGATCGAGCGGCTCGCGGCGTCGAGCGAGTTGAAGCGGGTGAAGAAGGCCATCGCGCCATCGTCCCCGTCCTCGACGCGCCAGAGAACGAAGGCCTGGATGACGACCTGCTGGTTGTCCGCCAGCATGATCGTGGTGTTCGGACTCTCGACCATCTGCATCCGGGTGTCGATGCGCGTGACCTGATCGATGAAGAACGGCCACTTGAGGTGCAGGCCCGGCTCGCGATCGACCCCCGCCGCGCTGCCGAAGCGGGTGAGGATCGCGAGTTCGTGGAACTTCACGGTGTAGGTCGTGTTGTAGGCGACCAGGATCAGGAAGAAGATGGCGCCGATCGCGATGGGAAGACTGCGGGTCATGGTTGGCTCTCGCAGAGACTGTGTGTCGGAGGGTTGACTGGTGGGAGGAGAGGGGCTGCGGCCGACGATCAGGACTCGCCCGAGGGGAGCAGGTTGTCCTGGAAGTTGAGGCCGGCGTCGCCCTCTTGGTTGTCGATCTCGAAGCGCACCCGCTCCGGATCGACGCCGAGGATGAACTTGATGCGGGCCGATGGAAGCGCCTGCTGATAGGCCTCCATGAGCTTCCGCTGCTGGTAGAGGACCGGATCGACCATCCAACTGGAGGCCTCGCCGAGCACCGCAGCGGCCTTGCGGCGGGCGTCCATGTGGAGCTTCCACCGCTCGGCGCGGCCGGTCGAGATCTGGGCGGCCGCGGCGGCCGGCGTCGAGAGCATGATCCGCTCGATCGCCAGGCGCTGTTCGATCGCCTCCTTCGACGGCGCCGTCTCGATCGGCTGCCCCGTCGCCTTGGCCCGCTCTTCGGCGGCGGCCTTGTCGCGGGCCTCGATGCGCTCGAGTTCGACGATCGCCGCGACGGCCTCGCGGGCCTTCTCGCGGCTTCCGAGAATCGCGGTCATCGTCGTGTCGACGACGCTTCGCATCTGTTCGACGGCCTTGCGGGCGTTCTGGATCGCGATCGAGGGCTCGAGGAATCGCTGGGCCTCAGCGCCCGGCGGACGGAGCCTGGGGATCGCGATGCTGACCACCTCGACGCCGGTCCGCATCTCGTCGAAGCGGGCCTGGATGCGGGCCTGCAGGGCCAACGCCGGCGATTCGCTCGCCGGACCGAGGAAGGAATCGAGCGGCCGGACGGAGAGGAACTGCGTCACCTCGCGCATCGCGAGATTCCGCAGCGTCCGCTCGCGCATGTCGAGCGTGCCGCGGCGCAGCTTCGAGTCGTTCGAGAAGTCGAGCCACTCGCGGAGGGCCCCGTCGCGAATCCGATACTTCAGGATGATGTCGGAATCGATGAGGGCGAACTGGTCGGCCAGCCCGGTCTCCGCCGAGGTGGCCTCGGCGGTGGGCGTGATGGTGGTGCCGAGCACTTCGCGCTTCGTGCTTGCGGCGACGAGCCAGACATTGCGCGAGGGATCGAGGGCCCCGTCGTCACCCCAGGCGCGATAGCTGTCGTTGGCCGCCGGCGGGTTTCCGATGGGCAGTTCGCGGATGCGCCCGACCTCGTAGATAGCGACGCTCTCGATCGGCCACGGGAGCTTGAAGAATGCGGTCCGCTCGTAGACGCCGCCGACCGGCTCGCCGAAACGCAGGCGAACCGCCTGCTTGCCGGGATCGACGACGGCGATGCAGCTCAGACCGACGAGGACGATCACCGCGAACGCCGTGAGACGCCACACGCTTCGCAGCAGGAGCTGGTAGCCCCAGGAGCTCGTGATGTCGAAGCCGAACTGATAGTTGACCGCCTCGTTGATGCTTCGGACGATCGAGTCCGGCGCGGCGAAGAGGCTCAGCACGCGGCTGTCGAAGGCCGGTCGCGGGGTCTCGCCGGCGCGGCGCGGCCGGTAGAGGCTGATGACGAAGTTGAAGAAGATCTCGACCGCCAGCGCGATCATGAAGAACGCGAGGCCGTAGGCGATGTACTCGAGAACGAGCGGCTTCTGGAAGAAGTGGAAGCCGAAGCCGACCGCGAGGGCTAGGAGGGCGAGGGCGTTGCCGACCATCGCAGCGGCCCCGCCACGCAGGTTGGCCCACGCCGGCTGCTTGGCCATGCCCGCGACGAATCGCGAGACGATGAAGGCCGCGAGCGCCAGGCCGATCGCCAGCGCGAGCTGCCAGCCGAGCTGGGCGCCGACCTGGAAGGTACCGGCGTCGGCGTTGGGATCGTCGATCAGCCGGAACCAATCGAGGACGCGCCAGGCGATGACCGCGTAGACGCCCGCCACCAAGAGGCTGACCGAGGGCATCAGCCAGGTGTGCATGAAGCGGAGCCGTCGGGCCGCGACCTGGGCACCATCCTTTTCGAAGAGCGCCGTCGCGGTCTCACCGCGCGAGGCCTGGAGCTCGTCCGCCTCGATGGATTCGATCCGCTCGAGGCGATGCTGGTGGAAGACGATGGCCAGGGCGATCCAGATCGGCACGCCGGCGAGCACATAGGCCGCCACGATGACGAAGGATGTGTCCCCTGCGACGGCGCGGCCGTAGATCAGGAGGCCGAGGCCGAGCAGGAGCTGGCCGATGATGCCGCCGCCGGCAACGCGGACCGCCTGTTGATAGGCGAAATGGTCAATTCGCATGGTGGAGAAGCCCGAGCGAACACAGGACGACGCCGGACTCGGAGAGACATGGCCCCTCCGCTGGCTGGGGCCCTCCCGATCCCCGGGTCTCGGGGGAACAGGAACGCCGGCGAGCGGGCGAGCGGCTCACTCGAACGGGTGTTCGAGCGGGCACACTGCGGGGCGACCGAGTCCTCGGCACGAAGCCGCAGACCTGTCGGGCAGGCATCATCAGGCGGTCACCCGCTGCTGACCCCGCGCCGACGCATCCATGAAGATTGGGTCGCGGCAATCGCGCAATCCGGCGAACCGGATGGTCGGGGCTCCGCTACGAGCCCGGCCACGCCCGGTTCGGGACGCTCGGGTACTTTATGGCAAAGCGGTTCGATCTGCCCTTCGTCGGATCGACCACCCACCTCTGAGCTGGCCTGGGCGGACCTGTCCGCCCAAGACCGGCGATCGGTGAGGCCCCCAAGGCCTCGCCGCACCCGTGCCCCCGTACCTCCGCGATCGGCCTCCTCGGCTGACCGCGGCCTCCCGGCCCTTCCGCCGCTGCAGGCCTCTCACCGGCCAGCGGCCACCTCTTCGAAGGACCCCATGACGGCTCTCGAGCAGCTTCTCGCGATCGCCCGCAACACCCTTTTTGAGAGCATCCGCCAGCCGATCGTCCTGGTCGTTGCCGGCGTGGCCACGCTCCTGATCATCCTCAGCAACCCGCTGGCGGCCTACACGCTCGAGGATGACCAGCGGATGTTCGTGGACATCGCCCTCTCGACGATCTTCATCGCGTCAACCATCGTCGCCGCCTTCATCGCAACGAATGTCCTGAGCCGCGAGATCGACAACAAGACGGTCCTGACCGTCGTCTCGAAGCCCGTGGCGCGACCGACCTTCGTGGTCGGCAAGTACCTCGGCGTCGCCCTGAGCCTGCTGCTCGTGGTCCTGTACCTCAGCTTCGTCTTCATGCTGGTCGAAATGCATGGCGTGCTGAAGACCGTCCGCACGCCCATCCACCAGCCGGTGCTGGTCTTCGGGACGCTGGCGGCGCTCCTGGGCATCGGCGGCGCGACCTGGGCGAACTACTTCTACGGGAAGAGCTTCTCCAGTTCGGCGCTCCTGCTCACGACGCCGCTCGTCGCGATCGCCTACCTCCTCGCGACGCTCTTCGGTGCGGACTGGACGCCGAACACGGCGGAAGAGATCTTCAGCCGTGTGCAGCGCGACATGTTCAGCACCGGGCCCGATCCGATCTTCGAAGGACAGCTCTGGATCGCGATCGGCATGATGTCGCTGGGCGTCCTCATTCTCGCGGCCGTCGCCCTGACCGCATCGACGCGCCTCGGCCAGGTGCTCACGCTCTGCACAACGCTCGGCGTCCTCATCGTGGGACTGCTGTCGGACTGGCTCTTCGCCCGCAAGATCGGCGAGCTCAGCCGCATCGCGACCGTCGCACCGGAGCAGTTCTCGCTGGGCGAGAACGCCCAACTGCTCGGCCTCAAGGTCGCCTACGCGATCGTCCCGAACTTCCAGGTCTTCTGGCTCGCGGATGCGATCAACCAGGATCGCGACATCCCCTTCGCCTATGTGAGCCAGACCGTTCCCTACGGCCTGGCGATGATCGCGGCGAGCCTCTGCGTCGCGATCGCCCTCTTCCAGCGCCGCGAAGTCGGCTGATCGACGCCGACGCAGCGGTCAGCGAATGATGTGTTCCCAGCTCGCGACCTCCTCGCGCTTCTTCCGGCTCGTCGTGAGGAACGCGACGAAGATCGGGAAGGCGACGACGATGAGGTTGGTGGCGAGAATGCCGTACCGGGTGGTCGCGGCCTGCCGCTCCTCGTCAAAGGCCGGCATGTTCTTGCTCGCGCCGGGCGAGCGGGCCTCCATCTGATCGCGGATCGCCTGGTCGAGGGCCTTCGAGTAGGCCAACTGGCTGGGCAGCATGAGCAGTCCGAGGACCAGTCCCACCACCGCGAGGATGAGCCGTCCGAACGCCCACACCTGCAGCCATCCGAGACAGTCGATCCGTCGTCGGAGGAGCTTCACGCTCCCGACGATCAGCACCACGCCGAGCGCAGCGGTCACGACCATCTGCGCCAACACGATGCCGACGCTCGGCATCGCCGGAAGGTCCTTGAATCCCATCATGCCCATGAACTGGGGCATGAAGGCCATCCAGAGTCCACCGAGCAGATTCAGGCCCAGGCCAAGGATGCCGTAGACCAAGCCGATGACGCCGACGATGAGGTGCCATCGCGTGCCCGACTCGAGGGGCGCGGTCTGGCCGGAGGCAACGGGCGAACCGGGTGGGGCGATGGGAGGGCTCGTCATGGCGTCAGACTACCAGCGGAACGAGCGATGGTTGTGACGCGCGCTGCGATCGCACGCCCGACAACGACACGGGCCCCGTCCAGCGTCTGCTGGACGGGGCCCGCGGTCGATTGCGATGCGGACGGCGATCAGTTTCGGGTGCGATCCCGCTGCCGCTCGGCCTGCTTGATTTCGGCGAGCTGACGGCGGAGCTCCTCGAGCTCACGCTCGAGGGCCGGCTTGATCTGCTCCGGCAGACCGCCCATGACCTCGAACGCGCAGGACCAGCATCGATCCACCCAGCGGAGGATGTCGGTGATGATCCGGATGCGGGTGCTGATGATCTTCTCGGCGTCGCCCGAGGTCGTGTTCTTGTACTCGTACTGGTTCATGAGCATGGTCAGCTCATTCGTTCCCTCCTTGAGGGTCCGCTGCCAGTCACGGTGAATCTTGCGACCGACCTCGTTCACTTCCTTCCACATCGGAAGGCCCATGACGACGGCGAGTTCCTCGACCGTGTCGGCGGTGCCGTCGGAGAAGCCGCAGGCGAGCGCCTGGGCGGCGTTCAGGGTGAGCATCGTGTCGGCGCGGTCAAGAACGAACTCGCCCTTCGTGTCCTCGCGGAAGATCGCGTCCTTCGGACCGCCACCCTCCGGAATGTCGTAGGAGAGCTCGAGCTCGATCTTGATCATGCAGCGGGCGATGTGCGGGTTGCGGCCGCCTTCCTTCGCGACGCGACCGGCGAGGTCGAGCCAGCCGGCGAGCGACTCGCCCTTCGCGGACTGCGTGCCCGCGAACATGGTCATCGAGCCGAGGGCGCCGACATTCATGAAGTAGATCTCGTCGCAGTGGAGGGCCGTGAAGGCCGCGGCGGAGATCGCCTCCTTGATCCAGGCGACGACGCGGTGACGCTTCTTGAGATCGAGCATCGTCGCGTGGATGCGTTCCGACTCGAGCACGAGACCACCGGGGGAGTTGATCTCGATGATGATGATCTGGCCGGGGCCGAACTTGTCCGCCTCCTTGCCGATCGCCTCGATCTCGTCGTGACGCATGCCGATGCCGACGGTGCCCTCGATGGGCATGTAGAAGACGCCCTTGAAGTCCTTGGCATCGACCGGAGCCTTGGCGGGCTTCGACGCATCGCCGGTCGTCTCCGTCGCCTCGGCCGCCGGAGCGGTCGCCGCGGGCGTGGTCGCCGCAGCGTCCTTCGCGGGAGCCGAACCCAGCGACTTCATGCTCTTCACATCGTTGAAGAAGATCGTCTTGCGGGAGGTCTTGCCGTCCGCAGCGGCGACCTCGATGACCACCATGGTGCGATCAGCCCGCACCACCGTGCCCTCGAGGGTCCGCTCACGACCGCCCTCGGTGAAGACGACCTCGACGGTGTCGTTGATCGCTCCGCGCCAGGTCTGGCCGGACTTGAAGGTCAGGTCATTCGCCCGTGCCGGTGCGCTGGTCGGCGCGTTGGCCGACACGGCAGCCGTGAGACCCGCACTCACCGAGGCCTGCAGCGTCGCGGCGGTCGCGATGAGGGCGACGGTCGAGACCGCAAGGCTGGCGAGGGCCCGACCGCTGCGGCCGACGAGGCCGGTCCGCGCGGCGGAGGAAGTGGGACGCGGGCTTCGATGGGAGCTCGAGGAGCTGGTGGTCGCGTGCATGGTCATGGTCGATCCTTCGGTCTGACCGAGTCGTTCGGTCCGCATGGCGAAAGTCAGGTGTCTGGTACGGGGGCCGGTGGTGAGGGAGTGGAACGCCGTCCGGATCGCGGAGCGAGGCTCAGCGCGAGCCTGGGCCGCGGCCGCCGCCACCCGGCGCGCTGCTGCCGCCGCCGCGCGAGCCGCCGTTGTTGTTCCGCTTGGAACCGCTGATGATCTCGCGGAGCTGGTCGATGCGGAGCTCGAGGGCGAGCCGCGAGACGCCGAACTGGGCCTGGAGACGCTTCTCGACGGCCGGGTATCGCTTCATCGCAGCGACGACCTTTTCGTAGAGCTGCTTGGCCTTCTGGATGTCCTTGATGTCGCCGCGGCCTTCGGCGGCCTGGGCGTCCTGCAGCGACTCGATCGACTGCTCGAGGGACCGGCGCCAGTCGCGGACATAGTCCGCGTGCATCTTCTCGCCGTTGTCGAGCTTCTCGACCTCGCGGTAGCCGAGGATGAACATGAGGTCTTCGAAGGAGTCCGCGTTGCCGTCGGAGAGGCCGATGTCCTCGGCGGCCGTCGCCCGGAAGGCGATGGTCGCGGACTCGGAGTCGTCGATGATCCACTGGCCGGAGAGGTCGCCCTTGAAGATGACCTTGCGACCCTCGAAGCTCGCGCTGAGCAGACGCTCCGGATAGAGGAACGCGTCGCCGAGCTCGTAGGAGTAACCGCCCTGCTCCATGATGCCCTTGATGATGCCGGCCCACGCCGCGATCATCTTGGCCTGCACATCGAGGTCCTTCCACTGGTTGCGAAGTCGCGGAATGAGCGCTCCGAGTCCGCCGAGACGGGCGGTGTTGTGCATGTAGAGGTCAGGCCACGCGAGGGCCACCATCGAGGAGGCGCCGTAGGCGTCCTCGACCCACATGACCTGAGGAAGATCGCGCAGTTCCTCGCGGAGGTACTTCACGAGATCACGGACCTCGCCCGGGTCGAACATGCCCTGCTCACCCTGCCGGTCCTGATCCTTGATCATGGCCGACTTCGGGATGTCGTAGGAGTTCATGTGATAGACGATGAAATCCGGCTTCGCCTTCCGGACATCCTCGATGATTTCCTCATAGATGTCCTTGATGATGTCGGTCCCGAACTGGCCGGCCATCGGGATGACATAGACCTTCGGCTTCCCCTTCATGGGCAGCGGCTTGCTGCTGTTGTCGGGCGTCGGCGCCGGGGCCGCGGCGGCCGGCGTGGCGAGGGTGAGCACGCTCGCGCAGAGGGTCGCGGATGCAAGCCCCGCAGCGACAAGGCTTCGGGACGAGAGGAGTCGCGAGGCGAGCATGACCGAGCGGTTGAGGAGCGTGGGTGTGCGCATGGGTCGGAGGGTGTCAGGAAGCGAGGGTCGCAGCGGCCGCGCGCTGCGCGACGCCGAGGGCCCGAACGGATCCTCGGACGGCACTTCTACAAACGCCCATGGTAGCTCCGGGTTCCACCAATCGTCAGGCATTCAGGCGGGAATCCTCCGTTCTCGTCGAGTCGGGAGGATCGTGCGACCGGGACCGCGCTAGCCGGCCCGTTCGCCGCCCCGTTCCCCGGCCCGCTGACCTTGCACCTCGCGGAGGTACCGAAGCGCCTCCTCCCGCGACCCGACCCGCCCCTCCAACTGGGCGTCGTAGGCGGCGTCGAGCAGCGTCTTGAAGGCCGGTCCAGGGGTGAAGCCCGCTTCGATCAGGTGATTGCCCGAGAGGAAGGGCACCGGAGCGATGGACGCGGGATCGACCTCCCCCCGCCATCGAGCGATCTGCGCAGCCCGCTCCGGGTCGGCGACCGCCACAAGCGCTTCAGCCCACGGGGTCCACGGACCCGCCGCCCAGCGCTTCCGCCACGCGACGCCGCTGGTTTCCCAGCTCGCCAAGGCTGCGAGCGCAGCGAAGACGCCACGCATCCCCTCCTCGTCCCGATTGCTGAGGAGGAGCGCCTCGCGCCAGCCGCTCACGAGCGTCGCGCCGACAGTTGGTTCTCGGGCCGCGGCCCCGCCGCTGCGATCGAGCGCCCACGCGGCCAAGGCAGCGAAGAACGGAACCCGTTCGACGCGCGGCAGGCACGCGAGGTGGGCGAGTGGCTGCGGCGCGACGCCGGCGAGCGGCGCGCGCCCGGGCTCCCGAAGGACCGGGGCATCGAGTCCAAGGGACTCCAGAAGGGCCGCCGCCTCGAGCCGGGTCGGCGCTTCGAGCATCGCCGCGACTTCGCCGCCGATCCGCTCGCGGGCGATCAGGGCGAGCTTCGGCGCGTGCTCGCGCATCGCCCGAGCCGTCTGGTCCTCGAGGCGGAATCCGAAGCGGGCGGCGAATCGCACGCCGCGAAGGAGACGCAGATGATCCTCGGAGAAGCGCTGCGCCGGCTCGCCGATCGCCCGAATGACACCGGCCCGCAGGTCCGCCTCGCCGCCGACGAAATCACGGATCGCCCCAGTTCGCGGCTCCTCGAAGAGCCCGTTGATCGAGAAGTCGCGCCGGGCGGCGTCCTCCGCCGCGGAGCTGAAGCGCACCGCGTCCGGCCGTCGCCCGTCGCTGTAGGCGCCGTCGGTCCGAAAGGTCGCGACTTCGAAGAGATGTCCCCCCTGTCGCACGAGCATGACGCCGAAGCTCTCGCCGACGCCATGCGCCCGCGGGAAGACCCGCTTCACCTCATCGGGGGTGGCGGCGGTTGCGATGTCATAGTCCTCGGGTTCGCCGCCGAGCAGTCGATCGCGCACGCAGCCGCCGGCGAAGTAGGACTCGAACCCGGCGTCGATGAGCGCGCCGGCCACGGCCTGCGCCGCCTCGCGAAGCGGCATCGCAGGACGCTCAGGCCGAGCCATCCGGCCCCTTCCCTGCGCCATCCGCGGCCGCCGAATCCTTCACCGTTGCTTCGAAGGGCCGATCACCCGGCCCGGGCAAGGGCCAGCGTCCGCGGGTGCGGTTCCGTATCGACTCCCGCGCCCGAAGCCGCAGCCGATCGACCTCCGCGGTGAGGAGGGCAATCGCCTCGTCGGGGGAGAGCTTCGCCAGCGTCGCCGCGGGAATGACCGGGCCGGCCTCGGCGGCGATTCGGCCGCGGAAGAGCGGTCGCTTCGAGGCCCGCGGCCACGCGTCGCACGCCCCATCGATGCCGATCGGAAGGACATCGACCTTCGCCCGCCGCTGGAGGAGGAGCACCCCGCGCTGGAAGGCACAGAGTCCGCCGTCGGGGCTGCGCTTTCCTTCGGGATAGATGAGGATGCAACGACCGGCGGCGAGTTCGCTCAGGGCAATCTTGATCGCCGCCGTATCACTCGCCTCGCCGGCGACGGCGAGCGCGCCGTAGGAGCGGATGAGCCACGCGAACGGCGCGAAGCGAAAGAGCGACTCGCGGGCGATCGCGGTGTACTGACGATCCTTCACCACCGCGCCGTTGATCACCGGATCGAAGAAACTCTGGTGATTCGAGACGAAGAGCACCGGCCCGTGCGTCGGGACATGCTCCAGACCGCGCACGCGGAGCCCGTAGAGGAGTCGCAGCGTCGTCGCCGAGACAAACCGGCTGAAGTCCCACCAGAGGATCCGCAGCGCCGAGCGTCCCGGCACGCGGCGCGACCACTGCAATCGCTTCACGCATGACCTCCGGCGAAGGCGCGCGGCCGCTCGACGGATGGATCAGCGTCCAGCGTCCGCGTGCGGATGTGGACCGCCGCGTCGGCGCCGGCAGCGCCGCGTGAGCGGGCCGCGCAGCGACACGCGGCCGCGACCGCGAGGGCCTCGACCACCTCGTCAACGGAACGGTCACCGGTGTCGAGGACGATTGCGTCCTCCGGAATCCGCAGCGGACCGACCGTCCGTTCGCGGTCGCTTCGATCGCGGGCCTCGATATCGGCGATGACGCGGGCGAGGCGCTCGGCGCTCGCGCCACCATCGCCACCTTCAACGCGGGCCCCGTCGCGGGCCATCAGCTCCGCGAGCCGGCGTTGGGCACGCACCTCGACCGAGGCGTCGAGATAGAACTTCACATCCGCATCGGGGAACACCACGCTTCCCTGATCGCGCCCCTCGGTCACGAGATGGGGATGCGCCGCTGCGATCGCACGCTGCGCCGACACCATCGCAGCCCGGATGCCGGGATGACTCGCGACCGTCGAAACCTGACTCGTCACCCGCAGCGTGCGAATCGCCTCACCCACGGCCGCGCCGCGGGCGAAGAGGCGCGGCGGATCGGCGGCGAAGTCGAAGCGGAGATCGGCCTGGGCCGCCACGCGCTCGACCGAGGCACCGTCGCGCGGATCGACGCCGGCATCCAGCACGACGAGCGTGATCGCGCGATACATCGCCCCGGTGTCGAGCACCTGGAGCCCGAGTCGTCGGGCGAGGCGCTGCGCCACCGTCGACTTTCCCGTTCCTGCAGGCCCATCGATGGTGACGATCATCGCACGCCTCCTTTGAGCGACACGGGAACCGCGTCACGACTCCGCGCCCGCCTCTCCCGCCTCCACCGACGAACGCTCACTCCTCGTCGGTCTGAACGGCCGTCTCAAGGATACCGCGGGCCTTCGTGAGATCCGCCACGACATCGCCCTTCCCCGCATAATCGAGGGCAAGGGTGTTCACATAGCCCACCGCGCGGACGCTGTCCACGCAGACCTTCAGGTCGAAGGGTTTGTGCTGGTCGCCGGAGAAACCGACGATCGTCGCGTCGATCGACTCCGCGTACGGGGCGAGCTTCCGCAGCGTCTTTTCGACATCGCCGGTCGCGTGGGCGTGGGCGAAGCTCGGCAGCGAGCCGATGCGGAAGCCGCCGACCTTCTTGATGAGGTCGGTGAGCCGGCTCGGTTCGAAGGTCACGCCATCGTGCGGGACGATGAGGACATTGAGATCGAAGCGATCGATCTCCTGCAGGCAGGCCTTGATGCCGGTCGCGGTGCGGTCGAACTCCTCGTCGGTGTTCTTGGCGAGGCAACGGACGGCAATGTCACGGCATCCGAGGCGATTCGCCGCGGCCGCGAGGCGCCGGATGCGTTCCTCGATCTGTCCCTTGAGCCCTGGCGTCGGATCGCCGAACGCAAGCGGCGGCTCCTCGACGAGGACCAGACAGGGCGCCCCGGCCTTGTCGGCCAGATCCCGGAGCTTGTCGAGATCCGTCGCCGGCCGTCCCGCAAGCACCGAGGATGGCAGGTTCAGTCCGCGCAAGCCGAGCTCGCGGGCCGCGAATCCGGGGACATCCATGATCCCGGGACACCGGGGGTCCTTGGCGGCCAAGAGCGGCTTGACTGCGTTCACCGATAGAGTCAGGACGATCTGAGCCTGCACGCGTGGGGAACCGGATCGAGGGGATGGGTCGCGCAACCGCAGTCGCGGGGACCGCGGCGAAGGGCACCGCAGTCGCAGGGGAGCACAACGCCGGCCGAACGGCAGCGACGAAGCGGGCGGCAGAATACCCGGAAATCCGAAGCGCGGTTACCGGCCTCTTCGTCGGCCCGCGAGCCCCCGCCCCACCGGCCCCCCGTACCGATCACAAAGAAAACGCCGCGCGAACTTCTCGGCGGCGTTTCCGGAGGGGAGAAAGACCAGAGATCGGAAACGGTGGCAGCCGTTTCCGCCGGGTTCTCGCGCGATCCGCAGGTGAGGAGCCATGTCGGCTGCCCGCCCGCGGGGTGCGTCGCGAGACGCCCTGTGAGCAGATGATGAAGAGCCTATAAGCGACTCGCAGGTGACGCAAGTAGATGTTGCCCAAATTAACGCAGCATCCTTCGCCGCCAGCCGTCGCCCCCAGCCGTCGCCCTGTGCGTGGAGCGCGAGCCCGAGCAGATCTCCTCAGGCAGATGCCCCGCCCACCGACCGCATGGTGGGTTCCGATCCGAACGCACCCGTGTCGCTCCGAGCCGACCACGGAGCGGCGTCGATGGCGTATCGTCCGACCCCTCGCTCAGGCCTTCGGCCCGGGCGCTTCCCCCCTTCCGCGAGCCTCACCCCCCATGGCCAGCCCTGCCGATTGCCGCATGTCCGAGAGTCACGAGTGGTTCCGAGTCGAGGGCAACACCGTCACCCTCGGCATCACCAAGTTCGCGGCCGACGAGCTCACCGACATCACCTATGTCGAGATGAAGCCGGTCGGCACGAAGATCACCGCGGGCGGCTCCGTCGGCGAGGTCGAGAGCGTGAAGACCACGAGCGACATCTACTCGGCGATCGCCGGGACGATCGTCGCCGTGAACCAGGATGCCGTGAAGGATCCGTCGCTCGTCAACACCGATTCCTTCGGCCGCGGTTGGCTCGTCAAGATCGAGTCGAGCGATCTCGCTCCGCTGCAGAAGCTGATGGACGCGAAGACCTACGACGCGAAGCATGCCGCTCACTGATGCGGCCGCGACCGCGCCGATCGATCGAACGCGCGACGGCGCGTCGATCGTCGTGCGCGGACTGCGCAAGCGCTATCGCGTCGGCGGACGCGAGGTCGATGCCCTGCGCGGCTTGGACCTCACCGTCGAAGGCACTGGCTTCGTCGCCGTGATGGGCGCATCCGGCAGCGGCAAGAGCACGCTCCTCCATCTCGTCGCCGGCCTCGATCGGGCCGATGGCGGCGAGATCGAGGTTGACGGCACGCGCGTCGATCGCATGACCGAGGCCGAGCTGACGCTCTATCGGCGCCGCACGATCGGGGTCGTCTTCCAGCAGTTCAATCTGTTGCCGACGATGACGGCGCTTGAGAATGTCATCCTGCCCGGCGTTCTCGACGGCCTGCCGCGCGGCGAGCTCGAGGCGCGAGGTCTCGACCTGCTCGCCTCGCTCGGACTCGCCGAGCGGGCGACCCATCGCCCCGAGGCGCTCTCGGGCGGCGAACAGCAGCGGGTGGCGATCGCCCGCGCGCTCCTCTTCGAGCCGCGCGTGCTCCTCGCCGACGAACCGACGGGAAATCTCGACTCGAACACGAGCGAACGACTCTGGGAGATGCTCGAGCGCGTCGTCGAGGAGCGTAGGATCCTCGTCCTCATGGTGACCCATGAGCCAGCAGCCGCGGCGCACTGCCGCACGGTGCATGTCCTCCGCGACGGCCAGCGGGCCGGAACATTCGATGTCGACGACCTCCGGATCACCGATGCCTCCACCGCTCCCGCGCCCGTTGTCGCGCCCGTTCAGGGGAGCGCACGCGGCGAGCTGGCAAGCCGTCTGGCCCTTCGCGCGGCAGAGCTTGGCCGGGCGCCGCGGTAGGACGATCCTCCTCGTCGTCGCCGTGCTCCTCGCGAGCGCCCTGGTCGTCGCGACAAGCTGCTCGCTCGCGAGCGTCGAACGGAATGTCGCCGACGGCGTGGCACGGGCGCTCGGAGACACCGATGCCCGGATCGTCGACCGCTACGGCGTCGACTACGACGCGAGCGCCGCGGAGAAGGTCCGCGAGCTCCCCGGCGTCGCAGCCGTCGGCGTCCGCCTCTTCGGATCGATCACGCTCCTCCACGAGCGAGCGGCAGCCGAGGGAAGCGACGGATCCGGCGAGCGGAAGCGCGTGACGGTCCAGGCCCGCGGCATCGATGTGCCGGCCGATGACCGCTTCCGCGATCTTGAACTGCTCGAAGGAACGCGCCCGAAGGCCCGCAACGAGATCCTGCTCGATCCTTCTGCGGCTGACGCGCTCGATGCAAAAGTCGGCGACCGCTTGGTCATTCAGCGCTTCGGCGCGCCGATCGAACTGACCGTCTGCGGCGTCTACCGACGGCCGAAGCTCGGTGCGCTGCAGCGTCCGCTCGTCGAACTCTCCCGCGAGGCGCTTGCCGAAGCGACCGGCCGAGAGGGACAGGCGACGATCACCGCGATCATTCTCGACGACGGCGTCGATGTCGCCGCATGGTGCAAGGAACACGCCTCGCTCGTCGAGGATCCGCTGGTCCTCGAACCGGCCGAAGCGGTGACGACTGGGCTCGATCGCCAGATGCTGGCGAGCCGACTTGGCTTCACGCTCGCCTCGGCGATCGCGTTTCTCTCCTGCGCGTTCATCGTCGCGGTCGGCCTCACCACCGCGGTGACCGAACAGCAGCGCGAGATGGCGATCGCCCGCTGCATCGGCGCCGCCCGCCGACAGCTCTTCGCGAGCCAACTCCTCGTCGGCGGCGCGATCGGTCTTGCTGGCGGTCTGCTCGGCTTGCCACTGGGCACAGGGCTCGCGTGGGCGCTCGTGACCTACTACGGCGAGTACTTGCGTTCGGGGTTCGCCGTCTCGCCGATCGGGCTTGGCCTCGCGTTGCTCGGCACCATCGTCGCGGGACTTGCCGGCGCCGCCTATCCGGCGTGGCAAGCCTCGCGCGTCACGCCGATCGCCGCCCTGACCGTGCGGGCCCGACCGCCCCAGCCGCGCGGACTCGGACTCTGCCTGAGTCTCGGTGCGGCGGCGATCGCCCTGCAACTCCTTCTTCTGCTCGCCCCGGACACGCAACTGCGCTTCTGGCTCTACGCGATCGTCGGGATCGGCGCCCTCCACATCGGCTACTTCCTCCTCGCTCCCTGCGCGCTCTGGATCGTGACGCGCGTCGCCGGTCGCGGCACCGAGATTCTCTTCGGCATCCCGCGCGGCATCCTCGCCGGCTCGGTGCGCTCGATGCCCTATCGCCTTGGCTTCACAGCCGGCGCCCTCATGGTCGGCTGCTCGATCCTCGTGAGCACCTGGTCGAATGGCCTGAGCGTCATCAACGAATTCCGCGACCGGATCCGCTTCGCCGACGGGTTCATCCTCTGCTCGACGGGACTCTCGCCGGAGGAGCAGCAGGTCATCGAGTCGCTTCCCGGCGTCCTCCAGAGCTGCCCGGTCGGCTATCTCCCCGTGCGGCTGGCCGAAGGCGAGACGCTCGGCGTCGACGGGCTCGGACCGCAGAATGTCGTCTGCGTCGGCTTCGACCTCGATCGATTCCTGAAGCTCAATCGCCTCGAGTTTATTGAGGGCGATCCGGAGCACGCGATCGCCCGACTCCGCGACGGTGACGCGGTGCTCGTCGCCGAACAATTCCTCGTCGCCCGCGGCCTCGGTCTCGGCAAGACGATCGGTCTCGGCGGCACCGAAGGCGACATCCGCTTCGAGATCGTCGGCGTCGTCTCGAGCGCCGGACTCGACATCGCTACCCAATTCTTCGGCCTGCGCAATCTGTACATGGAACAGGCGGCGAGCTGCGTCTTCATGGACTTCGCAGCCGTCACCCGCCACTTCGGCACGCGCGACGCCTTCATCATGCAGCTCACGCTCGATCCGACGAAGGGCGAGGAACTCGACGAGGCGATCAAGTCGATCGTCCTCGAGCAGCTTCCCGGGGCGAGCTACGCGAGCGGTCGCATGATCCGCGGCACGCTCGACACCGTCGCGAACACGATGCTCGGAGTCACCGCGAGCGTCTCCTTTGCGGCGCTGTTCCTCGCCTGCTTCGGCGTCGGCAATGTCGTCGCCGCGGGCATCGGGGCGCGTCGCCACGAGTTCGGCGTGCTGCGGGCGATCGGCGGCGCGGCGACGGTACCGATGCGCCTCGTCCTCGGCGAGTCGCTTCTCGTCAGTCTCGCCGGATCGCTCATCGGCACCGCGCTTGGCCTGCATCTCGCGTGGATGGGCTCGATCTGGAATCGCGACCTCGCCGGACTCGACCTCGCCATCACGATCCCCACCATTCCGATCGCGATCGGCTGGGCGACGATCGCCATCATGACGCTGCTCGCTTCCCTTCCCGCCGCTCTTGCCCTTCGCCGCGAATCGCCGCGGGCGCTGCTCGCGACCCGCGGCTGACCGACGCGGGAGTCTCACACCATGTCCGCACGCCGACGAGCCACCTTTCACCTGACGAGTCCCTTCAAGCCGACCGGCGACCAGCCGCAGGCGATCGAGGAACTCGTGCGCGGCATCGACGCGAAGCGACGGCATCAGGTTCTCCTCGGCGCGACCGGCACCGGCAAGACCTTCACGATGGCGAACCTCATCGCCCGGACCGGCCGGCCGACGCTCATCATCAGCCACAACAAGACGCTCGCCGCCCAGCTCTACGAGGAGATGCGGGAGCTCTTTCCGAAGAACGCGGTCAGCTATTTCGTCAGCTATTACGACTACTACCAGCCGGAAGCCTACATCCCCCAGCGGGATATCTATATCGAAAAGGACGCCTCGCGAAACGACGACCTCGACCGGCTCCGGCTCCTCGCGACGAGCAATCTCCTCTCCCGCCCCGACTGCATCGTTGTCGCCAGCGTGAGCTGCCTCTACGGCCTCGGCTCGCCGTCGGAGTACGCGAACCGCACGGTCCTCATCGAGCGCGGCCGCCCGATCGACCGGCGGAAGTTCCTCCTCGCCCTCGCCGACATGCAGTACGGGCGAAATGACACGGCGCCCTCGCGCGGCAACTTCCGCGTGCGCGGCGACTGCATCGAGGTCTATCCGGCCTACGAGCAGTACGCGATGCGGATCGATCTCTTCGGCGACGAGATCGACGCGATCCAGCTCTTCGATCCGACCTCCGGCGAGATCCTCGCCGAGGAGTCGAAGGCGATGATCTTTCCGGCGGTGCACTATGTCATGCCCGAGGACCAGAAGGGCAAGGCGCTGCAGGCGATCCGCGAGGAGCTCGACGCGCGGGTCCTCGAGCTTCGCGGCGAGGGCAAGCTTCTCGAAGCGCAGCGACTCCTGTCGCGCACGAAGTACGACCTCGAGCTCCTCGCCGAAGTCGGATTCTGCTCCGGCATCGAGAACTATTCGCGACACTTCGACGGCCGCCCAGCCGGCGCGCGGGCGTGGACGCTGCTCGATTATTTCCGTCAGATGCCGGGGCGCGAGGAGGGCTGGACCGAGGATGACTGGCTCGTCATCATCGACGAGAGCCATGTGACGCTGCCGCAGATCCGCGGCATGTACTTCGGCGACCGGGCCCGCAAGCAGACGCTCGTCGATCACGGCTTCCGCCTCCCGAGCGCCCTCGACAACCGTCCGCTCCGCTTCGAGGAGTGGGAGGAGATCATCCCCCAGGTCGTGCATGTCTCCGCGACGCCCGGTCCCTACGAGCTGGAGGCCGCCGGAGGCGTCGTCGCCGAGCAGGTCATCCGCCCGACCGGCCTCGTCGATCCGCCGATCTCCGTGCGCCCCGCGCGGGGGCAAGTCCCCGACCTCGTCGAGGAGTGTCGCAAGCGCGCCGAACGGGGCGAGCGGGCCCTCGTCACGGCGCTCACCAAGCGGCTCTGCGAGGACCTCACCAACTATCTCGACAAGCAGGGCGTTCGGGTGCGCTACCTGCACAGCGAGATCGAGACGCTCGAGCGCCTCGAGATCCTGCGCGAGCTGCGCGAGGGTGCGTTCGATGTGCTCGTCGGCGTGAACCTCCTGCGCGAGGGTCTCGACCTGCCCGAGGTCTCGCTCGTCTGCATCCTCGACGCCGACAAGCAGGGCTTTCTCCGCAGCCAGTCAAGCCTCATCCAGATCATGGGCCGCGCGGCCCGCAACGCGAACTCGCTCGCGATCCTCTACGCCGACGGCGTCACGCCGGAGATGCAGGGCGCGATCGACGAGGTCGAGCGCCGCCGGGCGAAGCAGCTTGCCTACAACCGCGAGCATGGCATCACCCCGCAGACGATCGCGAAGGCAATCCGCCGCGGAATCGAACAGGAACTCGCCGGCCAGCGCACCGCCCGGGCCGCGGTCGGCAAGACCCGCGAACAGACCTTCGACCGCGACGAACTCATCCTCGAGATGGAGACGGAGATGCTCGACGCGGCCCAGAACCTCGAGTTCGAAAAGGCCGCGCGACTGCGCGATCGCGTCGCCCAACTGAAGTCGATGCCCGCCGGCTCGCGCCTGCCCAAGCCAGGCGCCGACGAGCGCAGCGCCGCACCAAAGGCAAAGGCCGGCATGCCCGGCACCCGCGCCGGCCGCCGCGGCCGGAAGCGGTGAAGGCCGATGGATCCTCGTACGCTCGGACCAGAGAACCACAGAGGCACAGAGGGCACAGAGGGCGCACAGAGAAGGCAGCGGAGACGGGGATTCAAGAAGCGCTCGGAGTGCGATAGCGCTCCCGTTCCCATCGCCTCCTCTGTGCGCCCTCTGTGCCCTCTGTGCCTCTGTGGTTCTCTGGATCGTTCGCCGTGGCGCCCCGCGTTCCAAGCCGTTGCGGGAATGCGCACCCGGCTTACACTTCGCGCATGACCTCCGCCGCCGGCATGCTGAACCATCTGCACGCGCTCATCCGCGATGTTCCGGACTTTCCGAAGCCGGGGATCATCTTCAAGGACATCACGCCGCTCCTCGCCGATCCATCGGGCCTTTGCCTCGCGGTCGAGCTCATGGCGAATCCCTACCGCAAGGCAAAGGTCGATCTCGTCTGCGGCGCTGAAAGCCGCGGCTTCATCTTCGGCACCGCGATTGCTCAGACACTCGGGGCCGGCTTCATCCCGCTTCGGAAGCCCGGCAAGCTTCCCTCGCGGCGCGTGACCGCCGAGTATGACCTCGAGTACGGCACCGACAAACTCGAGGTCCACGCCGACGCGGTCCGCCCCGGACAGCGGGTCCTCATGGTCGACGACCTCCTGGCGACCGGCGGCACGATGCAGGCGAGCTGCCAGCTCCTGTCGGACCTGCGGGCCGAGATCGTCGGCATCGCGATCCTCATCGAGCTCGAGGCCCTCGGCGGCCGCCGCCGGCTCGCCCCGCGGCAGGTGCACTCGGTGCTGAGCTACTGACGCCCCTTGCTCAGCAGGGTCCCCACGCCCCCAGCAGCACGGCGAGATCCGCGCCGTTGACGGTGCCGTTCGAATCAAGGTCCGCCGGACCGGCGCCGGTTCCCCACGCGCCGAGGAGAATCGCGAGATCCGCCGCGTCGACCACGGTATCGCCGTTGAGGTCGCCGTCACAGGGCGGCGCAGGCATCTCGTAACAGCCGCGATCGGCGTAGATCGGGTCCGGTCCGACGCCCGTGTTGGGGACGGCGGGCAGATCGATGACGCGGTCGCGTCCGTCGAGATCGACAGACGGGGTACTGGGCGAGAGTTCCGCACTCGAAGCGTCGAGGGCGGGCGAGTCCGGGGCGAGCCGATAGTCGTCGTCCTGCGTCCCGATGATCCGGTCCTTGCCGGCCGGCAGGAGGAACTTCGGATTCGAACCGTTGTTGTTGAATCCTCCGAGCGCGCCTGACCATCCCTGAACCGTGCATTCCTCGACCGTCGCCGTCCCGAGCACCCGCAGGTTCTGGTTCTCAAGCGTGCCCGACGCCGCAAGGTTCTTCCAAAGGATCGAGTCATTGAGGAAGAGCAGCGACCCGGTGTCAATGAAGATGCCGCCGGTGTTGCCGCCGGAGGATGCGTTGTCGCCGATCGTGGTGAGATCGATGAAGAGGTCGCCGCCATCGGAGGCGAAGAGAGCCGCTCGCCCCACCGCGGTGTTTCCGTGGATGAGGCACGAATCGAGCAACGCGCTGCCGGTGCGAACGGCGATCGCGGAACCCGTGCCGCCTGTCGCGTTGCCATAGACCCGCGATCGCTGCAGAAGCAGCGAGCCGCTCTCGATCGCGATCGCCGCGCCGGTCTGCGACGACTCGCAGTCTCGGATCTCACACTCGACGAGCGTGACGAATCCGTCATCGATCAGGACACCGCCGCCTCGATCGTTCAGGTTCGCCGCGGAGCCGTTGGCGTTCCCGCGCTGAATCGTCACGCCGATCACCTCGGCCTTGATCGAGTTCGCGAACCCATCGACCCGCAGGACATGGAAGGAGTTGTCGGCGGTACCGGCCGCGCCGATCGCGCCGCCGAGCGTGGTCCGGTGCGCGGCCACATCGCGCTCGGATGCCTCATCCTCATCCACGCCGGAGAAGCCGCCGACCAGCCAGAGCCGATGGTTGATCCCGAATGAGGCGTTCCGATCGCCCGTTCCGCCGTCAGGCTGATAGTTGCCCTCGGCAACCATGATGACCGCGTCGGCACCGGTCGCGAAGACCGTCGACGCCGCCGCGAGCCCGTCCTGCAGATCGCTGAACGCGTTTGTCCACGAGCTTCCATCATTCGATCCGGACGCGGTGTCCTTCACGAAAATCCGCTGTCCCTGTCGCTCGGTCGCCCCCATGTCGACGATCGACGGCGATCCCAAGCCGGTGTCGTCCGAGAGCGGGTGATCAACGATGCGAGGCTTCCCGTAGTAGTCAGTGGCCCCCCAGGGCTCGGCAAAGAAGTTCCTGCCTCCGTCGCACGCCGCAGAGCCTGGCCGAAGCTGGAAGCCCGCGTAGAGTGCGGGATCGATGACCAGTTCCTCGTCGATGTTTCCGATTCCGGGCCAGCCTCCGGAGACATGGGAGTACTGGACGGAGAGGCCTGGATAGGCCGGACCATCGAGCCCAACGCCGTCGGTATCGAGCACCGAGTTGCGCACCAGGATCGTCAGGGCGAGGCTCGGCGCCTCGACCGTGAGCGACGCGGTTTCGGCGCCGGCGAGCGTGCAGTTCACGATCTGGATGGTCGCTGTCGACGCACCCGGCCGCAGCACCATCGAGCGGTCGCCGAAGCCGACGATCGAGTTCGTCATGGTCAGCGTGGTATCCGCCTCGACGACCGAGCCCTCCTCGGCACCGAAGCCGGCACTGAACTGCGACCGTGTCACCGTGATCGGTCCCCCCGTGAGCCACGCGCCCCGCGCGACCGGAGCGCTGTCCCCGAGCGCGAAGACACCGTCGATGGTCGCGTTGCCGTCCACATGGATGGCGCCTCCGGCGTTGGCCGCGCTGTTGTCGAGGAACTTGGTGTTTCGAACCGTCGCCGATCCGCTGATGCGCAGCCCGCCCCCGTTGTTCGCCGAGTTTTCTCGAAACTCGCACTCGTCGATGATCGCGCCGCCCCCTGCCCAGATGCCGCCGCCGAAGGTGTCCGCGGTGCAGTCGCGGATGTGGCAGCGGCGGATGGTGCCCGGCCCTTCGATCCGTACGCCGCCGCCGGTCCCATCGTGGCCGTTGCGGAGCAGGAAGCCTTCGAGGACCGCGGCGTTGCTCGCGCCGGCCATGCGCACCACGCGCCCGAGACCGGCGGCGTCGATGACCGTGTCGCCCGGAATGTTCGGGTTCTGCGAGCGGACGGTGATCGCCTTGCCGAGGAAGTCGATCGACTCGAGGTAGACGCCGGGCTGGACGATGATCGTGTCACCATGCGCTGCGGCGTTGATGGCCGCCTGGATCGTCGGATGGTCGGCTGGCACCTGGATCGTGGCCGCGCCCGATACGGCCGCGCAGAGGCCAGCAATGGCCCCAGCAACCAGCACCCGGAAGCATGAAGGACGAACGACAGCCCCGCGCCTGCGCGGCTCTCCCTGACGGCTCGATGTGGACATGCGAGCACTGTGCCGACCTCGATCGGCGGTCGCAAGGGGGCAAGGGCCGGGAAGAGCGGGCTTCCCCTCGCTCGTTGGTCCGCAGGGCCCGAGAATGTAGACTGACGGACGCTTGCTCCGGGCTCGGCCCGCTTGAGTGGCACCTCTCCCACCACCCACCGCCATGACCACGCTCAACCCCTCGACCTCCCCGCACGGTGCCGTCGGCAACGACCCGCTTGCCCTCATCGATGTCGACCATGTCCGCTTCTATGTCGCCAACGCGAAGCAGGCGGCGTTCTTCTACGCGTCGGCCTTCGGCTTCCAGGTCGAGCAGATCTCCGACCTGACGACCGGCAACCGGACGAGCGCCCAGTACCTTCTCACGCAGGGCAACATCCGCATCCTGCTCGAGACCCCGCTCACGAAGGACCACCCGGCGACCAACGAGATCGCCCGCTTCGGCGACGGCATCAAGGACATCGCCCTCACGGTCTTCGACGCCGAGAAGGCCTACGAGGCGGCACGCAAGAACGGCGGCGAGAGCGCCTACGAGCCGCGGACGATCAAGGATGCCCATGGCACGGTGACGATCGCCGGCATCAAGACCTACGGCCGCGCGGTGCACAGCTTCGTGAGCCGCTCCGGCGGCTACGCGCTGCCGCAGGTGAAGACCGGCGGAGCGTTCATGCCCGGCTTCAAGCCGATCGGAAACTTCGCGCTCAACGATTACAACAGGAAGAATCCCTGCGGGCTCAAGTTCTTCGATCACTGCGTCGGCAATGTCGAGCTCGGCAAGATGAACTATTGGGTGTCGTGGTACGAGAATGTGCTCGGCTTCTCGATGTTCAAGCACTTCGACGACGCGGACATCTCGACCGAGTACTCCGCCCTCATGTCGAAGGTGATGGCGAGCGGCAACCACCTGATCAAGATGCCGATCAACGAGCCCGCCGAAGGCAAGAAGAAGAGCCAGATCCAGGAGTACCTCGACTGGCACGACAACACGCCGGGCGTCCAGCACCTCGCCCTCCGCACCGACGACGAACTGCACTCGGTCGCAGAGCTCCGCCGCCGCGGCGTCGACTTCCTCTCGATTCCGCAGACCTATTACGAGAATGTCTGGAAGCGCGTGAACGCGATGCTCACCCAGCACGGCCACGAGGCGGTGAAGGAAGACCACCAGCGCGTCCGCGACCTCGGCATCCTGGTGGACGCCGACGACGAGGGCTACCTCCTGCAGCTCTTCACCAAGCCGCTCCAGGACCGCCCCACGCTCTTCTTCGAGATCATCTGCCGCCGCGGCTCACAGAGCTTCGGCAAGGGGAACTTCAAGGCGCTGTTCGAGAGCCTCGAGATCGAGCAGGAGCGGCGTGGGAACCTGTGACTTGGTTGACGTCGGGTGACGACGGAGTTCAACACAGAGGACACAGAGGACCACAGAGGGGGCACAGAGAAGCCAAAGGAACGAGATGTCGGGGCTGCGTGACCTTGCGTCGCGCAGCCCTTTTTTCGTGCCTCTGGCGAGAAGAGTGTATTGGACTCGCCCTGTGTTGCTGCGTTCACAGCCTGGCGACGAGGCGCTTGCCCGAGCGTCTCGGACCGACGAACTCGCACGGATTCATCGTGGCACTCGCCACGGACTGGAGTGCCTTCCCCGCGGCGCTTGACTCGCCGTACAGGCGGTCATTGCGGGTCTCTCGCGACGCGAAAGCCGAGGTTATAGCTTGAGTTGCCGGGCGTGGTCGTGTCACGGTGGCTGGAACGCAATCGCTTCGTGCTGAAGCCCCACGAGCCTCCACGCAGGACGCGCAAGGTGCCCGTCTCGGGCCCTGGCGGGTTCACCGACGGGCTCGACGCGTAGTAGTCAAGAGAATACCAGTCGTTCACCCACTCCCACACATTCCCCGACATGTCGTGCAGGCCGAGCGCGTTCGCAGCCTTGCCGCCGACGGCTTTCGTTCCGTAGGTTGGGCCGAAGCCGTTGTTGCCGCTGAACCAGGCGATCGACCCAACGAGCCCGTCATCATTCGTCCCGCTCGGAAATCCTGGCCCGCTATGGAACGCCGTCGTCGTGCCCGCGCGGCACGCGTACTCCCACTCTGCCTCCGTCGGCAGCCTCAGCCCCGTCGCCGAGAGGAATTGCTGGATGGTCGTCCACGATACTTGTTCGACCGGCCGGTTCGGCGAGTCGGCGAAGTTCGTGAAGAATGAGGGGTTCGAGCCCATCGTCACCGTCCACTGCGACTGGGTGACCTCATAGCGGCCGATATACAACGCATTCGCGAGCGTCACCGCGTGGACGGGGAGCTCGTTCGGGTGGCAGTCAAACGCGTTCGACGGCGAGCAACCCATGTCAAAGGTGCCCGGCGGCACCAGCAGCATTTCGATCTGCGTGCCGTTGTCACGCACCCGCCACGCGAGGCCGGTTGCGATGATGGCGTCGCGGAGGTTCGCGTCCGTGACGACCGCAGGGTCCGGCGCGAACTCAAGCACCGTCGCCCAATCGAGCGGCGTGCAGTTCGCGTTCCAGAATCCAAGAAGACCGGAGAGGTCCGCTGCATCGACGCTACCGGAGCCGTCGATGTCGGCGGCGCAGCCATCACACGGTCCCCATGCGCCGAGCATGACGCCGAGATCGCTTGCACCCACCATGCCGTCACCGTCCAAGTCCGCAGAGCATGCGTCCTGGGCGCGAGACGCAGTCGACAAGGAGAAAGCCAGCGCAGCAGCGAACGAAGATGCGAGCCGACCGATCGAATTCGTCATGACCGACTCCCAATGTCGCGCGTTTCTATGGCGGGCCAAGCAGCGATCGATCGCTAGCGATGGGATCCGACGCCCCCGCCTCGCGCCGTGACGACCGCGAAGCTTCACAACGCCAGTAGGTACGAAACGAGAGCCAAGAATCGCGAACTATTTTGGCAGATTCCGAGCCAATTTGGACAGGCACAACTGTGAACACGCGGGGATGCGGACGTGGGAACCGCCGAAGAGCATCCACCACGAAGAGCACGAAGGGGAACGAAGGGTGTAATCGGAGAGGCTGTAGACCGTCATGCCCGCCCGACGTGGACGGGCAGTGCCGACTTGCCTAGGTGCCGAGGTCGACCTGAAGGCGCGCAGGGTACACGGCCGAGTCCTCGGAGAGGAGGTTGAGTTCGCGCGTCATGCGCCCCATATGACGCGCGATCTGGAGTCTCGTGTTCGCGAGTTCGAGCGCCCGCCCGCGATCGCCGCCGCGGGCGTACTGGGCGCGGATCAGTTCCTCGAGGACATCGAAGTGAGCGCTCTCCAAGCGCGCGCCCAATCCGAAGCGGACGTTCTTCGGAAACTTCCCAACCTTGGGGATGACCCAGCGCAGGATGTCGCCGGCCAGAATCACGGCAGCCGGTGCTTCCAAACGGGGTTTTCTGGCGCTTCAGCCACGCGCTGGGAGGGGTTCGGCACCGTGCTCCTCGCCATGGCGCTGTGTGTTCCTAAAAGACGGAGAAAAGGGGAAGGGTGGAGAAAAGAGGGAAAAGAGGAAAGGAAACTTAAGGGGCCCTCGCGACGCGGAACCCGTGGCTGAGGATCGAGATGCCGGGCGAGCCGTTCCAGCGGAAGGAGGAACGCAGGGTCTCGCTGGTGTCGTCCAACGAGCCGCCACGCAGCACGCGGGCCGACCCGGTCGCAGGACCAGGCGGGTTCACCGCTGGGCTCGACGCATAGTAGGTGCCCGAGTACCAGTCGTTCACCCACTCCGACACATTGCCCGACATGTCGTGGAGACCCAGCGCGTTCGCGGCCTTCCCGCCGACGGGGTGGGTCTGGCTCGCCGCGTTCGAGCCGAACCACGCGATGCTCCCGACCTCGATGTCACTATTCGTTCCATTCGGGAACCCCGGCATCGAGTGGAACGCGGTGGTCGTGCCCGCTCGGTACGCGTACTCCCACTCGGCCTCTGTCGGCAGCCGGAGCCCCGTCCCAGCGAGGAAGCCCGGGATCATGTTCCATGCAACCATCTCGACCGGGCGGTTGGGCACCTGCGCTGCGGGAACCTGCGAGCTCGCGCTCTGGAAATTTGAGGGATTCCACCCCATCTTGGCCATCCACTGCGCCTGCGTCACCTCGTAGCGGCCGAGGTAGAACGCGTTCGTCAGCGTCACGGCGTGGACAGGGCTCTCTTCGGAGAGGCAGCTCCATTGGCTTGACGCCGAGCAGCCCATGTTGAAGGTGCCGGGCGGCACGAGCAGCATCTCGATCTGCGAGGCGTTGTCGCGCACGCGCCAGGCGTAGCCCGTCGCCGTGATCGCGTTGCGGAGCGACGCGTTCGTCACGACGGCTGGATCGGGCGCCCCCTCGAGCAGGGTTGCCCACGCCGGCACTAGGAAATAGCTGAATCCGCCAGGCACCGTCACCGTGCCCTTGCTCCCCGAGACCACGACCGTCGCCGCGCCGACCGAACCAGCGGGCGTCACCGCAGTCACCGTTGTCGCGTTCACGGCGACCACATTCGTCGCGGGCACGCCGCCGATCGTGACCGATGTCGTCCCGTCGAGATACTGCCCGGAGATCGTGATTGGTGTCCCGCCAGAGAATGGCCCGCTCGCCGGCGTAACGGATGTCACCGCCTGCAGGACATAGCTAAACGGTGTCGGCGCAAGGCTGGTCCCCCCCGGGGTCGTGACCGACAGCGCGAAGTCACCGGCGGACCCAGGAGGCGTGGTCGCCCGCACCTGCGTCGGCGAGAGCACGGTCACATCCGTACACGGGACGCCGCCGATCTTCACCAGGCTCGTCGCGGCCAATCCCGTACCGGTGATGGTGATGACCGTCCCCCCGAGCACGCTCCCGTGCGAGGGCGAGACGGAGGCGACTCCAGCAGGGCATGCCCCCCACTGGCTGAGGACGACGGCGAGATCGACGCCGTCGACCACCCCATCGCCATTCGTGTCGCCATTGCACCCCTGACCGCGGGCGGCGGTCGAGCAAATCAGCGCCAGCGACAAGGCCAGCAGAGCCGCGGACGACGCAACCAACCGACAGATCGAGTTCTTCATGACATCACCCCAAGCGTCACGCCCCTCGGCAACGAATCCCCCAGCACGCGAACGCTGGACTTGGGTTCCGATGCAACCGCCATCCGCCGTGATGAGCGATCGGTTCACCAGAATCTAGCGAAGACAGCAGGGCATGCCAAGGGCTGATCGCTCACATCGCGCAAAGCCCGCTCGACGCAAGCGAAGCAGCTTCCGAGCGCACTGATCAGCCGTTGTGGCGAGGCCCCCGTTCTCGCTCATCGCCACGATCCCAGGAGCACTGCGAGGTCGGCGCCGTCCACCGCGCCGGAGCCGTCGAAGTCCGCGCTGCAGGGAGACGCACAGGGTCCCCATGCGCCGAGGAGGACGGCCAGATCGGCACCGTCCACCGCGCCGTCGCAGGTGAGATCAGCACCGCACGCGAGGGCGGGCGACTCGTAGGCGCCAGCGTCAACGGTCGCGTCGCCATCGCCGTCGCCGTCGGTGATGCGCGGCGCGAAGGCGAGGTCGCTCGAAAGAACCGCCGGAACCGCGTCGTTCGTGCCGAGATCGATTGCCGGCGATGTTGACGCCACGGACAGGTCGGTGATCGCGAAGGGCTGACAGAGCGTTGGGCAGAGTGCGGTCGCGAGTTCCGCGCATTCGCTATCCCAAGTGCTATTGCAACAACTGGCATCAGTGCCGCAGACAGCAGCTTCGCAAGCGATATCGGCGCAGCCCGACTGACCAATGATCCAGGTGCAGCAGTCGCTGGCGAGCGGAATGACCAGGGGCGGCGCGACGAAGGCGGGATCCTCTTCGAGGCTTGATGGCCCGACGCTCACAGCTCCGACTGCGACCGTACTGTGACCGATGAAAACGCTATGGCTCACCGACATCTGAGCGCCGACCTCGGCGCGGAACGCAGCGGAAGCGCCGGTGTTGAGACCGCCCGGATCGAGATCACTCGCATGATTGCGGGTTTCGACCGTGAGTCCCGCGCCGGCGGCCGACACGCCGAAGGCGACCGAGACGCTGCCAGGCCCCGGCGTCGCGCCGCTGGCGCCGGACGATCCATCGATGCCGTCGAGACCGACTGCGCTGCCAAACTGCGCCTCTCCGCCGTCGCCGCCCAACCCGCCGACGCCAGCCGCACCACCGATGCCACCAAGCGCCGGCGCAGGGGGACGAATGAGCGCGACGGAGTTGTTCACAACACGAACAGTTGATGGAACGAGCGGCAATTGAATCGAAATCGCTCGGGTCACACCGCTTGATCCGGCCGCTCCACCAGCACCTCCGGCGCCGCCCAGGCCGCCGTCGCCGCCGTCGCCAGGTGCGGAGCAGAAGGTACAGGAGCCGCCCTCGCCGCCATCGCCGCCGGCGCCCCCCGCCCCACCATTGCCGCCGTTACCGCCGCGGCCTCCGGCGATCGCATAGATCGCGTTGCCGGCGATGAGCACCTCACCGCCTGCCTTGTCGACGAAAATGCCGTGGGCGCCGCCACCCGCGTTTCCGTTTCCGCCGTTCCCGCCCTTGCCACCTGCGGCCCCGCTTCCACCCTTGCCGGGTGTGAGACCACCGCTGTAGCCGTTCCCGCCATCGCCGCCATTGCCACCCTTGCCGCCGTTGCCGCCGGCAGTTCCGTCGCCGGCTTGGATCCAACGGATGATGTTGGACTCGATCGTCGCCCCGGCACCATCGACGACCCAGATGCCGATCGCCGAACCTGCCAACGAGATGGCGTTGACACCGTTCCCGCCGTCGGTCCCCGTGGTGCCCGGCTCGCCGTCCTCGTTGCCGAAGATCGCCCCGTTCGCGCCGGGCGTCCCATTGAAGCCGTTTGCGCCCGAATTCGCTTGCGAGCTGGATCCGCCCCGGATCGACTCGATGATCGAGCGCCGGATGATCGGTGCAGCGCCGGCGCCCGAGATGCGAATGCCCGACCGCAGCGGCGAGCCGCTGAACTGACTCGCGGCGGTGTTGCCGATCCGGCAGAACTCGATGAGCGGCGATGAGTCGAAGATCGCGACACTCGTCGAGTTGGCCCCGCTGAGTTCCATGTGTCTGAGCTCGCCATGCGAGCCGGGGAGGAAGGTGACGCCGATCCACGCGAGCTCAGGGTCGATCGGCAGGAGCCGCACCGGCGCCACGTCGGTGCCTTGGATGGTGAGCGTCGCGCCGGCCAGAATGTCGATGCCCGCGAATTGGCTGAAATACGCCGTTACCCCCGGCTCAATGATGAGCGAGTCGCTCACCTCGACATGCTCCGTGATCGTCAACACGCTGCCCGCCCGCCAGACCTCGGCGGCCTGCGCGACCGAAGCGAGCGAGCCGACACACCAGCACGCGAGCAGGCAACCGCCGCCGAGCGCAGCGTTCCGCATTCGACGGGGCAATCTTCCCAGGCGATCGCCGCGGGTTTGGCCAGCGGCGCACGACGGTCCCGTCTCTCGATCCATCATCTCGTTCCCTTCTGCATGGCGTGTTCCCGGCGAGGACGACCTTCGCCGCGTCCCCATACGCGGAGTCCGCGGCCGATCACGTCATCGGTAACCGCCATCGAAGGGCTGGCGATTCCTCTGCCTCCACGTACGCCTCGCTCCCCCGCCCGCGGCTCATGGAGCTCAGCTGGCCGCGCGGAACGGCGTCACCGGTCACGGCTGCGGGGCTGCGGCGCCGGCCGGCGGAATCTCGTAGCTGTCGACCACCGACCCGTTTGCCTCGCTCGGTCCGCCGCGCCGCCCGCGGCCGCCTCGCTCGCGATCGTCCTCGAGGCCCGGGACCGCGGTGCGGACGAACTCGACGCGGGCCCGTTCGGGCGTGACGTGGACGCGCACGTGCCCGGGGCTGCCGAACAGCGTGCCCGACGCGTAGCCGTACGCGGCGGCGCTTCGCGTCGAGCCTCCGAGGTTTCCGGGCTGCGGCACGCACTGGTAGTGGACGCCGTCCTTCACGCTGTGGACATACAGGTGGTCGTGGCCGTGGAAGACTGCCGTGACCCGGTACTTCACGAGGAGATCGTGGATCGGCATCGGCCACCCCGGGCGCCGCTCGGCGAAGCCCGAGGTGCCGTCCGCGTTCCTGCCGCCCCATTCGAAGAAGGGAGCGCCCTCGACGCCGCCGCGCGACTCGGTGCCGCCGACGCCGCCGACGAGGTGATGGATGAAGACGAATCGATAGCGGGCCGTCGACGCCGCGAGCGTTGCTGCAAGCCAGTCGTACTGCTCGCGGCCGAGTGTTGCTGCCCAACTTGCGTCCATCGGTTCGAGGGGCGGGCTGTCACCGGCGCCCCGACCGCCGTCCCCGCCCCGACCGCCACTACCGCCGCCGCCGCGCACGCGTTCCGTCGTCGGCCAGAAGGGATCGAGGACGATCACTTCCGCATCGCCCCACGTGAAGGCGTAGTAGTGCGAGCCGCGTCCTTCGACCATCGACGTCGCCCCGGTGTACATCCCGCCGCCCGAGGGGCCGATGAGCGGTTCCGGGAACCGGGCGGTGCGCATGCGATAGGACCACGGTCCCATGTCGCCCTCGCCGCGCCCGGCGCTTCCCTTCTCGCCGTCGTGATTCCCCAGCACCATGAAGAGCGGCGCAGCGTCGCAGGCGAGGCCGAAGTAGTAGCGCTGGGCGTCGTACTGCGGGCGCGAGCGCTCGAAGTCCTTCCCCCGCTTGTCGGTCATGAAGGTGTCGCCGAGATCGACGAGAAAATCGGGCCTCGCTTCCCGCATGTTCGCGAGCGTCCGTTCGTACACCGCCGGCGTGACTCCCTGGTCGAGGTGCGAATCGGCCTGCACGACGAAGGTGAAGGGCGTCCCCGCCGGCACGCGCGTCCGGAATCGACCGACGCTGCCCCAGGAAGGCTCGCGGCCCGCGCCGGCCCTCGGCGCGTCCCCCTCGGCGGGTAAGAGGCCGACCCGATAGGCGTACTCCCGGCCGGGCTCAAGATCCTCGAGTGCGACGAGACCGACGGTTCCCGCCGCCACGCGGACCGGCGTCGAGGTCGTTCGCTGCTCCGAACCGGTGGCCCAACGCTCGACCACGACCCGAGCGTCGTTGGGGACCCCGACGCTCACGGTGATCGACCGCTCGGTCGGCCGCGCCAGGATCACGTCCATCGGCCGCTCGGGGACCTCGGTCTTGAACGCGGTCATGCGGGCGAGCAGGGTTCCTCGCTCGTCGTTCGCGGGCTCCCGACGAGGTTCCCCCCCGCGCTCGCCGTCGTCCCTCGGGCGCGGCGCCGTGCCGATGCCTCGCTCGGCCTTGATGGCCAGGGACGTCGAGCCGAGCGTCGTCGATCGGATGTCAGCCAGAAGCTCCTGACGCGTGACCGGCCGCTCGCCGAGCGCCGGAGCCGCGGAGAGCGCGTACAGCGTCGCCACGTAGGTCTTCTCGCCGGGACCTTGCGAACAGGGTGGCTCGTACGCGGCCCGATCGTGCACGCTGCTTCTGCCGAAGCGGCCGATGCTGCGCTCGCCGGCGGCGAGTCCGGTGGCTGAGGGTGGGATGTCGCTCAGGACGAGGTAGACCCGTTCCTCGTCGTCGGGCGTGACGTGATGGATCGTGAGGGCCAGACTCACCGTGCCCGCCGGCACTCCCTTCCACGCGAAGGGCGGCGAGATGCCTTCCCCGTCGCAGGTGTAGCGAGGATCGAGCAGGCCCCTGCCGTCGAGACCGGTCGTCGAGAGCACGAAGCCGGCCATCGACGGCGGCGTCTGGGTCGGTGGCACTGGCGGCTGGTCCTGTCCGCCGCGTCGGCCGCGGCGATCCCCGCCGCGATCGCGTTCTCCGCGTCCCTCGCCGCCTCGCTCGCGCTGCGGCTGGTAGGTCTCGCGCGTGACCGTCCCATCGACGGCGGTGAACTCGAAGGCGACATGCCCGTCCGCCTCGATTCGGTAGGCCACCGAGCCCGGCTTCCCGCCGATCTCGTATCCGAGCGACCACGCCTTGGGGCCGCTGGAGCGGAAGCTCGTGATCGACGCGCCACGCAGCACCTGCAGCGCGGGCCGCACACCGTTCGCGCGGGGCTGCGGCGAGACCTGGCTCTCGCGCCCCTCGCCGTCGAGCGTCACTCGACCGCGCAGGCCACCATTGATGTACGGGAAGGTCTTGGAGGCGTGGTAGTGGTAGGAGCGCGTGCCGCCGTCAAAGCCCTGCCCCGCCGGCACCTCGCAGACATGGCCGTTGAGCTCGTCGAGCGGCTCGTGCGAGCCGCAGGGACAGGCGAGTTCGGAACCCGCCGCGGCACTCGGATCGAAAAGTCCGTAGACCGGGAAGCCGTCGAGGGCGAAGGCGATCGGGGCGCGCGGCCCGACGATCGAGGCGATCGCCAGCGGCGCGACGTGGTAGTGGTAGTCGTCGGCCCGTCCGCAATGGCCCCCGAACTCGTCCAGCTCGCCGACCGAGAAGCTGTCGACGCCGCGGTTGTTGAGGGAGTTGAAGATGGGAATGCCGTTGGCGGCCAGCGCGACGGCGCCCCGCATGAGCGCGTCGCGGCCCGAGATCGGCCGCTCCGCCAGGGCCGGCTTCAGCGGGATCTGCCACGCGTTCGTGCCGGTGTAGGGCTGCGGCAACGGCACCTGCTGCTGCCACGCCCGAATGCCGACCATCATCGGGTGGGCGAGCGGCTCGTGCGGTAGACCGTCGCTCTCGACGTAGAGCCAACGCTCGTCACTGCGGGTCCGGACGAACGGGGCGAACGGCGCGAAGGCCGCGGCCTGCCAGGGCGTCGCGGCGGCGGCGGGCACGTGCTTGGCCGCGGTCCCTCCGCCCTGCTGTCGCGCGATCGAGGCTACCTTCGAGGCCACGAAGGCCCGGTCCTCCTCGGAGAGCTTCGCCGCCTCGACGGTGACGACCGTTCCGTCGTCGGTCTGGATCGAGACGCGATCGCCCCGCGCGGCAAGGAAGCTCCCATGCCAGTGGATCTGGTCTGGTACATGGGTCCAGCCTCGCGACGCGGGGCCGATTCCCTGCCGCTCGGTCGGGTCGTGGCCGAGCGCGTGCGGCCCGAGCGAGAGCGCCGCCGCCGCCCCCACCAGCGAAGCCCATCGGCGCCACGCGTTTCGGATCGTCGTCACGACGCGGCCCCCTTTCGATCCTTCCCGTTTCGCTCGCGCTGTTCCTTCTCACGCGGGGGAGACTTCCGCCCCTTCGCGCCGCCCTCGCCACCGCGGCCGCGACCGCCCGCTCCGTACGCAGCGATCTCCTTCGAGAGTTGCTCGACGATCTCGGGATGCTCCGCCGCGAGGTCCTTCGTCTCGTTCGGATCGTCGATGAGGTGGAAGAGCATCGGCGCCGCGTTCCCGCCCGGACGGACGAGCTTCCACGGGGCGCGGATGCAGGCGACCTCGCGCGTTCCCATCACGAACGCGGGATGCTCGACCGGCGTGCCGCTGGCCAGTGCCGGCCAGAGGTTGACGCCATCGAGAGGCCCTTCGACGCCCGTCGGGATGCCTGCGGCGGCGCAGAGCGTCGGGAAGAGGTCCATCACCGAGACGAACTGCGCGCTCGGCCCGCTCGGGCGAAGGACACCCGGCCAGCGGATCGCCGCGGGCACGCGGATGCCCCCCTCGAAGACGCCGCCCTTCTCGCCACGGAGCGGAGCGTTGCTCGCCCCTTGCGAGAGCTGGCCACCGTTGTCGCCGAAGAAGAGGACGATCGTCGACTCCCGCAGGCCTGCGTCGTCGATGACCGCCAGAAGCCGCGCGATCCCTGCGTCGAGATGCTCGAGGTTCGCCGTCAGGATCGGTCGCTTCTCGCGCCGCGAGAGATCCTTCGCCGACGGAGGCGGCTCGAGCGGCCCGTGCACCGCGTTGAAGGCGAGATACATGAGGAACGGCTTGCCGGTATCACGTTCCTTCAGCCGACGGATCGCATCGTCGACGAGCAGGTCCGTCGTGAAGCCCTCCTCCTCGACCGGCGTGCCGTTGCGTTGCCAGTCGAGCTGGCCGAGATCCTTCCTCGTGTGGTCGTAGTAGTCGATCGCACCGTGCAGGAAGCCGTAGAAGTAGTCGAAGCCGCGTCGGTAGGGTCGGTACTCCTCCCCTGACTTCGCATTGTCGGCATTGCCGCCGAGATGCCACTTGCCGAACATCCACGTCTGGTAGCCGGCATCGCGGAAGGCCTGGGGCAGGATGCGGTAGCGAAGATCAAGGCCGTTCGTGTTGTTGACGCCGGTGCGAAGCGTCGCGATGCCGGTGAGCATCGCCGCCCGCGTCACGCTGCAGATCGGATTCGCGTAGAAGCGATCGAGCCGAACGCCGTCGCGCGCCAGGCCGTCGATCGTCGGGGTCTTCACCGAAGGGTTGTTCCATCCGACGTCGCCGAAGCCGTGATCGTCGGAGACGAGGAGGATCACGTTGGGCCGCGCCGGTCTGGGCGGAGCCGGTGGGGTGACGGCGGAGGCGGCGAGCGGCAGGAGAAGGAGGAGGGTGCCGGCAAGACGCACCAGGGCGCCCGGGGAGCGGAACGTGGACACGGGGTCTCCTAGGGTTCGAATCGGACGGCTCGCTCGCGATCGTGGTACGCGGCGTGATCGAAGAGATCGGGGCGGCGCTCACCGATCGGCAGACGCTCGAAGAGGACCGACCGCGGTCCGTCCTTCGCCTGCGGGAGGCGATCCAGGCGCATCCGCTCGATCCGGAGCGTGCGCGGATCGAGCTCGATCCGAACATGCCGCGGCCCGCGACGAGCACCGTCGCGGCGTGTCGCCTCGATGATCGTGCGCGGCCCCTCGCCGGGCGTGGTCGAAGCGGAAAGAACGAGCGTGTACCGCTGGGCGAACTCCTCGAGCCCGAGAGGCGCGTCGGGGCCATCCGCCGCCGGATCGAGGAAGGTGAGGTCGAACTGCTCCCCCGGGAGCAGGCCTCGGAAGCGGGTCGGCGAGGCGCTCACCCGCACCGGACCATGGGCCGGGACCATCCATGCCGTCCGACCGTCGCTGCCGGAGACGATCGGCGTGCCGTCGGCGTCTCGTCGCTCGAGCACGTACTGACCGCGGGCTCCGATGTGGAGCACGGCACCGTCGAGCGAGCGGTCGACGGCGCGGTCATCGAGCACATGGAGGAGGTAGCGGCGTTCGACGCTCCCGGTTCGGGCGGCGATCCGCGCGAGAAGGTCCTCGGCCAACGCCGTCCGCTCGGGTAGGCCCGACCAGAGGAGTGAGAGCATCGCGACGAGAATCGCCGCCGCCGCAACCCATCGACGACGAGGACGCCCGATGGCGCCGACGACCGTCGGCGCGGCGGCGACGCCGAGGGCCGCCTCGCACTCATGACGGAGCGCCTCCTCGAGGAGGAGCATGCGGGCGAATGCGTCGGCGAAGGTCTCGTCCGCCAAGCGGGCGAGGAAACGGGATTCCTGAGCCGAGGTCAGCGTGCCATCGAGCGCCCCGTGGAGAAGGGCGAGGTCTTCTTCGCGCTCGGCGCTCATGCCTGCGCCTCGCGTGGCCCGGGGGTGTCGTACTGTTCCGCGATGCAGCGGCGGAGCGCTTCCCGCGCCCGCTGCAGGACCTTCGCAACGGTGTTCGGTTGCATCGCGAGGGCCTCGGCGATCCGCTGCGGTGCGAGATCACGTCCGTAGCGCAGGTCGCAGATCTCGCGGCCTCGCGGATCGAGTCGCTCGAGGCACTCGGCGAGACGATCCAGTCGGCGGCGCTCGGGCTCGGCGACCCGGCCGATGGCGGCGGTGAGGGCATCCAGCGCCTCGTGATCGACGAGCGTCGGACGCCGCTGCCGGCGGCGGTGCGTCGCTGCGATCTGATGCCGCGCAACACCCAAGGCCCACGGCAGGAAAGGCCGCCCTGGGTCGTAGCCCTCGAAACTCCCAATGACTTCGACCGCGATCGACTGGAGAAGGTCCTCCCGCTCACGTGGGTCAGCAACCGACACCCGGACCAGCGCTGCGACGGCAGGCTGGGCGAGGGTCCATTGGGCGATGGCTCGGCGGGTTCGGTCGTCCATGCGGTCGGTCGGCACGGTGGGGTGACTCTCGGCGAGGGAGACCCGCGGAAGCGACGAGACGTCCTTCGACGGGCGCCCCAAGGTCGCCGAGAGAAGGTTGTCCGGCGGCCCCCAGATCGTGACAGCGAAGTTCGGAAGTTTGCTCGCCCCCCTCTCATGCCGAGGGCTTTCCCCCCCGACCCTCTCCGAAGTACTTCTCGCTCCGGTACCGCAGCCAGATCCGGAGCTGCTCCGGGACCTTCTCGCGCTCGGCCGCCGACAGGGTTTCGTAGAGGGCCATCGCCTTCGTGCGCTCGCCCCGGCAGGCCGCGTTGTTGTGGGCGTCCCAGTAGGAACGGGCCAAGCGGATGCGGCGGCAGACCTCCTTGATGAGGGCGGTGCCGGTGAGGGGGCGGTCGTAGGACCCGGGCTTCTTCTTGGCAGGCATGCGGTATCGCTGAGGGTACCGGGCGCGGGGCGGATGCCGCCGCGCGAGCGGAGCAATGTTCGTCGCTTTGCCAGTCGTGATCGGACACTCTGATCTCGAATCTCGCTCTCGTCGGAGAGAGGCGCTTCGATCGGCAGCGCCGGACCACTCCCGTCGCGCGAGACACCGCCAGGCCTCGCCACCCCACACACGCTTCCAGCACGGATCACGCCCAGCCATGCCCGCCACCCGCACCGTCGCCCTCATCGCCTCGCTCGCCCTGACCGCCGCCGCGTCGGCTGAGATCTTCCAGCCGGACGGCGCCACCGCCGGCAGCGAGTTCTCGAGCCTCTACGACATCGGCAATACGAGAGACGCCTCGGGCCTGCCGACCCCCTTCACGATCTTCTCGCCACATGCGACCTATGCGATCAACAACCATTGGACGACGAAGGCCGGTGCCCTGCAGGCGGGCAATGCGTGGGCGTCCTTCACCTTCACGAGCGACCGGACCATCGGCACCTTCCACATGTGGAACCACCGCTCGAACGGGATCGCCTCCGATCCCGGCTACGCGGTGACCCTCTTCAACCTGCGGATGTACGACGCCAACGGCGTCCTCCTCTTCGAGCTTCTGAACCAGTCGGCGACGCCGAACCTGCCGGAGGCCCAGTCGTTCTGCTTCGAACCGGTCGATGGCGTGCGGCGGGTCGATTTCACGATCCTCGCCAACAACGGATCGCCGGAATACACCGGCCTCGCCGAAGTCGCCTTCGACAGCCTCGGCCGGGATACGAGCTTTGGTGACCTCAACTGCGACACACGCGTGAACGGGCTGGATATCGCGATCCTGCTCGGCTCGTGGGGCGCCTGCGGCGGCTGCCCGAGGACCTTCTGCAACGCCGACATCAACGGCGATTGCCAGGTTGACGCCTTGGATCTGGCGATCCTGCTCGGCGGATGGACGAACTAAGGCGGCGCGGCGCGTCCTGCGCCGTCCCTCAGACGACCCACGCCGGATCCGGGGCCCGCACCTCTACGCCGTCGATCTCGACCCGCGAGGCGTGCAGGCAAAGCGTCGCGTTCGCCGCGCCGCCGTAGAGCTCGTCGCCAACCAGCGGGTGGCCGAGAAATGCGCAGCCGCCGCGCAGCTCGTGGCGCTTGCCGGGTCCGATGAGTTCGAGTTCGACGAGATCGCCGCGCGAGCGATCGCGGGCGAGGACGCGCCAGCGGAAGCGGCCGGCGTCGCGGACTTCCCCCATTTCCTTCACGGTGATCTTGATCGAGCCCTTGTGCCGGCTGGTGAAGAAGAGGGTGACGGCGTGTTCCTCGCGAAGTCCGCTCCGGCAGCGGGCGAGGTAGAACTTGCGAACGCCCAGTCCCTCGCGGAAGCGGCGACCGAGCTCGGTGTGGGTTTCCCGGTCCTTGGCGACGACGACGCAGCCACTCGTGTCGCGGTCGAGGCGGTGGACCAAGCCTGCCTCGGGCAGCTCGGCAAGCTCGGGCCGCTCCGCCGCGAGCCAGCTCTCGAGGACGCCCCCGCCCTGCTCGGCGGCCTCCGTGGCCTCGGTCTTCCCACGGACCGTGTGCCATCCGGCCGGTTTGGCGACGGCCAACCATGTCGATGTCTCATGCAGAAGAACGGGGCGGTCCATCCGGGAACCATACTGGCTTCGCCTAGGGATGGGACTTGAACCGGACTCGGAACGGCTCCCCCAGCCGAAGCTTGTTCGGAGACATCCCCGCACCGCCGTACAATCGACGCGCGTCCTCGGATTTCGTGGCTCGGCCCTCGCCTTCGCCAGCTCCCGAGCGACGCTTCCGGGCCCGTGGCTCTTGCTCTGTGCCCTCTGTGTCCTCTGTGCCTCTGTGTTGAATCCGTCGTCACCCCACCCCCGCCATGCCCTACTACACCAAGCTCGGCAAGCTTCCCCCCAAGCGGCACATTCAGTTCCGTCGCCCCGACGGGGCGCTCTACTCCGAAGAGGTCTTCGGCACGGAAGGGTTCGTCGGCCCGACCTCGACGCTCTACCACATCCACCCGCCGACCCAGGTGATCGGTTGGAAGCCGCTCTACGGCACCGAGGTCGAGTATGTCGAGCGCGAGGTCATGCGGATGCGGCACGCGAAGAGCATGCTCCTGCCGCCGAAGGGTGATCCGGTCACCGGCCGCACCGTCCTCTTCGGCAACAGCGATGTCGAGATCGGCGTCTGCGCTCCCGCCGAGAAGATGAAGTATCACTTCAAGAACGCCCAGGGCGACGAGTGCTTCTTCATTCACTTCGGCTCAGGCACGGTCTTCACGAGCTTCGGCACGCTGAAGTTCCGGGCCCGCGACTACATCATCATTCCGAAGGGCGTGACCTACCGCTTCGAGTTCGACGAACCGAAGGAGGGCGAACCCGATCCGCGGTTCCTGCTCATCGAGGTCGCCAACGGCTCGCACATCCTGCCGCCGCCGCGCTACATCTCGAAGCAGACCTCGCAGTTCCTCGAGCATGCCCCCTACTGCGAGCGCGACCTGAGGACGCCGGAACTCCCGCTCACCTTCGACAAGAAGGGCGAGTACGAGGTCCGCATCAAGTCGCGGAATCTCGTCCACAGCTACATCTACAAGTATCACCCGCTCGACATCGTCGGCTGGGACGGTTGCTACTACCCGTACATCTTCAACATCGACGACTTCAGCCCGATCGTCGGCAAGCATCACATGCCGCCGCCGATCCACCAGACCTTCGAGGCGCACAACTTCGTCATCTGCTCCTTCTGCCCGCGGCTCCTCGACTTCCACCCGCAGGCGATCGTCGTCCCCTACAACCACTCGAACCTCGACTCGGACGAAGTCCTCTACTACGTCCAGGGCAACTACAAGGCCCGCAAGGGCATCGAGGTCGGCTCGCTCTCGCTCCACCCGCAGGGCATCCCGCACGGCCCGCACCCGGGCACCGTCGAGGCCTCGATCGGCGCGAAGGAGACGAACGAGCTCGCCGTCATGTGCGACACCTTCCGGCCGCTCTACCCGACGAAGGCAGCGCTCGACATCGACGACCTGAACTACCCGAAGAGCTGGGAAGAGGAACACTTCCCCGTCTCGATCGCGACTGGCGCGAAGGCCCACACCAACGGGAACGCGAACGGGCACGCAAACGGCAACGGCAAGGGTAAGTCCACCAAGAAGTCGAAGACCGCCGTGGCAACCAAGCCATCACGCACCGGCAAGACCGCCAACACCTGGGACTGACGCGCGGCTCATGGGGGCGTTCAACACAGAGGCCCAACCCGAAAGGGGCGGACACAGAGGGCCACAGAGATGAAAAGACGAAGGGGCTGCGCGACGCATCTGAGTCGCGCAGCCCCATTCGCTTCGTCTCTTCTTTCGCCTTCTCTGTGCATCCTCTGTGCCCTCTGTGCCTCTGTGTTGAATCTGCCCTCACTCACGCCGGGCAGTCGCCCCAGAGGCCGAGGAGCAGTGCGACATCGCCTGCGCTGATCGTGCCGTCGGCGTCGAGGTCGATCGAGGCATCGTCGCTACCCCAGGCGCCGAGCAGAATCGAGAGGTCGATCGTGTTCACCCCGCCATCGATGTTGAAGTCACCTGGGCAGCCGACGACGTCGCAGCCGTCGCCAACGCCGTCGCCGTCCGTGTCGATCTGCGCTGGGTTCGCGAGGAGCGGACAGTTGTCGCAGGCGTCTTGGATGCCGTCCCCGTCACCGTCGGCCTGCGTCGGATTCGCCGCCTTCGGGCAGCCGTCGCAGGAATCGCCCACGCCGTCGCCGTCGCCGTCCTCCTGGCCGGCGTTGGCGATCGCGATGCAATTGTCGCAGCCGTCGCCGACGCCATCGCCGTCGCCGTCGAGCTGCTCTGGGTTCGCGAACGCGACGCAGTTGTCGCAGAGGTCGCCAACGCCATCCTCATCCTCATCGGCCTGGTCCGGATTCGCCGTCACCAGGCAGTTGTCGCAGGGATCCCCGACGCCGTCACCGTCGCCATCCTCCTGCAGCGGATTCGCGATCGTGAAGCAGTTGTCGCAGCCGTCGATGAGGCCGTCGGCATCGCGATCGAGCACCCAGTTCGGCGAGCCGAGGGTCAGCGTCTGGCCCGCGACGAGCGGCAGCGCAGCGCCGCTGCCGAATCCGAAGGCTGTCGTCTGCGTCGGCACGAAGGTGTAGGGCCCGGGGTTCGTGCCCTCGAGCACGCCGCCCGCCCAGCTCGTCGGCGTCGACGCGCCGCAGGCGGTGAAGCGGATCACCGCGTTCGGCGCGGCGGCGAGCACGAAGTCAACGCCGCCGAGAGCGGCCGCGTAGGAGCGATCGTTGGAGGCGTCGCTCCAGCCGACCGCGTCGAGGACGGTGACGCCCGCAGGCCACGACTCGGCGACGCCGTCGTTGTCGGTATCGATATCAATGCCGACCGTGAGCGGTTGTCCGGTCACGAGCAAGAAAGTCCCCGATCCATTTTCAAGATCTGGAAAGAAATCAAAGATGATCACCGCGCTCGCCGGCTCGGGCGACGGCACGAGCACCGTGGCGCTGTCGCGGATGAGGAGGACGCCATTCGAACCGAAGCTCCACGCCGAGAGGTCGATGACCTGGTCGATGACACCCGCGCCGCCGGCGTCGCCTTCGATGATGACGAGGCTCACCCCGAGGAGGGAACTACCGGCTGGACCGACGAGCTCGATCGACTCAAAGCCGCCGTCGACGCCCGGGGGGTTCAGGAGGAGTTCGCTGATCAGCGGCTGGGAGGGAATGCCTGCGGCCTGGACCGCTCCGGCGATCGATGCGGCGACACCGAGGAGCACGGGGAGGACCTGACCGCAGGACAACCGGCTTCGAAGACACGGCATCGGCGCAACTCCTTGTGGCGGGGAGGATCTCGCTGGAGACGCGACTGGAGACGCGCTCTCCGCCTCGCTGATCGGCGCTTCGCACGACGCGAGCCCTGATTTCCCGGTTGGCGACCGCGCCACGGAGACAGCCCGTGCCGAAGCACGGACTGTCTCGCTCGGCGAGCGGGGATCGGCTTGCAGGCGCCCGTCGGAACCCGGGCGCCTCCATCCGCCGACCGCGGCTGTTCTGCGACCGACCGGCTGTCCGCCGGAGAGAGGTCGCGTGGCACGAACAGCCGCCTCGCGAGTCCGTTGGCAGGCGTCGTCCGCTGCGGCCCCGGCCGCTCGGGTCCCCTCTTGGGTCCCGATGCGCCACAGCCAATGCCCCATCGGATGGCCTTCGAACTCTCCTGAGATCGTTGCCACGGGGCCCCGCACACGCGCCTGGTCAGATTGCATCCACGACGATGTCCCACCCGAGGGCGGACCATCTGTCCGTCAATGTCAGACTACTCCAGACTCGACACCCGTGCCATGCGGGGCCGAACCCGAGCGTCGCATTCCGGTGGTCCCGGCAAAGACCCTCGCGCAGACTTTGCCAGCACGCGATCCGCCGCAGCCGTTACGAGACCGCCGCGGTCGCCACACCACCCAGTCCACCCGCCAGCCCACCGCCCGCGCCGGTCGAGACGCCGAGGATCGAACCTCGGCACTCACCGAAGCCGATGCGCCGCGCACCGGGCGCTTCGCAGTACCCGCGGATGATGACCTCGTCGCCGTCCTGCAGGAACTTCCGCTCGCTTCCATCGGGCATCGCAAGCGGCTGCTGGCCGCGCCAGGTGCGCTCGAGCAGACAGCCGCGCGAGTCGGGGGTCGGACCGCTCACCGTCCCGCTGCCGAGCAGGTCACCCGTGCGGAGATTGCATCCCGTCGAGGTGTGATGGGCGATCATCTGGGCGAAGGTCCAGTACATGTCGCGGAAGCTGCCGCGCGACACGAGCATCGGGGCCATGCGCCGCTGCCGCATCTCCTCGCTCGCGAGCCAGACCTCGAGCGTGATGTCGATGACGACATCGTCGCCGCCGCGAAGGTACTCAAGGAGCGGCGGGTCGCCGGGCAATCGCACCGGGCCCGGCAGCATGAAGGGCTCAAGGGCCTCCATCGTGACGACCCAGGGGGAGATCGTCGTCGCGAAGTTCTTCGCGTTGAAGGGCCCGAGCGGCTGATACTCCCACTTCTGCACATCCCGCGCGGACCAGTCATTCACGAGCACGGCGCCGAAGATCATGCTTCGCGCCTTCTCGATCTCGATCCGCGTGCCGAGGGCGTTGCCGCCGGCCATGAAGACGCCGACCTCGAGCTCGTAGTCGAGCAGGCGGCAGGGCCCGAAGCTCGGCGGCCCGTCATCGGTCGCCGAGGTCTGGCCCATCGGTCGGCGAATCGGCATGCCGCTCGAAATGATCGAGCTCGCCCGGCCGTGGTAGCCGACCGGAAGGTGCTTCCAGTTCGGCATGAGCGGCTTCTCGGGACGGAACATCGAGCCGACATTCGTGGCGTGATGGACCGAGGCGTAGAAGTCGGTGTAGTCGCCGATCTCGAAGGGCACATGCAGCTTCACATCGCGCTGCGGCATGAGGAACTTCCGCGCCTGGGCCGGACCGCGCAACGGCCCGTCGAGGCCGAGGAAGTTCTGCAGCGAGCGACGAAGGTTGTTGCGCGTGCCGGCGCCCATCGCCGCAAAGGCGTTGAGCGAGGGCTCCAGCAGGGCGTTCTTCGCCGGATCGCTGAGCCCGCCGAGATAGCCCGATTCCGCGGCGCCGCGCACATCGAGGACCTGGTCGCCGATCGCCACGCCGATGCGTCGTGCGTCCCGCTCGTCGCGCGTGAAGACGCCGAAGGGGAGGTTCTGGATGGGGAAGTCGGTCGCCGGATCCTCGGCGCTTTCGACAATCGAGCGAAGCGTGCGTTCGGACATGCTTAGGACCGGGAGGCGAGCGAAGGGAGAAGAAGCCCGAGCCGACGGAGATCAGCGAGGGGTTCGTCGAAGGAGCAGGAACCGAAGGCGTGGGCGAAGGCATCGCGGGCCTCGCGCAGCTCGCCGACGGTCAGCCGACGATCGCGCCACGCGATGCCGTCATCCGCGACGGCAAACGCGGCCATCGACTCTTCGGCGAGCAGCGCGGCGAGTTCGCTCTCCTCGATCTTGCCGGTGAAGGCGAGCGCGCCGCCGACGAAGACATTCAGGAATCCGTGCTGCCGGCAGCCGACATCGGCCGCGTGATGGCGCAGCGGGTGATGCAGCCCGGCAGTCGCCTTGAAGGGCACCTCGGCGCGGGCGCAGGCGAGGATGAAGCGGGCGACGCTCTCCGGTGCGGGATGGGCTTCGGGCACGAGCCCGCCGGTTCGGATCTTCGCCCCGGCGTGCAGCCCGGCGAGGGCTGCGATGAGCCCGCGCGGATCACCATCGAGAGGGAGTTCGAAATAGGGGAAGAGTTCGTCCGGAACGAGATCGAGCGCTCGATCGATCTCCGCCGCGGTCGTTGCCTTCACCTCGATGCAGTCGACGAAGGCCGCACCGGCTCCCTCGCGGGCGTGCAGGTCGTTGAACCGCTCGATCGCCTCGAGATCACGGGCGAATCCCGCGTCACCCGCGGCCGCGGTCAATGCGGTGATGGACCACGCGTCGTCGTGCGTCGGGCCGGAGACCACAGGGAGGAGTCCGGCGACGGACCGCTCGAACTCCTCGAAGCGGGCGACGGGCAGGACGAGCCGCCCGAGCATCCAGGCGTCGGGGCCGCTGCGCTGGGCGTGATAGTTCTTGACCGTCGGCGCCATCTCGAGCTTCGCAGGCGGAAAGAGCCCGGCGTAGTCGACGATGGCGTTCAGAAGCGTCCGGATCGCGTGCATAGGAAGGGCGGATTATGGAGGAAACCGCCGGACGGTGCGCGACCCAGGCCGCCCTTTCGGACCCGCCGGGGACGCTTCGGCCCGACGGGGCCCTTCGGATCAGCCCGCTCCCCCGCCCTCCCGCAACCAACGCTCGATCGCCGGGGGCATCGGGCGGTCCTTCGCCGAGGCGTCGCGGAGCGCTTCGAGCAGCGTCCGGGTGCCCGACTGCTCGAGCTGATCGAGGGCGAGATTCCAGGCGTTTCGCTCCTCCGGCGAGAGCGACTCGTGCCAGATGGCGAGATCCGCAAGATCCTGCCCCCGCAGGATGACGGCGCCGAAGATCCGCGTCTGCTCCGCCTCGTCCGGTTCGCTCCACGCGGCGTAGAAGGACGGCGGCATGAGCGAGGTGCGGCGGGCGGCGGGGACGAAGTCATGCTTGAAGCGGACGCGCTTCTCCGCCTCGATCCACTCGCCGTTGGTGAGGAACGGTCGCTCGGGCATCGCGAGCAACACCTCGGTCTCGGTCTTCACCGGCTTCGCGAAAATCTCGATGCCGAAGGGGGGCGGCAGGGTGATGCCCGATTCGCCCTTGCGGAGCTTTTCCTTATCCGCATCGCTGATCGCGGGCGAGGCGAGGAGGACATCGTTGCGCTCGGTCGAGGTCTGGGCCCAGAAATAAAATCCGAGGGCCAGCGGCATCCAATTCACCTTGTCGAGGTCCTTGGTCTCGGGCCGGAAGCGCTGCACGAGTCGCAGGAGCGCCGGACGGCCCACGCTCTTCATGACCCAGTCGCGCTCGGCCTGCGTCGCGTTGGCGTCCGCGGCGATCAGGAGGAGCCGATGCGCCTCCTCTGCGGTGAGCATGTCCGTCCGGGCGATCGCCAAGAGAAGCGGCAGGGAGCTCTGCCGCAGGAAACGCTCCTCCTCGGTGAGCGCCGAACGATCGTCGTCGGTGCGGACGCGGAGCGCGACGCGCAGCGCCTGGGCGGTCGTCGCGCTCGATCCCCACAGCACCGCCAGTTCGGTCGAGAGCGGCACGAGCGTGCGTGTCACATAGCGGCGCCACTCCTCGCGCTTCGATTCGTCCTGGATCCCCTTCTCGGCCCATCGCCCGAAGAGCCGCACCCAGAGCTCGCCGGCGTCGATGCGGGCCCGCATGGTGCTCCACTCGTCGGCGGGCTCGGCGAAGGACTCATAGTAGAAACGCGTCGTGCCGAGGCGAGTCCGCACTTCGCTCGTGCCATTGCGGTTGCCGAGTTCGCTCGGAAGCTCCTTCGCGAAGGTCCCGGCGAACCGATCGCCGCCGGTGGCCTGATCGCGCTCCGCCTTCGCGCTGTACATCGACTCGAGCCGCTCGCGGTCCGACTTCGCCAGAAGGTTGGTCGCGAAGGCCCGCGAGGTCCCGTCGCCCGAGACCGCCATCTCGACGCGGATCTGCTTCTGTTCGCAGCCGGAGCAGAATGCAAGGGCAATGAGCGCCAACGCCGCGCACCGCGCCGCGACGACGGGGCACGGGGAGCGTCGCGACGGGCGAGAAGCGGATCCGATGGCGCGTTGCTGGAGCATGGTCCCGCATGGTATGTGCTGCCCCTCGCCATCACCCGTCCCACCCACCGATGATGGCCGGGAAGAACGCACCAAAGACCGGAATCTGCCCCCCGGCTCCGCGCCGGCCCGTCGCTGCCGGGGGCTCGATCGGCTTACGGCAGGCTCGGGACGGACGCGGGCTGCTTCGTCCACCACGCGAAGGGGAATGTCTTCCGAAGCACATTCGTGCCGCAGTGCACCTCTCCGGAGAGGACATGGTAGTGATCCCAGTCCTCGACGAAGAAGACCCCGTTGCCGAGGTTCGCCTGGATGACGGCGTCGAGCGGCTTGCTCTCACCGCCGGCAGGCAGCCGGAATCGGGGCCCCTTCTGGGCGGCGACGAACAGGTTGCCGTTCGCGATCTGGATATTCGCGGCCCCCGGCGTGAAGGCGACGGCCGTCCGGCTTTGAATCTTGTCGGCGGCGTTCAATTTTCCAGTGTAGAGCACCGGCACCTCGACAAAGGTGACCGGCGTGGCTCCGGCCGCAGCCTTGATCTGCGCCCGCATCGTGTTGATGCGTGCTTGGGCGTCGATGTTGAGCTTCTTGATCTTCGCGCCAATCACTCGGTTTGGATCGAATTCCTTTTTCGTGATCGTCGCGGGCGTCTTGTTGAGGGGGAAGACGAGGCCTGCGAGCGGAATCGACGGCGCTTCCCACCAGTGGGTGTCCTCCACGACCACATAGGCGCTCGATCTGTCGGGAACCATGCCGTCGTGCCATGTGCTCTGGGACGGAGCGAAGTATGCGATCGCGTTACTTCGGGCAGCCGCCGGCGGAATGTCCGCGTCGACCGACGCCGAGATCGGCTCGGTCACATCGAGCTCGTTCCAGACGGTGCCCAAGAGAAGCGTGTTTGCGTCGAGAATCTCGACGATGTGGGCGATCTGTCCCGCGCCGGTGCCGTCGTAGATTCGAACAAACCGCCACGGGATTGGCGGTGAGAGGAAATTGGCGTTCGCATCAACCAGCGTGTTCGGCGAGCCGCCAGTGGCGATGCCCTGGGCCGTCTCGCCGATCGAGAACAGCGTCGCCCAGTCAGGCACTGGGTCGAGCTCAGGGTTCCCGTCCGGTCCCCGTTCGGACACCGGGGCCGGCGCGGGGAATCCGCCACCGAAGCCGAGGATGTCGTACGCGAGCTTCGGTGAAGCGACGATGACTGTCAGCGGATTCTCCTTCCAGAAGGTGACCGCCTCGTCAACATGTCCGACGGCAAGCCAGTCGGTGTCGACCACAAATGGAGGCTGGACCTCTTGGCTCTCGAAGAACTGCTTCTTCTTCGCGCTGATGGTGGTGCCGACACAGATGCGACCGAGCGGATGGGCTGCTGTCGGAGGCATCACCTCAATGTTCCCTCCGTAGTCGCCCGAGCTATCGTCCTTTCGCGGATTTCGATAGATTCCGATGTCAGACGCGATGGCATTCGGCCCCATCAGGAGATCGCGTCGCCAGGCGGCATCGCCGATTGTGCCCGGCGGGGGAATCACCGGGATCGGGTCCTCGTCGCTCTCGTGATGCCGTGTGTAGGCTGCGACGCGCATCTCGCTGCCGGGCGTGCGTGAGAACCCGATCTCGACATCGTCCTGAGCCCACTGCGTGTCCGTCGTGAAGGTCGTCAGCTGGCCAGCTGGAAGTCCAGCGGCGAGATCCTCAAGAAACTTCTCGTTCGGGACCGCGGCGAGGCCCCAGACTCCACCCGCGAACACGGGAACCTTGGTCGCCGTTTCCCGCGCGATCACCACCTCCGAGGCCAGCGTGTTCGGCTGTCCGATCCACGGCGCGACCTTGAGAAGCACCTTGTCGGAGTCGTTCACCTGATCCAGCAGGTCGCGACACTCAACCTCGATCTGGACGAAGCCGTCGAAGAGCATGGATTGGGTGAAGCCGGCGACGCCGTTTGCGACCAGCCGATACTTGAGCCCCTCGATGCCCAGCGTCGTCGATTCCGTCTCGCTGACGAACCCACTGATGTCGATCTCCAGACGCGTCTCCGTGGGACCGCCCCAGAACGCGGTGGTGCCCTCCGCAATCGTCTCGAAGACATGGATCGCGCGGATCTGCTCAAGGCTTCCTACCTTGAGCCAAATGCTATGAACGGCAAGGTCGCCAACCGGCCCGATCACGATGGGCGTGATGTCGCCAGCGTCGCCGATGTTGATGCTGTCGTCGACGATGACGCTTTGCTCAAGACGATCGTACTCCGCCGAGTCGGACTTCTTGTCCTGGTCGTCGTCGTCGCAGTTCACGAGAAAGAGCGCGCCACGGTCCCGCGTCCACTTGTCCTCGTCAAGCTCGTCGGCGGCCGTGATATCGTTATCTCGGTTTGTATCGACATCGATATCGACCTGGCACTCGAACTCGCAAAGCCCCCAGTTGCGCAGCAGTTCTGCCAAGTCGAAGGCATCGACCGCGGAGTCGCCGGTGAGCTCGCCGCAGGCCCCGGGCTCCGCCGGCCCCCACTTCGCGAGCAGGATGCCGAGGTCCGACGCGCCGACGGAACCGTCGTTGTCGAGGTCCGCCGTGCAGGCGGGATTGCCCGGACAATCTGAGAGCGCTAGGGCGTACGACGAGCTGGCGGCAAGAATCCAGACGGTCGCGATCGCGGGCTTCACCTTCATGGCACAATCCTCCTGGGCGGTTAGAAGAAGTGTGCGGCACGCGCGAGAGCGATCGAGCGCGGTTGCGCTCAGGTTGGGCGAGGAGTTCGTTTTGCGATACCGCGCCGGTGGCGAAGCGCTGCACCGACGCGTTGTCGGGAGCGCCGAACGCGACGCGGAGGATGGCCACGGCGAGGGCATCGAACGCTCGGCGGATCGCGCGGCCTTCACCGCCGACATTTCCACATACCTGGTGCAGCCTGGACAGCGGTCCGTGCAGCGGGGAGCTTTCTCGGCTTTGGTCATTCTGCCTCCATGCGGACCGGGGTACATTCTCCGGAGGTCACGCCCATGACGCCGTGGTTTCTGCCCCTTATCACCGTCGCCGGCCTCACGCTCTTCGCGGCCTGCCTGGCCGTCGGCGCGGCCGTCATCGCCGGCGGATGGTTCGGCACCGCCCGACCGCGGTCACCGCTCTGCGGCGGATGCGGTCACGGGATCGCCCTCGTTCCGAACGCCGCGGCTCGCGCCTGCCAGGAGTGCGGCCGGGATCTTCGGGGCCCCGGGGCGATTCGCTATTTCGCGAGGAAGCGCGATGTCCGGCGCATCCTGCGCGGCATCGCGATCGGGGCGTGCTCGGTCCTCGTCGTCATCGCCACGCAGGTGATCGCTCGATTCGGCATGTCGATACCGACCGTTGGCGCGACGACGCCGACCGCCGATCTGGTGGCGATCCTCGCCGGCGAGGGCGTCGGCCGAGACGGTCAGAACACGGACATGTTCCGCATGGCGGCCGAGGAGTCGGCTCGCCGTCTCGCGGCGGGAGCGCTCGCCGCCGACGAGCGTCTCAGCGTGGTTCGGGCGATTCTCGCCCGCCCACACCTTGCCCCGACGACCTATGTGGCGATCGAGCAGGACGAGTTGATCCGCGCCGCCCACGCCGACGGGCTGATCACGCGGGAGGAGTTCGTCGGCTACCTCCAGGGACGGGTTGGCCCGCCGAATCTCGACATGCCCGGGAGGGTGCGGGTGCCGACCCGGCGCTTCATCGCCCTCTCGTCGGAGGTGGCGACGCACCTCGCCGTCGATCGGGCCTTGAAGGGAGCGACCTTCCTGCCGGCTGGCGGCGGTGACCAGGCCGCGATCGCGATCCCCGTCGTGGATCACAGCGATCGGGAGCTCACGATCGTCGCGCCGGGCAACCACGCCTTCCTGAAGCTGCCTGCGATGCAGGCCGCCGGCACCCTCACGCTGACGATCGAAGAGACCTTCCGCCTGCCGAGCGTCGCCGCAACGCCGACGGCCACTCCGATCGCGATCGCCGATCGGCACTGCTCGGTGCCGCTCGGACTCGAGCCGTTCGAGGCGCCGACTTGGATCGGCGTCGCAAGTCCAGCCGATCAGCGCGACGCGGTACGGCAGGCGTGCATGATTCGCGCGGTCGCGATCGATGACGATGCGACCGGCAGCGAACGGAGCGTGCGCGTGGACTGTGAACTTGGCGCCGTCGAGGGCCTCGCGCTCGCGTTCGACATCGTCGTCGTGGTGGGTGACCGCGAGATCGTCGTCGCGCAGCGCACGATCCATCGCCACAACGGCTCGACGCGGAGTTCGATGAGTTGGCCGGGGCGACCGACGCTGCCTGTTTCGGCTGATCCCCTGCCGCCACGCGTGACGGTCCGCTTCCGTCCGAACCCGTCGCTCGCCGAGGAGTTCCCCGGCGTCACCGAGGTCTGGGGAGAGACGATCACGATCGAGGGCGTGCCGCTCTCGTCGTCGGTGAACGCGCCGGCTCCGGCGAGCGCTGGAGGCCAACCATGACCGGCCTCGTCACCACCGCCATCACGGTCCTCGTGGTCATGGTGCTCCCGGTCCTCGCGGGCATCTGGTACGCGATCCGTCGACGCGACCCGCTGACCCGACCGGGCTGCCGTCACTGCGGAGCGGCGCTCGCCTTCGATGCGATCGCCGGCCATGCACCCTGTCCGGGCTGCGGACGGTCGGGCGACGCGCTCGGCGAGCCGCGCCCGCTCGGACGCCGATCGTGGAAGGCGGCGATGCTCCCTCCCGCCCTACTCGTGATTGCGGGAGTCGGCCTCATGATCGGCGCGGAGTTTCTCCGCCCCGATCCGACGAGCGGGGCGCGCCGGCGACTGCCGCTTTCGACGCTGTACGGCGATGTCCTCGTGAACAGGCGGCATCTTCTGGGCGAGGTCGAGGATCTTCGGGCTCGCGAGCTCGATGGCGAGGACATCGTCGGCGCAGCCCGCCAGGCGCTCGTCTCGGTCATCGGCGAAGGGCCGGTTCCAAGCGATGCCGCGTCCCAGCTCGTGAGCATCGCGACGCCCTCAGGATCCGGTCCGATTGACCTGGCGGCGATCGCTCTTCTCGGCGTTCCGGGCTCGAGCGCGGAGCCTCCCGCGGCGGATGGCGATTTCGCCTTGCGCGTCCTCCATACCTGCTTCCGCCCCTACCGAGTGGATGGCAACGCGCTCCGCCAGGATCGCGTCGTGCGGGTCTACAGCGGCGCGTTCGAACCGGTCCAGGCACCGATCGTCCGGGTGCTGCGGGTCATCGCGTGTCGCGTCAACGGGGAACCGGTTGACCTCGTCGAGCCGCATGGTCCGCCCGGGCCCGGCCCGCTGATCCTGGCCTCCGACCGTGTCCTTCAGCTTCCCGCTCCCCAAGCGCCAGCCGAGGCGCAGCCCGAAGCCGCCGCACAGTCGAGCACCATCCTGCAGATCGAGATCGACTGCGAGGAGCTGCTTTTCCGCCGCTTCGATGCCGAGCGGCTGCGCGACTTCGCGGGTCGCGTGATTCCGGCCGAGCGCTGGCCGCAACCGCTGGCGCGCCGACAGGTGACGATCACGCTCGATCGCTGAGCGGGCCCGCTTGGCGTACCCTGTGTCTCTCACCGCATGGCCTACCGACCTCCCTTCGTTGACGAACGCTTCGTGCCGATCAAGGCGCCGCATCCCGCGACGCTCGACGAGGAGACCTTTCTCACCCAGTGCGAACTGAGCGTCGGGCGTGTCTCCGGGCCCGGCGGCCAGCATCGCAATCGCGTCGAGACGGCGGTCTTCATCACCCACCGCCCGACCGGTCTCGAGACCCAAGCGACCGAGCGGCGGAGCCAGATCCAGAACCGCCACCGGGCGATCTTCCGGATGCGCATCAAGCTCGCGATCCGCTGTCGCACGCCGACCAGCCGCGATGGCCACAAGCCCAGCGAACTCTGGCAGCGCCGCCGGCAGGGCGAGAAACTCCCGGTGAACCCAGAGCACGAGGACTATCCGGCGCTCCTCGCCGAAGCGCTCGATGTGATCGTCGCCCGCCGCTACGACATCGCCGGCTCCGCCGGCATCCTCGGCGTGACGATGAGCCAGCTCACGCGCCTCATCCGCCATGAGCGGCACGCCTTCGCGCTGGTCAACGAAGGCCGCGAGGCGATCGGCCTCCCGAAGCTGCGGTCGTGAGTCTCGCCTGAGAACCACTCAGGCACAGCCTTCAGCACCATTCCGCCAGAGAACCACAGAGGCACAGAGGGCACAGAGGGTGCACAGAGGAGCCACCAGAAAGAGGGAATTCGTCGCACAACCTCGTAGGCGCAGAGTGGAATTGGCTTGGGGCGGCACTTCTCGCCGTGCCCAGCGCTTGCACTCCTCAAGTCCCTCTGGCACCGGCACGCCTTGGTCAACGCGCGCGACCCGTCTCTTCATTTGCCTTCTCTGTGCACCCTCTGTGCCCTCTGCGCCTCTGTGGTTCTCTGGGTGATTTGTGCCGAATCCGAAGACTCACAGGCCGTACAGCGGCTTGAGCTTGCCTTCGAGGTGGCGCATGAGCGGCTCGGCCGAGAGTGGCTTGCCGGTGACCTGGACGCAGAGTTCGCCGGACTGGAAGCGCTTGCCCTGCTGGTGAATCTTCGCGTTGAGCCAGCGCTTCAGCGGCGCGAACTCGCCGCGGCTGAAGCCATCCTCGAGACCCGGGATCTGCTCGCGCGCCGCTTCGAAGAACTGGGCCGCGAAGAGATTGCCGAGCGTGTAGGTCGGGAAGTAGCCCATCGAGGCCATCGACCAATGGATGTCCTGGAGGCAGCCCCGACGATCGTCCGGAACCGTCAGCCCGAGATAGTCCTTGTAGGCCTTGTTCCAGACTTCGGGAATGCCGCCGACCTCAAGATCGCCGCGGAGCACCGCTCGCTCGATCTCGAATCGAATCATGATGTGCAGGTTGTAGGTCGCCTCGTCGGCGTCGACCCGGATGAAGCCCGGCTCGACGACATTCGAGGCGCCGTAGAAGTCGTCGAGGGAGAAGCGGCGCACGCCGTCGCCGGCGAACCGCGGCAGCTCCTTCATCGCCCAAGTCCAGAAGGCCCGGCCGCGGCCGACCTGGTTCTCCCACATGCGTGACTGGCTCTCGTGGATGCCGAGCGAAACGCTCTCGCCCATCGGCAGTCCGATCTGGTCAGCGCGAAGCCCCTGCTCGTAGATGCCGTGACCGGTCTCGTGCATCGCGCTCCCAAGCCCGTCGAGGAGCACGCGCTCGTTGTAGCGGCTGGTCATCCGCACATCGTTGCAGTGCGAGCCGCCGCAGAAGGGATGCGTCGAGCGATCGAGGCGCCCGCGACCGTAGTCGAAGCCGAACTGGGCGGTGACATGCCGGGCGAAGGCTTCCTGCGCTTCGATCGGCACGACGAAATCGTTGAACGCATCGGGCGGCGTGCGCCCCTTCGACTGGGCGTCGAGGATCGCGTGCACGAGCTTCGTGAGCCGCTCGCGCAGCGGCGTGAAGACCGCGGTGACGCTCGCCGCGGTGCAGCCGGCCTCGTAGTCGTCGGCGAGCGCATCCCACGCCTCGCCACCCGCGCCCCAGCCGAAGCACTTCGCCTTCTGGCGGAGGAGATCGACGATCCGCGCGAGGTGCGGACGGAAGCGGGCGAAATCGGAGGCCTTGCGGGCCTCGGCCCACTCATGCTGACCGATCGAACTGGCCTTGGCGAGCTCCTCGACGAGCGATGCTGGCAGCTTCGTCGCCCGGTCATAGGCGCGGCGAATCTCGCGGACATTCACAGCCTCGATCGAGAGCGGATCGGCGAGGATCCCCCGGTCGGACTCGCACGCGGCGAGCCATTCGCCGACCCGCGGATCGGTCGCCATCTCATGGCTCATGCGGGCAAGCTGGGCGAGCTGACGCGAGCGGTGGTCGAGCCCGCCGTCGGGCATCATCGTTTCCTGGTCCCACCCAAGGATGCTCGCGGTGCTGCCGAGAAGCGACGCGTCCGCGATGTGTGCGGTGAGACGCGCGTACGGGGTGGATGGCGAAACGACTGCGCTGGCGGTGGACATCGGCGACACTCCTCGACGCGCACGGGAGCAGGACAGGCTCCGCGAGCGACGGGCCGAGATGATACGGGCACGCAGGTTCGTCGCGATGGCCCCAACGACAGCGACCCGCGCGGGAGCGCGGGTCGCTGAAGGTGTTACCAGAGGTATTGCCAGCGTGTTTCTGGCGTGATGCGATGGCTCGGTCAACCGGCCATGCCGATCACTGGGCCGCAGGCTTCGGAGCCTCAGCGCCACCGACCGGCGTCGTCTTCGGAGCGGCGGCCGGCGTCTGCGACGCAGCAGCGCCCGAGGCGGGCACGATCGGCGTGAGGTACGCGACGACCTTCGGCTTCTCGGCGTCGATCCGGTTGTTCGCGTAGTCGAGAGCGTTCCAGCCGCGGACATCCTTCGCCGTGACATCGGCACCGGCGGCCTTGAGCATCTCGAGCTTCTCCACATTGCCGCTCATCGCAGCAAGCATGAAGGGGGTGTGGCCGAGGTTGTTCTTGCCGTTCACATCGGGCTTCGCGGCGAGGAGCGCCTTGAGCGACTCGACCTTGCCGGTGCGGGCGGCACGCATGACGGCGGTGTCGCCGCTCATCTTGTCGGCGACATCGACCTTCGCGCCGGCCTTGACCAGCGCCTCGACCGATTCCGGCGAGCCGATGCCCGCAGCCCAGAGGAGCGGCGAGAGGCCGTTCACATCGACGACATTGACATCGGCCTTCTTCTCGATGAGGTACTTGACGACCTCGGGGCTGCCGAGACCGGAGGCCCAAAGCACCGGGCTGCCGCCGATCTGGTCGCGAGCGTTCACATCCGCGCCCTTCTCGACGAGCATCTTGACCACGTCAAGATCGCGACCTTCCGCGGCGACGGTGAGCGGGGTCTTGCCCACGCGGTCCTTCGCCTCGATGTTCGCCTTGGCGTCGAGGAGGATCGGGATGATCTCCTTCTTGCCTTCCTTGACCGCCCAGTGCAGCGCGGTGCGACCGCCGCTGACGGGATCGGCTGCGTTCACATCGGTGCCGTTGGCGATCAGGATGCGGAGGGTGGCGGCGTCACCGGCGCGGACGGCCTGAATGACCGGCGACGCGGGGGCGGCGGCCTTCGCGGCCGGCGGGGTCGGCGGCTCGGGACGATCGTCGAGGGCGCGCTTCACGATCACCGAGAGGTTCGAGGCCTTCGGGTGATCGGTGGTGAAGGCGAGCTTCGGCGACTTGCCGCTCTCGGCCCAGGTGGCCCAGTCGATGTTGACGACATGCTCGGTCTTGGCGTCGCCGCTGATGTCCTTCACGAGCGGCGGATTGGCGCCGAGGATCTTGAAGGGGGTGCCGTCCACCGAGGTGAGGGTGATGGTGCCGCCCTTCGCTCCCTCACTGCCGGCGGCGAGCGCCGCCTTGCCGGGAGCGTCGATGATCTCGGGCACGATCTTCACATACTCGGTGACATGGCCCTTCAGCTCGAGGACGACGGGCGCGTGGCCGTCGAGCTGGAAGGTGACGCGCTTGACGAGATCGGTTCCCTGCTTTTCCGGCGGCTTGAGGGTGACCTCAGCCTCGGCCGAGCCGCCGACCGGAATCGGATCCTTCGGCCAGGTCGGGATCGTGCAGCCGCAGCTCGCGACCGCGCGGGTGACCGTGACGGGGGTGTCGATCGCGTTGATGAGCTTGACCTTGAGCGTCACGGAGACGCCAGCGGTCATCTCGCCGAAGTCGAGGACGGCCGGTTCAAAGCGAATGGCCGGAGCGGTGGCCGGGGCCTGCGCGGCGGCAGCCGCACCAGCGCCGCGAGCCGGCGTAGGAGCCTGATTGCCGCCGGGGTTCGCAGCCTCGAGGCCGGCCGGAGCGCGGTCGGTCGGCGTCTGGCGGGTCCGGCTCGGGCGGTTCTGGAGGGTCGTCGCCGGAGACTTCCGGACATCCTCACCCGCGGGGCGCGGGGGCTTCTCCTGACCGGTCGGCTTCTCCTGACCGGTCGGCTTCTCCGGGCCAGTTGCCGGCGGGGTGGCCGGCGGGGTGGCGGGCGGCGTCTGGGCCGATGCCGTCGTCGCGAAGACCGGAGTCAGGAGGAGGGCAGCGACGACGGCCGCCGTCGCGATGAACGCGCCGCCGGTGCTGGCGGAACCGCTGAGGGACTGTCCCAAGGTTGCTCCGGAGCTGATCCGAGCAAGGGAACGCGTACGGTGGAGGTGCTTACTCATGGTTCTCGAGTTCCAAATCGACTTCGCGAAGGTCCAAAACAGGTGCACGCGAGACGCGGGGATCCGGGTGGCCCCCCCAGATGCGGGTAGACGCGGGTAGACGCGGGGTGGGTGTGGTGTGGACTCGGCCTCGGTCCTCGTCCGCACCCGTCGCGCCCGCAGGCGGCTCGTCGCTATCGGCTCGCCCGACGAGGGCGTCGAACGCCGCCTCGCGAACTCCGATTGCTCAAACCCGCTTGCAATCGTTCACAACGATTGCACCGGTTACGCCGGTTGTCCGCCCCCCCCGCCGTGTGCGGAAAGGAGAACGGAGGCGACGGCCGTCATGCGTCACTGGAGGCCCATGCTACCCGGTGCTCCCCCCGCGCTCATGGAAGGTTCGCCGACTCCTCACACCCGCCGATCGGCCGGTTCCGGCCCACCCCTCCGGGCTTGGTGTACAGTGTCGGGATGCCCTCCGTCGAGGAACTTCCGTCCCATCTCCGCACGCCCCAAGTCCGCCCCATTCAGCCGGTTCCGCTGCAGGCGCAGAACAAGGAGAGCGGACAGTCGGCCCTTCTCATCGGGCTTCGTGACCCCTCCATGCTCACCACCCAGATGATGGTGGTCCCCCCCCAGGCCCTGCAGGTCATCCAGCACTTCCGCGGCGACAAGGCCCTCGAGGACATCGCCTCGATGTTCCGGGCCGAGGTCCAGCCGCTCATCGAGCTGGTTTCGAAGATGGACGAGTTCGGCCTCCTGTGGGGCCCGACCTCCGAGCGGCTCGAAGGGGAAATGAAGGAGAAGCTTCGGGCCGACGGTCACTTCCCGGTGACCGCGTCGGGCTCGCTTGGGTCGACCGAGGCGGAGTGCCGTGCAAAGCTCGACGAGTGGCTTGGCCAGACCGAGGATCCCGAGCTGGAGGTCCCCGCGACCGGCATCGTCGCCCCCCACCTTGATTACCCCCGCGGTTGGCCGGTCTACGCGACCAGCTACCGCTGCTTCGATCGGGCCCAGCGCCCCGACCGGGTGCTCGTGCTCGGCACGAATCACTTCGGCGTCGGCGACGGCGTCGTCATGACCGAGCTTGGGTTCCGGACGCCGCTCGGCGCCGTGGCCGCCGATCGCGGCCTCGTCGAGCGACTTCGCGGCTCGCTCGGCAATCGCCTCTTCATCGATCAGCTCGATCATCTCCCCGAGCACTCGATTCAGCTTCATCTGCCGTGGATCCAGCACCGCTGGGGCGATGTGCCGGTCGCTGCGGCCCTCATCCCCGATCCGCTGACGCCGATGATCGCCGACGACGGCGCCCGCGTGAGTCGGGCCGAATTCGTTGCGGCGGTCCGCGAGGCGCTCGCCGCCGAGGGCGGTACGACCTATGTCGTCGCCTCGAGCGACCTGAGCCATGTCGGTCCGCAGTTCGGCGAGCCGGTTGCGGTCAACGACCAGCGGAAGATCGAGGTCGAGCGCCACGACCGCGAGGTCATGGGCAAGTTCCTCTCGGGGGATCCGAAGGCCTTCCTCGAGTTCTGCGAGTGGAAGAAGAATCCCACGCGCTGGTGCAGCATCGGCAACATGACCGCCGCCCTCGAAATCGTGCAGCCGACGACGGTCGAACTCGTCGACTACCGCCAGGCCTGCGACGAGCAGGGCACGGCGATGGTGACGAGTTGCTCGATGGCCCTCGTCCGCTGACGCGGCCGCGCCCGCATGCTCGCTGTCGTTCAACGCGTTTCCGAGGCGTCGGTCACCGTCGGCGGTGAGGTCGTCGGCGCGATCGGTCCGGGGCTGTGCGTGCTCCTCGGCGTCATGCGCAGCGACGGCGAGCGTGAAGCGGACCTCATGGCCGCGAAGCTCGCCAAGCTACGGATCTTCAGCGACGAGGCGGGCAAGATGAACCGGTCGGTCATCGACATCGCCGGATCGATCCTGCTCGTCAGCCAGTTCACGCTCGCCGGCGATACGAGTGGCGGCAATCGGCCGAGCTTCGTCGAAGCCGCTCCGCCCGAGGTCGCAGAACCGCTCTATCGGCGCGTGGAGGATGCGCTCCGCGCAGCGATCGGACCGGCCGGGAGCGTTGCGACGGGACGCTTCCGAACCCACATGGATGTCCGGATCGCCAACGACGGTCCGGTGACGATCATCGTTCGCGTGTGAGCCGACCGGCTCGCCCCCGACGGCGCTCGGTTGCGTCATCTGCTGCGGGCCGACTCCTGCGCGCCATCTCCAGCGCGCCATCTCACGCTGAACAAGAAAAAGAGCCCGTCACAGGTTGAACCGCGACAGGCTCCTCGTGGGGGGCTTGGATCCGCCAGCATCAGCAGAGGCTTCTCTGCGAGCGAACTCGTCAACCGATCGGCCCTCACATGGGGGAGGAATCGGTCAGGCTCTTGGCGGGCGACCTTTCGGTCACGCGAACATGTCCGCATGCGACGCGGGGCGGTTCCGTACTCCGAACAAAAAAGTGCGAACTTTTCGCGTTCATGCTCACGCGACGGACCGAGGCGCACCACTGTCGGGTGTCTGCCCGAGGTGCGACCACACGCCGCGCGATCACGACGCGTCGCGCAGCTTCGCAAGCACCGCCTGGAGATCGTGCCAGACCTGCCGTCGCGTCTCCGCGGTGTAGTTCCTGAGAAGATAGGCAGGGTGGAAGGTCGGCATGACCGGGATCGCGATCGACTCCGCTGCGTCCGCGCCCGGTCCCTCGAGCGGCACGAGGATCTCGCCCCACACGCCACGAAGGCGGGTGATCCCCTGCTCCGTCGCGAGCACCAACTTCGTCGCGGGGCCGCCGAGCGTCACGATCGCGGCCGGTCGGATGATCCGGATCTGCTCGATGAGATAGGGGCCGCAGCGATCGACCTCGTGCTGCAGCGGCGTGCGGTTCTCGGGCGGTCGGCTCTTCAGCACATTGGCGATGTAGACATCTTCACGCCGAAGCCCCATCGCCCGGATCATCTCATCGAGCTTCTGCCCGGCCCGTCCGACGAATGGACGCCCAAGCTGATCCTCGGTCTCGCCCGGCGCTTCACCGATAAACATGAGCCGCGCCACCGCCGACCCTTCACCGAAGACGAGTCGGGTGTGCGCGGTGGCGGTCGTGCAGTGCGGGCAGGTGGCGGCGTGGGTGGCCTCGAGCGACGTGAGCGCCGTGGCGCGATCCGTCTCGGAGGCGATGCCGCGGACATCGGCGCGTGCCGCAAGCGTCGGAATGGGGGCGAGCGCCGCGAGCGCACTCGGCCGAAGGAGCAAGGGTTCCTCCGCCTCGGCCGTTCGTGCCGGAGCCGAGGACCAACTCGCCTCGTCCGCGACGGGTGTTGGTGTCCGCAGAGCGGGCGATGCGGGCGATGCGGGAGCGCGAGGGACCGCCGCGACAGCCGCCTCGGGCAACGGGCGACTGCGCACCGGAATCGCGTCCAGACCGAACGCCACATCGGTCGCGACGCTCTGGAGAGCGACGCGACGCGATGCGATCGGCGTTGCGGGTGAATCGGGCGAAGCGTGCGTCATCAGGCAGGCCCGCCGGCGGGAGCGGCTGTGGGAGCGGCGGACGGGGCCGACTGATCGAAGGCGAGACAGCTCGCGATCAGATCTCGTCGCCAGCTCGCGAGGAGCGTCCCGTTCCCTTCGCTGCCCGCTTCTTGGCATCGGCGTCGCGAATGATCTGGAACATCGACTGCGTCCGGAGGACGAGTCCGCAGTCGCTCCGCAGGTGGTAGCCCTGGAGGTGGAGTTCGCTGCGGGTCGCCTGCACATCGAGCACGGAGAGGTTGGGCTTGCCGCCCTCGTCGGTCCACATCGAGATGAGCGAGTCGCTCTCCCGAGCGTGCTGGAGCATTTCCTTGTAGGTGCCCAGATACAGGTGGTCCGAGAGGGTCTCGGTCTGCATCGTGGTCATGTAGAGGAGCTGGTCCGCGAAACGCTCCTCGTGATCCCGCTCGCCCGCGCAGGGCAGCGTGGCGACGACACCGCGATCCGGGATCTGGTCGATCGCCTCGAGCACGACCTCGACCACGCAGAGGCCGTTGTGCTGGAAGCGAAGGCTGTGGCCGCCGCGGAAAATCCAGCTCTCGGCCTCGTAGTCGTCATGACGCACCCGCTGCCGCCCCTCGATACCGAAGAACTCCGGATGCAGCGCCTTTCGGAAGACGAGCATGTGGTAGGTCTGGAGGCTAGTGGCTTTGGTTGGGTTGCTCATGGTCGTGCTTCTTGAACTGAGTAAGCGTGACGGCGTTGGGTTCCGGCTCGGGAGGTTGTGCGTTTCGATGGAGCGACCGTCGAGTCGCTCGAGCTGCAGGCCGGTCGGTTGGGGAGCGCCGAGGTTCTGACGGGTTCGGCCCCCAGCCGATTGCGGCGGAGCGTCCCGACAGACCGACGACGAACATCCAAACGAACCTCAAGCCGAGCGTTCGGAAGCGATATCGCCACCGGCCACTCGGATCGGCCCCACCAGCCACCGTCACAATCCCCGCGAACGCTGACCACACAGGCGTGCGGCCACGGAGCCCAGATTGTTGCGGTCTCGATCCGGAAGGCAATAGTCCGTCGTCAAAACGGCTCCATTTCGCGGCCGCGTCTCGGAGGCCCCATAGGTTGTGCACGATGGCTAGTTGACTCCATAGGGAAGAGGCCGACCGGCGCCGTGCACCGCGCACGACATCCCCTCGCGGGGATGCCGTGAATGCCGTGGACCTAAGCCGAATTCTGGTCTGCCCCGGGCGGTCAAGCCTCTGGGACCGATGGCAACCATTTCTCTGGGACGGCCGTTGCCGACCGCCTCCTGCACGCTACCCGCTTCACGCTGCGGACCGCAGGTGCCCGCCGAGCCATCGCTGGCCACGGACGGACGGAAGCTGCTTGCGTTTGCACGCGGTGGGGTTTGCCCTGCCCCATCCGTCACCGGACGGGCGGTGCGCTCTTACCGCACCGTTTCACCCTTACCTCGCCGCGGCACCGGTTGAGGGTGGCCGCGTCGGTCGGCGGTTTGTTTTCTGTGGCACTATCCCTGACCCGCATTCGGGCCGGTGGGCGTTACCCACCACCGTGTCCTGCCGTGTTCGGACTTTTCCTCCGGCGGAGCGGGTGCCCCGGCGGCGATTGCCTGTCCACAGGGGGGGAGTGTAGCGGCGGTAGCCGTTGCGATCACCCGACGGACCGGTATACTGCCCGATTCCCCTCTCGACGGTGGGACGCGTTCGCCCTGGGCGAGGCGTCAACCTGAGGGAGCCGGGCCGCGGCAGAGGCCGCGCGAGGCCATCAGCACGATTCAGTAGGCGTCCGATTCCGGACGCGAGGAGCATCGACCGTGTACGCGATCATCGAGGACAGCGGGACGCAGATCAAGGTTCGCCAGGGCGACATCGTGGACATCGACCTGCGGGATGTCGCGGTCGATCAGCAGACCGTCACCCTCGACAAGGTGCTCGCGATCGGCGACGGCAACACCGCCGCGAAGATCGGTCTGCCCTACCTGAGCGGCGCGAAGGTCGTCGCCACCGTGCTCGGCGAGGCGGTCGGTCCGAAGATCGTCGGCCTCAAGTACAAGCGCCGCAAGGGTAGCCGCAAGAAGTTCGGCCACCGGCAGAGCTACCTCCGCGTGAAGATCGAATCGATCGCGGCCTAATCCGCTCACGCCGACGCCTCATCAAGACGCTCACCGACCACGCGCGCCGACCATTCGGCGCGCGTGGTCGTTTTTCCTGTGGCCAGCGCAGGCCGCCGTCGCTACGGCCGCGCGGCGATCGCCTCGACGCTCGCCGGGCTTTCGGCATTGCCGGTCCGGGCGCTCAGACGCGCCGCGTCGGCGATCGCCAGACGCGCGATGACCCGCCCCGGGTCCTCGCGCCCGCCGCGCAGGCGCACGATCGTGCGAAGCGACTCCAACACCGCTGCGACCGGATCCGCGGGCGGGCGTCGCTCGATGCGCTCGACGAGACGGCCCCCGCCATCGCGTCGCTCGAGCAGCGCATCACTGATCGCAAGCGTGCCCCCCGGACCGGTGAGAATGACCGCTCGCTCGAAGCCGCCGGCCGCGATCAGCTCCATCGAGATGATCGCGCCATCGCCAGAGCGGGCGACCGCGTGCACGGCGGGAGGCTCGCCCGCAACGAGGGGCGCGCGGGCCATCGCGAAGATGCTCTCGATGCCGACGGCAAACTCCGCGGCCAGGTCAGCGGCGTCGAGCAGCAGGCCGTCGATTCCACCGATACCCCCTTCGCTCGCGACCGGTGCGGCGTGCCCGACGGAGAGCGTCGTCGCCCGATCCGGGGCCCCCTGCCGCAGCCGAATCGCCACCGCCGTCGGCCGCCCTTCAGCAAGAAACTCCGCGAGCATCGGCTCGGCGACACGGAAGGCGTCGGACCAGCGGAAGAGCGGCACGCAGCGCAGACGCGAGCGGATCTCGCCGAGCTGGAACGCCTCGCTGGTGCTGGCGGGCGTCGGAACCGTCGTGACGACGATCGCATCGCCGCCGAGGAGCGCCTCGAGGTCCGCGTCGCCGGGAGGTTCGCTGCCCAGCACGAGCCGTACGCCCGCCGGCACGCGCGCCAACTCGCGGAGCGATGCGACTTCGTCGATACCAGCGCGCCCCGCCCACTGCGTCGCCATCGATCGCCGGTCACCGCCGATGGCGACAAGCCGAACACCCGAGGTGCCCTCCGGCGCGGCGGGCTCCGCTCCGGCGGCCGACGCGAGTTCGTTGGCGATCGCCTCGCCGCCCGGACCGACCCAGCATGCGAGGGAGAGCGACGCGGCCGGCGACGCAGGCGACGACGAGGTCTGCGCGAATGCGTCGAGAGTCACGGGACGCTCGGCTGAGGAGGACATGACTCGATTGTACGACGGTCGCGTGGCCCCTGTCAGCGCAGTCGTTCGCTCAGCGGCCGCATCCGATCGATCGCGGCACGGAGTGTCTCGTCGCGCTTGCAGAAGGCGAAGCGGACCAGCCGCGCCCCCTCTCGACGATCGACATAGAAGGAGCCTGGCGGGATGGCCGCGACGCCGAGTTCGCGCACGAGATGGCGACAGAAGGCAAGGTCATCCTCGAACCCGAAGCGCCCGTGGTCACACATGACGAAGTAGGTGCCGGCGGGGACGAAGACCTCGAAGCCGGCGCTCCGCAGTCCATCGACCATGAGGTCGCGCCGGGCGCGGTACTCGGCGAGGAATGTCCGGTCATAGTCGTCGCCGGTGCGGAGCGCTTCCGCTGCGGCGACCTGGAGCGGCGTCGGCGCGCAGAAGGTCAGGAACTGATGGGCGGCGCGGACCCCTGCGGTGAGCGCGGGCGGCGCGATCGCCCAGCCGATCTTCCAGCCGGTGAAGGAGTAGGTCTTCCCGAGACTCGAGAGCGTGATCGTCCGCTCGCGCATGCCGGGGAGCGTCGCGATCGAGATGTGCTCGCCCTCGAAGACGAGCCGCTCGTAGACCTCGTCCGACACGCAGAGGAGATCGTGATCCCGGCAGATCGCCGCGATCCCCTCAAGCTCCGCCCGGGTGAAGACGCGACCGGTCGGATTGTGCGGCGTGTTGACGAGAATCATCCTGGTCCGCGCGGTCACCGTGGCCCGGAGCCGCTCGAGGTCGAGGGCGAACTGCGGCGCCCGCAGCGTGACGGAGCGCACCGTCGCGCCGGCCATCGCGATCGTCGCGGGATAGCTGTCGTAGAAGGGCTCGATGAGGATGACCTCGTCGCCGCGTTCGAGAAGACCGAGCATCGTCGCGGCGATCGCCTCGGTGCACCCGGCGGTCACCGTCACCTCGCGATCGGGATCGACGGTGATGCCCGTGTCGCGGGCGAAGCGGGCGGCGATCGACGCGTTCAGCTCCGGCACGCCGAAACTCCGGGCGTACTGCCCATGCCCCTCACGGATCGCGCGGTACGCGGCCTCCTTCAGGAACGCTGGACCGTCGAAGTCCGGAAAGCCCTGACCGAGGTTGACCGCGTTGTGCTGTCGGGCGAGCTGGCTCATCTCCGTGAAGACGCTGGAGCCGAAAGGGGCGAGCGACGAGGCGATGCGCGGCTGAGGTGCGTGGATCATGGCGGTTGACTCAGCGTAGCCGCTTCCCTCCGCGCGGCGGGCACGCGCAGGCCGACCGCAGGGATCAAGGATGCCGCTCACTGCTACAGTGGCCGCCGCGCGCCGCAACGACGCAGAAGCGCGACGCCCATGCCCACCCCCACGAGCAATCCGAAGGTCCGCGTCCATCTCGTCCACGAGGATGATCGGATCATCGTGATGAACAAGATGCCCGGTGTCGTGACCGAGCCCGGACGCTCCCACGGCGGCGATTCGCTTCTGAACGGCCTCCTCGCCCACGATGGCGGCCGCTTCGCGTCGCAGTTGCTGCGGCTCGGCGAGGCCCGCGACTGGGGCCTCCTCCACCGACTCGATCGCTGGACGAGCGGACTCCTCGTCGCGGCGCTCGACGCCGACGCGTGGGACGCTCTCCGCGCCGCGTTCGAGGCCCGAGCCGTGCGCAAGACCTATCTCGCGATCGCCCGCGGGGAGCTTCGTCAGGACACCGGCTCGATCGAAGCGCCGCTCCTCGAGACCACGATCGGCGAGCGGGGCGGAAGCTACCGCGTCAGTCTCATCGACCGACGCGGCAAGCCCGCGCTGACCCGCTACCGCGTCCTCTGCCGGTCGGGCCGCTACGCCCTGGTCGAATGCGATCTCATCACCGGTCGCCTTCACCAGATCCGGGTGCATCTCGCCTCGCTCGGGGCACCCGTCGCCGGCGATCCGATCTACGAACCGGGCGGTCGGGCCAAGCCGAACGCCGGGCGCGGCAAGGATCCGACGCTCCACCTGCACGCGTGGAAGCTGGCGTTCCCATCCCCGAGCGCGGCCGACGCGCAGGGCGGCGCCGCCGAGCTCGCCTGCATCGGTGGGGTCCCCCGCCGATTCGCCGAGTTCGCCGAGAGCCACGGCCTTCCGCTTCCGCCGGACGCGCTCACCGGCTGACGCCGGCAGCAACGCCGAGGGAAAGTGACACGGGCCGGGCTCCCTTGCGAGAGCGCCGGCCCGTGTCGTCGAAGTCAGCACGGCCATGATCAGTCATGGTCGGCCGTGCGGGAAACCCAGTGCGTCAGCGGGTCTTCTCTTCCGGAATCCGCATGCCGTAGAAGCTGCGGTAGACGAAGAAGAGCGCGACGGCGAAGAACGCGCCGCCGATCCACCACTTGTAGTCGGCGATGGCCGGCTGCACGGCGATCTCGACCGCGAGCAGACCGAAGAGCGTCGAGAACTTGATGACCGGGTTGAGCGAGACCGACGAGGTGTCCTTGAAGGGATCGCCGACGGTGTCGCCGACGACGGTCGCGGCGTGCAGGTCGGTTCCCTTCGCACGCATCTCGACCTCGACGATCTTCTTCGCGTTGTCCCAGGCGCCGCCGGCGTTGGCCATGAAGATCGCCTGGAAGAGCCCGAAGAACGCGATCGCGACGAGGTATCCGATGAAGAAGAAGGGATCGAAGAAGGGCAGCGCGAGCGACATGCAGAGGACGACGAGGAAGATGTTCGTCATGCCCTTCTGCGCGTAGAGCGTGCAGATGCGGACGACTTCCTTCGAGTCCTCGATGCTCGCGGCGGCCTTGTCGAGGTTGATGTTCTTCTTGATGTAGACGACCGCGCGGTAGGCACCGGTCACGACGGCCTGGGTGCTGGCGCCGGTGAACCAGTAGACGACCGCACCGCCGACGAGGAGACCGAGGAGCGTCTCGGGGGTCACGATGCTGAGCTTGCCGACGACATAGTTCGCGGCCTCCTGCAGCGGGACCTGCGCTTCGGCGGCGTGCTCCTTGATGAGCGCGAGGATGATGCCGAAGACCATCGTGGTCGCACCGACGACGGCGGTGCCGATGAGCACCGGCTTCGCGGTCGCCTTGAAGGTGTTGCCCGCGCCGTCACCCTTCTCGAGCTGGTGCTTCGCGTTCTCGAAGTCCGGCTCGAAGCCGAAGTCGCGGCGAATCTCGTCCTTGATGCCGGGACGGGACTCGATCTGGGAGAGCTCGTAGACGCTCTGGGCGTTGTCGGTGACCGGGCCGAAGCTGTCGACCGCGATCGTCACCGGACCCATGCCGAGGAAGCCGAAGGCGATGAGGCCGAAGGCGAAGATCGGCGCGGCGAAGTTGTACTCGACCGGCATCATCGACACGATGTCGGGATTGGTCGAGAAGAGCCAGCCGATGCCCATGAGCAGGGCGATGACGAGGCCCTTCCAGAACGCGGAGAAGTTGCCGGCGACGAAGCCGGAGAGGACATTCAGGCTCGCGCCGCCCTGAGCCGAGGCGTTGACGACCTCACGCACGTGGGCGGAGCTGGTGGAGGTGAAGACCTTCGTGAACTCCGGGATGAGTGCGCCGGCGATCGTGCCGCAGCTGATGATGACCGAGAGCACCCACCAGAGATCCTCGAGCGGCTGGCCGTTGAACTGGACGCCCTTGAGGAGGGCGAAGCTCGCGACGAAGGTCACGGCGATCGAGACGATCGAGGTGATCCAGACGAGCCAGGTCAGCGGAGCCTCCTCGTGGAAGTCGCGGAGACCGCCGAACCGGGCCTTGCTGATGGCCTCGTTGACGTAGTAGCTCACGAGCGAGGTGACGATCATGAGGGCGCGCATCGCGAAGAGCCAGACGATCAGCTTCGCGCACATGTCGTCGTGCACGCCGCCGAGGGCGTAGGCCAGGAACGCGATGAGGGCGACGCCGGTGACGCCGTAGGTCTCGAAGCCGTCGGCCGAGGGGCCGACCGAGTCGCCGGCGTTGTCGCCGGTGCAGTCGGCGATGACGCCGGGGTTCTTCGGATCGTCCTCGGGGAGCTTGAAGACGATCTTCATCAGGTCAGCGCCGATGTCGGCGATCTTGGTGAAGATGCCGCCGCAGATGCGGAGGGCCGACGCGCCGAGCGACTCGCCGATTGCAAATCCGATGAAGCTCGGCCCGACGAGGTCGGCGGGCAGGAACACCAGGATGCAGATCATGAAGAAGAGCTCGACCGACACGAGCAGCATGCCGACCGACATGCCGCTCTTCAGCGGAATGCCGAGCACCGGCAGGCCATCGCCCTTGAGCGACGCGAAGGCCGCTCGGCTGTTGGCCTGGGTGTTGATGCGGATGCCGAACCACGCGACGCCGTAGCTTCCGAGGATGCCGACGATGCTCGCGAGCAGGATGACGATGACCGCACCGACGCCCTTGTGCTCAAGGACGCCGAAGTAGAAGACGATGGCGGCACCGATCGCGAACCAGAGGATCGCGAGGTACTTGCCCTGCTGGAAGAGGTAGCTCTTGCAGGTCTCCCAAATGATGTTCGACACGTCGAGCATCGACTTGTGAGCCGGAAGCGCGACCGTCTGCTTGTACTGGACGAGGCCGAAGAGCGCGCCGAGGATGGCGATCGCGAGGCCCGCATACATGAGGATGTCGCCGCGGATCAAGGTGCCGAAGACATTGAAGCTGATCGAGTCGACGCTCGGGAGCTTCAGGTCGGCTTCGCCCGCGAACGCCGTCGCCGAAAGGGCGAGCAGGCTCATCGCTCCGAAGAGAACATGGTTGCGGCCACGCGCGAGCGGAGAGGCCGGGCGGCGCTCAGCTCGGGAACCGCTGGTTGACGCAGAACTGGATTGCACGGATGCGGCCCTTGGAAGCCGTCGGCGACAAACGCGCCGTCGGCATCGGACGGAGGAACGGGGAGCGCCCGCGCGCTCGCCCCGGAGACCGGGAAGCGATGGCAGGATGAGCGAATCGGAGGCCATCGCCGAGGGGCTCGCGCACGAGGCCGACGACAATCGTCCAGAAGAACCACCGCCTCGGCAGATGCCGCGGGGAGTCCCGATCCACCCAAACACCATCCAACCCTAGAGAAGGGGCGGGAGTGTAACAAAGGTCAGGGAAGTTGGGGCCCCGGCCCTAAGAGAGACGCGGGAGACCGAAAAGCGGGCGAAGGGGGTCGAACCCTCGACATTCAGCCCGGAGAGGGTTCACGGTGGGATGTTCCGAAAAGCGGGCGAAGGGGGTCGAACCCTCGACATTCAGCTTGGAAGGCTGACGCTCTACCACTGAGCTACGCCCGCAGGACCGAAGCATCCTATCCGCGTTCGGCGGGATTGTGGGTGCCTCGGGGTGTGGCCGGACATCGTCCGTCGCGGCGGCTGCCTTACGGCGCCTTCTCGACGGCGGCCTTGATCTCATCGAAGTTCACCTGCACGCCCGGGTTCTCCGAGACCCATGCGTAGGCCAGCTTGCCGTCGCGGCCGACGACGAAGGCCGCCCGCTTGGTGACCCCCTTCAGGCCCATGAGATCGGCGTGGAGGGCGTCGTACTGCGGAGCCACGACCTTGTTGAAGTCGGAGAGGACCGGGAAGGGAATGCCCTCCGCTTCACGGAACTTCGCCACGACGAAGGGGCTGTCGATCGAGATCGCGAAGACCTTCGCGCCGATCGACTGCCACTGCTGCCACGAGTCGCGGAAGTGGCAGAGTTCCGCCGTGCAGACGGAGCTGAAGGCGAGCGGGATGAAGAGCAGGACGACCTTCTCCTTGCCGAAGAGGGCCCCGACATCGACGACCTCGCCGGGCTTCTGGGGGAGTTGGAAGGCGGGAGCGATGGATCCAACGGCGGGCATGGTCGAGACTCCTGAGCGGTCGCGGAGGGGAGGGACAAAGGACAGAGGGGGCGGGACAATAACCACCCCCCCGACCGGAATCCAGTTCCACCAGAGGAACGCTGGCTCGGACGACCGCTCAGCGCGGGGGAGCGCGCCGGTCGCGCGGTTGCAGGAGAAGCACGCGGCCCGTCGACCCGTAACCGGGGTGTCTGCACCAGCGGCGCGCCCTGCAATCACCCAAATCGCGTTGAAAACGGACTTTGTGGTGTCGGATTCCCCGACTCACGGGTAGATTGGAATCGGCGGGCGCGGGCTCCTCGGCTGGGGCTCGTGTGCTGTCAGTGCCATCGCGGCACTGGGGTGCATGCCCGCCATCCTTTCAGACACGACTGCCTGAGGAGAAAAAGATCATGCGCGTGAGTCACTGGTCCTTCGTGGCCACCGTGGCGACCGCCTCGATGCTTGCGTCCACCACCGCGAGCTTCGCCGGCGATCCCTGTACCACTTCTGCAAACGACTGCTGCGTCGCGGGCGTTGGCCCCGGCTGCAGCGATTTCGATTGCTGCACCGCCGTCTGCGCGGCTGACAGCTTCTGCTGCTCGGTTGAGTGGGATTCGCTCTGCGCCGGCCAGGCTGCGAGCCTCTGCTCGACCTGCAGCACCAACTGCACCGTCGACTGCTCGAGCGCGACCGCCGAGGAAGGCGAGCCCTGCGGCGAGGATCTCAACGGCGGCTGCAATGACCCCGTCAACGGCGCGGTCTCCGTCGTCGATCTCGGCGACGAGATCTGCGGCAACTACTGGGCGGAAGGTAGCTTCCGCGACACCGACTGGTACGAGTTCACCCTCACCGAGAACAAGATCGTCAGCTTCTCGCTCCAGGGCCAGATCCAGTCGAACATCTTCCTCGTCAGCGCGTCCTGCCCGCCGGCCATCATCGCGACCGGCCTCGGCGCCGTCGGCTCCTGCGACCCGGTGCAGATCAATGATGTCTGCCTCGTCGCCGGCACCTATCGCGTCGTCGTGACCCCGGCCCTCTTCGAGGGTACCCCCTGCTCGACCGACGCGAAGTACCTCCTCTCGCTGATCGACACGGGCAACGCCTGCACCGCCGCCCCCGGCGATGTCTGCGAAGACGCCCTCCCGGTCGTCGAGGGCGACAACGCCGTCTCGACCATCGGCGCGTTCACGAACGGCGATCCGCTCGATCCGACCTGCGCGTCGTTCGGTTCAGTGACCATGTTCAACGACACCTGGTACACCTTCACCCCGTCGACCAGCGGCCTGTACACGATCTCGGTCTGCGACCAGATCGACTTCGACAGCCGCCTGGCCCTCTACTCGGGTGACTGCTCGAGCCTCTCGCTCCTCGCCTGCAACGACGACGGCAGCGGCTGCGGCGGCTTCACCTCCGAGATGGTTGCTGCGCTCGACGCCGGCACCGAGTACCGGATCCGCCTCGGCGGCTTCGGCGGTGGCGATTCGGGCTCGGGCACCCTCACCATCAGCCAGTTCGTCGGCTGCGACGAGGCCGCGTGCCCGTCGGGCGGCGCCACCGAGAACGAGCCCTGCGGCTCGGACCTCAACGGCGGCTGCAACGGCGGCGTCGGCTACGAGGACATCGCCCTCGGCACCCCGCTCTGCGGCACCTTCTGGGCCGGTGGTAGCACCCGCGACACCGACTGGTTCCGCTTCAGCCTCACCGAGTCCCGCACGGTCACGATGACGGTCAACGCGAACATCGACGTGACCATCGGTCTCCTCGATGCGAACTGCCCGCCGTTCATCTACGCCATCGAAGTCCAGCCCGGCTGCGGCGCGACCCTTTCGTTCTGCCTCCCGGCGGGCGACAGCGTCGCGTTCGTCGCTCCGTCCGGCTTCGACTTCCCGGCGTGCGACAGCGGCGACCTCAACAACTACGTCCTCACCGTCGCCGCCGGCGACGAGTGCACGCCGGTGACCTGCGGTTCGCCCGAGTCGGGCGACTGCTGCACCGCGAACGGCACGCCGTTCTGCAACGACGCCGACTGCTGCAACGCGGTCTGCGCCCAGGACGGATTCTGCTGCTCGGTCGCGTGGGATGCGCTCTGCGCTGACCAGGCCGCTGATCTCTGCACCATCTGCGCCGTTGACCCGCCGGCGAACGACGAGTGCATCACTGCCCTCCCGATCCTCGACGGCGACACCGCGTTCTCGACGCTCGGCGCGACCGACAGCCTCCCGGCTCTCGATCCGACCTGCGACGAGGGCTTCGGCACCGCGTTCGTTCAGGACATCTGGTTCAGCTACACCGCGACCTGCGACGGCACGGTGACCTTCTCGACCTGCGGTCAGGTGGACTTCGACACCCGTCTCGCTCTCTACACCGATTGCGACACCTTCACGCTCGTCGCCTGCAACGACGACGGTCCGGGCTGCCCGGGCTTCAGCTCGCTCATGACGGCCGAGCTGACGGAAGGCACCACCTACCTCCTCCGGGTCGGTGGCTTCGCCGCGGACGGCACCGGCACCATCAGCATCACCTGCGGTGGCGGCGGCGGCCTTGAGAACGACGAGTGCGCGGGCGCCCTTCCGCTGAACCTCGGCGCGAATGGCCTCTCGAACATCGGCGCGACGGGTCAGACCGTCCTGCCGGCCGAGTGCGCCTCGTTCCAGTCGGTCAACATCAACAATGATGTCTGGTACACCTACACCGCGACGGCGACTGGTCTCACCACCATCTCGACCTGCGGTACGGCGAACTTCGACACGCGTCTTGCTGCCTTCACCGGCACCTGCGACAACCTGACCTTCGTCGCCTGCAACGACGACGGCGCCGGTTGCACTGGCTTCACCTCGATCCTCACCTTCGAAGCTGTCTGCGGCGAGACCTACACCATCGTCGCTGGTGCCTTCGGCGCCACCCAGTTCGGCACGGGCACGATCACCGTGACCCAGGCCGGAACCTGCCCGACGCCCTGCGTCGGCGACCTCGACGGCGACGGTGATGTTGACGCGGGCGACCTCGCGGTCCTCCTCGGTGCATGGGGCCAGGCCGGCGGACCGGCTGACCTCAACAGCAACGGGCTGGTCGGCGCGGAAGACCTCGCCCTCCTCCTCGGCGCGTGGGGCGATTGCCCCTAAGTCGGGGATCAGCGGAGCGATCAATCCATGAGCATGCTCGTGATCTGATCGACGACGCCCCTGACCGACCGATCGCACCCTCGCGGCCAAACCCGCTGCGGTTGCGAACGGATGCCTGAGTCCTGTCTGAACGACCAGCCCCCCGGCAGACGCCGGGGGGCTGGTTGCTTTTTGCTCGCTCGCCACCGACGAGTGGACGCTCCGGAGGACTGTTCCGGGTTTCCGCGCCCGGCCGCACAACTGGCCCAGGGCGTTGGACTCCTCCCACCGGCGGCGATGGCGCCCGCCTGGCCCGGTCGCGAGGGTCGTGGCGATCTTTCCGTGCGCTGATTCGGGCAAACGAGGGGTACAGGGTTTGGAAATCGCTCGTCCGCTGTTATTTTCACACTGGGTCCATCCGCGCCGTGAGGTCGGCGCGGATTGCGTGGTCCGGGGGACCCACCCCTTCCGTCGACCCGGCGGCGGACAAGGAGATTTTGAGATGCGCGTGAGACCTTGGCTCTGTATCAGCACCATGGCGACGGCGGCCCTCTGTACGGCCGCGAGCTTCGCCGGTGGTTCCAACTGTTGCGTCGCGAACGGCGGTCTCGGGTGTGATGACCCGACCTGCCAGGACGCCGTGTGCGCTCAGGACGCGTTCTGCTGCACCGTCGCGTGGGATGCGCTCTGCGCTTCCCAGGCCGCTAGCCTCTGCCCCGACCTGTGCGGTGGCGGTGGCGGTGGTGGCTCCAACTGCTGCGTCGCCAACGGCGGACTCGGCTGCGATGACCCGACCTGCCAGGACGCGGTTTGCGCTCAGGACAGCTTCTGCTGCACCGTGGCGTGGGACAGCCTTTGCGCTTCCCAGGCCGCCAGCCTCTGCCCCGACCTGTGCGGTGGCGGCGGTGGTGGTAACTGCGGCACCGGCGGCGACTGCTGCACCGCGTCGGGTGGCATCGGCTGCAACGATGTCGCTTGCTGCGAAGCGGTGTGTGCCTCCGATCCGTTCTGCTGCTCCGTGGCGTGGGACGGCCTCTGCGCCGGCGCTGCTGCGGGCATCTGCTTCGAGCTCTGCGGCGCCGACTGCGACCTGACCTGCCCCGAAGGTGCGGTCACCGAAGCCGAGGGCTGCGGTGAGGACACCAACGGTGGCTGCAACGCCCCGCCGGTCTCGGGCAGCACCTGCTGCGTCCCGAACGGCGGTCTCGGTTGCGACGACATCACCTGCCAGGATGCCGTCTGTGCGCAGGACTCGTTCTGCTGCACCGTCGCGTGGGACAGCCTCTGCGTTTCGCAGGCCGGCAGCCTCTGCGGCGACCTCTGCGCGTCCGCCTCGGCCTACGAGGCGCTCGCCTGCGGCGCGACCGTCTGCGGCACCTTCTGGGCCGACGGTAGCTTCCGCGACACCGACTGGTACTCCTTCACCCTCGAAGGCGCCAGCACGGTCACCTGGTCTGTCAAGGCTGCGATCCCGACCACGATCGGCCTCCTCGACAACAACTGCCCGCCCTTCATCTTCCAGCTCATCACCGCGACGGGCTGCCCCAACGAAGTGACCTTCTGCCTCGACGCGGGCACCTACACCGCGTTCGTCGCTCCGGGCATCTTCAACGGCCTCCCCTGCGGTTCCGGCGACGGCAACAACTACGTTGCCACGCTGACCTGCGGCGATGTCTGCGAACCGCTCGGCTGCGGTTCGGCCAGCGCCGGCGACTGCTGCGTTGCGGGCGCTGCCCCGTACTGCAACGACGCTGACTGCTGCAACGCGGTCTGCGCCGCTGACCTGTTCTGCTGCTCGGTCGCTTGGGACGGTCTCTGCGCTCAGAGCGCGGCGATCCTCTGCCTCGACCTCTGCGGCCCGGACTGCGACCTCACCTGCCCCGAAGGCTCGGCCTCCGAGGCTGAGGGCTGCGGCGAGGACACCAACGGTGGCTGCAACGCCCCGCCGACCTCGGGCAGCAACTGCTGCGTCGCGAACGGCGGCATCGGCTGCGACGACATCACCTGCCAGGATGCGGTCTGCGCCCAGGACACGTTCTGCTGCTCCGTGCAGTGGGACGGCCTCTGCGCGTCGCAGGCTGCCAGCCTCTGCGGCGATCTCTGCGCCGCGTCGGCTGCCTATGAGGATCTCGCATGCGGCACCACCGTCTGCGGCACCTTCTGGGCCGACGGCAGCTTCCGTGACACCGACTGGTACTCGTTCTCCGTGACCGAGACCAGCAGCGTCACCTGGTCGGTGAAGTCTGTCGTCCCGACGACGATCGGCATCCTCGACAACAACTGCCCGCCGTTCATCTTCATCCTCACGACCGCGACTGGCTGCCCGCACGAGGTCAACTTCTGCCTCGAGCCGGGTACCTACACCGCGTTCGTCGCTCCGGGCGTCTTCAACGGTCTGCCCTGCGGTTCGGGCGAGGCGAACAACTATGTTGCGACCCTCACCTGCGGCGATAGCTGCGAGCCTCTCGGCTGCGGCTCCTCCGCGAACGACTGCTGCTCGGCGAACGGCACGCCCTTCTGCAGCGACGAGGAATGCTGCACCACCGTCTGCGCGGCTGACTCGTTCTGCTGCTCGGTCGCGTGGGACTCGCTGTGCGCCGATCAGGCTGCGGTGCTCTGCACCATCTGCCAGTTCGAAGCTCCGGCCAACGACGAGTGCTCCGGCGCGATCGCTCTGACGAACGGCGCCAACGCCGTCTCGACCCAGGGCGCGACCGGTCAGACCGACCTCCCGGCCGAGTGTGACTCGTTCGGCTCGGTCAGCATCTTCAACGATGTCTGGTACAGCTATGTCGCCACCGGCACGTCGACGACCTTCTCGACCTGCAACTCGGCGAGCTTCGACACCCGCATCGCGGTCTACAGCGGCTCGTGCGCTGAGCCGATCTTCGTTGGCTGCAACGACGACGGCTTGGGCTGCGCTGGCTTCACCTCGGAGCTCACCGTTCCGACCACCTGCGGCGAAACCTACTATGTCGTGCTCGGCGCCTTCGGCGCTGGCGTGACCGGTACGGGAACGCTCAATGTCACCCCGGCTGGCGATTGCCCGACGGCGTGCCTTGGTGATCTCGACGGCGACAACGATGTCGACGCCGCCGACCTGGCCCTCCTCCTGGGTGGCTGGAACGGCGCTGGCGCGAGCGACCTCGACGGCAGCGGCAACACCGACGCCGCTGACCTCGCGATCCTCCTCGGCGCTTGGGGCGCTTGCCCCTAAGTGTTGAGCCTGACTGACCCTTCGACGGAGGCTTGACCTCCGGCGTAAGACAGCTCATAGCCCGCCCCTCGGAGCAATCCGAGGGGCGGGTTGTCTTTTGGCCCGCGCCGTGGCCCCCAGCGTCGGTCGCGACGAGTCGCGTTGCGATCAGCCTCAAGCTGGGGGTGAAGCTCGGGGGGTGAAGCGAGGCAGGGTGAAGCTGGGGAAAACGCGCATCCGGAGCGCCCGTCGTCGTCCGTTCGCCCTCTCAGCGTTCCGCCGGGAGCCCGGATTCGGGTCTATTGCGTGAATCCTGCGGAAGTACGAGATTTGCGCTTTGGAACCTTCCGAGTCCGGATTACTCTGCACGATGGATTGAGCCGTCCCGAGTGGTCGGAGATGGCTTCGTGGTCCGGGCGATCCAATGGCGCCGTGCCCGGCGGCGCACTCTGGAGAGATGAGACATGCGTAATCGTTCTTGGTTCTGTATTGGCACGATGGCGGCTGCGGTCTGTACCGCTTCGACCTTCGCTGGTGGTTCGAACTGCTGCGTCGCCAGCGGCGGCCTCGGCTGCGACGACGCGACCTGCCAGGCCGCTGTCTGCGCTCAGGACGGCTTCTGCTGCTCCGTCGCGTGGGACAGCCTCTGCGCCT
>CAYNCG010000011.1:0-6816 GCA_964395845.1 uncultured Isosphaeraceae bacterium | reverse complement strand
CTGCTGCTCCGTCGCGTGGGACAGCCTCTGCGCCTCGCAGGCTGCTAGCCTCTGCAGCGACATCTGCCCGTAAGTTTGTCTGACACGCATCTCATCGCCCGCCGGTTATGGCACTCGGGTTCCGACGAGTGACCTGACGAAGCGGGATCTCCGATAGCAAAGCCCCTCCCGGTCTCGGCCGGGAGGGGCTTGTCGTTTTGCCCCCGCTTCCGCCGCAGCCGCTTGAGCCTCCCTCACCGACCGGGGACACGCCACGCTGCGAGCGGCGGAAATCGAGCAGTTTGCCTCGGCATCGGCCATCGCCTCGTCGTACATTCCTTCGCCCCAACAGTGCGCTCGCCCTTGCGGCGATCGGCGGATTGTGGGTCTCTGCCATGCCCGCCTCCCTCCCCTTCCCAGCGTCCCTCCGCCTCCTCCTCGGTGGCCTCGTGGCCGTCGCCGCGGCATGGTCGAGCCGACCCGCGCTCGCCCAGTGCGCGAGCGCTGGCGGTTCCTGCCTCATCCCGCACCCAACCCCCGGCTGCGACGACCCCGCCTGCTGCGAGAATGTCTGTTCAACCGATCCGACCTGCTGCTCGGCGGCGTGGGACGCGGCCTGCGTTCAGACAGCCGAGGTCAGTTGCATCGGCCTCTGCGGCGCGGACATCAGCCTCAGTTGCCTCGTCCCCCACGAGACGCCCGCCTGTGACGACGGCGCCTGCTGCGACGCCGTCTGTGCCATCGACAGCTTCTGCTGCGATGTGCGTTGGGACTTCTCCTGCGTGCTCCTCGCCCAGCTCTCCTGCAACATCGGAGACCCTGGCGTCTGCGGCGGACCGGGCACCGAGAGCTGCTTCGAACCGCACGCGAGTGCCGCGTGTGATGACGCCCTCTGCTGCGAAACGGTCTGCTCGGTCAGCCCGAGCTGCTGCGAACTCTCTTGGGACTCGCTCTGTGCGGCCATCGCCGCCCAGACCTGCGTCGGCCTCTGTCAGCCCACCTGTCCCTCTGGCTCGATCACCGAGATCGAGACATGCGGACAGAATCGAAACGATCCCTGCTTCTTTCCAAGCCCGCAGCTCCTCCTCCAGTCGATCGGCTGCGGACAGGCGGCGTGCGGCGCGATCACCGCTGCCGAGGGGCCGAACGGCCTGGTGCGTGATGTCGATGTCTGGCGCTTCACGGCGACGGACCCGAACGGGGACGGACTCTCCTCCGTGCAGCTCTCCCTCTCCTCGGGATTCGAAGGCTTCGCCGCACTCATTCCCGCGTCCGGCTGCCAGCCCCTGGCGAGCGCTCCGGTGTGGGTCAACACGCAGCTTTGCATCGAGCTCTCGAGCCCGGCCGTCTGTGTGCCCGCAGGTGAGTACTACATCGTCGTCGCCGCCGGCACCTGGCCGACCTTCAGCAACACGCTGATCGAGTGCGGCTTCAGCGACGCCTATGTGCTGCGGGTCTTCTGCAACGACCTCCTCTGCCAGCCTCCCTGCTCGCCCTCGGGGCTGAGCTGCTTCGAGCCGCACAAGTCGCCCGGCTGCAACGATGTCGCCTGCTGCGGGAGCGTCTGCGCGGCCGACCCCTTCTGCTGTGAGAGCAACTGGGACGGCGGATGCGCGCAGGCGGCGATCGACACCTGCGCCGAAACGCCGGTGAATGACGAGTGCCGTGGCGCCCTGCCGCTGGAACCGGGCACGACCCCGTTCGTGACCTTCGCCGCCACCGATGGCCAGCTCGCCCCGACGAGCAGTTGCATCGAGGGTGGTGGCAGCCCGTCGACCCGCGACATCTGGTTCTCCTACACCCCGACGGTCGAGGGACTCGCCAGCGTCTCCACCTGCGGCCAGGCGATCACCTTCGATTCGGCGATCGAGGTCTACCGCGGCATGTGCGGAGCACTCACGCTGGTGAGTTGCGACGGCAATGCCGGCTGCCTGCCGGCCGGCGCCGCGACCGCCCTCTGGCAGACGCTCTGCGGCGAGACCTACTTCATCCGCGTCGGCGGCGGCGTTGGCAGCGGCGTGCTGACCCTGACGCAGGCGAGCGGAACGCCCTGCCCCGACTGCCCCGCCGATCTCGATGGCGATGGCAGCGTCGGGCCGTCAGACCTGGCTCTCCTGCTTGGCAGCTGGGGCCAGGCCGGCGCCGGCGATCTCGACGGATCGGGCAGCGTCGGATCCCCCGACCTTGCGGTGCTGCTCGGCGCGTGGGGCCCTTGCTGAGCAGGGCCGTCGATGCGCCGAACCGAGACGCGTTCGGCTACGCGCTCGCCACACCCGTCGTCGCCGCGGACAGTTGACGCCGCACGATCTTCCCCGTGGCGTTGCGCGGGAGCGCCTCGACATGGCGAATCTCCCGCGGCACCTTGAACTGGGCCAGATGCTCGCGACAAAAGGCCCGCAGCGCCGTGCCGTCGAAGGAAGCCCCGTCCTGCAGCTCGACGAACGCCAGGGCGACTTCGCCTCGGCTCTCGTCAGCCATGCCGACCACCGCCGAATCCTTCACCGACGGATGGCGATTGAGCACTTCCTCGATCTCCCGCGGGAAGACATTTTCGCCGCCGATGATGAGCATCTCCTTGATGCGACCGGTGATGTAGAGAAAGCCGTCATCGTCGAAGCGACCCATGTCGCCCGTCTTGAAGAAGCCCTGCTCGTCGAAGACCTTGGCCGTCTCCTCGGGCAGGTTGTGATAGCCGCGCATCACATTCGGCCCGCGCATGCGGATCTCGCCATCCTCGTTCGGACCGAGGATCCGGCCGTCCGGCGCCACGATGCGCTGGTCGATCCCGGGGAGCGGCTTCCCGACCGTGCGCGGCCGGTACTCATCGGGACGGCACCAGTTCGAGACGGGCGAGGTCTCGGTCAAGCCGTAGCCCTCGTTCAGGGTGATGCCATACTTCGAGCGGAAGCCCTCGAAGACGGCCGCCGGTAGCGGTTCGCCGCCGCTCACCGCGAAGCGGACGGCACCGAAGTCGCCCGGGCCGCCGTCCTTCACCATCAGGAGCGCGTTGTACATCGAGGGGATCGCGATGAGCGTCGTCGGCCGCTCGGTCCGGGCGAGCTCGACGATCCGCTTCGGCATGAACTTCGCCGCGTAGATCACCCGACAGCCGACGGCGAGCGGAAGAAGCGTCAGGGCGGTCATGCCGAAGGAATGGAACTGCGGCAGGACGCCGAGCATCACGTCGCGCTGATCGAAGTCGATCCACGAACGAATCTGCCGCACATTCGCAGCCAGGTTCGCCGCGGTGAGCATGACGCCCTTCGGACGGCCCGAGGTGCCGGAGGTGTAGAGGAGAACCGCGAGGTCCTCCTCGCGCAGCGGATTGGAGAGCCGCGGCCACGGCAGCCCCTTGAAGGAGACCTGCTCGAGCCGCAGCGACCGCACCGCGCTCAGCTCGCCCCCGACGAAGTCGATCATCGGCTGGACCGAGACGAGGAGATCCGCGCCCGAATCCTTCAGCACATATTCAATATCAGCGCGGGACAGCAAATAATTTATTGGGATGACCGTCCGCCCGAGGGCCCAACCGGCGAGGAGCGCGAGCGGGAAGAGCCCCGAGGTGGGCAGCATGACCGCCACCGGACCGCGGCTCCCGCTTGCCTCGATGGCCTTCGCGAGGTGCCAGCTTCCGGCCAGCAGGTCGATGCCTCGCCATGAGCGCCGATCGTCGGTGACGGCGATGCGTCGCGGATGGAAGAGGAGCTGACGCCGAATGGTGGACAGGAGTTCCATGAGGACGACCGGGAGACGGAGGAGCCGCGGGACGACGGGGACGGGAGTTCGGACACGGCGGCCCGACAGGCGCGATCCAGCGCCCGCCTCCCTGCCCGCGCGCGACGATCGTCGGCGTTCACCGTTGGACTCGATCGCCCACGAGCGTCGATAGCATAGTGCCCTCGGTCGAGCTCTTCGCGCCGACCGCTCCACCGCCATTCCTGCCGCGCTTCCAGGCTCGCCCATGCGTCCACGCTCTCCATCGCTCCGTGCCCTCTCGCCCTCGCTCGCGACCCTGACTTCCTTCCGTCGCGTCGCCGTGGCGGTCGCACTCGGACTCCTTCCCCTCCTCGGCTCTGGCGGCTGTGGCGGCACCGGCAGCGACGCGATCGGCGAGGCCCTGAGCGCCTACGAGGGCGGCTCCTATCAGCAGTCCCTGACGCTCGCCTCGAGCGCCAACGAGAACGCCCGCACCACCAAGGATTCGCTCGAGTCCGCCTACATCGCCGGCATGAGCGCCTACCGACTCGGCCGGCACCAGGAGGCCGTGCAGTGGCTCGAGGAACCGGCCCGCAGCGACGATCGCTGGATGGCCGGACAGGCGAGCGTGACGCTCGGCAGCAGCCTGCTCGAACTCCGCCGGACCAGCGAGGCGGCCCGGAGCTTTGTCCGCGCCGCCGAGCGGCTGGATGGCGAGGAGGCCCGGAAGGCGCGTCTCGCGGCCGCGAATGCCTATCGCGAACTCGGCGACCGTCGGGCGAGCGATGAGCAGTTCCGGCTCGCGAATGTGACGCCCCCCCAATCGGGACCATCGGGATCCTCCGGCTCGGCGGGCGCCGGCGGCTCCCCCGGCCGAGCCCCGGTCGCCTCGAGCGGCGCGAGCGATGTCGGCCCCTTCGTCCTGCAGGCCGGCGCGTTCAAGGATCGCGCGAAGGCCGACAAGCGGGCTGCGGAGGTGCGGGCGGCGGCAAGTCGCGCCGGCCTCGGGGATCCGAAGGTGCTCAGCAAGAGCGGTCCCGACGGCGGCACGCTCTATGTCGTGCAGTTCGGACGCTTCGCGGATCGACGCAGCGCCGACGCGTCGCTCGGGCGTCTCGGCCTCACGGGAGTCGTCGTCGGCCGACCTGCGACCTGATCAACGCTGCGCGTCGGCCTCAATCTCGATTCATGAGAAAGGTCGACGCGTTCTCGAAGTATCGAATCATCTCCTCGCGCTCGGGCGAGGGAATCGATGCGTCCTCGAGCGCACCGCGCATGTGGGCCATCCATCGATTGCGGGCGTCAAGGTCGATCGCGAAGGACATGTGCCGCATGCGCAGCCGCGGGTGTCCCTTTCGATCGCTGTACGCCGTCGGACCGCCGAAATACTGAACCAGAAACTCCGCCTGATTGCGGATCGCTTCCTCGAGGTCCGCGGGGAACATCGAGCGGAACGGGACATGCCCGTCCCGGTCGACGCGAGCGTAGAACGCCCGGGCGACGCGCCAGAAGGCCTCCTCGCCGCCGAGTCGCTCGTACACACTTGGTCCCCGTGACTCCATGCGATCGCGTCCTCCTGACTCGTGGCCGGCCTCCGATTCGCGCGATGCGCGAGATTTCTCGGGACATCGCCCACCCGCAGCCGTATATTCGCGGCCGACAGGCCGATGGTACCCGGACGCGGTTGCGGGCGCGCGTCGGCTGACGACCGCTCCGCGTCCGTGAGCCCTCCCCGTTCGGGCCGCAGACCGCCCGGTCGCATTCCCCAGTTCCGCACACCCGAGATCGATCGCATGTCGCCTACCGATCGCCGTGGCTCCCGTCCGACTCTCTTCGCAACCGACGCACGCCGACGCTCGGCCGCGCCGCTCGCGATCCTGCTACTCGCGACCGCCCTCGTCGCACCATCCGGTCAGGCGAGCGCCGACGACCGCCAACCGCCGCCCGGCATGCCGTCGGAGGAGGAACTTCGGAGCGGCAAGGACCCGACCGGCCAGCCCGTTCGCCCCGGCGCGGCGACGGACCCCGAAGAGCTCGCGACGACGCCGCCGGTCCGCGGCGCCGACGAGCGATACGCGCGCGAACCGATGCCTCGACGCACCTCGCCCGATCTCGCCAGCGAGATCCGGGCCATTCGCCGCGAGCATTTCGGCGACATGCGGAAGGCGGAGATTCGCGAGGCCGGCTTCGAGAAGCTGCGGCGCTTCAGCTCGCCCGACGCGATCACCGCGATGTACGACGAGCTGCGCGGCGAGCGCGACGATGTCGTGCTCGCCATGCTCGACCATCTTCGATCGCTCGGCGACTCCGGACAGGCCGCCCTCACCTGGATGGCAATCATGGATGCGAATCCGAGCCTGCGCCACGAGGCGACGCGCCGCATCGAGAAGCCGGTGACCTCCGCAACGCTCGGCGTGCTCGATGCGGCCCTGCGCTCGCCGGACGATCTCGTCGCGAATCGGGCCGGTTCGCTCGCCGGCGCCATCGGCGCAACGCAGGCGATTCCCCTGCTCATCGCCGCCCAGGCCACCGAGCGCGAACGCGAGAACACCGGCGATCTCGCGTGGATCGCCATCCAGACGCAGCGCTCGTATGTGCAGAATCTGGTGCCCGTCATCGGTGACAACTCCGGCGCGTTCCAGCCGATCATCGGCGTCATCGGCGAAGGCGTCGTCTTCCGCGTGATGGATGCCGTCGTCGTCACCTATCGCACCGAGATTCACCATGCCCTCGTCGGCCTCTCGAGCGCCGACTGGGGCCAGCCGACCGATCGATTCGGATACGACATCGCCGCCTGGCAACGCTGGTATCGCGAGGACTATCTGCCGCTGCTCGCCGAGCGGAGCGCCGAACGCGAGCGTCTCGGGCGGGCGAAGGATCTCGAGCGAAAGGCACTCGAGGAGGACGAGTGACGGAGCGTGAGCAGGCTGCTCAGGAACTCGCTTCGAAGGCGAAGGCGAGCCTGATGGGTCAGCCGCAAGGAGACGCGACGAAGCGATGTTGGCCGACATACCGCGAGTCGCGTCGACGCCGCGGATGGCCCATCAGGCTTGGCCGCAGCCCGAATGGAGTTTCTAGGCGGCCTGCTAGCACTACAGCGCCCCTTATTCTCTCAGACATCGCCGCATCCGCGTCAGCCAA
>CAYNCG010000010.1:0-158053 GCA_964395845.1 uncultured Isosphaeraceae bacterium | reverse complement strand
TCAACCGCGGCATCACCGGCGCTCTCGTCGGTCGCCAGCCCTTCGGCGGCTTCGGCATGTCCGGCGTCGGCAGCAAGGCCGGCGGCCGCGATTACCTGCTGCAGTTCGTCGAGCCGCGGGCCGTGACCGAGAACACCATGCGCCGCGGATTCGCTCCGGGCCTGGAGTGAGTGGCCGTCGAGCCGGGCGGACGGATGTGAGAAGCGGGTAGCCGACCGCGCGAAACGCCCCCGCTCGCCCTGCGCCGCGCGGGGTTGGGTTGCGTGGAGGAAGGGACCATGTCTCTTCCAGCCCTCATCGCCGTCTCGCTTCTGACCGCCATCCTCGGTGCCCTCCTCGGACTCGTCGGCTCCGGCCTTGTCGCCCTTGGCTGCGTCCGGTGGTACGCCGTGACGAGCTTTGAGGGAGCGTCTGGCTACTTCGTCGTCGGGATCGCCCTCGCGGGTGCCGTCATCGGCTGTCTGATCGGAGCGATCACCGCGACGATCCATCACTGGAGCGCCAGCGCTCCGAGCGAGTGGCCGCAGGCGCTGCTCGTCCCGACCGGAACGGCGCTCGCCATCATCGCGGGCGTCCAGCTTCTCGCCGCCGCCGGTGCGTTTCTTCTGGCCCCGACCTCCTCGCACCCATGACGCCCGCTTCACCGACGCCGCTCGAGCGCTTTCGGGCGAGCATGGCGATGGATCTCGACCGCTGGCGCGACGGCGAGGGATACGACCTTGCGGCGCTCGCGGAGGCAAACGACGCCGAGCGACGGACGATCGAGTCCTGGCTGCTCGCAGGGCCGACCCTCGATCGCCGCGACATCGCGGCCCTTGCCGCGCTCGGCACGGAGGCCGCGGACCGGCGCCTTCGATCGCTCGTCGTCGGCCCCGACCAATCGATGGCGTTGGCGGTGATCGCCCTTGGGCTCGACACCGGACGGGCGTTCGTCGACGCGACGCGAGCCGCCGAGCGGATCGCCGAGGCGATTGACCGACCGCAGTGCGAGGATGCCACCCGACAGGCGACCGACTGCGCTGAGCGTCACCATCCGCCGATCGTGCTCGACGCGATCGTCCGGCGCCTGCGCGACACCGACCGGGTGACGGCCTACGACCTCGTCGCGCTCCTCTTCACGCTGTGCGGACGCGCCGAGAGCCGCTGGGACATGGATCGACGCCCGGAGATGCTCGATCGCGTCGAGGCGCTCACCGGGCAGGACGACGCTCGACGCGAGGCGGCCATCGCCGACCTTCGCGCGTGCTGTGCCTCGCTGGCGAACGAACGACGCGCATAGCCGCGTCGCGGAAGTCCGTCCCGTTGCGCCGAGGAACCCGGGCTTGCGTGGTCGGAAGTGTGCCACACGCCGCGCGCCAACGCCCTGAACCCGTCCCGCGGAAACGGGCTCGCCTCACGCCCCGCACCCTCATGTCCTCGATCCTCCCACAACTCCTCGGTCCAGAGCTCGCCATGACGCTCCTCGTCGGCGTCGTCTGGCTCGTGACCGCGAAGGCAACCGTCGGCGACCCGACGGTCGTCCGCTGGGCGGAGCGTGCGGTGTGGCTCATGCCGATCATCGCCGTCGCGCTCGCCTTCGCCACGCTCTTCTGGCCGCATCTGTGGCCGCTCCTCCGGGACGAGCCGCTCTCGTGGTGGCGGCTCGGCCGCACCGCATGCGTCTCGATCGTCGGTCCCTGCATCGCCGTCTGGTTCATCGTGCGTCTGTTCGGCTCCGGCGCGCACGGGCAGGATGCGGCGTTCATCGTGACGCTGCTCATCGCCGGCGTCTTCACCTCGCTCGGGATCGCGATCGGCGGCGCTGCGGTCCTCGCCGATCGCCACGAGGCCTTCGCCGAGTGGTTTCGCATGCGCCCGATCATCGGAAGCGCACTGACGCTCATCGCGGCGATTCCGATCGGCTTCGCTCTTTTCTTTGTCACGAGCTTCGGCGGCGGCATCCTCATCGGCCTCATCATGGAGTTTCGACGATGATCGCCGAACGCCTTCCCGCGCTGATCCGCGACTATCCGGCGGTCTGGGCGGTCCTTCTCTTCACGCTGCTCTCGAGCGCCATCCTGATCGGGATGTCCATCGCGATGATCCGAAGCGGCGTCTCCGCAAAGCCCATTCTTTTCGTTGCAGGATTCATCGCAATCGTCGCCGGTCCGCAGGCGGTCGTGCACCTGCTCGACGCACTGCTCCGGCCGGCGAGCGCCACCTCGCTCGCGAGCGCACGCGCCCCAGCCGACCTGCCCACCCTACCCTTGGACAACGACGCATTCTTCGCAGCGCTGTTCGGGAACGAGGTCGATCCCCAGCTCATCAGCGACGCCCGCCGCGGCCTCGCGGTGATCGTCGGTGATGCGAGCGACGCGCGTATCGGATACACGCGGAGCGGCGGTTCGGTGCTCGGCGTGCGGCTCCGCTCAGCGGACTCGGCTCGCGCGGCGTTCGATCGGGCGCTCCTTGCCTTCGGGATCACCGAGCGCCCCGCATCCGCCGCCGACTCTCCGGCAAGCGATCGCCAGACGCTCGATCTCATCGCCCGCCGCTTCGGAGGAAGCGGCGAATGGACCCGCCTCACCGTCATCGGTCGCGATCTCTGCGGCTGGACCGCAGCCTCGCGCGAGGAGGCCATGCGAATGAGCGCACGCACCTTGGGCGCGCGGGGCGCGGAACCGGAACCGACGGCGACCGATGCGACTCATGCCGCCCGCACGCCTGTCTCGAACGCACTCCGCGCCAACGGGCGGCTCATGACGCTCTTCCTGGTCATCAACCTGACGGCCGCAACGCTCTGGTTCTTCCGCGGCTCCGCCTGGGCCGCCCGCGTCCCAGCCGCGGAGGGGACGGTCGCCGTCGATGCCGCCACGCTCCGCGAGCGCCTGCTCGACCTGAACGATGGTGCGTCGCTTCGAAGCGTCACCGAACAGGCCGACGGTTCGCTCGCGATCGAGTGGGCCACCGCCGATCGACGCTGGCTTGACCTTGCAGGGGTTCAGCGCGTCACCGAGATCCAGCGGCTTCTCCTCCATATCGATGATCGCTCGCACATGGTGCGGGTCGAGGAGTTCGTCGCTCGCGTCGACCTTTCGGCTGGGCCCGGCGGCCTCGCCGTCGCGTGGCAGGCGTCGCGGGGGATTCAATTCTTTCGTATCGAGCGCTCGAGTCGCATCGGTCTCGCTCTCGACGGCGCATCGCAGGATGGCGCGACGATCGACATCTCGATCGACGGCCAGGCGCTCAAGGCTCCGGTCATCGCCGCGGTGACGGAGTCAGGATGGACCTGGCAACCGGTGGTGTGGGCAATCGGAGGGTCGTAAGCCATGGCCATGACGCTTGATCATCTTGGTGTCGGCGCCTGCGTGCGGGTCCTCCGCGGATTCACGGACCGGCGCGGCCACACGGTGCACGCCGCAACCGAGGGCGTCGTCACCCATCTCGCGGTCGACTGGTCCGCCCAGGAGATCGTGATGGGCTGGCGCCGCAGCGGCCAGTCGGCCGAGGAGGAACTCCGCTTCGCCATGCCGCGCCACACGCCCGGAGCCGGCGTCCCGCACGCCGCGCAGCACGACGCGCAGCTCGACGCCCCGGGCATCGGGCGCATGAAGGCGTTCTTCGAGCGCATCGACGGCGACATGACGAACCCGACGGTCCGCGAGGCCATCGCGCGAGAGCGCGCCGAGCTGGCCGAGGAACGCCGCGCAGCCCGTCTCGCCCGCATCGCCCGTCCCCTGCCGGAGGATCCGCTCGGGCGGGCGCTCGCCTACGCCGATCGCCACGATTTCGCGGCCGCCGACGAGGCCTTTCGTCGGGTGCCCGACGACGGCACCGAGGATCTGGCCCGGACCGTTCAGGCGGCCGCCGAGCGCGCCGCGAAGGAGCTCGATCTGCAGCAATTCCTCTGGCTTCGCGCTCGGTCCGAGGACTGCTGGTACGCGTGGAGCGCCCAAGCGACCAGCGGCGGCGAAGGAGCGGTCAAGCTCCTGTCCCTGCGCCCCGCCCTCGAACGGCTTGCGGACTGCGAACGAGCGATTCGGGCGGCGATGGGTTGAACGCAGCGGGGCCGCTCCCAGTTCGAACGGCGCATCGTTGCCACCCTGAACAGTCACGATTTGAAGATCGAGCCTTCATCCCGCGCGCCGGCATCGGCGATCCTGCCGTCGACAAGTGCGACGCGGCGGTCGGCCCGCTCCTTCACGCGCTCATCATGGGTGACGAGGAGCACCGCTGTTGCCTCCTCGCGGCTCCGGCGGACCAGCTCGTCGATCACGCTGCGTCCCGTCGCGGCGTCGAGCGACGCGGTCGGTTCATCCGCGAGCACCAGGCGCGGCCGCGGGGCGAGGGCACGCGCGATGGCCACGCGCTGCCGTTGGCCGCCGGAGAGTCGATCCGGCATCGCATCCCCCCGGTCGCCGAGCCCGACCGCCGCAAGCGCCTCATCGGCAAGCCGCCGTCTCTCCGCCGACGGGAGCGCGGGATGGAGGGCGAGCCCCATGAGCACATTGCCGCGGGCATCGAGACATGGCAGGAGATTGTGGGCCTGGAAGATGAAGCCGATGCCGCAACGAACGGCCCGTCGCGTCTCCGCGGTCGCGCCGAGGAGCTCCTGACCGAAGAGCACGACGGATCCTCGCTGCATCGTCCTCAGGCTCGCGATGAGCGTGAGGAGCGTGCTCTTTCCCGAGCCGCTGGGGCCGTCGAGGACCACGACCTCGCCAGCGCGAAGATCAAGATCGATCCCGTGCAGCACCGGTCGCGAGCCTCCCGCATCGGCGAACGCGTGCTCGAGGCCGCGCACCCGGAGCACCGTCGCATCGGAGTCATCGCGTGCCATCGGCCGCATCAGAAGACATCCGCCGGATCCGCGCGTCGGACTTTCCCCATGGCGAGGAGCCCGGCGAGCGCGCACATGCCGAGCATCATCGAGAACACGCCGATCGTTCCGGCGGGCGTCAGGGCGAGCGGAAGCGAGGTCGCCCGCTCCGCGAGGGCGTACAGCGCCGCCGTCACGGCCACACCGGGCACGAAGCCGCCCACCGCGAGGACGACGGCGGTCGCAAGCACCACGGAGGCGAGGAACCGATCGGCATAGCCGATTGCCTTCAGGGTTGCATACTGCCGCATGCGGGCAGCGACATCGGATGAGAGCACCTGATGGACGATCGCCAGACCGACCGCAAGCCCCATCGCTGCGCCGAATCCAAAGATAAAGCCGATCGGACTGTTCGAGTTCCAGTAGTCGAGCTCCATCGCCTCGAATCCGCGCCGATCGAAGACGCGCACATCCTCCGGAAGCACCGCGCGGAGCCGATCGCGCACGACGGCCGCATCCGCACCGGGCCGGAGGCGCACGACGCCGACCTCGGCCCCGCGCTGCGGCAGCTCCGGGAGGAGCCGACGCATCGTGCGGTCACTCGTGACGAGATTGCCGTCCGCCGCGAAGCTGGTGCCGAGCCGAATGATGCCGATCACCTCGACGGCACGGCCGCCGACCTCCGTCCGCACCAGTCCCATCGGCGGCCGATTCGATGCGATATCGTCGAGTCCGGCAGCCTCGAACGCGGCGGCGACCGGACCGAACGCGATGTGCGACAGCCGATCGAACAGGATGAGGTCTTCGGTGCGCAGCGCCTCGCGCAGGTCAGGCCCGATCCCGACGGCGTCGTCGAAGGCCGCGACATGCGGATCGACACCGATCGCCAGGAGCGACCGCTCGACCCGCGTCCACGGATTGCGCCACGGCACCATGCCGATGCGAAGCCCATAGGCGTGTTCGACATCAGGATCGGCGAGACACTGGGCGACGCGCTGCTCGTGAAAGCTCGTCATCCGAAAAAACGCCTGTGACTCGCGATGGACGAGAAATATGTCCCCGAGCATCCGACGATGCGGCGTGATCGGCGAGTCGAAGGCGGCCCGATAGAAGCCGAGCTGCATGAAGACGAGGATCGCGGCGAACATGACGCCCGCGAGCGCCGTCGCGAACCGAACCGGCTCGTGGGCGAGCTGCCGCCACGCAAGATGCAGCGCGGCGAGCGTCACGGAACCGTGCGGGACCCGCGTCCCGACTCCCCTGCCGCCTGCGGACCGCCTGCATCGGCCGGCTCCAGACGGGCTCGTACCCTGAGCCCCGTCATGCGCTCCACACGACGAGCGCTCGGCGCGTCGAGCGTCGCGCGCACCTCGACGACACGGACATCGTCCTGGGCGACGGGATCGGGATCGTCCAGCCGCCGCCGTCCGACCCTCCAGCCGATCTCGCGCACGGTGCCGAGCAGCACCGGACCGTCCTCAGTCGCTTCCGTCCACGGCAACGAGACGGTCACCCGCATCCCCTCGGCAACCCGGCCGATATCCGACTCGTAGACCTCAACGACGACATCCATCGCGCTGGTGTCGGCGAGGGAGAGGACGGCCCCATCCCCAGGTGCCTCGCCGGCGTGGGCATGGATGGCGAGGACGCGACCCGCGACGGGCGCTCGAAGGAGCGAGAGCTCGAAATCGCGTTCGGCCTGTTCGACCTCGGCTGCCGCCGACTCCACGCCAGCGAGCGCTGCGGCGAGATCGAGGGGATCGACGAACGCAAGCGCGTCGCGTCGGCGCATCTCCTCGATGACGAGCGCTTCCGCGCGGAGCGCGTCGGCGGTGCGGGCGTCGAGTTCGCTCGCACTCGTCGCGTCATCGCGCCATGCGGCCCGCGCCCGATGGGCGATCCGCTGGGCGAGCGAGCGGTCGAGCGACAGGACCCGAATCGCCGCGTCGCGCACCGCGAGCTCCTCCTCCGGAGGTCCCGCCGCCACGCGCTCCGACTCGCGCATCGCCTGTTGAAGCCTCGCCCGGGCAGCGGCAGCGGCCGCGCGGCGCAGGTCGAGATCCGCATACTCCGCCAACACCGCACCGGCCTCGACGAGGTCTCCCTCACCGACGAGGATCCGTCGGAGCGGCGTACCGCCGGCTCCGCGCGGAGACGCCAAGTCGAGCACGCGGGAGCGCGGCTCGATACGCCCGATCGCTCCGATGCCGACAGGACGAGCGAGCGCACCACCGCTCGGCGTCGCGGCTGGGTCGGCGGCTGGGTTGGCGGTCGCGAGCGTTGCCCCGTGTCGTCCGACCGCACTCCATCCGGTCGCGGCAGCAAGCAGCAATCCCCCGCCGATCAGAGCGACGAGGGGGCGACGCATCAGCGTGCCTCCCCGCGTCGGGGCTTCGACGGCCGCTTCACGGAAGCCTTGCCGCCGGCTTTCGCCGCTGATCCCGCGGTTTTCATGTCCTCGGCCTGAGGCGCTGCCTTCTTCGCAGGAAGCGAACGCCGACCCATCTCGCGCTGCCCTGCGGACTCGAGCTTCGGCGTCGCGGTCGCGGCATCGTCGATGAGCGCGAGCAGCCGACCACGGATCTCACGGGCGATCGGGTCGTCGAGTCGGTACATGCCGAACGAGGACGCGAACATCGCCCCATCGCAGGCGGCCAGCACGGTCAGGGCGACATCGGTCGGAATTCCGTCGTCCGCGACGAGGTCCGCCACGCGTCGATAGAGCACCTTGAGCGGCTCGATCGCGAGGTGATCGCCGAGATTCGCCGACAGAACGCACGCGAGCATGCGCTGCATCCGGTCGAGCTCCCCCGCGCTCGCTCCGCCGTCGAAGGCCCAGAGCACGATTCCACGCGTGGTCCGTCCGGCGCCGGGCGGCTGATCCTCGATGCAGGAGAAGATCCGCTCGGCGCATTCGCCGGCGAAGCGATCGATCATGCCCGCGATCAGGGCGTCCTTCGAGCCGAAGTGATACAGCAGCCCACCCTTCGAGGTGGCCGACGCCGCCGCCACCGCCTCGAGCGTGAGGGCCGGGAGCCCCTGCTGGGCGACGATCTGCTCCGCCGCGTCGAGGAGTCGGTCTCGGGTCGATCGAACGCCTGGATCGTTCATGCGGACAACTGTACCATCTGGACGGTACAGTGCAACCGTCCAGACGGTACATGACCCCAAATCGATCGCGAAACGGTCGAGGACCGCTTGCGCCGTCCCTCAGCCCGTCGCCCGCTCCCGCCAGGATCGGGCGGCGTCGGGCTGACCGTTTCGCTCGAGAAAATCCGCGATGCGGGCCGCTTGGGACTTGGCTCGCGCGTCACGCTCGCCGCCAGGCGGGCTGGCGACGATGCGCTCGTAGAGTTCGACGAGGGTCGCTTCGGCGCGGGCGCGATCCCCCCGCTTCTCGTGCGCCTCGGCGAGCCAGGAGGCGATCGTCGCCGTGTCCGGCGAGAGGACGCCGACCCGTGACTTGTATCCGGCGAGGGCCGCGTCGAGCTCCGGGATCGCGCGGTCGAGGCGATCCAGGCGAAGGAGAAGCCGGCCATAGTTCGCGAGGGTCGTGCGGACACGCCAATGCCCCTCGCCGAGACGAGCCCGCATGAGCGGCAGAATCTCCGCATAGACGCGATCGGCGTCCTCGAGCTTGCCGACCGTCAGGAGCATCGCAGCGACCTCGGAGCCCGCCGCGAGCGCCTGCTCGTGATCCGCGCCGTGGGCCCGCTTGGTCCGCTCCCATGCCGGGAGTTCGATCGCGAGCGCCGCCTCGACCTGCACGCGCTTGCGCTCCGGATTGGGCTCTGCCTTCGCCTGCATAAAGATGGCAAGCGCCAGATTATGTTCGGTGATGAGCGTATCGATATGCGTCGCCGAGAGCAGCCGCCGACGCTCCGCGAGGACCTCACGGTAGATCGACTCCGCCTCGGCGGGACGCCCGGCATGCTTCAGCGCGCCGGCCATCTGGTTGCGGGCCGCGAGCGTGAGCGGATCACCCGGGCCAAGCTCCGCGGCGAAGCGGGCGACGGCCTCTTCGGCGACGGCTCGCGCTTCCTCGGCCTGACCGCCGCGCCAGAGCGCCTCGCTTCGCAGGAGATCGATGCGCCCAAGCTGGAGCGGGTCGGCGCCGGCCTGCTCGGCGGCCTCGCGTGCAACGGTCAACAGCGCGTCCGCGCGCTCGCGCTGCCCGGTCTGGAGCGCCCACGCTCCGATCGCGCCGAGGAGGCGCGCCCGCACCTCCGGACGATCGGCAAAACGCCGGTCGATCCGCTCCGGGGCGGACGCGAGAAGGTCCTCAACGGTCGTGTCGGCGGGGGCAAACGACTGCTCGTCGGCACCGAGGAGATCGTCGGTGAGATAGGCAATGACGGATTCGCTCAGGGCAAGCCGATCCTCGGCGATCGCAGCGCTCTGTCGCGCCTGCTGGAGCCCCAGCACGATGCCGACGACGCCCCCGGTCAGGGAGATCGCGACGAGCAGGATCGCAGCGCTCAGGAGTCGATGGCGTCGGATCCGCCGACCGAGGCGATCCCACCAGCCGTCGTCGCCCGCCTCGCCGAAGTCGCGCCCGTCGAGGGCGCGGCGCAGGTCCTCGGCCATCGCGGCCGCCGAGGAGAACCGTCTCGACCGGTCGATCTGCATCGCTGTCATCGGAACGGAGCGAATCCGCGACTCGAGGCGGCGCAGCAGGCTCTCCTCACTCGATTCACGGCGGGCGTCGGCGAGACGGCGTCGATCGGCCGATGGAAGCGCCGCGACTCGCTTCGCCGGAAGCGGCCGATCGAAGTCCACCAGGAGTCGAACCGCTTCGGTGAGCGGCCGCGTGCGCAACGACTCCCCATCGACCGGCAGGACGCCGGCGATGAGCTCATACAGAATGACCCCGAGCGCGTAGATGTCGGTACGAACATCGACCCCGCCAGGCCCCGCTTCGGCCTGCTCGGGGCTCATGTACATCAGCTTGCCGACGACCTGGCCGAAGCCCTCACCGATGGTTTCCTCGCTCAATCGCAGCCCGCGTTCGGCGGGACGAGCGATGCCGAAGTCGATGATCTTCGGCTGTCCTTCCTCCGGCCCGGAGAGGCTCACGAGAATGTTGTCCGGACTCAGGTCGCGATGAATGATGCCTTGGAGATGCACATAATGCATCGCCTCACAGACGCTCGCCCACAGGCGCATGCGCTCGTCGATCGTCAGACGGAGCCGGTCGCAGTACTGCACGATCGAGATGCCCTCGATGTACTCCATCGCGATGAAGGGCTCACCCTCGTCCGTCGTGCCCGCGTCGTAGATCTTGGCGACATTCGGATGGGCGAGGAGCCGCAGGCTCTCGCGCTCCGCCTCGAACCGGCGCATCGACCGCGTCCCGAGGCGATCGGGGCGCAGGAGCTTGAGGGCGACCCGACGCCCGAGCGACTCCTGCAGGGCGCACCAGACATCGCCGAAGCCGCCACGACCGAGCGGCCGCTCGAGCCTGTACGGCCCGATGCGATCACCCGGCTGTCGATGCGACACTCCGCCCGCCATCGCCCGTTCAAACGCCGCAGCGACCGCGTCCGCCTCGGCTGGCGCGCTCTCCGGAACCTGGTCGGCCGTTCGCTCGTCGCTCACCCCCGCATCGTACGGCCAGCGGCGCGGGGCGTGCTCCGGCATGCTCCAGCAGCTTGGCGCGACGCTGCTACGAACGCCCCACCACGAGGCCTCGTTCGCGCAGGCGTGCGAGGACCTGGTCGCACTTCGCCGTCCAGGTCTCCCGCTGGACGCGCTCGCGTCGACGGGCGGCGTCGCCCGGATCGGCGAGGGCCTGACGGATCGCCTCGGCGAAGCGCTCAGCGCCGTCGGCCACGGTGACGAAGTCGGTCCAGGTTCGCATGAGCTCGTCGTAGCTCGTGCTGACCACCGGACGACCGACGGCAAGGTACTCCTTCAGCTTGATCGGATTGCACGCCTTGATCCAGTCGCTGCGGTTCCAGGGCATGATGAGGACATCGCAGGCGGCCATGTAGCCGGGGACATCGTCGTAGGCCTTCTGGCCGAGGAAGGTCACATTCTTTCGATCGCGGAGCCACTCCTCGGGAAGCGAGCAGGCTCCGACCATCACGAAGTGACACTCGGGAAGCAGATCGACGACCTTCTCAAACATCGGCGGGTCGAAGGTGTGGCTGTCGATGCCGCCGATGAAACCGACCCGCGGCCGGGGCAGATCGCGCACCTCGGCCGGATGGCTCGCCGGATCAATGCCAGCGGCTGCGAAGCGGTCATAGTCGACGCCATGGTCAACGAAGAGCGGCTCGCGGCAGTCCTGCTTCTCGGCTTCGTACAGCAGCCGCGAGCAGAAGAGCGAGCAGTCCGCCACGCGCTTCATGCTCGTGTCGTAGCCCTTGATCGCCTCGCGGTCGACATTCGGAAAATCCTCGAAGCGGTCGGTGCGCTGGTAGACGATGCCGACTGGCTTGATCGCGTCGACCGCCTGCGCGCCGGGCGGGCAGGCGATCCAGAGGAGCGGCCGCTCGATGCCCATCGCGCGGGCAGACCGGAGAATCTGCTTCGGCATGAGCGACTTCGTGAGCGAGCGCCCCAGCTTCCCGGGAATCGCGAAAGGACTCATCACCGAGAAGTTCTCGCGCACCGCGACCGTGCCGCGCATCAGCGACTTCAGCTTCCGTCGAACGCGCGTGAAAAACATCGCCCCCTCGGTCGGCCGCGGCACGCGCATGCCGATCGAGTTGACATACAGCACGGGCACATGCCGCGACATCTCCCGCATGAGCTGCATATCGAAATGTCCGCGGTTGTGATACCACCAGTCCTCACCGCCAAAGCAAATGATGCCATCGGCGGTGCGGGTCTCGGGAGCGATGTTCGTTCGGGCGGTCACGGTGGTTTGCATGCTACGTTCCAGAGAACCACAGAGGCACAGAGGTCACAGAGGCAGCACAGAGAAGACAAGAGTCAAAATCCAGAGAACTGCGCTGACGCGACAGCCTCACCCAATCACTCCCGCCTTCTCCTCTGCGCACCCTCTGTGTCCGCCCACTTCATGTTGGGGCCTCTGTCGTTCCTCCGTCGTCGCGCAAGCCGAGCGCGCACCGCCGAAGACGAAGGAGCGCACCGCGTCGAGCAGGTCGTCGCTGGCCCAGGGGCTGATGCGCTCCGTCGGGCGGAGTTCGCCGAGGCGGTCGAGCTCGCGCTCGAGTTCCGCCTCGTCGAAGGCGACCGCGACGCGACCGAGTTCGCGGAAGCGCTTGGCGGTCGCGATCTGATGGTCGTTTCTCGTTTCCTTCAGGTCGCCGCGGCGCGGCATGACGAGGATCGGCTTGCCGTACTGGAGCGCTGTCAGGATGCTGCCCATGCCGGCGTGGGCGACGACGACCGAGCATTCCTGCATCGCCTTCTTGAAGGCCGGCGGTTCGATCATCGCCGTCCATCGGATCGTCGCCGGGCGCCAGTCGGTGGTGCCGATCTGGGCGAAGACATCGCTCCGCTGCCGCTTGGCGGCCCACTGGTCGACCGCGCGGCACATCCGGTCAAAGGGCATTTGGGCTCCGACGGTGACGAAGATCACAGGACAGCTCCTCGGTACGCGGGCCCCTGGGCGCAGACGCTCTTCTCAAGGTGCGGCCACTGCGTGAGCCAGAGGTCCGCCTTCGGCCCGACGCGGCGCCCAGAGAGGCTCACTTCCTCGACATTGGCGATCGAGTCGATCCACGCCGTGCGGGCGCCGAGGATCTTCGCGATACGCAAGGCGAAGAAGCCCGGGGCCGCACCGGTCGTGATGACGACATCGGGACGCGTCGAGCGGATGATGCGGAAGAGCCGCCACGCGAGCTTCACGAGCCCGAACTTGTTCCAGCGCGTCGCATCATTGACGGTGAGGAACGCGGCGCCTCGGGCGATGTCCTCGGCCACATCGGCGCGATACTGCTCGCTCACCGTGACGAAGGTGACATCCGCCCCTTCGAACGCCGGACGGAGGCGAAGAAGCTGCACCCAGTGGCCGCCTCCCGAGGCGACGGCAAGGACGCGCGGCTTTCTCGAGTCACTCATCACGATCCTCCCGCGGCCGGCTGGCCGTGCCACTGCTGACGCTGGGCGTGCACGCTTGTCCAAGTTTGCCACGCCTGTGTGCCGCGACCGATCACGCGGCCGACGAGCGCGCCAGCGAGGCGCGTGACGACCCAGAGGTCGAGCATGCGCGTGCACCACCAGCGCTCCATCGGCGTGCAGTGGCGCTCGAAGAGGAGACGCTTCGCCCGAAAGAGCCGCACAAGCTTGTCCGCCCGGGCCTTCTCGCTGGCGCCGCCGTAATGCACGATCGTCGCCTCGGGCGTGACCCGCGGCTTCGCCCCAAGGCGATGGGCGCGAAGGCACATGTCCGCCTCCTCGCCATACATGAAGAATGCCGGATCGAAACCGCCGAGCGCTTCCCAGGTCTCGCGGCGCAGCAGCAGAAAGCAGCCGCTCACGATGTCGACCTGGCGCTCGGTCGAGCGATCCCAGCCGCCGAACGCCTCGGGATTGAAGAAATCGCTGCGCCGGAAGACCTTCGCGAGGCCGGTCGCGATGCAGAAGAGACTCCACGCGGTCGGCCGCGACCAGCAGGAGGCCGGATTGAGTCGGCCATCCTTGAAGAGCGTGCGTCCGCCCCAGATGCCGGCGTCGGGCGTGCGCTGCGCGAAGGCGAGCAGCCGTTCGATCGCGCGGTCGAGCACCTCGGTGTCGGGATTCAGGAGAAGGAGATACGCGCCACGGGCTTCCTTCGCGGCAAGGTTGTTGCCCCCCGCGAAGCCCAGGTTCTTCTCGCTTCGAATGAGCTTGGCCCACGGGAACTCAGCGGCGATCGCGTCGGCGGAGCCGTCCGTCGACAGGTTGTCGACGATGATGAGTTCGTAGAGCGACCGGTCCGTCTCGCGATCGAGCGTGCGCAGGCAGGCGAGGGTCAGCTCGCGCGTGTTGTAGCTCACGATGATGATCGAGAGCATCGGCGCGGGATCTCGCCCGGGTTCGATCGTGGATGCGGTTGCGCTCATGCCTCTCGGAGACCCGCCTGGAAGGCGACGACCCGACGGACACGCCGCCGAGGATCCTCGCCTCGACTGACTCTCCCATCGGCCGCCGAGCTTGTCAAAGGCCCGATGGGCGTGGCGACGCGGCGCGGCCGCACGAACCTCGCGAGAGGACCAGCCGCCTCACGCGTGCGAGACGCTACAGGCCGAACGCGCCGCATCACGGCACCGCGACCCAGCGGCCGGCCTCGGCGTCCCAGCGGCGGATGACCCGCGCCGGCGCGCCGACCGCGATCGAGTAGGGCGGAATGCTTTTCGTCACGACGCTCGCGGCGCCGACGATCGACCCTTCGCCGATGGTGACGCCGCGGAGGACCGCCACGCGCTCCCCGAGCCAGACATGGGCGCCGATCTCGACCGGTGCGGCCAGCACACGGGCGTTGGTGATCACCGGATCGTTCGGATCGCGCCAATCGTGATCGTGATCGGATATGTAGACATTGCTTGCGAAGAGCGCGCCCGGTCCGATGGTGATGCGGGTGATGGCGGAGATGTGCGCGTAGGGATGGATGATCACGCCTTCGCCGAGCACGAGCCGGGCACCCGCCGCCGCCGATGCGGTGTTGTGGGCGACGAGCCGCGCGTGTGGCCAGATCGAGACGCGATCGCCGATCGCGATGCCGCGAGGCCCATAGACGGTGATCGGCGGAGCGAGGCGCACGCCGCGGCCGAGATGTCCGAGCCGTCGCCGAACGCCCGCCGTGCGCAGCAGTTCCCACCCCCGCTGCCACACCCGTGCCGCGAGGCTCCGTCGGGCGATCTCGACGGTCAGCACCTCGGTGGTGTCGTTCGTCGGGGCGGCGTTGGGGAGCGCGGCGCCCGGGGGCCCCGATGGAGTTGGGCGCGTGGGTGGACTCATGGTCGGATTCATCGGCTGATGTCCTCGTCGCCGGTCGAACGCCCCTCAAATGCCGGACGAAGCGGCCCGCGCGGCTCGGCGTTCCGCAGCTCCGGCCGGTTGCGACGGCCGCCGACGCGCACGACGGCAGCGCTCGGCACCGGCGCTGCGGCCTGGGCTGGCACGGCAAGCGCCCAGCGCGCGGCCGAGGCGGTCGCCCCGAGGAGAAGCGCGTTCATGATGAGCGCTGGGCCGAAGATCGAGACGGAGTTCTCGGCGATCGAGACGGCGAGCACCGTCGCGGTGAGGGCGAAGACCGTCCAGCGGCGATCGCGATCCATGCGCTTCCACGCCCGCACGACATGGACGACGACCATCACCTTCGCGCCGAGGTACGCGAGCATCGTGAAGACCCCGTGCATCGCGGCGAGGTAGATGTAGTTGTTCACGCAATCGATGAAGAAGCGTCCGTCGATCTTGAGGCCCCAGTGCTCCCAGGAGCGGTCGCCGTAGCCGAAGAGCCAGTAGTCGGGCAGATAGAGGAACGCGACCTCGAGGAGCCGCACGCGGTACCACGCCGTGTCGCCGCTCAGGCCGATGTAGCAGATCAGATAATAGAAATGGCGCTCCGTCGCGAGCTCGAGGGCGATGCAGAGGAGGACCAGGGCGCCCAGCGCGGGCTTCACCAGCCAGGTCCACCTGGCGAAGGGCAGGAGCGCAACCAGCAGGAACGCCGCCGTCCACGGACCGCTCGAGAGGCAGAAGAAGACGCCGCCGGCCGCAAGCGACAGGAGCGACCACCACATCGGCGTGGAGAGGAAGCGGCGCATCGCCAGCGAGAAGCCGAGCAGGATCGTGCAGGCGACCCCGAAGTAGATCGGGTGGGCGGTCGAGACCTGGGCACGCATCATGCCCCACCGGGTCTGTCCGACGCCGCCTCGCCCCTCGCCGATCGAGACATCGGCGTTGCCGACGCCGAAGTAATAGCGTTCGAAGACGAACCCCTTCGAGACGGCCTCGACGCAGGCCAGCGAACCGACGCCGAGGGCGGTGAGGACGAGCGGCCACTTCAGCCCCTTCACATCCTCGTAGGTCGCCAGACAGAGCCGTGCGGCGGCGTAGATCAGGGCCGTATCGAGGAACCGCCCGATCGTCGAGTTCACGAGCCGCGTGTTGGCCCCCTCGGCGAGGACCGCAATCACGGAGAGCAGGTAGGCGGCAAGAACGAGCCAGTCGGCCGGATGCAGGCGGAGCTGCGACCACCGACCGAGGTGCCGGATGACCAGGGCCATCGCGACGAAGCGCGGCGCCGACATCTGCACGACGCCCATCGGCACGCGGACATACTCGGGCCAGAGCAGGGTGACGGCGATGAGGACCCCAAGGCCGACCCCGGGGCGGACCACCAGCACGATGCCAACGGCGATGGCGGCAACGAGCAGGGTCTCAATCATGCGTCGTGTCCGCCATCCCGGCGAGTCACCGGAGTTCGGCTCTGGGAATCAGCGCCCCCCCGCCTTCGGGGAGGTCCGCGATCACTGATCCTCGAGCGCGCCGATGGCTGTCATCGGCTCGCGGGGCAGGCCAGCCGCATCATAGTTCGAGTGGAGTCGCTGGAGCCGGTCCACCAGGACGCCGGTGGGGAGCGGGGTGTAGTCGCCCATCGCCCAGTTCACGACCGGTGCAGGTCCGGTTGTGATGTCTGTGCCGAATGTGTAGACGCCGTAGGAGGTCGAATCGACGAAGTGGTTGTGGCGCCAGTCGATCGTCCCGACCTGGGCCGGCGTGCACTTCGCGAGATCCACGGTCACCGCCCGGAAGATGTTGCCGACGAAGCTGACATCGCTGAAGCCGGGGGTACGGATGAAGAAGGTCTGGTCGACCGTGCAGTTCACGAGCAGGAGGTGCTCGCTGTCGCGGTTGATCTGCGAGGTGAAGTTCGACTGGTTCGCGTCGAGCACGATGTTCACGAAGGCGGTGTTGCGGATCTTCTCGCCGTTGGCCAGGGCCGCGATGAAGATGCCCTGGGCCAGGAAGTTGGTGGCCCGCACGCCGTAGATCACATGGTTGTCGAGGCTGCCGCTCGGACGGAAGATCTGATAGATGTCCGGGTGCGCGCCGGTGTTCGCGGGATCGATGTCGCTGCCGGTGACATTGAGCACCACCTGGACGCCCGAGACCATGTCGCTGCAGAGCTTCGTGATCGTCGAGTTGCGCACGAGCACCGCATCGGTCGGGCCGTCCGGAGCGTCGTGCCAGACGCTCTCGGTCACATAGGGCGTGCAGGTCGAGAGGACCTTCTGGGTGCTGCCGTAGCGCCCGTTCTTCGTCGTCACATAGCAGTTCTCGAGCCAGAGCACCGCGCGGAGATCGGTGAAGCCGGTGTAGAAGTTGCCCGCGTCGTTGGTCTTGATCGTGACGTTGTTCAGGCGGATGCGGGCGGTCTTCGGCCGCGCTTCCTCGATCACGACCTGTTCGCGCAGCACGCCCGGTGCGGTGGTGATGGTGATGAAGCGATCGTTCGCCTTGGCGGCGGTGAAGCCCCACTTCATCTCGAAGTCATACTCGCCGGGGAGGCAGTAGATCGTCGCGTTGTCGCAGCTCCCATACTGGGTCTGGATCGCCTGGGCCGCGCGGGAGAGCGTGCGATAGGGGTTGTTCACGCTGCCGTCGCCCGAGGCGTCGTTGCCGGTCGCGGAGACATACCGGCCGTCGCGGTCGAGCGTGCCGCCGAAGTTGGACCACGCGAACATCGAGTGCTCGCCGTTCTGCGGCGGCGGAGCGCTCGCGCTCGACTGATAGGCGCCGGCGAGAAGACGCGGCTTGCCCGCGGACTTCGGGTAGGCGATCGCGCGGATCTCGACCGCACCGTCGGGGAAGTCCTGGGCACGCAGCGTGACCCAGTACTCGCTGACGCCGGTCGAGGGATTGATCGTCATCTCCGTGGCGTCGAGCCAGGGGCCGCCGTTCGCGCTGAAGGCGACGCGTTCGATGCCGTTGCGGTGGAACGCGACGACGCCGACGCGCAGATGCTCCTTGAAGGTCTGGAAGGGAACGGTGCTCCAGCGGGCGATCGCGTGGGCGTTGTAGCCCGGAGCGTTCGGCGAGCCGACCTGCGCCGGCGTCGGGGTCGCGCCGTTGAAGCCGGTGCCGTTCACGAGAAAGAGCTGATCGAGCGGCGAGCCGCCGCCGTTCGCGGGCGGATTGGTCGGCGGATCGGCAGGCGGATCGGCGGGCGGATCGCCGCCGCCACCGGCGGATGCGTTCTCGTCATCGCCACCTGCATCGCCGCCCTCGTTGCCGCCGGGATTCTCCGGGGGAGTCGGCGCGTCACCATCCACCGAGCCGACCGAGGCAGCGCTCGAGAGCTCCGCGGGCGGAGCGATCACGACCGGCGGCTTCTGAGCGCCACCGGCGGAGGGACCGGACATGGAGAGGGCGATGGCCAGATCGATCGCATCGACGACGCCGTCGCCGTTCAGGTCACCGCTGCCGCCTGCGCCGCCCCAGCCGCCGAGCACCTCGCCGATGATCTCGCCCTGGGCGCCACCGACGGGACCGCCAACCGGATCGCCGCCCATGCCGCCACTCGAGGCCATCTGTTGCGGAGCGCCCGACGCGTCGCCCGACGAACCCGCCGGCGCCGACGCACCGGCATCAACGACGCGCGACTTCCAGCCTTCGCCGTTCTTGAAGAGGACGGCCTTGCTCCCCGCGAGGCGCATCGCCTCGGGGAAGGTCTTCGCGAGGGCCATCGCGCCGCCGGCACTCTTGCCAGCACCCTTGCCGATGACGCCGCCGGTGAGGACCAGCGCATCCGCGCGCCCGATCACCTTCGCGAAACGATCGTTGAGGGCCCGCGCCGCGCTCTTCGAGCCGCCGACGGACTCGAGCGGAAGCCCGCGGATCGCAAGGGCAGCGCCGGGCTGGGCCTTCTTGACCTGATTCATCACCGCGAGCAGTTGCTTCGCGAGCGCCTCTTGGCGAGCCGCCTGGCCACCGGCGGTCGGGTCGATCGAGCCGAGCGAAATCGTCACGAGCCGATTCGGATTCTCGCGCATCGCAGCGAGGAGACGCTGCACGGCGTCCTTGGCGATGGCGCCGTTCTCGTCGATGCGCACCGCAAGCGGCGCCCGCGCGTCGCGAAGCACCGGCTTCGCGCCCGAGGCGACCATCGGTGCCGTTGCGTTGATCGAGGACTGGGCGTTCGCGGCCGGCGACCATGCGGGCGACCACGCGGATGCAGCGCAGCAAGCGACCGCACACGCAAGAGCAAGGGGCTGGGCAAGCATCGTGGGACGGCGCGGGATCATCTCGAACTCCTTGCAGGCCTGGCAGCGCCGCCCAACGGCAGCACTGGTGAACGCGAGGCGCGTCCAACCGAGCACACTTTCCAATACGGCGCAGGTTCTGCCGGTCGGTCACCCGACCTCCCCCACTTCGATGGGGTCCCCACACCGCATATCCCGCACAGACTGCACAAAGCCCGCGAAGCGTACCAGTCATCGCGTGCCGATCGACCAATTCCAGCATGTTGCATGTCGGTTTGGAGGGCGCGTGGATACTGCGTCCGAAGGACCTCTTGCCTCCCCTCACAACTTGGGTTGGAACCCCGCAGCCCCGGGGGGGCATCGAGCCGATATCCCGCAGTCGATGCGGGTGCTCCTCTTCGCCTACTACTTCCCCCCCGATGGCGGTGCCGGAACCCAACGGCCGGCCTCCTTCGCCCGCCATTTCCCGACGCTCGGGATCGACTGCACCGTCCTCACGCGGACGCCCCCGTCGAAGCGCACCTACTGGGAGCCGGAGGACGCCACGCTGCTTGGGCGTGCCGAGGCCCGCGCACGGGTCCTGCGCACGCCGCCCCAGGATGGCGGCATCGCCCCGTGGCTCGCGGCGGTCGAGCGGCTCGCCGACGAGGAGATCGCCCGGCAGCGGCCGGACATCCTGCTCCTCACGATGTCACCCTTCGAGCTCTGGGAAGTCGGCGCGCGGCTCGCCGATCGCCACCGGATTCCGGTCGTCTACGACCTGCGCGATCCCTGGGCCCTCGATGGCTGGCAGTCCTACCGCACATGGTTCCACTGGCGTCGCGAAGCGCAGGCGATGCGGGCGATGCTCCGCCGCGCCGACGGTGTCGTCGCCAACACGCCGGAATGCCGCTCGCTCTTCCTCGCCTTCGAGCGATCGCTCCGACCGGAGCGCGTCGCGGTCGTGACGAACGGATGGGAGGCGGAGGACTTCCCCGAGCCGACGCCCGAGGTCATCGCCGGGGCCCGTGCTGACGGTGCGATGCAGATCGTCTTCACCGGAAGCTTCCTTTCGAAGCCGCTCTATCCGGGCCGCAGCCTGCGCCAGCGGATCGGCGCGATGCTCCGCCACACGCCGGAGCCGATTCTCCCGAGCGGACGCACGCCCCGTCACCTGTTGAACGCGATTCGGCTGCTCCGCGAACGGCGACAGGAGGCCGGCCGCGTCGCCCGCCTCACCGTGGTCGGGCAGAAGGACGAGTGGACGGCCCGGGCGGTCGAGGAATCCGGCGTCGCCGACGCCGTCACCTTCACCGGCTACCTCTCCCACGGCGAAAGCGTTCGGGCGATCCGCGAGGCGGACGCGCTCTTCCTCCCGCTCCATGGGCTACCGCCTGGCCACCGCACGCGCATCGTGCCGGGCAAGGCCTACGAATACATCGCGACCGGCCGCCCGATCCTCGGTGCCCTCCCCCCCGGCGATGCGGCCTCGATCATCGAGGCCACGGGACGCGGCTTCGTGGCCGATCCCTGCGACGACGAGGCGCTCGCGAGCGCGATCGCATCGCTCCACGGCCAGTGGAGCGCCGGCGCCTTCAACCGCTCGGTGCGCGGAGCGAATGTCGCCGCCTACGAGCGCGGCGTGCTGGCCGCGAATCTCGCAGCGTTCCTGCGGACGATCGTCGATCGCTGACGCGGCTTTCGACGCATTCGACCGGAGAACCACAGAGGCACAGAGGGCACAGAGGATGCACAGAGAAGGCGAATGAGGAGACGGGTCGCGCGCGTTGACCAAGCCGTGCCGGTGCCACAGGGACTTGAGGAGTGCAAGCGCTGGGCACGGCGAGAAGTGCCGCCCCAAGCCAATTCCACTCTGCGCCTACGAGTTTGTGCGACGAATTCCCTCTTTCTGGTGGCTCCTCTGTGCTACCTCTGTGCCCTCTGTGCCTCTGTGGTTCTCTGGGTGATGTGTGCTGAAGGCCGTGACCGTCGGTGTCTCTCCGTTGAGTCTTCCCCCCGCCCAAACGCACCGCGGGCGGCGCCTGTGCGCCGCCCGCGTCCTGCGAGGTGGTTTCGATTGTCCTCTCCGAACTCCTGCTCGCCACCAGCGCTCGCAGCGGAGGTCGATGTGCCGCGTCGCCGTTCAGCCGTCTGCGGCGTGCGTTCAGGCCTTCGAGCGGCGACGGACATAGAGTCCGAGGCCAAGGAGACCGGCAGCGCTCATGAGCACCGGGGCCGGGATCGGGACGACGAGGATCTGGTCCTGAGCGGTGTCGTGGCGGAGACCACGCATGTTGTCGCCGTTGGAGAAGAAGCGGAAGTCGTCGTTGTTCGAGCCGCCGAGCTCGGCGAGCATCGAGTTCGCGGCGGAGAAGACGTCGACATTCGTCGCGTTGCCGCCGGACTTGAGCTGGAACGCGCCGAGACTGAGGTTGAGCTGGCCGAGCACGCCCGCGGCGTTCTGGGCGTTCACGTTCTCGTGGGTGATCTCCCAGACGAGGCACTGGAACGCGGCGTTCTGGATGTCGCTGCCCGAGCTCTTCACCGAGTGGTAGAAGCGGGCGTAGAGGTCGCGTAGCACCGTCGCCTTCAGGGCTCCCATCGGACCGGGAGCGGGCGGCGAGTCCGGCACCTGCTCAAGCGCGACCTGCTGGTAGGTGACGGTCTGGTTGTTCGAGATGTGTTCGTTCACCTGGGTGCAGTAGGTCTTGAACTGCTTGCCCTGGGCGTTCTTCCACTTCATCTCGCCGGCCCAGAAGCTCGAGTAGCTCGAGACGGTGCCCGCGTTGAAGGAGCGGTTGTGGTTGTAGTTGACATTCACGACCTTGGCCGGTCCAAGCCCCGTGAAGGTCAGCGACCAGTTGTTCGCGGAGGCGCTCGACGCGATCGTCGAAGCGGCGGCGACCATGGCACCCACGATGACAAAGCTCTTCCGGTCCATTGCTGTTCTCTCGGATTCCCTTCCCGTGCCAACCGCGAGCGTCCTGCACCGCGGCGAGTCGTCGATCCCTGGACGGTGGGTCCGGTGACCGGCGACTGCTTCGAACCTACTTCGCCGATCACGGCCGGGCCACGCGTTCGGGCAAGGTCTGCGCGAACCGACCGCCGCGCGCCCCTCCAGACGGAACGCCTTGCCACGGCACGCGGAAGCCGGGCGTTTTCTGGGACGCCGCCGCATCGGGCGGAGGGGTTCCGATAGGCAAAAAACAACCCGAGACGGGGGTGAACCCGTCTCGGGAAGTACTTCGTGTGGTCCCGATGAGAGAGGACGCGGTGCGGGCTGCGGCATCCGAAGGCCTCAAGGCCCTCAACACGCCGCGACCCGTCCCAGGGCTCACTTCATGCGGCGACGGAGAGCGGCGACGCCGAGGAGACCGACGCCGGCGAGGAGCGCGGCAGCCGGAATCGGAACGACGACGAGCTGATCCTGAGCGCTCGCGTGGGTCAGGCCGAGCAGCCCGTTGAAGGCGAAGAATCCGCCATCACCGAGGTTGCCGAGCATGGCCGTCGCGAGGTTGAAGACGCCCGCGTTCGCCGCGGTGTTCATCTGCATCGCGCCGAGGCCGAGGTTGAGCTGGGCGAGCGCGCCAGTGGCGTCCGCAGCCGTGATCTTCTCGTGGGTGATCTCCCAGATCGCGAGCTGGAACGCAGCGTGGAGCTGAGCGTTGTTGCTCGCGATCACCGTCGCGTAGTTGCGGTGGTAGAGATCCTGGACGAGGGTCGCCTTCAGCGTACCCATCGCACCCGGGTTCGGATCCGGCACATTCTCAAGGGCCGCCTGCGTGTAGCTGACGGTCTGGTTGAAGTTGATGTGCTCGGTGAGCTGGGTGCAGTAGGTGGTGTAGGTCTTGCCGTACGGGCCGTTCCAGTTCATCTTCCCGGCGTAGACGCTCGAGAAGCTGTTGACCGGACCGTCGTTCGCGGAGCGGGCCGCGTTGTAGTTGACGCCGACGATCTGGTTCGGGGTGACGTTGGTGAACGTCATCGTCCAGGTCGTGGCCTGCGCGGCGGCCGAGATGCCGGTCGCGAGCAGGGTGGCGGCGATGGTGTAGCGAGTCATGGTTTGGGTTCTCCACGCGGTGAGCCTTCGGCCGGCGCTGGGCCGGCCGAAGGGATCACGCGATCATTGGGCTTCGATTACTTGCTGAAGCGACGACGGACGAGGCCGACGCCGAGGAGGCCGACGCCCGCGAGGAGCGCAGCGGCCGGAATCGGGACGACGACGAGCTGGTCCTGCTTGGACGCGCTGGTGAGGCCGATCAGGTTGTCGCCGATCGACTGGAAGCCACCGACGCCGAGCTGGTTGAGCATGTTGTTCGCAGCGGCGAGGACCGCAGCGTCAGCGACGCCGTCCATCTGGAGGGCGCCGTTCACGAGGCTGAGCTGGGCGAGAGCCGACGCCGCGTCAGCAGCGGTGATCTTCTCGTGGGTGAGCTCCCAGAGAGCGACCTGGAAGGCCGCGTGCTGGATCGAGTCGCCCGAGTTCTTCACGGTCGCGTGGAAGCGAGCGTAGAGGTCCTGGACGAGGGTCGCCTTGACGGCACCCATCGGGCCCGGGAAGGGCGGGAAGTCCGGAACATCGACGAGGGCAGCGGTGCACCAAACGTTCGTGTCACCGATCTGGCCGACGCCCTCGAACACCTGGATGCAGTAGTTCGAGTAGGTCTTGCCGTAGACGGTGAAGTTGAGCTGACCGGCGTTCAGGCCAGCGAAGCCGCTGTTCGCGGTCGCCGAGTTGAAGCTCTCGTTGTTGTTGAAGCGGATGCCAACAACCTCGTTGAGCCCGTAGCCGGTGAAAGTCATGGACCAGTTCGCGGCGGACGCCGACTGGGCCACAGCGGTCGCCACAAGGGCGACGGTAGCAAAAGTGATAGCCTTCATAGTTTCTCGACCTCTCTGGTTGACACGAAGAACAGGAATCCCGCTCCTGCTACACGACCCTCCGCGCAGGGCGGGGGTCACACGGCAAGACGCGAGGAGTCCCGGAGAATACCGCAAACCCGGCTCTGATGCTACTGATGAGGGTCAGGAAAGCATTCAGATTTGCGCGGGCGGGTCCCCGTAACCGCCTGGTGGGCGACGGGATACCCGGCACGGACTCCCCCGAGTTCTCCTCTCGGACCTTCTGTTCGGGGTCCCTCCCAGAAAAGTTGCCGCCGAATCCGCGGATTGAGTGATTTCGACCGTCGAAACGCACTCCACACGCCCCCTGCATGGACAGCGGTGGCTCGCCCCCCCGCGGCCGCACAAACGGACAGCGGGCTCGGGCGGATCCGGCACCTCCTCCCTCCGAGGAAGGTGCCCTGACCGCTGCCCGAACCCGCTGGTGGGACCGAGGAGCTTGCTCCCGACGATTACCGCTTCGCGGACTGCGTGGACATCCGGCGACGGATCGCCCCGAGTCCGAGGAGTCCGGCCGCAGCCAGTCCGACCGCCGCCGGCACCGGGACCACGACGAGCTGGTCCTGGAAGGTCGGATTGGTGAGGCCCTTGAGCCCCGAGCCGAAGAAGTGGAAGCCGTCGGTGCCGAGGGCGGCCAGCATCTGCGCCGCGAGGCTGATCGCGTCCGCCGAACCGGGGGTCGTCGGCCGCTCAGCAGCCTGGAACGCCCCCTGCCCAAGTCCGAGCTGGGAGAGCGCGCCCGCGGCGTCGCTCGCGTCGATCGACTCGTGGGTCACTTCGTAGAGGGCGATCTGGAACGCCGCGTACCGGGCGTTTGCGGTCGCGGCATCGACGGACTCATCCGTGGTGTAGTCGTAGAACCGCCAGTAGAGGTCCTGAACGAGCGTGGCCTTGAGGTTGCCCATCGGGCCCGGGGCGGGCGAGGCGTCCGGCACCTGGGCGACGCTGACCTCGTCGAAGCAGATCTCGTTGCCGACCGTGAGGCCTTCGAAAATCTGCACGCAGAAGGTCTCGTAGCTGAGGCTGCCCGTGCTGAAGAGGTGGGCGCCGACGCGGATAGCGCTGAAGCTGCCGGCGGGAGCCGCGTCCCACGACGCCGAGGCGTTGTAGGAGATGTTGGTGACGAGGCTCGCGCCGTAGCCGTCATAGGTCAGGTTCCACTGACCGGCGTTGGCGGAGGCGGCGATGCCACCCATCGACAGGGCGACGGCGGTGGCGACGGTGGCTGAGAGAAGACGCATAAGGGACCTTCCGTGGGCTCTTGGATTGAAACGAAACTCGGACGCAAACCCAGATCATTCCTTGGCTTGCGCCGGAGCTGGGACCTCGACACTACATCACCACGACGCCCCTTCCAGCGGTTGCGTGAACTCCACCTCAGGTTTGGTTCAGGCGCGGCGGATAAGGGGTCGCACGACCGAACCAGCTTGCCGGCCTTCGCACGCCGTGCGGAGGGGCCAGCTGCACCCGTCTCCCGCGCGGTGCCCGACGACGCGTCCAAAGCATCGCTCGGAGCATTGCGGAGGGAACGCGTGCCGACCCGATAATGTCCCGCCATGCGACGCCCTGTCCTCCTGAGCCTGACCGCCCTCGTCGCAGCCTTCGGCTGCGCCGCGATCGCCGCCGCTGACCTCGCCGCCGATGTTCAGCGGGCCCTCCGCTCGATCGATCTTCGCAAGGCGAAGGTCTCGATCAGCATCCGGCAGGTGGAGGGCGACACCGAGCTCATCGCGATCGACTCGGACCGCCCGATGATGCCGGCGAGCAACATGAAGATGCTCACCACCGGGGCGTTCGTGCACGCCTTCGGCAAGGACTTCTTCTTCCGCACCCGGATGCTTCGGGCGGGCGAGGATCTCGTGGTGCTCGGCGACGGCGATCCGGCCTTCGGCGATCCCGAACTCCTCGCGGACATGACCTACACCGACGACAAGGGAGTCGTCCGCAAGGGGCTCGATGTCGAGACGCTGGTCGGCATGTGGGTGCAGGCGATCAAGGACGAGCAGGTCACCTCGATCGACGAGCTCATCGTGGACGCCAGGATCTTCGACTCGGTCGGATACCACCCGAACTGGCCGAAGGATCAGTACAAGGAAGACTACTGCGCCCAGGTGTGGGGACTGAACTTCCACCACAACCTCCTGCTCGTCTGGCCGCGGCCGCGAGCGGGCGGGAGCGCCGATGTCAACCGTATTTCGCCCAACGCCCCGTGGCTCATCCGCGCGAACGCCGCGACGAGCCGCACCGGCTCGCAGGACCGCCACACCTTCTGGATCAACCGTCCTCCGAACCAGAACGCGATCACCTTCAACGGCAATGTGAAGGTCGCGGCGACCGATCCCGCCTCGGTCACGCTGCACGACGCGCCGAACTTCTTCGCCCGGCTCTTCGCCGAGCGACTCCGCGCGGCGGGGGTCAGCGTTCGGGCGTTCCGTTCGGCGACGCCGGAGGACCCGAGCTACCTCGAGGGCAACGCGATCGGCCCCGAGGTTCGCACGCCGCTCGTCACGATCCTCTACCGCTGCAACACCGACAGCGACAACCTCTACGCGGAGAGCCTGCTGAAGCGACTTGGCCGCGCCGCGTCGAAGTCGCCCGGCTCCTGGCAGAACGGCACCGCTGCGCTTCGTCACGCCGTCGCCGAGCGGCTCGGCAATCCGACGCTCGCCGGCAGCGTGAATCCCGACGACGGCTCGGGGCTCTCCCGCGAGAATCGCGTCACCGCGGCGGCCATGACGGCGTGGCTCAACAGCTTCGCCCGCGACCCGGACCTCGGGCCGGCCTTCATCGATTCGCTTGCGATCGGCGGCAAGACCGGCACGGTGCGGAAGCGCTTCAAGGAGCTCGAACGCACCGGCTGCGTCGTCCAGTGCAAGACCGGCTACATCCGCGGCGTCTCCTGCCTCTCCGGTTTCGTCACCGCGCCGGACGGACGGCGCATCTCCTTCTCGGTGCTCTGCAACGAGCTCGTCGAGGCGAACGCCGTGGCCAAGGCGAAGACCCTGCAGGAGAAGGTCGTCGCGGCGATCGCTGAGGAACTCGCCGCGACGGCTCGCTCACGCGAACTCCTCGGCGGCGGCTGACGCACCGAGCGTCGGCGCCGGCTGTCGACAGCCTGTCGATTGCGGGAAAGATGCCTGTTTTCCGCGGCGCGGGCTGTGGGGCGTGTATCGTCCGCAGCGTGAACGCCGTTCGAATGGAGTCGACCGAGGCGCAGGCCGCGCCGCACGGGTCCGGCGCGGGTCCCTCGCCGGGCTTCGCGGCGCTCGATCTCACCACGCGCGCGGCGGTGCTCGAACTCCTCCGCAAGCATTTCGGGTACGACGCGCTTCGCCCGCTCCAGGAGGAGGCCATCGCCGCCGGCGTCGCCCGCCGCGACTCGCTGGTGGTCCTCCCGACCGGCGGCGGCAAGAGCATGTGCTACCAGATGCCGCCGCTCGTGACCGGTCGGCTCGATGTCGTGGTGAGTCCGCTCATCGCCCTGATGAAGGATCAGGTCGATGGCCTCGTCGCCAACGGCTATCCCGCCGCCGCGATGCACAGCGGCATGAGCGACGACGAACGCGCCGCCGTGCGCCGCGGCCTCGAGGACAGGCGCTATCGGCTGCTCTTCGTCTCGCCCGAGCGACTCGCCCACGACGCCTTCGTCGCCGGGCTTCGCCGCTACGGCGTCTCGAGCTTCGCGGTCGACGAAGCCCACTGCATCAGCCAGTGGGGCCATGATTTCCGCCCCGAGTATCGCCAGCTCGCGCGGCTCCGCGAGCGCTTCCCCGAGGCCTCGATCCATGCCTTCACGGCCACCGCAACGCCGCGGGTCCGCGAGGACATCCGCTTGCAGCTCGCCCTCGCCGATCCGGTCGAGCTCGTCGGGAACTTCGACCGCCCGAACCTGACCTACCGCATCGTGCCGCGGGTGCGGGCGACCGAGCAGACGATCGAGATCCTCCGTCGGCATCACGGCGAGGCGGCGATCGTCTACTGCCTCTCGCGTCGCGAGACCGAGGAGATGGCCGCATCGCTGAAGGCCGCGGGCATCAAGGCGGGTCACTATCACGCGGGCCTCTCGACCGACGAGCGGCACCGCACCCAAGAGGCCTTCGCCGAGGAGCGGCTCGATGTCGTCGTCGCGACCGTGGCCTTCGGCATGGGGATCGATCGCGGCGATGTGCGCTGCGTGATCCACGCGACGATGCCGAAGTCGATCGAGCATTACCAGCAGGAGACGGGCCGGGCCGGGCGCGACGGGCTCGAGGCCGAGTGTGTTCTCCTCCACTCCCCCGCCGATGCGATCCGCTGGGAACAGCTCATGCGCCGCTCGCTCGACGAGGCCGAGGGCGATCGCGACGCGCTCGAGATCGCCTTCGAGGCGCAGCGCGGGCTCCTGCGGGACATGCAGCGGCTCGCCGGCGGCGTCACCTGCCGACATGCAGCGCTGGTGCGCTACTTCGGGCAGGCGTACGCGCCGCCCGGAGAGATCGCCGCGCAGACCGAGGGTCGTGACGCCGGCTGCGGCGCCTGCGACTGCTGTCTGGGCGAGATCGAGACGCTCCCGGACGCGACGCTGATCGCTCGCCAGATCCTCTCGGCGGTCGCCAGGGTCGAGCAGCGCTTCGGGGCGAAGCATGTCGCCGATGTCCTGCACGGCGCCGACTCCGAGATGATCCGCAAGTGGGGGCACGAACGGCTGTCGGTCTACGGGCTCCTCCGCGATCGTCCGGTCGCGGCGATCCAGAACCTCGTCTACCAGCTCATCGATCAGGGCTACCTCGCGAGCAGCGGCGGCGAGCGTCCCGTCGTGACGCTCTCGCCGAACTCGATGCCGCTTCTCCGCGGCGAATGCACCGTGGAACTCCTGCGTCCCCGGCTGAAGGCGAAGGCGACGCGCTCGGTCGCCGACGAGGCCGGCTGGCGCGGCGTGGACCGCGAGCTCTTCGAAGCCCTGCGTGTCCTTCGCCGCGACATCGCGAATCGGCTCGGCAAGCCGCCCTACGTCGTCTTCGCCGACGAGACGCTCCGCGAACTCGCCCGTCGCCGACCCTCGTCGCTCGGTGCGATGGCCTCGGTGCGCGGCATCGGCACCCGCAAGCTGAAGGATTACGGCGAGCCCTTCCTCGACGAGATCGATCGCGTCTGTCGCGACCGCGGGCTCGGACGGGACATGATCATCCTGTCATGAGTGACCGGGGCACCTCGCCGCCCCCGACACCAGCCCGATACCAGCCCGATACCAGAAGGACCGATCCGTGACCTCATCGCTCGACCCGATCACCCAGGCCGCCTTCCTCGCTGCCGCCATCGACGCCGTTCGGGCCGCGTCGCTCGCCACCGAGGCCGTCGCCGTCGAGCGGGCGCGGGCCGGCTCGCTTGCGTCCGTCTCGAAGGACGACGCGAGCCCGGTGACGATCGCGGACTTCGCGAGCCAGGCGGTCGTCCTCCACCAGCTCGAGGCGGTCATCGGACCGGTCGCGCTCCTCGGCGAGGAGTCCGATGATCTCCTGCGCGATCCCGCGCAGGCCGCGCTCCTCGCGGCCGTCGTCCGCGCCGCCCAGGTCGCGGTCCCGGAGCTCGATCGCGATCGCATCCTCGCCCTGCTCGCGCGCGACCGCGCCGATCCGGCGCGCGGCGCGTGTTGGACGCTCGATCCGGTGGACGGCACGAAGGGATTTCTCCGCGGCGGCCAATACGCGATCGCCTTGGCGTACATCGACGCCGGGCGTCCCCTGCTCGGGGCGATGGCCTGTCCGCGGTTGGCGCTGGACCTCGACGATCCGGCGACGCCCGCAGCGACGGGACTCATCGCCTGTGCGGTGCGCGGCGCTGGGGCGCGATGGTTCGGCATCACCGAGGAGCCCGAGGACGCCGCGCCGCTCCGCGCTCCGGCGTGGGTCGCCGGCGATCCGGTGTCGCTTCTCCTGTCGGTCGAGAGCGCCCACGGCGACGGCGACACGGCGACCGAAGCCGCCGGTCGCTGCGGTCCGCTGGCCGAGCCCTACCGACTCGACAGCGCGTCGAAGTATGTCCTCCTGAGCCACGGTCGTGGCAACGCCTATCTCCGCGTGCCGCGTCTCACGCCGGGGAAGCCCGAGCGGAAGGAATGCGTCTGGGATCACGCCGCGGGCGTCCTGATCGCCGAGGAAGCGGGCTGCCGCGTCTCGGATCTCGATGGCAAGCCGCTTGATTTCGCCGCCGGCGCGACCCTCGCCCGGAACCGCGGTCTGCTCGCCGCGCCGCCGGCCCTCGCCGAGCGCATGGTCAACGCGATCGCCTCGCTGGGCAGGTAGCCGCGCTCGGAATCGGGTGCTCCGGACGGCGCGTGCGCTTCCGCTTCGGTGGGCCGCCTCACGCACGCGTGGCCCCAACCCGACGAGAGATCATCCATATGCACGCACACGCGCACCACCGTGCTCGCGGCCTTCGCGCCGCCAGCGTTCTCGCGGCCTCAGCCGCCGGCTTCCTTGGCCTCTCGAGCGCCATGGCCGAATCCCCATGCGGCTGCTCCGCCGACTACGACGGCTCGGGAAGCGTCGACGCGGCGGATCTCGCCATCCTGCTCGGCTTCTGGAGCGGCAACCATCCGGCGATCGACCTCTCCGGCAACGGTTGGGTCGAGGCGTCGGACCTCGGCATCCTGCTCGGACAGTGGGGCCCCTGTCCCGCGCCGGCGAACGACACCTGCCAGGCCTCGCAGCTCCTGCCGAGCGTCTGGAGTCAGGATGTCCCCTTCTGCACCGCGAACGCGAACACCGACGGGCCTCCCAACGAGGCCTGCAACGCGAGCGGCACCGCCCAGATCTTCAACGATGTCTACTTCAAGATCGTCGCCCCGACCGACGGTCTCATGCAGGCCCACACCTGTCCGGCGGAGTTCGACACCCGACTCGCGGTCTACCAGCCCGGACTCTTCGGCGTGACCTGCCCGAGCGACTCGCTCTTCACCGCCTCGCTGCTGGCCTGCAACGACGACATGTTCGTCGGCTGCGGCGAACCGTTGAGCTCGCTGGTCCTCGTTCCGGTCGAGGCGGGCACGACCTACACGCTGCGGGTCGGCGGCTATCTCGCCGGCGAGGGCGTCGGCGATCTTGCCATCGACTTCTTCCAGCGCGGCGACCTCTGCACTGATGCGATTCCCGTGCAGCTCGTCGACAACGGCGAGCCGGACGGCGCGACGGTCCTCCTCTCCGGCGACACGCTGCAGGCGACGAGTTCGGTGGACAGCGATCCGAACTCCTGCGGCGGTCCGAACGACTCGAAGGACCTCTGGTTCAAGCTCGACTACACCTGCACGGTGGGTGGGGCCCAGCCGGTCTCGCTCACCATCTCGACCTGCCTCGCCGGGACCGATTTCGACACCACGCTGACGGTGTTCAGCGGCGGGTGCGGCAACCTCACCGAAGTCGCGTGCAACGACGACTCACCGATCGCCGGCTGCCAGATCGGGGGCTTCAACCGTCGCTCCTTCGTGAGCCTCGACCCGACGCTCTCCTCAGGCACCTATTGGGTCCGGCTCGCCGGCTACAACGGCGCCGTCGGTCAGTACCAGATCAAGTTCAACCTGAAGTGCCTCGACTGACGCGCGGAGCGATCGATGGGATGGAGGGGAAATGCCTGAGCCGAGGGGCGAGCCAACGCGGCCCCTCGGCTCAGGCCGTCTCCGATGCAGCCTTCCGTGCGGGTACCGAGGTTCGGTTTTCTTCGCTCTCCCCACCTTGACCGTCCAGCGCCAAACCGGGACACTCCCCGTTCTCGGTCGCAGTTGCCGGCGCGTCGCCGCCGGTCTCTCCGACGCACGCAATCGGCGCAATTGTCGTCCCCGCAGGAGCTTTCGAAATGGCCATTCGTTCTGGAGGCGGTACCGGAGTGCTCGTGGCTCTGGTCGTGTTCGTGATCATGACGGTGTGCTTCCTCGTGATGACGATCGTCTTCTACGCCGGAAAGAACACCGAGACCCAGAAGCTCAACGAGGCGGACGCGACGCTGAAGTCCTTCGTCACCGCCGCGCAGCAGCAGGACGAGACCCTCAAGGCCGCGAAGGCCGCGGCCGCGACCGAGCGTGAGAGCCTCTACGGCTACATGATGAACCAGCGGCTGCAGCTCGCCCAGGTCATCGGCGGCGCCCCCAGCGCCGACGCGAAGGCCCTCCAGCTCGAGCTCGGCCTGAAGGACGGCGAGACGGCCAAGGCCGCCCTTTCCGACCTGCGCCGCCAGTTCCGCTCGAAGGACGACGAGGTCAAGAGCCTCACCGGCCGGATCGGCGAGCTGAACAAGCAGCTCAGCGACCTCAAGGACTCGCTCGAGGCCGAAAAGGCCAACGGCCAGAAGCTCGCCGAGGCGATGCGAACCGAGTTCGCCGGCTACGACACCGCCGCGAAGGACCTCATCGCCAAGCTCGAAGAGGCCCGCACCTCGATGCAGTCGGACATGGACGCCCTCAAGCAGTCCCACCAGGCCCGCGTCGATGAGCTCCAGGGCGAGATCGACAGCCTCCGGGCGAGCACGGCGGTCATCCAGAGCCGCAACGATGTCCTCATGAAGAAGCTCGAGGCGATCGAACTCAAGCCGGCGAACCCCGCCGAGCTCGTCGATGGTCGCGTCATCGCGATCGAGGGCTCGGGCGATCAGGTCTTCATCAACATTGGTGCCGCCGATCGCGTCGTGCCGGGCATGACCTTCGAGATCTTCGACGACGCCAACGCGATCGCCGCCAGCGAGAAGACCGGCCGCGGCAAGGCCTCGGTGCAGGTGCTTCGCGTCGCGGAGTCCACCTCGACCTGCAAGATCATCCGCCAGTCCACCGGTCGCCCGGTGGTCAAGGACGATGTCATCGCCAACGCGGTCTTCAATCCCGACTACCGCTTCAAGTTCCTCGTCCACGGCAAGTTCGATGTCGATGGCGACGGTCGCCCCTCGGACACCGAGGCTGAGTACCTCCGCAGCCGCATCAAGGAATGGGGCGGCGAACTCGTCGACGGCGACAACCTCGTCGGCGATCTCGACTTCCTCGTCCTCGGCGTGCAGCCCCCGATGCCGGCCCCGCTTCCGGACAACCCCGCCGAGGCCCAGCTTCAGGCGGCGATCGAGGCTCGCACCGCCCGCGAGACCTACGACAACCTCCTTCGCGACGCGATCGAGGCCCGCATCCCGGTGCTGAACTGGAACCGATTCCAGGTCCTCACCGGCTCCTTCGCCGGCCGCTGACGCAGGCGATCGGGCATCCTGAACAACGAACAACCCCGGGCCAAGCGGCCCGGGGTTGTTCGTTGCGTGGACGGTATGGAAAAGCGGTGTCGTGCGGCCGAACTCAGCCGCGGCGACGGCGGATCGCGACGACGCCGGCGAGGCCGACGGCGGCGAGGCCGAGGGTCATCGGGATCGGCACGACGACGAGCTGATCCTGAGCGAGCGGATCGGTGAGGCCGAGCAGGTTGCCGAAGCCGGTGAAGCCATTCACGCCGAGCGAACCGATGAGCTGCATGGCGAGCGAGGCGACCGTCGCGGTCGTGCCGTTGTTCATGTTCACCGCGAGGGCGCCGGTGCCGACATTGAGCTGAGCGAGGGCGTCCTGAGCGTTCGAGGCCGTCAGGTTCTCGTGGGTGATCTCCCAGATCGCGAGCTGGAACGCCGCGTTCAGGTTCGAGCTCGTCGAGCTCTTCACCGTCGAGTAGTGGCGGGCGTAGAGGTCGCGAACGAGCTGAGCGCGGATCGAACCCATCGGGCCGGGCACCGGATCCGGGACATTCTCGACGCTCGTCACGCCGAAGTTCACCGTCTGACCGGAGGAGATCGTCTCCGCGATCTGCGTGCAGAAGGTGTGCACGCTGGCGCCGTTGCTGTTGGCCTTCGTCCACTTCATCCGACCGGCGGCGTAGGTCTGGAAGCCGCCGCTCGCGTTCTGGTTGAACTGGCGCGAGGCGTTGTAGTTGATCTTGAGGTTCTTCGACGGCCCAAGTCCGTTGAAGGTCAGGTTCATGTTCGCAGCCTGGGCCGAGCCGGCGGCGGCGACGAGCGTGGTGACGAGCGAGGCGAGGATGACGGTCGAGGTCTTCACGGTGGGTATCCGGTTGCGGAGCGGTTGCGACTGTGGCGCGGTGTGGTCACCAGACCGGCGAGGGAGGGACGATCGCCTTGGGCGACGCGAAGGCCGACAAGCCCTCGATCGTCGTCAAGGAGTTCCTCTCTCGCTGCACGGGCTGTGACTGGAGGACCGCCCTCGGGGATCATGCCCCGAGACCGGTCGGCGGGAAGGTACACCAGAATCCCCGACAAACGAAGCGGCCAGCGTCGTTCGCGGTCACATTCCGGAGCGGTCCGCCGCTTCTCGGCCCACAAGCGGCCCCCGAGCGGCACCCGACAGCGTGTTCTCGGACGGCTCTCACATGAGGCGCAGGCTTTGGCTCTTGATGAGCGCGAGGACCTCGACGCCAGGCGCCAAGCCGAGTTCCCGCACCGAGCGTTCGCTCACCTCGCAGATCAGCGTGCAGGGCGCGCGGAGGAGGCGGACCTCGACGATCGCGGCGGAGCCTCCTCCGACCCCCTGCCCGACCTGATGCAGCGACACGCGCTCGACCCGCGCCGGAAGCCGATTGCGAATCGAGAGGGTCATCGCGCTCATCCGATCGGTTTCACTCCCTCGCCCGCTCGTCGCAGCGGGTGACTCACGCGCGAGGGCGATGTGCTGCGCCGAGACACACACGCTTCGCAGGGCACGCTCGTCGCGTGACCGCCCGACGGTCTCCGCATCGGACGCGGCGAGCCGAAGGTCCTGACCGCCGCCAGCGAGCCGCAGGAACGCTCCCTCCTCATCCTCGTCGAGCGTGCCGTCGATGCGGTTGGAGAAGCCGCCGACATCACCTCCGCCGAGGAACGCGGCGTGGTGGGCGAGCGCGCGATGTTCGCCGCAGGCAATCGAGCGACCGGCGCTCAGGAGGAGGAGGTCATCGCTGAGGAGGAGCGCCTCATCCATGTGATGGGTGACCACGAGCGTCGGCAGGTCGCTCGCTCGGATCGCCCGTCGCACGAGCGCGATCGCCGCACGCCGCAGCGTCGGATCGAGCGAGGAGAAGGGCTCATCGAGCAGCAGTGCCTGTGGCCGACTCAGCAGCGCACGGGCAATCGCGACGCGCTGACGCTCACCGCCGGAGAGCGCCGCCGGGCGTTCCTCGAGGAGCGGCCCAAGCCGCAGGCACTCGATGACCTCATCCTCCGACAGGAGCGGAGTCCCTGCCCGACGGGCCCCGAACCGCAGGTTGTCCCGCACGCGACGATGCGGGAAAAGCCGCTGATCCTGGAAGACGACCCCCATGCCGCGCCGCTGCGCGGGCACATCGATGCCAGCGGCGCTGTCGAAGAGCGTGACGCCGCCGAGCCGGATCCGTCCGCGGATCGCCGGGTGCAGTCCGGCGAGCAGATCGAGGAGCGTCGACTTCCCGGCGCCGGATGGGCCGATGACCGCCAAGATCGGGCGATCGCTTACGGCGGTCACCTCGAGCCTGCAGCGTCCCCGCTCGGCGAGGAGGTCGATGTCGAGCGAGGCACTCACGGGCCCCCCGCACCGGCGCGGACCGGATCGCGCGCCTCGCCAAGCCCGCGCTGACGGAGGGCGCGCCGATGGAACCATTCGGAGAGAAGCAGTGCGAGCAGGGCGACAGCGATCGAGAGCAGCAGCAGGCGGTTGGCGGAGGCCTCGCCTCCGGGGCGCTGCGACGCCGTGTAGATCGCCGACGCGAGCGTGCGCGTCTGGCCCTCGATGTTGCCGGCGAAGGTGATCGTCGCTCCGAACTCGCCGAGACTGCGCGCCCACGCGAGCGTCATGCCCGCGAGAATCCCGGGCCACGCCAGAGGCAGCGTGATCGTGACGAGCACCCGCAGGCGCCCCGCGCCAAGGGTGCGGGCTGCGGCCTCCAGGCGAGGATCCACGAACTCGAAGGCCGTCCGCGCCGAGCGCACCATGAGCGGGAAACCCATGATTGCAGCGGCGATCATCGCCGCCGTTGGCGTGAAGGCGAGATCGACGCCGAGTCGGTCATGGATCCAGCCCCCGAGCGTCGAGGTCCGCCCGAGCCCGCGGAGGAGGAGGTAGCCGATGACGACCGGCGGCAACACCAACGGCAGATGGATGAGGACATCGAGGAGGGCCTTGCCCGGAAAGCGCAGCCGCGCCAGGCACCACGCGAGCGCCAGCCCCGGCACCAGCGACAGCAGGGTCGCGACGAACGCAACCTCGATGGAGAGCCGAAGGGCGTCAAGTTCATCGGGTCGAAGGATCACGGCGGAGGAAGGACGCGAAAGCCCGCGGCCTCGAGCAGGCGCCGCGCCTCGTCCCGGGCAAGGTACTCGATGAAGGCATCGGCCCCGGGGCGCGCGTCGCGCAGCATGGCCACCGGATAGACGATCGGGGGATGGCTCGCTGCGGGGAGCGTCGCGAGCGTCCGAACGCCGTTCGCATGGCGGGCATCGGTCGCATAGACGACGCCGATGTCAGCCTCGCCCATCTCGACGAGCCGGAGCGCGGCCCGCACATCGGGAGCGGTGAGGCGCTTCGCGTCAAGCGCCTCCCACCAGCCGAGCCACTCAAGCGATGCCCGCGCTGCGCGCCCCGCCGGGACGAGTTCGGGATCGGCGAGGGCGACGCGACGGGCGGCGCTGAGGACGGGAGGCAGGACGCCAGGTTCAGCGACGAAGGCCGCGGAAGAGAGCCCGCCGACGATCACGAGCTCATTCGCGAGCAGGTCGCGTCGTGTGCCCGGCTGGAGGAGTCCGTTCGCGGCAAGGTCATCCATCCAAGCGCGATCGGCGGAGACGAAGAGGTCGGCGCGAGCCCCAGCGCGAAGCTGCGCGGCGAGCGTCGATGTCGCCGCAGCGTGGATTCGGACCGGCGGACCTCCCTCGGCGGTGAATCGCTCGGCGACCGCCGCGAGCGCGTCGGCTGCGCTCACGGCGCTGAAGAGGACAAGTGCCTCGCGGCCCCCCTCATCCCCGCCCGGCGATCGATCATCCGAGCAGGCGCCGCAGGGGAACGCCAGCAGGCAGAGCCCAAGGAGCTGGAGGAGGCGGACGATCGGAGCGACCGAGGCCTCGCGCGAGCGAACCCGCCGGCTCGCAGACGGCTGCTTCGGCCCCGCTGGACATGCCCCTTCCATCGCGATCTGGCCTCCCGCGGGCAGGCTACCAGCCAGTGGCGGCCCCCCTGCTACTCCCACCACTGCGCCCACGACCGCGCGCCCCACCGCGCACCCCACCGCGCGCCCCACCGCGCACCCCAGGATCAAGCAATCTTCATGCTCCTTGTCCGGGGTCGGCGCGGGTGGTATTGTCCCGCCCTTCTCTTCCTGTTGGGGAGTAGCCGTCTGCCGATGCGGGTGGGACGGGTCGTCAACACGGGTGGCAGCGCAACGCTCCGCCCCGGCCCGTCTGTGGCGTGGGATCCGGCTTCCGAGCCGAGCTCACGCCCCTGGCGAGACCAACATGCTGCGGCGCGATCCGCCGTGGACCTCTCCACGCGCGGCACGACGCGCGTTCAGGATGTGATCCTCCGATGTATGACCTGTTGACTCTCGCTGCCGCCACGGCGGCGAACCCCGCGGACATGAAGATCTGGGCGTACGCGGGCTTCATCGGTCTCGTCCTCCTGTTCCTCGCCCTCGACCTGGGCGTCTTCCACCGCGAGGCCCACGAGGTCTCCATGAAGGAAGCCGCGACCTGGTCGGTCATCTGGCTGACCTGCGGCATCGCCTTCAGCGGCTTCGTCTACCTGGCCTACGAGAACCACTGGCTCGGGCTCGGCCTCAACACCGCGATGTACAGCACGGCGGAGGCGGTGAAGGCCGGCGCGCCGCTCATCGTCATGGGCGAGGTCGTCGGTCTCGAGGCGGCGAAGCAGTATCTCGTCGGCTATGTCGTCGAGAAGTCGCTGGCGATGGACAACATCTTCGTCATCGCCCTCATCTTCTCCTTCTTCGCCGTGCCCGCGAAGTACCAGCACCGCGTGCTCTTCTGGGGCATCATCGGCGCGCTCATCATGCGCGGCGCGATGATCTTCCTCGGCGCCGGGCTGATCATGAAGTATCAGTGGATCCTGATCATCTTCGGCGGCTTCCTCATCCTGACCGCCCTGAAGATGATGCTCATCAAGGGCAGCGACGATGTCTCGCAGAATGTCGCGGTGCGGCTCTGCCGGAAGTTCTTCCGGGTGACCGACTTCTACGACGGCCAGCGGTTCTTCACGAAGCGCACGCTGAAGCCGACCTACAGCATCGGCGCGAACGGCAAGGAAGTCATGGATCCGCCGCCGGCCGGATCGCTGAGCGCGACCTGGGCGATCACGCCCCTCTTCCTGACGCTCATCCTGGTCGAGATCACCGACCTCGTCTTCGCGGTCGACTCGATCCCGGCGATCTTCGCGATCACCCCCGACCCATTCATCGTCTTCACCAGCAACATCTTCGCGATCCTCGGGCTGCGGGCGCTCTACTTCTGCCTCGCCGCGCTCATCCAGAAGTTCCGCTTCCTGAAGCCGGCGCTCATCCTGATCCTGGCGTTCGTCGGCGTGAAGCTCCTCCTCCTGAGCGTGCCCCCCTACCTCGATGTGATCGGCATGACCAAGGGCAATCCGATCAAGATCGACACCACGGTCTCGCTCCTCGTCGTCCTCGGCACCCTCGCGCTCGCCACGGTCCTCAGCATCGCGGTGCCCGCGAAGGCGAAGGCCTGACCGCGCCGCGATCCCGCGACATCACCCTTTCAGGAGTCCATCCCGATGCTCCCTGACGGCTCGACCGCCCCGCGCGGGCGCGTGCATGCTCTCGTCGCGTCGGCGACCTTCAACAACCTTGTGATCGCCGTGATTCTGCTGAACGCGGCGATCATCGGGGCCGGCACCTATGTGACCGACGCCGGCACCCTCCGGATGCTTGCTGCGGTCGAGGCGGCCTGCGTCGCGATCTTCGTCGCCGAGCTCGTCCTCCGCTTCATCGCCCGCGACTCGACCGCGGCGTTCTTTCGGGACGGCTGGAACATCTTCGACATCGTGATCATCGTCGCGGCGCTCCTGCCCGCGTCGAACGGCATCGGTCCCGTGCTGCGGATCCTGCGGGTCTTCCGCGTCCTGCGGCTCGTCAAGACCATCCCGGAGTTGCGGCTCATCGTCACCGTGCTCCTCCGGTCGGTCGCGAGCATGAAGTATGTGACGATCCTGGCGGCGGTTCTCTTCTATGTCTACGCCGTCATCGGCGTGAAGCTCTTCGGGACCGACGGCCACCCGCTGCAGGCGAACTTCGCGACGATCCACGAGACCTGCTTCACCCTCTTCCGGATCCTCACCGGCGACGACTGGGCGAACATGCGCTACACCCTCGTCGAGGCCGGCGTGCCCGTCGGCGCGTTCACCGCGTACCAGGTCTCCTGGATCGTGGTGGCGACTTTCCTGCTCGTCAACCTGATCGTCGGTGCGGTGATCAACAACTATCAGAAGGTGCAGGACATCGAGGAGCACCGCGCCCTCGCGCCGGACACGAGCGACCGCCGCGCGCGCGAGCTCGTCGCCGAACTCGACGCGATCCTGAAGGCCCGCGCCGAGACCCGCGACGATGCCGACCGACGGTGAGATGAGCGACGCGTCGTGTCTCGGCCCCGCTCACCGCTCGGGAGCGTGCTGCAAACAGAGAAACTCAAGCGACACACCGGCTGCTTCCAGGGCTGCGCGGTGATGCCACCAATCCGAGTCCACCGCGTTCAAGATGGCCGGTCCCTCTCCGCTCGCGATCGCTACCGCGACAAACTTCTGATCGCTTGGATCGAATCCGCGAAGCGCTGGCACATCGGGAAACTCGTCAAAGCGGCGCCAGCCAACCATCCCCCGAGGCGCAATCGAGACCCGCCGAACCTGCTGAGCGTTCGCCTGATTGTCGAACGCCCATTTCACGAAGGCGTGACCCGCGCCCGGCTGTCCGCTGTATCCGAGCTTCTTCGTGTACTCGAGGAGAATCTCGCCCCGATCGTCGAGGAGAAGCCCGCCGTGCTGCTGGATTGCATAGAGGCGCTGCATGCACGCAGTGACGCAGCGAATGTCCGCATGGGCAGCGAGACCCGAGGCGACCACGGCCACATTCGTGTCAACGACGGCGCCCATTCAATCCCCCACAATGCCCTTGCGTCGCATCACCGCCTCTTGAGTCGCAACGATATCGCCCATGGGATCGCCGAAGAAATCCCTCGGCCACGCAAGGAAGTTGCCGTAGGTGTCGAGCTCCAGCGTCGTCAATCTCGCTTCACCTTTCTCGATATCACAGAAGTAGATGGCGGCGTCCTTCTCACTGATGTCAGTCCCCTCCGCAACGCGACGCTGGAGGCGACGCAGGAAGTCTTCGCTGTGGCTCTCGACGATGATCTGCACGCTTCTAACGCTGATGGCGTCGATGAACACATCGGCGAGCCCCCGCTGAACGCTCGGATGGAGGTGAATCTCGGGCTGCTCGAAGAGAATGGTTGACCCTTGGGGCGCGTAATAGCAGAGGACGAGCACCGGCAGAACCTGCGAGACACCAAACCCGACGTCGGTGATGAGGACCTCGGCCGACCCCGGTGATCGCCGAACCCACACTCGATAGAGGTTGGTGCCTGGCTTGATCTCCTCAACTCGGAACTCGTCGATGAGCTTGAGCTCCTTGAGCCAGTACCCAACGTACTGCTCAAGCGAGAACTTACGCTTTCCTGGACCCCGCGAGATCTTCTCATCACGCTCACGAGCCGCGAGGATCGCCGCCACGGCGTATTCGCCGCGTGGCCCCATGTCAGCCGGATCTCCGCCCGCCCATGTGTACTCGCGCTTCGGCTTTTCCCGCAGCGGACCCAGGTAGTAGATGCCTCGCAGCATCCTCTCGAAGGCCAATTCGAGCTCCGAAAGGAATCCGGCGTTCTGGTGATAGGTGCGAACCTCGTCGGCAAAACCATAGAACTTCACGGGCCCTGGAATCGGCCAACGACGGCCGGTTGCGCGCGTGAACTTGAAGTTCTTGAGGTCGGTGGCGAGTTCATAGCCATCCTTGGCGTCGGGTTTCGTGAGGCTGAAGGTTGACCCACCAAGCCTGTAGGCCAGCTCCGGCACGTTCAGTCTTCCGCCGCCATTGGCGACGATTCGAGACATGAAGGCGAGCGAATCGGACTTGCACAACGTCTTGTTCTGTGTGTCTGGGTCCTTGATGTCGATAGGCTTCTCTGTCGTCCATTCGACCGCAACTTCGAACTCGGTATCCGTCGTGTGCGCGTGAGCAACGTCAGACACGGTCCCCAAGTTGACGGGCGTCTTGTCGTCACCCAAGTGCAGCACCACACCTCGGTCCGAACTGTCTGCTGTCTGCTTCAACAGCAGAAGATACTGAAGGATGCTCGACTTTCCAGAGGAATTCGTCCCGAAGAGGGCAGTGATGGGCGCGAGGCGCATCCGGTCAATGCGCCGCCAGGCCTTGAAGTTGGAGAGACTGAGGGACGAAAGCATTCGGACTCGCCTTCCTCGGATCTAGCGTCAGGAATAGACCTCAGACCGAACGGCCACCAGGCTCCGACCGGTACGAGGTAGCCGGGCTGAAGACAGACACCTTCCCCCCGGCTTACGCGATCGTCACCCGCGGATCGAGGTAGACATCCTGGATCGTGTTGAGGAGCTTCACGCCCTCGGCCATCGGACGCTGGAACGCCTTGCGGCCCGAGATGAGGCCCATGCCGCCCGCGCGCTTGTTGATGACGGCCGTCTTCGCGGCCTCCGCGAAGTCGTTCTCGCCGCTCGCCCCGCCGCTGTTGATGAGACCGGCGCGGCCGCAGTAGCAGTTGAGGACCTGATAGCGACAGAGGTCGATCGGGTGATCGGTCGACAGGTCGGAGTACATCCGCTTGTCGAGCTTGCCGTAGCTCGAGTTCCCGCTGTTCAGGGCGGTGTAGCCGCCGTTCAGCTCCGGCAGCTTCTGCTTGATGATGTCGGCCTGGATCGTCACGCCGAGATGGTTCGCCTGCCCGGTGAGGTCGGCGCTCACGTGATAGTCCTTGCCGTCCTTCTTGAACGCGCTGTTGCGGATGTAGCACCAGAGGACGGTCGCCATGCCGAGCTCATGGGCCTCCTGGAAGGCCTCGGCGACCTCGACGATCTCGCGGCTCGCGTCGTCGCTGCCGAAGTAGATCGTCGCTCCGACCGCGGCGGCGCCGAGGTTCCACGCCTCGCGCACCGTGCCGAACATGATCTGCTTCGCCTGATTCGGATAGGTGAGGAGCTCGTTGTGGTTGATCTTCACCATGAACGGGATGCGGTGGGCGTACTTCCGGCTCACCGAACCCAACACGCCGAAGGTCGTCGCGACGGCGTTGCATCCGCCCTCGATCGCCAGCTTCACGATGTTCTCGCCGTCGAAATACGCCGGGTTCTTCGCGAAGCTCGCCCCCGCGCTGTGCTCGATGCCCTGGTCCACCGGGAGAATCGAGAGGTAGCCCGTCCCGGCGAGGCGGCCGGTGTTGAACATCCACTGGAGATTCCGCAGGACCTGCGGGCTGCGATCGGTCGGAGCGAAGATCCGATCGACGAAATCGGGCCCGGGCAGGTGCAGGTGCTTGCGGTCGACCTTCGCGACATGCGACAGCAGTGCGGGCGCATCGGCCCCGAGCAGGTGTTCGAGCGACGACGAGGACATGGTGGCGGTGGCTGCCATGGTTGAATCTCTGGGCAAAAGTGGCGAACGGACGAGCTTGGATGATACAGGATCTGGCCGGCCTCACGCGTCTTCGGCGAGGAGCTGCGCCCGGGCCGACTCGAGCTCGGCCCGCTTCTCCGGACCGACGGTCGGATAGTGCAGGTCGAGCGAGAACATCGCGTCGATCACCGCCGAGGCGACGACCAGCCGCGTGACCCACTTGTTGTCGGCCGGCACGACGAACCACGGCGCGTCCTTCGTCGCGGTCGCCTTGATCGCGTCCTCGTAGGCGTGCATGTACTCGTCCCAGTGCCCGCGCTCGCGAATGTCGGCGGCCGAGAACTTCCAGTGCTTCTCGGGATTCTCGAGCCGCTCGAGAAAGCGACGCTTCTGCTCCTCGCGCGAGACATGGAGAAAGAACTTCCTGACGACCGTGCCGTTGCGGCCGAGGTAGCGCTCGAAGCGGCGGATGTCCTTGTGCCGCTTCGCCCAGATGTCGTCGCCGACGAGCCGCTCGGGCAGCCGCTGTCGCGCAAGCAGCTCGGGATGGACGCGCACCACGAGGACTTCCTCGTAATAGGAACGGTTGAAGATGCCGATCCTTCCGCGCTCCGGCAAGCGACACGCGGAACGCCAGAGAAAATCGTGATCCAGCTCCTCGGCCGACGGTGCCTTGAAGGAATGCACCTGGCAACCCTGCGGATTGATCCCCGACATCACATGCTTGATGACGCCGTCCTTGCCCGCCGCGTCCATCGCCTGAAAGACGAGGAGAAGCGACCAGCGATCCTGGGCGTAGAGCATGTTCTGCTCCTCGGCGAGCAGCTCGACCGCCTCGCGCAACAACTCCTTCGAGTCGGCCTTGTGCTCGTCGGTGAGCCCGCCTCGGTCGGCGGGATCGAAGTCCTTCAGCCGGAAGCGCGACCCGTCGGTCACCCGAAACTGATGGCAGAACCTGCGGGCCCGTTCGATGGCTTCTGGTGTGGTCATGCGTTCATCCCCCAACGGTCGGCGCGGCGCGATCCGGGCCGCCGAGCGACGCCTCGATCCAGCCGCCGCAGATGACCCGGTCCCCCGCGTAACAGACGGCGGCCTGCCCCGGCGCGACGGCATCCTGCGGCGCATCGAAGCGAATCTCGATCGCGTCCGGCCGCGTGGCCCGCACCCGCGCGGGCACCGGATCGCTGTTGTAGCGAATCGCCGCCGTGCAGCGCTGCCAGCCATCGCCGTCGCCGTCACCGTCGGGATTCGGCTCGGAGAGCCAGTTGGCCTGCACGGCGACGCAGCCGGTCGAGCGCAGCGCGTCGCGTTCGCCGACGATCACGCGATTGCTCGCCGCATCCTTGCCGATGACATAGAGCGGCCGCGGCGCAGCGACCCCGAGCCCGCGCCGCTGGCCGACGGTGAAGTGCTGGTGGCCGGGATGCTCGCCGAGGATCTCTCCGGCCGCGTTCACGATCGCGCCGGGGCGCACGCTCGTCGGATCGCGGCGGGCGATCATGCCCGCGTAATCGTTGTCGGGAACGAAGCAGATCTCCTGCGAATCGGGCTTGTCGAAGACCGGAAGATCGAACTCCCGCGCGAGCCGCCGGACCTCCGTCTTCTCGAGTTCGCCGATCGGCAGCATCATCCGGGCGAGTCGCTCGCGCGGAGCGCCGAAGAGGACATAGCTCTGGTCCTTGTCGCGATCGACGCCGCGAAGGAGCGTCGGCTCTCCGCGCCCGTCGCGCCCGATCCTCGCGTAGTGACCGCTCGCCACGAACTCGGCGTCGATCTGCATCGCGTAGTCGTGGAGCTTCCCGAACTTCAGCCAGTCGTTGCAGCGCACGCAGGGATTCGGCGTGCGGCCGGCGTGGTACTCGCCGACGAAGTAGTCGACGATCCGACCGAAATCCTTCTTGAAGTTACAGACATAAAAGGGAATGCCGAGCTTCGCCGCAACGAGTCGCGCGTCGGCGGCGTCGTTGATCGAGCAGCAGCCCTGGTGCCCGATCTTCAGTTGCGGCAGCGCCGTCCCGCCGCGCGTCCTGCATGCGGCGTCCGGATCGACCAGGCCCTCGAGTTCCTCGCCCGGGGAGCCGAGCCGCATGAAGCAGCCGACCACCTCGTGTCCGCCGCGCTGGAGGAGGGCGGCGGCGACGCTCGAGTCAACGCCCCCCGACATGGCCAGGAGGACCTTAGCCACGCGAGCGAACTCCGTACGAATGGGGGGTGTGGAACAACATGTCGACAGTCGGCGGACGCGGAGTTCCCATCGTACGCTGCCGCCCGTGCTGATTTACGCGGGCATCGACGAAGCCGGCTACGGCCCCCTGCTCGGGCCGCTCTGCGTCGGCTGCGCGGCGGTGGCGGTCGAGGGGCTCGATCCGCACGCCCCGGACCTGCGGGCCCCGAACCTCTGGACGCTCCTCAAGGACGCGGTCTGCGACGCTCCCGGCGACAAGCACAAGCGGATCGCGATCGCCGACAGCAAGCGGCTGAAGGGTGCGAAGGAGTCGAAGTCGCATCCCCTCCGCCATCTTGAGCGGGGCGTCTTGAGCGTCGCGAGCCTGCGCGGTCCGATGCCCGCGACCGACGCTGAACTCTTCGCCCTCCTCGGCGTTGAGGTCCCCCCGGCGAGCGACGCCCCCTGGTACGCGACCAGCATCGACCTGCCGATCGGCCAGGACCGCGACGGTCTCGCCATCGCCGCCAATCGGCTGGAGGTCGCTGCGCGGAACGCGCATGCCGGGGCCGGCGTGCGCTTCATCGATCTGTCGTGTGCGGCCCTCGATGGCCGGCGCTTCAACGAGCTTGCCGAACGCAGCCAGAAGAGCGATCTCAACTTCGCGATGGCCCTTCGCCATGTCGATCGCCTGTGGAGCGCCCACGCCTCGCACCATCCGCGCGTGGTGATCGATCGACACGGCGGACGCGTGCACTATCGCGAGCCACTGCAACTCTTCTTTCCCGATGCCCGCGTGGCGATCGTCGCCGAGACCGAGACGGTCAGCCGCTATCGACTCGAGGACCATCGCGGCGCGCTCACCATCAGCTTCGAAGTCGAAAGCGAATCGCGTCACCTGCCGAACGCACTCGCATCGATGACCGCGAAATTCACCCGCGAACTCTTCATGGAGCGGATGAATCGATTTTTCCGCGGCCACATTGCCGAGCTGAAGCCGACCGCCGGCTATGTCGAGGATGGACGGCGTTACCTCAAGGACATCACGCCGACGATGCGGACGCTCGGCATCACGAACGAGCAGCTCGTGCGGTCGAGGTAGCGCCGACTGACGAACCGGAGCGTGAGCCGCGACTCACTGCCCCGCCGGGCCGCTCACGCCCAGCACGCGCAGCGCCGCGGCCATCTCGAGATCCACGCCATCCCGGATCGCTTCGACCGTCGGCGTGACGACGACATCGGGCTCGATGCCCGCGTCCGGCTCGTTCATGCCGGCCGGCGGGAAGTACGCATAGATCGGAAGATCGATTTCGATACGCGAGTTCGGCAGGCGAAGAAAGAAATAGGCCCCGCCGTTGATGCCGCGGCGGTTGCCGCCGGTCGTTTGGCCGACGAGCGTGCCGAGGCCGGTCGAGGCGACGGCCTTGGCGAACTGAAAGGTCGCCGAGCTGTTCGATGCGTCGATCAGCACCGCCACGCGACCGGTGTAGCGGCCGCCGCTTCCCGCGTTCGGCGTCACGCTGCGCCCAGCGCTGCCGTCCTCGCGCGGCACGAACCAGAAGCCCTCGCGCCGCTCGCCCTGGCGATCGGGCCGTGCGGATGCGGTGAGGTCGTGGAAGGAGTCATCCCAGGTGTCGAGCATCGGCCGCAGCGATGTCGGGGTCGTCTGGTAGCGCGACCATCGTCCGTACCGGTCGATCTCGAGCGGCGCCTCGACCATGCGCTCCAGGATCAGGTCGCCGCAGTCGAGACCACCCTCGTTGCCGCGGAGATCGATGATGAGCGCCGGCACGCGCTTCGCAACGAGTTCATCCATCGTCGCCGCGAGAAATCCCTTCCAATCCCAGGTGCTGTTGTAGACCGCCCAGGTCGGCATCGTGAGCACCGCATGGGTCGGCTCGATCGCGAGCGTGAAGCGCGGTGCGTCGCGTGCGGGCTCAACCGTGCCGGCGCGGCGCTTCCGTTCCTCGATCGAAAGAAGCGGCAGCTCCACGCGACGCTCCGTGCCCCGCTCTGGGCCATCAGCGGCCCGTACCGTCGCCGTGATCGAGGTCCGGTCCTTGAACCACGCCGGAAAGAGCAGCGGCAGGTAGACATCGAACGCCTCCCAGCGGTCGCTCTCGCGAACCTCCAGTTGCCGCACGCGCTTCGCGTCGTTGCCGCCGTCGGCCCGCGTGAGCGGGAGCATCCGGTCGAGCAGCGTCGCCACCGGCAGGTCGTTCAGGGCCACGATCTCCTCGCCCGGACGGATCGCCGGCGTGGCGGACGCGTCGGCCCCATCGGCCCCATGGAGGGCGCGGAGGACGATCATCCGCCGGTCGATCCAGCGGAAGAGGAGCGGCACCCGCGGGCGTCCCTCGAGGATCGCCCGCGAGATCGTCGACCCTTGGTTGTAGAAGCTCACCCAGGTGTGCCCGCAGCGGATCGAGGCGGCGAACTCAGAGAGGGCGAGGAAGGCCTCTTCGACCGTCGCCCCACCCGCCAGGCGGCGTTCGAGGGCGTCGAACCGCCCGGCGATCGCCTCGGGGGTCGCCGAGCGGAGGAGCCCGGGGTGGAGGGTCGTGAAGGCCTCCCGGAGGATCGCGAGATCCGCCTGGAGGGCCTCCCCCTCCAGCCTGCCGGAAGCGGCCACCGGGGGGGTCTCCGGCGCTTGGGCTGCGTCGGTCGAGCGGCCAGCGACCCCCACGGCGATGGCCACTGCGAGCCCGACCGCCCGGCCAACCCCACACCACGACCGCCGGACTGTTGCGTGCATGCCCTCCGTTCGGACCTCGCCGGAGGACCGATGCAGCCGATCGCACCGGTTCCAAACCGACGACCCCTTGAATCACCCCCGGCGTTCGGTACCATCTTCGATTCTTCCCCTCGCGGCCCCGATCCCCCCGCCCTGAGCGCCAGCTCGAAGCACGGGGGAGGCGCAGCGCGAAGGTCCTTCACGATGCCCGGCGACGACGACGACCCTGACCCTGACTCTTCCGACGACGGAGACGACGGACCACCAGCCCCTTCCATGGGCTAGCGTTGGACCTCGTTCCCGCCCCCGCCGCCGCACGCATCGCTCACATACATCGTTTGCTTCGAGGGGCTTCGCATCGGCATTCGCCGATGGGCCTCTTCTCCCAGACATCGACGCCAACGGCCGCACCGGCTTGAGGCGTCGGTCGAGGGCATCGATACAGCACCCTTCGCCGCCTGCCCGCGTCGTCCGACGCACGCATCACCGCGGCGACTCACCCGACCCAACCGTCACCTTCTGACTCTGTCCGGAACTTCAGCCATGCCCACCGACCTGACCAAAGTCCGCAACATCGGTATCTGCGCCCACATCGACGCAGGCAAGACCACCGTCACCGAGCGCATCCTCTACTACACCGGCAAGACCTACAAGATGGGCGAGGTGCACGAAGGCACCGCGACCATGGACTTCCTCCAGGAGGAGCAGGAGCGTGGCATCACCATCCAGTCCGCGGCGACGACCTGCCCGTGGACCAAGGATGGCGTTGAGTACAAGATCAACCTGATCGACACCCCGGGCCACGTCGACTTCACCATCGAAGTCGAGCGTTCGCTCCGCGTCCTCGACGGCGCGGTCGCCGTGTTCGACGGCAAGGAAGGCGTCGAGGCCCAGTCCGAGACCGTGTGGCGTCAGGCCGACCGCTACGGCGTTCCGCGCTGCTGCCTCATCAACAAGATGGACAAGACCGGCGCCGACTTCGAGTTCAGCTTCAACTCGATCCGCACCCGGCTCGGCGCGAACGCGATCGCCGTCCAGATCCCGATCGGCAAGGGCGATCACTTCGAGGGCATCATCGATCTCCTCACGATGAAGGCCTACTACTTCGACAAGGACGCGATGGGCGCGAAGGTCGACGAGCGCGACATCCCGGCCGAGATGCACGATTTCGCCGACTACTGGCGCCACGACCTCGTCGAGAAGGCCGCCGAGCTCGACGACTCGCTCACCGAGAAGTTCATCATGGACGAGCACTCGATCACCCCCGAGGAGATCAAGAAGGCTCTCCGCAAGGGCACGATCGCCCAGAAGTGCTTCCCGGTCTTCTGCGGCTCGGCGCTCAAGTACATCGGCATCCAGCGGGTGCTCGACGGCGTCATCGACTACCTGCCGAACCCGACCGAGCGCCCGGACATGAAGGGCACCGATCCGAAGGACAAGACCGTCCCGATGACCCGTCCGCACTCGCCGGACGCCCCCTTCTCGGCGCTCGTCTTCAAGGTCGTCAACGACACCCACGGCGACCTCACCTACATCCGCGTCTACTCGGGCAAGCTCGACAAGGGCTCGCGCGTCGTCAACCCGGTGAACGGCCGCAAGGAAAATGTGAGCCGCATCTACGAGATGCACGCCCGCGAGCGTGAGGCCCTCGAGTCCACCGACGCCGGCAACATCGTTGCGGTCGTCGGCCTCAAGAACAGCTACACCGGCGACACGCTCTGCGATCCGGACAACCCGATCGTCCTCGAGCGCATGGAGTTCCCGGAGCCCGTCATCTCGATGTCGATCGAGCCGATCACGGCCGACGACAAGAAGAAGCTCGGCGAGGCCCTCCAGACCATCCGTCGCGAGGACCCCTCGTTCCGCTCGAGCTACAACGAAGAGACCGGTGAGACGATCATCGCCGGCATGGGTGAGCTTCACCTCGAGATCATCGCGAACAAGCTCAAGCGCGACATGAAGATCGGCGTCAATGTCGGTCGTCCGCGCGTCAGCTACCGCGAGGCGATCACGGGCACGGCCGAGAAGGTCCGCGGTCTCTTCAAGAAGCAGACCGGCGGTCGCGGCCAGTTCGGCGACGCCGTCGTCAACGTCAGCCCGATCACCAAGGAGGAGGCCGACGCGCAGGAGCTGAAGATGGAAGACGGCGTCGTCTTCGTCGACAAGATCGCCGGCGGCGTCATCCCCCGCGAGTTCATCCCGAGCGTCGAGTACGGCATCCGCCAGGCTGCGGCCTCGGGCGTCCTCGGCGGCTACCCGGTCATCAACATCAAGGTCGAGCTCGTCTTCGGTAGCTACCACGACGTCGACTCGAGCCAGGTGGCCTTCGAGCAGGCGGGTTCGCTCGCCTTCCGCGAGGCCTGCCACAAGGCCGGCATCGGTCTCCTCGAGCCGATCATGAAGCTCGTCGTGACCACCCCCGACGAGTTCTTCGGCAACGTCTCGGGCGACATCGCCAGCCGCCGCGGCCACATCGTCGACAGCGAGATGCGCGGCGTCGTCCGCATCATCACCGCCGAAGTTCCGCTCTCGGAGCTCTTCGGCTACACCACCTCGCTCCGCTCGATGACCCAGGGCCGCGCCACCTCGACCATGGAGCCGGCAGAGTACCGACTCATGCCGGACCGTCTCAAGGAAGAGGTCCTCAAGAAGTAAGTCCCGACGCGGAGGCATGCGAGCGGGCCGCGAAGGCCCTCCGCTTCCCCTCCGAGTCCCCGCGCACCGGCCATCGGCAGGTGCGAGAGCAACCAATCGACAACGGCCCGACCGAACGGTCGGGCCGTTGTCGTCCGTGGGCCGATACGATCCGGACCCATCGGCATGGACGCCGAGGTGAGCCACATGGCCAGCGATGAACACGCCCCCCAGCCCGCCGAGACCTCCCGCATCGGAGGCCTCCCCACCGCGCATGGCGATGCCCTTGGCGAGCGGCATCTCGACGCGCACCTGGGGACCGGCGACGACGGTGCCTACGAGCTCGAGCTCGAGCGCTGGTTCCGAGCCCGCTTCGCCTGGCTCTGCGTTGCCTTCGTGGGCCTCGTCGCCCTCGAGGCATCGCTCCGCGTCGTGAGCTTCCTCGGCGATGTCACCGGCGGCGCGAACATCGAGGACGGATTCACCGGACAGTTCGCGAATGTCCTCGGATCGGCGGCGGTGCTCGTCATCGCCCTCCATTTTTATCTTTTCGTCCGCCCGACGATCGAGCGGCGCGAGCAGGCCGTCGCCGCCGCCACGCGTCTCATCCTCACGCTGGGCGCGACCACCTTCGTCTTCCAGCTCGCGATGCTCCTGATCTTCGGCCGGACGCCCCTGCCGCCGATCCTCTCGATCCTCTTCTGGCATGTGATGGCCTCGGCGTTCCTGCCGTGGACGCCGCGCGAGAGCCTGCGCCCGATTCTCCCGCTCCTCTGCGCATGGGCCGTCTTCACCGGTACCCGCGGAGCGATCCGCGGCGAGTGGTGGCCGACGGCGCTCTCGCTCGTCGCCTCGCCGCTGGTCCTCCTGCCGGGCATGCTCCTCGCGCATTTCCGGCTCACCCGCCACCGCCGCCGCTTCCGGCGCGAGCTCTCGAACCGCTTCTTCGTGTCGATGCGCCGCGAGCTGCAGCAGGCCCGGCGGATCCACGAGAGCCTCTTTCCGAAGGCGTCGCAGGACGCCCACTTCCGCTTCGAATATCGATATCGCCCGGCCCAGGAGGTCGGCGGCGACTTCATTCACCTCTGGACCGACCAGCACGGCATCATCCATCTCACGCTGCTCGATGTGACCGGCCACGGCCTCGTCGCGGCGATGACGGTCAATCGCCTCTACGGCGAACTCGAGCGCTTGCGCTACGAGCATCCCTATCTTCGCCCCGGCAGCGTCCTCTCCCTCCTCAATCGATATGTGCTCTTGACGCTCGCGCCGCACAAGATCTTCGCGACCGCGCTCATGCTCCGGATCGACCCGCGCACCGGGACGATGACCTACGCCAACGGCGGCCACCCGCCGCTCTTCGTGCGCGGTCGCGGCGGGGCACTCCGTGAGCTCGACAGCACCACGGCGCTCCTCGGCGTCCTTCAGCCGCAGGATTTCGGCGTGGACGATGTCGCGGTCCAACTCGAGCCGGGCGAGCAGATTCTGGCGTACACCGACGGCGTGTTCGAGGCCCGGGACCGACGCAATCGCAAGTGGGGCCTCCAGCGGCTGCGCGACGCGCTGAAGCGGCAGCCGCCGCCGCCGTCGTGGCCGGAGTACCTGCTGTCCCTGGTCGACAGCTTCACGAACGGCGTCCTCGACGATGACCTCCTCGTCGCGAGCCTGACCTTCACCGCGAAGGCCCAGCCGACCACGAGTCTGCCACCGGTTCCGGACGACGAGACGACGGTGATTTCGCTATGAGCGAGCGTGCCCCGAAGCCGACGGCCTCCGATCGATCCGATCCGGACGCGGTCCATCGGGCGTTCCTCGCCCGCGCCGCCAGACTCGCTCTCCGCGGCCATGGCGGCGCCGAACCGAATCCCATGGTCGGTTGCCTGCTCGTCGACGAGCGGGGCGCGATCGTCGCCGAAGGCTTTCATCGCCGTTGCGGCGAGGCCCACGCCGAAGCGATGGCTCTCGCCCGCGCCGGCGAGCGGGCCCGCGGCACGACCGCGTATGTGACGCTTGAGCCCTGCAATCACCACGGTCGAACGCCCCCCTGCTCGGGCGCGCTCATCCGAGCCGCCGTCCGACGGGTGATCTACGCCCAGCCGGATCCGAACCCGATCGCGGTCGGCGGTGCCGAGGCGTTGCGGAGCGCGGGCATCGAGGTCCGCTGCGTCGCCTCGCCCGCGTGTGACGCCCTGAACGCCGCGTTTCTCCATCGAATCGCGTCGGGGCTGCCGTGGACGATCGCCAAGTGGGCCCAGACGATCGACGGCGCGATCGCGACGGGCAGCGGACATTCGCAGTGGATCTCGAGCGAGCGTTCGCGTCGGATGGTCCATCGCGAGCGCGGTCGCGTCGACGCGATCATGACGGGGCTCGGCACGGCGATCGCCGACGATCCGCAGCTCACCGCGCGCGGCGTCCGGGTGCGCCGGCGGGCTCTGCGAATCCTCATCGATCCGGCACTCGAGGCGCCGCGCACGCTCCGCCTCTTCGAGACGAGCGCCGCCCCGACGATCGTGGCGAGCCTGCCCGAACTCGTGCGTGGAGGTCCGGCAAACGGGCTGCGCGAACGGGGCGTCGATGTCATGGCGCTCGGCCCGCGCGGCGAGATTCGCCCGCTGCTCGCCGCACTCGCCCGAGAGCGCTCGGTCGCGACGGTCCTCGTCGAGGCGGGCGGCGGTCTCGTCGGCGACCTCCTCCGCGAGGAACTCGTGCAGGAGGCCTGGGTCTTCACGGCGCCGCGGATCATGGGCGACGCCAACGCGCCCCGGCCGGTCCGCGGCGACGCACCGGCGACCATCGCCGATACCCGACGCCTCCGCCTGCTCGCCGCACATCGCCGCGGGGAGGACCTTGTCGCGCGCTATCGTGTGCTGTCGTGACGGACCTGATCGTCGAGGATCGCAACGGTCTCCATTGCCCGCGGGGCGGTTTTCACATCGATCCGTGGGGTCCGACGGAGCGGGCGATCATCACGCATGCCCATAGCGATCACGCCCGCACCGGATCGCAGCGGTATCTCTGCGAGACGAGCGGCGCCGGCGTCCTGCGACGGCGCCTGCCGGGCGCATCGATCGAGACGCTTCGCTATGGCGAGCGGCGGGCGATCGGCGATGTCGTCGTCTCGCTCCATCCGGCCGGCCATGTGCTCGGCTCCTCCCAGGTGCGCATCGAATGCGACGGCGATGTCTGGGTCGTCACCGGCGATTACAAGCTCGCCGCCGACGGCGTCGCTGCGCCCTACGAGCCGGTCCCCTGCCGCGTCCTCATCACCGAGTGCACCTTCGGCCTGCCGATCTATCGATGGCCCGATCCGCAGGGCGTGCACGCCGAGATCGCAGCGTGGTGGGCCGCCTGTCGCGAGCGTCGCGTCACCGCGGTCATCGCCGCGTATTCGCTCGGCAAGGCTCAGCGGCTCCTCAAGCATCTCCCGCCCGACGACGGACCGATTCTCGTGCACGGCGCGATGACCGCGATGATCGAGGCCCACCACGAGGCCGGCGTACGCCTGCCCGAAACGATGCCGGCGACGCGTGAGGCCGCGAAAGCCCACCGCGGGCGAGCCTTGGTGCTCGCCCCGCCCTCGGCGCTCGGCACGCCGTGGATCCGCCACTTCGGAGCCGCCGAGACCGCCGCTGCGAGCGGCTGGATGCGGGTGCGCGGGGTGCGCCGACGACAGTCCCTCGATCGGGGCTTCATTCTTTCGGATCATGTCGATTGGCCGGGATTGAATGAGGCTGTCCGCTTGGCGGGCTGCGAGGAGGTCGGCCTGACCCACGGCTTCGTCGAGCCCGCAGCGCGCTGGTTCGCGGAGCGCGGACTGCGCACCCGCATCTGGGCGACGCGGTTTCTCGCGACGAGCGAGGAGGACGCCGACGACGCGCCTCCGGCGGACGGCCCATCGAGCGCGGAGCCGCCGTCGTGAAGCGCTTCACGCGACTGTGCATGGATCTCGCAGCGACGACGAGCGCGACGCGAAAGGTCGATCTGCTCGTCGCCTACTTTCGCGCGGTGCCCGAAGAGGATGCCGCCGCCGCCCTCGCCTGTCTCCTCGGACAGCGCGGCCGCCGGCCGATCGCATCGACCACGCTGCGGTCGTGGGCCTGCGAACGCGCTGCCATTCCGCTGTGGCTCTTCGAGCAGTGCTACGAAAGCGTCGGCGATCTCGGCGAAACGCTGGCGCTGGTCCTTCCCGATTCGGCCGCGCCCACTCGTGCGACCGATGATGTGTCCGACGGTGAACCGCTCCATCGATTTCTCGCGACACGCGTCGATCGCTTGGCCTCGGCGTCGCCGGAGGAAGCGAAGCGGATCGTCTTCGAGGCGTGGGACGAGCTTGATGTCGACGGTCGATTTCTTTTTCATAAATTGATCGGCGGTGCATTTCGCATGGGCGTCGCCCGCGGCCTGATCCTCCGCGCGATCGCGGAAGTGGCCGAACTCGATCTCGCGACCGCCACGCACCGCCTCACCGGGCGCTTCTCCGGAACGGCCGCCGCGTGGCGAGCGCTCGTCGCCCGCGATGAGAGCGACGCGCTGCCGACGCGACCCTATCCCTTCTGTCTCGCATCGCCGCTCGAGGGAGCGCCGGAGGATCTCGGCAGCATCGAGGAACACCTGCTCGAATGGAAGTTCGACGGCATCCGCTGCCAGCTTCTCCGCCGCGGCACGAGCGTGGCGGTGGTCAGTCGCGGTGAGGAGCGCATCGACGGGAGCTTTCCGGAGCTGGTGGCGCTCGCTCGCACGCTTCCCGACGGCACCGCGCTTGACGGCGAGGTCCTCGTCGTCGCCCGCTCCTCGGCTTCCGGCGCGACGGAGCGCATCCAACCGTTTCAGCGTTTGCAGACCTTCCTGCAGGCGAAGCGTCCGGCTTGGGTTGCCGAGCCCGGACTCTTCGACGGCGTCGCAGACGGAGATCGCGTCATCTTCATCGCCTACGACCTGCTCGAGTTCCACGGCGCGGATCAGCGCGCGGAGCCGCTGCGAACGCGACGCGCACGACTGGAGACGCTCATCGAGTCCGCGCGCCTCGCGGTCGCCGGCGACCGACTGCGGCTCTCGCCCTCGGTCGTGGCCCGTGACTGGACGCACGCGGCGTCGCTCCGCGGCGAGAGTCGAGCCCGCGGCGTCGAAGGGCTCATGATCAAGCGCCTCGACCAGAGCTACGGCGTCGGACGCGAGCGCCGTGCCGGCTGGTGGAAATGGAAAGTCGATCCCTACGCGATCGATGCCGTGCTCGTCGCCGCCCAGCCCGGCACCGGGCGACGGGCGAATCTCCTCACCGACTACACCTTTGCGGTCTGGCGGCATCCGCCAGGGCCAGGCGCGGCCGACGCGCCGCCGCGCGCGAAGCAAGAGCTCGTCACGCTCGCAAAGGCATACTCCGGGCTCACAGATGATGAAATCCTCACGGTCGATCGCCACGCACGGGCAACGACCACGGCGAAGCGCGGGCCCGTGCGACTGCTCGAGCCGACGCTCGTCTTCGAGCTCGGCTTCGAGGGGCTCGAACGCTCAGCGCGCCACAAGGCAGGCATCGCCCTGCGTTTTCCTCGCATGCTGCGTTGGCGTCGCGACAAGCGACCCGAGGACGCGGATTGTCTCGCGACGGTCGAGTCACTCCTCCGCGCGCATACCCAGTGATCCGGAGCCGAGCGCATGCGGTCTTCTCGAGGACTCGCGTCGATCATTCACCACAGAGGCACAGAGGGGGCGAGTGTCGAGCACTCGAGCCGCAGTCCGCCCCGAACGCCATGTTCGCTGGGGCCCGTTCATCCCTGCTCTGTGTTCTCCTTTCGATACGCTCGGGGTAGGCAGCGCCCTCTGTGGTGAATGAACGACGCGAATCGCGCAGACAACTGGCCTCTCAGGGATTTCTCGCCACACGGATGCCAAAGTCGCTGTCCGCAGCGACTGACGGAGTAGGCGTTCGTGATCGTGACAGCATGAACGGGGTTCTCGTCGGCCACGCATTCATGCAGATTCGACGCGGAGCAGCCCATGCTGAAGGTGCCCGGCGGAACCAGCAGCATCTCGATTCCCGAGGCGTGGTCGCTTGCACCTGCGTGCCGGAGAGCACGGTGACATTCGAGCAGGCGACACCGCCCACCATCACCGAGGATGTCGCGCACAGCGATGTTCCGGTGATCGTGATCACCGTGCCATCGGTTGTGGATCCCCCGGAGGGGCTGATCGAGAGAATCGTCGGCGCGGCGGTCGTGCCCCAGTCCCCGATGAGGATCGCGAGGTCGATCGTGTCGACGATGCCATCGCCGTTGAGGTCGCTCCCACAGGACTGGGCCCGAACGGTCGATGGAGACGCGACGAAGGCGATGGCCGCGACCGCCAGCGAGAGGATCGTCCTCCGCGCTCGGCGGGTCCAACCCCATGGGGTCCGACCGGTCACCGTTGCGTCACTCATCAGGGTCTTCATGCGATGCTCCGAGCGGGGCCCAACACGAGGGGCCCGATGTGGAAAGGGCTCAAGAGGAGAAGCCGGCTACGCCCCCCTGTCCTTGCGACGGAGCCCGCGTGAGCGTTGGAGGCTTCGACGGATCGCCGCGGACCGCTTGCTCGAGTCACCGCGGGCTGCGCGACATCAGGGGTGTGGCGTCACCCCATGCGAAAACGCCGGGCCACGCGGCTCAGGAAGTGCGGCGACGAGATGCGATTTCTTCCGCGAGCGGCGATGACAGCCGGGCGAGGGCACATGCAGGGTTGTCCCGGGAGGGGCCCGCAGTCCGCTTCCAAGGCCCTGTGCCGGCCTGAACCGCAGACCCCTTCCCCCCGCCCCCACCCCCCAAGGAAAACGAACACACTGGCCGGACTACGCGGCCGCGCGCTGACCCGACGCCAATCCCTCAAAGCATCACGCCGCCGAGCCGGCTGTCTCGACGAGTCGCACGGTTCGCTTGCCGTCCTTCTCGACGACATCCTCGGCGAGTCCGATCTGGACGAGCTGGGCCATCGGGCCGTGGGGCTTCTTGGCTTCCTCAGCCAGGCGCCCCTTCGCGGCGGGGTTCGCGTAGGTGTTGAAGAGCATCGCCTTCACCGTCGCGAACATGCCGCCGAAGCTGGCGAAGGTGTGGTTCACCGCGCTCGCTTCGTAGCCCGAGTGCACCATGCAGTTCTGGCACTTCGGATTGCCGCTCTCGACGCCGTAGTTCTTCCACTCGGTCGTCTCGATCAGCTCCTTGAAGCTGTCGGCGTAGCCCTCCTGCAACAGGTAGCAGGGCTTCTGCCAGCCGAAGATGTTGAAGGTCGGCATGCCCCACGGCGTGCAGTGGTACTCGCGCCGACCCATGAGAAACTCGAGGAAGAGCGGCGACTGGTTGAACTTCCAGGTGCGCTTGCCGTCCTTCCGATTCGAGAGAATCATCTCGAAGAGATCGTTCGTGCGCTTCCGCTGGAGGAAGTTCTTCTGGTCCGGCGCCTTGTCGTAGGCATAGCCGGGCGACACCATCATGCCCTCGACGCCGAGCTCCATCATCTCGTCGAAGAAGCGCCGCACCGAGTTGGGGTCGGCCCCCTGGAAGAGCGTCGTGTTGGTCGTCACGCGGAACCCGCGCTGGACGGCGAGCCGAATGCCTTCGACCGCCTTCGCGTAGGTGCCCTCGCGGCAGACGGCGAAGTCGTGATGCTCCTCCTGGCCGTCCATGTGCACGCTGAAGGTGAGGTACTTGCTCGGCTTGAACCAGCCCGCCTCGAGCTTCTCCTTGAGGAGGAGCGCGTTCGTGCAGAGGTAGATGTACTTCCGCCGCGCGATGAGCCCCTCGACGATCTCCTTGATCTGCGGGTGGAGCAGCGGCTCGCCGCCCGGGATCGACACCATCGGAGCGCCGCATTCCTCCACCGCCCGGAAGCACTGCTCCGGGGTGAGTTGCTTCTTCAGGATGTGCGGCGGGTACTGGATCTTGCCGCAGCCGGCGCAGGCCAGATTGCAGCGGAAGAGCGGCTCCAGCATGAGGACGAGCGGATACCTGCGATTGCCCCGAAGCTTCTGCTTCAGGACATAGGTCGCGACGGTCCACATCTGGCTGATGGGTACGGCCATGGAGTGCGTTCAGGCGAGTGGCGCCCACCCGAGGATCTCGGAGCGAATGGGCGGGATGGGAGGTGGGGAGGAGCGAGGATCGGGGCAGCGGGGACGATTGGGGCAAACGGGTCGCAAACGGGTCGCAAACGGGTAAGGGATCGCCGACCGCCGCATCAGCGCAGACGACTCGCGTTCTCGGAATCCGGCGACGCGAGCCGGGGAAGATTCTAGCGGATCGATGCAAGTGGCCCGAACCGCGGTCGCGGAGACCCGTAGTCGAGCCCCGTGCACGACTCGGGATCCATCGCAATCAGCGCTCGGCAGGTCGCCGCCTGCGTCTGCCGGATGACGGCTGGCGGGCGGGCTGAGGCTGCGGTCGATATCTTCGGGCCGCTTTCCCGCCAGCCCGCTCCCGTTGCGATGACCGATCCACCCGCTGACCAATCGGCCCCCTCCAAGGCTGCCGGTCGCCCCGCCCAAGGCTCCGGCGCCGCCGAGGGCACCGGCACAGGCGCGGCCGACCCGCAGGCCGACCGCATCGACGAGCGTCTCCTCGTCGCGAGCCGCGGCGGCGATCGCGAGGCGTTTCGCCAGCTCATCGAGCGGCATCGCGAGGACCTCCTCCGCTTTCTCGTTCGGTTCCTCGGCTCCCGCACCGCCGCTGACGATGTCTTCCAGGAGACCTTCCTGCAGGTTCATCTCGCCGCCGACACCTTCGACGCCGACCGTCGCTTCCGACCGTGGCTCTACGCGATCGCCGCGAACAAGGCCCGGGATTTCCATCGCAGGGCGAAGCGCCGGGCGGCCATGAGTCTCTCGACCCCGATCGGACCCGCGGGAGAGGGTGCTGGCCTCATCGACCTCATGGCGGCGGAGACCCAGTCGCCCGACGCACCGAGCGAAACGAGCGAAATCCAGCAGCGGGTCAAGCGCGTCGTTGACGAGATGCCCGCGCACTACCGCGAGATTCTCCTGCTGGCCTACTTCCAGAAGATGAGCTACCACCAGATCGCCGAGTGTCTGAGCATCCCGCTCGGCACGGTGAAGAGCCGCCTGCACGCCGCCGTCGCCCACTTCGCGGGGACCTGGAAGGCGGCGCATCCCGATCCGGATGCCGACGCAGACTCCGACGACCGTCCGCGGTGATCACCCCCATCGCCTCCCCCATCGCCTCTCCGACTTGCCGCCGCCGCTCTCCCGACCTCCCTTCAGCACCGCTCCCATGCCCCAGCCCGAATCGAATCAGTCGTTTCCCTTCGATGAGGCCAACGCGGCCGCCAACGCGCTTCCTGATACGGGGGGTGCGGGAAGTGCGGGCTGGACCCTCAGCGACGAGGACGCCCGTGTCCTCGACCTGCTGGTCGATGGCGGCTGGGATCCGCGCGTGATCGCGGCACTTCCCGCCGCCGATCGGGCGCGGGCGGAGCGGATCCTCGCTCTTCTTGGGCCACTCGATGGTGCGGAGTCCGACGGCGACGAGGAGGCTGACGCGGAGACGCTGGTGAACGCAACGATGGCCCGCATCGAACGAGCCGAGGCCGAACGCCACGAGCGCATGCGGCTTGACCCGGTCGGCGCCGGCGCGGGACGCCGCCGGCATCTGCGCTTCCCCGATCTGATCGCGGTCGCTTCGATCGCCCTGGTCGCGGCGGTCGTGCTGGTCCCGCTCGTCCATTGGCGCAACGCCCGCGCGCTCGACACCGCCTGCGAGAACAACCTCCGGCTCATCGCCCAGGGCATCCATGCCTACACCGAGAGCTTCGCGGGGGCCATGCCGATGACCGCCGGCCTCCTGCCCGGCCTGCTCGCCTCCGGCGGCTCGGCCGATGCCGGAAGTTGGATCGGGTACCGCAACTCCGACCACCTGAACGCCCTGAAGGATGGGCAGTTCTGCTCGAGTCGCTGCCTCTGCTGCCCCGGCGACCACGCGATCGGCACCGAAGATGGCTGCTACGCCTATCAGGTCACGACCGCAGAGCGACCGCTCCGCTGGCAGACCGGTCCGACCACCGCCGTCGTCGGTGACCGCAATCCGCTCGTCGACCTGAAGCGCCACGGCGAGTCGATCGGGTCGGTCGCCCTGAACAGCGCAAGCCACGGCGGCCGCGGCCAGAATCTCCTGTTCTCGGACGGCGCGGTGCGGTTCTCGAACTCGCCCTATCTGACCGTCGGTGAGGAGTTTGGCAAGCGCCAAATCGACAACATCTGGCTGCCCTTCGGCGACCAGGCGGACTCCCTCAGCGACCGGCCCGCCGCCGGCGCCGCGCGACGGCTCGACGCCTTCCTCCTGCACTGACCGCACGGCTCCGCTGCCCCCTCCCCCCAAAAGGCAACGAGGGGTCCGGACGCCGGCGTCCTCCGTCGTCCTCCGAAGTCCGAGCGAGCCTCTTGCGGCCATCGCCTCGCTCCGGTAGTCTCTTCGATCCTTCGCCGGACCCGTCTGTCCCCCGGCGATCGGGATATTCCTATGCCCAAGAACAAGAGCCACAAGGGCCTGCTGAAGCGGATCAAGATCACCAAGACCGGCAAGATCCGCTTCCGCGCGCCGGCGAGCCGTCACTTGAAGTCCAACAAGACCGGCACGCAGGTGCAGAGCTACCGGAAGAACCGGTACGCCCGCGCTGGCGACCTCAAGGCCCTCAGCAAGATGCTGTTCCGCCCGCTTCGCAGCGAGGAGCAGCATGAGGCTGAGGAGCTCCGCAAGGAGCAAGAGGCCGCTCAGGCCGCGAAGGCCAACTGGAAGGCGACGAAGAAGTAAGTCGCAACACGACGCTTCCCGTTCGCTCTCCCCCACCCCCACCGTTTTCACCACTCGCACCGCTGGACGCTCGGGCATGAAGCGAGGTAGTCAGGGCCGCTCACCGGCACGCTGACGGACCTCCCCCGACGGCCGCCCTCATCTGAGGTCTCACCATGGCTCGTGCACGCAAGGGCGCAGCCCGCACGCAAGCTCGCCGCAAGCTTCTCCGTGAAGCCCGTGGCTTTTTCGGTACCAAGAGTCGTCACAAGCAGCAGGCCAAGGTCGCCCTCTGGCGCGCCGGCCGCTACGCCTGGCGCGATCGTCGAGCCAAGAAGCGCGACTTCCGCGGACTCTGGATCACCCGCATCACCGCCGCCTGCCGCATGCGCGGCACGCGGTACAGCGTCTTCATCAACGCCATCCAGCGGAAGGGCGTCCTCCTGAACCGGAAGATGCTCTCGCAGATCGCGATCGAGGATCCGAAGACCTTCGACGCCCTCGTCGCGATGGCGAAGTAGTTCGCGAATCAACCGAAACGGACAGACCCCGCCGCCCCGGCAGCTCCCACGAGCCACCGGGGCGGCGGTGCTTTCCGCGTGCGTGGGTGCGGAATCAACACGGGTGAGGATTCTGCGCCAATCACCCAGAGAACCACAGAGGCACAGAGGGCACAGAGGGTGCACAGAGAAGCCGACGGAAAAGGGGAAACTCGTCGCACGAGACCGTAGGCGCTGAGTGGATTTGACTTGGGTCGAGACTCCTCATCGTGCCCAGCGCTTGAGCCCCTCAAGTCCCTTTGGCACCGGCACGTCTCGGTCAACGCGCGGCATGTCGCCTCTTCCGCCTTCTCTGTGCACCCTCTGTGCCCTCTGTGCCTCTGTGGTTCTCTGGCGGGCTCGCGCAGAACGGTGTGTGTCCGCGGCGTTCAAGCCACATCAACGCCCTCACTTCGCGCGCGAGATCACGCGCACCTGGGCGAACTGTCGATGGCCGTCGCGTCCGGAGTGGTAGCCGTAGCCTGACTGCTTCGCGCCGACCCACGGGGTTCCCTTCGCGCCGCCGCAGCCGCGGTTGATGCCGACCATGCCGCTGTGCAGTCGGCGCGCGACGCTCTCGGCCCGCTCGATGTCGCTGCCGAACACCGCTCCGCCGAGGGCGTAGGGTGACTCGTTCGCCCAGCGAATGGCGTGGTCAATCTCGTCGTAGCGAACGATCGAGGCGACGGGGCCGAAGGTCTCCTCGCGCATGATCGCCATGTCCGGCCGCACATCGACCAACACGGTCGGCGCGACGAAGTTGCCAGGGCGCGGCTCGTTGCCGGCGACGGCCTTCGCGCCTTCGGCGATGGCGGAGGCGATCTGCCGCAGGACATGCTCCTTCTGCCGCGCGTTCACCATCGGTCCGATCGTCGTGCCCGGTTCGCGACCGGGACCTTGCTTGAGGGCTTGGGCCTTCTCGGCGACAAGCGCCTCGAACGGCTCGGCGATCGAGCGATGGACGAAGATCCGCTCGGTGCTCACGCAGACCTGACCCGCGTTGCGGAAGCTGTTGCGGGCGGCGAAGCTCGCGGCGGCCTCGAGATCGGCATCGGGAAGAACGATGAGCGGATCCTTGCCGCCGAGCTCGAGAATGACGCGCTTCAGGCCGCGCCCCGCCGCCTCGAGGATGTGCTGACCGGCGGAGCGGCTTCCGGTGAAGGCGATGAGATCGACATCGCCGGCGACGAGCGCCTTGCCCTGAACCTCATCGCCGAAGACCACCTGCAGAACATCGGCGGGCAGGATCTCCATCAGACACTTCGCCCACTCGAATGCACAGAGCGGCGTCTCTTCGCTCGGCTTGAGGATGACGGCATTTCCCGCGACGAGCGCCGGCACGACGCACTCCTGCGGCATGAGGACGGGGAAGTTCCACGGCGTGATCGCCGCACACACCCCGAGCGGGTCGTAGACGAGCGTCGACTTCGTGGCCTTGTCCTCGCGCGTCTCCGGTCGAAGCGCCTCGACCGCCTCGTCGATGAGTTCGACGAAGCCCGACGCGGCGTAACTCGCCTCGCCCTTGGCGTCGGCGATCGGCTTGCCCATCTCGCGACAGATGAGTTCGCCGATGAGGGCCGACCGCTCAGCCAGCCGCTCGGCAGCGGGCCGCAGGATCGCAGCCCGCTCATCGAGCGTCATGCCGGACCAGGAGCGTTGGGCGGCGCGGGCCCGGTGGATCGCGAGCGCCACGCTCTCGACCGGGGTCACGGGAACGCTCCCGACGACCTCGCCGGTCGCCGGATCGATCGATCGGAGCTCCCCCCCGCCGGAGTGCCGCGGCGTCTGGAGGCGGGTCGGTTCCCCTTCGGCGGCTCCCGGGCTGGCCGGGTGGGCCGGGGCGGGGTTGGCGGAGGGCGACAGCGGGCTCGCGGAGGTCATGGACGGACTGTACGGTGGAGCGGCGGGCCGGAGAAGCAGACAGCTCCCGCCTTCCGCGTCGGGCCGAGCTTGCAGAGCGCCGGGGGCTTCTGCTAGCCTGCCCGACCTGTCCTCGCATCAGAGGGCCGATGGTGACTGGGTTCGGACGGGAGCGTCGCTCACGACCGACCTTGGCGCCACAGGGGGCCTCCCCACGCGGCATGAGGCTCCAGCCCAATCCTGATGCTCTCCGACTCGGCGCTTGCGCGCCCGGTTGGGAGGACCTCGCCGCGGACTCGGGTCGTTCCCGAACCGCACGCTCTGGTGTCACGCCCCTGCCGGGGCTGACCGCTTCGGTTCGCAGGCTGTGGTTTTCGTCGACGCGTTCCACCCCCGGGTGACGCGACCCGCCGAAACGCCGCCGACACCCCTTTCCGCAGGTTCGATTGCAGAGACAACGGTTGGGCCGACGGCCGCGGCAACGCGTCGTCGTCGGGCGCCGGATCCGCTTCCCTCACATATTCTTCCCGACGCGGTCGATGAGCCGACTCATCGCATCCGTTTGGCCCGTGGTGTAACGGTAGCACTTCTGGTTTTGGTCCAGACTGTCATGGTTCGAATCCATGCGGGCCAGCTTCCTCGATCCGGGTGAAGGTCGCGTCGGGAGTCTCGTTGCGTCGCCTGCGGCATCTCCGCGCGACGCGCCCGAATCCCCGTGACGAACACACCTCCCCCATCCTCCATCGGTTCGAACCCTCCCCGCGCGGTCGGCGCCATCATCATGGCCGCCGGCAAGGGCACGCGCATGAAGAGCGACCTGCCGAAGGTCATGCATGAGGCCTGCGGTCGACCGATGGTCCGCTGGGTCGTCGACGCGGCCAAGTCGGCGGGCGTCAGCGGCATCACGCTGGTCATCGGTCACGGGGCCGAGATCGTCCGGGCGGCCTTCGAGAGCGACGCGGAGATCCGCTTCGCGATGCAGATGCCGCAGCTCGGCACCGGACATGCCGTCGATCAGGCCCGACCGCACTTCATGCCGATGCGGGCCGATGACGATGTCTTCGTCCTCTGCGGCGACGGTCCGCTCATCCGGCCCGCGACGCTCCGGACCCTGCTCGAGACCCACCGGCGCACCGGCGCGAGCGCGACGCTCGCCACGAGCGTCATCGAGGATCCGGTCGGCTACGGCCGCATCGAGCGGGACGAGCGCGGCGATTTCCGCCGCATCGTCGAGCAGAAGGACGCGACGCCCGCGCAGCTCGCGATCCGCGAGGTGAATCCGAGCTACTACTGCTTCCGCGTCGGCGATCTCTTCGCGGCGCTCTCCCGCGTCGACAACAAGAACGCGAGCGGCGAGTACTACATCACCGACGTCTTCGAGCTGCTGCTGAAGGACGGGAAGCGCGTGGCGGTCGTCGATGCGGTGCCCGCCGAGGATGTCCTGAGCGTGAACACGCCGGAGCAGCTCGCCGAGGTCTCGCGCATCCTGCTCGGCCGCACCCAGGCCGTCTCGCCCGACCTTGCCCGCGGGAGGTACGCATGAGCGCCGGTGATCGCGAACACCTGAAGATCTTTGCCGGCACCTCCGGCCGCGGCCTCGCCGAGGCGATGTGCGCGCACCTCGAGCTGCCCCTCGGGATGGGCTCGCCGAGCAAGTTTCCCGACGGCGAGGTCTTCGTCAAGATCGACGAGGACGTGCGCGGTCGCGACTGCTTCGTCGTGCAGTCGACCTGCGAGCCGGTCAACGACAACCTGATGGAGCTCCTCACCTTCATCGACTGCCTGCGGCGGGCGAGCGCCAAGCGGATCACCGCGGTGATTCCGTATTTCGGATACGCCCGACAGGACCGCAAGGACGAGGGGCGCGTGCCGATCACCGCGAAGCTCGTCGCCAACCTCATCGCGACCGCCGGCGCCGACCGCGTCCTCTGCATGGACCTGCACGCGGCGCAGATCCAGGGCTTCTTCGACATTCCCGTCGATCACCTCTCCGCATCGCCGGTGATCAGCGACTTCTTCCTTCGCCTGCGCGAGACGCTCGGCGAGATCGTCGTGGTCAGCCCCGATGTCGGCAACGTCAAGGTCGCGAACATGTACGCCAATGTCCTCGGCGCCGACCTCGCGATCATCGACAAGCGCCGCCAGTCCGGCTCGCAGGTCGTCATCAAGAACCTCATCGGCGACGTGAAGGGCCGCACGGTCGTCATGTTCGACGACATGATCTCGACCGCGGGAACCGTCTGCGAGGCGGCCCGCGTCGTCATGGAGGAGGGGGCGACCGATGTCATCGTCACCGCGACCCACGCCGTCCTCGCCGGCCTCGCGATGCAGCGCCTGAACGACAGCCCGATCACCAGGGTCGTCGTGACCGACACGATTCCCGGCGGACCGCGGGTCGCGCCGCTGCGCGAGAAGCTCGTGACGCTCTCGACGGCGAAGCTCCTCGGCGACGCCGTTCACCGCATCCATCATGACCAGTCGGTGTCGGCGATGTTCCGCACCGGCATCGGAACGAAACGCTAGCCCAACGCCCGTTTCGCTCCCGCGTTCGTTTCCATATCCATCACCGTCCCGTTCACGGGCCATTTTCCGGAGAGTTTCCCATGTCGCATGAGACCCCCACCCTGATCGCGAAGAAGCGCGAGCGCCTCGGCTCCCGCTTCGCCAAGCGCGAGCGCGCCGCCGGCCTGCTGCCCGCGGTGATCTACGGCCACGGCTCCGAGCCGATCGCCGTCACCGTCAATGAGAAGGAGATGCTCACCGCTCTCCGCCACGGCTCGCACGTCGTGAACATCAAGCTCGAAGGCGGCGCGACCGACACCTGCCTCGTCAAGGACCTCCAGTTCGGGTACCTCGGCGACAACGTGATCCATGTCGATCTCGCCCGCGTGAACCTCGACGAGGTCGTGACGGTCAATGTCGCGATGCACTTCGTCGGCACGCCCGAGGCCGCGAAGAAGGCCGGGAACATCGTCACCCACGACATGGCCCAGCTCGAGGTCGCCTGCAAGGTCCGCGACATCCCCGAGGAGATCCGCATCGATCTCTCGATGGTCATGCGCGGCACCACCCTCACCCTCGGCGAGATCAAGCTGCCGGCCGGCGTCTCCGCGACGCTGCCCGCGGACCACATCATCTGCCGCGTGACCACCGTCGCCGAAGAGACCGCGACCGGCGAGGCCGCCACGGCCGAGGGCGGCGCGGCCCCCGAGGTCATCAAGGAGAAGAAGGACGAGAAGGCCGACGACAAGAAGGCCTGATCCGACCATCCATCCACCTGCGGTTCGCGGCGTGAGCCGAGCTCGTCGGCGCGAACCGAATCCCGCACCCGCTCCCCCTTCCCGAACCCCCCGCTTCCGCCATGAAGGTCATCGTCGGCCTCGGCAACCCCGGACTCGAATACGACCGCACCCGACACAATGTCGGGTTCGAGGTCATCGATCGCCTGGCGCGCCGAACCGTCGACCCGACCAACTCGATCGCGAAGTCGCGCTTCAGCGGCGTCACGCTCGAGGCGGAGATGTCGGGGATGTCGGGGCCGGAGAAGGTGCTCCTCATCAAGCCCCTGACCTACATGAACCGGTCAGGGCAGTCGGTGACGGAAGCTCTCCGCTTCTACAAGCTCGATGCGACGAAGGACCTCCTGGTCCTCGTCGACGACCTCGCCCTGCCGTGCGGATCGATCCGCCTCCGGCCGGACGGGAGCGCGGGAGGCCACAACGGCCTCGCCGACATCGAGGCAAAGCTCGGCACCAACGCCTACGCCAGATGCCGCATCGGCATCGACGCGCCGGGTCAGGTGCCGCAGAAGGACTATGTCCTCGGACGCTTCCGTCCAGACCAGCAGCCGCTCGTTGAGAGCGCGCTGGAGCAGGCCGTTCAGGCCTCGCTCTGCTGGGTGAGCAGCGGGATCACCGCCGCGATGAACCGTTTCAACACCGCCCGTACCGGCGAAAAGGCTCCGAAAGGCAGCTCCTGACGAGCCCCCGCCGGCCCCCCGCCCACTCGGTTTCGCACCGGGCGACGGGCGCCCCACCTCACACATCCACGAACAGGACGCAATCACCATGTCCGACATCGATCAGCGCATCAGCACCTACGAAGGCATGTTCCTCTTCCCGCAGTCGGCGTCCGCCGACCTTCAGGGAGCGGTTGACCACATCACCGAGATCCTCGCCCGCGGTGGCGCGGAGATCGTCGCTCTCCGCAAGTGGGACGAGCGTCGCCTCGCCTACGACATCCGCGGCAACAAGCGCGGCATCTACTTCCTCGCCTACTTCAAGGTGAAGACCCAGCAGCTCGCCAGCATCGAGCGCGACTGCCGGCTCAGCGAGCGGCTCCTCCGGTCGCTCATCACCAAGGCCAACCATGTGACGGCCGAAGAGATCAACGCCCAGGAAGGCCGTCAGCAGATCGCCGACGAGATCAAGCTCCGCGGAACGCCCGCGGCCGCCGCGCCTGCCGCGGCGAGCGAGGGCTGACCGGGGGCGATGGGGGCGAGACGGCGATCCCTCCATCACCGCCTCGAAGCCTCCCTCCGAACCGACGAACCGCCCGCCCCCGAAGCCCGGGGGCGGGCGGTTGTCCTGCGCGGCGGATCCCCGCGGGGCGCCGCCGCGCAATTGACAGGGGGGGCTGTCGAAAACGGGAAAAGTGCCATGACTTCGCGGCGGCGCGTCGGGGTCTGTTAGGATCCCCGTAACCGCCGGCCGCACCCGTCGGGACCGAGGCAAGCCACGCCCTCGCATGGAGCGAGGGACCCGCATCGTGGGCGCCGAAAAGGGCGTTCCACGCAACGGGATTCAGATCTGGCTGGCCAGTTGAGGCATCGCGCGTCGTTCCACTCCGGAGTTGAGCCGGGATTCAGCCGGGGCACTGCCGAGATCGGGCGACCGCGACAGAGGACAGGCATTCATATGCCCAACTACAACAAGGTTCTCCTGATGGGGAACATCACGCGCGACATCGAGCTCAAGCACACCTCGAGCAACCAAGCCGTCGCGACCATCGGTCTCGCCGTGAACCGCCGCTACAAGACGGCCCAAGGCGAAATGAAGGAAGAGGCGACCTTCGTCGACTGCGAGGCCTGGGGCAAGACCGCCGAGGTCATCCAGCAGTACTTCTCGAAGGGCAAGCCGATCTTCATCGAGGGACGGCTCAAGCTCGACCAGTGGGAAGACAAGGAAGGCAAGAAGCAGTCGAAGCTTCGCGTCGTCATCGAAGGCTTCGAGTTCGTCGAGTCGCGCGGCGGCGGCGGCGGTGGCGGCGGCGAGGGTCGTTCCTCTGCGCCGAGCCGCGAGTATGCCCCGAGTCCGCGCGGGCAGTCGACGCGCGGCGGCTACGGCGAGCACCAGGCTCCGGCCGAAGACGACATCCCGTTCTGATCAGGCGCGAGGGCGCTGAGGATCGGAGAGAGGCTCTGTCGGCTGCGCTGTGTGCGCGGTCCGACCGTTGTTCGACCCGCTTGCGGTGAGCGGGCCGAGCGGTCGGTCGGTCGCTCGCACGAGCGAGCGTGCGCCGTCGGCGTCGCTCTGTGCAACCGTCGCTCGCGCGGTTCCGCGGTTCCGCGGCTCCGCGGCTCCTCGCTCCCTCAATCGGCCCATTCGGTCATCACCCCAGGATCGATCGAGCATCATCCCGCTGACCAACGGTCTGCGCGATGGGAGGATGTGGCATGGAATCGAATTGCTCTCGAATGCGCGATGGGCGGCGTTGTGGCATGGCCGGGTGGGCAGCGCGAGGCCGCTTCTTCGGAGCCGGACGCGTCCTGTGGCTCATGGTCCTCTGCCTCCTTGTCGCGGCTCTCGACAGACGCGCGAGCGGTCGCTTGCCTCACGCCGCCGATGCGGTCGACGGCGGAACGGATGCCGACTACGCGAAGGCGAAGGCGATGCCCGCCGCAATCCGCGGCCTTGTGGCCCGAGAGCGCGTCGAGGTGCACTGGCGCGAAGGTGAGCGGGCCGACACGGGCGGCGCTCAACCGAGCACGCTCTGGTACGAGGTCGACCTCGGCCGGGTGGCGGTGTTGGAGACCGAGGGCCGCGCATCGGCCGGCGATCGCTGGCGTGCCGGGCGGGCGTGGGTCCGAGTCGACCTGACCGATGGCTCCAAGCGCCCGCTCTTCGACCACGCGGCCGTTGCCGAGTCGCTCCGAGCGCGGGGATTCCAGCAGGTCGACGATCGCGCGCTCCCGATCCGGCGCGTCCAGATGATCGCCGACGGCATCCTGTTGCTGATCCGCGATGCCGATCGCTCGCTGGTCCTCCACTGGTCGGAAGCGCCATCGCCGACGCTCCGCGAGGCGACGGCGGCGGAGAGCGCGAGCTTCGATGTCGCCCTCGAGCGGGAAATCCGCCGGAGTCGCCGACAGGGTGGCCGCGAGGTGTTCCTGACCTTCGCGAACGAGCGGAGCGATGCCCTCACCCTCGCGTGGATCGATGCGGACGGACAGCGCCGCGACTACGGCACGATCGAGGCCGGCGCCTCGCGCGAGCAACACACATTCGCGGGACACGCGTGGGCACTCTTCGCCGCCGACGGGACGCTCGTCGGTTCGTTGCGGGCCCCGGACTGGCCAGCCCGCGTACGGATTCCTGCGGATGACGAGGACGAGTCGAGCGAGCCTCGTTCCACCTCCTCGGACTCCCCCGCTTCGTTCGCAACGACGGCCGCCACGCCGACTCCCACCAGCGCCGCGAGCGCCGATGCGGTCGTTGGCGGCCCGACCCTCCGAGTGAACGGCTGGAATGTCGAGGTGGTCGGCGAGGATGGAAGGGTCCTTGTCGCGACGACGGATGGGACGGAGTCGCTCCGCTACGGCGAACCCTTCCTCTGGTCACCCGATCGATCGAAGGTCGCGATCACCCGCCGCGCCCCCGCCCAAGAACGGACCGTCCACATCGTCGAGAGCACGCCGCGCGATCAGCTTCAGCCGAAGCTCCGATCCTTCAACTACCTGAAGCCGGGCGATCGCATCGAGCAGACCTGGCCGGTCATCATCGACCTTGCCGGGCGTCGCGTGGTTCCGAGCCCCGACCGGGAACGGCTGACGCCGAATCCCTGGTCGATCGACCACCTGGCATGGTCCGCCGATGGTCGGGAGCTGAGCTTCGTCTACAACCAGCGCGGCCATCGCGTGATGCGGGTCCTTGCGATGGACGCCGAGAGCGGCGCGATGCGTGCCATCATCAACGAGGAGTGTGCCACCTTCTTCGACTACGCCGGGAAGTTCCACTTCCAGAGGCTCGCGTCGCGTGAGGCGATCCTCTGGATGTCGGAGCGCGACGGCTGGAATCACCTCTATCTCTACGATGCCGCCGGCGGCACCCTTCGCCGTCAGCTCACCTCGGGCCGATGGATGGTGCGCTCGATCGAGCGGGTCGACGAGGAGCGCGGCGAGATCTGGTTCATGGCCGGCGGCGTGCACCCCAATCAGGATCCCTATCACCTGCACCTCTGCCGCGTCTCGATCGACTCCGGCGTGATGACGGTCCTGACCGAAGGCGACGGAACGCACGAGATCGAGTTCTCCCCCGATCGCAGCCACTTCGTCGCTCGCTGGTCGCGCGTGGACCAGCCGACGGTGACAGAGTTGCGTCGGGCGCAGGATGGCTCGCTTGTCGCGGAGCTCGAGCGCGGCGACTGGTCAGCGCTCGTCGCTGGCGGCTGGCGCCCTCCGGAGCGTTTCGTCGCCAAGGGGCGACCACTCACCGCTACGGGCGCGAACGCGAGTGCGAACCCGACGACCGACGCAGCCGCAGGCATCTCGGCAGGCATCTCGGGGGGCGTCTCGGGGAGCGTCTCGGGAGACAGCAGCGAAGACATCTGGGGGGTCATCTGGCGCCCGACCCCGCGCGACGCGGCGTTGGCCAGCGGCGCCGCACCGAGCGACGCCGGTGGGTCGCCTGCCTATCCCGACCGGCTCCCGGTCATCGAACTGATCTATGCCGGCCCGCAAGGCGCATTCGTTCCGAAGTCCTTCTCGGCCTGGCATGGCGCCCGTGAGATCGCCGAGCTTGGTTTCATCGTCGTGCAGATCGACGGCATGGGAACATCCCATCGAAGCAAGGCCTTCCACGATGTCTGCTGGCGCAACCTCCGCGACGCCGGCTTTCCGGATCGCGTCGCCTGGCTGAAGGCCGCGGCGGCGCGCTACCCGGAGTTCGACATCGGACGCGTCGGCATCTACGGCGGCTCCGCTGGCGGCCAGAACGCGATGCGGGCGCTCCTCGATCACGGCGACTTCTACAGCGTCGCCGTCGCCGACTGCGGATGTCACGACAACCGCATGGACAAGATCTGGTGGAACGAGCTCTGGATGAGCTGGCCGCTCGACGACGCCTACCTCGCCAGTTCGAACGCGGTCGATGCCCCGAAGCTGCGCGGGAAGCTGATGCTCACCGTCGGGGAACTCGACCAGAATGTCGATCCCGCCTCGACGATGCAGGTGGTCGATGCCCTCATCCGCGCTGACAAGGACTTCGATCTCCTCGTCCTCCCGGGCATGGGCCATGGCGCCGGCGAGAGCGATTACGGCCGCCGCAGACGGGCCGACTATTTCGTCCGCCACCTGCTCGGCGTCGAGCCGCGCCGCCCGCTCCGGGCGAAGGATTGATCGGACTCAAGGGGATTCTGCACACTGCCGGAGAACCACCGAGGCGCAGAGGGTACAGCCTTCTGCACCATTCAGATTCAACACAGAGGCCCCAACTCGAAGGTGGCGGACACAGAGGGCCACAGAGAAGACAACGAATATGGAGCAGAGGTAAGCGGCCCAGACAAGCGATACACCGCGAGAGTCAGGCCTTCGCCGTTCGATTCGAGAAGGCGAGCAGCCCGGCGTGTTCGGACTCTTCTCATCCCCGGCAAAGCCCTTTGATGCGGATTGCTGCTTGATTCAGCGATGATCGCCTTCTCGGTGCACCCTCTGTGCCTCCGTGTTCACTCCCCTCGCACCGGATCAAGTCGCCGGGGTCCGCTACGCGCTCCACGCGCCGAGGAGGATCGCGAGATCGGTGATGCCGACGCTGCCGTCACCGTCGAGGTCGCCGCCGGTCAGGATTGGATCGTCGCTGCCCCAGAGCCCGAGGAGCGTCGCGAGATCCGCTGATCCGACGACGCCGTCGCCATCCAGATCCCCGAGCGGCGGGATCGGCGCCTGGCAGCGGAAGACATCGTTGAACAGAGCCGTGTCGAATGGCTGCACATTCGTCGCCCGGGTGACGAAGGTCACGAAGGTACCGTCCCCGCTCATCGCGAGCGCAGGGTGGACATCGTTGTTGAGTGGTCCATCCGCGACCAGCGACAGATGCTGCCAGCGATGACTTCCGATGACAGGATCTCCGGCGGGAGATCCCGGCGCGTTCACCGCGGCCGTGCGGTCGAGCCGAAGCAGACGCGTGCGTCCGTCGCCGATGCCCGGTCCCGGCAGGGTCAGGTTCGAAGCCTTCGTCGCGATGGCGATGAACCGTCCATCGAGGGACGACGCGAAGCCCTCGATCGGCGCATTGGCCCACACCCCATCGCCGCGCCGCGTGAGCGGCGTCACCGGATGTTCACCGGGGGGTACGGCCTCGGCCCATCGATACAACTGATAGCCGATCGCGGGCGATCCGCCCGGTGGGATCGGGACGATCGGCTCGGCGCCCTGAGCGATGAAGAGCACCTCGGACCCGTCGGGCGACAATTGGGCATCGAGCACGGTGATGGAAGGCGTCTCGTCGGCGAGACCCGGCGATATCGTCACGATCTCGCCGGTCAGCCGGTCATATCGATACGCGAGACGGAAGAGGCCTATCGACCGGAGGAAGGTGACGAACCGACCGTCCGGCGTCATGTCGGTCAGTCCATTCGCCCCGATCGTCTGCCCACCCGCCGGCGTCAGACTCACCCGCACCGTTGTCCCGAGCTCGCGGTCGCGGAGGAAGACATCCGCAACGCCGTTCGTGTCGCCGGCGACCAAGTCCGTCGCCCGGCTCGTGAACGCTACGAAGCGTCCGTCATCCGAGACGCAGACGCGGCTGATGAAGCTGTTCCATCCGGTCCCGCTCCCGCCGTTGCCAGCGATGATCTCGCGCTCCCCGGTGAGCGTGTCGACCCAGAAGATTCGTGCATCGCTCAGCCCGTCGATCGATCCGGAAGCGGTTCCGACGAGATAGCGGCCGTCAGCGCTGAGAGCTGGGGCTGCGACCGTCGAGAGGTTCGTACCGAGCCAGGGTCCGCCGCCCCCGCCATCGCTCGGAACGGAGTGACGCAGGATCACGCTTGTCGCGAGGTCATGGGTGAAGAAGTCATCTGTCGCCGAACCGTCGCCGGCCACGAGATTCCCTGCGAGACTCGTGAAGGCGATCCGACCGCCGGATGCGTTCATGCTGCGAGGGCCAAGCCCAAAGGGTCCGGCGAAGAAATCCGGTCCTTGCCAGCCGCTCTCGTTGTTGCCGACATTGAAGCCCGCGCCACTGGCGAGAACAAAGGACGCATCGGCGGAGGGCGCGATCTCGAACGCAACGGTCGTCTGCGCGGCGCCGAATGTCACCGTCGCGGTCGTCGTGCCCTCGAGCAGCCCGGCGAAGCTCGCCGGCCCAAGCCGCGCCGCATTGGCCGCTGGCGTCAAGCTCCACACCGCCTGAGCGCTCACATCGATTGCCTCACCATCGATGACCACGATCGTTGGAATGGTGATGGTCTGGCCGACGGCGACGCGGACCCGCGAAGGCACATCGAATCCGTCGATCCCATCGATGATGCGGAGGAGCAGCCCATCGTCGTCCTGCACCACCACGGAGGGAAATCCGAAGAAGCTCGGCGTCGAGGTTGGGTAGCCACCGATGCTGAACGCGGGCGATGCGACGAGTCGGATGTCCATCGTGCCCGATGGCGTCCAGCCATTGGCGACCGTCACCGCATAGCTCCCGCCGATGCTCACTTCGTTCGCGACGATGGGGGCACCACCGCCTCCGAATGGCAGGACGAAGCTCGTATTGCTCTCCGGCCCGGTCACGATGCTCGCAGCTTGCAGCATGGCCGAATCGGCGGCGGCTCCTCCCTCATCACCGCCGGATGGCGCGCCCCCGAACGGCAGTTCGGCGCTCGGCCCGACGGTGATCCGACTCAGCTTGCCGGCCCGCAGATCGAGCTCGCCGTCGACGACGATCCGGCCGCCCGCCGTTACCTCACAGCGAATGCCGCCTGTCGATGATGGACTTCCGCCGATGCTCGCGCTCGTGACGACCAGGAGCCCGCCCTCCGAGGCGAGCAACGCGAGCCGCTGCTTCTCGGTGAGCGTGACAGCAGGCAGCGTCACAGTCGATCCGAGTCCGGTGGCCGACAGGCGCGCCTCAGAGACCACAGTCGGGGCAATCGAGAAGGCGCCAGTCGAAAAGGATGCCCCCAGCGGGCCGCCCAGCGCGGCGATGTGCCCGCCCGCGGTGCATGTCGTCTCCTCGGCCTCCAGTGTTCCCCCGCCGACGATCGACACGCTCACCGGCGGCGATCCGAACGGCGCATTCGCGACAGTGAGCGTCTTCACCCGCGCATCGGCCGTCGGTCCGGCGACGGAGACCGCGCCCGGTGCACCACCGGCCGCCGACAAGACAGCCGTCAAGGTCCGAATGTTGACCGGTGCCGTCACCACCAGCGACCCAACGCCGCCGAACACACCCACCGCGACATCGACATCATCGCCAAAGACAACGCCGTCCGCGAGCGTGAGCACACCCGTTGACTTCCTGCCGACCACAATCGATCCCGGCCCTTCGACCAGGCCCTCGATGGTGGCGATGCCGTTGGCCCCACCAGATCCGCCGGCATCGGTCGCACCGATGACCAACTGACCGCCGCCGAGCCGGATCGCGCCACCATGCTCGACCGTGAGCGTACCGAAGCCTCCTGCGTTCCGACCGACGAGCAGACCTCCGCCTTGGAGCGCGATCTCACCGCCCGGCTCGATCCTCAGATTCCCGACCGCAGATTCGCCCACCCGGATCGGAAGAGTGGCATCACCGAGTGCAACACGACCGCCCGCCTCCACCACGAGCGTGCCGCTCCCCATCGAGATCAATGGCGAGATGCCGATGTCGATTCCATGCACAGTGAGCAGAGCGTCGCGCAGATGGAGCGAACCATTGAGACCGAATGGGCCAACCGCGAAGCTCGATGTCGCCAAGCAGTCGACCCCGTCGAATCGGACGACGGGCGGCGTCGGCGGCGGACCGCCCATCAGGACCGATCCGTTCAAGGCGATGATCGGCCGTGGCCCCCGCCCCTGACGCGAGGCGATGAATCGCGGCGATTGATTGGCGATGATCCATGACCCGATCGTCACCGATTCGTCGAGGCTGACATCAAATGGCACAGTCGAGCCGGTGACACCAAATCGCGCCTCGTCGCGAGGACCGGGCACGCCGGGCGTCCAGCGCGCCGGATCGCCGAACGATCCGCTGAGCGGCGCGATCCAGTCCGAGCTGCCGCCAGCCGCGACAGTCGCACGCGTGACAAGCCCGACGGCACATGCGGCGAGAGCGACGATCGCGGCGCGAAGGGCCCGCGAGCGACAGGTCACCATCGGCGCCAGCGGAGCCAGCGGAAAGTTGAAAGGAAGTCCCACGATGCCGAGCGAATCTCGGCTGGCAGAGGTATGCATCGATCCCGTTCCTCCGGCGCACGAGCGCCAACCGCTTCCATGTCGCATCGTCGCACAGCATGCACGCGTCGGACAAGCGATCAGATGAGAGAAAGTTGAATTTTGTGGATTCTTGGGATTTCCATCTTCATGCGAGCACATCATCCGTAGACGATGCCGAACGGCGGCGACCCCGACGATCACGAGACCGAACACCATGCTCCAGCCCCATCGCTCCGCGTCGACGGATCCGATTGCACCCAGGACATCGCTCGCACGCGCTGTCACGATCGGTGTGATCGCTGGTGTCGCTGCTTCCGGCGCTCAGGCGATGGGCTCGAACGACGGCGTCGGACCTCCCGTCATCCTGCCCGATCCGACGCCCGATCCGTGGGGATCGATCGGTTCGGCTGCGCTCCTCACGCCATCGTGGGTCATTGTCGGCGTGCGCGAGAAGCGGCAGCTCGATGCCAACCGAACGCTCCAGAGTTACGGCGGCATCCTCTTCTGGCCACGACTGTCCGATGGCCGACCCACCGGGACGCCGCAGACGGTCTGGCCGCTCGCTCCACTGCGTGCGGCACGCTTCGGTGAAGCCCTCGCCGTCGATGGTGATCGCCTGCTCGTCGGCGAGCCCGGCTTCCGCGCGATTCCGATCACTTGGCGGGCGCAGGGACGGGCACAGATCATCGATCTCTCGCAACCATCGCCGGTCGCGATCGAGATCATCGAACGCCCGTTGGGACTGCCCGGAGGAAGCGCATCGAACCGGACCGGCATGGAGTTTGGCGCCGCCGTGAGCCTCGCGGGCAACGCGGCCCTCATCGGCGCCCCAGGGCTGCGACTCACCGACACTCCGACGAGCGTGCCGAGCGGCGCCGCGTTCCTCCACGAGCGCGTGACGAGCGACAGTGCCACGCCTCTGTGGCCGGTGGTGCAGTTCTATCTTGATCCGCTCGCGACCCAGGGCGATCCGCCACCGCTTGGAACGCGCTTCGCAAGCTCCGTTGCGCTCCATTCCGCCGATGTCCTTGTCGGCGCGCCCTCATCGGTCGGTGGAGAGGGCGCCGGGCTGGCCCCCTCTCAGGGCCGCGTGATCGTCTTTGACCGCGTCACCGCAGCCGTCTTGGCGACGCTGGAGGCTCCAACGCCGGCGCTTGGCGATCGCTTCGGCACGACCATCGTGATCGAGGGGGACCGGGCCGTCATCACTGCGCCGGGTGACGAGTGCGGCTTCGGCGAGGTGCACATCTACGATCGCGATGCCCAGCGCGGTTGGATGCACACAGCAACGCTCACGCCGCCTCCGACAGCGGACCCGGAGACGGACGCAGGCTGGATTGGCTTTGGCGGCAGCGTTGCCCTGAGCGGCGGTCGCGTGCTCGTCGGTTCAGGCGGCATCCGCTCCGCCGACGCGTTCGGCCACCGCGCCGCCCTCTTCCGTCTCGACGCCGATGCCGAAGGCGCTGGCGGCGAGCCTGCGTGGATGCTTGAGGCGATCATCGAGGGGGACCCCTCGCTTCCGACCGCTTCGCCCGTTGCCCTCGATGCGAGCGGCGCTCTTCTCGGCGAAGCGTCGATCGGCTTCGGCCAGATGCGCTACCTCCCCATCGCTCGCTCGCCCGATCTCGACGGCGATGGCTCGGTTGGACCGGGTGATCTTTCGATCCTCCTCGGCGCCTGGGGAGTCTTCGCGGGCAGTCCCGCCGACCTGAACGGCGATGGCGCTGTCGATCAGGCCGATCTTGCCCTTCTCATCGGAGCGTGGTCATGAGTGCGTGTCGCTTCACACAGCCTTTCGGCGGGACGCGCGTCCATCCGCGCGGAACGCTCCTCACCCGGCGCGAACGCGGCGTCGGACGCGCCGATGTGCTGACTGCCGCGTTGTGCATCCTCATCAGTCTCGCTGCCGCGATGCCGGTGATCGGCCGCACGGGCCGTGATTCCGGAGAGATGCGATCGCTTGCGAATCTCCGGACGCTCGCAGCGGCCCACGAGGCATACACGCAGAGTTTCGCCGGACGCCAATGGACCGCGATTCCCGAGAACGCTGGCCTGGTGAACGGAAGCTGCTCCGCCTACATCGGCGGCATCGCCTGTCCGCCCCCGCTCGTGCTCGGCCAAGCGCCGAGCGGGGCCGTGTGGGGGTTCTGGCTGGGCAGCCAAGGGCTCTGCGCACCATTCGGCTGGCCGGGAGATTGCGGCAACTGGTCGGCCTATCCGCCGATCACCTTCCAGGGGAACGCCGCGGGGTTCGGGAGCTTCCGCCTGCCGAACACGGTTTCCTTCAACAGCTTTGTGGATGGCCGCTTCTACAGCGACACCTTCTACAGTCCGAATGATCGGGTGAACTACGAGATCAGCGCGAGCTACCGCGATCGCGGGGTGGCCTTCGATTCGACCGGCGGCGAGATCGCCTACTCCTCGTATTGCCTGAGTCCAGCGGCGATGTCCAACCCAGAGGTGCTCGCCGCCGCCAACGGCGGATTTCGCAACCCAAACTCCTTCGCCGAAGGCTATGTGTCGCCGGCGGTGAGCCAGTGCACCTATCCCGATCTCAAGACGCGGATGATCGAACACCAGTGGAACACAGCCGCGCCGAGCTACTCCGACTCGCCCTCTGTCGGTGCCGCGAGCGGCTGGATCTTCAACGCCTCACGCCTTGCGAGTCCCAACGCCATCTTCTTTGATGGACGGGTCGGGCGGATCGCCAACGCCGACGCCATGGCCGACGATGCGGCCCGGCAGGCCACCGAAGGCGTCGGACTCTGGAGTCGAACGACGCCCTTCGGTGCGAGCGGCTATCGCGGCCTGGGCGGCGGCGACATCTCGCCGGAGGGCATCACCACGAGCCACACGATTCTCACGCTCGACGGCATCCTTGGACGAGATCTGCTCAGCGTGCGCTGATGCATATCGATACCGCCTATCTCATCGTCGTCGACGGCTTCGCCGATGCCGAGGTGACCCCGGCGCTCACCGCGCTGAGGGCCCTGTGCGGCCTGCGGATCGCAACCGTGGGCCTCGGATCGCTTCCGGTCATCAGCGCGAGCGGTCTGCGCGTGATTCCCGAGGTGACGCTCGCGATGACGAGCCTCGGAAGCTCGTCGATCCTCTTGCTGCCCGGAGCTGAATTGTGGGAGCGAAGCGAGCTTCCGTCGCTGACCAGCCTCCTCGAACGCGCCCATCTCTTTCGCACGCCGATCGGCGCCATCGGAAGCGCCATCGGACCGCTCCTCCGCGCCGGGCTGCTCCGCACGACGCCGCACGCCCGACCGTGTGCGCAGAGCGCCGACGCAGGCGTCAACACATCACAGCTCCGCGATGATCCCGTCGTCGTGACCTCGCACATCATCACCGCCTGCCGCCAGGCGCCACTCCCCTTCGCCGCCGCGCTTCTCGAACGGTGCGGATTGCCGCCCGATCGCGCCCACGCCTGGCTCGCCGCCGAGTCGCTCCGCGCACCGTCGCCATCCCGCGCGTAGGTGGCGGTCGGCACAACCTCGCGCGAAGCAAGCCAGGCTGCGGCAACAACGCTCGGCCACTCACTCCTTCGCCGGCGATTCGTCCTTGAGGCCGAGGGCGGCGCGGATGTCGCGCTTGAGATCCTCGAGATAGGTCGGCGAGAAGCCGGTGTGCTGGCTGTGGACGATGCCATCCGGTCCGATGACCACCGTCATCGGAATCCCCTTCACGCCGAAGGCCGCCGCGGCCTGGTCCTTCTCGTCGAAGAGCGTCGGAATCGTCACCTTGAGGTCCTGGAGTGACTTCGCCACCGCCTCGATCCGCTCCGTTCCCTGGGTGCGCTCGAAGACATTGAGCGGGTAGACGACCGCGGGCAACTGCTCCGCGCGGACCCACGCGGCGAGCTTCTCCAGCTCGGGCAACGCCGCGCGGCAGGGGCCGCACCAGGTCGCCCAGAAGTCGATCACCACGACGCGGCCGAGGAGATCCTCGCTCTTCACGAGCCCGCCGGTCGAGAGCACGGCGCTGAACTCGGGCGCCGGCTTGCCGACCAGAGCCCCACCGCCGCCGCCGCCTTGGGCGTTCGCTCGCATCGCCTCGCGCTTCGGCAGCATCGCGAACATCTCGACCTTCGTGCGCTTGCCTGGATCGAGCCGGAACGCCGCTTCCTCGAAGGGTTTCGCCGGAATCTCGTTCACGAGCGCGGTGCGATAGGTCAGGACGCCGCCGTTCGGCACCGCATCGCCGCCGCTGATGCGGGCCTCGGCGGCGGTCACGAGCATCGTCGTCGGATCGACGGTGAGCTCCAGCCGCTCACCTTCGGCGAGGAGAACGATCCGCTGGCGCTTCGTGCCGTCGGGCCTCGTCTCGGTCGTGACGCTCGCCGGAATCACATTCGGCGTGCGCGGATGCAACTGCATGATCGTCTCGTCGATCGCTTCCTCGCCGAGGCAGAGGCCGAGCGAGATGAAGGGCACATCCATGAAACTGGTGACGATGGTCCAGTAGGGCGAGTCCGCGTCGCCAGCCTCGAGGAAGGTCTCGGGATTCGACTCATGCGTCGCCCAGACCTTGCCGTCGCTGAAGCGGAGCTCGTAGCCGCGCATCGTGATGACGCAGCGCTTCGCCGACCCGAAGAGCATCTCCGCCTTCACCGGCGGCGCATCCCCCTCCATCCCAGCTTGCCCGGTCACGACCGTGACTTCCTCGCGCACCCGGAGCGACGGACGCTCGCGATAGGCCTTGACGAGCGCGGTGAGCGCAGCGGTCGCCTCGGCATTCGGCTCGGTGGGAATCGCTTCGGCGGGCGCTGCGGTGGGCGCTGCGGCAGGCTCGACCGCCTTGGCTGGCTGGGCTGGAGGCTCGGGCTTCGCGGCATCCTGAGCGTTGGCGGGTGCGCTCACGAGCATGATCGCGACGCCGAGCGCCAGAACCAAAGGCGGAACGAAACGAGCCCGTCGCGAACGCTCCGTTGCAGCCATCTTCACCGCGTGCCGTGCGAGCATCGAGGAAGCCCTCCGGACATCATGCTATCGACAAGCTGCGCTCGGGCCAAGCGATTGGCTCTCGTTCGCGTCAAAACGGATCCTTCACGATCGGCTTCTCACGAGCCCTTGCCAAGCAGCGTCTTCGCCGTTCCCTTGAGATCCTCGACGATGCGGCCCGGCTGCTGCGGATCGATCGACTGCTGGATCGCCCGCACAACGCCATCCGGTCCGATGAGGATCGTCGTCGGCAAGACCCGCACGCCGAGGCCGTCCGCGATGCTGTCCTCAAGATCGAGAAGAAGCGGCATCTGGAACTTCTGGCCCCCCCACCATGCATTCGCCTCCCGGACGCGGGTGTCGCTGTCGCCGCTCTCGAGCGTGTTCACCCCGAAGACCCGCACCGCAAGCCCTTCGCTCGCCGCCCAGCGTGCGAACTCGTCCACATAGGGAAGCGTGCGCTTGCAGGGCGCACACCAGGTCGCCCAGAAGCTCAGGACGACGACCGAGCCCTTCAGCGACTCCTGCGAGACGACGCTCCCGTCAGCGAGGCGCCCCGACCAGGCAGGCACGCTCTCGCCGACCCGAATCATCTCCCGCGTGGGCAGGAGTTCGTCGATCGTGGCCACGATCGTCCGACCGGTGATGTCCGCCTCGATCGGTGCGGCGAGCGTGTCGCTGAGCTGGTTCTCGTGACGGACCGAGACGCGGAAGCGGAAGCCAGGCGGCGCATCGGGAGGGGTAAAGGCGAGCTCCGAGGTGGTCAGAAGCTTCGTCGTCGCGGAGAAGCCGATTTCGCTCGCACCGTTGGTCCCCTCGACGAGGAGGTAGCTCATGCCCGCAGCGGCGTCCTGTCGGAGCCCGGCGAGGCGCGGTTCGAGCAAGGCGTTCATGCCGAGGGCCTCGAGCGTCAGCGGCCGACCGGCCCGGAGGTCGAAGAGCGTGACCGGCGTCTGGAAGCCCGGCAGCGCCTTGCGGAGCGTGGTCATGAGATCCCCCTCGAGCGGCACGCGGAGCGCCTTCGTCGCGGGAACATCGGGCACGACCGTGACCTGCCCACCGGCGGCGACCATCGTCGCGCCCGCGATGGCGAGACGGGCGTCGGTGCCGGCGCCGAAGGCGATCGCGAAGCGTTCCTCTTGCTTCGATCCGTTGGCGTCGATCGTGAAGCTCATCGTGTCAGTCAGGGCCTTCGCCTCGCGATAGGCCTTGGCGATCGCTTCGAGCGCATCCTTCGCTTCCGTGATCCGCTCCGGCGCCCGGGTCGAGGCGTCGAAGCGAGCGCGGATCTCCTCGCCGGCCAGCTCGATGACGACTTGCCCGGTGTTCGGATTGGGCGCGGTCGCCGGTGCCCCGTCCTGCGGCACTCCGTGGGCCCGGACGCCGGCGAGGAGGAGCGAGGAGAGGAGAAGCGTCGGGAGGATGCGTCGGTTCATGGCGAATCGTCGATGGAGGGTGGCCCGTCGTCGGGGAGTGGCCCAACCGCTCGGATCGCGGCGTGGGCGGCAAGACCCTCGCGCTCGATGGCGTCCGTGAGCAGCCGTCGCACCGGCGTGCCCGCTGGCGGGACCGGTGCGTCTGGGGCGATCTCCGCGAGCGGCACGAGGACGAAGAGCCGTTCGGCGAGCCGCGGATGCGGCACGGTGAGCGGAAGGCCCGAGCCGGAAGGCGGACCCCCGACCGCGAAGACCGATTCCCCATCCAGGAGGAGATCGATGTCGATGGTACGCGGTCCCCATCGCTCGCCCGGAACACGCTCCCGCCCCAGCGACCGCTCGACCGCTTGGGCGAGCGAGAGGAGTTCCGGGAGCGTCAGCGGCGTCTCGACGGCGATGGCGGCGTTGAGATAGGCGGGCTGTCCCGCCGGAACGGGCGGCGTCTCGTAGACGGTCGAGCGTCGCCTGACCCGCAGCACCGCCGGATCGGCCGCCAGCCGCCGAACCGCTTCGCCGAGCGTCGCCATCCGATCACCGACCGCGCTCGGCAGATTCGAACCGAGGGCGAGGTGGACGACGCGGCGAGTCACGCCGAGGGCCCCGCCGCCGCTCCCGGCAGCCGTTCCGCGGCGGGGGCTTCGGCGAAGGACCAGAGGATCGGGATATCCGGCTGGCCGAGCACGGCACAGCGGAGCCACTGCATGGCCGCCTTCGCGCTCCGGTCGCGAACGGTCTCACGGTCACCGGGGAACTGGAAGCGACGAACCCGCTCCCCGTCCGGACCGGCGAGGCCGATGAACACGGTTCCGACCGGCTTCGCTGCCGAACCTCCGCCGGGTCCGGCGATGCCGGTGACGCCGATCCCCCAGGTGGACCGGGCCTGCTCGCGGGCCCCCGCGGCGAGCTGCCGCGCGACCGGTTCCGACACCGCGCCGTGCGCCGCGAGCGTCGAGCGATCGACGCCGACCTCGCGCACCTTCCATTCGTTGGAGTAGGCGACGAATCCGCCGAGAAGGACATCGCTCGCTCCGGCGACGGCGGTCACCATCGCCCCGATGAGTCCGCCGGTGCAACTTTCGGCGAGGGCCAGCGTCTGCCCGCGTTCCTTCAGGAGCGCGACCAACGCCTCGGCGAGCGTCGCCCCGTTGCGTCCATACGCATAGGGAAACCAGAGCCGTTCGATCTCGACACCCATCGCCTCGACCCGAGCGATCGCCTCGTCGCGCGGCCCCTGCGAACGGATCCGCGCCGTGACGATCGACTGACTCGCGGTCGTCCCGACCATCGGATCGCGATCGCGCTGCATGCGATCGCCGAGGCGTTCCGCGAGACCCGACTCACCCATGCCGAAGCTGTGCACGGCGAGCGTGGGCATCGCCACGCCGCCGGCGAGCGTCTGAACATGCGGCAGCACCTCGGCCTCGAACATCGGCTGCATCTCGCGCGGCGGACCGGGGAGACAGAAGACCATCGCCCGACCGACCCGCGCCGCAAGTCCCGGAGCCGTCCCGTGCGGATTCGCGAGGCATCGCGCCGAGCGCGGCCGCAGCGCCTGCACGAGATTCGACGCGGGCATCGCGCGGCTTCGCCCGCGGAACCAGCGCTCGAGCGCAGCCCGTGCCGCGGCGTCCTCGACCATCGGCTCATCGGGATCGCAGAGCCGATGGAGCGCGTCGCGGGTGAGGTCATCTTTCGTCGGGCCGAGGCCTCCGGTGAGGACGAGCAGGTCATGGTCGCGGGCGAGTTCGTCGATCGCCGCGGCGAGCCGCTCGAGATCATCGCCGACGGTGCGATGTTCCGCGCGGAAGAGTCCTTCGGCGGCGAGTCGCGTGGCGATCCATCGGGCATTCGAGTCATCGATCTGCCCCATGGCGAGCTCGTCGCCGATCGAGAGGGTCGCAGCCTTCACGCCGCACCTCCGCCGGCGGCGGCGACCGGATCACCATCCGTCGCGGCCCGCTCCGCAGCTTGGGTGCCGCCTTCATCGGAACCGATCTCGCGCAGGGCCATGAGCGCCGAGGGAGCGCCGACGCCGAAGCGTTCGCCGCTCACGACCAACACCAGATCGCCGGTGCGGGCGGAGCCTCGCTCCCGCAGCGCCCGTTCGGCGGCGCTGACGAAATCGAGGAACGAGGCGGGCTGCGTCTCAACGAGCATCGGCTCGACGCCACGCAGGATCCGCATGCGGCGCAGCGCGGAGAGGTCGGTCGAGACGGCGAGCACGGGAACGGTGAAGCCGTAGCGCGACAGGAGGAGCGCCGTCACGCCGGTCTGACTCCACGCGACCACGCGCGCGACGCCGAGATCACGCGCCGAACGGCTCGCCCCGTGGGCCAGCGCCGCGACGCGATCGCGCTCCCGCACGAGCCGCGCGGGCGGCTCCGCCGGGGCGCTCGTATCCGCAAGATGACGCTCCGCCTCGCGGGCGATCCGCACCATCGTCTCGACGGTCACGACCGGCCACTTCCCCACCGCCGTCTCGCCGGAGAGCATCACCGCATCGCAGCCGTCGAGGATCGCGTTTGCGACATCGGAGACCTCGGCGCGGGTCGGCACCGGGACATCGACCATCGACTGCAGCATCTGCGTGGCGACGATCGTCGGCTTTCCTTCGGCCCGAGCGGCCGCGAGAATTCGCTTCTGGAGGACCGGCACCTTCGCGACATCCATCTCGACGCCCAGATCGCCGCGGGCGACCATCACCGCGTCGGCCGCGCGGACGATCTCCTCGACGCGATCGATCGCCTGCGGCCGTTCGATCTTGGCGACGATCTGCGGCAGCGAGCGGCGGCCGAGGCGACGCCCGCACTGCTCGATCGCGCCGCGGAGCCGGCGGATGTCCTCCGGATCCTGCACGAAACTCATGCCGACGAAGTCGATGTCGTTGGCGACGGCGAACTCAGCGCCGGCGAGATCGCGCTCGGTGATCGGATCGGCCCGCACCGGACTGTCCGGCAGATTGATGCCCTTGCCGGTCCGCACGATGCCGCCGGTGAGCGTCGTGCAGAGAAGCGCACCGTCGCGCCGGTCGATGACGAGGAGCCGAACGGCGCCGTCATCGATCAGGACGCGATGGCCGGCTTCGGCGTCATCGACGATGCCGGCGTAGGTGCACGCGAGCGTCGTTTCGGGGCCGATCGAACAGTGGGCCCCGGGGCGGATCCGAACGACCTGCCCGACCTGCAGGTCGATCCCCTCGAGCGGCGCCTGGCCGACGCGGATCTTCGGACCGGGCAGATCGGCGAGCACCGCGGTCACCTGTCCCGTCGACTGCTCGACGGTACGGATGGCCGCGAGCGTCTTGAGATGCTGATCGAGCGAGCCGTGACTGAAGTTGAGCCGCACGATCGAGACGCCTGCCCGGATGAGCGCGTCCAGCACGGGAACCGTGCTCGACGCCGGCCCGACCGTGGCGACGATCCGGGTGAGACTGCGATCGGTGACCTGCGCGTGGTGCCTCATCCCTCATCCTCTCCGGCGCTGCGGCCGGCCAGCTCAAGAACGCGTTCGTACCGCTCGCGAAAGAAGCGCGTCATCGTCGCCCGCATGACCTCGGTGCGGGCCGCATCCGGCGGCCAGAGACCGGCGTCCTTCCAGCCGCCGCGCAGCCAGCCATCGCGCAGCCGCTCGAGATTCGCCTCGTCACCAAGGGCGATCGACTCGCCATCGGGACCGGGAATGAGCGGCATCGCATCGAATGCCTCGAGCATCGCCTTCAGCGTCGGATCGCTCACATCCTCCGCCGTCACGATGCCGACGCCGGTCTCCTTCGGATAGGCGGGATGCTCGATGATCGCGAGCCACGCCTCACGGATGAGCGAACGGTTCTCGATCGCCATCGCGACGAAGGTCGGCGGCAGGAACGAACGGAAGAACCGATTCGGCCGCTCGACCGCCGTTGCGACGGTGTAGGGATCGACGCGATCGATGAGCCGTTCGAAGTGATCGGCGTAGAGCGAGGGGCGGATCGGCATGCGTCGCAGCTCGTAGCGCTCGGGACCGAGCTCGTCGGAGGGCGCGTTGCCGGCGTCCTTCCGATGGACATGGGCCTCGAAGTTCCAGAGCGCCTGCCCTTCGACGGAGAGGACGAAGCGGATGAAGCGCTCGGCGAGTTCGGGATTCGGCGCTCCGCGCAGCATCGCGACGGGATCGGGATCGATGACCGTTTCGCCCGGTGGATCGATGTAGCCGACGCGCGGCTTGCCGTCGGCGCGGAGGTCGCCGGCGTCGATCATCGCCTGCGACTGGTAGCGACCGTAGAAGTCGATGCAGATGCCGGCGGCGGCGTCGCCGAGGCTCACATCGGTCGGGGCCTTCGGCGCGCTCGCCGAGAAGGTCCGGGCATTCGCGGCCATGCGCCGAAGAATGCGCCATCCCTCCGTCCAGCCGCGGCGCTGGAGAATCGCCTCGTACGCGGTGGTGACGGAACCGCTCTGCGCCGGATTCACGAGCGCGACCCATCCGACGAGGCGCGCGTCGCAAAGGTCGGCCCAGCGAGTCGGCTCGGGGACGCCGAGTTCGCTGAGGAGATCGCGGTTGTAGACGATGCCGAAGCCGGAGAGCGCTGCGCCGAACCACATCCCCTTCGGATCGTAGAGCGGCGTGTCGCCGATCAGCGTGCGTCCGCCGTAGGCCTCGGCGAGCGTCGCGGCGTCGAGCGAGAGCGGCGCGAGCACCGTCGTCGTCGCCTTCGCGTCGCCGACGCTGGCCTCGAGGGTGCGGGCGAGCTGCGTGAACTCGTAGGAACCGCCGCCGAACAGGAGATCCGCCTGACCGCCGGGCTCCGCGCCGCGGCGCAGGGCGCCGATGAAGGCGGCCTCGAGCATCTTGCGGATCTCGCTCGTGCCGCCCGGCGTCGCCCACGCGACGGTGGCGCTCGTGCCGTGCGTCCGCAGGTGCCAGGCCTCGAAGGCCCGCTTGAACTCGTGTCGGATGCTCTCGTGGTGCGGCGTGAAGATGACGAGCGTCGTCGCATCGCCGCTCGGCGCAACCTGCCGCGGCGGCGCGAGGAGCACGGGCACGCCGATCAGGAGGGCGAGGATCGACGCGAGGATCAGGCGCGATCCGTGCATCAGCGCCCCGACGCTCCGAGGCCCGCGCGAATCGCATCGCGGAACGCGCGGGCCGCGCTCGCGACCGCGGCCTGCCACGAGCGTCCGGACGCCCCGGGCTGCGACTCCGGATAGATGACCGAACGGCTCGCGGTGATGATCGCGCCGGTGCCGTCGCTGCGGAAACAGGGCAGGACATCGTCGACGCCGCCGCCCTGGGCGCCGAAGCCCGGCACGAGGAAGAACTGCTCCGGCATGCGGGCCCGAAGCGCGGCGGCATCCTGACGCTTCGTCGCGCCGACGACCGCGCCCAAGGCGCTCAGGCCGGAGACGCCGCGATGCTCAAGCCCGATGCGACGGACGAGATCGGCCATCGCTTCGGCGACGGTGCGACCGTCCTCGAGCCGCAGCGACTGGAACGCATCGCCCGAGGGATTGCTCGTGCGCACGAGGACGAACGCGCCGGTCGATGCCTTCGTCGTCGCGTCGCCGCGGAGAAAGGGCAGGATGCCATCGGCGCCGAGGTAACCGTTGATCGTCGTCCAGCGGGCGTGATGCAGCAGGCTGGCGGCGGCGTAGTGATCGGCGCTGATGCCGATGTCGCCGCGCTTCGCGTCGAGAATGACCTCGAAGCCCATCGCCGCGGCGGCGTGCGACACCGTGTGCAGGGCCCGCACGCCGTCAGGGCCGAAGCGCTCGTAACAGGCCGACTGGAGCTTCACGCACGCGGCACTCTCGCGTACCGCTTCCAGCACACCGAGCGAAAAACGCTCGATCGCGACGGCAGGCGCAAGCGACGCGAGTTCCGAGGGCATGCGCTCGAGGACGGGATCGAGTCCGACCGAGACCGGCGCGCCGACCGCTGCGAACGCGGCGAGCAGCCGGTCGGCGGGATGCGTGACGGGCGGCTGGCTGAGCCCATCGGGCGTCCGACGGGCGTCGGGAGCCTCGGGGCTGGCGCTTCCGGTCGAACGGGCGTCGGGCGCGGACAGGGTCACTAGGGGTTCTCGCTCGGGATGTTCGCGGGGAGGGAACGGCGACGGTCCCGCATGCTATCCGCGATTTCCCCTCGCTCGGCGTGCTGCGGACTCGCCGAATGCGGCCATTTCTGAGAACCTGCGGAGCACGCTGCGACGCCTCTCCATGGACGCCGACGACCTTCATCCACGCCATCTCGACCTCGAACGCGACCGGGGGCTCACCATCGAGTGGGACGACGGCACGCGGGTCTTCTATCCCCTCGTCTACCTCCGTCGGATGTCCCCCTCCGCCGACGCCAAGGCGCTGCGCGAACAGATGGCGGCGAATCCGCTCACCGTCCTGCCCGCGTCGGCCGCCGCCGCGAGTTCGCTCACCGCGCTGAGCGCCGAACTCGTCGGTCGCTATGCGATCCGCATTCGCTTCTCCGACGGTCACGACACGGGGATCTACTCGTGGCGCTACCTCCGCGAGATCGCACCAAGCGCAGGCGGCCATGGCTGAGCTCCTTCCGCTCACCGGGTCCGAGGCCGACGGGGCCCGCGCGTTCCTTGCCCGACAGGCCGCGCTGCCGCATCCGCGGGCGTTTCTCGCGCGGCTCGTGGTGACCGCCGAGGACCTCAGCCGGCTCGTCCCCCACGCGAACAATGTCGAGTATCTGCGCTGGATCGACCGGGTCGCCGAGCTCCACGCCGATGCGCTCGGACACACGCGCTCGAGACTCCTCGACGACGGACGCTGCTTCTTCGTCGCCCGACACGAGGTCGACTATCTCGCGGAATGCTGGGAGCGCGAGGAGCTCCTCGTCGCGACCTGGGTGCGCTCGATGCGCCGCACGACATCGTGGCGCGACACGCTCATCCTCCGCCCGTCGGACAGCGCCACGATCTGTCGCGGCAGCACGCTCTGGGCCTTCGTGGACATGGCGAGTCGGCGACCGGCGCGCATTCCCGAGTCGATGATCGCCGACTTCGATCCGCTCGATCGCCATGCGCCGGCCGAAAACGCGGCCAGCGCAGCGGAGTCGCCATGACCGAGTCCCGCAAGGCGATCGAGCCCCGCGCGGTGCCCCTGCCGCACATCGCGATGCTCGCTTCCCCGGAGCGCATCGCGGACGAGGGCTCCGCCTGCTCGCGCCTCGCCGTCGCGCTCGTCGCCGAAGGAGCCACCGTCACGCTGCTCGATCCGCTTCCGGAGCGCGATCCCGACGCGACGCAACCCGAGCGCCTCCGCCTCGATCGCCGATTCGAGCTCCCTCGGCGCGTGCGCTACGAGGCCCGCGTCCCCTTCTGGCGGAAACACGATCGCGTCCTGCGCCTGGCCGCAGCGTTCGAGCGCAGCGCGCCCGACATCATCTGGGGCGCGGGCGCTGACGGCTGGGCGCTGGCCACGGCGCTCGGCGAGGAACTCGATCGCCCCGTCGCGCTCGAGGCGCGACGACGCGACGACTGCGACCTCGCGCCGCGGGCCCTCCGCTCCGATCGGGTGGTGGCGATCGTCACGCCCACGCCTGCGCTCACCCGCGAGGCGCAGCGCATCGTCGGTCACCAGTTCGTGCGCGAGGTGCCGATGGGCGTGCGCCTCGAGGAGAGCGTCCTGCCGCGCATCGGTCCGCCGCAGGTGATCGCGATCCTCGCCGAAGGCCGCGACGAACGGGCCTTCACCGCGTCGCTCACCGCCGCGCGGGCCGCGCTCGAGCGCTCGCCCGATCTGCTCTTCACCGTCGAGTTCCCGCGCAACGCATCGGCGTCGCTCTGGCGCTTCGCGCGCTCGCTCGGACTTCTCGATCGCATCACCGCCATCGATGCCCGCGGCGGCTCGGCGCTGTCGATGACTGCGGTTCGGGCCTGCGATGTCCTCATGCTGCCCGAGCCGCGCGGCGGTCCCCGCGCGGAGACGCTCGTCGCCCTCGCCCGCGGCGTGCCGATCATCGCCGCGACCGATCCGATGGCGGATCTCCTCGTCGACGGCGAAACGGCGGTCCTCCTCCCCCCGGGCGATCAGCACGCCCGCCTGTGGTCCGAGGTCCTTGTCGCGATGCTCGAACATCCCGAGCAGGCTCGGGGATTTGCCCAGTGTGGGCGTGAGCGCGTCTTCGCCCGACATCGGTCGACGCATGTGGCGGCCGTATGCCTTGAGACGGTGCAGGATCTCCTGCGCGACGGGCCGTTGCGCCTCGTGACGAATGGCACGAAGTCAGTCGAGGATTCCTGATTCGGGCCGCCGGCCGGTCCAAGCCCGGCTCCACGCCCCGCCCAAGCCCAGTCCAACTCGGAAGTTAGGCAAGTCCGGTTGTCAAGCCTCCGAATGGGGAATTCGACACAGTCTAGAAAGTTGTGGAAAACTGGCGGCTTTCCGTGGGTTGTGCCGACATATAGGGCGTCGCAACGGTCGTGCGAAAGCCCCCCTGCGACAGCCTCCCGCTCGGAACGCGACCGCGTCCGCCACGCGTGCGACGACGAACCCGAGCGAGCTGACTGGCGAACTGACCCACGAATAGCGGCTGGTTCACCCACAGCCCTCCACGAGCATCTTTCTCCCCTCCGCCCCGTTGATTCCCTCCATGAGTCAACGGGGTTTTTCGTGTCGGAGCGCAGCGTCCACCCCTGCCATGACGCAGACCCTCGCTGACTGCTCCTTGACCTGACCGACATGAATGCCGAAGATGTCGGACGCGACGCTTGCACGACGCGTTGCGACCATGTCGTTTGTTCGTGCCCGTTTCCGCCTTGTGGGGATGGTCCGGCAACGCGTTTCTGCGGCGCCCGCCGCGGTCGTTGATCGAACATCCCTACCCCGTTGAGAGCCCTCGCGACGGCGAGGGAAGCACCATGAAGACCTCGTCGAAGCTCACCCTCGGCCTCGCTTGTGCGACCATTTGCCTCGTGCTCGGCGCGTGTGGCGACGGCAATGTGCCGGCCGCCAAGGATGTCCAAGTGAAGCCGCCAGCCTCCGCGCCGGTCGCCGCCCCCGGCGACAAGTTCAAGGGCTCGATGGGCTCGAACAACACCCCCGGTGCCCCCACCGGCGATGCCCCGAAGCCCGCGGACGGCAACTAAGCCGACGCGACGCCTGGTTGAAGGACCACCGACGCCGCCCGCGCACCGCGCGGGCGGCGTCGTTTGCGTTGGTGGCGCTCGTGCGCTGCGCGAAGCAGCGTGAGCGGAGCCGCCACCACACGAAAAAACCGCCGATCGGACTAGGTCCAGATCGGCGGCGGGTGGATGGCAGATGAGGTGGAAGGCGTTGGCGGCAAGGTCGCGCCGACGCCTCTCCTTTATCCGCAAGAATCCGATGCGAGTCGCGTCGTTTCGCCGCGCTTCACAAGAAAACGCTGGCCGCGCCGCATCCGGCGCGGGTGATAAGGACATCACCGTCTGGGCGAACTGTCCGGCCTGATGAACCTGGTTGGGCGGCGCGATCCCTCTCGCGTACGCCGGCCGATCACCGCATCATCGAGGCGAGGATCCCGAGGCCCTTTCGGAGCTTCTCTTCCTGCGTCGCGTAGGAGAGCCGGAAGTGGGTGTCCCGGTGACTGAAGACCTTGCCTGGGATCACCAGGACGCTCCGCTCGATGGCCCGCTCGACGAAGGTGGTCGCGGTGATCCCAAGTCGCTCCGGGACCTCGACAAAGCAATAGAACGCACCCCCCGGCTGGGCGACGGTCGTCAGCCCCCGGAAGGCGTCGAGGACGAGATCGCGACGGGCCCGATAGCGTTCGACCTCTTCGTGCATATCGATCTCGAAGGCGGGGACAACCCCCCACTGGGCCATCGAGGGCGCACAGACGAAGGTGTACTGCTGCAAGCGGGCCATCGCCTGGATCAGGTCATGCGGTCCGGCCGCGTAGCCCAGTCGCCACCCGGTGCAGCCGTAGCTCTTGCCGAAGCCGCGGATGAGGAGAATGTCCTGCGAGTAGCGGGCCGGCGTCGGGAAGCGGCCGCCCTCCTTGGCGTCGTCGAAGACGAACTCGTCGTAGATCTCGTCGGAGATGAGCAGGATCCCCTTGGCGCGGCAGAGGTCGACCATGTCCGCCACCTCGCGCTCCCGCAGGACGACGCCGCAGGGATTGCTCGGGCTGTTCAGGAGGACCGCCTTCGTCCGCGGCGTGATGAGCGGCTCGACCTTCTCCGCGGTCATCCGGAAATCCGGATAGGTGTCGCAGGTCACGATCGTGCCGCCGGTGAGGGCACCAAGCTGCGGGTACATGACGAAGTAGGGATCGGGGACGATCGCCTCGTCGCCGGCGTCGAGCAGGCAGAGGAACGCCAGCAGCAGCCCGCCTGAGGTGCCGCTCGTGACGATCGCGGAGCGCTCGGGGTTCGGACCCTCCCAGCCGGCCTCCTCGCCGAGCCGCTTCCAGATCGCGTCCAGGAGCGGCGGGATGCCTTGGGTGACGGTGTAGCCGTTGCGATTCTCGAGGATCGCATCGATCGCCGCCCGCTTCATCCGTTCGGGAACGGGAAAGTCCGGCTGCCCGATCGAGAGGTTGATCGGGTCCTTCAGCTTCGCGGCGAGATCGAAGACCTTGCGGATGCCGGAGGCGTCGATCGACTTCGCGCGGCGGCTGATGAGGCGGTCGAGCGGAAGGGACGAGTCGAGCGAGCTGCTGGTCATGAGACGCTTTCCCGAGAACGGTGAGACGAGCGGATGGGTCGCGCGAGCGCCGGGCGACGAGCGGACACTGTACGAAACCACGACGCCCTCTCGCGAGAGAGGGCGTCGTGTCGTCTGGTGGACAGCGGAGACGCGGCTCGTGGGAGCCCGCGGCCGCTTACTTCTTCTTCGCGCCAGCGGCCGGAGCGGCGGCCTTGGCACCGGCGGCCGGAGCGGCAGCCTTCGCGCCAGCGGCGGGCTTCGCAGCGCCCTTCGCGCCGGCGGCCGGAGCTGCGGCCTTCGCGTCGCCACCCTCAGCGGCCTTCTCGGTCTTGCCCTTCTTGGCAGCGGTGTTCACATTCCGAACCTTCACGATCCCCAGCGGGCTCTGCTTCGCGGGATCGAACTTCTCCTGCGAGGAGAGCTTCGAGATGCGCTCGGCGCGCTTGAGGACATTGCGGTGCTGGCTGAGCGCACCCGACTTGGTCTTGAGGCTGGAGTGAATGGTCATAGGAATGGTCCGTCAGGATCGTGAGAGATCGGGTGCGGCAGCGCGGCAGGCCGGCTGATCATCGATTAGGGCGAAGCCTTGTGCTTCTTCGGGTAGAGATCGCCGAAATCGGAGTTCCCGCGGGCGGCACTCTTCCATCGAATGCCGACCGACCGAATCTTCGCCTCAAGGGCCTTGACCTCGGCTGACTGGCGCTCGCCTGCCGCGAATCCGGGGCAGACGATCACCAAGCGGGGTCGACCATTGTCGTCTGGAACCAGATGCGCATCAAGTCCATTGGAGCGACAGAATTGCACCAAGGCCGGGCCCCGCACCCCGTCGGTGTGGGCGATCACGAAGTAGTTCAGCCCAGCCTGCCGCGGGTCCCCCCCCGGCTGCGGGCCAAGGTCGTTCGGGCTCGTGGCCCCCGCGTCGCCCCCCCGCTGCGGTCCGAGAGCCTGACCGCCGGCTCCGGCCTCGCCGGTTCCGGAACGCAGGCTCGGCGGGGTTTTCCCGGCGGTCATCGGGTCGTAGGCGGGTAGGTTGCCCTGGGAGGTCAGCTCCTCGATGCGGCGTTCCTCGAAACGCTTGGAGGCCGCCGCCTCGCCCGTCGAGTAGCCGTAGATGTAGACGAGGACGAGGGCCGCCAGCCCGACCGCCACCGCGAGGTAGGCGTAGCCGACCGGCACCTTCACGAACCGTCCCGGACCCGCGGGCGATGGTGCCGGCGCGAGGCCGCCGGCGAGGGCAGCCTCGACCGGCGCCGGGCGGCCGACGCCACCCGATCCGCCCAAGGGCACCACCCGCGTCGGAACCGTCGCCGGTGGCAACGCCCGCTGCTGCGGCGAAGGCCGGATCAGCTCGTAGAGCGCTGGTTGCGAGGGCTTGCGGGCCATGAAGGACACATCCTATCGGCCGGACGGGCCGGACGCGGGCAGAGAAGCTCCAGACGGTTCCTCCAACTCGAGAATGAGGACCACCGGCGTCTCCTCGTCGGGCATGCGCTCCGTCCACGCTTCCCAGTTCGCGGCGGAGATGTCGATGAGATCGGGGATGACCGATGTCGCGGCGACGGTCTCGTCACCGAAGGTCACGAGTCCGACGATCGAGCCGGTGAAGTCCGCGACATAGTGCTGGCCCGGCTCCTTCCACGAGCGCGGATTGTCCGCGAACCGGCTCCCCGCGAAGACCCAGGCGGCGTCGAATCGCCGTCCGTCCACCCCTCGGATCCAATCGGTCACCGGCCATTCGCGGGCCGGCGCGTCCGCGGTGCCGCTGACCTGGATGAACACCCGAAGCCGCGGTCCCTCCGGCGGTTCCGCGACGACGACGCCCTCTTCGAGCCGCCAGCGGCCCGGCCGCCCCGGCTCCGCACCCACGAGGAGGAGCGCCGCATGGACCGCACTCGCCTTCACATCGACGACGACGAGCGACTCATGCTCACGCGAGTCGCGGGCGCAGGCGACCTGCTCGAGAAAGCCGAAGCGGGTGGCGATGCGAGCGGGCACGAGCACCCGTCGCGCCGCCCGATCGACGGTGATGCCACCGGCGAGCGCGATCGTCGGTGCGGGCTGAGAGGGCTGATCCTGGGGGACCTCAGGGGCTGGTTCCGAGTTGGGCTCAGCGGCCAGGGTCGGCTTCGGTTCATCCGGCTGCAGGGGAATGGGCTGCACGGGAGCGGGCTGCACGACAGCCGGCTGCGTCCCGTCGGCCGGCTGCGTGGCGCGCGGCGCGGCGCAGCCTGCGAGCAGCAGGACGAGACTTCCGAACGACCACCAGGCCGTCGCACGACGAACCATCAGCCACCCACCCTTTCACGACCGGACGCGGGACCGGCGCCCTGCGTTCGGTCCAGAAGAAAAAAAGGTCCGGCAGAGGCAAGCCTCGGGCCGGACCCTTCCGGGGGCATGATAGGGTCGCCGCCGCATCGCGTTGCGAAGCACCGACAACGATGGGAAGGTACGAAACGGGAAGGCCGAAGCCAGCGAAGCATGCGATTCGCGGCGCCCGTGACGCCGTCCGCAGCCGCAGGGCTCATCCAGCCCGCATAGACCAATCGCCACGCCGCTCCCCGATGCTCACCCTCTGCCGAACCGTTCGTTTCTCGCTCCTGCCGCTGCCGGCGGGCGAGGATCCGCTCGCGGAGCCGCGCCACAACCCCCACGCGGGCTGGCCGAGCGCGGCCGGGCCGTTCGGGGCGGGACGCGGCGTCGGCGCCTACACCGAGATCGATGTCGTCGTGGAGGGAGCGCCTGACCCGGTGACGGGCTACCTCGTCAACATCACGACGCTCGACGGCGCGGTCCGCGACCGCATCGTCGGATGGTTGACCGATCGCTTCGCAAACCAGTTCCGTCCGCCGCCGTCTGGCGACGCGAGCGGCGCGTTCGGGCCGATCGAACCCTGTCGGATGACCAAGGCGATCGCCGAGCGGCTGAACGAATCGCTCGGCGCGACCTTCCGATCGCTCCCCACCTCCGCGCAGCAACTCCCCGCTCTGCGAGCCGTCTCCTGGCGCATCGCCCCGACCGTTCGCTTCACCTACGACCTCACCATGCCCGACCTGATCGAGATTCGGCAGCGCTTCGAGTTCTCCGCCTCGCACCGGCTGCACTGCCCATCGCTCGATGCCGCGGCGAACCGCGCGATCTTCGGCAAGTGCAACGCCCCGAACGGCCACGGCCACAACTACCAGTGCGAGGTCGCGGTGTTCCTCCCGATCGAGCGCGCCGAGCGACTGCCGATCGGCACGCTCGACCGCGTGGTCGACGAGACGGTCATCCGCCGCTTCGACCACACCCACCTCAATCTCGACACGGCCGAGTTTGCGTCCCTCAACCCGAGCGTCGAACATATCGCCAAGGTCTGCTTCGACCTGCTCGTGCCGGCCCTCGCCGAACATGATGCGACGCTCTCCCATGTCACGGTGTGGGAGACGGAGAAGACTTCCTGCACCTATCCCGCACGGCCGCATGGTCGACGCTAAGGACCGCTTCCGATGATGCACTCGCCGCTTCCTTCGCCTCGTCCGAACCTGATCGCAGGGCGCTTCGCTCGCGCCCATCGCACGCTCCTCGCCGTCGCGCTCCTCGTCCCGGCGCTCAGTTCCGCAGCAGCGCTCGCTCAGGCACCGGACCAGCCCCAGGCTCCGGTCGCGGCGGAGCAATCGGGAACGGCGGCCGAAGTCGCCACGCTGAAGCAGACCTTCGATCGCATCGCCCAAGGCATCGCGAAGCGGACGAGCGTGAACGGCGACGATCGCCGCGAGCTCGCCGCGCTGCTTGAAAAGGTCCGACCCTACGCAACCGCCAAGGATCCGACCGCCCTCGCGATGCAGGTCCAGATCGCCGCGTGGATCGAGGACCACGCCCTTCTCGATGCGACCTACGAGACGATTCTCGAGCTCAATCCGAACAACGACATCGCTCTCGCCCAGTGGTTCCAGGCACTTACCCGTCGGCTCGCCTATCAGCGCGTGCTCGACGAGACGCTCGCCCGCGGTTCCGTCGTCAGCCGCTCGACCAGAGCGACCCTCGCCGCGATCGACGCGCTCCTCGGTCTCAATCGCATCGGTGAGGCGAAGGTCCGGATCGACGCCTTGAGTTTCCCGTCGAATGAGCGGCCCGATGTGACGGCTCGCTACAACACGCTCAAGAATCGCATCACGGCCCTCGCCCCGCGCTGGCAGGCGGAGGATGCGAAGCGACAGGCGGAGAGCCAGGCCGACGATCGCTCGCGGATCGAGTTGCAGACGACGAAGGGTCCGATCGTCATCGAGCTCTTCGATACCGATGCGCCGAACTCGACCGCGGCCTTCCTCGACTTCGTCTCGAGCGGGCTCTACATCGGAACGACCTTCCACCGTCGCGTGAGCGGCGTCGGCATCCTCGGCGGCGATCCGAACTCGAAGCCTGCGAGCGACGCTGCCACGCCGCGCGGCAAGCCCGGCACGGGTTCGCCGGGATTCAGATTGCCCGACGAGGCGGCGCTCCCGACGAATCGCCTCGCCCTCAGCGGCACGATCGGGTTCGCGAAGGTGGAAGCGCCGCGGCCAGCCCCCAACGCACCGCCCGGTCCGCGCACCCTCCCGAACAGCGCCGGCTCGACCTTCTTCATCCTGACCACCGCCGCCGAGCACCTCAACGCCGAGTTCACGATCGTCGGCCGGATCGTCGACGGCTTCGAGGTGGCCTGCGCGCTGACCCCGCAGGACTCGATCGTCGGGACGAAGATCCTCCGCCGCCTCGAGCGCGAGCACACCCTGGTGAAGGCGCCGGAACTGCAGCGAGCGCCCGTCCCCGTCGGCGCAACCGGCGAGTTCCCCGAGCTGACGGTGCTCGCGAACATTCAGGGCCTGCCCTCGAATGTGATTCCGATCAACCCCGGTCAGGCCGTTCCGAAGCCGCGGTGAGCGTCCGATCGTTCCCCTTCCCACCGCCCGAGGAGTTCATGACATGGCCCGACTCGTCCGACACGAAGCCACCGGCAGCATCCGCATCGATCCCCAAGCCAAGCCGATCTTCGTCTGCGCCTGCGGCATTTCGAAGTCCTTCCCTTTCTGCGACGGCAGCCACAAGAAGTGCCGCGAGGAAGAGGCGGGCCACTGCTACCGCTACGACCCGGCAACGCAGGAAGTGATCGAAAAGAAGCCGGAGTAACGCGCGACCCGCGCGCTGGCGTGTTCGACGCTTCTCCCAGAGAACCACAGAGGCACAGAGGGCACAGAGGGTGCACAGAGAAGTCTGGAAGGAGGCAATTCGTCGCACAAAGTCATCGGCGCAGGATGGAATCGAGTTGGGTGGAGTCGTTGAACTTGCCCAGCGATTGCGCACCGCGGGTCCCTTTGGCACCGGCCGTCTCAATCAACGCGCGCGCAACCGGTCTCCTCTTTTGCCTTCTCTGTGCTACCTCTGTGCTACCTCTGTGCTACCTCTGTGCCCTCTGTGCCTCTGTGGTTCTCTGGGTGATTTGTGCAGAATCCTGTGCCCTCTGTGCCTCTGTGGTTCTCTGGAAGAGACGAGCCCAGCGCACTACCCGAGGTCTTCTTCGCCGAGGAGGCGGAAGCCCTTGCGGCGGAGGATTTGGCCGGCGAGCGTGTTGTCGTCGACGGCGATTGCGATCGTCGGATGGTCGTCGGCGGACATCATCACCGGGTAGGCGAAGCGGATGTTGAGCTCCGCACCGAGGAGGAAGAGGCAGATGTGGGTGAGCGAGAGGTTCTTCGAGAGCTCGACGACCAGGAGGTCGGTCTCGCTGAAGGCGAGCTGACGGCGGCGCATGAGGTGGCGGGCGGCGTCGGCGTTGTCGAAGATAAGCCGCACCACCGCGTGGTCGCTCGAGTCGAGGACGCTGAAGGCCCGAAGGTTCACTTCCGGCGCGTCGTCGAAGAGCTGGACCAGTTCCAAGAGCTTGCCGACGCGATTGTCGAGAAAGACGCTGAACTGCCGCACGCTCGGCGGCGCGTAGCTCCGCTCGGTCGCTGGCTCGTTGATCTCCGGAGGGGCCTGACTCATGCCTCCGGCACTGTACCCGAATGATGACCCGCTCTGCCCGACCGGACTGCTCGCAGCCAAAATGCTCGCAGCGTGTTCGCTGTAGGGTTTCCAGATGGTTGCGTACAGTGCGTCGAGCCGCTCCCGCTTTCAAGCCCGTCGTCCGCCATGACCATCCACCGTCCTTCCGCTGCGCCTCGGTCCGCCTCCCCCACCGCCCCGCGGAACCTCGCGTTCGCCCTGCGTTTCGCCGCCAGTCTCCTCGTGGCGTCGTCGATGGCCGCGGAGGCCGCGACTGGTCGGCCTGTGGAGCCGCCGGCCGAAGCCCTCGCCCCCTTCGATCCCGATGCGCCGATCCATCGGTTCCGAAGTCTCCTCAACGAATATGACGCATGGTGGCGCTACGAGTTCCCCGACGATGCGCGGTCGATGCTCGCCGAGACGCGTGCCGATGCGATCACCGAGTTCGGCATTCCGATCGAGACGCGGCGCAACGGAGTTCGCGAGGTCTTTCTTGAGGAACTCACCTCCATCCTCCAGGCGGCCCAGCCCAATGAACTCGGCCCGTCGGGACCGGACTCGGTGGAGCTCCTCCGTTGGGAGCTGACCCGCGGCATCGCCCGCCACACGAGCGGACGATCGCTCCTCGTCGTGGCGGACGGGAGCGGTCCGCACTGGTCGCTCGATGCGATCGTCGATCAGCTCGCCGCGCTTCCGGCTCGCCCGCAGCCATCGGAGCCTCGCAACGAAGGCGACGCCGCGCCGGCGCCAGACGCGCCGTCCTGGCGGAGTGAACTCGAGACGAGGCTCAACCGCGTCGAGTGGGTCGCCCATCAGTGTCACGCGGCGGTCGAGGCCCTCCGTGCCGCCTACGAACGGGGCCACACGCCGAGCAGGATGGAGATCGAGCTGCTGCGCGAGGATGTCCGGCGGGCTCTCGCGCGCGGCGAGCGTCGGTTCGCCGAGGCCGTCGCCGCGGCGAAGCCCTTCCTCATGCCGGAGGCGTTCGAGTCGCTCACCACGCGTCTTGAGACCCGTACGCTGCCTGCGTGGCGGGACGGCATGAACGCCCTCGAGGCCTTCTTCGCCTCGGACGCGATTGCCTTTGCCCGCGCCGAGACTGGCCTAGCGGCGACGGCCGACGGTCGCGCCCGCTTTTCGGTTCTCCTCGCGGAGGCGATGACGGCCGACGGAGATGCCGCACCGACGGCGACGGAGGTGGTGGCGAGCGCGCGATCGTCGATCTCCGCGTGGCACGCGGAGCTCGTCGACGCGCTCCAACACACGCCTTGGGCCCGCGCGAGCGGTTGGACCGCTGGCGATCGGCGCACCGTCGCCGAGGCCGACCTGCGGGCCTATCGCCTCGACCTCGCGACGCGGCTCGGCCTCGCTGCGGGCGCTCGCTCGGAGTCCGAGCGTTTCGAGCGACTCCACGCGTTGGCGTCGGCGTTCGAAGCGGCACTGCCCGCGCTCGTCCGCCGATGGCCGCAGACGCCGATCACGATTCGCTCGACGACCGACGCGCCGCGCGGCGTACCCGCAGCGCCGAATGGCGCCGACTATCTCCCCGGCGCGATCGCGTTCGGCAAGGCTGCCATCATCGAGATCGACGGCGATGCGACCGGATCGCTGCTTCCGCATGCGCTGCTCGGCGCGATCTTCGGTCGCCATCTCGAACAGGCGCTCGCGGCCGAGATGGCCCAAGCGCGCGGCGGCGTCCATCGCTCGATCACGAGTACCGTCCTGAGCGAAGGGTGGCGGGCGTACGCGGCGACCCAACTGCCCGCCCTGCTGCCGTCCCTGCCGTCCGGCGTCACGAGCGTGCTCACGCCGAACGACGCCCGCGCCCTCGAACTCATCGCCCTCATCGAACAGGCGGCGCTCGCCGAGGCGGAGTTCGTCCTGCATGCGCTTGAGGTGCCGGCCGGTGCAGAGCGTCCGAACGCCGCAGCGCGACTCGGCGAGGTGACCGGCTGGACCGCGCGTGAGGTCGAGCGGGCGCTCCGACGCACGGCCCTCGCGCCGGGCGAGGCGATGGCCGGCTTCTTCGGCATGCAGGCGATTCGCGCGGTCCGGCTGACGCGCGAGACGCAAGCCCCTCCGCTCGATGCCGTGCGCCTCGCGGCGTTTCACACCGATGCGCTCGCGCTCGGACGCCGCACGATCAACAGCTTCCTGAAGGCGATGCGCCCGACGCTCTGAGCGCGAGGAGCCGAGCGGCCTACCGAACGACCGACGCTCAGCTCGGCTTCTTCGGGATGCGCAGCTTCATGCCCACCTTCAGCGCCGCCGGATCCGCACCGATGAGTGCGCGGTTCGCGTCGTAGATGAGCTCCCACAGTCCGTCCTTGCCGTAGTAGCTACGCGACAGCGAGATGAGCGTGTCGCCGGCGGCGACGGTGTGGGTGGTCTCGCCGGCCACGGTGCCCGCTGCGCTCGGGGCCGGCGCGCTGGGGGCCGCCGTGTTGGGCGCCGTCGCGGTCGCGGCCGGAATCGTCAGCTTCGTGCCGATCTTCATGTTCGCCGGATCGACGAGCGGATTGGCCTTCGCGATGAGCTGCCACTTGTTCCGATCGCCGTAGTGCTTCTCGGCGATCGAACTCATCGTCTCGCCGCTGGCGACGGTGTGCTCGCTCTTCGCGGCACCCGCGCCCGTTCCGGCTCCCGAGGTCGGCGTTCCGCTCGGACGGTTCGGCACCACCGGCGTCGGTCCGCCTGGGGCGGGAGTCGTCGGCGAGGCGCCGGGCGTTCCAACCCCAGCGGGCGAGGTCGGCGGATTCGTGGGCTTGGTCGGCGTCACCGGCGCGGGCCCCGAGGGGGGAGCGCTACCCGACCCGGCCCCTGGCCCTCCGGCTGAGCCTGCGGCCGGCCCAGCAGCTGGCCCAGCAGCGGGCGAACTCGGCGTACCCGCTGGCGTGTTGACGCCGCCAGCAGTTGGCGAGGTTGGCGTGGGCTGGCCCTGCGGTGTACTCCCGTCACCCTTGCCACCGACCTGCGTCGGCGCGTTCGGATCGACGGCCGGACGGACCGGATCGCGCAGCGTGTTGGCCAGCGGATCGCTCACCGACGGCTGCGGACCGGCGACGGGCGCAGGGGTCGGCGCGGGCGTCGGGTTGACGGGCGTCGGATTCGATGGCGCTGGCGTGAAGGGCGCGGGCCGAGCCGGGTTGGGCACAGCGCCGGCACCGGTGCCGCCCTGACCGCCCGCACGATCGCCAGCCGGAGTGACCACCGGGGCATCCTTGTCGCGCTGCGGCCCCGGGGCCGGGGGAGCGACGGTTGCGTAGTAGATGACGACGCTGCCGAAGATCGCGACGATGAGCGCGATCAGGATCTTGGTTCCGGTGGGCATGGGAGGTCCCCCAAATCGAGTGGCCAGTCGGATCGGTGAGTCGGACGGGGTGAGCGGAGTATCGACCGGACGCGCGGTCAGGCGGGAACGATTGCGCTCTCATCGGCGCCTTCGGCCGGCAGACCGAGCTCCGCCCGACGACGCTCCTCCTCTTCCTCGCGACGGCTGTAGACCATCGGGGCGGCGATGATCACCGACGAGATGGTGCCGGCGATGAGGCCGATGAAGAAGGTGTAGGCGAAGGGCCGGATGCCGGTGCCGCCGAGCGCGATGAGGATCGCGGCGGTGGCGAAGGTCGAGCCGCCGGTGAGGACCGTTCGGGCGAAGGTCTGGTTGATCGAGTCGTTCACGCACGCCCGCGTCGCGAAGGAGAGCTTGCCCTTGTTCTCGCGGATGCGGTCGAGGATGACGATCGTGTCGTTGATGGCGTAGCCGACGATCGTGAGGAGCGCAGCGACGACATTGAGGTCGATGCGGAACTCCTCGATGTACAGCGCCCGTCCCAACGCGGTATGGGCAAGCCAGGGTGCCGCGGCGAGGAAGCCGAGGCAGCAGGTGACATTGAAGACCAGGGCGGTGACCGCTGCGCTGGAGTAGCGGAACGAACCGAACCGCACCCAGATGTACATCAGCATGCCGATCAGGCTGAGGATGACCGCGACAACCGCCGTCGCCGCCAGGTTCTCGGCGACGATCGGCGAGAAGCTCGAGATCTCGCGAAGGCTCTGGCTGCTGGTGAACGCCGCCCGCACGACCTGCCATTCGCTTCGGGCGAGCTGACGGTCCCACGCCTCGAACTCCGAGGTGAGCGAGCTGATGCCAGGATCGGCGACGAGCACCACGACGGAGGTGAAGCCCTCGGCCGGGTTCGCCGCGTTCTTCGGGGTGAGCCCGATGACCCGCGTTTTGCGGCCCGCGGTGTCGGAGAAGTCCGGCTGCGAGCGCATGCGCGTGACGCGATCGAGGAGATCCTCGGCGGTCGCCGGAGGATCGATGTTGTTCACCACGATCGCGACGCCGCCGCGGAAGTCGCCGGTCGGCTCGGACTTGACCTCGGGCCGTCCGATCGAGTCGCCGAGCAGGTCGCGCTCCAGCGGGAAGGTGCGCTTGGTGTGGTCGCGCGCTTCCGGGTCGTCCTTGCTGCCGTCGAAGCTGAGGGCGAGCCGGGCGTTGATCTCACCCGCGAAGGCGCGGGCGACCGCATCGACGATGCGCGGCGTGATCTCCGCCTCGTTCACCTCGACCGTCGGGTTACCGACGCGGATCTGGAAGCTGTTCGACTCGCCCGCAGCGCCGGCGTTGCCGACGGTGAGGATGTTCGCGCTCCGCAGTTCGTAGAGAATCGGATCGGCCGCGCCGGCCTGCGTACCGATCTCGCGCACCCGCTCCTCGACCGAGTTCCGGGTGAGGAGGAGATTCCCCTCCTGATCGGCCTTCTCGCCCGAGGTGGCCTTGCGCGTGTCGAGCGTCATCGCGACGCCGCCACGGAACTCCGTCTCGAAGATGTCCTTGCCGCGGCTGAAGACGAGACCAACGGCCACGATGCCGACGACGACGCATCCCGCCCAGAGCGGCATGCGCAACGCCATCCAGTCGATCCGCGGCGTCAGGATGCGGGCGACGACCGGAGCGACGGTCGGGAGCATCGGCAGGCGCCGGGCTCCGAACCACTCGGTCAGCATCATGAAGAGCGTGCGGGTGAGGAAGAGGCTCGTGAAGAGCGAGGTGGTGATGCCGATGAGCATCGTGAGGGCGAAGCCCTTCACCTCGGTGGCGCCGAACTGATACAGGACGACGACGACGATGAGATTGGTGATGTTGCCGTCGAGAATCGGCGGCAACGCGCGGGCGTAGCCGAGCTGGATCGCCGCCCGCAGCGACTCGCCGCGGTTCATCATCTCCTCGCGGATGCGCTCGTAGATGAGCACGTTCGCGTCAACCGCCATCGCGACCGCGAGGGCGATGCCCGCGAGGCCGGGCAGCGTGAAGGTGCCGTCGATCCACGCCATGACGCCGAAGGTCATGATGGCGTTGATCGCGAGTCCCACATTCGCGACGACGCCCGCGAGGAAGTAGTACGCGATCATCAGCACGCAGGTGAAGGCGATCGACAGCATGATCGCCTCGCGTCCGAGAGCGAGGTTCTCGGCGCCGATCGACGGCCCGAGGACATTCATCGAGATCGGATCGGGCGAGAGGCTCGCCTCGAGCGATCCCGCGGTCAGGACGCGGATGAGGTAGCTGATTTCGGCCGGCGTGAACTTGCCGGTGATGACGCCCGAACCGGAGATGGCGCTGTTGAGGTTCGGCGCCGTGTAGACCTGGTTGTCCAGGACGATCGCCATCGGTTGGTTGATGTGCGGAGCGGTGAGCCGCGCCATCCGCGTGCCGCCGGGGCCGTCCAACTGGAAGCCGACGGCGGCGCCGCCGAGTCGATCGTCGATCGTGCGATAGACCTGACGGAGCGCCCACGCGTCGCCGCTCGCGTGGGTCATCGACTTCGCGTCGCTCGTGTACAGCAGGAGGTAGTAGCCGCCGGCGTAGGTCGCCGCGACGAGGTCGCGCTGGGCCGCGAAGTAGCCGACCGGATCGCGCTGGAGCGCAGCGAGTTCCTCGGGCGTCTCATACCACTGCCGCAGGTCGTTGATCTCGAACCAGCGGGCGGCGGCGCTGTCGGTGTTCCGCGGGCCGCGCTTGGCGAGCTGCTCGCGGAGGTCCGCGACATCGACCTCAGGCGTCGAAGCCCGGGCCGCGATGTGGAAGGTGAGCACGCCGGCGCCGCGGAGGAGGCGCATGAGATCCTCGGGATCGTCGAGGCCGGTGCGCTTGGCGATGTACGCGTCGAACTTCTCGACGAGTCCGTCCACCGACGGGGCCAGATGCGGGAACTCGCCCTTGATCGCGTCGAGTTCGCGGGTGCGGGCCGGCGGAAGCTTGAGCGCCTCGCCCTTCTCGTTCGTCCGGACCTTGCCGGTGACCGGATCAAGATCGTTCTGGGGCTGGGTCGAGAGGGCGAGGGCCTTGGTGACCCGCGTCTCGCTCAGCGTCGCGCCGAGGATCTTCGAGCGAAGACGCGATTCGGTGAGCTCGGCGGTGACGATGCGGTTCTCGATCGCGGAGATCGCTGCGGCATCCGCTCCGGCGGCGCGGGCCGCCTCGAGTTCCTTCGTCGCGGCGTTGCGCTCGTTGTACGCAGCCTGCAGCTCGCGGAGCTCGTCGCCGCGCGAGCCGGCGGTCCCGAAGGACTCCGCAGCGCGGTTGCCGGCGAGCGCCTGATCGAGTTCCGTGGGACCGACCACCGCCTGACGCATGAACGCGGCGAGGGCGTCCTTGTACGCCTTCTGGAGCTCGCGCACCTCCGCGCTCGGCAGCGGCATGACGATCTCGATGCGATCGGTCCCCTGCGGCTGCATGCCGATGTCGAGGACGCCCTGCGGATTGACGCGCTGCTTGAGCACGTCGATCACCTGGCCAAGCACGATGTTCGGATCGCTCCCCGGCGGGATCTTCACCGAGTAGATGAGGCTCACGCCGCCGCGCAGGTCCTTGCCCAGCCGGATCGGCTTGATCAGGACGGCGACCGCGCAGAGCGCCGTGAGGAACGCGATGAGGGCGAGACGAAGGGGAATGCTCTTCATGAGTGGGCGATTCGCTTGGGAATCGGTCCGGTCGTTCGTGGGGGCCAGTCGAGCGGAGATCGAGCGGAAGGCGAGGCGATGCCGAATCGAGCGCGGCTCAGCTCTTGGGCTGCTCGGCGGTGGCCGATTCCTTCAGGACGCCCACGACCGCGGTGCGGGCGAAGGTCACCTTGGTGTTCGAGTTCTCGTCGACCTTGAGCACCACGAGCTCCGGCTTCAGCTCGACGATCGAACCGATGATGCCGCCGATCGTCTGCACGCGGTCGTTCCGCTTGAGGCTGTCGAGCATCTCCTTCTTGCGCTTCGTCTCACGACGGTTGGTCATGATGGTGAAGACGAAGAGCAGCGCGATCGCGCCGAACATGATGAGGAACATCGCCCCACCACCCTGCTGGCCGGCGGCGGGACCCGCGCCAGGCACTGCCCCCGGCGCAGCGGTCGTCCCGCCTCCGATGGCCGTGCCGGCCGGAGCCGGAGCCCCGCTCGTCGGCGCGCCGGTCAGCGGCGGAGCGGTCTGGGCCATGGTGTGAACCAGGGTCTGGAATGGAAGCGCGGTGGGCGAGAACCCGAACGCATCGGGAACGCTGGAGGAGGAGAGCGAAGAGGACGACATGGGTCCGTTGACTCGAAGCACATGAAAGGAACGGGCGCGGTCCGACCACCCCCCGCTTCGTGCGGGTGCTGGCCGTCTCGCGTCCACGCGCTCCACTCAGGAGCGCGCCGGGGCCTCGTCCGGACGCTCGGGGGATCCCCCAACGACCGGCCACGCCCGCAGGAATGAGGACCACGCATCATCCGTGATCGCCCGGCGGATGTCCAGCATGAGACGCTGGTAGTGGCGGAGGTTATGGAGCGTCACCAGCATCGGGCCAAGCATTTCCTCGGCCATGAAGAGGTGCCGGAGGTAGGCCCGCGAGAACCCCCCGCCACAGGCGACGCAGTCGCAGGTGGGATCGAGCGGCCCGGGATCGAGGGTGTGACAGGCGTTTCGGAGCCGCAAGGGGCCGGTCGGGGTGAAGGCGTAGCCGTTGCGGCCGTTCCGGGTGGGCAGGACGCAGTCGAACATGTCGACGCCCGAGGCGACGGCCATGGCGATGTCCCGTTCGTAGCCGACCCCCATCAGATAGCGGGGCTTGGCGTCCGGGAGAAGCGGGGCGGTGAACTCGACGACCCGCCGGATCTCCTCGGTGCCCTCCCCCACCGCCACGCCGCCGATCGCGTAGCCGGGCAGGTCGATGCCGCAGATCTGGGCCACGCTTCGGGCGCGGAGCTCGAGGTCGGTTCCCCCCTGCACGATGCCGAAGAGCCCTTGGCGATCGGGATGGGCGTGGTGGAGGACACAGGCCTCGAGCCAGCGGGCGGTGCGATCGAGGGCGGCGAGCACGCGCTGGCGATAGGTCGCTGGATCGCTCACCGGTCGCCGGGAAGCGGGCGTCGCGGCGCTGGCGTCAGCGTCGGGACTCGCGTCGGGGCTCGCGTCGGGGCTGGGACTTGGACTGGGATGTGGGCTGGGCGGGCAATCATCAAACGCCATGATGATGTCCGCGCCGATCGCGTTCTGGATCGCCATCGACTCCCGTGGACCGAGGCGCACGAGCGAGCCGTCGACGAAGCTCCGGAAGGTCACCCCCTCCTCGTCGAGGCGATTGATGTCGCTCATCGAGTACGCCTGATAGCCCCCGGAGTCGGTCAGCATCGGGCCATCCCAGCGCATGAACCGGTGCGAGCCGCCGAGGGCCCGCATTCGATCGACGCCGACCCGCAGCAGCAGGTGGTAGGCGTTGTTCAGGATGATCTGCGCGCCACAGTCGCGGACCTGCGACGGGAGCACGCCCTTCATCGCCGCGGCCGTCGCGACCGGCATGAACGCCGGCGTATCGAAACTGCCGTGCGCGGTCGTGACCCGCCCCAGTCGGGCGCGGTTCGTCGAGGTGCGGGCGAGGATCTCGAAGCGGATCGCCACCGTCAGAGCCTCGACGCCTCGCGAAGCGTCGCCTTCTCCGCTTCGGTGAGACTCTGAAGGCCATGCTCGTGGACCTTCGCGAGCACGCGGTCCACCTCGACGCGGAGCTCGACGGAACGCTTCTGCTCGCGCCGCGTGCGGTTGGTGCGCGAGGTCGGATCGGCGCGTCCGAGGAGATCGAAGAAATTGTTCAGCATCGCCGGACGGCGGATGAAGAACCAACCCGCGATCGCTCCGCCGAGGTGGGCCGCCTGACCGCCCGCGTTCGGCCCCTGGGTGAGCAGCGTGGCGACGGCCACGAGGATCAGGATGAACGCCAGCGTCTTCAGCTTGATCGGAATGATGTAGAGGAGTTCCGCCCGCTCGTTCGGCGCAAGATACGCACCGGCGATGACGACGCCGTAGATCGAGCCCGAGGCGCCGATGAGCGGCAGATAGGGACTGTTCGGCAGGAAGGGCGGAATCCAGGTGAAGCCGCTCTGCAGCAGCAGCACGCCGCCGGCGTTGAGCAGCATGTAGAGGAGCGCGCCGAAGAAGCCGCAGAGCAGATAGAACGCGAGGAATCGCTTGCGGCCGAGGAAGCGTTCGACCTCCAGTCCGAAGAACCAGAGGCCAAGCATGTTGAAGAGAATGTGCGTCCAGTCCGCGTGGAGGAACTGGTAGCCGAAGAAGCGCCAGAACTCGAAGCCGACGAGCCCGCGCTGGGCGTCGGGATACATGAGCGCCTGGGCGGTCGTGAACTGCAGGTACTTCTGGATCGGCGTGACGATGAGCACATACTCGGTCGCGATCGGCAGCCCGGTCGGACGGTGGAAGTAGGTGACCTCGCCGGTCTGGCCGGTGGAGTCGACGGCGATGCGCTGGACGATGTCCGACGGGGCGATCGCACCGCGCCGCTCAAAGAGCTCCGGGGTGATGATCTGCCCCGGCGCGAGAAAGGCCGTGGTCCGCGGCAGGAACCGATCGACGAAGAAGACGGCGACGCAGAGGACGATGAGCCAGTGCGTGACGCCCCAGCCTCCGAGCGGTCCCAGGCGTCCGGCGCTGCGCAGGCCCCCATTGGCCGGTGCGCTGCGGACATAATCGCGATCGTAGATGCCCATTTCGAGGGAGCCGGGGGGAGTCTGGAGCCGGTGCGGACGAGAGCCCCAATCGGAAACCCAATCGGAAACCCGATCGGACGATCGACGCGAAGCGGCGGAGTGTACTGCGGAGCATCCCTATCGACCGGATCGCCCTCGCCCATCAAGCTCCGCGGCGGCGCTTCTCCGTCTCCCGCTGCAGGACGGCACGCTCCGCGGCGGTCAGACTCTGCATCCCCTCGACCCGGATCTTGTCGAGGATGCGGTCGAACTCGGCCGCCTGACGGGCCTCGTCCTCGATCGCCTTCGCCTTTCGGGCCCGCTCCGCGTCGCGCTCCTTGCGCTCCTCCTCGCTCTCGCGCATCTGCGCCGACGCGGCGAAGGCGCTGCCCTCGCTGTCCTCGAAGCCGAGCATGGCCTCCGTCTCGTTCAGCCGCCGGAGGGTCGTGAGACAGGTGAAGCCGCCGAAGAGCCCGATCGCGAAGAGCGACATGTTCATCGTCAGCGCAGCGAGAATCACGAGGGCGATCGCGCCGCAGAATCCCGCCCGACAGGCGTAGCGCACCGATCGGGCGTAGCCGACGCGCGGCCAGAGCAGCGCCTGCAGGATGCGGCCGCCGTCGAGCGGATAGAGCGGCAGCAGGTTGAAGAGGAGAAGCACCAGCGAGAACCACTGGATCGCGAAGAGGATGAAGATCCCGAAGGACTCGTAGACCGCAAGCGGCGGGTTGAAGCTGATCGGATTCGGCAGCAGCACGCGACCCCATTCGCCGGTCAGGACGCCGAGCAGCGGTCCCACCGTGACGATGAGCAGCACATTCACCATCGGTCCGCCGATCGCGGTCGCCAGGTGGGCCTGCCAGACCTGGGGCGGCGCGCAGTAGGCGAGACCGCCGAGCGGCCACATGAGGATCTCGTCGGCCGTGCCCCCCCACCGCCGGCAGGCGAAGGCGTGACCGAACTCGTGGAGGAGGACGATCCCGAAGACCACCGCGATGCGGGCGACGACATACTCGATGCCGAGCTTCGCCGATCCGGTTCCGGTGGCGAGCGGCCAGGTCGCGTCGAGGATCTGCCAGGCGATCAGGAGCAGGAAGAAGAGATGGATCCGGACATCGATGCCGAAGGCCCGGAAGAGCGGCAGCGACCAGCTCATCGGGTCGTCGAAGCTCGGTCGGACGCGCGTCCAGGAACCGGTGAAGCCCTGCCCGCCGATGCGATCGCGCGACGCGCCGTCATCGGGCTCGGCGTCGCCGAAGCCTCTCGAAAATCCATCGTCGTTGCCGGTGGTGCGCCGCACGGGGTCAGTTCCGTCAGGTCTCTATCGGGTCTCGTTCAGGTCGGGTACGAAGGCGTTTGGGAGATCCAGAGCATGAGTGCGCCGATCGTCTTGCCGTCCCGCACCGCTCCGCGGGCAATCGCGGCCCGCAGCTCCTCGACCGTGGTGATCTCCACCTCGATCTCCTCGCCCGGCTCCAGACGCCTCTCGACCGGGTTCAGCCCCCGAGCGAGGAAGACGAACATCCGTTCATCGGCGAAACCGGGCGAGGTGTAGAACATCCCGAGCGGTTCGACGGTCGTCGCCCGATAGCCACACTCCTCCTCGAGCTCCCGGGCGGCCGCCGCCGCGGGCTCCTCGCCGGGTTCGAGCTTCCCCGCGCAGAACTCGACCAGCCGCTCGGCGACGGCGATCCGCTCGTTGCGGATGACCACGATCCGGCCGTCATCGAGCACCGGGATCACCGTGACCGCGCCGGGGTGGCGGACGACATCCCGCCGGGCGGCCCGTCCGAGCCGGTCCAGCACGGTCAGACTCTCGACCCGAAAGACCGGACCGGTGTGGGTCACGATCGGAGCGCTCCCCGGAGCGAGTCGCGTGGTGAGCGGAGCGCCGGCGGCGGCGTGGGCTGTCGAATGCGGACCGTTCACTTGCAAGGCGGACCTCCGACCGGATGATACGAGGCCCATGTCAGCATCACTGCCCCAATCGGAGACTTCGCCCCACGGCGCGGACGCGATCGTCCGCGTCGAGGCGCTCGAGAAGTCCTTCGACCGGCAGCCGGTGCTCCGGGGCGTCACCCTCGCGTTTCCGCGCGGCAAGACCACGGTCGTCCTCGGCCCATCGGGCTGCGGCAAGAGCGTCCTCCTCAAGCATGTCGTCGGCCTGCTGAAGCCGGACCGCGGACGGGTGTTCTTCGGGGAGACCCGCGTTGACACGCTGCTCGAACACCAGCTCGGTCCGATCCGGCGCCGCTTCGGCTTCCTCTTCCAGATGGGCGCCCTCTTCGACTCGATGTCGGTGCGCGACAATGTGCGGTTCCCCTTGCGCGAATCCGGCCGCCCGAACGACGAGGCGAGCGAAGCCCGCGTCCGACAGGTGCTGCGGATGGTCGGGCTCGAGGAGGCGATCAACAAGATGCCCGCCGAGCTCTCCGGCGGCCAACAGAAGCGCGTCGCCCTCGCCCGGGCGATCGTGCTCGAGCCCCAGGTGATCCTCTACGACGAGCCGACCACCGGACTCGATCCGATCCGCTCGGATGTCATCAACGAACTCATCCTGAAGCTCGGTCGACAGCTCGATGTCACGAGCATCGTCGTGACCCACGACCTCGCGAGCGCCTTCAAGGTCGCCGACCGCATGGTGATGCTCCACGAGGGCCTCGTGCGGCTCGAGGGTTCGCCGGAAGACTTCCGCCGCAGCGAGGATCCCGTGGTCCGCCGCTTCCTCCGCGGCGAGGCGAGCGACGAGGAACTCGCGGCGATCCGCGCATCCGGCCCAACGCGACCGGCGCGCGCCGACTGACGCGCGTATCACGCTGTTCAGATGCAACACAGAGGCACAGAGAGCACCGCGCTCAGTGCACGCCGTGGGCGGCGAGCCAGCGCTCGGCGTCGATCGCAGCTTGGCAGCCCATGCCGGCGGCGCTGACCGCCTGGCGGTAGACGCTGTCGGCGACATCGCCCGCGGCGAAGACGCCCTCGATGTTCGTCGTCGAGTTGCGGTGCTTCAGGTGCACATAGCCGCTGCCGTCGAGCTCGACGCCGGAGCCGGCGAGGAATCGGGTCGCGGGCGAGTGACCGATGGCGATGAAGAGCCCCTTGACTGCGAGGGTCGAGCGGGCCTTCGTGACCGCGTCCTCGAGGAGGAGGCTCTCGATGCGCTCCTGCCCGATCACATCGACCACCGCCTTGTTCCAGAGCACCTCGGCGTTCGGCGCCTTCAGGATGCGCTCCTGCATCGCCTTGCTCGCCCGGAAGCTGTCGCGGCGGTGGATGACATAGACCTTGCTCGCGAACTTCGTGAGATAGCTCGCCTCCTCCATCGCGGTGTCGCCGCCGCCAACCACCGCGAGGGGCTGGTTGCGGAAGATCGGCAGCGCGCCGTCACACACCGCGCAGGCGCTGACGCCGCCGCCGGTCTGGGCGAGACGGAGCTCATTCGGAAGTCCGAGCCAGTTCGCGGTCGCACCGGTCGCGATGATGACCGCGTGCGCCTTGATCGCGCTGCCGTCACCGAGGTGCAGCGTGAAGGGCCGGGCCGAGAAGTCGCAGCGCACGACATCGTCGCTGATGATCCGCGTGCCGAAGCGCTCCGCCTGCTTCTGGAAGCGCTCCATCATCTCCGGGCCGGTGACCCCGTCCGGAAAGCCGGGGTAGTTCTCGACCTCGGTGGTGAGCATGAGCTGGCCACCTGGCAGCACCGGCGCGGGATTCGACGCCGGAACCCCGATGACGCAGACCGGGTTGAGGTTGGCGCGGGCGGCGTAGATCGCCGCCGTCCAGCCGGCCGGTCCACTGCCGATGATGACGACCTTCTCGATGCCGTTGGTCTGGCTCATGGTGCGTTCTCAACCCTTCGACGAGCGGGCGACCGCACGGAGCGGCGGCCAGTAGAGCACGTCATAGGCGTCCGCCGTCGGATCGCTCGTCTTCGCGCCGTCGTCCTGATTGTTCGAACCGCGCGAGAAGATGATCGGGCCGTCCACCGAGACCGTCCCGGTCGGCGTCTCAACGCGCCGGGCGTCGCCGCTATTCCGGAAGATGAGCTCGCCGAAGTCGGTGTCGTAGGGGTCGAAGTTCGACTTCTTGAGGCCGTAGATCGGGAAGGCCTTCTCGATGTCGTCGGGCCATGTGCCCGTGCCGCGGCGATACGCGACGAGGGCCATCGCGGTCGCGGTGCCGTTGAGATCCGCAGCGACGCGCAGGCGGGCCTTGAACGCCTCCTCGATGTCGAGCACCGCGAGGAGCACCGCGGCGTACCGGATGCCGTTCAGCCGCGAGAGCTCGGTCGGCACGAGGGTCGAGGGGTCATAGGGACGGAAGCGCCAGCGGCGCCACCAGTCGTCGTAGACCTCGTTCAGCTTCTTGGTCGAGGCGTCGAGCGAGCCGTGCAGCGAAGCGATCTTCGCCCAGCGACGGGCGGCGCCGAACCGCGTGAGGGGCGCGTCCTGCGACTGGAGACCGGCGAAGACCTCGGCGAAGAGCGCCTCGCTCGGCTGACCGCGGTCGTCGAAGCAACGCTCGAGGATTCCCTCGGCGACGAAGCGGTCGCCTTCCGGCATCTCGAGCCGACGGAGCCGCTGGTTGCCGTCCTGCGGCCGAATGAGCGGATACTCCTTCGTCGCCACCCGCTGCATCGTCGCGGCGGGGATCTTGTCCATGTAGGTGAACGCGAAGTCGCGATGGATGCTCAGGCAGGTCGACATGGCGTCGAGCCCGAAGAGCTTCTCCTCGAGCATCGTCTGGTCGGCGACCTGCCGCATGAGCTTGATTTGGGCGATGCCGAGGGCGAAGGCCTCATCGAACTTGCCGGCCTCGCCGAGCCGGTACATGTCGGCGACGACATAGGCGTTGATCGCGTTGAGGGCCTTGAAGTATCCGAAGCGGACCTTCTTGCCTTCGGTCTCGAGGTCGAGGGTGGTCGCGAACCCCTTCGAGCGCATCGCCTGGTCGATCTTGTCCTCGCCGTAGGGCATCGCGAAGGCGAGCTTCTCCTGATTGGCGATGAGCGCCTTGCCCATGCCCTGGTTCTTCTCCGCCCACGCCGCCAAGTCCGACCACCCCTCCATGCCCGGCCAGATGCCGGTGATGTCGAAGTTCTCGCCGATCGGCGCCGGCGCCTCGGTGATGTCGAGCGCCGCGGTCAGGATCGGCTTCCAGGACTTGTTCTCCTCAAGCAGACGCGTCCACGGCTCGTTGAGCTTCGTGAGCACCTTCTGGGCCTGACCGACCGCGCCGGCGTTCAGCAGGGCGGCGGTGCAGAGGGCGATCGCCACGACACCCCCCCGCGCTCGCCGCAGGATCGGGCTCAGGCTGCGGATGAAGGCGGAGCGGACAGGTCGCACGAGGTGGCCGGTACGGGCGCCGGGAAGTGCAGTAGACATGCGCGAGTTCATCCGAGCGAATGGAGGAGCGTGTGGGGGCCGTCGCGAGGCGAGGAGAGCCGCTTGGCGAAGGCGAAGCAATGTACCAGCACCTCCGCTGCAGTGTTCGCCGAAGGCAAGCCGAAGCGCAGCGGCTCGGGAGCGCCGGTACACTTCCTCGCAGAGGTCCCGTTGACGCACCGGCGCAGAGCCGCGGCGCGGCGGTCGGACCCGCCCCGAAGGAGCAGGCATGGCGATCGTCGGCGTCCCGACCGAAGTGAAGACCGATGAGTTCCGGGTCGGGCTCCGCCCCGTCGGCGCCGAGATGCTCATCCGCGACGGCCACCAGGTCCTCGTCCAGAGCGGGGCCGGCCTCGGCTCGGGCTTTTCCGACGAACAGTTCGAGCACGCCGGGGCGACCATCGTCGGCTCGGCGACCGATGTCTGGGACCGGGCCGACCTGGTCGTGAAGGTGAAGGAACCGCAGCCTCAGGAGTTCCCCCACCTCCGCGCCGGGCAGATCCTTTTCACCTACTTCCATTTCGCGGCGGACCGCGACCTGACCCTCGCCTGCCTGGAGCGCGGGTGTACCTGCGTTGCCTACGAAACGCTGACGGACGACCGCGGCGGATTGCCGCTCCTGATGCCGATGAGCGAAGTCGCCGGCAAGCTCTCCGTCCAAGAGGGAGCCAAGTACCTCGAGCGCCCCTTCGGCGGCAAGGGCGTCCTCCTGGGTGGCGTGCCGGGTGTCGCCCCGGGCCATGTCCTCATCCTGGGCGGCGGGGTCGTCGGGACCTGCGCGGCCAAGGTCGCGGCCGGCATGGGCGCTGATGTCGTCATCCTCGACATCTCGATCGACCGGCTGCGTCGGCTCTCCGAGATCATGCCGGCGAATGTCCGCGTCGTGTACAGCGATCCGCAGTCGATTCGCGAGCGGCTCCACTGGGCCGATGTCATCATCGGCGCCGTCCTGGTCCCCGGCGCGAAGGCCCCGTGGCTCATCCGTCGCGAGGATCTGCGACACATCCAGCCCGGCTCGGTCATCGTGGATGTCGCGATCGACCAGGGTGGCTGCGTCGAGACGAGTCGGGTGACGACCCACCGGAATCCGGTCTACGAGATCGACGGCATCGTCCACTACTGCGTCGGCAACATGCCCGCTGCCGTTGCCCGGACCTCGACGAGCGCCCTCACGAATGTCACGCTTCCCTGGGCGCTCAAGCTCGCGCGGCATGGCGCGGAAACGCTCGCCCGGCGCGATGTGCACTTCGCTCGGGCGGTGAACACCCATCGCGGCGTCCTGACCAACCAGGCGGTCGCGATGGCACACGAACTCGACTTCGAACCCTTGCGCACCTGAGGTTCGGTCGCCCTCTCCCGACACCGCTCCGCACCCTCGCTCCCGTCTCGGCGCACGCCGCGCCTCCGCCCCCGCCTACCTTCTATGCCCGCCCCTCCCTCGCTGCCGCGCCCCTGCAATGTTCTTCTCATCGGCACCGGCGGCCGCGAGCACGCCCTCGCGTGGAAACTGCGGCAATCGCCGCATCTTGGCGAGCTTTGGGTGCCCGGCGACGCGAACGCCGGCCTGGCCGCGCTCGGCCGCGCATGCCCCGAGCTGATCGACGCGAAGCAGATGTTCCGACTGCAGCGCTGGTGCGATCGCGAGTCCATTCACCTTGTCGTCGTCGGACCGGAAGCGCCGCTCGAGCAGGACTTCGCGACGCTTCTCGCCTCGCCGACCCGCAAGGTCTTCGGCCCGTCGCGCGACGGCGCGCGACTCGAGTGGGACAAGGCGTACGCGAAGCAACTCATGCGCGCCGCGTCGATCCCGACCGCGGAAGGCCGCAGTTTCGAGCATCGTGATGCTGCGCTCCACTATGTCGAGGCCCGTGGCGAGGCGCCGCTGGTGGTGAAGGCCGCCGGCCTCTGCGCCGGCAAGGGAGTCGCCGTCTGCTCCTCGCGCGACGAGGCGATCGCCGCCGTCGAACGGATCATGGGGGCGCGGGAGTTCGGCGACGCCGGCGCGCAGGTCGTCATCGAGGAGCGGCTCACCGGCCAGGAGCTCTCCGTCCTCGCCCTCGTGGACGGCCGGACGATCAGCGTGCTCGACCCCTGCCAAGACCACAAGCAGGTGGGTGAGGGCGATGTCGGCCCGAACACCGGCGGCATGGGCGCCTACTGCCCGACGCCGCTGGCGGACGAGGCACTCATGCGGCTCATCGAGCGCGAGGTGCTCGTCGCGGCGGTCGATGCGCTCCGCCGCGAAGGCGTCGTCTTCCGCGGCGTCCTCTACGCAGGCCTCATGCTGACCCCCGCGGGTCCGAAGGTGCTCGAGTTCAACACCCGCTTCGGCGACCCGGAGACCCAGCCGCTCATGCTCCGTCTCCAGGGCGACCTGCTCGAACTGCTCTGGGGCACGGCCGCCGGCGAGCTCGATGATGTCGAGTACGGATTCGACCCGCGCGCTGCCTGCTGTGTCTGCGTCTGCTCAGGCGGATACCCCGGACCGATCGTCAAGGGGAAGGTGATCACCGGACTGCGCGAGGCCGCGGCCGTCCCTGATGTCACCCTGTTCCATGCTGGCACGACGGCCGCTCCGAATGGCGATGTCGTCACGAGCGGCGGTCGGGTCCTCGGTGTGACGGCGCTCGGCGCCTCGCTCGCCGACGCGCAGGCCCTCGCGAATCGGGCGGCGGCGCTCGTGCAGTTCGATGGAGCGTTCTACCGCCGAGACATCGGACACCGGGTGCTCCAGCGGAGCGCATCGGAGCGCGGCGCGGTCGGGGCTCGGAACGCCTGAGTCATCCGCGCGCACGCACTCCTTCCGGCTCCGACCGAGCCCCGCGGGGTGCGTCGCCTCGACTCCGCCGAGAGGCCTCGCAACTTTCCCGAAGCACATTCGCAATCGGGACTTGTTGCCGATAATGGGACTGTTACACTCCGAGCGTTTGACGCTGGTTCGCGAGTGATCGCGAGCGCGCTTCGACAGATCGTGTGGGCGGTACCGAAGGTCTTTCGGTCTCGTCCTGCGGTGGTGTCGAGGCGGTCTCCGCGTCGAATGCGCGAGGACCTCGGGACTCTTTCGCAACAGCGTGTGCGATCGCCGCGAACCACTGCGGCCGCAGGCGCGCGAGCGAGCCCCTTCGATCCGAGCGTTCGGTTTCGCGTCACTGACAGAGTCCCCCACTCCGCGACGGGCCCCGCACACACGGCGTGCCCGAACGCACTCTCTCTCCTCCTCGATTGGAGATCCGAAGCATGATGCTGCGTTCCGTCCCCGCCTCCATTCTCGTCGCCGGCCTCGTCGGCTCGACCGTGATGGCTCAGCCATCGCTCGCCGCGGCGGCCGCAGGTGCGAAGTCCGCACCGGTTGGATCAGCTCGCGTGTCCGCCAAGGCCGCACCAGCCGCAGGGGGCGGCTTCGCGGGTGTGGCTGACACCTCCGGCATCATCACCACCGTGGAAGGCGTCGGACTGGACCCGGGCACGAGCGTGAACCTCGATCCCGCGAGCCGCACGCCGCGCACCGCCTATCCGAAGCGGCCGACCGAGTCGCTCGCCCTTCCGGTGCACAAGAAGACCGGCGAACTGACCTTCACCGGCCGGATCCTCGTCAAGCTGCATGACAACCTCGGAGCCCGCGCCCCGAAGGCCGCTCCGGCCCCGCGCCTCATGAGCATCGGCGGTCCCGCCGAGGCTGCGGCCCTTGGTGCGTTCGAGCAGGTCCTGAACCAGTTCGGCGGATCGGCCCAGGCCTACATCACCGGCCACTCCGACGAGGCGCTCCGCACGCTCGAGCTGCGAGCCGAAGCGAAGAGCGGCCGCGGTCAGCCCGATCTCGCCAGCATCATGGCGATCACGGTGCAGCCGGGTCAGGAGCTTGCTGCGGCCCGCGCCCTGAATGACCTCGACATCGTCGAGTTCGTGACCTTCGAGCGTCCGCTCGAACTCCACCAGGCTGGCTGCACGCCCGACAACCCGAACCCCTGCAACGCCCAAGGCCCGAACTGCGACGCCGACGGCCTCAACTGCAACCCGGACCCGGGCTGCGTCGTCGTTGCCGATCCGCCCGAGTGCGAGGCCGGCTGCCGCGATGTCGTCTGCTGCGAGCTCGTGACCTCGATCCGTCCCTCCTGCGCCGATCCCGACCAGCCGAACGGTTGGGATGTCTTCTGCGCCGCCTACGCGAACCTCCTCTGCGACGGCACGATCTACGACGGCGGTGGCTCGCTTCCGCCGGATGAGCGTTACGACCCCTGCTTCACCGACGGCGCCGGCAACCCGAACCCCGACTTCGCCCTCGTGGTTCCGATCGTCTCCGGTAGCTGCCTCGAAGAGCGCGACACCCGTGGCTGCAGCGTCGCCCCCTGCTGCTTCGCGGTCTGCAGCCTCGACCCGGTCTGCTGCCAGGTGAGCTGGGACGCCGGCTGCGTGCAGCTCGCCCTGAGCACCGCGCTTGAGAACATCTGCGGCCCGGGCGTCGATCCCGGCGCCACGCCGAACTTCGCGAGCGATGTCTACACGAACCCGGACTTCCCCGGCATCGGCGAGCCCCCGCTCCTCACCAACAACCTGCAGACCTACCTCCAGGCTGAACCGGTCCTCGGCGACATCGCCGCCCTGCCCGGCGCGTTCAACGGCAACTTCGTCTTCCTGAACAGCGGCTTCCGCGGCGGCGGCTACGACCTCGCCGGCCTCCGCGCCCTCCAGCAGCAGTTCGCCGACCTCTATCAGGACGGCGCGAACCCGGTCTTCGACGGCAAGGGCGGCAAGCTCGGCGTCGTCGAGTTCTCGGCGTTCGTGAACCACGAGGACTTCACCCTCGACTCGAACGGCGATCCGCTCGAGCAGCCGAAGGTCATCCTCGAGCCGGGCCAGACCCCGATCCTCATCGCCGGCGGCGCCAACCAGCCGCAGCACGGCACCGCCTCCCTCGGCATGACCGTCGCGGCGAAGAACGGCTTCGGCGTCACCGGCATCGCCTTCCGCGCTCAGGGCTACTTCTTCCCGACCCTGTCGCTGGAAGAAGGCTCGCGGTTGCCGAACGCGATCTCGAGCGCCGGCATCACCTTCAACGAAGGCGATGTCCTGAACTACTCGATCGGCTTCCCCGGCGCCGGCCCGATCATCACCAACGACGCGATCGCGGCCCTTATCCAGGTCGTTTCCGACATCGGCATCACGAATGTCATGTCGGCCGGCAACGATTCGATCCCGATCGACGCGGCCCCCTTCGAAACCGGCGCGATCGTCGTCGGTGCGTGCTGGCCCGGCCAGAACCTCGGTCCGGATCCCTGCACGAACGCCTTCTGGAAGTACTGCCGCCTGAGCTTCTCGAACTTCAGCGATCCTGAGGACAACGAGGGTCTCGCGCAGGTGCACCTCGCTGCGTGGGGTACCGCGATCACGACCACCGGCTACGGTGATCTCTTCACCGGCGCCAATGGCACCGATCCGGCCGATCCGGAGACCAACCAGCTCCGCAAGTACACCTCGACCTACGGCGGTACCTCGGGCGCTGGTCCGATGGTCGCCGGCCTCGCGGCCGTGCTCCAGGGCTGGGCGCGTCAGCTCTACGGCTCGCCGATCTCGCCGCTCCAGCTCCGCGGCGTCCTCGCCGGCAACGGCCGCACTCCGCAGTGCTTCCCGCTCGGCACGATCTTTGGACCGGACAACCCGGAGTGCAATCCGGAGCTCGGCGACGACATCACCCCGCTCATCGGAACCTTCCCCGACGCGGTCGAGTGCGCCTTCGCCATCCTGAACGGCCAGTTCATCGGCGGCAACGGCACCGAGGTCAAGATCGTCTACGGTTCGCCCGTCCCGACGAGCCCGCCGTCGAGCTTCCGCATCCGGGCCAATGACCAGAACTACCTCAAGGTCATCACCCGCTTTGCGAACGCCGGCAAGAAGGTCGAGAACCTCAGCTACATCGCCGGTGGTCACACCACCGATGTCCAGGCCTTCCTCGAGACCCCGGCCGATCCGAAGACGCTCCTCGGCGTCTCCCTCAACATCGACAGCCGGGCGACGAAGCCCTTCGTCCTCTGCGGTGGCTTCATCTACAACTTCGAGGACGGCCGGTACGACTTCACCGGCATTACCTTCCTCGGACCGGCTGACACCGGCGCTGCCTTCCCGGTGCAGGACCTCTATGTGAACAAGTACATCGGGCCGGATGACCTCTTCCTCGCCCGCGTCTGGACCTGCGGCCTCGGCAACACCGGCGCGCACCAGGTCTGGCACGACTTCATCTCGATCGAGGTGACCGGCGCGACGCAGACCCCGTAAGGGGCGATAACCGCCTCTCGGCGACTCGAAACCCAACCCCCGTCCTCACGGACGGGGGTTTTTCGTTCCGCCGAGAGCAGCTCCAGCATTCTCAGTTTTCAGAGTTTTCTGAAATGTCACTCGCCTTTGAGCGATGACTCGGTATGCTTGGTGCAACGCCCTTCTGGCGTGCGGAGGTCCCACCCGTGAACCAGACACCCCCCAACGCCCCGCAGCTCGCCGACCGTCCCGGCACCTCGGTGGCGGTCCCGGTCGCCAACGCACCGCTTGAGAGCGCACCCTCGGCGACCCCCGCCGACGCGACCGCCCGCGACGCAGAGCTGATCGACTCGCAGGATCGCTTCATCGCCCTCTGGGGTGAGATGGCCTCGCGCTGGGGCGTGCCGCGGACGATGGCCGAAGCCCACGCGCTTCTCTTCGTCCACGGCGAACCGCTGCACGCCGAGGCGATCATGGAGCGTCTCCGCATCTCGCGGGGCAACGCGTCGATGACCCTCCGCACGCTCGTCGAATGGGGCATCATCGCCCGCCATCACGCGCGCGGCGATCGGCGGGAGTACTTCCGCGCCGAGCAGGATGTCTGGAAGCTCTTCGCGACGGTCGCTCGGGCGCGGAAGCGCCGCGAGATCGATCCGCTCGTCGAGGGGCTCGCCCGCTGCCGGACGACGCCTGCGCGCGGCCGCGAAGCCGCCGCGCGAGCCGCGCACAACAGTCGCGTCGACGAACTGCTCGCAGCCGTCGAACTCGTGGACAGCCTCAGCGAGCGGCTGATCGCCGCCGACGGCGGAGCCCTTCGTGGCGCGGTCCTCACCCTCTCGAAGATCGCGAGCTTCGTGAAGCCGCGTCGGAAGCGCGGTGGAAGCACGGAACCCTCGCACGCGGAGATGCCCGCGCTCGAGGACGAGGCCACCGACACACCGGTGAGCGGCGGCTCGCGCAGCGAAGGAGGCCGGCGATGACGCTCCTCAACGCCCATGTGGCCAAGGACCTGGCCCCCGCCAGCCGCGCCGCTGCCCCCGCTTCCGAGCTATCCCGTCGCATCGCCGATGAGCGGACCGCATCGGAGTCGCCGTTCCCCCGGGCGATGCCGATCCGCATCCTCGCGTCGGTCCGCTGGCCTTGTCTGGCGCGAGCGCTGCAGCCGGACGCGCACGCAACCGCCGAGCTCATGGTCGAGGCTCGACTCCTGGTGAGCGGTCCAGCCCACGCGCTGAGCGGCCGTCTCGAAATCGTCGCGATGCCTTCATCCGGGCATGCCGCGCCCGGCGCGTCGCCGGAGGGCACGCACCTCTTGGCGGACATCGCCGTGCACGGCACGATGGCGTCCTCGCCGGGATGGACCCACCTTTCCGTCGTTGGCGGGGAGCCGACGCGGGGCACTTGCAGCCTGGATCTGACGCTCCCGGCGCTCACCGTGCTCGGTGGCGGCGATCGCTTGGGCCACGCCGATGCCAACCGCTCCGTCGGAGAGACCGTCGGGGCTCCTTCGGGTGACGCCGCCGACTTCGCGACCGCGACCGCCCCGTCCCTCGGCACGCTCACCTGGGCCTCCGAGGCCTGGACGGGCCCCTGGCATGTCCGGACCAGCCTCTTCCGCTGGCTCAGCGTTCCCGGCGGCCGCTACGGGCAGCCACACGCCCGTTGCAGCGTCGAGCCGGCCGCGGAAGGCTGACGGACGCCCTCCGACCCCCGCTCTGGGGCAACGGAACGGGGTGCGTGCGGGCACGAAAATCGGCCCTCTTTCCGGGTCGACGGCTGCTCGCGTCCGAGCCGGTGGTAGTCTCTCAGGCAGGTGTCGGACGGTGGCTCAGAGAGCCGCCGACTGTCTCGTTCCCCGCGTGCTGTCCTGAAGCCCGCTCCCAACCTGCCCCCCTTCCCCCCCGGACGACATGACTTCAGCCCACCTGCTTCCGGCCGTCTCCTCGCTTGCCGCTGTTTTCGGGCTCTGTGCGACCAGCACGCTGGTCGGTCAGTCGCTGATCCCGTTCACCGAAGAGGCGGTCCAGCGCGGGATTGTGTACTCGGTTCCGTTCCCCCAGGCGAACGGCATCTACGGCTTCGGGTCGGGTTTCGTTGACCTCGACGGCGACGGTGACGCGGACATCATCACGCTCGGCGGCAGCCCCTCCTTGGTCGGCGTCTTCGAGAACCTCGGCAACGGCACCTTCGTCGATCGCACCGCGACCGCGGGCATCACCGGCATCACGAAGCCCTCAGCCTTCGCCGCCGGCGACCTGAACGGCGACGGCCGCATCGACCTGTACATCTCTCAGATCGACCAGCCCAACCGCATCTTCCGCGGTCTCTCCCCCGGACCGACCGGGCCGACCTTCGCGCTCGTGAATGTGCCGGCGGTCGCGGTGAACGGCGCCTGCAAGGCCGTCTCGATGGCTGACTTCGACAACGACGGCGACCTCGACATCTTCGCCCCGGTCTATCGCAACGGTTCGCCGGGCAGCATCGGGAAGCCGCACAGCCTCTTCCGCAACGACGGTGCCTTCCAGTTCGTCGATGTCGCCGCGGCCAACGGCCTCACCAAGCCCGCCTACACCTTCCTCGGCGTCTGGACCGACATCGATCTCGACGGCGATGTCGACCTCTATCTCTCCAACGACCGCGGGCACCTGCAGCCCTTCTTCCAGGGCAACCAGCTCTTCCGCAACGACAACGGCCAGCTCGTCGAGATCAGCGCCGGCAGCGGCGCGAATGTCCAGCTCTTCTCGATGGGCGTCGGCGTCGGCGACTTCGACCGCAACGGCTATCCCGACTTCTACTGCACGAACATCGCGAATGTGAACCAGCCGACGCTCGGACAGAACCCGTTGCTCCTGAACCAGGGCAACAACACCTTCGTTCGCGGCGATCAGCTTTGGGGCGTCGGCAGCTTCACGACGAGCTGGGGCGCGGAGATGTTCGACTTCGACAACGACGGCGCGCTCGACCTCTATGTGAACAACCAGTTCGGCAACAACTCCTTCTTCCGGGGCGCTCTCACGCCGCCGGCGACGAGCATCACGCTGATCGCCAACGCCCCGGGCGGCGACACCGGCTACTCCTACGCATCCTCCTCGGCGGACATCGACGGCGATCACGACGAGGATCTCCTCGTCGGCGATGTCGGCGTCAACAACCTCCTGTACATCAACAACGAGGGCGAGCTGCGGAAGTCGGTGCGCATCGCGGTCGTCGGCAAGGGGGCGAACCGCACCTCGATCGGCGCGACGCTGCTCGCCCGACGCGACCCGAATGGGCCGGTGCAGTTCCACGACATCCATGCGGGCGGACGAAGCTACCTCAGCCACAGCCTGCCGCTCGCCCACATCGGGCTTGACCAGCGCACCACGCTGCACGAGGTCACCATCCGCTGGCCGCTCGGAATCGACGGCGGCCCGACGCGGGTGATTCGAAACCTCCCCGCGCAAGGCGTTTGGAAGGTCTATCCGCCATCGCTCCTGGGGGATGTTGACGGCGACGGCGAACTCACGGCGATCGATCGCGTGACGCTCACCACCTGCATGGCCCGAGGCTTCCAGTCCGGCTGCGAGATCATGGATTTCGACGGCGACAGCGACATCGACGGCGATGACGAGTTCCTCTTCACCAAGCGGGCGAGCGACTTCAACCGCGACGGCATCATCGGACCGGCCGATCTCGCGGTCATGCTTGGCGTCTGGGGCACACCGAATCAGCTCTGCGACCTGAGTGGCGACGGCGTCGTCGGCTCAGACGACATCGCCGTCCTGCTCGGCGTCTGGGACTGAGCGAGCGATCACGCGTCGCGGCTGCGGTCGGCCTTGCCGATCCCGAGCGGGACGCGCTTGGGCTCGCCCGCCGGGCGGGGATAGATCTTCGGCGTGGTGCGCATCTTCCGGATCGGGACGATCGTGCCCGTCGGCGTTCGCATCGGCGCGAGGGCGTGGGCGTGCAGGGCGTAGAGCGCCTGCTTCGCCTCGACGATCTCCTCCCCGGCCCGTTCGCCCTTGATCGCGAGCACCATGCCTCCCAGCTTGGCGAAGGGCACGGTCAGTTCGACGAGCGTGGCCAGCATGCCGACAGCGCGGCTGACGACGATGTCGTAGCGCTCGCGGTGGGCGACGCGGTCGCGGCCGCAGACTTCGGCCCGCCCCTGCACGACGCGCAGGTTCGCGAGGCCAAGGGCACTCTTCACCTCGTTGAGGAACTGCACCTTCTTGCCGGTCGCTTCCAGCAGGGTGACCTCGACCTCCGGCAGGCAGACCGCCAGCGGAACGCCCGGCAGGCCACCGCCGCTTCCGACATCGAGGATGCGGAGCGGCTCACCCGGTTGGCGGATCGGGCGCGGGATGGCCGCGTCCTCACCGTCGGCAAGAGCCTCATCATCAGGATCGGAGAGGGAGGCAATCACCGGAAGGAGCGAGAGGCTGTCGGCGATGTGCCGCTCCCACATCGCTTCTGGCTCGACGATCGCGGTGAGGTTCGTGTGCTCGTTCGTGGCCCGCATGAAGGCGAGGTAGCGTCCGAGCGTTTCCCACTCAGCGGGCTCGAGCGCAATACCCGCCTCGACAATCATCGACCGATTCGCAGGTGAGGGCTGGAGCGCGGCGAGATCCGGTGCGAACATGCCGGTTCGCGCGGGCCGAGCGGGTGGTGGGCTCGCCGCGCGATGCGACGCGGGCTCGCTCGCGCGTCCCTTCTCCGACGGCTTCGCTCCTCGAGCCTGCCGACGGGTGGACGCGGCCGCGCGCTCGCCTCCGCCGCGCGGCGCGGCGGGACCGTTTGGCTGGCCCGATCGTTGGCCCGACCGCTGGCCCGATCGCTGACCTGCCTGCCGGTCAGTTCGCTGGCTCGACTGGCCTCCAGAAGAGCCCTTCGCTTTGAAACGGTTGTCCGATGTGCGCCGGGAGTGACCTCGCATCGAACCCACGGTAACAGGAGTTCGCCATCGACCACGCCTCCACCCCGCCGATAGCTCCCTCCATTCGGAGAGGATCGATGCCACCGGTGACCCAGACTTGCGCCCCGACTTGCGCCCAGGCTCGCGCTGCAGCGCCCGTTCGCTCCCGTTTTCCTCGGGCGATCCGATGGTCACTCGTCGCACTGCCCGTTGGGGTCGCGTGCCTTGCGAACCCAGGGGCGTCAGCCGCTCCGGGCGGAGCGACACTCCATGTGCCCGGTGACCATCCCTCGCTCTCCGCGGCCTTGGCGGTCGCCATCAGCGGTGATGTCATCCAGCTCGCGCCGGGCACCTATACCGAGCCCTTCGCCTTCGGCGGGACGGCGGTCACGATCCGGGGAACTCCCTCCGCGCCGCACCTGACGATCCTCGCACCGGTCGCCCCCGACGAGCGTGATCTCCTCGAGATCCCCGCGATGCCGGATGGCGGGACGATCACCCTCGATGGGCTGACGATCGGCGGATTCGCATCCTTCACCGTGGTCGGCGGGTCGCTCTCGATCCGCGACAGCGCCGTCACCGCGGATGCGAACGGACTCTCGATCGCCTTCACCCTGACCAACGGCTCGCTGCTCGTCGAACGGACCACCATCGCCGACAGCGGTTTCGAGCCGCACGCGCTGCCGCTCTTCTCCGTCTCGGGCGGCGTTGCCTCGTTCCGCGATGTCACGACGCAGGCGGGATCGCGGCCGCTTTTCCGCGGCAACGACTGCGACGCCACCATCAGCGAGACGATCGTGGCCGGGCTGACGCTCGATCCGATCCCCGAGCGGGCCGCGGCGATCGAAGCGATCGGCGGATCGCTCCTCATCGAACGAAGTCTCTTCACGAACATCGGTCCGGGCAGCGGCGTCTCGATCGTCGGCGCTCTCGCGACGCTCAACGAGACGGATTTCGTCGCGGTCGGTCATCCCGTCAAGGGTTTCGACTGCGCCCTGATCGCCGACGGTCCCTCGACGACGATCACGGCGTGCAGCTTCGAACTGTGCGGCAGCTTCGCCGCGCCGGCGTCCGCTGCGATCCTCGCCGGCGCCGCCACCACGATCACCGACTGCTCCTTCCTGTCCAACACGCCGAGCGACACCGGTGCCGGGGCGCTTCTGATCACCGGCAGCGCCGTGGTGAGCGATACGACCTTCGTCGGCAACAGCACCTTTGGCCAGGGCGGCGCGGCGCTCGTCGAGGGCGGCGCGACCTTCCACGACTGCACCTTCACCGCCAACCTCGGCGGTGACGGCGGCGGCGCGATCGCCGTGGTCGGGGAAGGCAACGCCGATCTCTTCGATTGCACCCTCGTCGCGAATGCCGCCGGCGACGGCTTCTACTCGGCGAGCGCGTCCGGCGGCGGCGTCCTCGTCGCTGGCGGAACGCTTGGCGTGCACGACTCGACGCTCCTGGCGAACATCGCCGCGGCGGCGGGCAAGGAGACGGGCGTCGGCGGCGGCATCGCGGTGATCGAGGGCGGCCACGCCGACCTCTCGGGCAGCGGCCTGCTGCACAACATCGCACTCACCGCGGGGGGCGGCCTCGCCGTCGATGGCCGGTCCACGGCGTCGATCACCGGCGGATCGCTCTGCTCGAATGTCCCTGACCAGGTCGCCGGCGAGTTTCTCGTCCTCGGCACCACGGTCATCTGCGGCTGCGCGGGCGACCTATCGGGAGACGGGAGCGTTGACGCCACTGACCTCGCGATGCTTCTCGGTGCGTGGGGTCCCTGCGGCGGCGTGCCGGCGGATCTCCTGCCCGACGGATCGATCGACGCGGGTGACCTTGCGATCCTCCTCGGTTCGTGGGGCCCCTGCGAATAGCGATCACCCGCCTGCGAGCCCCCGACGGCGATCGCGTCTATCCTTCGGGCCATGCGCGACCCGCTCGATGTGCTCGCCCGCTACTTCTGGCCGATCATCGGCTGTTGGGGTGCGCTGGTGGCGATCGCCCTGGCGTGGATCGCCCTTCGCGTCCTCCTCGGCATCCTTGCACGCCGCCGCGTCGCCCAGGATCACTCGTCGAGGTAGCTGCGCTCATCCGGCTTCGGCCGCCGCAGGCCGATGTTGATGAGGAGTCCGACATTGAGCCAGGTCGCGACGAGGCTGGAGCCGCCGTAACTCACGAAGGGCAGCGTGATGCCGGTGATCGGCAGCAGCCCGATCGTCATGCCGGTGTTGATGGTCATCTGGGTGAAGCTGATGGCGACGATCCCGACCGCGCTCAGCCGTCCGAGCGGATCGCGGCAGAGCGCCGCCGTCGCGATCCCGCCGATCGCGAAGGCGAGGTACGCCCCCCAGACCACGATGCCGCCGGCGAGCCCCCAACGGCAGCAGACGACCGCGAAGATCATGTCGTTGTGCTCTTCGGGAAGGCCGTTGAAGGTGACGAGGGCTCGCGCGTGCTCCTCGCCGACGCCGACGACGCCTCCGCTTCCGACCAGCCGCATCGCCCGCCAGCCCTGGAATCCCTCGCGCTTCTCGAAGCGCGTGTCGCCGGAGATCTGGGCGATGATCGCGTCGATGCGGGCCCGCTGATAGGGCTTCAGCACGAAGCCGTAGGCGATCGGCACGAGCGCAGCGGCCAGCACCACGCTCGCGATCACATGCCGCTTCCGCGCTCCGGCGGCGATCACCATCGCGGCCATCGTCGGGAGGAAGAGGAGCGCGCTGCCGAGATCCGGCTCCAGAACGATCAGCCCGATCGGCACCAGGGTGATGCCGACGACCGCGAGATAGCCGCGAAAGGTCCGGTGGATCTGGGTCTGGCCGAGCCACGCGGCGAGGGCCAGGATGAAGACCGTCTTGGTGAGCTCGCTCGGCTGAAAGTCAACCGGCCCAAGGGCGATCCAGGATCGCGATCCGTTGCGCGGCCGGACGATCGACTCGGGCACGAAGGGCAGCAGCACGAAGATGAGGAGCGCGACGACGACGAGCACCAGCGGCAGGATGATCCGGCGATACCAGCGATAGTTCGGGATCGCCACGATCGCCGCGGCGAGGAGCCCGACGAGGAGGAAGCTCGCCTGCCGGGCCGCGTGCTCGGGGCGCGTCGTGCTGATCGCCTCCACCCCGATGATCGAGAGGAGGAGCGCCGCTCCGACGGCGATCCACGCCGGTGTCCACCAGAGGAGCTTGGCCCGCATCGCCGAGGGAATGCGCTCGTTGTAGAGCTCCGACGGATTCCAGCGCACCCGCTCGCGCTGCCCAAGCGCGCTGACGGCGGCCGGCGACGCGCTCGGCGTCTCGCGCCGCGCGTCGCTTCCGCCGGAGAGATCGCTCAGGTCATTCATGGACGGCCCGCCCCGCCCGCAGCGGCGCCGTCGAGATAGCCCTCGCGGACGAGCGATCGGATGATCTCCGCTGCGATCGGACCGGCGGTCTTGCCGCCCGACCCGCCATACTCGAGCAGGACGGCAATCGCGTAGCGCGGCACGCCATCGCGCTCGTTCCCCGCGAGCCCGACGAACCACGCGTGGTCAGTGCGAATGACGGCGTCCGGACGATCGTCGCGACGGCTATCGAGCCGAAGCGGCGGCGCCTGGGCGGTGCCCGTCTTCCCCCAGATCCGGACGCCAGGCACCGCGGTGAGCGGCTCCTGCGAGCCATCTTCGAGCGTCAGGTGATGGCCGGTGCCATACTGCTTCGTCACCGCATCCAGCAGGCCGTCCAGCGAGCGGCGCACCGCGCCGGGCTGCAGGCGGAGATCACTCGTCACCTGACCGCGGTCGGGCCGGTCGAGAAGAAGACCTGGACGGATCATCGTCCCGCCGCGGGCGAGCGTCGCGTAGGCGTTCGCGGCGTGCAGCGGCGTCCACGCGACGGGGCCCTGTCCGATGCCGAGGAAGATCGGAGCGCTGCGATCGCCGGAACTGCGGATCGCGGCCATCTCGGCCTCGCTCGGCACGCTACCGCCCGATTCGCCATCCATGCGGACGCGGCCATCCGCGGTATCGCGACCGACGCCCAGCCCGACGCCGAAGGGTTCGCCAACGCCGAAGCGGCGGTACCACGCGACGGTGCCCTCGAGCCCGAGCCGCGAGGCGACGGTGTAGAAGTAGATGTTGCAGGAACGGGCGATCGCCTCTTCGACCCCCAGCGGCCCGTGCGTACCGCTTCGGCCCTGCTCCGGTCGCCAGATCCAGCAGCGCGACGAGGTGGTGACATTCTCGAAGAAGTGCCCCTTGCACTCGACGATCTGTTCCAGCGGGAATCGTCCCTCGGTCACGGCGCCCGCGTAGACCAGCGGCTTCACGATCGAGCCTGGCGGATAGACCCCTTCCACCGCCTTGTTGAGGTCCGCCCCCTCGGAGCGTCGACGGGCCGGGCCCATCTCGGCGGCCTCGCCGAGCGTCGGCGTGGTCACCATCGCCAGGATGTCACCCGTTGCGATCTCGATGATGACCGCCGAGCCGTTCAGCTCCCAACCGACCGGAAGCGGACCGGGCTTCGCCTCGCCGTCGGCATCCCATCCGCGTTGCCACTGCTGGATCTTCGCCAGGCCGAGCTTCGGCTCGAGCGCCCCTTGGGCCCAGGACTGAAGTCGGATGTCGAGCGTGAGCCGGACATGCTCGCCGGGGAGCGGCTCGCGTCGCGTCGCCTCGCCGGTCTCGAGATTCCGCTCGACGACGCCGCGCACGCCGCGCAGGCGATCCTCGAAGACCCGCTCGACGCCGCTGGCGCCGATGACATCGCGATCCGCTCGGTAGCCACCGAGATCCGCGACCTCGCCGGTGCGCTCGTCGAGGAAGGGTCGTCGCTTCAGGTCCTCGGCGAAGACGCGGGTGCGGGTGGAGCCGAGCAGGTGGTCGGCGACGCCGACGAGGCGGAGGGAGAGCGGTTTCTCGCTGCGGAGCGGCGTCGGCAGCGTCGAACGGTCGAAGGGCAGATCGACGACGCTCCACGGCCGCAGGCGCTGCGTCGCCGGCGTCACGACGATCGTGTCGCGTTCCTCCTCGGCGAGAAGCTGGAAGCGGAAGGCCGTCGCATCGTCGACATCCGCCAGAATCGAGTGCGGCTCCTCCTGCTCGCTGATCGTCTCATCCTCGGGGACGGAGGCGACCGCAGTGCCCGTCTCAAGGGCCTTCGCCTCAGCGGCCTTCCGCAGCCGATCGCGATAGGCCTCGACCCGCTGGGCGACGCGGCCGCGGATCTCGTCGAAGCGGCGATCGAGCTCCGCTCGCGTGATGTTCCCGGCGAGGCAGATCTCGGCGTAGATCGCTTCCGCCCGATCGTTCCAGGCGGGCAGGCGTCGATCGACCTCGAGCGCTCGCTCCTCGCGCGAGAGCCGCGCCCAGGCGTTCGGCCCGAGCTCGCGACGGGCCTCGGCGCGGGCCTTCTCGGCGCTCCATCGCCCGGCGATCATCGCGTACTCGACCTGGATGTCCCAACTCGCCCGATCCTGGGCGAGCACTTCGCCGCGGCGATCGAGGATCTGGCCGCGCACGAACGGCAGAAAGGTCCGCCGGCGGAGGAAGGTCTCCGTCTGCCGGCTGTGCATGTCCCCTTCGAGAATCGCCAGCCGCGCGAGCTGCGCGGAGAGGCCTCCCGCCACGATCACGAGGACCGCGAGGAGCAGGATGAGGCGGCGATGGAAGATCCCGAGCACCATGAGAAGGCTTTCGCCGGGACAGCCTATCGCAGCTTCACGGTGACCAGCGCGAGCATGCCGAAGATGATCGCGACAATCCAGAATCGCGTCACGACCTGCAGTTCGCTGAGGCCACCCATGTGGAAATGGTGGTGGATCGGCGAGCAGCGGAAGATCCGCTTGCCCTTCGTCCACTTGAAGTAGGAGACCTGCATGATCACGCTGCCGATCTCCATGATGAAGATGCCGCCGATGAGGAGGAGCAGGAACTCCTGCCGAATGGCGACCGCAACATAGGCAAGCAGCCCGCCCAGCGCGAGCGAACCGGTGTCGCCCATGAAGACCGACGCCGGATTGCAGTTGAACCACAGGAACCCGAGGCACGCCCCGGCCATCGCGCCGGTGACGACCATGAGTTCCTTCGCTTCCGGCACATAGGGCACGAGCAGGTAGCCCGCGGCGGACTGCGAGCTCGCGATGTAGCAGAGGATCATCATCACGAAGCTGGCGATGGTCATCGTGCCCGCGGCGAGTCCGTCCATGCCGTCGGTGATGTTGACGGCGTTGCTCATGCCGGCGATCGCGAGGATGCCGATGACGAGGAACGGGGTCAGGCCGAGCACCCACACGCCGGGGTTCAGTTGCAGCTCGAGGAGCCGCTGCGGCGTCGGCTCGTAGGTGCGCTGGAACGGGATGTTCAGGCTGAGCGCAGCCTCGTTGCCGGTGGCGATCCCGTGCTGATAGATGAAGTAGCTCGCGAGCGAGGCGATGCCGAGCTGGAAGAGGAGCTTCTCCCAGGCATAGAGCCCCTCGCGCGTGCCCGGCCCCCGCCGCGCCGCGGTCAGCTTCAGCCAGTCGTCGAAACTCCCGACGCAGGCGAGCCAGACCATGACGAGGATCGCGAGGTGGACGAAGCGGTTGTGGGCGAAGTCAGCGAGCAGAAGCACCGTCAGGAGGATCGCCCCGACGATGAGGACACCCCCCATCGTCGGCGTCCCCGACTTCGACTTCATCATCTCGTTCAGCCGCTCGTTGTAGAACTCCGGGGCGTCTCCGACCTTCTGCCGACGCAGCCAGCGGATGACCGGCTTCCCGAAGAGGAGGACCGCGGCGAAGCCGACGAGCACGGCGGCGAAGGCCCGGAACTCGAGCTGCAGGAAGACCCGCACCACCGAGAAGAGTCCGAGCTGCTCGAGCCAGTTCTGGAGTCGGTCTGTGAGGAGATAGAGCATGGGAGAGCGGCGTCCCGGCAGGCACCGCCGAGGGGAGCGCGACGCGTCCCCACCGACGCCCGGCGGTCCGTCCGTTATCGGCGAAACCACCCGTCACGGGGCGAACGAAAATGGCCCGCGCCTGTCCGGATGAGCGTGACGAGGCGCGGGCCTGAGATGGACGGATGGACTCTGACTCGGGCGGCGGGCGGCCGCCAGGGTCAGTTCGGGCTCTCAACCCGCTGGAAGCCGAGGATCCGCGGCTGGTCGGCCGGGGACTTCACATTGCTCCGGTCAACGATCATGACATAGCGGCTGTCGTCGACGAGGAGCTCGTCGTTCGTGGCGTCCCAGCGACCGGTGACCGGATCCTGCTTGACCGCCTTCACCCGGATGTAGACGGTGAAGACATCGGAGCGGACGCTCACCATGTTGGAGATGCCCGACAGGAGCATCCCACGCTCCTCGACATCGCCGGCGACCCGGTCGGGGATGACCCCCGAGCCGGCGAAGACCTGTTCGACCGCCAAGGTGTTGCGTCCCTGGTTCACATCGGTCGAGAAGCGCGGCGCCACGCCGTTGGCCCACGCCAGGCCGCTGCCCGCCGGATTCGCACTGCTCGTCCGGTAGGGATTGAGGCCGGCGAACTCCATCGAGTAGCTGGTCTTGATGTTCCACTCCTCGATGACGCCATTGGTCTCGTCGGCGGTGCGCTGGAGGAGGGCCAGCTCGCCGATCGAGGCGAACCCGCGATCGCCGCGCATGCCGGGGGTGACCACATTCGAGCCGGAGAGCACCGGACCGAGGAAGCCCGGCGTGTTGTCGATCCACGGGGTATCCGCGGTGTCCTCCGGCGCGAGTCCGCGGTCCACGTAGTACGGAGCCCGCGAGCCGATCACGCCCGGGACGATCGTTCCCGACGCCGGCAGGATGCTTCGGTCGCGATAGCGCAGCACGCTGTCGACGACTCGGGTGAAGGGATTGTTGAGCGGGTTGAAGCTGAGCTGCCCGCCGAGGTTTCCATAATTGAAATCGTTGTTCACCAGCCGCGTCATGTGCGGGAGCGCGGCGAGCGTTTCGGGCAACGCCGTCTGGATGTTCACGAGGCCGGGCGTGATCGTCTCCGCGTAGCCCGCGGCGTTGCGGGGACGCCGCAGTTCGGCCGCCTGGACTTCGGTGAGCTCGATGACGCCGTTGTTGTTGGAGTCGAGCCGCTTCGCGCCGCGGTCATCGCAGACGAACGCGTCGAAGAGGCCGCTTCCGGCGGGGAGCGCCGGCACCCACGGCGCGGTCGGCGGCGTGGAGAGCACCGGGGTCGGTCCGTCGGTCGGGCCGTTCGGCGAGCCGCCGTTCACGAGCACCGCCGGATCGATGAAGGGAGTGATCCGGATGCGGTTCGTGTAGAGGCCTCGGCCGACCGGCTGGTCCTCCGTGTCCTCCTGCTGGAGGAGAAGCTCGCTGAAGGTCCGCTCGGTCTGCGGCTGCGTCACGCCGGTCGAGACATCGATGATCGGGCCCCAGCAGAAGACCTGCATGAGCTCGCCGACCTGGTCGAAGTCCGCGTCCTTGTGCAGCATCTGGAAGGGCGAGCGGAAGAAGTTGTACTTCGCGACCTTCGTCCAATCGGAGGACTGCAGGCCCTTGTCGCCGATCACGACATTGGCCGGATACTGGCCCGACGCATCCGGATAGGGGAAGCCCTGTCCGTAGACATTGTCGGCGACGCCCGGCTGCTCGCGCACGGCGTTGGTGAAGAAGGTCGGCTTGCCGCGGCGCTCGGCGCCGAAGATGTTGCGATAGCTGTAGCTGATCCAGAGGTCGGTGCCGTCCGGATCTTGGTTGAAGGCATAGGTGTCGCCGCGGTAGCTGCGATCCGCGCCGCCGACGCTGCCCTGCAGCACCTTGGTCGGAAGCGTGGGGTCGCTCGCGAAGGACGCGACGAAGCGCGGGTTGATCTCGTCGGGGCTGAAGACGCCGTCGCCGGCGGTCTGCCCGACCGGCCAGGTGTCCCAGGTCCAGACGCGGCTCGCCCGGCACCAGGTCACGAAATAATCGTTGTTCCCGATGCGGATGCCGTCCATGTAATTGCGATCCGGCGGGTTCGTCGGATCGAAATCGTAATCGGCGAGCGGCGGGAAATAGGTATCGTCGGTGAAGAGCCGAGCGAGTGTCTCGCTGAACTTCACCTCTTCGCCGCTCACGCGGTTGTCGAAGCGATCGACGACGATCCCCGCCGGCTGGGCGCCGGGGAAGGTCGCCGAGGGCGGGATGGTCCGGATGAGCTCGATGAGGTCGCCCGTCGGGTCGTTGAAGTCGTTGGTCGGATCGGTCGCGGGCGAATCCACGGTGAGGAGCGCGGGGAGCGTCGAGCCCGTGGCGTCGAAGATCTTCGTCTCGCCGTACGCGTTGCCGCTCGGGGTGTAGAGCTCGGCGGTTTCGATGTCGAGGAAATCGAGCCAGGTGCCGACGAAGGGGAATCCGGCCGGCGGCGGCTCGGTGTTCGACGCGTTGATCGCGTAGACGATCGCCGAGGTCGGTCCCGCTTCGGTCGCCGGTCCGATGACCACGCCCGGGCCGTAGGTACCGGCCGCGAAGGCGTAGGTCCGTCCGGCGATCCGGAGCTGGAACTGGGCGAGATTGATCGGCGTGTCGTGCGGATTGGCGATCTGCACCGCGACCACCACGCCCGGCTTCGAGGTCGAGTCGACGAAGTTCTCGCCGCCCCCGACGAAGACCTGCGGAATCTCGTAGTCGTTCGTCACCGGGATGCCGGCTGCGATGAGCTCCGCCTTGAGGAGGTCGGAGACGCGGCTCTTCGGATAGACGACGCCGATGAAGACCTCCATCAGGTAGGGCTGCTTCTCCATGCCGATGTGGCGCAGATCGTTCTCGATCGGATCCTGGATCGCGTCGAGCGGGTGGAGGGGCGGATCGTTCGCGATGAGGTTGTTGCCGCTGCCCAGAAGCACCGGGCTGTCGCGCCACTGATCGATGTTGGCGGTCATCGACGCGACCATCTGCAGCGTCTTGTCGTACTGCTGCCGCTGATAGGTCTGATCGGTCTTCTCCGGGCGACCGAGGTAGCTCTGGTAGGTGAACTGACCGCTCGCATCCTGCCAGGAGCGGGTCAGCGTGCGCTCGAGGACATTGCGCACATCGGCTCGCCACTCGCGGCGACGGGCCTCGATGACGGCCGGCGCCGGCGGTGCGGAGGACCCGCCCGCCGGATCGTCCATCGCCCGACGGAGGTCGATGCGCTTGGTCTGCCGGAGGTAGGCGGCGAAGTCGAGGTCCCCTGCCGCCGCGTTGTCGACGACGAGGTCACCGTTGGTGTCCGCGACCTGGTTGTCGCGGTTGTAGTCCACGCGCGGATCGGGATAGGGCGTCGGCCAGAGCCACGCCGGAATGAGATCGTTTCGCGCGCCGGAAATCGTGGTCAGCTTGCGACGGTTGTCGAGCATGAGACCGCGGTTCGAGAGCTGGAAGAGATTCTCGTTCGTCTCGACCCGCTCCGGCATCGAGCGCAGGAAGGCGTTCGAGGGAAGCTGCGTGTTGAGCGCCCGCTCCAGTCGGCTGAGGATCCACGGCGAGTTCGAGCCGTGGAAGGCGCGGAGCTCCATCTCGTCACCGATCGAGAAGGGCGTGATCGCCGAGCCGGGCAGGTCGCCGCGAAGCGCCGCTTCCTTCCAGTAGCGAAGCCGCTCGACCGGCGAATACCACTCGCCCTGCTGGTTCGCTGGGAAGGTCGTGTCGGCGATGAACGGATTGACATTGCCGCTCGCGTCCTTCATGCCAAGCACCTGCAGGAAGGTGAGGCTATCGAGCGAGTCGTCGCCGAAGCGATTGCGCGTCCAGCCGACGAACGCCGGGGCGTAGAGACCGGTGTTCGCGTCGGCGTCGCCGGCGAGGTACAGCGTCGGGATCGCGGGCGAGGCGGAGAGCGCCTCGTAGGTGAAGGCGGGATTGTCGAAGAATCCGACCTGGCGGCCAAGCGTGTCCGGGTCGCCGACGAGGGCGAGATCGGCCGGCGTCGCGCCGATCGTGTTCTGCCGGTTGAAGCGCGTGCCGGTGTTGACATTCACGAGCGCCGAGTTGTCGACGACCGAGACGGCGACGAGATAGCGAAGCGAGCGTTCCACTGAGGTCGGCGCGAGGAACCAGAAGGCGTCGGTGAAGCCGTCGCCGTCGGTATCGGCGAGCGTCTTGTTCACCTCGGCGCGCAGGTCCGCGGGCAGGTCCTTCAGCCGGAAGAAGTTCGGCATCGCAGCCGAGCTCGCGTAGACATTCGCGTAGGTCGCGGAGAACCAATCGTTCACCCGCGTCCGGAACGCGGCGGCGTTCGAGACGCCCGCGGGCGGGAAGTTCGGCAGCCACTGCTCGTACGGAAGGCCGACGGCGAAGGGCTGGTTCACCGTCTCATCCATGTTGGTGAGGGTGTTCGGAAGGATGTCGCTGATGTCCTTCACGACGCGGAAGCCGTTGTTGGCCGTCGCGATCCACGAAAGGTGCGCCCAGTGCGAGAAGGTGTCCGGGATGCCGTCGGCGTTCGTGTCGATGCGAACCGGCTCGGTCGAGCGGAGCCAGCGCGAGTCGCCGAAGCCGGGGTTGCCCCACGGGTTCCAGTCACCCAGCGCGGTGCCGCCGGCGCCGACGACCACGCCGTTGGGCTGGCCGGGGCCGAAGGGGAAGTTCGGCGAGAGGAAGTCCGGCCAGTTGGTCCAGGGCTTCGTCTCGAAGGGGGCGGCGTTGTAGGCGAAGTCGGGGCTGAGATCGAGCGGCGCGCGATCGCGATCGACGCTGAAGAGTCGAGCGTCGGGCTCGATGCGCAGACGCTCCCAGCTCGAGGTGACGGTGCGGATCGACGGATCGCTCGGATCGGCGCGGAAGCCCCGGCCAGGGTTCGAGAGCGCCGTCGGATTCACCGGCTGCGGGAAGAGCGCGTCGCGCAGGATGCCGGCCATCTCATCGCGCAGGGCGAAGGCCCGGTCATCGCGCTGGATCGCCTGCTGCTGGGCGCTCGAGACCTGTCGCGACGCCTGGGTCCGCGAGATGAACGCGGTCGCGACGATGACGAGCAGAACGAGAATCGCCGTCACCAGCACGAGGGTGTTGCCGCGCTCGCGCATCCGACGGTCGCGTCGGGCGGCAAGGGCGTGGCGGTGCGTGATCTGGGCGGTTCGGAAATCGTGTCGGTGGGCTGCCATGGGAGCCTCGCTGTGCGGCGATGGGCGCTGCACGGAAACGGCGGAGAGCCTGCGGGCTCAACGCCGGGGAAGTTCGACGACGAACTGGAAAGTCCGTCCCTCGGGGTAGCGCTGCTGCGGGTCGTTCAGCGTGAAGGTGATGCGAAGGGCCGTCGGCCACGGGGTGTAGCCGACCGCGGGATCCGGCAGCGAGGTGCTGTTCAGGTTGTTGACCAGGAGCGCTCGCGTCTGATTGAAGCCGAAGACGGCCTCGTAGACGCGCACCGTCGGCAGCGTCGGATAGACGAACGACGGCGTCGTTCCCTCGATGTTGGCCGGGTAGATCGGCAGGCCGACGAAGCCGGGGCTCGTCGTCGTCGACGCCGAATACGGGAAGAGGTTCGAGAGCGGTGCGACATTGCGGGCGCCGTCGGCGAGCCCGAACCACGGCTGCTCGCCGAGGCCGTTGAGCCCGAAGCCGACCCACTCGTCGCCGCTCGCCGGCGAGCCGGGCGTCGGGTCGATGGTCGAACCGTCCGGGTTGCGCTGGCGGCCGACCCCATCCTCCCAGGTCCAGTCCACGATGAAGGAGGAGCAGCCGTAGGCGAGCGCCGGATTGGTGAGCATCTGGTCGGCACGCTCGGTGCTCCCCCCTGCCCCAGCCCGCTCGAAGCGCGGGTAGCGGAGCGGAAGCGGCTCGCCGGGCGAACTCATCGAACGCAGGATCTGCGTGCGCTGAGCGGCCCACGACGCCGAACCGAGATTCGTCACCGTCTGACGGATCTTGTCGATGGTGCTACCGGCGATGTCGACGCGCGAGGCGAGGACGCCCGAGTCGTAGTCCGGTCCGTTCACCACCGCAGCCGTCGACGGACGCACCCAGATCGACGGGGTCGAGTTCTTCGGATCGTTCTGGAGCACGTTGTACCGAAGGAACCCGTTGGTGCCATCGTCGGCGAGAAGCATCGCGTGACGGCCGAGGATCCACTCGCGGGCCGAAGGCTGCGTGGCGACGATGTCGCGGATGAACGCACCGGTATCCCAACGGACCGTCGACACCTTCGTGTCGTCGTCGCCAGCGGGCGAGAAGGTCCACGGCAACACCGGGAAGCCGTTGTTCATGCCGGCGTTGATCGCATCGCCGGCGGGCGGCGCGAAGGGCAACTGATAGCCGTGGCCGTAGTAGATCCGCGCGGCGGTCGCTTGCGCGACCGGATAGCGCTTGTCCGAACCGGAGACCACGATGCCCTTCGAGCCGGAGAACTGCGTCGAGTAGAAGGTCCCCTCGGCGATGAAGAGGAGCTGGTCGGCGCGGACGCGGGCGTTCGAGGGAATCGCCGCATTCAGCAGCGGACCGGGGAGCGAGGCGTTGATGTCGTTGGGCACCTCGACATTGCGGATGACGAGGAAGCCGTCGCGGCTGATGCGGGCGATGTCGTTGCGGATCTGCCGCTCGATCGTCTGCGCGGTCTGGAGGAGATCGGCGTTGGCCTCACCCGCGCCGGCGACCTTGCTGACCGTCGCGAAGATCCGGGCGGTGGCGATGATCACCACCACGAGGATCGCGACGGCGACGAGCAGCTCGGTGAGCGTGAAGCCGCGGGAACGGCGTGCGCGATGACGGCCGATGGTGTTGCTGTCTCGCATCAGAGTTCCTCCACCGAGACGAAGACGGGAGTGAGCTGCACGCCGTTGGCGTCGGTGAGCGGCATGTACCAGGCGGTCGCGACGCCCTCGCTGTCGAGGAAGCCGGCGGCGATCTCGGCGCGGGCTCCGTAGACCGCTGCGGCCGGCATCGACGGGATGGGACGGGCGAAGCGCACCGGACCGTCGGTGCCGACGCGTCGGCCGACATTGACGCGATGGATGTTGTTGTTCTGATCGAGGATCCACTGCCCGGCGACTTGCCAGTGGAAGCGCCGCTGGTTGAGGTCGAACGGGCTGCCCGAGACCGTTCCGGGAACGATCGTCGGATCGCCGGTCGTCGGAGCGATCCACGCGGTCGCGACGGCCGACGGCGTAAAGAGAATCGACGGCAGCGGCGATCGATCGGGGCTCTGCGGGGCCTGCACCGAACTGCCCGCTGCGCTCGCCGGTGCCACGCGGTAGAGCTGCGGCGCGCCACCCGGGAAGGTCACGCGATAGACGAAGACCGCGACATAGACCTTGCCCTGGAAGCGGCGGAACATGCACTCCCAGACATACTGCGGCCGCGCGGCTGGATCGGCGGACATCGGCCAGTATCGCTCGCGCTGGCGGACGAAGACGCGCGGCTCGGGCTTCGCCCGCAGCCAGTCAGCGCCGGCCGTCGTCGGCAGCACCGCATAGCGAAATGGATTGTAGGGAATGCCCCACAGGACCTTCGTTCCGGCGACCGGCCAGCCCGCGTTCAGCTCCGTGGCCTTCGCGAGGCCGACCATGCCGAACTGCGACTCCGGGTTCACGCCAAGCCGCTCGCGGGTGAGCTGCTGGCTGAAGATGTCGAGCGTGCCCTCGTCGGTGGGCGTCGCGGGATCGTCGAAGACGAAACCGGGGCGCATCCACGGCCAGTCGCCCTCGATCGTGAGGATCGGGAGGCTGCCTTCCGGACCGATCGCATAGGGCGGCTGGTTCGGATTGAAGTCCGCGAAGGAACCGAAGTCCTCCTGCGTCAGCCGCGAGCGCAGCAGCGCCATCGCGCTGTCGGCGACCATCGGCCCGATGGTGTCATCGTTCGACTGCCGCTGCAGCGAGATGCCGGCAGGGAAGATCGCCGCGACGGAGATCACCCCGATGCCGAGGATGAAGATCGCCAGCAGCATCTCGGCGAGCGAGAAGCCGCGCCGATGCCGCAGCGAGCGACGCGGGGAGATCGTGGGAGAGGAATCGATCACTGCTGAACCTCCGCGACGCCGGTGTACCGGTTGAAGTGGATCCGCTGACCAGTCGTGGCGATGTAGCCGCTCGGACCGACCAGCTCGACCACCATGTTGCTCTCGTTGCTCCAGTCGAGCGTCTTCTGCTCGCGGGCCGCGCGATCATCGAAGACGGCGAGGAAGGGCACGACCGTCAGGTTCGTCTCGTCATCGACGGAGTCCTGCATCCAGAAGGTCTGGAAGAGTCCGCTCGCGCAGCCGCCGACCGTCTCGCAGTCCTGCGGATCGCCGTTGCCGTTCGAGTCGATGAGGTTGAAGTCGACGAAGCTCTTCGTGTCCTTGCCGCTCGCCCGCGTGTTCGCCGTGACGAGCGAGCCGTCCGGCGCGAACATGACCGCGACCATGCGGCTGTAGACGATCGATTCCTTGCAGCCCTGCATGATCTGGGGCATCTCGCCCTGGGTCACCCAGTTGCCGTCCTGACCGTCCTCGAAGAGCGGGCCCGCGACCTTGATGCCGGCGGGAAGCCGGATCGCCTTGATGCCGTTCACCGGCAGGAAGCGATCGGCGAGATCCTTCTGCCCGTCCGTGTAGACATTGAAGGCGTAGGTTTCGCCGGTCCACGCCGCGACGATCATCTCCGTCTGCTGCGGACGCTGCTTGTTGTTGATGTCCCAGAGCGGCCGGAAGACGACCGCGGTGAGCTTGCCCTCGCGGATCGCGTAGGCGCGGGCGACCTGCAGCGTGCTCGTCACCGAGTTGACCGCGGCGGAGACCCGCGAGGTCCGGCTCAGCCGCTGGGCGGAGATCACGGTGAGGATGCCGAGCAGGGCGAGAATGCCGATGACGACGAGCAGCTCGATGAGCGTGAACGCGCGCGGCCGGCGGGCGGATGACATCGGATGCATCACTGCCCCTCCTGTCCGTAGGAAACGATGTTGTCGGCGGCGCCGGCTCCGGTGAAGAGCTGGTCGGGACCGGCGGAGACGAAGAGCACTTGCCGGTTGCGGCAGGAGAAGGGGGCGGCGAAGAGCTTCTCGCTTGCGCACCGCAGCGTCCCGTCGAGGTCCTTGTCCACCGCAGGATCGGTGGCGATCCAATCACGCCCCGGGAAGACGGCGATGATCGGCGTGCCCCAGGCGTCGTAGACGGCCTTCACGCGAAGGTTCTCGCCTTCGGGACCGGGGTTCACGCGGCGCACCGAGCGGAGGTTCTGCGAGGGGATCTTGGTCAGCAGGTCGCGGACGCTCGCCACCTGGCCGAGCTGCTCGAGCATCCAGACGGTGCGCTGATGGGCGAGGTTCTCCGCGCCGGTGCCGGGAAAGGGCGCGACCATGTTCGACTCGTTCGAGCCGGTGCCGACGAGCGGGGCGAGGTCCGGATTGAAGGGCACATCCCAGTTGCCCGTCTCCGATGCGGCGTTCTGGAAGGTGATCCGTCGATCGACGGTGCGCTCCCATTCCTGCACCACGGCCTCGAGCTGGGTGAGGACATTGCGGGTGGTGCGCTCTTCGTTCTTCAGCAGGATCGGCGTGATGACCGCGAGGGTCAGGCCGACGAGGATCACGATGATCGCGACCGCGATCATGAGTTCCAGCAGGCTGAAGCCGCGAGCGCGGGCCGGACGGCCCGTGGGCATGGCGCGATGGGCGTTGGTCATGGTCACTGGCCGACCTCCACGATGTTGTCGCGGTTGAATCCGTTCTCGTCGCGCCGCACGAGGCGTTCCCACGCCTTGTCGGGACCGCGGGAGAAGATCGCGAAGTTGGCTGACTTCAGGCGTCCGAGCGTGGTGTTGTCGTTGAGACCGTCGGCGACGCCGACGAGGTCCTCGCCGGGCCGATACTCGGCGGGCCGAAGGGCGAAGATGTCGCCGAGGTCGCGCGGGGTCTGCGTCGAGCTGAAGCGCTCGTAGGTCTTCAGATCCGCCGAGACGAACGCCTTGCGGTAGTAGCTGATCGGCGCGCCCCAGTAGTCGACGAAGACCTTGGGCTGGTTCGCGTTGTAGCCCTGATCGCCGGGGAAGACGATGATCGGTTCGCCCGCGGCGTCGAAGCCGCTGATGGAGCCGAGCGTCGTCGAGTCGGTGAGCTGGAGATAGGGGCCGAAGACCTTGCCCTGGATCGGAGCGCCGTTCGCGTTCGCCGGCGAGTAGGCGACATTCGTGTTCAGCGGATTGCGGGCGAGGAGGGTGCCGGGGGCTCCCGTGCGCGGATTGAAGATGCCGTTCCAGTAGCCGTCATCGCCGGGCGAGCGGATCCCGAGGAGCGGCTCCTTCGCCCCCTGCGAACCGGCGGGCGCCGTGCCGAACGCGCCATGGCCATCCTGCGTGCGATCGCCGTAGCCGAGGAGATACTCCGGCAGCGTCGTGAAGGAGTACCAGAGCTGCAGATCGTTGATCGACTGCTGGGTCGGCTGGCCGTTCGAGTTGAGCTCCCACACCGGCTGCCCCATGTAGTCGCGGGCGTTGGCGACGGTTGACGCCCCCGCCGTCCACGGCGCCTTGCCGAGCACCGGCGGCAGGTACCCGATGTCGCCCTGGAACTGGGTGAGTCCCTGCGAGATCGTGGTCATGAACTGCTGCGTGTTCGCGGCCTGCGCGCGGCGCCCGGCGAGCGAGAGCGCTGCGAGCAGCGCCCCGAGGAGGGCGATGATGATCGCGATCACGACGAGCAGCTCGACGATCGAGAAGCCGGCCGTGTCGTGCGGGCTCATCGTGCGGGATCGGGGGTGTGAACTCATGCGTTGGCTCCGTGCGACGGAGAGTGGCCGGATGCGCCGGCGGGGGTCTCTGAGGCCCCCGCCGGCGCGGAATCGGCCGCGGGCGGCGGGAAGGATCAGACCTTGGCCTGCGAGACGCTCTCGATCATCGAGACGAGCGGAAGGAAGAGCGCCAAGACGATGGTGCCGACGATGCCGCCGAGGATGACGACCATGAAGGGTTCGAGGAGCGACAGGAGGCTGGCGACGGCGACATCGACTTCCTCGTCGTAGTTGTCCGCGATCTTCATGAGCATGACGTCGAGATCGCCGGTCTCTTCACCGACGTCGATCATGTTCACGACGATGGCGTCGCACACCTTCGACTCGCGCAGCGGATTCGCGAAGGTATCGCCCTCGCGGATCGAGTCGTGCACCTTGCCGAGGGCCCGCTCGAAGACGAAGTTGCCGGAGGTGTCCTTGGTGATGTTGATCGCCTCGAGGATCGGGACGCCGGCGCTGATGAGCGTGCCGAGGGTTCGGGTGAAGCGGGCGATCGAGGTCTTCTTGATGAGCGGTCCGATGACCGGCAGCTTGACGCGGATGATGTCCGTGTAGGCCCTGCCCGGTCCTGTCTTTCGCACCAGCTTGAAGAAGATGAACAGGATGATCGGGCTCATGATGATCCAGATCGCGCCTGGGATCACCTGATCCTTGCTCGACTGGCCCGCGACCCACTTCGAGGCGGAGACGAGGAAGACGGTGAGCTTGGGGAGCTGGACGTCGAAGTCGTCGAAGATCTCCTGGAACTTCGGAATCACGTAATACATGATGCCGGTCACGATCAGGATCGCGATCGTGATGACGACCACCGGGTAGATGAGCGCGCCCTTGATGCGCCGACGGAGCCGCTGGCCCTTCTCCATGAAGTCGGCGAGACGCTGGAGAATGACATCCAACACGCCGCCGATCTCGCCGGCGCTGACCATCTTGCAGTAGAGGCGGTCGAACGCCTTGGGGTGCTTGGCGAGCGCGTCGGAGAGGGTCGAGCCGCTCTCGACATCCTCACACACATCGCCGAGCACGGACTTCAGGAGACCCGGACGCTGCTGCGTCTCGAGGATCTGGAGGGAACGGAGGAGCGGAAGGCCTGCGTCCTGCAGCGTCGAGAGCTGGCGGGTGAAGAGCGTCATGCGCTTCAGCGGCACGCCGCCGATCGCGATGTTGAATCCCTTCCCCTTCTTCTTCTTCTTCACCTCGCGCGGCGCCGCGCCCTTGCCCTCACCGCCTCCTCCCTTCACCTTCTGCTCGCGCACGGAGGTCGGGAAGAAGCCCTGCGAGCGGATCTGCTTGATCGCTTCCTCGCTGGTGTTGGCCTCGATGGTGCCCTTCTGGCTCTTGCCAGAGGAGTTCATCGCTTCATAGGCATAGGTCGGCATGGGAGAGGTCCGAAAGGTGTGTGGGAATTCGGAGGCGGACGGGCGCTCGTCGGCGTGGGCTGTGAGCGCGGGGGATGCTGGGCGTGGGAGTCAGGTGGCGGTGGGCGACTAGTCCTCGACGATCGTCTCGCGGACGACCTCGTCGATCGTCGTCTGGCCCTCGTAGATGGCCAGGAGACCGGACTCGCGCAGCGTGCGCATGCCGCGCTTGCGGGCCTCGGACCGCAGGACGGCGGTCGAGGCCTGCTGCATGACGAGTTCCCGCATGTCGTCGTCGAGCTGCATGATCTCGAAGATCGCGAGACGGCCTCGGTAGCCCGAGCGGTTGCACTTGTCGCAGCCCTTGCCGCGGCTGAAGGTGCGACCGACGACATCGCCGGCCCGGAGCGAGAGCTCCATGAGCTGCTCCTCGGTCGGCGTGTACTGCTCCTTGCAGTGCACGCAGATGCGGCGGACGAGGCGCTGGGCGACGATGGCCTCGACCGTGGCGGTGAGGAGGAAGGTCTCGACGCCGAGATCGACCAGACGCAGGATCGAGGAGGGCGCGTCGTTGGTGTGGAGCGTGGTGAAGACGAGGTGGCCGGTGAGCGATGCCTGGATGGCGATCTGGGCCGTCTCGAGGTCACGGATTTCGCCGACCAGGATGATGTCGGGATCCTGACGGAGGAAGCTTCGGAGCAGGCGGGCGAAGGTCAGCTCCTGCTCGGTGTTGACCTGGCACTGGATGAGGCCCTCGATGTCGTATTCGACGGGGTCCTCGGCGGTCAGGATCTTCGTGTCCGGCTCGTTGAGCTCATTCAGCGCTGCGTAGAGCGTCGTCGTCTTGCCCGAGCCGGTCGGTCCCGTCACGACCACGATGCCGTTGGGCTTGTTGATGATCGTCCGCATGAGGGCGAGGTCGTCCTCGCGGAGGCCGATGCGGTCGAGCGAGAGCTGGACGTTCGAGCGGTCCAGGACGCGCATGACGACCGACTCGCCGAACATCGTCGGCAGGACCGCGACGCGGAGGTCGATCGGGGTGCCGCCGATGTGCAACTCGATACGGCCGTCCTGGGGAAGGCGCCGCTCGGCGATGTTCAGCTTCGACATGACCTTCACGCGGCTCACGATGGGCAGGGCGAGCTGCTTCGGCGGCGGGATCATCTCGTAGAGAACGCCGTCGATGCGGTACCGCATCTTGAACTCGTTCTCGAAGGGTTCGAAGTGGATGTCCGAGGCCTTGTCGCGGATCGCCTGCATGAGCACCGCGTTGAGGAGCTGGACGACCTTGTTGTCGCTCGCGGCGCTCTCGAGGCTGGAGAGGTCGATCGAATCGCCGCGGCCCGCGACCGCCGCGATGGCGTCGCTCTGGGCGGCCTCGGCGTAGATCGTGCTCATCGAGGTCGACTTGTTCGCGTACTTGGTCCGCAGGATCTCGTCGATCTCGCTCGCCGGGGCGACCACCGCGGTGACCTTGAAGCCCATGAGCATCCGAAGGTCGTCGACCGCCTTGAAGTTCTCCGGATCCTTGAGGGCGATCGTCAGCCGCCGGGTCTGCGGATCGAAGTCGATCGGGATGACCCCGTAGGTGTTCGCGGTTTCCGCCGGCAGGGCCGTGGTCGCGACATCCGGGACGCTCAGGTCCTTGACATGGATGTAGCGCATCCCCTGCTGCCCAGCCAAGGCTTCCTGGACATCCTCTTGGGTGATGTAGCCGAGACTGACGAGGAGCTGGCCAACCTGCTCACCCTTGCGGGGGCCCTGTTGGAGGGCGAGGGCCTCGTGGACCTGCTCGCGGGTGACCTTGCCGAGCTTGGCCAGGACGCGCCCGAAACGGCGGCCCTTCAACTCGTCGGGACTGATCTGCGTGGAACCGGTGGTGGGTGGAGGCATGCGCGACTCAAGACTTGTGCACACGGGCAAACGAAAAGCGCTTTCGCCCTCCCCTGAGCGTCCCGCTCGGTCCGGCGGCCAGCGGCGGGAGCCGGTGGCGGCGAGGGTCGAGCGGTCTTCCCAGCGGAAGGGAGTCCCAACGGCGCGGTGATCAGGAACGGGTGTGGACTGGGGGTTGGGCTGGTCGCTGGCTCCCCGCACTGGGAGGAACCTGGGACGCGCCCGCACCCTGCACCACCGGCGAGCTCCGCGTCCGGAGTCCGCCCTCATCGAGGCCCGTCCGGAAACGCCATCCTCGAGGGGGTGGCAATCTCCGACACGCCGTCTGTGAAAAGGGTCGGAGCCGACCGGCGAGAGCGACTCGGAAGCGTGATCGCCCAGCGCCGGCCGGCCCGACACCCCACACACACGCCATCATCCGCGATCGACACCGCGCCGCGCTCAACGGACTTCCAACTTTTTGAAAGGACACTTGGATTGTGCGTCAAGCGTGGCGGCCGGGAGAACGCGTGTGGGCGACTCCCCCCGTGTTCGGGGCTCGTGAAGCGGCTCGATTTCAGGCACATACCCTAGCAGCCCGTGGAAGGTGCCCCGCCGACCCCTCAGCCACCCTCCAAAGCACAACCGCCCGCGATCGACAGATGACCGCGGGCGGTGTGTTTCGTTCCAATCCTCTATGAGCCTGACCGGTTAGCCGCCCTCGTCGGGCTTCTCGTCGAGCTCGACGCGGCCGACCTGGCCACCCGAGCGGTGCACCTTATCGGTCAGGTCGCCGGGGTCCTTGCTCTTGTCGATCATCTCCTCGGCCGAGATGACCCCCTTCGAGTAGAGCGACCAGAGGTGGTCGTCGAGGAGCTGCATGCCGAACTTGCGTCCGGTCTGGATGGCCGAGTCGATGCGGAAGGTCTTGTTCTCGCGGATGAGGTTCGAGATGGCGGGGGTCACCACCAGGAACTCGTAGGCCGCCACCCGGCCCGGCTTGTCCACCCGGGCGAGGAGCTGCTGGCTGAGCACCGCGATGAGCGAGGTCGAGAGCTGGACGCGGACCTGGGCCTGCTGGTTGACCGGGAAGGCGTCGATGATGCGGTTGATCGTGCCCGCCGCACCGGTGGTGTGGAGGGTGGCGAAGACCAAGTGGCCCGTTTCGGCAGCCCGGATCGCCGCCTCGATCGTCTCGAGGTCTCGCATTTCGCCGACGAGGATCACGTCGGGGTCCGAGCGAAGCACGCGGCGGAGGGCTTCGGAGAAGGTCGTGACATCGGTGCCAACCTCACGCTGGTTGACGACCGACTTCTTGTGGTAGTGGTAGTACTCGATCGGGTCCTCGACCGTGACGATGTGCCGGTCGAGCTCGGCGTTGATGTAGTCAACCATCGTGGCGAGCGAGGTGGACTTACCCGAACCGGTCGGACCGGTCACGACGAACAGTCCGCGCGGACGGCGGAGCAGGTCCTTGATGATCGTCGGCAGGCCGATCTGATCGAAGGTCAGCAGCTTGTTCGGGATGAGACGAAGCACCATCGAGATGGCGCCGCGCTGCCGGAAGACCGAGACGCGGAAGCGGGCGGCGTCGCCGTAGGCGAAGCCGAAGTCGGTACCGCCGACCTCGGCGATCTCCTGCTGGTTCTTCTCCGGCGTGATCGACTTCATCAGCGTGACGAGGTCGTCCTTCTCCATCACCTTCGTCTGGAGGCTGCGAAGGCGTCCGTGCAGACGGATGGTCGGCGGACGCCCTTCGCTCAGGTGGAGGTCGGACGCGCCCTGGCGGACGACGGTCTCGAGCAGTCGGTCAATCTGGATCGTGGACATGGGGGGTTCCGTTCAGGTGTCGGCTTCGGGGCGTGGCCGCCGCGCCGTCCGTCAGTTGATCTCGTTGGGGTTGAAGCCTTCGATCTGGGCGAACTTCGCGACCTCGTCGGGTGTGGTGACGCCCTTGAGGATCTTGATCTTGCCGTCGCCGAGCAGGCTGCGCATGCCGTTGCGGAGCGCCGCCTGGCGGATGCGGCCGACGCTCGCCCGGTTGAAGGCCAGCTCGCGGATCTCGCTGTTCATGATCATCAGCTCGAAGATGGCCTTTCGACCGCGGAAGCCCGCGCCGCCGCAGTGGTCGCACCCCTTCGGCATGCAGATGTTGCCGGCCTCGGCCTCCTCGTCGGAGATGTTCACGAGTCGGAGCACCTTCCGGTCGGGGTTCGGGTCGCGCTGCTTGCACTTGTCGCACAGGATGCGGACGAGGCGCTGCGCCATGATCGCCTGGATGGCGCTGGCCACGAGGAACGGCTTCACGCCCATGTCGACGAGGCGCGTGATCGCCGACGGCGCGTCGTTGGTGTGCAGCGTCGAGAAGACGAGGTGGCCGGTGAGGGACGCCTGAATCGCGATGTCGGCGACTTCGCGATCGCGGATTTCGCCGACGAGCACGATGTTCGGCGCCTGACGCAGCATCGAGCGGAGGATCGTGCCGAAGTTCAGTCCGATCGACTCGCGGACCTGCACCTGGTTGATGCCGTTGAAGTTGTATTCGACCGGGTCCTCGGCGGTGATGATCTTCTTGTCGGGGCGATTGAGGATGTCAAGCGCCGAGTAAAGCGTCGTGGTCTTGCCCGAGCCGGTCGGGCCGGTCACCAGGAAGATGCCGTTCGGCCGACGGATGATCTTGTTGAAGACATCGAGCTGATCGGGCTCGAAGCCGAGGTTGACGAGACCGATGCGGACCGAGTCGGGCCGCAGAACACGGAGGACGACGCTCTCGCCGTGGTACGCGGGGCAGCAGCTCACGCGGAAGTCGATGGCCACGCCGTCGACCACCATCTTGATGCGGCCGTCCTGCGGCACGCGGCGCTCGGCGATGTTCACGCCCGCCATGAGCTTCAGACGGGCGAGCACGGCCCCCTGCATCTTCTTCGGGAGGGTGTCGCGGATGTGGCAGACGCCGTCGATGCGGTAGCGGACGACGACGCCGTCCTTCTTCGGCTCGATGTGGATATCGCTCGCTCGGCCGCGGACCGCCTCGATGATGATCCGCGAGCAGAGCCGGATGATCGGGGCATCCTCGACGACATCCTGATCGATCGAGCTGTCGACGGATCGGTCAACGGACTTGTCCATCGATCGGTCAACCGACTTGTCGATCGAATCGGTGACCAGCGACGAAGTCGAGATCGCAGAGGCCTTCGCGCCGCCGCCGGTGCCCTCGATGAACTTGCGGATCTGGGTGCGGCTCGCGAGCGCGGTGTCGATCTCGCAGTTGAGGCGGAAGCGGAGCAGGTCAGAGAGCTCAAGGTCGAGCGGATCGTGCACGACGAGCTTGAGGCGACCGCCCGACTTCGAGATGGGCAGGACCAGATGCTTCTTGACGATGTCATCCGGGATCAGCTTCAGGTCGATGCGGCTCGAGAACTCGGGCCGTTCGAGGTTGAAGTACTCCATCCCGTACTGCTCGGCGAGGGCCTTCGTCAGGTCCTCCTCCTTCACGCCGGCCGATTCCATCAGGATCTCGCCGAGGCGCTTGCCGGTGCCCTTGGACTGCGCGAGGGCCGTGTCGAGCTGCTGCTGGGTGACGACCCGAGCCTCGACCAGCAGTTCACCGAGCTTTTTGCGGATCTTCCGAGCCAACAGCGCCTCCAGCGGCATGAACTCGCCGCTCTACGGAACTTCAACGGACATGTCGTTCCGCCCTCCGCGAACGGGGGGTGATCGACGATGGGATGACGGGATCAGGTCAGCTTCAGGGTCGATCGGGCGTCGGAAGCGGAGCTCGGCGGTCGGCCGCGCATCGCGCGATCGCTCGGCCGATCGACAGCGCCGTCCGCCGTCGGGAAGGACAGGATCACCCCCCCGCGAGCGGGTTCGGTAGTATCGTCGGGAGGAAGGGAACCCGCAACGAGGAACCCTGAACTCCCAAGCCCCGAACCGCGAACCGGCCGACTTCCGACGAAGCCTCTCCACCGTCCGGCTCGAGATGTGGGGTGTGAACCCAACCGATCCGGTCGGCGTCCGAAGCGCGATCCCACGCTCCCTTCGCCGCGCACCGCTGGCGGTTCCCCCGTCCCGCATCTCTTTCGCCGCTTCGCGCGACCACCATCGTTGGGACTGCCGAGCCCGCGTCGCCCCCGCATGCCATCCCCGCTTCACATCCTCATCACCGCTGGCCCCTCGCAGGAGCCGATCGACGCCGTTCGATTCATCGGCAATCGCTCCTCCGGCCGCATGGGGCTGGCGATCGCCGCCGCGGGCCTCGAGGCGGGCCATCGGGTGACCCTCCTCCTTGGGCCGGTCGCGATCACCCCACCCCCCCGCGCCACGACGATTCCCTTTCGAACCGCCGCTGACCTCCAGGCACTCCTCCGGGAGCACGCTCCCCGCGCCGACCTCATCATCATGGCGGCGGCGGTCGCCGACTACCGTCCCGCCGCGGCCGACGCCGAGGCCCTCCAGCAGCGGAAGCTTGAGCGGGCGGCGGAGCTCACCCTGCGGCTCGAACCGGTGCCGGACCTCCTCGCGGAAGTCGCGTCCTCGGCTCGTCCGGAGCAGCGGATCGTCGGCTTCGCCCTGGAGGAGGCCGCCCGACTGGAGGAGCGGGCCCGGATGAAGCTCGTCAAGAAGCGGGTGGACGCGATCGTCGCCAACCCGCTCGCCACCATGGATGCCGCGGGGGTCGAAGGGCAGTTGATCCTCGCCGGGGGTGCCGTTCGGAAGCCCCCGGGATGGCCGACCCCGATCCCCAAGGAGGCCTTCGCCCGCTGGCTCGTCGGCGAGGCGGAGCGACTCTGGCCCTGAGGAGGCGTCGCGCGAGGATCGCCATCGCCCCACCGGCAAGTTGCGTCGACGCGGGTGATTTGGGGTACGCCCCATAGCCGATAGAGACCTCCATGCAGATCGGAATGCTTGGTCTCGGTCGGATGGGTGCGGGCATGGTCCGGCGGCTCCTCCGCGCGGGGCATCAATGCGTGGTCTTCGATGTCAGCCCGCAGGCGGTCGAGGCGCTCGTCCGCGAGGGGGCGATCGGGGCCAGCTCCCCGAAGGACTTCATCGCGAAACTCACGAAGCCCCGGGCCGCGTGGATGATGATTCCCGTCGCCTTGGTGGACCGGACCATCGCCGAACTCGCCCAGCACATGGAGCCCGGCGACATCCTGATCGACGGCGGCAACTCCTACTACAAGGACGATCTCCGACGGGCGAAGGAGTTGGCCACCCGCGGCCTTCACTATGTCGATGTCGGCGTCTCCGGCGGCGTCTGGGGAGCCGAGCGCGGCTTCTGCCAGATGATCGGCGGCGAGCGCTCGGTCGTCGCTCACCTCGAGCCGGCCTTCCGGGCATTGGCCCCCGCCCGCGAGACAGCGCCGATCACCCCAGGCCGCGAGTCCTCGACGAGCACGGCCGACCACGGCTACCTCCACTGCGGCCCGAGCGGCGCAGGGCACTTCGTGAAGATGGTCCACAACGGCATCGAGTATGCCCTCATGGCCGCATACGCCGAGGGTCTCAACATCCTCAAGCACGCCGACGCGGGCAAGCACAGCCGCGAGGCGGACGCCGAAACCACGCCGCTCCGCAATCCCGAAGAGTATCGCTACGACTTTCCCCTCGCGGACATCACCGAGCTTTGGCGTCGCGGCAGCGTCGTCGGTTCGTGGCTCCTCGATCTCACCGCCCAGGCGATGGCGAAGGACCCCGAGCTCTCGAAGTTCGCGGGACGCGTCAGCGACTCCGGCGAGGGACGGTGGACCGTGCTCGCCGCGATCGACGAAGGCGTGCCCGCCCATGTCCTCAGCGCGGCCCTCTTCGACCGCTTCGAGAGCCGCGGCCACGCGGAGTTCGCCAACAAGATCCTGAGCGCCCAGCGCTTCATGTTCGGCGGGCATCACGAGAAGGCGTAACCGCCCATGGCTCGCTCGATCGCTACGCTGAACGGATGATCCGCATCCGCCCGGCGACGCGCGAGGACCTCCCGACCATTCTCGAGCTCATCCACGCCCTCGCGGCGTATGAACGCGAACCGGACGCCGTTGAGGCGACGATCGAGGCCCTCGATCGACAGTTGTTCGGCGAGGGCTTCGGACGCGGTCCGACCTGCGAGTGCCTCATGGGCGAGATCGACGGTCGGGTGCAGGGCTTCGCGGTCTTCTGCACGAACTTCTCCACCTGGCTCGCGAAGCCAGGCATCTGGCTCGAGGATCTCTTCGTCCGCCCCGAGGCCCGCGGACAGGGACTCGGGAAGGCGCTCCTCGTTGACCTGGCGAGGATCGCGGTGGCCCGCGGATGCGGCCGCGTCGAGTGGAGCGTGCTCGACTGGAACGAACCTTCGATCGGCTTCTACAAGTCACTGGGGGCCGTTCCGATGTCGGAGTGGACGACCCATCGCCTCACCGGCCCGGCCCTCCAGACGCTCGCCGGCGGTTGAGCGGCGGCGGCGGGAATCGCCGCCTGATCCGTCAGGGAATCCCCCTGCTTTCCCGAATGCGACCGCAGAAACGGGTCGATGGGAAGGGTATGGATCGGCAATCCACACGCACCGCGCTCGCGTTGCGCCTTGGCGCGGCTGCGCTCCTCGTTGGTCTCTTCGCGTCGGTCCTCTGGGCCGCCTTTCGGCCGATGAACCGACCGCTGCACCTCGCGATCAACCCGTGGCCAGGCTACGAGTTCGCTCCCCTGGCCGAGGCGATGGGGTTCTTCGCGGACGAAGGCGTCGAGGTCCATCTCGTCGAGATGGCATCCCTGAGCGATAGCCGCCGCGCCTTCGAGCTCGGCCAGGTGGACGGATTCTTCGGCACACCCGTCGAGTGGCTGGTCGCCGAGCAACACAGCGACCGTCGCGGCACGGCGGTGCTGGTCACCGACGCCTCGGAAGGCGCGGATGTCATCCTCGCCCGAGCCCCCATCGGCTCGGTCGCCGACCTGCGCGGGAAGCGCGTCGGTCTCGAACGCGGCTCACTCCATGTGCTGATCCTCGCCGAGGCACTCGGCGCGTTGGGACTTGATCTTGGCGATGTCGAGATCGTCCACATTCCGGCGCTCGACGCCACACGGGCATTCCGTGCCGGCGAGGTCGACGCCGTGGTGAGCTATCCCCCCTTCTCGCTCGAGGTCCTTGCGGGCGGTGATGCGGAGACGATCTTCTCGACGAGCGAGATCCCCGGGCGCGTCATCGACCTACTGGTCTTCGAATCTGCGATCGTCGAAGCGCGCCGCGAGGACATCGCCCGGATTCGCAGCGCCTACTTCCGAGCCCAGCGCTTCGCCGCCGACCACCCCGACAGGGCGCTGCCGATTATGGCCGCGCGCCATCGGCTCTCGGTCGAGGAGTTCACCGATGCCCTCGAAGGGATCCGCCTGCTCGGCGAAGCGGAGCAGGATGCGTACCTCGGAACGCCGTGGGGCGGGAAGGGACTCCGCGGCGGAACGCTCGAGCGAATCATGACCGCGACGCGCGCCGCGCTCGTCGAGACCGGCGAACTCTCCGGGCCTGCGCTGGTCGGCGCCGACTCGGGTGACTCCAGGAAGGGCCGCCCCGCGCCATGAATCCGCTCACGGCCATCCTGACTTCGCGGCTCCGACCCGCTCGCAACGGCGGCGACGGCGGCGAACCCCAGCGCTCACATTCGCTCGGCATGCGCCTGCTCGTGCCGCTCACGGCCGTGTTCGCATGCCTCGCCGTCATCGCAATGGTTGCCGTCGCCCAGGCCTCCGTCGCGCAGTCGCGCGAGCGGCTGCAATCGCGGGCGGAGCTTGTCGCCCACGCGGTCCATTACGCCAGCGAGACGCTCGCCAACGAATCGGAGCTGCAGCGGCTCGTCAGTTCGCTCGGCGCCGATCGCGATGTCTCGATGATCGTCGTCGCCATCGGCGAGCCGCCGAAGATCGTCGCGACGACCCGGCACGCGTGGCGCGGACTGCGTCTTGACCAGATTCCCAGCGCCAACATCGGCGATGACCTCCGCCAGGCGATCGGCGAGCGGGCCTCGCACTTCCATTACCACGCGAACACGCTGGAAGTCGACTGCACCGTCCCGATTCGCCATGTGCAGCGCGACGGCCGGACCGTCGGCGGTGCGGTGATGGTCCACATCGACGCCCGTCCGATCGCCGCGGAAGCGAGGCAATGGGCGCTCGCGGTCGGCGCGTCGCTCCTCGCCGGACTCGGCATCGCCGCGGCCACCGCCATCGCCCTCTTCCGGCGGCTCGTCCTTGCTCCGCTGGCCCGCATCCAGGGCTGCGTGCGCGCTGGGCGCGTCCACGAGCTCGATGACCTCGTCAACGACGAGCTCGGGGCACTCGCCCGATCGCTGCGGGCCGCCGACGAGAGCGTGACCCGCTCGACCCGCGAGCTCGCGATCGCGAAGGAGGCGGCGGAGGCGGCGAACCACGCGAAGAGCGAGTTCCTCGCCAACATGAGTCACGAGATCCGAACGCCGATGACCTCGATCCTCGGCTACACGGAACTGCTCGCGACCTCGCCCGAGCATCAGGGCTCACCCGAGCGGCGACGCGAGTGCATCGAGACGATCCGCCGTCACGGCGACCATCTGCTGACGATCATCAACGACATCCTCGATCTCTCGAAGATCGAGGCGGGCAAGATGGATGTCGAGCGTCTTCCCGTCGACCCGGTCAGCCTGCTGCACGAGGTGCGCGAGCTCATGGTGGCGCGGGCGGAGGCGAAGGGTCTCGAGCTCAGCCTGGGCTTCGGTGGCCCCGTGCCCTCGACGATCGCGAGCGATCCCGTGCGGCTCCGTCAGATTCTCGTCAACCTGGTCGGGAACGCCGTGAAGTTCACCGAGCGCGGCTCGATCCGCGTCGCGTGCAACCATGACGCTTCGGCGGAACGCCTCACGATCGCGGTGATCGACACGGGCATCGGACTCTCGCCGGCCGAGATCGACCGGCTCTTCGGCGCGTTCGCCCAGGCGGACTCGAGCACCACCCGGCGCTTCGGCGGAACGGGACTCGGACTTCGCATCAGCCAGCGGCTCGCCCGCATGCTCGGCGGCGATGTGACCGTCACGAGCGAGCCGGGCAGCGGAAGCGTCTTCACCCTCACCGTCTCCACCGGACCCGTCGATCCGAGCGCGCTGATGAGCCCCGCAGAGGCGATGGCCCACCATGAACCGGCGCCGCACACCCTCGCCCTTGCGGGCCCACGGTCAGCGCTCCGCCGCATCGACCGCACCGCGGCACCGCCGAGGCTCGACGGCCTTCGCATCCTGCTCGCGGAGGATGGACCGGACAACATGCGGCTCATCAGCCATCACCTGCGCACCGCTGGCGCGACCGTAATCGGCGTCGAGAACGGTCGCCTCGCGGTCTGCGCCCTGACCCGCGACGGCACGCTGACCGGCGACCTGCAAAGTCCGCCCCCCGTCGATCTCCTCCTCACCGACATGCAGATGCCGGAACTCGACGGCTACGCCACCGCACGCCTCCTCCGCGCCAAGGGATCGACGCTTCCGATCGTCGCCCTGACGGCGCACGCCATGAGCGGGGATCGCGAGCGGTGCCTCGCCGCCGGCTGCGACGACTACGCGACGAAGCCGATCGATCGCCTCGAACTCCTCACCCGCTGCGCGTCGCTTCCCGCCCAGCGCATCGGCGAGATCGGTCGCGCGGAGAGCGATCTGCGCTGGGCCGCCTGATCCGCGGCACGCGCGTCGCCGACGCGAAGCCGGAGCGCTGGAGTGCGAGGCTCGCGTACACTTCCCCGCCGACGCCCCAACCGAGGCCCCGTGGCGAAACGGCAGACGCAGCGGACTTAAAACGATCCGACTTCGGACGACTATTCGTCGGTGCTCAGAACTGTCTGTCATTCCTGCACTTGCGCTATCGAATGCGGCGGACTGGGAATCCGCTGCTCATCCGGATTTGTGCCTCCCACCCTCAGCGTATCGGCGAGCGAAGCCGCAGACTGTTGAGCACAACTGACACGCTGCTGAACGCCATTGCGGCACTCGCGATGATCGGCGAGAGCAGCCAGCCCGTGAACGGGAACAGCACGCCCGCCGCGATCGGAATGCCGACGACGTTGTAGATGAACGCCCAGAAAAGATTCTGCCTGATGGTGCGCATGGTGGCGTGGGAAAGGGCGATGGCCTGGGGCACGGCCCGGAGGTCGCCCCGCATCAGCGTGATGTCCGCCGACTCCATCGCCACATCGGTTCCGGTCCCAACCGCGAGGCCCACATCCGCCTGCGCGAGGGCGGGGGCGTCGTTGATGCCGTCGCCGACCATGCCCACGACGTGCCCCTCGGCCTGGAGGGCCTTGACCTTGTCTGCCTTGTCCTTGGGCAGGACGTCCGCGAACACGAGATCCACGCCGACCCGCGAGGCGACAGCCTCGGCCGTCCGCTTGTTGTCGCCGGTCATCATGACCACGCGAAGACCCAGCGCATGCATCGTGCCGATGGCCTCCTTCGATTCGGGTCGCACTGTGTCGGCAACCGCAATGATCCCCGTTTCGCGACCGTCTACGGCGACGAACATGGGCGTGCGCCCCATCGCCGCCAGAGCCGCGGCCTTCTCCGCCAGCGCGGACTGGATATTGCGCTGAGCCAGCAACGCGGCCTTGCCGACCAGCACGGCGTGCCCGTCCACCGTGGCCTCGACGCCGTGACCGACCACGGCTTGGAAGCCGATTGGCTCGGCGAGCGACAGCCCGCGTGCTGTGGCCTCACGGACGATCGCAGCAGCGAGCGGGTGCTCGCTGTGCTGCTCCGCTGAAGCGGTCAGTCGCAGCAACTCGCGTTCATCGACCTGACCTCCGGGTGCCGGGATGATGTCCGTCGCGGCGGGCTTGCCGTGCGTGATGGTGCCCGTCTTGTCGAGCACGATGGCGGTGAGCTTGTGGGCGGTCTCCAGCGCCTCGCCGCCCTTGATGAGAATACCCTTTTCCGCGCCGCGCCCCGTGCCGACCATGATCGCCGTCGGCGTTGCCAGCCCCAGGGCGCACGGGCACGCGATGATGAGCACGGAGACGGCCGTGACCAGCGCCATGCTGAGGCGCGATTCCGCCGGCGAAGCGAACCACCAGACCACGAACGTTACGAGGGCGATCGCGATCACGATGGGAACGAACACGCCGCTGATCTTGTCGGCCAGGCGGGCAATCGGGGCCTTACTGCCCTGGGCCTCCTGGACAAGCCGCACGATCTGCTGAAGAGCCGAGTCAGCTCCGACCCTGGTCGCCACCAGCCGCAGCGCGCCGGTCGTGTTCATCGTCGCGCCGAAAACGCTGTCGCCGGCCGTCTTCTCGACCGGCACGCTCTCGCCGGTGAGCATCGACTCGTCCACGGCGGACTGGCCGCTCTCAACGTTCCCGTCCACGGGGATCTTCTCGCCGGGACGCACCAACACACGGTCGCCGACTACCACGGATTCGATGGGTACATCCTGCTCGGTGCCGTGGCGCATGACGCGAGCCGTCCTCGCCTGCATCCCGATGAGCCGCTTGATGGCCGCGCTGGTCCGTCCGGTAGCCCGGGCCTCAAAGTACTTGCCCAGCAGGATCAGCACGATGATGACCGCCGCGGCCTCGTAGTAGACCGGGACCATCGCTATTCCGTTCATCGTTGCATCGGCCACCGCCGCGTGCGACGCGGCCCCGCTCACGCCCGCGAAGAACCCCGGCCAGATCGTCGCCGCAAGCGAATAGAGGTACGCTGCGCCGGTGCCCATCGCCACCAGCGTGTCCATGTTGGCGCTGAGGTGCAGCAGGCCCTTCCATGCGGAGCGGAAGAACTGCCAGCCGCACCAGAACATGACCGGCGTCGTCAGCGCGAGCT
>CAYNCG010000009.1:0-158715 GCA_964395845.1 uncultured Isosphaeraceae bacterium | reverse complement strand
GCGGCGAGTTCACGACGGCGGGCGGCGCGACGGCGAACCGGATCGCGAGGTGGGACGGCACCTCGTGGTCGTCGCTCGGAACGCGCTCGGCGAACGGCGTGAACAGCTCGGTCCGCGCGCTCACGATCTTCGACGACGGCTCGGGCGGTGGTCCGGCGCTCTACGCGGGCGGCCAGTTCACCTCGGCAGGCGGCGTGCCATCGAGCTACTTCGCCAAGTGGGGCTGCGTGATTTCCGACAACGACGCTCCCTCAAGCCCGCAGCCCGCGGTCGTGGCGCGCGGCGATCGGCGAGCGACGGCCACAGCGGCCTCGCCCACAGCGGATCGAACGCTCCGCCGCGGCGAGTCGCTCATCCTCGGCGACGAGTCGCTGCGTTTCGGCACGCTCACAGCGCTCGCCGGTTCCACGCTGCGCCTCACGCACGCCAACGCGCACCTCACCGTTTCGAATCTCATCATCGAGCCCGGTGCCACCTTCGAGTGGCTCGCCGGCACGATTGAGATCGACGCGGGAGCGTGGATCCATCCGTACGAGCTCACGATCGGCTGCGAGCGCGAGGCGAAGCTCCTTCTCACTGCCGATGCGTTCGTCCGTGCACCGCAGGTCACGATTTGCGGTCTCGGTTCGCTCATCGGCCAGGGCTCGGTTGACGCCCCGACGACGAACGCTGGCACCGTCGCTGGCGATGCCAGCGGCCTTCGCGTGCTCGGTCCCTACGGGCATGAGCCCTCCGGGACGATTGCAGCGTCGGTCGCTGAGCTTGCGGCGATCGCGGCGGATCAACTTCACCCCTGCGAGGCGGTGGATGAACTGAACGCCTCGAACGAGATCGAGCCAATCCAGCGGATCGATGTCGATCGCGATGGCGACCTTGATCTCGTCCGCCGCGTCCGGCTCGGAGTCGGTGCGCTCTCCATCCTCTGGCTCGATCGTGGCGACGGCTCGTTCGGCTCGCCGATCCTCTGCGGTTCTGATCTTGCGTCGCAGCGCGTGTCGCTCGAACATCTCGACGACGACGGTCTCCTCGACCTCCTCATCACGAGCGACGAGGGCCTTCCTTGCCACGCCCTGAGTGGCGGGGCGGTGGAGGTGCTGCGATGAGCCGCTTCACCACTGCATCTCGGTCCTCGCTCGTCGCGGGCCTCATCGCCTCGGCTTTAGCCGCGGTCTCTTTCGGCGGCATCGTCGATCTCGGCCTTGAGCATCCGATCGTCCTCCCGCCCGGTGGGAGCGGTTCTGCGCTCGTGGTCCTGTCGGGCGACGCGAGCACCGAGCATTTCTTCGGCTACTCGCTCGCGTTGCGGATCGTGCCGACCGCAGGGGCGACGGGGTCGGTCACTTTCGACCTCGAGGACCTCATCGACGCGCCGGAGACGAACCTCGCCCTCGACTGGAACCTCATCGCGGCGTACCCGGCGCCCCTCGACCCGATCTTCACGGTCGTCTGGCCCGACGGGCCGAACGGCGTGTTCATCAACGCCAACATCAGCCTCTTCGATCCGACGGCGCCAGACTTCGTGACCAGCGTGTCCAGTGTGAACGATGTGCTCGCCGAGCTCGTCGTTGACGCCTCGCCCGATGCGTCGGGAACCTTCTCGATCACGGCCGGCCCGGCGACGGCGTTCAGCGATCCAAACGGCTTCCCGATTCCCTTTGTCTGGACCGTCGGCACGATCACGGTCGACGACACTCCGCCGCCATCGCCAGACCTCGATGGCGACGGCGCGGTAGGGGCGTCTGACTTGGCCATCCTCCTCGGCGATTGGGGGCCCTGCCCGACGCTGCCGCCCGATCTGAACGGGGACGGCATCGTCGAGTCCACCGATCTCGCGATCTTCCTCGGCTTCTGGGGAGCGTCCGGCGGACCCGCCGATTTCAACGGCGATGGGATCGTTGGGCCTCAGGATCTCGCGAACCTGCTCGGTGACTGGCAGGGAACGACTCCTCCCTGCGGCGACCTTGATGAGGACGGCGTCGTTACGGCCTCTGATCTCGCGATCTTGTTGGGGGCCTGGACGAGTTGAACTCGGTTGCAGGCCGCGCGCGGGCCTTTGTGAGGCATATCTCGGGGCGGAGCCAACTCACGGCCCTTCGACCGCCACCCTCACCTCGGCCACGAACACCAACCCCGGATCGCTGCGTTCCGCCAGCGTTCGCTCGATCGTCGCCTTCGACCGCTCCACGCGGCCGGAGAAGAGCGTGCGGCCGTTCTGCTGGCCGCTCTGCAGGATGGTGATCTCGCGGTCGAGGTCGAGCATCTGGTCGTCGAGCAGCACGCGAAGCTCCATTGCCCGCGACGCGCTCACGATCGTGATCGTCTGGCCATCGATCGCCGCTTCGATGCGGTCGCCTTGCTTGGGGTCGTCGTTGGCGAGCCAGTAGAAGCGCTTCTCGGTGACATCGTCCTGGAGCCAGACGATGCGCTTGGGGCGCGTGACGCGGGTGTACTTCGCCATCCAATCGAGGGCGACGGCGTCCTGGCGGTCCATCCAGTGGCCCTTGCCCGTGTGGATGATGACCTCGTGCGGGTACGCGCCGGGGCGACCGGCGTCGGCTTCGCGCTTGGAGAGCTCGGCGAGCGTCACCTTCCACTGGGCTGCGATCTCGTTTCGCTTGTACGCGCCGTCCTTTTCGCCCATATGAATCGTGAAGGGAAGGTTGTACAGACCATCGGGCTTCGTCTCGTTCGGATGCCCGGCCATCATCGCCGCGGCGGCAAAGCGATCGGCCATGCGCGGCGCGACCTGATAGACGCCATCACCGCCTGCCGAATAGCCCATGAGATAGACACGATCGGGATCGACTGCGCCGGTGATGACGAAGTTGGTGATGAGTCGATCGAAGAGCGGATCGATATGGCGCTGATGCCAGAGATCCCAGGTATCGCCCGGCGCCCGCGGCGCGAGATAGATGCCTTCCTTCGGCTCGTAGAGTCGCTTCTGGTTCTCCCACTGCTGATCGTTCACCCGTGTCGGCGCGCCGCCTCCGCCATGCATCGAAATGTAGAGGCTGTGGCCTCGCTCGGGCTTTGCGCCGCGTGCGACATGAAAGAAACGCATCGTCGTCTCGCCGACGCGCACGGCGCCGGCCGCGATCTCCGCCGCGCGAGCTTCTCGCTCACGGGCGACATGCGCTTCCCACGCTTGGCGCATCGCGGTTGCGGCATCGGCACGGGAGAGCTGCGCCGTCGGTGCGATCGCTTCGGGTGAGCGCGCGGTGATCTGAACGCAAAGGACGCCGAGCGCCAGCGCGAAGCCGAAGACGAGTATCCATCGACGCATCACGACGACGCGCCCTTCGCCTCGGTGACCTTTCCGTTGATCCAGCGCTCGAAGGCTCCGGCGAAGTGGCTGAAATCGCCCTTCAATTCGGCAATCGTCTCGTTGCCGTGCACGACGCGGAGGTGGGCGTCGAGATCGACCGGTGCGGTATGCGCCGCGATCGACTCCATCCGCTTCATGCGCTCGCGAGCTTCCGCAATGGCCTCATCCGCGGTGCGGCTCACATGGCGAGCGAGCGGCACGGGGGAAAGCGTTTCGCCGGTCAGGCCGCGCAGCATCTCGTTCAGCGTCTTGCTGTTGCCAGGCTTCCAATAGTGCGCCGCCATGTCAGGCCCGATGCGCGGGTTGTCCATGAGATGACCGTCGCGGGCAAGGAAAAAGGCCCGCGTCTGGCGGACGCCCATGTCGGCCATGACATAGCCGTGGTAGTAGGCGCTCGACTCGCCGGCGAGGAGGTGCGGCACGCTGAGCGCCGGACGCCCGTTGCCGTCGTCGATCAGGACGAGCTGTCGCTCGGCCTCGCGAATCGCCTCGAGCATGCGATCGGCCGAGAGCTCCGCATCGGGAATCTCGTAGATCGCCTTCTCGGCAAAGCAGATCGCCAGCATCATGCGGGTCGAGAGGGCAGCGCCAGGCTGCGCTGATCGCGCCGCCCGTTCGATGAGTTCGACAGGGATCGATTCGCCTTGGGCGTTCTTCGCATAGCGCCGCTGCCAGTCGGCGTCGGAGAGAAGCGAATCCATGAACATCGACTGGATCTCGGCGAATGCGACCGAGGTCGGGGCGTGCTCCTGACCGAAGCAGGGGGCCGGCATGTCGACATTGGCGAAGTGCGCGGCGTGACCGCCCTCGTGGAAAAGGGTGTTCGTCGCGCGGAATCCCGAGCCGACCATCCCCGGAATCGCGTTCGCGGTGAAGTTGATGCGCGCCGGGCGGAAGACGCCGCGGTCGCGCCACGCCGGCTCGGGGCCGTGCATGAATCCGTTCTCGTACTTGCCCTTGCGATCGAGCAGATCAAGGGTGAGCGTCGCGCCGCGGAAGCGCACGCCGAGCGCGGCGAAGCTCCTTCCCCAGCGATCGATCGACGGGGCGAACGGAAAGTACGGATCCTGCTCGCGGGTGATGTCGCCGGAGAAGAGATATTGGATGTTCCACGCCCGCAGCGCGTCCTTGCCATGCTTCGCCGCGAGATGGTCGAGCCCGCGCCGGCCAGCGTCGCGGGTGAGACGCTCGAGTTCGCCGAGCAGGTCGAAGATCTCGCGCTTGGTCATGCGCTCGACGCGACGCACCTTCCAGTCGTAGTAATCCTCACCGCCCAGCATGCGTCCGAGTCGGTTGCGCTCGCGGACGAGCTCGACGAATCCGTTGGCGAGCACATGCGTTTCGATGGAACGCAGTCCTTCCCATGCCGCCTTTCGCTTGCGCTCGTCCGGATCGCTTCGGACCATCGTGCCGAGACGCACGCTCGAGGCGCTCACGAATCCCTGCTCCGGATCGGTGTAGCCGAGCTTCATCGCGCCGCGTGCGTTCGCGAGCGCGCCTTCCATCTCGATGATGCTCGCGGCGAGCTTGCGGCCCTCAGGCTTGGCGATGCCGTGCGCCGAGAATGTCTCGCGCCAGCCCTCGAGTGCCACGCGCTCCTCGCCTGTTGCATCGCGAAGCGCCGCGGTCGTCTCGTCGAGGCGCGCGGGGTCCTGGAGCCAACCGCTCAGCGCGATCTCGCGCTCGTCGAGCTGGGCGCGAGCCTTGGTCGCGTCGTCGGTGAGTCCCATGTAGGAGGACCAGAAAGCCTCCTCCTTGGCGATGTGGCGGGCGAGGTAGTCGCTGTTGAGTCGATCGGCGAGTCCCGCCGGGCGCGCTGTCCCGGTCGGTCCGCCCACGCTGGTCGCGGGGTCGTGCATCCCCGCATTCTGCGCGGATTTCGACTTGGCGGACAAGCGACGGTGCGCCGCGGGGATCTGACGCGGGAAGTCACCTGATCGTCGATCGACGCCGCCGTGCCCTCGGCTGTATCCTCCCACCGTCATGTCCACCGACGCCCCGACCGGAACTCCCTCGGCTTCGACCCCCTCTGCAGCGGCCGCCGCGCCCGCAGCGGGCGGACCGCTCCCGAACATCGCCTACGACCTCTTCGCCAAGCTCGACCTGCGGGTCGCGACGGTCCTGAGCGCGGAGCCCCACCCGAATGCGGACAAGCTCCTGAAGATTCGCCTCGACGACGGGACCCCGGAAGGGCGTCAGGTCTGCGCCGGCATCAAGGCCTGGTACGACCCGGCGACGCTCGTCGGCAAGCAGGTGATCATCGTGGCGAACCTCGAGCCGCGGCAACTGCGCGGCGAAGTGAGCCAAGGCATGATCCTCGCGGCCAGCGACCTCCGCCCCGGCGCCGCACCACCCGCCGCCGGCGGCAAGGCCAGCGACGACGAGCGCGATGTCGTCGTCCTCACCGTCCAGCGCCCCGTCAAGCCCGGCTCAAAGGTGAGCTGAGGCTGGTTCGTATCAGCTCTTCGCACAGTCGACCAGAGAACCACAGAGGCACAGAGGGCACAGAGGCAGCACAGAGAAGCCAACAAGGAGAGGGATCTTGTCGCAGGCGCCCGTAGGCGCGGACTGGACTTGACTTGGGTCTCGACATCTCGATGCGCACAGCGCCTGCGCTCCTCAAGTCTCTTCGGCACCGACTTATCGCGATCAACGCGCGCGCAAGCCGCCCCCTCTGCCTTCTCTGTGCACCCTCTGTGCCCTCTGTGCCTCTGTGGTTCTCTGGCGAGGTCAGACAACAAGATCGGCGCTGTGTTGAAGAAAACTCGTCAGCGCGCACACCACGCGTGGATGTCGCACCAGCCCGGGAGTTTGGGGCCGCGGAGGCGGGCTCGGGTTGAGTCGAGCGTGCGCCACGCGCCGTCGCTGTGCCATGGGACCGGGCCGGAGCTGTGGCCGGCGAGGAAGAAGCGGCCTGCGCGGCGGATCAGGGTTGGCTCCGCGTAGCCGAGGGCGTGCGTGACGCGGCGGGCGATGCGGTCGGTGAGACACTCGACGCGGCTCGCCTCGCGGAAGGAGTTCTGGTGGATGATCTTGAATCGCTCATATCCGAGCGCGGCGCAGTGATCGAGCAGCTCGTTGACATCCTCGCCGATCTCGAATGAGAGGTAGGCCGGCCGTGTCGCCGCGTCGAGTGCGAGCACGCAGAAGCGATCGGCGCCTTCGATATCGACCTTCAGGTACTTGGGAACGCCATACTGGCGAACGAGTTCGGCGATCGTGGTGCCGGGGACTTCGATCGCGCCGGCGGGGCGCTTGCGGGCCACCTTGTCGGCGAAGAGGGAGCTGGAACCGAGATCGCTTCCCGCCAGCACGAGTTCCACCGGTCCGCCATCGGCGCTGATCGCCGCATGCACGCAGATGAGCTGACCCGCCGCGATCGCCGGGGCGAAACGCTGGCGGGCCAGCTCGACGAGCGATGGGTTCGCCTCGACCGCGACCACGCGATGCCCCGTCTCGAGGTAGTACGCGGTGTCGGAGCCGTCGAACATGCCGATGTCGAAGATGGTGTCCATGCGTGGTGGATCCGGCTAAGCCGTTCGGTCTCGTGGCATGGCTTCCATCGGCATTGCCTTGGGTGGACCTCCACTCGCGTCCTACCAGCGGAGCAGGAAGACGCATCGGACAAGGGCGTCGCCGTCATGCGGGAGGAGAACGCCGATCTCGCTCGGCTCGGGATCTGGGTCCTTCACGATCAGCATGATCTCGATCGTCGCACTGCCGCCGAGCCCGTCGCAGATCGCCTCATGCGTGGCCCGTTCGCGCGGGCTGTGGTCCTTTTCAATGAACGCCGTGCCGCCGGGCAGGGCCGGGTGGACATCGCGTTCCCACGCCTTGGCATCGCAACGCACGCGCAGGGCCGTGCCTTTCGCGACGGTGACCGTGGAGAGGACTCGATCGACCGAGACGACGGCGCCGACCGTCGCGCTCAGGAGACCGTTCGCGCCATCGCTTGAAAGAAAATGAATCGAACCTGATCCCACGCCGTTGATGGAGCCGTGCACGGATGAGTTCCACGAGTCGACTCCGATGTCGCCTTCGACGAGCTCCCACGAAACCCACAGGAGTTCAGCGGTACAGAGCTCGGGCTCGACATCGACGCATGCGCCCCACGCCCCGAGGAGCGCAGCGAGATCCGCGCCGCCGACCGTGCCGTCGCCATCGAAGTCGGCTTGGTGCGCCGTCCCCCATGCGCCGAGCAGGACGCCGAGATCGCCGGCGTCGATCACCTGATCGCAGGTGAGGTCCGCGGCGCAGGTCGGATCGCACGGTGCGCAGATATCGATTGCGGCGTGCGCGCAGAGCGCGTCCCAGGCGACCGCGCAGCACCAGGGATCCTGAGCGCAGACGGGCGCGCAACAGGTCGCGTCATCGCAGCCCGGAAATTCATGTGGCTCGAAGCAAGGGCCTGTGACAGAAGGGTCAGGCGCACAGCCCGGCGCGCCCGGACAGATGGTTGTCGCCGTCGTCGCGCAGGAGGCATCCCAGATCGCTTCGCAGCAACTCGGATCCTGTTCGCAGACGGCGAGGCAGCACGCGCGATCGTCGCAGCCATGGCCCGGATGCTCGGAGAAGCAGGAGCCCGCACCGGGCGCTCCGCACATCGGCCAGTCGGCGTCATCGCCGGCGGCGCAGGCATGTGCCGCAAGGGCGATGATGCTGGCGATGACCCGAGCGGCGGGCGTGGTCGCGCGCGGTGAACGGGCGTGAGAGAGGGTGTGAGAGAGCGGGTCAGACATGGCAAGCCTCCCGGCTTGAGGGTGTGCGCCGCCAGACGACCGTCGTCGGCGGACGCATGTCCATGCGCTGGCGGGTCCATCGCTCCCTCAGTCGGCTGCGGACAATGGTGGCGAGCGGGCAGATTTCGTTGAGCGTCCGCAGCATCCGGCCGATGCCTCTTGGCGCCGGAGTGCCGGGTCGCGAACGGGAAACGCCCGCTCGCGGCGCTGGATCGATGTGGACCATGGCGACTCTTCCCCATCCAACGCAGGCGACCGGGTCTGGCCCTGCGGGCGCCGCGCGCGGTGACGACTGTCCGGAGGAGCACGCCACGCGCCGGCTGCACGCCCGTGCGATCGCCATGACCGCGACGCTCGTGGCGGCCTGTGCGACGCTCGTCTGCGCGGTCGCCGCGGCCTATCTCCTCCAGCCGCTCGCGTGGCCCAAGACGGAAGGCGTCGTTGAGCACTCGATGTGGGTGACGGGCACCGCTGAGGATGCGCAGGGCGCCGCGATCGCCTATCGATATGTCGTCAACGATGTCGAATATCGAAGCGAGCGGCTCTCGCTCTTCGCAAGCGGCGGCCGCGCGAACGCCGGCAGCGGACAGTGGTCGTGGGATGAGCGGGCGCTCGTCGAGCAGCATCGCCCCGGCGACCCGATCATCGTTCGACACGATCCAAGCGATCCCGCGCGGGCCGTGGTGGTCGCAACCTGGAACATGCCGGGACTCTGGATCGCCGCGGCCGTACTCGCGCTTCTCTGGGCCTTCGCAGCCGAATGCTGGCGCCGGTCGCGCGGCCCGCTGACCGACGACGATCTCGACACCATGGGCTGGCGCTGGGGCCATCCGGACTGACGGCCGGCAGCGTCGGTTGACTCACCAGCACACCCTCACGCCGCGCGTCGCGCGGCGACGCCGCTGGCGTGGACGAGGATCATGGTGCAGTCGTCGGTTGGGTGCAGCGAGCCGCACTCGCCGTCGAGGCGGTTGGCGAGCGAGCGGATGGCGTCGTCGGCGGCGCCGGCGTCGCGGAGTCGCGTGAATTCCTCGAGATAGCGCGGGAGTAGCTCGGGCATGTCGAGCAGCTCGCCGCCGTCGCGGAAGGCCTGCTCGAAGCCGTCGGAGTGGAAGAGGACGCGGTCGTCCGGGGCGAGTTCGATGAGCGTTTCCTCGAACTCCTGCGTCTGGTGCAGCCCGAGAAGCGGCCCGGACATCGGCAGCACGCGCAGACCCGCCGTGCGCGACAGCACCAGCGGCGGCGGGCCGCCTGCGCTTGCGATTCGCATCGTGCGCTCGCGGCAGTCGACGATCGCGTACATCGCCGCGGCGTAGCGTCCCATCCGTCCCTGACGCGACGCCATCGCGCTGTTCAGGCGGGCGAGCGCTTCCGCCGGCGGGAGAATCCGTTCGACCTGTCCGTGGCGATCGCCGAAGCGGTCCTTGGTCTCGAGCGCCCGACAGAGCAGCATCGCCTGTAGCGCGGCCGGCACGCCGTGACCGACCGCGTCGGCGATGAAGAGTCCGACGCGGCGTTCGTCGAGCCGCACGATGTCGTAGATGTCACCCGAGACGGCCGACGCCGGACGCCAGAGCGCCGCGAACTCGACCCCTTCGATCGGCGGCGGCACGCGCGGCAGGAACTCCTGCTGGACGAGCGAGGCCATCTGCAACTCCTCGTCGAGGCGCGTGAGTTCGGCCTGCACGCCGTCCGCGATCCGCTCGACGAGCCGCAGCTCGCGCTCGAGCGTTCTCAGGTCGTCGCTCCGAATGAGATACGCAAGCGTCGCGGCGGCGACCGCCGTGTCGCTTGTCTCGGGCGGGAGCCGCAGGCAGCCGCGCGGCGGAGCATCGCTCGTCAGATGGTCGATCAGGACGATCGGCACCGAGCGCATCGTGGCGTCGTCGAGCAGGGCCTCGATCGCGTCGCGGGCGCGTGCCGCCCGACCGTGCCCGAGCCCACCGGCGATGACGACCGCGGCATCGACGCCCTTCAGTGTGAGCCCTTCCCTCCAGGGCTCAAACCAAATGGCGAGCGATGCCGGGCCGCCGTCGCCCCACGACGCGCCGGCGATGCCCTCGACGAGTGCCTCGCCGCGGGCGCGGTTGGCTTCGTCGGCCACGATGATGATCGTCCGGGAATCGGCCATGCGTCGGCTGCGATGCGTCAGGAACGCCCTCGCCGCCGCCATGGCGACGGGGCCGCTCGGACGACGACACCGCCGCTGGCGATCGGCCTACTTCGCCAAGGCCTTGAGCCTGGCGAGATCAAGCTTGATCTTCGAGCCGCGCTTGATGCCGAGTGTGTCGAATGTGCCGGGTCGAAGCTCGATCGCGAACTGGGCCGGTGTGCCCGAGTTGTATCGCTTGAGCCGATTTTCGTAGGCAAGTTCGCTCTCGTTCGGTCCCTGTGGGGCTTCCTTCTTCATCGTGTGCACGGCGGTGACCGTGCCGAGCCCGTCGAGGAAGGCGATGTCGATATCGATCACGCACCCCTTCATCCAGAAGTAGCGGGATTCGCTCTCCTTGAAGATGAAGATCATGCCGCCATCCTCGGGGATTTCGGTCACCCCGCCGAGCCCCTTGGCCCGCGATGCGTCGTCGGCGGCGACCTTCAACTGGAAGGTCTTCGTGGTCTTCGATCCGGCGATGGTCAGGGTCTCATAGCCCTTCTTCGTCTCGGGATCGCAGCCCGCGGCAAAGGCCAGCGGCACGCAGGCGGCTGCGGCGGTGAGGGCCGAGGCGAAGGGGAGTCTCAGCGATCGAATAGCCATCGGATCAGGCCTTCTGAAAGGACGCAGCGTCGGGGCGGGGGGTTGCCATCGCGGCGTTCGCGGACAACGAGCGCCTGCAGCGTAGCGGGGGTGATCCCCGCGCGGAAGTCGTCAAGCGAACGCTCGCCGGGGGGGAGCGAGTCCTTGGCGTGGTCGCTGCACCAATGGGCGAGGAGCCCGAGCACGCGCTCGCGGCGGACGCCGGCGGCGCGCAGTGCGGCCAGGCTGAGGTCATCGTGACGCTTCGCCAGCCGCTCGCCGGTCGGGCCAACGACGAGCGGCAGGTGCCACCAGCGGGGCACGGGGGCGCCGAGGGCCCGATAGAGCAGTTGCTGGCGGGCTGCGGAGGCGAGAAGGTCATCGCCGCGCACGACATCGGTGATCCCTTGGTGGGCGTCGTCGACGACGACCGCGAGCTGGTAGCTCGGAGCGCCCATCTTCATCCAGACGAGCATGTCGCCGACTTCCTCGCCGGGATCGAAGCGGACCCTGCCGAGGAGTTCGTCCTGCACGAACTCCGAGCCGGGATCGATCAGGAAGCGGTAGTTCACCTGACGCTCGCGCACGCTGAACGCATCGGCGTCGCTCGGCGGCCGGAGCGCGGGGGGAAATCGCAGCTCGCCATCCTCGCGATGGGGCGCACTCGCTGCGCTGCGAACATCCTTGCGGCTTCGCTCGCACCGGAAGACCCTCGATGGGCCATCGCCACCCAGTCGCTCGAGGGCGGTCCAGAACCGATCGAGATGCTCGCTCTGAACGGTCACCGGCCCATCGTGATCGAGTCCAAGCCAGTCGAGCACCGCCCGCGTCTCGTCGACCGCTCCGGGCTTCACCCGCTCGCGGTCGAGATCCTCGATGCGGAGGAGTACCTCCCAGCCCAGGTTGCGGGCCAGGGCCCATGTCAGGGCGAAGGTGCGGGCGTTGCCGAGGTGAAGGCCCCCGGTCGGGGAGGGGGCGAGGCGGGTACGCCGCACCGTGGGCTGCCCAGCGGGTCCATCGGGATTGGCGGGTCTGGATGAGGATTCGGTCATGATCGCGAGGCGAGAACGGGCCGATAGACCTCCACCGCCGTCGGTTCGGCGGCGTTCAGGCCCGATATAGTGCCACGAAACCCATGGCCAAGCTCACGCAGTCCTCGATCGACAAGCGCCTCGCCACCCTGAGCGAATGGACGCAGATGGGCGACGCCATCCAGCGAACCTACGACTTCGCCGACTTCGTCCAGGCGATGGAGTTCGTCAAGCGCGTGGCCCACCAGGCCGAGGAGGTCCAGCATCATCCGGACATCCTCATCCGCTGGAACAAGGTCACCCTCACGCTTTCGACCCACGATGCGAAGGGGCTGACGGTCAAGGACTTTGAGAGCGCGAAGGCCTACGACGACATGTACGGCGGCGGGTGAGTCAGCGAAGGGCGGGGAGACGCGAGGGGCTGGCCCTCCTCATCGCCCACCGAGCGCCCGCCGGACCACCGTCGCCCGGAGTTCCTTGCATTCCGGATCGCCCTCCGGCGCCGCGGTCGTGACCCGCAGGTGGGCCGGTTGGATCTGGAGGAAGAGGCGGTTGACCGTTTGGAGGTCGACCTCCGCGAGACGGCCGAGGCAGACGCCGAGTCGGACGCGGGAGAGGAACTTCATCGACTCGTCGAAGGAGAGGAGCCGCGCCGAGCGGAGGATGCCGAGGGCCCGGTGCACGCGGTCATCGACGAGCTGCGGATTGTTCCGGAGGAGCACCGCGCGGGCGGAGCGCTCATAGTCGATGAGCCGCGGGACCACCGTCGTCGCGAAGAGATCGTGGAGATCCTCTTCGCTGCGCCCGAGCGTGATCTGGTTGGAGACCTGGTAGAAGTCGCCGATCGCTTCCGACCCCTCGCCGTGCAGGCCGCGCACCGCGAGGTGAAGGTCCTTCGCGGCGTGGCGCATCTTCTCGATCTCGCCGGTGAGCTTGAGGCCGGGCAGGTGCAGCATCACCGAGAATCGCACGCCGCAGCCGAGGTTCGTCGGACACGCGGTCAGGTAGCCCCAGCGCTGGGCGTAGGCGAAGTCGAGCGACTGCTCGAGCGTTTCGTCGAGCCGACGCACGCCGGCGAAGCAGTCGGCGAGGCGCGACCCGGGCAGCAGCACCTGCATCCGCAGATGGTCCTCCTCGTTCACCATGACCGAGAGCGAACCGTCGCTTGAGAGGGCGAGGGCCCGCGGCGCGTCGCCGTCGGCAAACTGCTTCGAAATGAGGTGACGCTCGACCAGGATGGTGCGGTCGAGCGAGGTGGCCTGCTGGAGATTCACCCACACGATGCCCGGTGACCACTCCGCCGGGAAGCGGGCGTGCTGGACGAGCCGGACGATCTCATGGCGCTGCGGATGCGTCGCGCGATTGACGAAGGGGAAGCCGGCGATGTTGCGGGCGAGGCGCACGCGGCTCGAGACGACGACATCGGCGTCGGGGCCGGGACTCATCTGCCAGACGCTTGGTTCGGCGAGGCGCATAGGGAGGAGGGCTCTCGGGGGAACGCGACGGTCGGTCAGTCGCCGCTCTCCGGCGACTCGCCGGCAAGCGCTTCGGTGGCGAGGTGGAGGAGTCGGTCGCGGAGCTTCGCAGCCCGCTCGTACTGCTCGGCCGCGACGGCCTCATCCAGTTCCTTCGCCAGCCGGCTCCGCAACTCAAGCCGGGCCGCGGCGTCGCGACAGTTCCGCGGGGAGCGACCACAGTGGAAGTTGCCGCCCGCCTGCGCCTGCTCGATGAGGCCGGTGAGCTCCGCCTCGAACGCGCGGTAGCACTCCGCGCAGCCGAGGAGGCCGTTCTGACGGATGGAGGCGAAGACGAGCCCGCAGTTCGGGCAACTCTTCACCTGCTTCGGACCTTTGGCGGGCTTGCCGCTCGGACCGGCGATACCGCCCGGCGGCATGCCCATCGGTCCGACGACGGCGAACTGGATCTGCACATCGGGCAACTGGTCTGGGCCGGATGGCACCTGATGCCCAGCCGCGAGCGCATGCTCGACACAGAGGTGCACCTCATGGGTCACCCCCTGGATGATCTTGACCTCATGCACGACCGCTGGGTTGTGGCAGTGATCGCACTTCATGCGTTGTGTGGTCCCAGTGCCGCGAACGAGCCAAGCGATCAGTCGTTCGGAGGGAACTCCCGTGCGTCCGCTGGGAAGTGCGGGCACGGCCGCTTGGCGACAGGCTGTAGCGTATCCGTGCTTCGCTCATCGTCACCCGTCAACCGCCCGATGGGGCGAGAAATCTCGCAGCGGGGGCGGTCTGGGCCGCGGCACGGATGGCGACCAGCGTGCGAAGGAGCCCGGGAACGCTGTCGAGCGGCTGCATGGTGCTCGCGTCGGAGAGCGCCTTGGCCGGCTCCGGATGGCATTCGAGGAAGAGGGCGTGGACGCCGACGGCAACCGCCGCCCGGGCGAGCAGGGGCCCGCGCTCCGGCCGCCCGGCGGTTGAGTGGGTATCGCCGCCGGGAAGCTGGGTCGAATGCGTCGCGTCGAAGCAGATCGGGCAGCCGCCCAGGTCACGCCCGACCTCTTGACCCAACTCGATCATGTCGCCGATCCCGATGAAGTCGTTCACCAGCCGGTGGTAGCCGAAGAAGGTGCCACGCTCGGTGAGCATGATGCGGCGGGCGCCCCCCTCGCGGAGCTTCTGGACGACATGGCGCATCTCGGTGGGGGCCATGAACTGCCCCTTCTTCGCGTTCACCGGCTTGCCGGTCCGGGCGGCGGCGACGAGCAGGTCGGTCTGCCGGCAGAGAAACGCGGGAATCTGGAGCATGTCGACGACCGCTCCGGCGGCCTCCGCCTGCTCCGGCTCGTGGATGTCCGTGGTGATCGGGACGCCGAGATGCTCACGCAGTGCAGCCAGCCGTTCGAGACCGGCCTGAAGTCCCGGTCCGCGGGCTGACCGGATGCTCGAGCGATTCGCCTTGTCGTAGCTCGCCTTGAAGACGAAGGGCAGGTTGAGTTCCTGGCAGGCGGCCCGCACCGTCTCACCGATGGTGCGATTGATCGCGTCGGACTCGAGCACGCAGGGGCCGGCGATGACGAGGAGCCCGGCACTCGGGTCGGCAAACCAGCGATCAAGGCTGGCCGCCGGGGCGGAAGCGGTAGAAGACGCCGAGCCAGAAGCCGAACCAGAAGTTGAAGGAGAAGCGGGGGACGCCATGGCATGAACCGGAGCAGAAGCGGTGGCACTGTACCCGTTCACGGAACGCATCAGGCCGTACCAGCCGCTTCGCGCTGCCGCCTCCTCGGCCTCGTCCGCCGCCGCGAGCTCAACCGCCAAAGGGCGGACCGCCGCTGCCGGTCCTCATGAGCGGCCGTTCGGAGCGCGGGTGAACAGCTTTGCGCTCCATCGTGAAGCGATCGACGCCCACCGCGGCAGGGGGAGGGGCGCGTGCTGGAGATCGCGAAGCCGGCGTGGTCAGCGTTTCGTCGGTCCAGACGACGCGGGCGGGTTGGCTTGTCCACCGACTCATTCAGGATGTCGCTGTCCAACCTGGGCCGAACTTGGGCGGAGCTGGGCGAATGGGGGGCTGTCTGACCAGCCGCCGAGCGCGGACGAGTGAATGTCCAGTTTTGTGACAAAAAAACTTGACGAAGCCGCGACGGCCCGCCATGCTTTGACCGTATGGCCATGACCAGGAAGTCGCACGCATCCGCTCGCGGGTCCTCCGCTCGCGTTGCCACGATCGTCCGCTCGCGCATCGAGGCGGGAGGAGAACGGCTCTGGCGATATGACGATTTCCGAGACCTCCCATTCACCGCGGTGGCCCGCACACTCTCGCGGCTCTGCTCGCGTGGGGAGATCGAGCGGCTGAGTAAGGGCACCTACTTTCGGTCGAAGCCGACCTCCTTCGGAAGGAGTCGCCCCAGCCCCTCCGCTGTGCGGGAACTCGCACGCGGCCGGAGCAGCATGTTTCCAGCCGGTGTCGCGGCTGCAAATCTCCTCGGGCTCTCGACGCAGAGTTCAGGCCGCGGTGAATTGGCGACGAGTGCCGGGAGTCTTCCGCGCAAGTTGGTTGGTGCGGACACCATCGTCCATGTGCGTCGACCGGCCGCGTGGCGTGGTCTCTCCCAACTCGAGGCGGCGATCCTCGATGTCCTCCGACGGTCGGCGAAGCCGAGCGAACTCGCGCCTGAGGAGACGGTCGAGCGTCTCCTCACGCTCCTTCGCGAGCGAGGAACGCTCGGCCGACTTCTCAAGGTCGCTATGGAAGAGCCGCCGCGTGTCCGGGCGATGCTCGGCTCGCTCGCCGAGCACCTTGGGAGACCCAAGCGGGCGCTCGCGGGTCTGCGGGCCTCACTCAATCCCGCCTCGCGATTCGAGTTCGGGCCGCTGGCATGGCTTCCCAGCGCAAGGACATGGCAGGCGAAGGAGCGAAGCTGATGAGGCTCGACGAGCATCCGGAGTTCGCGCAGGCCATCCTCGCGGCGGCGGAGCACTTCCGGCCGCGTGGGCTGAGGGCCGCGCTTATCGAGAAGGACTACTACGTCACCGAGGCGCTCCGAGCAGTTGCGGCCGTCGGCGGCGGCGCCCTGATCTTCAAGGGCGGCACGAGTCTCTCGAAGGGATGGAACCTCATTCAGCGCTTCTCCGAGGACATCGATCTCTTCGTCGATCCGCTCGCGTGGAGCCCGACGCTCGGCGCCCGCGGGATCGACCGAGAGCTCAAGCGGCTCCGCGACTCGGTCGCGGCCGTGCCTCCGCTGCGATTCGTAGCGGAGGAGAGCAAGACCATCGGCGGATTCGGGCGAGCGGACCGATTCTCGTTCGTGCAGCGGTTCGGAGGTCCCGGCGAGGTTGCAGCGCGAGTCCTCCTCGAGATCGGCACCGCGAGCGGACGGGAGCCGACCGCCAGCGTCCAGATTCGTTCGTACCTCGCGGAGTTCCTCGCCGCGACGGGGCGATCGTTGAATGCGTCCAACGAGTCGTCGTTCGCGATGCGCCTCCTGCACTTCCGGCGCACCTTCGTTGAGAAACTCTTCGCGATCCATGCGAAGGTCGAGATCCTCGAGAGAGAGCGGCGCCCGCTCGGAAGCTACGCGCGACATTACTACGACCTGCACCAGCTTGCAGATCAGCCCGAGGTGGTCGCGATGTTGCGCTCGCCTGAGTACGGTGAGATCAGAACGGATTACGACCGCATCAGCACCGAGCATTTCGTGCGCGACTACCGGCCGCCGCCCGGGCTGAGCTTCGCGCAGAGCGCGGCACTTTTTCCGGGTCCAGAGCTTTCCGTGGCCTTGGGTCGCGAATACGAGGCGCAGTGCCGCGTGCTGTGCTATGGCACCTTCCCACGCTGGGACGCTGTGCGAGCGAGGTTCGATGAGATTCGGCAGTGGCTGTGACCGGTGACCGAGAGCGTGCCGTTCAGTGAGTCGGCGTTGCCGCCCGCCGCGCACCGGGCTTCAGTGGCCTTTGGGACTGGATGGACGCCTCACGTGTTGTGCCACGAAATCGCTTGTGAAGAGATCCTCGCGCCGGAGGGAAGCGATCAATCAGCCCTTCCGAACCCAAGCGCCAGCCGCTTGTCCGGCCTTCTCTTCACCCGGGCTCCCAACAGGGACTCGCGCACGAGCGCCTCACCCTCCGCGGGTTTGGTCAGGAGGTCGCTCAGATCCGCGAACGGCTGCGACTAATGCAGTCGCGAGCGCTGGATCACGGTCAGCCGCGCTGCGATCGGCCCGCCGTCGCTGCTGCCGCGAATTTCGGAATGTGACTGTCCAGCGTTCCGTTGGTTTCTCTGTGCACCCTCTGTGCCCTCTGCGCCTCTGTGGTTCTCTGGGTGATTTGTGCAGAATCCTGTGTCCAACGAGGCTGTGGCCACCGAAGTGGATGCGAAAGTGGGGGGAAAAGGAAGTGGCGAAGTGCGACATCTCTCGCCCACCACCAAATCGACGACGGGACGAGCCTTGCGGCCCGTCCCGTCGTCTCTCTGTCCTCTGTGAGGGAGCGCTGCAGGCAGGGTCGCCCGCTGCGGTTAGTTGCATGCCCCCCATGCACCGAGCACGATGCTCAGGTCGGCGCCATCGATCACGCCGTCATCGTTGAAGTCAGTGTCCGGACCGGTCGGCTGGGACGGGCCCCAGGCTCCGAGCACGATGCCGAGGTCGGCGGCATCGACGGTTCCGTCACCGTTGAGGTCGCCGACGCAACCGTCGACCACGGTCGGCTCACAGAACCACTCGGGCATCGCGATGTTCGGGTTGCCGACGACGAAGCCCATGACATAGGGCTCGTTGTGCGAGAGCGTGTGCGGTGCGAAGCCGGTGCCCCACTCGACATCGAACACGCCTTGCTCGGCGGCGTTCGTCAGGCCGAGATTCAGGAGGATGTTGCCCAACACCGAGCCGAGCGGCGTGACCTGGTACGAATCAATGGAAGTCGGCCGGAACCAGCGGACATTGCCGGAGACATCCTGCGGGGCCGAGACCCAGATGTGGCCGTTCTCAAAGCCGGCTTCGTTCTGCGTGTATCCCGCAACATCGGGATCGCACCGGAGCCATGCGCGGACCACCTGACCGCTGCCGCTGGTGTCGACGAATGAGGTGCATGTCGCGAAGCCACCACTTTCGCCGGCGATCATGAGGTTGTCGACGATCGCGAACATGCCGGGGCTCGCCTGACGAACGATCGCGCTTGCCCGGCGCGAGTTCGGCGTGATCCACATGTGCATGCCGCTTCCGCCGGACGAGAGATAGTCTGGTGCCGAGGTGCCCTGCGGGTCGGCCGCGTAGAGCTGGGACACCTCGTCGCACACCTTGTTCGCGGGAGCCGCGAAGGCATCATCGAAGAGGGCGATGAGTCGGCCCGCTTGGCGACCCCCATCAATCTTCGACGTGTAGATGTTGGACCGCCACCGCGAGTCGGAGCTGAAGAGCGTCGCGACGTTGAAGTCAGGCTTCTCGCCGAACGAGGGGGCCACGAAGAGGTTCACGTTGCCGAGGCCATACCGCACGGTCTGCGACGACTCATTGATGTTCTTTGGGCCGAACTCAAGCGCGGTGTTCACGTCGCCGGGGCCCATGAAGACCTGGTTCGAGAGCGAGGTCGCGCCGTTGTCGAGATAGTCCGAGAGGAGCGAGTCGCCCATCGCCTGGATGCCCTGGACATTCTCGCCGACGAACCAGCGCTCGCTGGCCGCGGGGCTGCCGTTCCGCTTCTGCCAGAAGTGACCGTTCGGCGTGCCGCCGACCCAGCCGCAGACATTGCCGGTCATCTCTCCGTCCACATTCATGTTGGCGTAGACGAAGGTCTGCACGCCGGTCTGGAGGAGCGGCGTCGCGTTCGGCGAGGCATCCATGAAGGTGAGCGCGACGCGGAGGCCGCCCTGCGATCCGGCGACCATCTCGCCGTTGATCATGAGGACGGTGCCGGAGAAGTCGTTCGAGACCAGCACGGCGGTGAAGGTCTCCCCGTCGGCGACGAAACGAACGAGCGAGAAGAGATCCTCGACGCGCTGCGTCGTGTACTGCGCGAAGAGGAGGGGCGACCCGATGCGGACATAGTGCCGCGTGTTCGCCACGAAGCTCTGGAGATTCGGAGCGAGCGTCGTGTCCTTCATGCCGTTGCACTGGCCCGCAGCGCCACCGGTGTCCTCGATGGTCGCGACCCAGCGGCCGTCGGAACTCGTGAGCGTGATGTCGCCGAGGCAGGGGACGGTAACGAGCGCGGCAGCGGCGGCGGCTGTGACGGCGGTGGTGAGGATCGCGCGGGGCATGGATGTTCCTTCTGTCTGCGTGAGGGCTGATGTGGTGAAGGTCGGGCGTCGTGGGGCCCGTTGCGACTTCCACGCAATCGCCCCCCGCAGGCGCAGCACACCGCGACACATTCGCCCGGTGGATCTGGGTGACTATGGGGCAGGACGCTGGCGACCCTTGGCGACGCTGGGCACCGGCAACCTGGAAGACTGGCGGATATCTGACGCTCCGCCGGAGTCCCTAGGACGCCCGACCGACCAGGATCGCCGCCAGGGAGCGGGTGTCCGGGTTGTGACGAGATCAGGCGCGGCGGCGGTTCTATGGCTGGTCGTGAGCACAACCCAGCGTCGGCTCGTATGCATCGCGAGCGATCCGGGCGCAGGCTGGGGAGCAAGCCCTCCGCGCTCAGCGGCAATCGGACGCCGAGGCGCTAGAGGCGTTGGAGGCGGCCGCGAGGCAAAAGCTGATCACAGTCTTGCGTCCACCGGGCGTGGGCACGCCCAGTGAGTCTGGTCGCATTGTGCAGAACGCTGATCGGCGATCGATCCGCTCATCAGCGCGGCGTGGCGGATCGTTCGACGCGGAGGCGTTCGAAGCGTGCGGCGCCGAGTTCGCAGCGGAGGGGGAAGGCCTGACTCCAGGGTTCGCCGATCGAGGTGGAGAGGGTTGCTTCGCCGCTGCCGCCGCTGCCGCTGCCGCTGCCGCTGCCGCCGCTTCGGTGTGCTGCACCGCTGAGGGGTTTGCTTGCGAGGTGGAGGACACCGTCGTCGCTCATGCGGAGGGTGAGTGCGACGGGCGTCTCGGAGGTCGTGCGGGCGCCGGGCGAGGCGAGCGGGAGTCGCACCTGCCGGGATGTCGTTGGCTCGCGGGATTCGGGGCCGGCGCCTGCGGGGTTCGTCAGTTCGACGACGAAGACATCCTCGCTCGGCGTTGCTCCGGGCACGAAGCGCAGGTGAAGGGCGTGGGCATTGCCTCGGCCATCTTCCCAGTGCAACGCGATGATGGAGGCGACTTGGGCGTTGGCTTCGGCCGCTGGCAGGAGGGTCGCTTCGAGCGTCCAGCCGGCGCTCGCGAAGGGCGTTCCCTCGGTGATCGCCGCCGCGCGGGCGGAGCGCAGATCGACTGCACCCTCCGCGGTGATGGTCGTTCCGCTCGGCAGGAGCAGGGGATGGTCCCCAAGAGAATCAAGCAGATGCCGTCGCTCGGCGAGCGTTCCCGCCGCGGTCGTGGCGCGGGTCGGGATCCAGTCTGCGGCGAGCGTCGTCGCGGGATCTGCCGCGCGCTGCGTCTCGCGCCACTGATCGGGGGCCATGAATCCATAGATCCTGCCGCGATCGACGACCATCGGCGCGAGCTCCTGGGGATTGCCCGGCATGTGCACTTCGCAGTCCTCGCCGAACCACGCCCAGCCGCCGATCGTGTGGGCCGCGTTGGTGTGGATCTCTCCCCATCCCTTCGCAAGGGCATCGCCGGCGAAGGAGCCGTCACCATCGAGGTGGATCGCCTCGAGGACGCGGGCCCGCTCGCCGACGCGCACCCGTCCGGCGACGATCGCGCCGCCAGCGACGAGCGCGTCGCCCTCGACCGTCGCCTCGTCGCGCACCGTCGCGGTGTCGCGGACCACCGCGTTGCCGCGCACGATCGCGCGGTCGCGTACCACGGCGTTCCCGAGAATGCGGGCGTTTCCTTCGACGGTCGCGTCACCCAGAACCATCGCCCCCTCGGCGACGAACGCGGTGTCCGCGACGGTCGCCGAGGGCGCGCGCAGGCCGCCGCCGTTCGGGACGCGGATGAGGTTGCTCGGGTCGGCGGCTCCCGACTGCTCCGAGCGAGCGAAGGAGGTCGCCGGCGCCGCGCCTTCGATCGAGGCGAGGAACGGGAAACGACGCTTCGCGCCGTAGCCGGGACGGAACTCGATCGGCGTCCAATCGACCGGCGTCGCCGCAACGGCGAGACGCGCCCGTCGATCGCCGGCGAAGCGCTCGAGGCTGATCTGGCCGCCGCTCGTCGCGGAGAGCGTCGTGCGGGCGACTTCGATCGAACGATCGGCGCGCTCGATGAGAAGCGCTGCCCGCCAGAGCGGCGCTGCCGACGCGTCGGGCCCGACCGCAGCGCTCGCGATGCCGGTCAGACCGACGACGATCGCCGGGGCGTCTTCGTCGAGGGCCAGATCGATGATGTTCAGGCCATAGTCGCGCGGCGCTTGGCTGTATGGAATGACGAAGTCGGTCGCATCGGCGGTGCCGAGCGGCAGAAGCGTCGCCCGATGGCGGAGCGCGCCACGGGAGTGGACCTCATACTCCGCTTCGCTCGCCGCGTAGGTGAATCCGTGCTCGAGATCGGTCCAGAACGCGCTGCGCTCGGCGACCCGTCCGATGATCGTGCCGAGCACCTCGGCGGCGGCGGCCGGTGAGCCGACCGCAGGACGCTCCGCAAGGAGTCGGAGGCAGGTCTGGATCGGATCCTCAATCGAGCGGCCATGCTCATCGAGTCGGTTCGATTCCCACAGGTCGAAGATGAAGTCCGGTCCGAGCCCGCCGGCGAGATCCTGCGATTCGCTCATGACCTGAAGCCACATCCAGCTTCCATAGTTCATGCGCGAGGAATTCAATTCATAGTGACGCCGCTCAAGCCACGCCCAGAAGGCCGGCGCGTGGCCGGGGAAATACTGATGCGTGCACCACTCGGCGTGGTTCTCCCAGAACCAGCCGACGAACTCGCTGTTGCGGAAGCCTCCCGAGGCGAGCTGCACGCAGTGGGCGAACTCGTGCGGAATCACGCTCGATCCGGGGGCGAGCGCGGCCGGATGCATGATGATGTCGAGCGCGGCGAAGGCGAAGCCCTCCTCGTGACGCGGCAGCCCGGTGCCCGTGATGTAGACATTCGTCTTGCCGAAGACCTCGGGCGCCCGCTTCGACATCCGCTCGTCGCCGCGGCCGGGGAGCGGGGCCTTCAGCACATCGCGATAGAAGTCGCGGGCGTCCTCGAAGGCGAGGAGCGTGCGCTCGCGGAAGCCCGGCGCGAACCAGGCGGCGCCGCTCCCGTCGCGCTTCGTGCCCCAATGGAAGTGAAAGTGCTCGGTCGCGGCGCGCTCGATGCCGTCCGTTTCGCCCTCCGGACGCGGGACCGGGTACTCGCCCGGTCGGAGGCCGAGTGGCGGTTCGGCGGCCCGACGCTCGCGGCGTTCGGCCCGAGCGTCCGGGAAGCGATCGACGACCGCCTGGCTCTCACGATCCAGCCAGCGGGTCACGATGCTCAGGCGGCTGCCATTCACCCGCTCGATGATCGCGACGCGGAGGGAGTGCTCTGCATCGAAGCCGCGGACCTCGACGAGGCGGCCCTCGATCGTCGGTGTGCCGATGCGAGCGCGAAGCGCCTGCGGAGGCGTGACCCGCCAGGTTCGGAGGGTCGATTCGGCGGGGGATTGCGGGCCTTCCGCCGCGGGGCTCCGGGCCGACTCCCCGGCGAGTGCGGCTCCAGGCGGGAGGGCGATGAGGGCGGCGGCGGCGATGACGGCGGGCAGGCGCTGCATGGGCCGAGGAGGGTACGGCGTTGGCGCGGCGGACGGATGGGAGGAGCCTTCGGGTAGACACCTCCTCACCGATTCTGAGCGCGGAGGGGGAAGAGTCCGACCGCTCGCCGCGCTCTCCGGAGTTCCGCCAAACCCGGGCCCCGGCTTGGCCGACGATGAGCGTGTTCCGCGTCGCGGAGCCGAACCGCGACGGATCGCGGCTCGTTTGAGTCAGGGGCGGAACCGTCGAGGAACCGCCGAACAACTCAGAGACGCGCCGTGTTTCCCGACGCGGTGCATCCGCCGCCTCCGGTGTGCGGATCGATGGTGGGCCGAAGGCCGAATCGATTCGGATGCCCCGAGGGAGATGCGAGGGAGGCCACTGTCATGTCGGCGATGCCACAGGAACCCGAGGCTTTTGGCGAGCAGGTCGTCTTCATCCTGAAGCGTCACTTCCCTGAGCGGACCGTGCACCTCGCCGGTCCGATGGATGTGGTGATCGATGGCCGACATCTCGGACTCGACAACCTCTACCGCATGGTCCTGCGCGACCCGGACAACGGCGTCGAGATCGTCGAGAACTACCTCGAAAAGCTGATCGAGGGCGATACCGTCTCCGGCGCGCCGCTGCCGTTCGCGATCGCCCGGCCGCGGATCATGCCGCGCATCCAGCCGGAGTCGATCTTCAAGCATCTCGACCGCGAGCAGGTCGCCCATGTGCCGTTCGTGAACAACACGGTGGTCGTCTTCGTGATCGACCTCCCGCAGATGACGGTCAGCATCACCACCGAGCAGATGGTGAAGTGGGGGGTGCAGGCCGACGACCTCGAGCTCATCGCCCGCGAGAACCTGAGCCGCTACGCCCCGGACCTCTCGATCCAGATCATCGACAGCAAGGAGGGGGGCCGAGCGGCGATCGTCAGCCGGCAGGATGGCTACGACGCGGCCCGGATTCTCCTCGGTCGGCTGTACGAGAAGCTCGCACCCGAGCTCAAGGGCGACTTCTATGTCGCGACGCCGGCCCGGGACACCTTCCTCGCGATGACCTGTGACCCCGAGGAGTTCGTCGGGCGGCTGAAGAGCCGGATCGACGCGGACTATCGGCGGCTGCCCTACCCGATCACGAACGAACTCTTCGTCGTCACCCGCGATGGCGTCGCCGGGACGGCGTTGCCCGAAGCGGCGTAATCGCGTCTGCGCCTGACGAAAGGCCGCCGCATCGGCATCCATTCGCTCGCTCGACGGCGATCTCATGGGTTTGGGTGAAAACTCAGCCCGTGGATTGCCGAAAGAGGGCCCTCTCCGATCGCGCTTCGCGATACCGGACGCCCGCCCCGAAGAGAGCCTTGAAGCCAGACGCGAGTTCGATGCGCAACGCCACCCTGACCACCGCCACCCTCGTCTTGAGCGCCGCCGCAGCGGCGGTGGCGGTCGCCACGGCGGGGCATCCGCTGTCGATCGCGTCGGCGGCGCGGTGGGGGAGCCCGTCGGAGAGGCCGGGGGGCCTGCCGAGCGTCACCCTGGTCCGTGCCGCCAACGCAGCCTCGTCAGAAGCGGTAGCTCAGGAACGCCCCGATGAAGGGCGACGGATCGAGTTCCATCGAGGCGATCGTGTTGCCGTCTCGATCGTCGAGCTCGAGCTCCTCGCCGAGCATGAAGCCGGCGAGCAGATCGATGCGTAGCGCGTCGGTCGGCCGCACGCCGGCCCGCAGCCAGAGTCCGAGTCCCTCGTCCTCGCCGACACCCTCGGGCGCGGCACCCTCGCCGTCGAGTCGGAACCGACGCGACTCCCAGCGTCCGCCGATGCCGAAGTCGAAGCCTTCGAGGGCGGTGCAGGAGAGTTCGAGACCAGCGCCGGTCGGATAGGCCTCGGGGCCGGTGACATTGCTCAGGCGGATCGCGTCGGTGATGCGCCAGTCGATGACGAGCAGCGGGATGATGAGGGCGTCGTCCTCGAGCTGGCTCGAGGCGAGGATGCCGCCACCGATCGTGAAGCGATCGTTCGCCCGCCACGCGGCGCTGACGCTGCCGCCGAAGGTCAGCGAGTCGCCGACATCGGCGTCCGACTCGCCGGCAGCGCTGCCGAACACGCCGACGCCGATCGACCACTGCGAGTCGAGCGTCCAGTTGAGCCGGGCGCCGAGCTGGATGCCATGCACCGAACTCCACGGGCTCGCGCCGCCGATCGAGAGCGGCGTGGCGTCGTCGAAGTCGTACCAGCCGCCTTCCCACGCCAAGCGCACGCCGAGCGAGAGCGATTCGTTCAGGGCGAAGCGCGAGCTGAGCGAGGCGTAGGCGCGGTCGATGGCGAGTTCGCCGGGGCCATCCTCGACATCGGTCGAGAACTGGTGGACATAGCCGCCACCGAGGGAGAGGCTGAAGGGATTCGCCGGCGTCGCGAGCGGCGCGGGGGTGTCGCTGTCCTGCGACTGGGCGGCCGAGGCGATCGGCAGCAGGAGGAAGGCGGCGAGGCTGGTGGCGGCGATGGGGGCTGCGGCGGTGTGGAGAGCGGGCATCGGGGGGCTTCGCTGAGGATTCGGCCAGATCGTCGTCGCCACGGAGAACGCTCCGATCGGCTCGGGCCGGAACGATACCAAGCCATTACGATGTCCTCGCCTCCCGTTTCGCCGATCACCCGCCATGCTGCTCCTGATCGACAACTACGACTCCTTCACCTTCAACCTCGTGCAGCGGTTCGGCGAGATCGACCCTGCGATCGAGGTGCGTGTCGTGCGGAACGACGCCATCGACACCGCCGAAGCGGAGCGGCTCGCTCCGGCGGGACTCGTGATCTCGCCCGGGCCGTGCACGCCGAAGGAGTCGGGCGTCTGTCCCGAGCTTCTCAAGCACTTCCGGGGGAAGATCCCGATCCTCGGAGTCTGCCTCGGCCACCAGACCATCGGCGACATCCACGGCATGGTCGTTCGGCGGAACGATGTGCCGATTCACGGGAAGACCTCGCCGATCCATCACGACGGCAAGGGGGTCTTCGCTGGGCTCTCGAACCCCTTTCTCGCCACCCGCTATCACTCGCTGGTCGTCGAGCCGAGCACGGTGGCCAAGGATTTCGTGGTGTCGGCGTGGACGGAGCGCGGTGAAATCATGGGCCTTCGGTGGACCGGCCCGGGGAGCGAGCGGGCCCCCATGGAGGGGGTCCAGTTCCACCCCGAGAGCTTCCTGACGACCGAGGGGCCGACGCTCCTGGCGAACTTCCTCCGGATGCTCGCCATCCCGCGGCCCGCGTGACTGCCGCTACCATGCGCGGCCCTATGGCGACCGATACCGCTGCGCGTACCGAACCCGATGTGTGCCGAGCGATTCTCGAGGCGAAGTCCGACGAGGAGATCGTTCTCTCGCTTCCCGGCACGAGCTATCGCCTGCACCTGAAGCCGACGGTGCCGGCGGCGTCGATCGCGACGGAGATCGGCAAGCGCATCCGCGGCGTCGTGCGCGGCAAGGCCCAGCGGATGCATGCGGCCGCGGCGGGCGGACGCTTCATCGAGCCGGTCTACGGTCATCCGCGCATCGTGCAGGGGACGGTGCTTGCGACCGACTCCGCGGCCAACCGCGTGCTCATCGAGATGGTGATTCCCGCGTGGCTCGAGGTCGCCGACGGTCAGAAGGCGAGCGAATTCGCGCCGGGCACGCTCGTCAACATGTATGTCGAGAGCGGCATGACCTTCACGCCGCTCGCCTGATTCGGCTGCCTCATCTCGCGCCCTCGCGCAGCGGGGCACTCAACCCGCTGGCTTCGTCCCATCGGCGGGCTTTGTCTCATCCGCAGGCTTCGCCGGCTCGGCTGGCGTCGCGGAAGCGGGGGCCGGCTCCTTCAGCAGGTCAGCGACGATCTCATCGACGAACGCCGGCTGCACGCCGCCCGCGCGGACCTTGCCCGCGCGGTCGATGATCACGATGGTCGGCCAGAAGCCGACGCGGTAGGCCGTCGCGGTGCGACCGGCGCGGGCGTTCGGCGCGACCTCGTCAATGCAGAGCGGATAGTTGATGCTCTTGTTCTTGGCGACATCCTTCATCGCCGTCCAACCCTTCATGCCGTCGTGGACGCCGATGACGACCAGGCCGTCCTTCTCGTGTTCCTTCACGAGATCGACCATGTGCGGAATCGCCCGCATGCAGGGACCGCACCAGGTCGCCCAGAAGTCGACCACGACGACCTTGCCCTGCAACGCCCGCGGGTCGAGCGCCTCGCCGGTCCAGTCGCGGGCGGTGATCGGCGGCGGGGCCTTGCCGACGAGATTCGCGAAGCGCGGGCCCGAGCCGTCGTAGAAGTAGTTCGCAGGCCACTGTCCGCCGCCCGGGGCCGCCGGTGCTCGCCGTTCGCCCTGCGGACGCCCCGCCGGAGCGGTCGGAGCAGTTGGTGCAGTTGGTGCGGCCGGTGCCTGTGGGGCGGCCGCCGGTGGTGCGTCCGCTGGCGGCGACTGCGTCGTGGTGTCGGCGCTCGCCCCAGAGGGAAGCGAGAGGAGGAGAAGGGTTCCGACGCCGAGAAGCGAGAGGCGTGCGCCGCGGACGAGATGACTCGGGAGGGACATGGTGGTTGGCGGGCCCTTGAAGATGCGTTGAACGGGGATCGAGCGAAGCGCGGCCTGGCCGCGCCGGGGTGGACTCACTTCACGCCGTAGATCTTCCGATCTTCGCCGGTTCGAGTGTAAACCGCGGTTCGGCCGTTGCCCTTCTCGTCTGCCGAAATCCGCACGATCTCCTTGGCCGCGGTGTCGCGGAGCGAGATCGTTCCGGACTTTGCCTCGGCATCCACGCCAGCCACCACCGAGGCCCGGCCGCCGAGGTCGGTGAGTTCGAGCCGTCCGCCGCCGCTGTTGCCCTCGAGGAGGAGGACGCGGCGGGTCGCTTCGAGAATCGCGATGCCATAGCTCCCCGAGGTGCCCTGAAGCGCGATGCCGCGCTGGCCGTCGGGATTGCTGACGATCAGACGCCCGGTCATGCCTTCGCCGGTCGATGCGGAGACGACCGGATCGCCGTTGACGGTCCGCACCTCGATCGAGCCGCCGCCCGACGGGGACGCGCCGCCGGTGACGAGCGCCCGACCTTCGGGCGAGTGCACCGTGAAGGAACCGCCGTCGACATCGGCGCCGGCGGAGAATGCGGCGGTTCCGCGGCTGTCGGTCAACTCGATCGCTCCGCCGCGCTCCGTCGACTTCAGCGTCGCCACCGCGCGGGCGTTCTGGTCGGCCACGAGGACGAGTCCGGCGCCGCCGGCGGAGGAGAGTTCCGCGAGCGGCCGGCCGACCGCATCGCAGGCCGCGATGCCGCCGCCGCGATCATCGGCCTTGGCGATGATCCCGGGCTTGCCAAGCGAGGTCTGCAGCAGCAGCTCGCCGCCGGTGCGCGAGGCGTTCATCCGCCCCATCGTCCGTCCACCCTCGTCGTAGACCTCGAAGCGCCCGCCTGCGTCGCCGACGAATGCCCCGATCGCCGGGCGCCCCGCGGCGTTCCACATCGAGAAGTCACCCCCCTTGGCGGTTGCGGCGATGCGGGCGACATTCGCGCCGCCGGAGGACCAGAGGTCGAACTGTCCGCCGTCGGTGCCGGCGGTCATGAGTCCGATGACTCGGTTCTGATCGTCGACGATCTCCAGACGCTTCGTGCGCAGGACCGCGACGGAATCTGGCAGGCCAGCCGCCATCAGGGCCATCGCGCCGAGCGCGGTCCCGAGCACCGCGCCGAGCGACCAGCGTCGGGCGGATCGGCGGGCGAGTCGCGCCGCGTTCGTCGCCTCGTCGAGCGCCGCCTCGAGGCGGGCGACGCGCGCGACGAGGGCAGCATCATCACCACCGCGAGCGGAGGCCGTGGAGTCGGAGAGGGCCGAACGGGAGGAGCTGGAGGTGGGCGAAGTCTGCATGGTGATTCAGCGGTGATGAGGAGAGGAGATTCGTAGCATACGAGGATCGGCTGGATGCTCCGGCAAGCCGTTCGCACGAAGAAAGGACGACCGATGGAACGACGGAAGAAGAGCACGCGTCGAACGAGCCGCACGACGAGCGGGAGCACCCCCGCGAGCCGTCCCGAACGCCGCTCCGGTCCGGCGGATTTCCCGCAATCATCCGCGAGCGGTGCGCTCGGCGTCGGCCTCGTCGGGACCAAGTTCATGGGCCGGGCCCACGCCAACGCGTGGTCGCAGGCGCCGCGATTTTTCGATCTGCCGCACCCGGTGCGGCTTGCGGCGGTCGCGGGACGCAACGCGGCCGACACCGAGGCCTTCGCCGCCCGCTGGGGCATCGGTCGGGCCGCGGCGGATTGGCGCGAGCTCTGTGACGATCCCGCGATCGGACTCATCGACATCCTGACCCCGAACCATGTCCACGCCGAGATGTCGATCGCGGCGCTCGAGGCGGGCAAGCATGTCGCGTGCGAGAAGCCGCTTGCCGGCACCCTCGAGGACGCCAAGGCGATGGCGAAGGCCGCGGCGAAGGCGGCGAAGCGCGGCGTCCGCACCTTCGTGTGGTTCAACTATCGGCGCTGTCCCGCGGTCGCGTTCGCGCGCCAGCTCGTCGAGGAGGGGCGACTTGGCCGGATCTACCATGTCCGGGCGAGCTATCTCCAGGATTGGGGCAAGGCGAGCACGCCGCTCCTCTGGCGCTTCCAGGCCGATCAGGCCGGATCGGGCGCGCATGGCGACCTCAACGCCCACATCATCGACATGGCCCGCTTCATCACCGGCGATGAGGTCACCGAAGTCGTCGGTTCGATCGAGCAGACCTTCATCAAGGAGCGGGCGATTCTCTCCGGCGGCGGGGGCGGCGCGATTGCCGGCAGTGGGGCGAAGACGAAGGCGAAGACCGGCAAGTCCACGGTCGACGATGCCGTCCTCTTTCTCGCCCGCTTCGCCGGCGGCGCGATCGCGAGCTTCGAGGCGACACGCCTGGCGACCGGCAATCAGAATCGCAACCAGATCGAGATCAACGGCGAGAAGGGCTCGATCAAGTTCGACTTCGAACGGATGAACGAGCTGCAGTGGTGGGACGACACGCTGCCGAGCGCCCTGCGCGGCTGGTCGCGGATCATGTGCACGAACGGCGGCGACCATCCCTACGCGAGCGCCTACTGGCCGGCAGCGCACATCATCGGCTACGAGCACGGCTTCGTGAGCATGGCTGCGGACATCGCGCTCAGTCTCGGCGGCCGGAAGCCAGTCGTGGCGCTCCCGGACTTCGACGACGCGCTCAAGACCCAGGCGGTCCTCGAAGCCGCGATCCGCTCCGCCCGCGAGCGCCGCCCGGTCTCCGTGCGCGAGTTGCTGTAGCGTCGGCGGCGGCCAGAGAACCACAGAGGCACAGAGGGCACAGAGGGTGCACAGAGAAGTCAATGGGAGGTGGGATTCGTCGCACACAATCGTCGGCGCAGGATGGAATTGACTTGGCTCGATCGTTGACCTTGCCCAGCGATTGCGCTCGGTGGGTCCCTCCGGCACCGGCCGTCTCCATCGACGCGTGCGCAACCGGTCTCCTCTTTTGCCTTCTCTGTGCCCTCTGTGCCTCTGTGGTTCTCTGGGTGAGTTGCGCCTGAGTATGCAAGCCCCTGCTCGTCGCTCTCTCGCGTGCTATAACCCGCAGCATGACGCCGTTTCTTGATGAGCTCCGCTGGCGCGGGCTTTTGGCCCAGACCACCTCCGATGCGATTCCCGCCTACCTGTCCGGTGGGTCGCGCGTCGCCTATGCGGGGTTCGATCCGACCGCGGACAGCCTGACGATCGGGAATCTCATCCCGATGATGATGCTTGCCCACTTCCAGCGCTGTGGCCACAAGCCGATCGCGCTCATGGGCGGCGGAACGGGCCTGATCGGCGATCCGAGCGGCAAGAGCGCCGAGCGGCAACTGCAGACCTTCGAGCAGGTGCAGGCCAAGGTGGACGCGATCGGCAATGTCTTCGCCCGCGTGATGGACTTCTCCGGACCGCGCGCCGCGGTCGTCCTGAACAACGCCGATTGGCTGCGGAAGCTGAGTTTCATCGATGTGCTGCGCGATGTCGGCAAGCACTTCTCGGTGAACATGATGATCCAGAAGGAGTCGGTGGCCGCGCGACTCAACACGCGCGAGCAGGGGATCTCCTACACCGAGTTCTCCTACATGATCCTGCAGGCGTACGACTACCTCCATCTCTACCGCACGCAGGGCTGCACGATCCAGATGGGCGGCAGCGACCAGTTCGGCAACATCGTCGCGGGGATCGACCTCATCCGTCGCACGGAAGGTCGGGGCGAGGAGCCGAATGCCGAAGCGACTGCCCAATCGTCTGGCCAATTCTCTGGCCAGACCTTCGGCATCACAGCGCCGCTCGTGACCAAGGCGGATGGCGGCAAGATCGGCAAGACCGAGAGCGGAACGATCTGGCTCAGCGCCCATCGCACGAGTCCGTACGCGTTCTATCAGTTCTGGCTGAACGCCTCGGATGGCGATGTCCGCAACTTCCTTCGCTGGTACACCTTCCTCAGTCGCGAGGAGATCGAGGCCCTCGATCACGCCGTCGCGACGAACCCCGGGGCCCGCGAGGCGCAGCGCACCCTCGCCCGCGAGGTCGTCCGCATCCACCACGGCGCGACCGAGCTTGCGAAGGCCGAGGCTGCGGCGAACGCGCTCTTTTCCGGCGATGTCCGCTCGCTCGACGGATCGATGCTCCGCGAGGTCTTCGCCGAAGTGCCGCGCTCGACGCACGGGCTGACGGCGCTCGACGGCGAGGGGGCGTCGCTCCTCGAACTCCTGCCGCAGACGACGCTCGCGGCGAGCAAGCGCGAGGCCCGTGAGTTCCTCCAGAACGGCGCGGTGAGCGTCAACGGCGAGAAGGTCGGCCTCGACCGTCAGCTCAAGCGGAGCGATCTGCTCGGCGACGGGATGATCCTCCTTCGTCGCGGCAAGAAGCAGTGGCACGCGACGGAATGGCGCTGACGGCGGGGCGGACGCGGTGTGCGTCGGTCGGCGACCCTTGCAGATGAGAATGCGTGTGCATATCCTTCGGCCATGGCGTCTCAGCGACCAGCTCGACCCTCGCGTTCGACGACGGTGAAGTCTGCCGGCTCACGGGCCGGAGAGAAGTCCAGTCCGAGGTCGGTCTCGAAGGCCTCGGTCACCCCGGCGTCGGCGCCTGACTCCGCCCAGCGGGCCCTCGGTCGGGCGACCCGCCAGCGCCTCTCGCTGCTGGCGATCGTTGCCCGGGAGGCCCGGCCGCTCTCCCCCTACGAACTCCACGAACTCGCGGTCCGCGAGATCGCCTCGATCGGGCTGAGCACCGTCTATCGGACGCTCCGCTCGCTTGAGGAGGCGGGGGAGATCCGGGCCGTCGCGATTCCCGGCCAGCCCGCCCGCTACGAACTCAGCGAGGCTGCGTCGCACCATCACCATCACTTCCACTGCCGGACCTGCGATCGGGTCTATGACCTGCACGGGTGCCCGGGTGGCCTCAAGCAGCTTTTGCCGAAGGGCTTCACGCTCGAGGACCACACCATCGTTCTGAGCGGGCTTTGCGACCGCTGCACGGCCTGATCGCTGGCCTGATCACCGGCCGTCGCGCGATTGAATGCCGTTGACCGGCCGCAGACAGGATGCTTATGCTAACGCATTCGCAACTGGTCCCTGCCTCGAGAGTTCCCATGAACAATCCGTCCACTCCGTCGCTCCGCTGGCATCGTTCGCTCGTCGCGCTGGTCGTCGCGGCCCTCGCGGCCATCGCGTCGTTCGGGCCGGGTGCCGCACCGGCGTCCGCCCAAGTCCCGCCGGCCGATCCGCCGAAGGTCGTGGTGACCAACAGCATCCTCGCCGACCTGGTCAAGCAGGTCGGCGGCGATCGCGTGGAGATGACCGTCCTCGTCGGCCCGAACGGCGACGCCCACAGCTACGAGCCGGTGCCGAAGGACAGCGTCCGGCTCCGCGAGGCTGCGCTGGTCTTCGAGAACGGTCTCGGCTTTGACGCCTGGATCGGCGACCTCGTCGAGTCGAGCGGCTCGCAGGCGAAGCGCGTCGTGGCGTCGAAGCGGGTGAAGGTCCGTCAGCCGCCCGCGGGACCGAACGGCGAGCGCCCCACGTGCAGCCACGGCCATCACAGTTGTGGCGGCGATCAGGATCCGCATGTCTGGCACGATGTCCGCAACGCGATCCTCATGGTCGAGGAGATCGCCGACGCCCTCATCGCCGCCGATCCGGCCTATTCCGCGTCCTACGGCCTGAACCGCGACGCGTACATCAAGGAACTCAAGGCGCTCGACGGCTGGATCGACGAGCGGGTCAAGACGATTCCGGCGAAGCGCCGCGTGATCGTCACCGGCCACGACACCTTCGGCTACTTCGCCGACCGCTACGGCTTCCGCACGATGAATGTGCTCGGTTCGGTCTCGACCGGCGTCGGCGATCCGAGCGCGACCGATGTCGCCAAGGTCGTCGAGCAGGTGAAGGACATCGGCGTGCCTGCGGTCTTCAGCGAGAACATCCTGAACCCGAAGAAGACCGAACTCGTCGCCCGTCAGGCCGGCGTGAAGGTCGCCCGGCTCTACACCGACGCCCTCGGCGAGCGGGATAGTCCCGCGCCGAGCTATCTTGCCCTCATGCGGCACAATGTGACGACGATGGTGGATGCCCTTCGGTGACGGCCGGCGCGCACGCGACGGGCGACCGCACGATCGGCGGATGGCGTTCCTACGGTCCCTTCGCGGCGAGGCCGCTCGACGGTGAGCCGGCGGTGCGCGTGCGCGGGCTCTCGCTGCGCTACGAAGGTCGGGCCGCTCCGGCCGTCGACGACCTCTCGCTCGAGATCGCCCGCGGCGAGTGCGTGCTCCTCCTCGGCGACAACGGCGCGGGCAAGAGTTCGCTCCTGAAGATGGTCGCGGGGCTGCTGACGCCGACCGCCGGCACGGCCACCGTCTTCGGTCTGCCGGTCGGCTGGTGTCGCGCGTCGGTCGCCTATGTGCCGCAGCGCGGCGAGCTCGATTGGGATTTTCCGATCGATGTCCGAGGCCTCGTCTCGACCGGACGCCATGTGCATCGCGGCTGGTTCGGACGGATGACCGCGGCCGATCGGGAGCGCATCGATGCCGCGATCGATCGGCTCGGCCTGCGCGAGCTTCTGCGGGCCCAGATCGGCCAGCTTTCCGGTGGCCAGCAGCAGCGGGCCCTCGTCGCTCGGGCGCTTGCCCAGGATGCGGAGCTCCTCCTCGTCGACGAACCGACGAACTCGATGGACGCCTCCTCGGTCGCGACGCTTGCGAGCGCTCTTGGCGATTGCGTCGCCGCGGGCCGCACGGTCGTGATGGCGACCCACGACGCGGATCGGTTTCGCGCGGTCGGCACCCGGGTCATTCGACTCGAGCGCGGCCGCATCGCAGCGGAGGAGCGCTGCCGATGAACTGGCTGATCGAGCCGATGGGCTACGAGTTCATGCAGCATGCGCTCCTCGCCGGCGTCCTGGTCGGGGTGACCTGCGCTGCGCTCGGCGTGCATGTCGTCCTGCGGCGCATGTCCTTCATCGGCGAGGCGGTCGCCCACACGACGCTTCCGGGCATCGTCATCGCCTTCATGAACCAGTGGAACCTGATCGTCGGAGCGCTCATCGCATCGCTCACGACGGCCGTCGGGATCGGCTGGCTCAGCCGTCGCCGAGGGCAGCGCGAAGACTCCGCGATCGGCGTCCTCCTCACCGCGATGCTCGCCCTCGGCGTGGTCCTGATGAGTCGCACCCGCAGCTATCGCGACTTCTCGCACATGCTCTTCGGCAACATCCTCGGTGTCGTCGAGAGCGATCTCTACGCACTCATGGCGATCGCCGTCGTCGTCGGCGTCGCACTCGTCGCGTTCCACAAGGAGTTCGTGCTCGCTGCGGTCGATCCCGTGCAGGCCCGGGCCATCGGACTCAGCCCCGATCGGGTGCGCATGGGACTGCTCGTCCTGATCTCGCTCGCGGTCGTCGCCGGCGTCCAGGCGGTCGGGGTCATCATGACGACGGCGCTCCTCGTGACGCCCGCGTCAGCGGCCGTTTTGCTCACGCGACGCCTCGGCCACGCGATGACGATCAGCGTCGGCATCGCGATCATCAGCGCCGTCGCGGGTCTGCTCCTCTCGTATCACCTCTCCGTCTCGAGCGGCGGCGCGATCGTCCTCGTCAGCTCGGCGTGCTACGCGATCGCATTCCTGATCAGCCACTTCCGCGCGAGCCGCACCGTCGATCCGACGGCACCGACGGTCGCTCCGTGACCGGCCGTCACCGCGCGTCGCCACACTGGACCGATGCTTGAACGCAGTTTGGGTCGCAGTTCGGGCTGCAGTTTGGGCCGCACTCGCCTCGGAGTCCGCGGCGGAACTCGGAGAGACCGACGAAGACCCCGAGGACCATGAGGTAGGCGAAGGTCAGCGGGAAGGCGAGGACGGCGCCGGCTCCGACGAGGAGCGCGGTCCCCCAGCCGCCGAACGCGGCCCGATCGGCGACCAGGGAGGCCGCAGCCGGCAGGACACACCAGACGACAAGGACGCTCAGCAGGAAGGCCGCGTTGAGGACGAGCTTCATGGCACACGCTCCGAGCAAGGGTGCGAACCGCGTCGGACGCCAGCCTCCGACGCCAACCCGAGACTATCGCACCCTCCCGCGTCGAGGCAACGGGCGGTCGCCGATTTCGGCGCCCTACCCGGCACCCTTCGGGCGTTCGCGGATCGAGATCCGAACATCGGGCATCGTTTCGACGAGCTCCCCGATGCGCAGGACGCTCACCCCCGGCGGGAGCATCCACATCGAGATCCGCTTGCGGGTCAGTCGGCGGGCAAGGTCGTCGGCGCTCAGGTGGACGAAGGCGAAGGCCTTCAGCGAGCCCTCCTCGAGCTGCCGGATGATCGCCGCCGGGCCGGTGACCTCAACATCGCGCAGGAACTCGCTGCCCGGCTCGATCGTCACCCGATAGCCCTCGAGGTCGAGCGGCGGCCCGGCGATCTGAACGGGGACGAGGCGCAGGAGCGTCGTGCTCGACCGCGACTGGAGCGTGAAGGCGACGCGCGCTCGCTCCGGCTGGATGCGGACGAGGCGAGCTTCGCCTTCGAGCGCTTCCGGCACGCGCAGGGCGACTTCCAGCGTCTCTCTACGCCCGGCCTGCTGGGCGTTCGCTTGGGCGGTCGGGACAAACGCCTCGATGGTCGGATCGGCGCCGAGACCGCTCACGAGCGAGCGGGGCAGCGTCACCCGGGCGGTCGCCGGCGTGACCTCCGGCGCACCGTTCAGTTGGACGCCCGGAATCACCGGCACGATCTTCACCTCGACGGTCGCCGTCTCCATGATGTCGATGGACATCGCGGTCGGCACCGCGCCGATCGCCGCGACGCCGAGTGAGGTGACCTCCTCGGCGCGGTTCAGGACGCTGGCGATGTCGATGGTGTGCGTGCCCGCCGCGGCGGGGACCTCCGGCCGGCCGGTGCGCACGACGATCGTCTTGCCGCTCAGGCGATCGGTGGCCCGTTCGAGCTCGTGCCGTGCGCCGCGCATCTCAAGGCTCACCGGAATCGCCTCGGCCGGACTCACGATGCTCCGCTCGGGATCGCCGGGGAGCACCTGGACGAGGATCTCGACCGTCGAGGTCTCCCGCGTCTGGCCCGCGGCCCAGAGCCAGAGCAGGAGCGAGACGACGGTCACGACCGCACAGTTCGCAAGCAGGGGACGCACGCCGCTCATGCCGCACGCTCCGGGGTGACGCTCTTCTCGGCAGGGGCCTCTCCGCCTTCGCTCTCGAGCATCGCAACGAGCTTGTCGCGGACCGCGTCGCGGGCGATCGGGCCGTGAAGCTGTCCGCGCGACGCGATGCGGATCGAGCCTGTCTCCTCGCTCACGATGACGACCACGCAATCGGTGTCGACGGTCGCGCCGAGCGCGGCCCGGTGGCGAGCGCCGAGATGCGACGGGACGGAGCCCTCCTCCGCGAGCGGCAACTGCATGCCTGCGCACCAGACGCGATTGCCCCGAATGACCGTCGCGAGATCATGCAGCGGATTGTTCGGCCAGAAGATGCTCTGGAGGAGCGACGCCGTGATCTTCGCGTCGAGTTCGGTGCCGCCTTCGGTCAGCGAACCGAGCGGCACGCTGCGCTCGACGACGATGAGCGCGCCGAAGCGGCTGCGGCTGAGGAAGTCAACGGCCTCGGCGATCTCCTCCGCGAGCGAGCCCGCGGCAGCCCTTCCGCGGCCGAAGAGTCTCGTCTGGCCGAGTCGCGACATCGCCTGGCGGATCTCCGGCTGGAAGACGACGACGAGCGAGATGACCAGGAAGAAGAGGACCTGGTCGGCGAGGAAGCGCAGGCGGCCGAAGGTCTCGGTGCTGCCGATCTGGGCGAGCACGCGGACGGAGAGGGCCACGAGTCCGACGACGAGGGCGAAGCCCTTGATCGCGCCGGCGCCTCGGGTGTTCCGCAGGAAGCGGACGATCATCCACACGAAGGCCCAGATCACCGCGATCTCGAGCACCACCTCCCAGGGGCTGTAGCCTCGGAATAGGTTCTGGAAGATGACCGGCATCGGCGGCGATGATACGGCAGGAAGCGATCTATTCCCGGCCGGCTCCGCCGCGCGGAACGCGACCTGTTCGGACCACACCGGCGCGGTCGAGGCCGTATCATCGACCGCATGTCTCGACTGTCCGGTTCATACGATCTCGGCCGTGCCACCGGCGTCTGCGCCGCGACCGGCGCGCCGCTCGAGCAGGGGGCTCCTTGCGTGATCGCGTTGGCGGAGGTGGACGATCCCGACGCCGCGAACGCGGGCACGCCGAGCGGTCAGTTCCTCCGCCGGCTCGAGTATTCGATCGCCGCATGGGAGGCCGGGGCTCGCCCCGAGGGTCTCTTCTGCTTCTGGCGGACGACCTGGACCGGCGGGCAGCGACGGAAGATGTTCGTCGACGACGAGACGCTCCTCGACCTCTTCCATCGGCTTGAGGCCGATGAGCGGCCGCAGCGCCAGGCCTTCCGCTTCGTCCTCACGCTCTTCCTCGTCCGCAAGAAACTCCTCCGCTTCGTCGGCCAGCGTCGCGAGGCGGTCGCTGAATCGCAGGGCGGCGACGATGCGGGGACCGACGGCTCCCCGGCGCGTCGGACTGGCCGCGAGTATTGGCTGGTCTCGGTGCGGGGCTCCGACCCGACGGCCCCGCCGCTGGCGGTCCTCAATCCGCGCTTGGGCGAGGATGACATTGAGGCCATCGCCGGTCAGCTCAACGAGATCATGTCCGGAGCCCCGGCATGAGATGCCGCATGAGACCCCGCATCAGACCCCGCATGAGTCTGGAGTGCGGTGCGTCAGCGATCGTGGCGGTGATCGGCGTCGCGGTCGCTGGTCTCGGCGGTTGCGAGACGACCCCGCCCGCCTCGACCCCAGCGCCACCGGCCGCCGATGCCCAGGTCACGACGAACCCGAGCCAAGCGCCTCCGACGGCGCCGGCGAAAGCGCCGGCCGCGTCAGCCGCCGCGAGCGCGTCCTACATCGAGGCCGTCACGGCCCAGCAGGCAAGGCTCCGCAAGCTGCAGTTTCTCGAGGGTCGCGGCATCATCGAGATCCGGTGGACCGACGCGAAGGGCAAGCACTTCGAGCAGGGCGATGTTGACATGTACCTCATGCCGCCCTGGAAGACGGCCTTCAACATCTCGAAGCTCGGACAGCGGCTCGCCTGGATCGGAAGCGACGAGGAAGCGTGGTGGATCTTCCGGCTCGACGAGACGCCGAGCTACGCCGAGCGTTTCCCGTGGCCGGAGCCGGTCGGCGTCGGCGGCGTCGGGGGTGGGAGTGACGATGGGCTCGCCGGCGACGCGATGTCGATCGTCTCGCCCGACGCGCTCCTCGCGATGGCGGGACTGACCCGCTTCCCGCCGATCACGACGGTGCGGCTCAAGGAAGAGGAGGAGGCGAAGCGGCTTGTCGTCGAGATGCTCCCGACCGCGAAGGGACATCGGCCGGCGCCACGCTTCCGCTGGACGCTCAACGCCGCCACCAAGCTCCCGCTCACGGTCGAGCTGCTCGACGAGGTTGGCGGCGTCGTTGCGACCGGCCGACTCGAGGACTACGCGCCGGCGGCCATCGACGGCATGTCGGTCGGCGAGCATCCGCTCGTCCCGAAGCGCATCGCCATCGCCCGCACCGACGGACAGGGCGAGTTGCGTCTGGCGCTCAACGCGCCGACCGCCCGCGGCGAGCGCGTGCAGGCGAAGTTCTTCCGCTTCCAGGAGCTGCTGGCGGCCCTTCAGCCGAAGGAGGTCCGGACGCGGGTGCGGCCGATGGGTGAGCCGATCAGTTTCGCGCCCCCTGGTGACATCGGGGACGGAGCGGTGAGGTGAAGCGCTTCGACGCCCCGGCGATCGCGATCCTCCTGTTGCTCGCGCTTGCGGCGCTCGTTGGGCCCGTCCTTGGCCCCGTCGCCCGCGCCGGAGATTTCGCGGGCGAACCGCTGGTCGCGTCGGCGCCCCTCGGCGAGTCGACCGGCGAGCATCTCTGGATCGTCTTCTGGCAGCCCGATGCGACGCCCTTCGGCGGCGCTCGTGCCGGCTGGGCGAAGGGCGTTGCCCGACTCGTCCATGTCCCGCCGCAGAGTCTCGCCCCCGGCGCCGGCACCTATCGCACCGTTGCGGAAATGAGCGTGCGGCCGATCGCCATCGCCGCGGCGGGGGATCGCGTCTGGCTGGTGCACGCACCAAATGCCTCCTTTCCGGAGGCCCGTGATGTCGTCGAGCGACGCGCGGAGTGGAATCCCGCCACCAAGCTGAGTTTCGTCCTGCCAGCCGGCGGCGAGTTGCGCCCGAGCCTCCCGGCGGCCGGCGAGCTCCTTGGCGTCGCCGCCGACCATCGCGGCCTGTGGGCCCTGCTCGCACCCTCGCCGGCCGCGCGGCTGGGCATTCAGCGCGACAGCGAGCGCCAGCCGGAGGAGCGGGCGCCGACCCTGTGGTGGTTGCGCCGCGACGGGTGGGTGACCTTCGAACTTCCCCCGGAGCTCGCCGCCGCCGACGCGCTCGTGAGCGGTCCGGATGGCATCGCGGTGCTCGCTGCCGCGTCCCGAGGTCCGGGCCAGGCGGAGCGCACCCTCATCGCGAGTCCAGGCGGACGCGATCTCATGCCCTCGTCGCGGGCCGATCCGGCGTCACTGTCGATCGAGTGGACGACGAGGGAAGTGCCGGTCCCGCGCCGCGCGGCCCAGCGACCGGTCGAGTGGATCGCCGTCGATGGCCGGTGGGCGATGGTGATGGCCGAGGCGGACGATGCGGCGCTCAGGGCCTTGAGCTACTGGATCGAGTCGCCTGCGGGTGAGGGGCGCCTCGCGCCGTGGGCCGATGTTCGGTTGGCGAGTCTCGCCGAGCAGGGGGGCTTCGGCGCCGTCCTCGCCGCCGGTTCGGGAGCGATCGCGATCGAGGCGACCGATGCGCCGGCGAGCGAGGGCGCCCAAGCCCTTCCGATCGTGGAGCGCCAGCGGATCGGCGCGAGCTCCGCGCAGCCTGACGAGAAGGAACGGCTGAATGTGCCGGGCTTCGGCGCCGCGTACTGGTTCCATGTGCCGCTCCTGATGATGATGGCGCTCGGCGCCCTCATGATCTTCGCCTTCGTGCGGGTCATCGCGGCGCCGGAGAAGGCCCGTCAGCCCCTGCCGGTGAACCCGCTGCCGGTCGATCGCCGAGCGCTCGCCCTCCTCATCGATGCGGTGCCGCCGGCGGCGATCGTCCTCTTGGTCTTTCAGCTCCCGCCGACGGAGTTGTTGCACCTGCCCTCCTGGACGATCGATCTCCCGAGGGCCCTCCCCGCGGTCCTCACGATCATCGGGATCGCGATCCATACCTCGATCAGCGAGTGGCTCACCGGATCGACCCTCGGAAAGCGGGCCCTCGGCGGCCGCGTCCTCTCGGCCGACGGGTCGCGCCCGACCCTCGTGCAGGCCGCCCTGCGCGGGGCGTTCAAGATCCTGGTCCTGATCGCCCCGATCCTGAGCGTCCTCATGCTCCTCCAGCGCGACCGCCGCGGCATCGGCGACATCGCCTCCGGCACCGTCGTCATCGACGATCGCCTACCCCGGGTGCCCTGAACGAACGGTAGGGCGGGACTCGAACCCCGTGCATCTCGCAGCTCTCGCGGCGCCTCGGGGCGACATCGCGGCCTCGACCTCGTGCGCCTCGACGCCATGCGTGAGCGCCTCGCCGGAGAAGCGGACGATCCGGAGCGGCGGGGCCTCCTGCGCCAGTGTGCGCGTCCAAGGGTCGATCGCCAGCCTCATCTCCCGTGGGTTCCGGCTGATCCTGAGGTCGGCCAGAACCTGGGCCACATCCCGGGCCAGAACCCGGCTCCGGACCATGCCACGGTCTCAGACGGTGCGGACGGGATTGCATGGTGACGGGGTAGTCAGGAGGCGAATGGTGCAAAGCGTCGGTAGAAGCCAGCAAGCGAAGGCAGGCTGTATCGGGACACGCGGCGGTTGCCCAAAGGCAGACGACGGACACAACGATTGGCAAACGCGATGAAGTTGGCGAGAGGTGCAATTACGAAAGCAAGATCCGGGTAAGCGCTGCCAGCGGCGCCGGAGGCGTCCGCAGGGATTTCGACGCAGACGAAACTGACGAAACCAGCCTCTCGCCATTTCTAGGCATGACCAGGAAGGTGCTCGTCAGCATCGGGTTTGGCTATGGGGCCGGGGGCGATCGCGTCCTGACCCCGTGGTACCATCTGCGATTCAGCAGTGATATTGTTGGCTGAACCGAAACGGCGGACTGGTCAAGCAGGGCTGCGCTCGCGCCCATCGACGCCGTCGAGGCTTGGGCCCGCGACGGAGCGCCCAGTCACGAACGCGGTTGCCCGTCCGACCCACTCGACTAACGTGGAAGCCGCTCTCGACCGAGCGGACACCACGCTGGCACCCCAGCAATTGACAGCAACTGGCAAGACTCTTCCAATGCTATCGTGGATGCCGGTCTTCGATCTGCCGATCCCCGCCGAACGACTGCAGCAGTCGCGGGCGGCCCCTCACCGAGCGGCGCGGTCTTCACCATCGACGACCTCGTTGCCTACTTGAAGCTTCCGAAGTCGACCGTCTACAAGCTGGCGGAGGAGAGCAAGATCAGGGCCAGAAGGTGGGGCGGCATTGGCGGTTCAGGAAGGACACGATCGATGGTTGGCTCGATGCGTCCGCGTCGCCGCGATCGAGGCCCGCACCGAGCGCATGACGGCGGCACGCACTGTCCATGGCAGCACCACCTTCAACCTCTCCACCCCGCGTCGGCATGATTGCCACGGTACGCAATCGCCGCGGGATCATCGCAGGTACCACGGCGTTCGACGGCCACGATGGCCGACTGCATCTCGTCGAGGTTGAGTACAAAGACGATCAGCAACCATCCACCGAGCGCCTGATCTGGGAACTCGAGCCTCGGAAGTCGATGGTCAACCCCACGGCGTTGCCGGACGTCTCCCGATCCGATCCGATGCCGGCGGACGACTTCGACGCTCTCGTCCGTTCGGCACGATGGGACGCTATCTTCCCCTACGTCGATCCGGACTCCACAGGCCCTCTCGACCGGCAACCGATCTCTTCGCCGTTCCACAGCGCGGTCCAGGTCGAGGACTACCAGCTTGTCCCGCTGCTCAAGGCCCTGCGCATGCCGCGCGTCAGCCTGCTCATTGCCGATGATGTCGGCCTCGGCAAGACCATCGAGGCGGGCCTCATCCTAAGCGAGCTCCTGCTCCGGCGACGCGTGCAGCGCGTGCTCATACTGACCCCCGCATCGCTCCGCCTCCAATGGCGCGACGAGATGTGGGACAAGTTCTCGCTCGACTTCACGGTCGTCGATCGCGATGCTACCAACCGCCTCAAGCGGCAGGTGGGAACGGACGCGAACCCGTGGCGGGCCTTCTCCAAGGTCATCGCGTCGTACCACTACCTGCGACAGCCCGACGTCTACGAGCAGTTCCGCGCCGCGTGCCGGACGCCGGCCAACTCCCCGCATCTGCCGTGGGACTTGTTGATCGTCGACGAGGCGCACAACCTCATGCCCGCGCCGTTCGGCGAGGACAGCGACCTCTGTCGGATGCTGCGGCTCATCGCTCCGCAGTTCGAACACCGAGTGTTCCTGACGGCGACACCGCACAACGGACACACGCGATCGTTCTCCGGCTTGCTCGAGACGCTCGACCCCGTGCGGTTCAGCCAGGTGGACGAACTCGGCCCGGCGTCGCGCGCCCGGATCGAGCAGGTCGTCGTAAGGCGGCTGAAGCGCGAAATCAACGCCCGGAGCAACCCGCCGAAGTTCTGCGAGCGGTTGCCGCCACAAGCGATCATGCTCGACTTCGCGCCCCAGGAGATCGCTGTGGCCCGCGCATTCGACTCGTTTCGAAGCCGGGTGCGTTCACTCGTCGCAACAGGCTCGCGGAGCCGCCGCCGGGCCGGATGGTTCGCCGTCGAGATTCTTGGCAAGCGACTCCTGAGCTGCCCCATCGCTTTCGCCGACTCGTGGCGCCGCTGCAAGGAGGGCCTCGCCCGGCTCGAAGCCGCAGCGGACTCCGAGGTCGCTGCGGCGCAGCGGAGTGTGACCGAGGATCCTTCAGACGATCGCGAGACTCAGTCCCGCGAGGCGACCGCGTCCACGATCGTCGGTGCCTGGCTCCGGCCCTTCGAAGGCGAGCTGTCCGACGAGATCGTCGCGCTTGACGAGGCCGTCGCAGGGCTTGGCCTCGATCTCGGCGGACCGCCGCTTGCCGACCAGGATCCCCCGGTGGACGCGCGATTCGCCGCGCTCGTGCGGCTCATCGATCGGCTGCTACGGAGCGATGGTCACTGGCGCGACGACGAGCGACTCATCGTCTTCACGGAGTACAAGACCACTCTTGACTATCTCGTGCGGCGTCTTCGCGAACGATACGCAGACGATGCTCGCGTCATCACGCTCTTCGGCGGTATGGAGGACGAACTCCGCGAATCGGTCAAGGACGCGTTCAACGATCCCACCGAGCCTGTGCGCGTGCTCGTCGCCACCGATGCGGCTGCCGAGGGTTTGAATCTCCAGCGCACCGCGCGCTACATGCTCCACTTCGACTGCCCGTGGAATCCCTCGCGCCTCGAGCAGCGCAACGGCCGGCTCGACCGCCATGGGCAGGCACGGGATGTGACGATCCACCACTTCGTGAGCGAGGACGACCACGACCTGCGCTTCCTCGATCATGTCATCCGCAAAGTGGACCAGATCCGCGAGGACCTGGGTTCAACGGGCGAGCTCTTCGACGAGGCAACACACCGGCGCCTCATCGAAGGAGCACCGCTCGCGGATGTGCAGAAGACGCTCGACTTCCAGATCGAGCAGGCGCGCACGCGCGCATCGTTCGAGGCGGACGCCACGACGGCGCCGAACGCCGAGGAGGCCAGGCGCGCCGCCGACCTCGACGCCATCGCAGCCGCGATCGACTTCGACGGCGACGCCATGCGCGAGACGCTTGATACGGCGATGGCGATGTCGCCCGGCGGAGGTCGCCCGCAGATTCGGCCGTCCGCGCACGACGGCGGCCGCTTCGAACTGGTCAATCCCGATCTGACCGGGTGGCGAGACACCATCGATGAAACCCTCAGACGCCGTGCACGCCCCGGTGACCGTGGACCGCTCCGGGCGCTCGCGTTCAGCCAGGCGCCGTTCCTCGAGCAGGTTGGGCCCCGACAGGTATTCAACCCCCGTCCCGACACGGTCATGCTTAGCCTCGCCCACCCATTGATGCGGCAGGCGCTTGGCTCGCTCACGCGTCGCCGTTTTCCCGGCGAGCAGCAGGTCTCCCGCTGGACTGTTCGGCTCGGCGAGCTCCCTTCCGGCGCCGATGCGCTCGTTCTGCTGAGTGTGGAGGAGCTCGCCGTCAACGAGTTGCGAGAGACGTTCCACCACTGGATCCGTACCACGGTGTTCCCGATTCGCGGCGATCAACTCGGGGACGCGCTGCCAACTGCAGCGGCCCGATCGCTACGCGGCGCCCGCCCGACGCACGACGAGGCGTTGCTCGCGCGCGCTCGCGAGCTCATGGCCGATGTGGAACCCTCGTTGCGCCGGCACCTCGTCCATGCCGCGGCGGCTCTGACGGACGAGTTGCGCACGCAGCTCGAAGCCGACCGCGAGGAGGCTCGCAGACAAGAGGATGAGCGCTACCGTAGTCGTCAGGGCGAGGTGTCGAAGCTCGTCGAGGAGAACACGCTCGCCCGTCTCGAACGGGAGATCGAGGCGATGCAGCGAGATCGCCAACAGGGTCTGCTCGCCTTCGCCGCGCACCACATCGACGACATGGACCGCTCGATCGAACGGAAGCAGGAGGAGCTCGAGCGCCGCAAGCGCCACTACGAGGAGATCCGCGAGCAGCTCGGCATCGAGCGCGAGCGCATTCTGAACCGCGTGATTCCGCGCCGGTTCGCGTTGGATGGCGAAGCAAGCGTCTTTCCGGTCGCAATCGAGGTTCGTTTCCGCGATCCGGAGGGTCGGCGCTGATGGCTACGGAGTCCGCAGCAGTTGATCGCCATGGCTGGTGGCAGGACCTGCGCCACGAGGGCCTCTTCCTCGACGTGCAGCGGCTGCGCGATCTGGTCACCGCGGATCCTGAGCCGCTTCCATCGTTCCGGGAGCAGGAGCTCCGGCGGGCGATCACCATACGCCAGGACGGCGGCGCGGACTCGACCGGCGACTTCGTCGCCTTCGTCCTCGAGAAGGTCTGCGGCTTCGCCGGCGGAGGCGGCACATGGCAGCGTGGCGCAGCCGTTCCTGCGGAGTGGTCACGCATCGGCTCGACCGGCGAGACGATCCGGCCGCGGCAACTCTGGACCGGTCCGCGTGACGCCGTGCTGCCTGTGTTCTTCGAGGCCGGCGCTCGGGTCGGCGTTGGGCGCGGCCGACGCACGCTCAGCCAAGTGCTCCAGTGGCTCCGCGCGGGGGCCGAGCGCCTCGCTCTGCTCACCAACGGCGACCAGTGGCGGCTCGTCTTCGCCGGCATCGACTTCCACGCATCCGTCGAGTGGGATGTCGAGTCGTGGTTCGAGGAAGGTGGCGTCTCGCGGCGGCTGACGGGGTTCCGCTCGCTCCTGGCCCCGGCACTTTGGACGCCGCCGGAGCGCGATCAGCCGTCGCCGCTCGTCCGGGCGATCCTCGAGAGCCGCAAGGGACAGGCCGACCTCTCCGCGATCCTCGGCGAGCGCGTTCGCCGTGCCGTCGAGATCCTCGCGCAGTCGCACGAGCAGGTGCTGCATGCGCACGCCACCGACATCGATCACGCCGACCTCTACCGCGCCGCGGTGCGCATGGTCATGCGCCTAGTGGTCACGCTCTTCGCCGAGGCGCGTGAGCTCCTTCCCGCCGACAACGAGATCTACCACGCCGTCTACAGCGTCCGCGGCCTGCGCGATCGCCTCGAACGCGATCATGTTCGCTCGCCCGCGCGGCTCGTTCGAGCGCATTCAGCGTGGCCGCATCTGCTCGCCCTCTTCCGCCTCATTCACGACGGCTGCGCCCACGAGGCCCTACCCGTGCCGCGCTACGGAGGCGAGCTCTTCGAACCGGGCGACCCGACCTCCGCCGACGGCGTCTCTCGCGCGGTGCACCTGTTCGAGACCGCCTGCTTCGACGCCGAGGTCATGCCCGATCGCGACGTCCACGCGATCCTCGATCTCCTGACGCGCACCCGGGTGCGCATCCGTCAGGGCCGTTCGAGCACGCTGGTCGCAGCGCCGGTCAACTTCGCCGAGCTCGACAACGAGTACATCGGTATCCTCTATGAGGGGCTGCTCGACTACGAACTTCGGGCCGCGCCGAGCGATCAGCCGGTCGTTTTTCTGAATGTCGGCAACCAACCGGCACTGCCACTCGCAACCTTGGAGGCCATGGACGACGCCTCGCTCGAGTCGTTCTTCAAGGAGCTGAAGAAGAAGCGAGCGGCAAGCGATGATGGTGAGGAGGACGAAGAGGCAGAGGGCGATGCCGAAGACGACTCGGACGACGAAGCTGGTGGGGTAGAAGCCGCCAACGACGCGCAGGACCTGGAACCGTTCGACGCCGCGCCCGACGCCGGCGAGGAACATTCGTGTGCAGAAGGCGTGTTGCACACCAACCGCACCCGGGCTGAGCGATGGGCTCGCCGCGCTTGCGAAATCGCCGGCATCGTCTCGAAGCCGCGCGGTCGACTGACGCCGGAACGGCAGCTCCAGCACGAAGCCACGCTCGCCCGTGCCGCACAATCGCTCGTCGATCGCGTGATTCTGCCACGAGAGTGGTACCTCGTCCGCTGGGGAGGCACGCGCAAGGGTTCAGGGACCTTCTACACCAAGCCACAGCTTGCCGTTCCGACAGTGCACCGAACACTGCGTCCGCTGGCGTTTGATCCGCCGACGAATGCCGATGGATCGCGCGATCTCGATGCTGCACCGCATCGCTGGACCCCGAAGCAGCCGGAAGCGATCCTCGCGCTCAAGGTCTGCGATCCTGCCTGCGGCTCGGGGTCGTTTCCGCTTGCGGCGCTGCGGTTCCTCACCGACGCCCTCTTCCAATCTGTGGTGCAGCATCGGCGCCTCGAAGGCGATCCCGGCCGCCCCTTGCGCGAGATCCTCGGGCTTCCGGCACCGCTCGTGGCGAGCAACGGCGACGAGCCACTCCGCGAAGAGAAGCTCCCTTGCCGTCCGGAAGACGACCGCTTCGAGGAGCGATTCAAGGCCGTCCTACGCCGGCACGTCGTGGAGCGCTGCATCTACGGCGTCGATCTCGATCCCCTCGCGGCCGAGCTCTGCCGCCTTGCGCTCTGGATCGAGACGATGGACCGCGATCTTCCGTTCTCGTTCATTGACCACAAGGTCCGCTGCGGCAACGCGCTCGTCGGCGCGTGGTTCGATCAGTTCTTTCATTATCCCGTCATGGCGTGGGAGCGCGAGGGAGGCGACAAGAGCCACAGCAACGGCGTTCACTTCGCGAAGGAGGCGTTCACCAAGGCGATCGCGACGCGGAAGTCGCAGCAGGTGAAGCCCGACCTCATCGCCTTCATCGACAGCGCCGACATGCTCTTCCGGCCGGACCTCGCGGCCGTCGCCACGGTACATGACGAGGCCGAGCGTGCCCTCCGCGCCCTGCACGAGCTTCCCGTCCACGAGACGGCCGAGCGCTCGAGGCGGTTCCGGGCGCTGCGCGAGACGCCGGCGTTCTCGCGCCTCAAGGACGCCTTCGACCTCTGGTGTGCGATGTGGTTCTGGCCCGGGGAGCGGATCGATGCCTGTCCGTTGCCGACCGAGTTCGCCGCGCCGAGCGAAGAAGCCCGGGCGATCGCCCGCGAGGTCGCCGGGTCCCAGCGGTTCTTCCACTGGGAGCTCGAGTTCCCCGATGTGTTCCACCCGAGCCGGAGCGGCTTCGACGCGATCGTTGGGAATCCGCCGTGGGAGACACTCCAGCCGAACAGCAAGGAGTTCTTCTCAAATCGTGATCCCATGTATCGGGGGTATGGGAAACAGGAGGCTCTGCGCCGTCAGACCGAGCTCTTCGCTGATGTAGGACTTGAACGTAGCTGGCTGGTGTATGTCGAGTCATTCAACGCCTACGGCAACTGGCGGAAGTACGCCGGCTTCTGCTTCGGTGATCGCGTCACTGAGAGTCCCGACGGCAGGGAGTCTCACGATTTCAACGTCGGCGATCGTGGTCGCGGCTCTTTCGCCACATCATCGGCTCGGCACGAACGCTGGAGGGCCCGGCGAGAGCAGTGTGCCAGCTACTCGGACGCGGAGCATCCGTTCAAGCACCAGGGAGCCGGAAAAGCTTACACGTACAAGATGTTCGTGGAGCTGGCGCATGCCTTGTTGGTGAACGGCGGTCGTTTCGGTCTCGTCTTACCGTCAGGGCTCTACTCCGACCACGGCACGCGCCCGCTTCGCGAGCTCTTCATCGACCGCTGCCGCTGGGAGTGGCTGTTCGGGTTCGAGAACCGGGAGGGTATCTTCGATATCCATCGGTCGTTCAAGTTCAACCCCGTCATCATCCAGAAGGGCGGCGAGACGGCGGCGATCCGCACGGCGTTCATGCGCCGGCGGCTGGAGGACTGGGAAGATGCCGAGCGCCACGCCACGCGCTACGCGCGAGAGCAAGTGCGGCAGTTCAGCCCGAACTCGCTGGCGCTCCTCGAGATTCAGTCGCAGCGCGACCTCGAGATTCTCACGAAGATCTACGCGAACTCGGTGCTGCTCGGCGACCAGAGCGAGAAGGGCTGGGGGATCACCTACGCTCAGGGTGACTTCAACATGACGAGTGACTCGCGGCTCTTCCCGCCGCGGCCGAAGTGGGAGGAATGGGGCTACCGTCCGGACGAGTACAGCCGCTGGATCAAGGGGCCGTGGAAGCCGATTGCGGAGTTGTGGCGGGAGTTGGGCGTGAACCCGTCACGGCCGACGCCCGTTGATGTCGAGATTCCCGCGTGGGCGTTCAAGGAGAACGCGACGCCCGAAGAGCGCGCCGCGACGAAGCTCAAGCTGCACAGCGTGACGATCCGCCCCGGCGATGTGGCGCGTACGGCATGGCGTGTTCGCTGTGCGCAGCCGCCTTACGACACGCTGCCGATCCCGCGAGCGGACATTCCCCCCGGCGTCATCCTCTCACGCGAAGCCGACGCGTGGATTCGGGAGTATGAGATCCCGATCGTCACATTCACCGACGCTGGCGGGCGACCGCTGAAGATCAAGCGAGAGAATGAGGACGGCGAGAGGGAGGAGGTTGAGGTCCGCGGGCCGGCGGTAGCGCTGCCGTTGTACGAGGGGCGGATGATCGGGCAGTTCGACTTCAGCGAGAAGGGGTGGGTGTCGGGGAAGGGGCGATCGGCGGTGTGGCGGGAGATTCCTTGGAATCAGAAGCGGGTTGAGCCGCAGTTTCTCATGGCGTCGTGTACATGGTCGGCAGGTACGGATCCTGTCGATTCGTGGCCAAGTCGACTTCTTTTCATGGACGTGACGTCCGCAACTAACTCTCGAACTCTCGTCTCGTCGATTGTGGCGGGATGTCCGGCGGGCAATAAGGTGCCGGTGCTCATGCCTCGCTGCGGTGCCGGCCCACTCGCTGCGACAACTTTGAGTGCGTTCCTGAACTCCTTCGTATACGACTTCTCGCTTCGTCGCCGACTTGGTGGAACAACACTTAACTGGTTCATTGCCGAGGAGAGTGCAGTTCCGATGTGGTTCGACAGCCCGACATCGCGCCGTGTTGCCTTAGCAGCCGCATCGATCGCGTTGGCGTCCAGTCGATTCGCGCCGCTGATGTTGAGGGGTACCTACGCCCAAGGTGCAGACGTTAGGAGCAGCATCAACTGGCCTCTTGAATCCAATGAGAGAGCTGCATGTCGAGCTGGCCTCGATTCCATCGTCGGTGTTCTGATGGGTCTGAAGGTCGTTGACGCCCTCCATGTTCTGGCAGGGTGTGATCTGCCGAGAGTTGCCATCGCGAGCTTTCAGCACGATCCTAAAGGCTTTTGGCGCGTCGACAAGGACAAGCACCCCGAGCACCGCCACACCGTCCTCACGCTCATCGCGTTCCACGACCTCATGCAGCGCATCGACGCCTGCGGCGGCGACCGCGACAAGGGCATCGAGTCGTTCCTCAACCAGAACGACGGCGAGGGCTGGATGCTTCCCGAGACGCTCCGCCTCGCCGACTACGGCCTCGGCCACGACGACCGCGCGCAGGAGCATCAGCCCGTGCGATCGTTCTTCGGTCCGCGCTTCTACGACTGGCAACTGACCCAGACCCCCGAGGAGTCCTGGCGCGAGTGCCACTTGCATGCCCGCAATCTCCTCGGCGCGGACCGCTATCAGGCAGTGCTGCGTGAGTCACGAGGCGAGGGGAAGCAGGACACCGAGGCGAGTGGATCGGCACCGGTTGCGAAGTCCGCCGGGGAGGTGCTCGCCGAAGTCGAGGACGCTCCCCTCTTTCAGATGAGGGATGCCTAGCCCATGGCCACGAGGTCGTCCAATTCAGCACCGCACCGGCGAGCCGAGTGGAAGGAGCTGACCATGTTCGACATGGTCCTCGCCTATCGGAAGGCAAAGGTCGATTGCTTCTGCGAGCAGTCTCTGAGCATGGCGTCCCGGCTCGCGGACTACGAGGCGGACATTGAGCGCAACCTCGCTTCGCTCCTCACGCGACTGAAGCGAGGCAGACTTACATCAGTGCTCGAACAAGTCCACCTTGGGAAAACTCTCGTTGTTCTACCCAAGAAACTGGGAATCGACCGCAAGAGCGGGACGGCGGCGAGCGCCGGCGACCGGGCGTTCTTCTCCGATCGTGAGCGAGCGGTCGAGGATGCGTTCCGCGATACGACGGTCAGGGCGGAGCTTCGGGTCAGCGGCGAGTTCCCAATCGATGTCTACGTCATCTCCGCACTCTGGACCAACCTAGTCGGACATTGGTTCGACGCTCGACTGACCGAAGATGTGTACGGATCGAGACTGCGCCGCTTCGGCGATGACGGAACTCCCAATCGGCGGCCGTATCACGTATGGGCGACTGGCAGCTTCGTGCCATACTTCCTTGGATACTCGAAGTGGAGGAGCGAGAGTCTGCGAGCGTGTCGGCGTGCGCTGGACGATGGTCAGCGCATCATCTCGGTGAGTTTGGACGTTCAGAGCTACTACCACTCGATCGATCCGGCCTTCATCGCAGCCCCAGCGTTCCACGAGGCGATCGGGCTCGGTGGCGAGGAGCTGAACGCGTTCGAGAGAGAGTTCACGGATGCAATGGCATCGTTCTTGACGTCGTGGGGCAAGCGGTCATTGCAGTGGATTCGGGCCAGGGGTGGCAATCCGCAGGCGGGCGGGTTGCCTCTCGCGCTGACCGCCGCGAGGGTGATTGCCAATGTGCTTCTGGGTCCGTGGGACGAGCGGATCCGGGCGGCACTGACTCCGATCTTCTACGGCAGATACGTGGACGACATGCAGCTCGTCCTCGCCGATCCGGGGAACTGCCAGTCCACCTCGGATGTGCTCGCCATGATCAGCCGGCGGCTGGGGAGCGGACCTGTAGCTCTGAAGGCTGAGAGTGATGGGGCCTACAGGATTGAGCTCGGTGCCGCGGGGCCGGGTTCACGGCTGCTCGTCCACGGTGGCAAGCAACGGGCGTTCTTTCTCGCGGGGAGTGCGGGCCGGGATCTTGTCGAGATCATCGAGCGGGAGGTCGGCGAGCTGTCTAGCGAGCGTCGTCTGCTGCCGGAGCCGGACCAGTTGACGCACTCCCTTGCTGCCCGTGTATTGAGCGCCACGACCGATGCGACCATGCTCGCGGACCGACTCGGCCGGGCCGATGGACTGTCGATTCGGCGCTTCGGGTGGGCCGTGCAGCTCCGGCAGGCGCGCACGCTGGCTGGGGATCTGCCACCCGCCGAGTGGGCTGGGATTCGGAAGGCGATGTTCGACTTCGCGGCCAACCACATCCTGCGCGCCGATCGGTTCTTCGAGCACTGGGATCAAGTTCCGCGGCTAGTCGCGATCGCCATGATGTCGGGAGACTGGACAGCAGCCCGGCGAGTGATCCGCCTGGCGAGGGACTGCCTTGATGTGATCCAGCGAAGTGTGACTGACCTTGTCCTGAGCGGAACAAAGTGCTCAGTCGGAGCCAGTTCGGTCGACGAGTCCCAGGCTTGGAGCAAGCTGCGAGAGCATGTCGAAGCCAAACTCAAGGAGGCTATCGTTCGCAACTGGATGTCGAGCGGCGCTGATGTGCCGGATGCGGGCAAGACCCTTCGGGAGCTCTTGCAGGAGGTCGGGCTCACCATAGAGGTGCTTGATGCCGAGTACGACCGGCTCTGCCGGCACGATCTGGGCGGTCCGGCCGCCCGCCTCTATCTCGAGCAAAGCGGCTGGCGCCTACCGACTGGAAGGAAGCCACCACTCAAGCGGATTCGCGCAGCCTTCGGAGCAGATGGGATCGATCGCGTCTCCATCGTTCGTCAGTTCCTTCGGCGTGCCGTCAAGCGATGGGCACCTGCCGGTGGTGCGACTGTTGGGATTCGGGCCGAGGATGTTGACTTGCGTCCGTTCCTGTTCCCGACTCGGCCGTATCGTCTCGAGGACTTTCCTGCGCTGGATGATCGCTGCCTGCACGACAATAGACTGTGGCGGCAGTATTCGCATGCGTTCCGTGGCGTGTGGGTGGGGTTGCCCGAGGAGGATCAGAGTGTCGCCAACGACCCGGGTGCCACTAGGCCTAGCGGCGAATCCTCTCTCCTAGAGCGATCGTTGGCTCGCTGCTTTGAGATCGGCGCACACCAAGACCCGCGAGTAATCCGACTCGCACTGGCAAACCTTCGAACGGACCAGACAGCATGGGCCGCCTCAGCGGAAGGGCGACCGATGCTCACGCTCTCGCGGTATCAGCGCCTTGCTGAGTTGGTGAACGACGTACTTCGGAAGCGACCCCGGCCTGACTACCTCATCCTCCCTGAGCTCTCAGTACCTGAGCGGTGGGTCGCAAGCCTCAGCTCCCGCCTACTTGACGCGAAAGTGAATCTCATCGCGGGGATGGAGTACCGGCACTATCCCAATCAGCGAGTCCGATCCCACGCGTTGCTTCTACTCTCGGACGATCGACTTGGCTTTACAACCTTTGTCCGAATCGAGCAGCCGAAAGCCGCGCCCGCGGTGCGAGAGGAGTTTGATCTGCTCAGCATACATGGCCGTCGCTGGCGGGCCCCAGCCGACGCCGCGTGGCGTCGCGTCTATGTCCATCGCGGGTTCTGCTTCGGCGTCCTTGTTTGCTCCGAGCTTCAGGACATCCAGCGACGAGCGGAGTTCCGCGGGCGGGTTGACGCCCTCATCGTCCCGTCATGGAATCAGGACCTGAGCACCTTCTCGTCGCTGGTCGAGTCTGCGGCGCTCGATGTCCACGCGTTTGTGGCTTATGTGAACAACCGTGTGTTCGGTGACTCGCGGGTGCGATCGCCTGCAAAGGCAGACCACGAGCGCGATCTGGCGCGGATTCGGGGCGGAATCCACGACGGCTTCGTCGCGGTCGAGATCGACTTTGGCCCACTTCGAGAGTTCCAGTCACGGGCCAAGCCTTGGCCCCAAGAGGGTGACGACTTCAAGCCAGTTCCCACCGGGTTTGTGTGCGACAAGCGGCGGCGCTGGTTCGAGTTCCAACGGAGGCGAGCTGAGCCGAGTTCGGACACCACTGGAGATGCACCTAGCTCCTGAGCAGGCTGGATCTTGAGCGCGACAGGCCAGCCAGCTGCGCGGCGGAAAGTCGAGAATCATGGCCCTCAACCCCATCACCTACACCGAGAAGATCGTCGCCAGCTTCCTGAAGTATCAGGTGACGGCGTATCCGTTCGCCGACGAGCGGCTGCACGGGCAGATGCGGGCGCTGCTCTCGCTTGAGGCGACGCGCCAGACGCCGCTTCTCAAGGGGCCGTACATCTCGCTCTCGCGTCCGTTCCGGCAGGGCGCTTCGGTCGAGTCGCTTGTCGCAGGCGGCGTGCTCCATCCGCACCTCAAGCAGCTCATCCCTTTCACGCATGTGTACGGCCATCAGGAGCAGGCGCTTCGGGCGATCCACGACGGGCGCACGACGCTTGTCTCGACCGGCACCGGCTCGGGAAAGACCGAGTGCTTCCTGTACCCGGTGATCAGCCGGTGCCTGCACCTGCGTGATGATCACGCGCCTCCAGGTATCTGCGCGGTGCTCGTGTACCCGATGAACGCGCTCGCCGAGGATCAACTCGGCCGGTTGCGGGGGCTCCTGGCCGGCACCGGGATCTCCTTCGGGATGTACGTCGGAAGCACGCCGCGGCATGAGCGGGACGTGGTCGGCGTCCGGCTGCCTGCGGGAGCGTCCCGCGCCGACTACGAGGCGCGGCTCGAGGAGATCCAGCGCGAAGGGCGCGGCGTGGCGGTGCACCCGCCCGAGGAGGTGTGTTCGCGCGAGGTCATGCGTACCGCCGGTCGCCAGCCCCGCATCCTGCTCACGAACGTCAAGCAGCTTGAGCTGCTCCTGACGCGGCAGGTCGATGTCGAGCTCTTCACGGACGCGAGGCTCGACTTTCTCGTCTTCGACGAAGCGCACACATTCAGCGGTGCGCAGGGCGCCGAGACGGCCTGCCTCATCCGTCGTCTTCGGCAGTTCTGCGGGCGCACGGAGCGAGAGACGGTGTGCGTGGCAACCTCGGCGACGATCGTCGATGAGCGCGATCCCAATGCGGCACGCAAGTTCGCGTCGCGTTTCTTCGGCGTGCCGGACGATCGGGTCGAGACCGTCAACGAGGCGTATGAAGCGGAGGTCTGGAAGCAGAGTCGTTCAGTCCCGCCGCCCCCGACCCGCCCCGGTGCCCGCGTGCTCGAACGGTGCCTCGCCGCCGTTGACGCCGGCGATCCGGAGAGCGCGGTGCGCGAGGCGTACCGGGCGCTTGCCGGGGCCGATCTCGCTGCGGGCGAATGGAGTGAAGCGCTCCACGAGGCGATGTCGGGCAACGAGCTTGTATTCCGCGTCAACGAGGCGCTAGCGACACCGCGACCGCTGGCCGAACTGCTTGACGATCTCTCGGATCGCTTCGGGCGAGCCGTGACCGAGGAGGAACTGCTGGCGTGGTTGACGCTGGGTGCCGCGGCGCGCCGCGACGGTCGGCCGCTCCTTCGGCCGGTCGTGCACGGCTTCATTCGCGGCATCGCCGGGGCCGTGGTGACTTTCCCGGAAGATCACGAAGGCCCGAAGCTCTGGCTCGCCGCCGAGGACGAGATCGAGGCAACGCGTGACGGGGGCTCGCGCCTCCGGCTTCCGCTGACGACCTGTACGACCTGCGGGCAGCACTATTTCGTCGCGTGGCTCAAGGACTTCGAGTTCACCGGGCGGGCGCCCTCCGGCGGCACGGCCGAGGGGGCCACGATGTTCTGGGAGCCTCTCGACGAGTCGATGGGCGGCAAGCGCGTCGTCCTCATCGATGCACTCGTCGGCGCCGAGGACGATGACGACGGACCGTCCGCAGACCGGACGGCGTTGCTGTACTTCTGCCGATCCTGCGGCGCGGCGCACCCGGAGCCGTTCGCACGGTGTCTCGGCTGCGGCATGACCGGCGAGCCGGTCGCGCTCCACGCGATCAAGCAGAAGAAGGAGAACCCCGGCTTCCTGACGAGCTGCCTGGCGTGCAAGGCGAGTGGACGGCGATGGGGCAACGGCTATCGGGAGCCGGCACGACCCGTGCGCGCGACCACGGTCGCCGATGTGCACGTGCTCGGACAGGACATGGTCCACTACGCCGAGCGACCGCGCCTTCTGATCTTCGCCGACAATCGACAGGAGGCGGCGTTCCAGGCCGGGTGGATGAAGGACCACTCGCGCCGCTTCCGCCTGCGCGCGCTGATGGCCGAGGGGCTCGCGGCCGGCGGCGTGTCCATCGGCGACCTCACCCACGCGCTCGATGACCGATTCGAAGCGGACGACGCGCTGTCGAAGGCACTCGCTCCCGAGGTTTGGCAGGTCGCGCGCAAGGAGGGCACCGGCCAGCGGCACCGGCAGGAGCGGCGGAAGTTCCTGCGGATGCAGGTGGTTCGAGAGCTGGTGCTCTCGCCCCGGCAGGTGATCGGTCTCGAACCCTGGGGCCGCCTGCGCGTGGACTATGTCGGTCTCGCGTCAACGGCGCCGCTCATCCAGCGCTACGCAGACGCGCTCGGCGTTCCCGCAGATGACCTGCGCGACGGCATCGCCACGCTGCTCGACTATCTCCGACGCAATCGCGTGCTCTTCGATCCCGACACCCGGACCTTCTCGAAGTACTGGGGCGACGGCGACCTCGAGATCATGCAGGGCTACCTGCCGCAGTACGGATCACCGGTCGGAACCAAGCTGAGCGGCGAGGTTGAGGAAGGTCCGTGCCAGACACGGCGCTGGATCGGCTCCGGCGGCGAGACGAATTTCCAGAACATGGCCCGTAAGTGGGGACTCGATGCGGAGCATGTCAACGATTTCTTGGCCGAGCTCTTCGACTTCCTGAAGGCGGACGCCGTCAAGATTCTCGTTCCGGCGACGCTCACCGGCTGGCACGGCAACCGCCTTCCCGGCTCCGCCGGCCTGTATCAGGTCAACGCCGACCGCATGTCGCTCCTTCCGCATCGGGGCGCTTGGCGTTGCCGGCGCTGCCGGCGGCTGGTGGCGCGCCGAACGCCTCACCTCGCCTGCCCGGGGTACCGCTGCGACGGCACGCTCGAGTTCATCCGCGAGCAGCGGGACAACTACGACCTCCAACTCCTCGACGAAGGCTACTCGATGATCCGCCCCGAGGAGCACACGGCGATGGTGCCGCACGAAGACCGTGAACGGATCGAGCGGCAGTTCAAAAACCCGGACTCGGATGCGGTGAACTGCCTCGTTTGCACGCCGACGCTCGAGCTGGGCGTGGACATCGGTGCGCTCGACGCCGTCCTCATGCGCAACGTTCCGCCGCTGCCCGCCAACTACTGGCAGCGCGCCGGTCGCGCCGGCCGGCGGCACCGTATGGCGGTCGATATCACCTACTGCCAGGCGTCGAGTCACGACCATGCGTACTACCACGATCCGCTCAAGATGCTTGCCGGGCGGGTGGATCCGCCGGCGTTCAATCTGCGCAACGAGGTGATGGTCGCCAAGCATGTGCACGCCACGGTGCTGACCCGCCTCGGTCAGCTCGTGCGTGCATCGACCTTGCCCGACCCGGAGCGGGCGACCATCGCCCAGGTGGTCAAGGAAACGTTCCCGACGACGATCACCTCGTATCTCTTCGACGAGAACGGGGTGTTGCGCTCCGCCGCCTTCGACACATCAGCGTTCCGTGCGATTGTCGGCGCGCGAGAAGCGGATCTTGTCGAGTATGCCGTACAGGCGTTCCAGCAGGGGTGGCCGATTGATGATGTCGCCGTCGTCGAGCGGTCGGTGATCGAGCGGCACATTCGCTGTATGCCGGAGGAACTCGATAAGGTCGTGACCCGTCTGAGGCGCCGGCTGCTCTGGGCGATGGAGCAGATCAAGCGGCTCAATCGCATTCGCGAGACGCAGGGCGATCTCAACCCCGAAGAGGACTCGCAGTTCCGCCGCTGCGACCGGATGATCAAGAAGATGAAGGGAACGACTCGCCGCCGACGGCAGGAGCCGGAGGGGTATGAGGACGTCTACACCTTCGGCGTGCTCGCTCGCGAAGGGTTCCTGCCGGGGTACGGCCTCGAGTCTGGTCAGGTCGTCGGCTTCGCCGAGATCCCGTTCTGGGTCGAGGGCCCAAGGGACTTCGTGCTCCCGCGCCCCCCGTCGATGGCGATCCGGGAGTACGTCCCAGGCAACCTCATCTACGCCAACGGAAACAAATTCGTCGCGCGGCAGTTCCGCCTCGAGGCGGACGAGCGGACGATCGATCTGCCCCATTTTGAGGTGTCCAGCGAGCGCGAGGCGGTGAAGGAGACGAACCTCGCCGCCGCCACGGCAACCGTCTCGTCGATCGTCCTGCCAGCGGTGGCGATCTCCGACGTCGATCTCACGCACTCCTCGCACATCTCCGACGAGGAGGAGTACCGATTCCAGATGGGCGTCTCGGTCTACGGGCGGGAGAAGGGCCTGCACAACGGCGGAAAGGCGTTCAAGTGGGGTGAGCGAGCATTGCACCTGCGGCGGGGCGTGCACCTGACGCTGGTCAACGTCGGCGCCAACATGGCGATCCGCCAGCACGATCGATACGGCTATCCGGTCTGCACCGTGTGCGGGCAGAGCGTGTCGCCGCTGTCGTCGGATCGGCAGCGCCAGCACTTCGCCGACGATCACAAGGAGCGGTGCGGCCGGGACGTTCAGCTCATTGGCTTCTTCACCGACACCGTCGCCGATGCGCTCTCGATTCCGGCGTGCCCGTCGCGAGAAGAGGCGTACAGCGTCCTCGAGGCGCTGCGCTTCGCTGCGGCGGAGCGCTTGGACATGATCCTCGATGACCTCCAGATCCTCGTCGTCGGTCACGTCGATCGTGACGAGGTGGATGGTCTCCTGTGGGACCCGATGCCTGGCGGATCGGGCCTCCTCGATCGAGTTGTCGAGATCTTCCCGCAGGTCATCGCGACGGCGCTCGACCTCGTCGAGCACTGCCCGGCGGCGTGCGAGCGATCGTGCATCGACTGTCTCCAGACCTACCGAAACTCGTTCTACCACGCGCATCTTGATCGGGCCGTCGCAGCCGAGCGCCTCCGCACGTGGGGCGAGCGGCTCATCGTGTCCCACGAGATCCCGCCGCGGCTGCCGAGTCCGGCGGAGAGCGGAGGGGATGCGCTGCCGGTCAATCAGGCGGAACGGCTGCTGAAGGAGCTGCTCTTCGCGGCGGGCTTCCCTGACGGCCTGCGAGGCGAGCAGATTCGGCTCGACCGTGTGCTCGGAAGCACGACGCCGGACATCATCTATCGCGCCGCCCATCACGAGCCGGACGAGGGAGTCTGTGTGTACCTCGACGGGCTCTCCGGTCACCTCCACGGACATGCGGGGACCGCGGCCCGCGATCGAGAGATCCGGGACTGGCTCCGCAACAACAGCTACGAAGTGATCGAGATCGCCGCCTCGGATCTCTACGACAGCGGCAAGATGCAACAGCACTTCCGCCGGCTCGCCGGGTGTCTGAACGCATTGGAACTGCGATCGAATATTCGTGACCAGCCCGGTTGGTTCAACGCGGGCCACGCGGCTATGGACGCGCCGCGCTCGCTGCCCTTCCGCCGGGTCACACCGCAGGACAACCAACGGTACCGAACCTGCGTTCCGCTGGTCACGCTGGCAGCTGCGGCGGGAGCATTCGGGGAGTCGCAGGAGGTCGAATTCGATGCATGGGTCGAACTGGACGGTGCCCGAAGGCTCGAGCCGGGGATGTTCGTCGCACAGGTCACAGGGCGTTCCATGGAGCCACGGATTCCGGACGGGTCCTATGGGCTCTTCAGATTCAAGCCTGTGGGCTCCCGCAACGGGAGAATCGTGCTTGCCCAGCACCGCGACATCAGCGATCCCGAGCAGGGCGGCCGCTACACGGTGAAGCGCTATCGCAGCGAGAAGGTCGCAGCCGACGACGGCTCGTGGCGCCATGTCCGGGTCGCCCTCGAGCCGTTCAATCGTGACTTCGAGCCAATCGTGCTCGAGGTGGATGATGAACACGACGTCGCCATCATCGCGGAGCTGATCGAGGTGCTTGGTGGATGAGTCGATGCGATGAGCGAACCACGCCGAACATCTGCAGGCGAGGCATTCGTCCGCGCGACTCAGGAGGCGATTCGTGCATCCGGCGATGATCTCGCGGCAGCGGGCTTCGAGCCTCCGCAGACGGTCGAGTATTGGGAGTATCTCGCCGGCATCGTTGAAGTGCCCTTCGAGACGATTCGGTCGGGCAACTTCACCTACGCCGATGTCTACGCGGTCGCGATGGCGTGGGTGGATCGGCAGAAGATGAGGGCGCGGCTGTCGGGCGAGACCGGTTTCGGCGGCACGACTCGCCCATCGTCTCCCGTATCGTTCACTCCAATCGCTGAACCCGGCACTGACGAATCGCCAGCTTCGGCATTGACGCCGAGTGAACTGCGGGTGCTTCAAGCGCCAGCTAGATTTGACCCGTCGGAGCTCGCCTCGGTGGCGCGGATCGAGGTCGCAATGGAGCCGAGCCAGCGAGTCTCCAAACGGTCGATCGTGGGCATCGTCCGCCGAATCATCGAGCTGGATATGGCTAGCGCACCAGGGGCGAGCGGAGCGGCGTTCGCCTAGCCTTTCTGGCGGCAGGCGCCTCTTGCGGAGGATTGGATGACGCTCATGAACTCATGGCATGTCGCGACAGCCGCGGAAGCCTTCGCCGCTGCGCAATGCGCGAGGTTTGGATGGGATGTCTCCGTGCAGTACGGAGCGAATCAGCCTGAGTACGACCTCATCGCCTCGAACGGAGAACGGATCCTCAAGCTGTCGGTCAAGGGGAGCCAAGACGGAAGATGGGGACTCTCCCAGTCGCTGCTGACAGGTGCCGACTACCACGCGGCGGCGGATGCGTGGCTGTCCAGGCATCATCGCAGGACCGCGTTCTGTCTTGTTCAGTTCAAGGATGTCGGCATCGATGAGATGCCACGTATGTACCTGGCAAGGCCGTCAGAGATCGCCGCTCGCCTGAAGGCGACCGCTGGCGGGCGAGGAGGCACAATTCTCTACGAGCGCAAGGTCTGGACGTCGCGAGCGGCTGGCGCTGGCACCATCGATCAAGTTCCAGAGGAGTGGCGGCTTACTGCGTCACGACTCGCGGAACTCGCAAACGAACCGTGAGGCGGGCGGCCGCGCGCCGGGGCCGCTCGGACTCGGACGGCTTCGGCTCTTCGCCTTCTGATTGCACGTTGGCTTCCGGACCGTCCCAAATGGTTCGTTCCATGCTCGGAACGCACTAGCCATCGGAGCCAGTGCCGCTGAACATCGCGGCCCGCGGTCTGCGAGCGCCCGCTCTCTGGCTGCGGCAGAAGATCGAAGCCGGGCGGCTGCGGGCGCTTTGGGCGGAACGCGTGCTCCTCGTCGATGTCGCCACGGTGGCTCGCATCCTCGCTGAGCGGGCTCGGGCAGAGCGCGGCGCAGGAGGCGGCGCACGAGCGGCCACCGTGATCCGGGCGCCGCACTGGTCTCGCCACTCCTTACCTGCCGCGAAGCGGCCACGGTGGGTGTTTCCGGCCGATTCCAAGGTCGGCCAGGTCCCGGCTCCGGACCACGCCACGGTAGGGGATGGCTTGGAGGGGATCGCGTGGAGCTGGGGCGGGTATGCGGCCGCCGGATGGCGAGGTGAACGAACGCTCAGCCTTGCGCGTTCTCGTCCCGTCGAACGGGCACCGAAGGACCGGTATCGCGCAAGAAGCACCCGCGAGTCAAGCGGTTTCGGGTGGTCGGTCGATAGTCGCTGGGTCGTCGGTTTCGGCTTCGGCCGGTCCGGCGCCTCGGCCTCTCTTCTCCACCCCATTGGCAGCGCAGGATGTGCTGCCGATCGTCCCGCCCCCCCAGACTCGACCTTCGTGTTCTGGCTTCGGGGCCATGAGCGGATCTCATGTCCGACGGTCACACCCAAGCCAGTTCCACTCCCTCCAGCGGTTCGAAGCCGCCCACCGTCTCGGCGCCCGAGGGCGCCGCTCCCGGCGCAGCGCCGGGCGGGACGAGCACGCTCGGACTGGCCGAGGCGGGCGGCCCGCTGCGGTGGAAGGAACTCTGGCAGGTCCCGACGCTTCTCCTCGCCCTGACCCTCGTCGGCGGCGGGGTGTTCTACTTCATCAGCCTCCCGCGCGACCATGACTTCGCCGGAGCGCTCGATCAGGTGGACGAACTCCTCGCCGACGGTCAGACCGAGGCGGCGAAGAAACTCCTCTACGACACCATCGGGCCGAGGCTCGACTCGGCGACGCCGCTCGAGCAGGCTCGCTTCGAGGCGACCACCGGCGACTGGCTGGCGTCGGCCCGCTCCTCGATCGGCAGCTCGGCGGCGGAGAACGACGCCCAGATCATCGAGCGCTACGAGAAGGCCGAACTCGGCGGCTTCGAGTTCGACCGCGAGCGGCTGCTCCGCTGGGCTGCGGCCCTCGTCCGCATCGGACGCTCGGAAGAGGCGATGGAGAAGGTCAAGCTGGTCGGGGCGGAGGGCGACGATCTCGACGCCCTCCGAGCCCAGATCCGTCGCCTCGTCATGGAGCGGGCGTGGGAGCAGGCGACGAAGGACGAGCGCCCCGATTGGGAAGCGCTCCTCGCCGGGCTCGGCCCCTTCCGGGCGGATGCCTCGACGACCGTTGCCGATGAGGCGTGGGCCGCGGCGCGGCAGGCCGAAGCGCGCCTTGCCCTCGACCGCCCGCGTGAGGCCGCGGATCGGCTGCTCCTCGACTTGCGGCGCATCGAAAGCTCGCCCGAACTGAACCGCGGCATCGTGCCGCCGGAGACCTACGCCGAGCTGACCTCGCTGCTCGGGCGGGCCTACGCCGCGCTTGGCGAGCCGGATCTCGCGAAGGAGACGCTCGAGCGGGCCGTCAGCCTCTCGGCGGAGACATCCATCGCGAAGGGCGAAGCGATTCTCCTCCTCGGTCAGCTCGCCCTGCAGCGCGGCGATCTTGAGGAGTCGGAGCAGCGATTCGGTGCGGTCCTCGCCGACTACGAGGGCGAGACCTGCGAGATTCCGGCGGTGCTCGGGCGGGCGGAGACGAGTGCGGCCCGGGGCGATCACGCCGAGGCGCTCGAGGACTACCGGCGGGTGCGCGAGGCGGTCAACACCAAGGCGACGCGTCGCGTGACCGCCCAGGAGGTCATCGGCAGCCTCGCCGACCGGCACGATGCGCTCCTCGTCGCAGGGGAGCTCGAACGGGCTCTCGACTACGCCCGCATGGCGGTCGATTTCGTCCCCGGCTCGGTGCCGACGAGCGATCTCATTCTCCGCATCGCGACGACCTCGCGGGCCCTCGCCGACCAACTGAGTCAGGGCGATGACGCCCGCGATCCGGAGTATCGGGCGCGAGCCGCGCGGCTCCTGCGGACGGCGGGGGAGAACTTCCTGCGACACGCTGCCCACGAGCAGACGGTGGTCGAGAATCCCGACGGCTGGACCGAGTCCACCTGGCTCGCCGCCGACAGCTACGAGCGGGCCGGCTGGTCGGAGGATGCGCTGCGGATCTTCCGCCAGTTTGTCGAATCGCGTCCCGCCGGCGACCTCCGCCGCGCCGAGGGTCTCTGGCGCATCGCCTCGATTCAGCACGCGGAAGGAAGCGTGAGCGAGGCCGCGACCGAGTACGCGCGGCTCATCGAGGAGTACCCTGACAGTCCGCTCTCGTCGCGGGCCACGGTGCCGCTTGCCCGCTGTCTCGAGGCGATCGGACGGCGGAGCGACGCGATCGCCCGTCTCGAGCAGACGATCGACGGACGCACCGGCCTGAAGCCCGAGGCCCCCGAGTATCGCGACGCGATGCTCGAACTCGCCCGACTCGTCATCGCCGAGGGCGACCTGGCGACCGCGGCGGGACTGCTCGACGAGTCGCTCCGTCGCTATCCCGAGGACCCGAATGTCCCGGAGACCCGCTTCCAGCTCGGCGAATGTCGCCGCGGCCTCGCCCGCAAGGCGGCCCGCCAGCTCGCCGACGGATCGCTCTCGCCCTCCCAGCGCGAGTCGATCGACGCCCAGCGCGTCGCGGACCTCGAGGCGGCCCGCTCGGAGTTCGAGAAGGTCGTCGCGGCGCTCGATCCGCGCACCGCAGGCAACGGCGCCGGGCGGGACGAGTCGAAGCTGAACGCCCTCGAGCGGGACGCCCTGCGCCTCGCCCATCTCTATCGCGCCGACTGCCTCTTCGACCTCGGACGCTATCAGGAGGCGATCGATTTGTATGAAATCGCCGAGCGTCGTTATAGCGATTCGGCGGTCTCGATGGTCGCCCTCATCCAGATCGTGAACGCCTGGCATGAGCTCGGCGAGCTCGACCGCGCCGCGACGGCCCATCGGCGGGCGGAGATCCGCCTCACGCAGCTTCCCGACACCGCGTTCCTCGAGCAGGGCTCGATCTTCAGCCGCGACGCCTGGGAACGCTGGCTCAAGAACGCTCCCCCCGGCGCCCGCCTCGCCTCGGGCGATGTCGGCCGGGCGACCGCCGGCGAGGGCGAGCTTGACCGGGAGCGTGCCGAATGAACCGCACCCCCACAGGCGGCCCGACGGCCGCGACGCGTCCGGAGTCGTCCCCGCAGGAGACAGCGATGGTGAGCACCACCCTCCGTCAGCATGAGCTCGCGAGCGCAGCGTCCTCCGCCCTTCCCTGGTCAGCGCGCATGCGCTCGGTGCTCGACGATCGCGTCGCGCTCCTCGACGAGCTGACCGCGGTGAGCGCACGCCAGGAATCGGTCATCGCGGCGCGCGACACCGCGACGCTGCTCGAACTCCTCAACACCCGCCAGCGCATCGTCGATCGCCTCCTCGCCGGACAGCAGGAACTCCTCGCCCTCACCGGCGAGTTCGAGACCCGCGTCGGCGAGCTTGCCGCCGCCGATGCGGCCGAGCTCCGCGCCCGGCTGCGCACGCTCTCCGAGGGCCTCCATCGGGTCACCGAGCGTGACGAGGCCGCCCAATCGCTTCTCCGCGAAGCCCGCGACGAGACCCGGGCGGAGCTCATGCGCTCGCACACCCAGCAGGGGGCGCGCTCCGCGTACGCCACCAACACGCACCGCGCCGGCGACGACGGCACGCGCTACGCCGATCGGAGGGCCTGAGCGGTGACGGTCATGCGAGTCGCCAATCCCTCGATCACCCTTGACGCTCCGCCGGAGCAGGGCTTCATCGCCGCGCCGCACGCGGATGCCTCCGGTGCAGCGATGCTCGAGCCGAAGCCGAGCGCCCGTCCCGGCATCGCGCCGGACGAGCTCGCCGATCTCGTGCGCTCCTTCACCGAGGTGACCGAGCGGCTCCAGTCGACGCACAGCGTCCTGCACGCCCAGGTCGCCCAGCTTCAGGGCGAACTCGCGAGCGCCAACGAACAGTTGCGCCGCTCGCGGGAGCTTGCGGCGCTCGGCGAGATGGCCGCCGGCATCGCCCACGAGATCCGCAATCCGCTCGGCTCGATCGCCCTCGATGTCGAGATGCTTCGCGACGACGCCCGTCGGGCGGGAACCGACGCGGATGCCGACGCGGGCGCCGAGCAGGCGACCATCTGCGATCGCATCCTCCGGGCCGTGGAGCGGCTCGACCACATCGTCGGTGATGTCCTGCGGTTCGCCCGCGACCTGCGCGTGCAGCCGACGGAGTGCGAGGCGGGCGAGATCGTCGATGCCGCCCTGCACGCCTGCGAGGCGATCATCCGCCGCAGCGGCGTGAGCGTCGAGCGGTCGGTGGACGCCGACGCGATCATCAGCGCCGATCGCCACCTGCTCGCCCAGGCGCTCACGAATCTCGTGCGCAACGCGGTCGAGGCGATGGCCGAGTCGGGCGCGGCCGAGCGTCGGCTCGCGATGGGAGCGCGCCGATCGCGTCGGGCGCTCGCCGACGGCCGCCGCGCCGAGCATCTCATCCTCTCGATCGAGGACACCGGCCCGGGCGTGCCCGCGGACCTCGTCGAACGCATCTTCCATCCCTTCTTCACGACGCGCTCCGACGGCACCGGCCTCGGCCTCGCGATCGTGCACCGGATCATCGACGCCCACGGCGGATCGATCGCGGTGCGGAACCGTCCCGACGGCGGCGCTCGCTTCGAGATCGCCCTTCCCCTGCGCAGCGCGCAGCGGGTGGCGGAGGGTCGCGGCCGCCGACGCGGTGACACCGCTCCGACGGGAGCGCCGCTCGGACGCAGGTCCGGCGGGCAGACGACACACGAGCGGACGGTCAGCGGACCGGCCGCACACGGACACAGGGGCGACGGGTTGGACGAGGCGGTGCGACGCCGCATCGGTCCGCTCGCCGGCTAGCGGGATTCCTGCGAGGCGCTGGAGATCAGTTATGGCACGAGTGCTGGTGGTTGACGACAAGGAAATGATGCGGGACAGCGTGGCGACGACGCTTGCGCGGCGAAGCCACACCGCGATCGCATGCCAGAGCGCGAAGATCGCGCTCGAGAGGCTGCGCGAGCGGGCGCCCGATGTGATCGTCACCGATCTTCAGATGCCCGACATGAACGGACTCGAGCTGCTCGCCGAGATCCGCAAGCATGACGAGCAGCTTCCGGTGATCGTGATGACCGCCTTCGGAACGGTCGAGACCGCCGTGCAGGCGATGAAGCTCGGGGCCTTCGACTATGTGACGAAGCCGTTCTCGGGCGATGAGCTCGGGCTCACCGTCGAGCGGGCGATCGAGCATGCCAGGCTGCAGCGCGAGAACCAGATCCTCCGCGCCGCGGCGAGTTCCGGCGGCGCGCCGCAGCCGGTCGAGATGGTCGGGTCGGGGCCGGCGATGCGGGCCCTGCGCGAGCAGCTCAAGAAGCTCGCCGACAGCCTCGGCACGGTGATCATCAACGGCGAGAGCGGGACGGGCAAGGAGGTCGCGGCCCGACTCGTCCACGCGATGAGTCCGCGGGCCTCGGCGCCCTTCCTCGCCCTGAACTGCGCCGCCCTCTCCGCGAATCTCCTCGAGAGCGAGCTCTTCGGTCACGAGAAGGGCGCCTTCACCGGCGCCGATCGGCTGCGCAAGGGGCGCTTCGAGCTCGCCGACGGCGGCACGCTTCTCCTCGACGAGATCAGCGAGATCCCCCCCGAACTGCAGGCGAAGCTCCTGCGCGTGCTGCAGGAACGGGCCTTCGAGCGGGTCGGCAGCTCGAGCAGTCGTTCCGTCGACGTGCGGGTCATCGCGACGAGCAATCGCGATCTCCGGACCGAGGTGGACGCCGGCCGATTCCGCGGCGATCTCTACTTCCGGCTCCATGTCCTGCCGGTCACGATGCCAGCGCTGCGCGACCACATCGAGGATGTCCCGGAGCTCGCGAACCACTTCCTCGCCCAGTTGGCCCGTCGCGAGGGCAAGCGGCCCCGGAGCTTCAGCGACGACGCGATGCAGCTCCTCCAGGCCTATTCGTGGCCCGGCAATGTCCGGGAGCTCCAGAACATCTGCGAGCGGGCGGCGGTCCTCGCGATGAGCGAGACGATCGAGGCCTCGCTCATCCGACCCTGGCTCCTCGGGGCGAGCGCCGCCGCGCACGCCGCCGCCCAGCCCAACGGCGGCGGAGTCACCGTGTCGCTCGCCGGACAGCAGAGCGCCGGCGCGAGCTGGAGCGCCGGCCATGGCATCCTCACCGCCGCCGCGGGTTCTGCCGCATCGGCCGCGATGTCGGGCGGAAGCGCCCAGCCGACGACCGTCACGAACGCCGCCGGCGGCAAGGTCCCGCGCATCGAGTGTGACGGCCGGGTCACCCTGGAGGAGATCGAGCGCGAGGCGATTCTCGCGACCCTCCAGCGCAACCGTGGCCACCGCGTCCGCAGCGCGAAGGATCTCGGCATCGGCGTCCGCACCCTCGGCCTCAAGCTCAAGAAGTGGAAGGAGGAGGCCCTCATCCCGCAGGAGATCTGACCGGGTTGGACCTCCGGAGACCCCTCCGGTCGGCCTCCGCTCCGCGCAGAAAGGACCGGTGACGCGCAATGTTCGAACGGCTCACAACCGGCAGCAACTTCGGGCTCCTCGCCCGCACGCTCGAGTTCACCTCGGCGCGGCAGCAGATCATCGCCAACAACATCGCCAACTGGGAGACCCCCGGATTCCGACCGGCGGATGTCGATCCGAAGGCGTTTCAGGCCACGCTCGCGGACGCGGTCGCGGAGCGCAAGGCCCTGACGGAACGGGGAGTTGCGTTCGATGACCTGAAGGACATCGACGGCGGGCTGAAGATCGACCGCGACGAGCAGTGGGAGGTCGGGCCGCAGGGCCTCGAGCTCCGCCCCGAGCCGATCGGCGAGGGACTTCTGTACCACGACGGAAACGATCGGAGCGTGGAACGGATTCTGCAATCAATGACGGAGAACCTCACCATGTTCCGCTTCGCGGCGACCATGATGCGGCGTCAGTTCCAGTCGATCGAGAACGCCATCGCCGAGCGTCTGTAGTTCCCGCTCACGGATTCTCACCCATGTTCGGATCCCTCGACATCTCCACCTCGGCGCTCGTCGCGAACCGCACGCGGCTCGACGCGATCGCCGCCAACCTTGCCGCCGCACAGGTCGGCGGAAACCCCAACGGGCCGCAGAAGCCCGGCATGCTGCGCGAAGTGCTCTTCGCGATGGGCGATCCGGCGTCCGGCCATCCGGACGGGGTGCATGTCGCCGAGATCCGTCAGGTCGCGGCGTGGATTCCCCGTCATGAACCCAACAACTCCCGCGCCGACGCCCAGGGGAATGTCTGGTACCCCGACATCAATCCGGTGCAGGAACAGACCAACATGATGCTCGCGGCCCGAAGCTACGAGGCGAATATCGCAGCGATCGAGGCCCGCAAGTCGATGACTGCGATGGCCCTTGAAATGCTCGCCTGAGCGCCCCGCCGCTGTCGGTCCCGTTTCCGGTCCCGCGTCCCGCATTCCCGCCCCTCCGAGCCACGCTCATGGATCCTCTCGGACTCGTCAACCAGGTCAGCCGCGTCAGTCCCACCGGTCTTCCGACCGCTGGGCTTGGCGGTGCCGATCGCGGTACCCAGCCGCACACGGAGTTCCGCGAGGAACTCATGCGGCAGATCGGCGAGGTCAGCAAGCTCCAGCAGGAAGCGTCGGGCGCCACCCAGGATGTGCTGACCGGCAAGCGAAACGATGTGGAGGCGGTCGTCCTCGCGGCTCAGAAGGCGGACTCCGCCTTCAAGATGCTGCTGGCCGTCCGCAACAAGGTCATGGACGCCTATGACGAGGTGAAGCAGATGCGCGTGTGATCGGCCGCCGTGCCGATCGGACTGGACAGCCCGGAGGGAAGAAGGATGTCGAGCGATCGGGCGCGTCGTCAGGAGGATGACGCACGGTCGCGCGGAAACCCTTGCCCCGACCGCGGCCTTCGCCGCCTGGGGCACGCAGGCATGGAGGCCGGCGCGTGCAGGCACTTCGGCAACAGTTCGAGATCATCAAGGCGCGGATCGCGGACCTCGACTCCACCGCGAAACTGCTCATCGGCTCGCTCCTCATCGTGCTTGCCATGGGTCTTTTTCTCGTGGCCCAGTACGCCGGCACGCGGGATCTCGTCCCGCTCGGCGTGACGCCCGCTGCGAAGAGCGATGTCCTCAAGTACCTCGCGACGCGCGGGATTCAGTATGAGGAGAAGGGCGAGCAGGTGCTCGTGCCCCCCGACCAGCGGCCGACGATCGTCAGCCAGCTCACCGAGGAGGGGATCGGCGGCTCGAACGCGATCGACTTCAACGCGATCATCGGCCTTGAGACCCCATTCGACACCGCCCGGCAGGCCGACCAGCGCCACCGCACGGCGCTGCAGAACGAACTCGCCCGAACGATCTCCGGCTATCGCGGGGTGAAGTCGGCGCGGGTCATCATCTCGTCCAAGCAGAACGGCGCGATCGGCCCGAACGCCGTCGCCCACAGCGCGATGGTGCATGTCACCATGAAGGGCTCGGAGCGGCTCACGCAGTCGCAGGTCGACGCGATCGCCTCGACGGTCGCGGGAGCCCAGGCGGGACTCAAGCCCGAGCAGGTCTCGATCTCCGACGGCGAGCGCCAGCTCAAGTCGCGCACCGGCCGCGACGCGCTCGCCGGCGAGAACCTCGAACATCAGCAGAAGGTCGCCGAGGCCGTCCGCGAGCGCGTCATGGCGCTGCTCCCGAACATCCCCGGCGTGGTCGTCGCGGTGAATCCGCAGGTCGTGACGAAGACCGTGCAGGAGACCGAGACCAAGTACGGCGAGGGCGTCAGCACGCCGATCTCCGATTCGCGCACCGAAACCTCGACGAAGAGCGGGACGCAGGCCGGCGCCCCCGGCGTCGCGACGAATGTCGGCATGAGCGTCTCGCCGCCGGCGAACACCGGCAACTCGAGCACGAGCGAGAAGGCCGACACCCGCTTCGAGGCCAAGATCCCCGGCATGCAGCGGAGCCAGTTCGACCCGACCGGCTACCCGCTCAAGATCGACGTGAGCGTCGCCATCCCGTGGAGCTACTTCAAGCGGGTCTGGGAACTCCGCAACGCGAAGGCATCGCCCGACGGGGCGGCGCCCGCCGCCGACGCCGCGCCGGACGAGGCAGCGCTCGCCGCGATCCGCGACGAGGAGATCGCCCGCTTCCGCAAGCTCATCGAGCCGCAGATCGCGACCGACGCGATCGAGAACTCGAAGAAGGGCACCGTCGAGGTCACCTGGTTCTATGACTTCGACGGCGTCTACAGCGCGGGCAACGCGAGCATCGGCGGCGGCGCGGCCGCGGTCATCGACGCCATCGCCCCCGGCAGCTCGATCGGCGGCATGGTGAAGACGATCGCCCTCGGCGCGCTCGCCGTCGTCGCCCTCGGCATGATGCTCTCGATGGTGAAGAAGGCCGCCGAGCGGCCGGAGCTGCCGTCGGCCGAGGAACTCAGCGGCATTCCCCCCGCGCTCGAGACCGAGGACGCCGACATCGTGGGCGAGGCCGACGAGTCCTCGCCGGCGCTCGAGGGCGTCGAGATCGACGACGAGAGCCTGCGGCGCGAGCAGATGCTCGCCCAGATCAACGGGCTCGTGAAGCGCGACCCGATCGAGGCCGCGGGTCTCCTGAAGCGCTGGATCCGCGAGAGCGAGGACTGACCGATGCGGTTCATGAAGAAGCTGCCCCAGACGGTGTCGGAGCTCGACGGGATCGAGAAGTGCGCGATCCTGCTCCTCGCCCTCGAGCCCGAGGCCGCGGGTTCGATGCTCAAGCAGCTTCCGACCGACGCCGTCGAGGAGGTGACCCGCAAGCTCGCCTCGCTCGGCGATGTGTCGCGCACGCTCGCCGAGCAGGTGATTCGTGAGTTCTACCAGCTCACGATGGCCCAGAACTACGTGAAGGAGGGCGGGCTCGAGTACGCCAAGGAGCTCCTCAAGAACTCGCTCGATCCGAAGATCGCCGACAAGGTCATCCAGCAGATCCAGACGCAGGTCCAGAAGTCGCCCTTCTCCTTCCTGCAGCGGGCCGAGAGCGAAAACCTCCTGACCTTCATCCAGGACGAGCACCCGCAGACCATCGCCCTGATCGTGAGCCACCTGCCGCACCACAAGGCGAGCGAGATCCTCAAGGGCCTTCCCAACGCGAAGCAGATCGAGGTCGTTCGGCGCATCGCGAACATGGAGCAGACCAACCCCGAGATCATCCGCGAGGTCGAGCTCGGTCTCGAGAGCCGCCTCTCGAACCTGCTCATGCACTCGATGGAGAAGGTCGGCGGCGTCCAGACCGTCGCCGAGATCCTCAACCTCTGCGACCGGGCGACCGAACGCTCGATCATGGAGGGCGTCGAGAGCGAGGATCCCGATCTCGTCGAGGAGATCCGGCGGCTCATGTTCGTCTTCGAGGACATCAACATGGTCGATCCGAAGGGCATCCAGGCGGTGCTCAAGGAGGTCGACAACGCCGAACTCTGCCTCGCCCTCAAGACGGCGAGCGAGGAGCTCAAGAACAAGATCTTCTCCAACATGTCGAGCCGCGCCGCGGAGCTCATCAAGGAGGACATGCAGTTCATGGGACCGGTCAAGGTCGCCGATGTCGAGGCCGCGCAGCAGCGCATCGTCGACATCGTGCGCAGGCTCGAGGACGCCGGCGAGATCGTCATCGCAGGCCGTGGCGGACAGAACGATCTCATCGTGTGAGGTGATGCCGGATGACGCTCGTGAAGGCCCATGCTGCGGCTCGACATCTCGGCGGTGCCGTGAGCTACGAGCTCGCCGACTACCGTGCCGAGGCCCATCGCCTCATCACCGAGGCCCGCGCGGAGGCCGAGCGGCTCGTGCGCGAGGCCCGCGCCGAGTCCCAGCGCATCCGCACCGAGGCGGCGGACAAGGGGCGCATCGAGGGCATGGCGTCGAGTCGCGAGGAGGGATTCGCGCTTGGCAAGAGCGAGGGTGAGGCACTCGGCCGCAAGGAAGCGCAGGCCGCCTATGCAGACCGGCTCGGGCTCCTCTCCGAACACTGGCAGGAGTCGCTCGCCCTCTGGGAAGTGAGCCGCGACGCGCTCATGCGCGAGGCCCGCAAGGGAGTCCTGCAGCTTGCGCTCGGCATCGCCTCGCGGGTCGTGCAGCGGATGATCCGCGCCGATCCCGATGTCGCCGCCGGCCAGCTCGAGATGGCCCTCGAGCTGCTGGGCAAGGCGACCGCGGTCACCGTCGCGTGCTCGGTCGAGGACCGCGAGCTGCTCGAGGCGAATCTCCCGCTCATCGTCGAACGGCTCGGCGCGACGCTCGATGTGACCTTCGTCGCCGATCCGTCGATCTCCCGGGGCGGCGTGATCGTGCGGGTCGCCGAGGGCGGCGTGGATGCGACGATCGAGACGCAGATGGACCGGATCGCCGATGCGCTCCTGCCGGCGGCGCCGGGCGGAGGCCACGGATGAGCGTCGTTGATCGCGCGATGCGATCGCTCGGCACGCTCGAGTCGCGGCTCATCGTCGGCTCGGTGCATGCGATTCGCGGCCTGACCATCGTCGTCGATCGCCTGCGCGTGCCGGTCGGTTCGCTCGTCGAGATCGACACCGCGATGGGCACGGCGATGGGCGAGGTCATCGGCTTCGAGGGACCGCGCTCGCTCGCGATGCTCTTCGGCTCGTCGGCGGGCGTCTCGCCGGGCTCGCCGGTCCGCGCGAAGACGCTCACCGCCACCGTCGCGGTCGGCACGAGCTGGCTCGGCCGGGTGCTCGACGCGCTCGGACGGCCGATCGACAACGGCCCGCCGATCGACGATCTCGAGAACTGCCCGCTCGAGCCGCCGACGATGAATCCGCTGCGCCGCGGAATCATCACCGATCCGCTGCCGACCGGCGTGCGGGCGATCGACGGGCTCCTCACCGTCGGGCGCGGCCAGCGCTTGGGGATCTTCGCCGGACCGGGCGTCGGCAAGAGCACGCTCATGGCGAGCATCGCCCGCGGTACGGCCGCGGATGTCGTGGTGATCGGCCTCGTCGGCGAGCGCGGTCGCGAAGTGAAGGAATTCCTCGAGCACACGCTCGGCCCCGAGGGTCGGCGCAAGGCCTGCGTCGTCACCGCGACCGGCGACGACAGTCCGCTCCTCCGCGTGCGCGCCGCGTCGGCCGCGATCGCCGCGGCGGAATACTTTCGTGATCAGGGGAAGCATGTGCTTCTCATGCTCGATTCGATCACGCGACTCGCTCAGGCGCAGCGCCAGATCGGTCTCGCCGCCGGCGAGCAGCCGGCGACGAAGGGCTACACGCCGAGCGTCTTCGCCCTGCTGCCGCGACTCCTGGAACGCGCCGGTCCGGTCGAGGCACGGGGGGCACACGGCGCCGGCGGCGCGCCCGCGGGCTCGATCACCGCATTCTATACGGTGCTGGTCGAGGGTGACGATCTCACCGAACCGATCGCCGATGCGGTGAAGGGCATCCTCGACGGCCACATCGTCCTGTCGCGCAAGATCGCGGCCCGCGGCCACTATCCGGCGATCGATGTGCTTGACTCGATCTCCCGCGTCGCCGAGAACATCACCGACGCCAACCATCGCATGGCCCGCCGCGAGATGATTCGCCTGCTTGCGGCCTATCGCGAGAGCGAGGAGCTCATCACGATCGGCGCGTACGCCCAGGGGTCGAGTCCCGAGGTGGACACCTCGATCGCCCTCCGCCCGCAGATCCTCCAGTACCTCCAGCAGGATCGCAGCGAGATCACGCCCTATCCGCAGTCGCTTCGATCGCTGATCGAGATCGCCGTCGCCTCGCAGGGGATGCGCCAGCGCACGCCAGCGCCGCGCAGCGCACCTGCGCCGGCGGGCCAACAGCAGCGTCCCGCGCAGCAGCAGCAGCAGCAGCAGCGGAGCGCGCCGCAGCCAGCGCAGCCGAGAAGGACGGCATAAGCGATGCCGCGCTTCCGATTTGCCCTCGAGCCGCTCCTCGACCTTCGCCGTCGCGAAGAGGAAGCGCGGCAGCGCGATCTCGCCGAACTCGAGGCCCAGCGCCGCACCCTGGAGGAGGCGCTCCGCGAGCGGCAGCGCGAGATCAGCGCCGGCCGGCAGGCGATGCGCGACGGGCTGGTCGGCCGGGTCGATCCCTCGCTCCTTCGCCAGCAGGCGACGGCGACCATGGGCGTCGATCGCCTCGCCCGACGCACGGTGCTCGAACTCGCCGGGCTCGCCCAGCGGATGGAGGCTGCCCGTCAGCGTCTTGTCGAGGCCTCGCAGCGCCGACGGGCCGTCGAGATCCTCAAGGAACGCCGTCTCGAGGAGTGGAATCGCGAGCTTGACCGCAAGGAGACGGCCTTTCTGGACGATTGCGCCAACGCCGCCGCGGCCCGCCGGAGCATCGAGGAGCGGGATCGCGTCGCGTAGCGCGCGCTGCCGTCACGGAGTCGGACCATCATGCAGAAGCTCTGGAACCTCATCAGCATCGTTGCGATCGTGAACCTGCTCGCCGTGCTTGGCTTTGGCGGCTGGCTCTTCATGAGCGGTCGTCTCGACGGCGACCGATTCCGCGAGATCATGAAGGCCCCCGAGCCGCCCGCCGAGGCGCCGCCCGAGGCGCCTCCGCCGGAGCCGGAGGGGGACCTCACGCCGACGAGCGTCAAGATCGAGTCGGGCGAGCGGCAACTGCGGGCGGAGGCCATGACGCTCCGCCGCCTCGGCGAGGAGAAGGAGCAGCTCGATCGCGTGCTCGACGCCCGCGAGCGGAAGCTCACCGAGGATCTGGCCGCGTTCGAGGCGGAGCGCGCAGCGTGGGAGTCCTCGATGGAGGGCACGAAGGCCGCGAAGACCGACGAGCAGTTTCGCAAGGCCGTGAAGCTTCTCGAGAATGTGCCGGCGAAGCAGGCGAAGGAATGGATCCTGGAGCTCGTCCGATCGGGTGAGCCCGATCAGGCGGTCTCCTATCTCGATGCGATGAGTTCCTTCAAGGCGACCGGCCTCCTCAAGGCCTTCAAGGGCGAGGAGGAGCAGAAGGTGGCAACGGATTTGCTTGAGCGTCTGCGTCAGCGCACTCCCCGCGCCCGCACCGAGGCGACGGGTGAGACGCCCGCCCCGACCGCGCCCAATGCAGCCGCTCCCGCCCCCAACGCTCAACCCGCAGCTCCGAACGCTCCCGCAGGCGGCCAACGCCCCGCGTCCGAGCCTCCCGTTCGACCTGGCCAGCCCATCGCCAACGGCGGGGCGAGCGTCGACGAACCGCAGCCAGCGAAGCCTGGCGCCGGGAAGTGAACCGGAACGGCGTGAGCGATCGCGGCGATCGGACTTTGAACGGGCGCTCGCCGATGCGGCGGGATCCGATCCGAACGCGCAGCGATTGACCAAGCGAGGCGCGGATGCTGCGCAGGCCCCGACGGCGGGGAGCGCTTCCGACGCCAACGAGCCCAGCGCCAACGAGCCCAGCGCACGCGCGAACGAGCCCAGCGCACGCGCGAACGAGCGAGACGAGCCGGATGCCGCCGAGGGCTCCGCGGCCGCGGCCGGCGCAGCCGAGAATCAGACGCCGACGAGCGGCGAGGACGCGACGAGCGCGACGGCGGCCGACGACGCCGGCACGAGCGCGACCGAGCAGGGAGCGGCATCCACCGCAACGCCTGCATCGGATGATGCGGCTGCCGCGGACCCGCAATCCGCCAATCAGAACGGGACGCCCCAGGCGAACGCGCTCCGCGCATCCGCTCCCTTCACGGGTCCGCTCGCCGGCGCGGCGATGGGGGGAGGGGCGCCAAGTGTCCAACACGCCCACCATGCCCAAGCCGCTGGCCAGGCGACGCCGGTCGAGCGTCCGCACGGCCACGCCGCACCCCGCGACGCGACCGGAGCACACGCCGTTGCAGGGGCCGGCGAAGGCGCGCAGCCTGCCGGACATGCGACCGGATCCGGCAACGCCGGCGCCGAGGGCGACCAGATGGGACAGGACGCGCGGCAGCGCGCGACCGCGGGCGTTCCGCTCGCTGCCGGAAACGCTGAATCAGAGGCGCACCAGAGCGGAGCGCCCGCGTCCGACGCGACGGCGCAGCCGTCAACGGGCGCCGGCTCGTCCGCGCAGCCGAGTGTCGGTGATCCGCTCGCCGCGCTCGCCGAGCGACTCGCAAACGCGGTCTCTTCGGTCGATGAGCGTCCCGCAGCCGATGACGCCACGCGCGTCATGACGCTCGCTTCGCAGGACGCCGGTCAGCGCGAAGGAGCCGTCACGCCGCTTCCCTCACTCGGCGTCGCCGCACCGCGCGGCGCCGACATGGTCACGCTCAGCGGACAGTCGGCGCTGCCCTCGCCCCAGTCCAACGGTGAGGAGGCGGAGAGCGCCGCGCCCAAGCTCGTCGCCCGTGGGCTTGCGGCCCTCGCAAGCCAGAAGGGGGGATCGATGCAGATGCGCCTCGATCCGCCGAGCCTGGGCGACCTTCGCATCCAGATGACCGTCGTGAACGGCGCGGTGAGCGCCGAACTGCGGCCGTCCTCGGCACAGGCCCACGCGCTCCTCGCCGCCGACCTCGCATCGCTCCGCCAGGCGCTCGAGGCCCAAGGGCTGAGCGTCGAGCGGCTCTCCGTCCAGGCGCCGACCCATCAGGGGCAGGGCGGCTCGGCGCAGACCGGTCACGGTCTCACGCGCGGCGAGCACACGAGCGCCGGCCAGGCCGCCGCGCAGCAGGCACAGCCGGGGCAACAGTCCTCGTCGAACGGCCAGCAGGAGAGCGGCTCCGACCGGCAGCAGCGCTCCGGCGGCAACCATGACGCGGGCCACGGACAGAGCCGTGGCCGCTCGGACTCGGGCCAGCGCGACGAGCGCGATCCCGGTTCGCGATCCCGACGCCGGGCGAGCTTCGCCTCCGTCTTCGCCCTTCGTGACATGACCTGAGCCCGCGACGCATCCGTCGCCACGCACCAGCGAGATTCCACCATGAGCTCCTTCCCGATCTCCGCGACCCAGGCCTCGGCCACGAGCACCGCCGCGAACTCGAACCGCTTCAGCGAGCTGTCGAGCGAGGAGTTCATCCAGATTATCTTCACCGAGCTGTCGAATCAGGATCCGTTCAAGCCCAATGACAGCTCGGCGCTGCTCGAGCAGCTCAACTCGATCCGCTCGATCGAGAGCGACACGCAGCTCACCAAGCAACTCTCGTCGATCGTGACGCAGAATCAGCTCGCGACCGCGGGCAACCTGATCGGCCGACAGGTGCAGGGGCTCACCCCCGATGCGGATCGCGTCGCGGGAACCGTCGTGAGCGTGGCCCGCCAGGACGACAAGGTCTCGCTGCTCCTCGACAACGGCTGGGTCGTGCCGATGGAGAATGTCGAGACCATCGTCGATCCGACGATCTTCGGATTCGGCGGGGGCTGACCGATGGCCATCGACGGCCACCTCCTGCTGCGCAGGCTCGAGCCCGCGGTGCGCCCCGTCGCGCCCGAGAGCGCTGCGCCGCCGGCGTGGATGTCGGAGATGCCGATCGAGCCACTGGATGCGGCGTCCTTCGCGACGCTGCTCGGGCGGGCCCGAGCCGGCGCGATCGAGAGCGGCCGACTTCCCGTCCAGCGTTCCGCGGGCGAGGAACTCGCGATCGATGCCGCTCCGCGCATCGCCCGCGCCCTCGACATGCTCGAGGCGCGCGGCTTCCGTCGCGCCGCCGTGCTGTACGGCCAGCGGCTCTTCATCGCCGATGTCACGACGCGCACGCTCGAGAGCGAAGTTCTTGCGCAGGACGGACCGATGCCGCTCGCCGTGGATGCGGCGGTGCGCGTCCCGACTCCCGAGGAGGAAGGTCCGCATGGCGTTCCCGGTCCGCCCAACGCGGTTCGGGTCCCCATCGGCGTGCTCGACGCGCTCGAGGCACGCGATTCGCAAGCATGACTCCGCCCCGCGGCCGCCGCACGCGTCCTCGCGGGTGAACTCCCACTTTCGTGACATCCCGTCTCCCCTCCCGCCGACAGCAGGAACGAGCGCATGGCATCGACGACCGCATTCTTCACCGGCCTCTCCGGACTCATCGCGAACGCCCGACGGCTCGACGTCATCGGTAACAACATCGCGAACGTGAACACCACCTCGTTCAAGAGCAACCGGATGAGCTTCGCGCCGAACTTCAGCCGGAACTTCTCGCTCGGGACGGCGCCCGGGGACAACTCCGGCGGCACGAACCCCGGACAGGTCGGCCTCGGCGTCGGCATCGCCGGCACGCAGCGTTCCTTCACGAACGGTGCGATCGGAGCGACCGGCGTCTCGACCGATGTCGCGATCGAGGGCGACGGCTTCTTCATCGTCGAGCTCTCCGGATCGCGGTTCTTCACCCGCGACGGCGAGTTCCTGCGAAGCCCGAACAACGATCTCGTCACGAAGACCGGCGCGAAGGTGATGGGCTACGGCATCGACGACAGCTTCAATGTCGTCGAGGGCAACCTCGTTCCGCTCAATGTCCCGCTCGGCACGCTGACCCTCGCGGAAGCGACGCAGAACGTGACCTTCAACGGCAACCTGAACGCAGCCGGAACGGTCGCCACCACCGGCAGCGTGCACGCCAGCCGGGCGTTCTTCACCGACGCGGGCCTCACCGCCGGCAACGAGGCCACGGCCTCGACGGACATCACCGCGACCGATCTCTACATCGACGACGGCGCCGGCGGCTCGACGCTCGCCTTCGATTCCTCGAGCAATCCGAAGATCGTCACGATCTCAGGCATCGAGAAGGGCGGCAAGGACATCGGCACGCACACCTTCGCCTTCAGCGCGACGGCGGTGACCGGCGCCGATTCCTTCGGCGCGACGCTCGGCGACTTCACCTCGTGGCTCGAGGAAGTCCTCGGCCTCGATTCGACGAGCGTCGGATCGAGCTCGGATCTCGGCGGCAATGTCGCGATCGTCGGCGGCGCGATCGTCGTGACCGGCAACGAGGGTACGGTGCAGGAGCTCGGTCTCGAGACCGGTGACCTCACGATCTCCGGCGCGGGCGCCGGTTCCGCGCAGCCCTTCGTCATGGCGCAGACCACTAACGCGGACGGCGAGAGCGTCCGGACGAGCTTCGTCGTCTACGACTCGCTCGGCACGCCGCTCACGATCGATCTCTCGCTGGTGCTGCAGGGCACGACCGATTCCGGCGGCACCACCTGGCAGTATGTCGCCGAGAGCAACGACAACGACGCGGTCGGCCGCGTGCTCGGCCTCGGGGAGCTGACCTTCGACGCCGCGGGCCGGTTCATCTCGGCGAGCAACGACACCTTCTCGATCCGACGCGACAACGGCGCGACCGATCCGCTGACGGTCGTGATGAACTTCGCGGATGAGTCGAACGCGGTGAGCGGCCTGACCGACACGAGCTCGAGCATCGCCGCGGTCTTCCAGGACGGCTCGGCGATCGGCACGCTCTCGAACTTCTCGATCGGCACCGACGGCATCCTCTCCGGGTCCTTCACGAACGGCCTCACCCGCACCATCGGTCAGATCGCCGTGGCGAAGTTCACGAACCCGGCGGGTCTCGTCGATGCCGGCAACAACTACTTCCAGGTCGGCCCGAACTCCGGCACCGCGCTCATCACCGCACCGCTCGCCTTCGGCACCGGGCGGCTGGTCGGCGGCGCGCTGGAACTCTCGAATGTCGATCTGTCGCAGGAGTTCATCAACATGATCCTCGCGAGCACCGGCTATTCGGCCGCCAGCCGCGTGATCACGACGACCGACGAGCTGATCAACCAGTTGCTCGCCCTCGGTCGGTGACGGCACCACCTCGCCCGGCGCCGGAAACGGCGGCGGGCAGCGTCGCACGGAGGTGACGCAGGGAACGGAATGACCCCTGGCAGGGACGCCGGGGGTTGTTCGTTTGGGCGAAGCTCGGGCGGCGCTGCTACGATGAGGTCGAACGCACGCCGCGATCCGACGGCGAATCTCCCGTGAGTTCGGTGTTTTGGTTCCGACCGAACGGAGAGATCATCGTGTCGAATGTCTCGATTGAGCGGGAAGCGCCGAGCGCGCATGCCGCGGATGCGCCCCTGTCCTCGCCCGGCGACCGCAAGCTCGCCATCATCAATCTGGCGGCGGTGTTGGTGCCGATCGCCGGACTCATCGCGGCGATGCTTCTGAGTTGGGGCGTCGCCTTCAACTGGGTTCACCTCGCCGTCATGGCGGTGATGGCCTTCGTGAGCGCCTGCGGCATCACCATCGGCTATCACCGGCTGCTGACGCACAGGTCGTTTCAGACCTCCGCGGTGCTCCGCTACGCGTTTGCCGCGGCAGGATCGATGGCGGTGCAGGGCCCGGTGATCCGCTGGTGCGCCGAGCATCGCAGACATCACCACCATTCCGACACCGAGCTCGATCCGCACTCGCCGCACATGTCCAAGGACGGCTCGTGGGGCGAAGGCATGCTCGCGACGCTGCGCGGCGCCTACCACGCCCATGTCGGTTGGCTCTTCGCCGGTCGCATGCGCGGACTCGGCAAGTACTCGCGCGACCTGCGGCAGGATCCCGCCCTCGTCGCCGCGGATCGGCACTTCCCGTGGTGGGTCCTCGCCGGGCTCGTCGTCCCCGCCGTCCTCGGCGGCCTGCTCACCTGGAGCTGGTTCGGCGTCCTGATGGGTTTCCTCTGGGGCGGTCTGGTTCGGATTCTCGTGGTCCACCACATCACCTGGAGCGTGAACTCGGTGTGTCACCTCTGGGGGGCGCGTCCCTTCGACTCGCACGACGAGAGCCGCAACAACCCGATCGTCGGCATGCTGGCGATGGGCGAGGGCTGGCACAACAACCATCACGCGTTCCCGACGAGCGCACGCCACGGGCTTCGCTGGTGGGAGTTCGACCTCAGTTGGCAGATCATCCGACTCATGCGGCTCGTCGGCCTCGCCCGTCATGTGCGCGTGCCGGACGCGGGCCGCATCGCAGCGCGACGCGGGAAGCGTCAGCCGGCCCCGACCGGGTGAACGGATCGCTCAGGATTCTGCACAAATCATCCAGAGAACCACAGAGGCACAGAGGGCACAGAGGTAGCACAGAGAAGCCAATAGAAGAACGGAATTTGACGCTCACAATCGCTGGCACAGGATGGAGTTGACTTGGGTCGAGTCTTCCCCACTTGTCCAGCGATTGCCCTCCGCAAGTCCCTCTGGTACCGGCCGTCTCGATCAACGCGCTCGGAACCCGTCTCCTCTTTTGCCTTCTCTGTGCACCCTCTGTGCCCTCTGTGCCTCTGTGGTTCTCTGGCGGAATGGTGCAGATTGCTGTCCTCTGTGGTGAATGAAGGACGCGAATCGTGCAGAAGGCGGATCGCTCAGGAGCGTCGGGGGTTTCGGCCGTCCGGGGGCGGTGCGCCGCGCGGGCCGCGTCCCGTCGCCCGCGGCTGTTGCGTCGCGGCGTTCGCCATGCGACCGACCGAGTCGGTTTCCTCGCTCGCGTCGAGGCGGGCGAAGATCATCCGGCCCGCGCTTGTCTGGAGCGAGTTGGTGACGATCGCATGCACCGAGGTGCCGATGCGCTCGGCGCCGCCCTCGACCACGATCATCGTGCCGTCCGGGAGATAGCCAACGCCCTGACCCTCAACATCGCCGGGCTTCACGAGCGTCACCTGGAGCGACTCGCCGGGGATCGCCGCGGTCTTCAGCGTCGACGCGAGATCGTTGATGTTCAGGACGGCGACGCCGTTGATCTGGGCGACCTTCTTCAGCGCGGCATCCGTGGTGAGGATCCGCATCTTCTGGTCCTTCGCCAGCTCGACGAGCATGCGGTCCACGGTGGTCGGCTCGACCCGCGGGTTGTCGATCGAGAGGTCGACATAGGGGTTCTGCTGGAGGCGCGAGACCATGTCGAGACCGCGCCGGCCGCGGGCCCGCTTGAGCTTGTCGCTCGAGTCCGCGAGGGCCTGCAGCTCGTCGACGACGAACTGCGGCACGATGATCGGGGCGTCGAGGAAGCCGGTCGAGCCGAGCTCGTTGATGCGCCCGTCGATCAGGGCCGATGTGTCGAGGAGGAGCGGGCGCACGCCGCGGACCTGCTTCGCGAACTCGACATAGGGGATGACGAGGCGGAAATCGTCCTTGGTCGTGAGCACGACCGAGACCGAGAGGTAGCAGAGGACGATGCCGACGACGACCTTGGCGAGCCCGAGGTAGACCGCCGAGGGCGTGCTGGTGAGCTCCCATGCGTCGGCGACGACATCGAGGAGCGAACCGATCGCGACGGCGCCGATGAGGCCGAAGCAGACGCCGAGGTAGACGCCGACGACCGAACTCAGCCGCTTGTTCGGGGTGATCGCGTCGAGCAGGAGGACGATCACGCCGATCGAGGTCGTCGACAGGATGAGACCAAGGATCGTCGAGAAGCCGAAGTCCTCGGTGCGTCGCTCGCTCGCGATCGTCAGGATCGTCACCGTGACGAGGAGGACGAGGAAGAGAAGCCGCACCACCAGCATCAGCAGGCGGCGGGAGCGGGCTTCCTGCTCGGCGCGAACCGAGGGCAGGTCCATCGCCCGCAAGCGCGCGGCCGCGTCGCCGGTTGGGATCTCGTCGCCCGGCGCGTCAGCCGTCCCCGACGGGGCCGCAGGCTCCGGGAGCGGGCGGTCTTCGGCGGGGGAGCCGCCGGTCGTCGGATCGTCGGGCGAGGCCATTCGCGGCGATTGTACTCGTGGGGTAGGCCTCCGAACCGCTGACCGCAGCCCTCCTCGCCGGAGCGGGATCGGCCGCGCGGATTTTGGGCGGTCGCTGCGGCGCGCGGCTCGCGGCTTCGACTACCATTCCGCCTCGCGCCGGTGGCGTCGAAGACGGCCGGGTCCGTTGGACGGGCGGCCTGTGAACCTGGTCAGGGCTTGACCGCAGCAGCCATAAGCAGCGTCGTCCGAGCCTGCGGGTGCCTGGCCGTCTTCCTCGCCACCGGTGCTTTTTGGTCGCAGGGGCTTTGGGGGTTCTGATCAGGTCTCCCAGAGAACCACAGAGGCACAGAGAGCACAGAGGGGGCACAGAGTTGGGGCGACGGAGGAGCGAAGACCTCGTGCCGTGTCTGACTTTGTGCGACGCTCACGGCAACTGTGCCCCCTCTGTGCTCTCTGTGCCTCTGTGGTGAATGAACGACGCGAAGAGTGCACAGATGTATGTCCTTCGTGAATCAGCGTTGCATCCCTCGGCGTTGAATAGCTAGCACACCCGACATGGCCAAGTCGAAATCCGCAACCAAGGAGAAGTCGAGCGAGGCCGCGCCCTCGACGGCGGCTCCGTCGACTTCTGCGCCTGCCGCAGCGTCCGCCGCTGGCACACCGACCTATCAGGTGCTCGCCCGGCGGTACCGCTCGCGTGACTTTGACGAGCTCGTCGGGCAGGACGCGATCGCCCGCACGCTCCAGAACGCGATCCGGACCGGGCGCACCGCCCACGCGTACCTCTTCACCGGCACGCGCGGCGTCGGCAAGACCTCGATGGCCCGCATCTTCGCCCGGGCCCTGAACGCGACCGAGCAGCTCACCGAGCAGGAAGCGGTCGCCGGCGCGATCATGCGCGGCGAGGACATCGATGTCATCGAGATCGACGCGGCGAGCAATCGCGGCATCGACAACGCCCGCGACCTGATCAGCGGCGCCGGGCTCATGCCCGCCCGCGGCCGCTACAAGATCTACATCATCGACGAGGTCCACATGCTCACCACGCCCGCCTTCAACGCCCTGTTGAAGACGATGGAGGAGCCGCCCTCGCATGTGAAGTTCATTCTCTGCACGACCGAGCCGCAGAGCGTGCCGGCGACGATCCAGAGCCGTTGCCAGCGCTTCGACTTCCGGCCGATTCCGGCCGCTCGCATCGCTTCGCATCTCCGTGATGTGCTTGCCCGCGAGAACGCCGAGGCTGATGAGCGCGTCGTCCTCCAGGTCGCACGCATGGCGAACGGCTCGATGCGCGATTCGCTGAGCCTGCTCGAGCGGCTGCTCGCCGCCGCCGAGCCCGACGCGAGCGGTCGGCTGCATTGCACCTGGGCGCTTCTTGAAGACATCTTTGGCCTGCCGGATGAGTCGCTTGTCGAGCGGATCGTCGAGGCGATCGGCGCTGGCGATGTCGGCGGCTCGCTCGCCGCGGCCGCCGCGCTCCTCGAGCGGGGCATGTCGATCGAGCGGGCCCTCGATCTCCTTGCCGAGCGCTATCGCTGGCTGATGCTCTCGATCTCCTGCGGCAAGGACACCGAGCTGCTGGAGGTCGCGAGTGAGACGCGCGAGACGATCGCCCGACTCGCCGCCCGCTATCCCGAGCGTTTCGACGCCGCATCGCTCGCCCATCTCATCGCCCTCTGTGATGCAGTCGCGTCGAAGGCCCGTGACGCGTCGAGTCCGCGCGCTCTCTTCGATGCGGCGATCGTCCGCATGGCCCTGAGCGAGAGCTTCCGGAGCGCAGCGTCACTCTTGGCTGGCGGAGCCGGGAGTGCCCCGCCGGGAAAAGCCCCGCCGCGGGCCGTTGAGACCTCGGTACGGCCCGCGGCAACGACTTCAGCGGCCGGTGTCGCAAGCGCTCCGGTGGCGCGCCCGCCTCAGGAGACAACGCCTCCCGCGCGGCCTGAGACCTCGGGCGCTGCCGAACGACTCGTCGAGGCGAAGCCGACGCCAACCACGACGCCCCTTCAGAAGACGCCGTCCCCTCCGCACGCCGCGCCGTGCGCGACCAACGCCGAAGGGTTCTGGTCCGCACTCATCGCCAAGGCCGCGTCCAGTCCGCGCGACGGCGCGATGCTCTCGTCCTTCGTCTGCAAGGGCTGGGATGGCCAGACACTCCACCTCGCGGTGCGCGAGGGCGAGGCCGGCACCGGCTACCTCAGTTCCAATCCCGACATGGTCCGCTCGGTCATGCAGCGCCTCGCCGGACAGCCGATCGAGGTGCGACTTGAGGTCGAGGCGGTCGCCCAGCCGAAGCAGGCGGTGGCTCAGCGCGGGCTCATTCCGCCGGAGATTCGCGAGCACCCGGTGGTGAAGCTCGCGTCCGAACTCTTCGACGCGGTGGTCGTCGATTGGGCGCCGCTGCGGCGCGGTGAGGCGCCGACGCCCGGTGAGCCCGCCGCGACGGAGAGCGCCGCACACGACGGGATCGAAGCCGTGACGGATCACGCCCTGGCGACGGAGGAGGAAGACGATGTTTGACTCGATCAAGAATCTCGGCGCGATGGCCGGCATCATGAAGGACCTTCCGCGCATCAAGGCCAAGATGGCCGAGGTCCGCATGCGCGCCGAGCAGTCGCGGGTCGCGGCAAGTGCCGGAGGCGGTGCGGTGACCGCGGTCGCGAGCGGCCGGATGCGCATCGAGAACATCACCATCGACCCGGTGGTGTTCACCGCGATGGCCGCGGACAGCGATCCCGCGAATCGCGTCCTAGCGGTTGAGCTCATTCGCGAGGCCTGCAACCTCGCCCTCGAACGGGCCCAGCAGTCGATGGCCGAGATGCTCGGCGACGCCGCCCGCGATCTCAATCTGCCGATCTCGCCGGAGCAGCTCAAGGAATTCATGTAACGCAATCGCGCCCGTCGGCGCCGCGCGGGTTCGACCTCGCGCGGCACAAAGGATGTCGTCCGTGTCCGCATCGCTTCCCGAGTCCGTTCGCCGCCTCATCGACGAGTTCGCAGCCCTTCCCGGCATCGGTCGGCGCAGCGCCGAACGGCTCGCCTTCTGGGTGCTGAAGAGTTCGAAGGATGAGGCGATGCGCCTCGCCGACGCGATCGCCCTCGTGAAGCGGTCGGTGCGCCACTGCTCGATCTGCTGGAATCTCACCGACGCCGATCCCTGTCCGATCTGCGCGAAGCCCGAGCGCGACGCATCGAGCGTCCTCGTCGTCGAGCAGCCGAAGGATCTCATCACGCTCGAGCAGACCGGCATGTATCGCGGCGTCTACCATGTGCTCTTGGGCCGACTTGACCCGCTCGACGGCGTCGGCCCGGAGAGCCTCACGGTGAGCGGCCTGCTCGAGCGCCTCGAACATCCCGAGCGAAACGCCCGCGGCGTTCGTGTGACGGAACTCATCTTGGGGCTCAACCCCGATATGGAAGGGGACTCGACGGCGCTCTGGCTCGGCGAGCAGGCGCGCCGCTTGGGGATCCAGGTCTCGCGGCTCGCCCGCGGGCTGCCCACGGGGAGCCAGATCGAATACGCGAATCCGGCGGTTCTCGCCGACGCAATCGCAGGTCGGCAGCGGATGTGAGCCGTGACGAGTTCCCGACGCCGCGTCGGAACCTCCGCCCGGCGAGCGGCGGTGGATCGCTTTTCACGCAGCGCTGGGCGTGATTTGGTCGATACCATGGCGTTCGACCGTCATGCGCTTCGAAACCGGACAACATCTTCGCCTCGGCCAGCACATGAAGCTGGCGCCGAAGATGATCCAGTCGATGGAGATCCTGCAGCTTCCGCTGCTCGCTCTTCAAGAGCGGATCGATCAGGAGCTGGAGGCGAATGTCGCCCTGGAGCTCATCGAGCCGGGCATGCGGCTCGAGAAGCCGAAGTCGGAGCACGCCGAAGAGCGGAAGGCCGACGAGACCACCGAGCAGTTCGAGCGGCTGCGGCAGCTCGAACGCAGCTACGGCGAGATGTTCGACTCCGACAATGGCCGTCCCTCGTCGCGTCTCGCCGGCGAGCGCGACCGCAAGATGGACGCGATGGCCAACGCCCCGAGTCGCGGCGCCGGACTCGTCGAGCAGTTGCAGCAGCAGTGGCGCGATGCCGAACCCGAGGAGGAGCTCGCCGTCGCCGGGGCGCGTCTCCTCGAGTATGTGAACGACGATGGCCTGCTCGGCGCCGATCTCGAAACGATCCTCGACCAGAGCAAGAACCTACCCGGCGCGGCGTGGTCGATCGAGTTGCTCGAGCGGGCCCTGGGTGAACTCCAGCGCGTGCTTGAGCCGGCGGGGATCGCCGCTCGCTCGCTTCGCGAATGCCTGCTCCTTCAGGTGGACGCGCTCGCCGATGCCGAGGAGGACGAGTCGAAGTACGAGACCTGGGACGATGCCCACGCGCTCGTCCGTGACCACTTCGACGATCTCGTACAGAACCGGCTGCCGAAGGTCCGTGAGAAGTCAGGCATGTCGATGGAGCGCATCCAGGCGGCCAAGGGACTCCTGCGTCGCTGCACGCTCGCCCCGGGGCGCGAACTCGTGCCCGAGGATGTCCGGCCGATCATCCCGGATGTCATCGTCGAGTACGACCCGGAGGCGGATATCTATACCGCCCGGCTGCCCGGCCACACGCTGCCTGACCTGCGGATTTCGCCGCGCTATCAAAAGATGGCCAAGGACACGGGCGTCGAGAAATCCACGCGCGAGTTCGTCGCCCGCAATGTGCGGTCGGCCTCCTGGCTCATCGATGCGATTCATCAGCGGAAACAGACGCTTCTTCGCGTCGTCGGCGTGGTGCTCGCAAGGCAGCGCGAATATTTCGACCACGGTCCGCATTTTCTCAAACCCTTGCCGATGGTCGAGGTCGCCGAACAGCTCGGCATCCATGTCGGCACGGTGAGCCGCGCGGTCGCAGGGAAGTGGCTCCAGACCCCGCGCGGGTTCGTCGAGCTGCGTCGCTTCTTCAGCGGCGGGCTCGAAACGGCGAGCGGCGAGGATCGCTCCTGGGAAGCGATCAAGGCCATCATGCGCGAGGTGGTCGAAGCCGAGGACCGGCGTGACCCGCTGAGCGATGCGGCGATCTCCGAGAAGCTCAAGGAGCGGGGCGTCACGATCGCCCGGCGCACCGTCGTCAAGTACCGGGAGCAGCTCGGCATTCCGCCAGCACGTCAGCGCAAAGTGCATGAGTGAGTCGCAGGGCCGAAGCGGAGGGGACTGAGCCGCTCGGTCTTTCGCCGCTGCTTGGCGAGTGTTCCGATTCTCCGCGCGACCCGTGGTCAGGACCCGTGTCCCGCCTCGTAGTGCGCGATGGCGGGGGGCGACGGCGAGGGCCATGACGGGGTGCGATGGCGGTCGGCGTCGAAGGGCGTTGCCTCGCCGCTCCATCCTCCGTACACCAGCGTCGTTTCACAGAAATTGCTTGCTTTCCGTGCGTCGTCGCCGGATGGTCCGTTGGTCTGTTCTGCCTCCGTCAAGGCACGCTCGGGCTGACGGTTCCTGTACTGGGGGGAAGCCGATCTTGCAGATTCTCTCTCTTGGTGGCTGCTGGACCGGCATGTTCGGGGAGACTTCGACCGCAGCGGCGGCGTCGGAGCTACAGATCTCGCGATCCTGCTCGGGGCCTGGTCGCCGGCGTGAGCGGAGCGTGGGACGTGACGCGAGCGGGCTCCTGACTCTCGGGCCGCCCCGGTTCTCCCGTGATAATCCCTGTCACCTGATCGCGACGGATGACGCCTCTGTTGGTGTGGCGTTCTCGCCACCCTCACACAGGAGCCCCCGATGATCGTGACCGTCCCACCGTCGCTCGCCCCGCGCCGCCCCATGGCGCTTCGTTCGGGCGTCGCCTGCTCGCTTCTCGCAGCCTCCCTCGTTGGAGCGGCCGCTCATGGGGAGGGCTACGGCCTGCGGCTGGTCGCCCAGACCGGAGATCCCGCGCCTGGGAGTTTCGGCGGCACCTTCTCCTGGCTCGGGTGGCCCACCTTGAACGCCTCGGGCCAAGTCGCGTTCGCCGCGGGCACGAGCGGCGCGATCGCCGACACGGGACTCTGGCGCAGCGTCTTTGACGATCCTCAATCGCTCGAACTCATTATCGGCGAGGACTATCCCGTGCCGGGATCGCCGCCAGAGATTCGCTTCGGTCCCTTCGAGCCATCGCTTCACCATCCGCTTCTGAATGACAACGGGCAGGTCGGGTTCTCGGCCCGACTCACGGCGCTGCCCGATCCGGCGACCGGACTCTTCCGCATGGTGAACGGAAGCGTGCAGCGAGTGGCCGTTCCGGGCGATATCGCTCCGGGCACGGGTGGCACGCTTACCTATCAATCGATTTCCAATCTCCCGTCGTTCAACGCGTCGAACGCGATGGCCTTCTCGGCGACGCTCGCCGGACCGGGCGTTGTGGCGAGCAACGACCGAGCGTTCTTCGCCCACTGGTTCGGCGGCGTCAACATGTATCTCCGCGAAGGAAACACCGTGCCGGGCATGCCTGGCGCGACCTTCGCATTCTCGACATTCAGTCATCCTGCGCTCGAGGACTCGGGGGCGATCAGCTTTGCCGCCGCCATCGTCGGTCCGGGCGCGGCGCCGTGGAGCCTGTGGCGCGGCTGGCCCGCGGCGATGACGAAGCTCGCCAAGTCGGGTGATCCTGCACCGCTCGGCGGCGTCTTCGGAGGCGGTCCGGCGGCACTGGAGTTCTGGAGCGTGAGCCCCGGCGACGGCGCTCAGGCGTTTCTCAACACGCTGGTGACTCCGGCAGCAGCGGCGCCTGCGATCTTCCGCAAGGGTGAATCGGAACTCGAAGCGGTCGCCGTCACGGGCTTCGCCGGTCCGCTCGGCACCTACGACGCGGTGCAGGACTACACGCCGCCGATCAGCTCGGATGGTTCGCTCGCGTTCTGGGCGGGCTTCGCCGGAGGATCGGCGATGACCGACAGTGCGATCGTGCGCGCATCCGTCGGTGAGCCGTCGATGGTTCTCCTCCGCGAGGGTGACGCGGCCGAAGGCTTCGGGCCGGGCGTCGTCGTCGATGAGCTCGCCGCCTGGTGGATCCAGTCGCCGATCATCAACGACGCGCGGCAGGTCCTCGTCGAGGCCTTCGTGCGCGGGCCGGGCATCACCCCGGACAACGACGCGGGGCTCTGGGTGATCGACGAGGATGGTTCGATCGAGCTGGTGGTCCGCGAGGGCGCGTGGCTCGCCCTCGGCGGACTTCCGCCGCGGCAGGTCGATGACTGGGTGGTGGGTTCAGGCAACAGCGAGCGCGGCGGACGCCGACCGAGCTTCAACGCGCGGGGCGATATCGCCATGGTGCTCTTCTTCACCGACGGATCCGACGCGGTCGTGGTTGCTCAGCGGCCCGATCCATGCGCGGCGGACCTGAACGATGATGGGGTTGTCGACGCCGCCGATCTGGCCGTCCTTCTCGGGGAGTGGGGAACAACGGTGCCAGTCGGCAAGGGGGCGGATGTCGATTGGGATGGCGACATCGATGGTGCCGACCTCGCGGTCCTCCTCGGTGCGTGGGGGGGCTGTGCGTAGCGATCGCGTGGTTCGCGACGCGCGGGTTGCGTTCCCCCGCGAATGACCGCAGAATCGTGCCATGCGGGTCGTGATCACCGGCGGGACGGGCAGCATTGGCCGGCGGCTCGTCCCCGCTTTGGTCGGGCGTGGCGATCTGGTCGCCGTCGTCTCGCGACGGCCGCGTGATGTGCGTCGGGCGATCGGCGGTGAGGCTGGCCGCGCGGTCGAGATCATCGCCGGCGATTGTCAGGTGCCCGGCCCCTGGCAACGGGCGGTTGACGGCGCCGATGCGGTCATCCATCTCGCCGGCGCGGGCATCGCCGATCGGCGCTGGAGCGCGAGCTATCGCGATCTCATCGAGCGGAGCCGCGTCGAAAGCACGCATCAGGTCGTGAACGCGATCGAGGAGGCGAGCGCCCGGCCGCCGACCCTCATCAGTGCGAGCGGGACCGGGTACTACGGCGATGCGGGCGACGAGATCGCCCATGAGCGATTTCCGGCGGGCAAGGGATTTCTCGCCGATCTCTGCGTGCGTTGGGAGGAGGAAGCGCGGCGGGCGGAAGCGCTCGGCGTCCGCGTGGTGCGGGCGCGAATCGGCGTCGTGCTCGACGAGGATGGTCCGGCGCTTCGCCGCATGCTGCCATGGTTTCGGGCGGGACTTGGGGCGATTCTCGGAGGCGAGCAGTTCCTTCCCTGGATCCACCATGCCGATTGCGTCGCCGGCCTGATCCGGATGCTCGACCACCGTGAGCTCATCGGACCGGTGAATCTCACCGCGCCCGAGCCCTGCAGGCAGCGCGTCTTCGCCAAGGCGCTCGGTAACGCCGCGGGACGGCCGGTCTTTCTTCGCCTGCCGCAGGCCCTGGCCCGTCTTGCGTTCGGGGGCATCGCCGACGAGCTCTATCGCTCGCAGCGCGTCGTGCCGCGAGCGCTCCTCGACAGCGGCATGCGCTTCGAGGCGGAAAGCATCGAACGGGCGTTCGAACTCCTGCTCGAGGAAGAGGCGGAGCGCGAGCGGGCGGCCCACGCGGCGGCCGGCGTCGCGCCGCGCGTGCCGCGGGCGGCGCCGGGCGAGCGTCCGCGGGCAGCGCTGCCGCGTCCGACCCGTCCTGGCGTCCGGCCGCGGCTTCTCGTCGTGAGCGCCGAGGCTGCGATCGCCGACGACGACGGCCGTCCGCGGGCCGGCGTGCGCGAGGCCGTCCGGGCCGCGTCGAGCCACGGCTGCGCAGTGGTCGTCGCGACCGAGCGCTCGAGCGCCGGAGCCGCGTGGCTCCTCGCCGATCCGCTCCTGCACCCGATCGCGATCGTCTCGAACGGTGCGGTGCTTTGGAACCAGCGCGAGGGGGCTGCGCCGCACCTGGAGCGCCTGGAGCAGGCGACGCTCGCCGCCGTGCTCCTCGCCGTGCGGCGTGCGGTGCCGGAGATCACGGTCTACTTCGAGGGTGATCGCTGGCTTGCGAGCGACGCTGAGCGAGCTCCGGAGGCGACCGCCGGACTCGGGCCGCTCACCCTCCGGCTCGGGGCGAACGAGACGCCGCCGAAGCCCGTCGCCCGCATGCACATCGTGGGGACCCCAGAGGCGGTGGCCCGCGCCCGAGCGGCGATCGAGGGGCCGTTCTGGCGGGAACGCAAGATCGCCATGGTCGCCCGCGGCGCGACCCGCCTCATCGTCGCTGCGCCGCTCGTTGACCGGGCCGTCGCGTGCCAGCGCATCGCCCGGCTGCTCGGCGCCCGTCGGGAGGAAGTGATGGCGATCGTCGGCGTGCTCGATGACCTCGGACTCGCCGATTGGGCGGGATTTTCGGCCGCCACCGCCGACGCGCCGGACCCGGTTCGTCGCCTCGCGAGCGTCAGCCTCGCGCCGGGTGACAATCCCCTCATGGACGCGGTCGAACGGTTCCTCGCGCGCTGAGCCGCGGGCGGTCCCCGTCCCGGCGACGAGCGGGCTCCGGCGCAGGGCGGGCGGGGGGGGATCGTGGGTTACACTCCGCGGCCCGCCGGGCGGGGTCTGCAGCGGCAGCCCGAGCACCCCGGCGGTCGGAGATTGAGGAGTCACGATGCTGAAGATCTGGATCGACGGGAAGCTGGTGCCGAAGAACGAGGCCACGGTCTCGGTGTACGACCATGGTCTCCTCTACGGCGACGGCGTCTTCGAGGGCATCCGGGTCTACGGCGGCCGCATCTTCAAGATGGGGCAGCACATCGAGCGGCTCTGGGAGTCGGCGAAGGCGATCCGCCTCGAGATTCCCTTCTCGAAGGAGGCGATCGCCGCCGCGATGCGCGAAACCGTCGCGGTGAACGGCCTCTCGGACGCCTACATCCGGCTCGTCGTGACCCGCGGCGCCGGCACGCTCGGGCTCGACCCGCGGAAGTGCCCGAAGGCCTGCGTCTTCTGCATCGCCGACCACATCCAGCTCTATCCCGAGGAGCTGTACGAGAAGGGCATGCGGATCATCGTGGCGAAGCGGCCGCGGATTCCGATTGCCTGCCTCGATCCCTCGATCAAGAGCCTCAACTATCTCAACAACATCCTGGCGAAGCTGGAGGCCATCGACGCCGATGTCCTCGAGGCGATCATGCTCAACACCGAAGGGTTCGTCTCGGAGTGCACCGGCGACAACATCTTCGGCATCCACACCCGAGCGGGCGTCAAGACGATCATCACGCCGCCGACGAGCGCAGGCATCCTGAAGGGCATCACGCGGCGTTTCGTCATCGAGGTGCTCGGCCCGGCGCTCGGCTTCCGGATCGAGGAGCGGATGATGCGGCTGCCGGAACTCCTCGCCTGCGACGAGATCTTCCTCACCGGCAGCGCCGCGGAGATCATCGGCGTGAGCCAGGTCGACGATGTGGTGATCGGATCGGGCGCGGTCGGCCCGCTCACGAAGTCGCTGGTCGCGGAATTCCGTGCCCGCGTCGCCAAGAACGCTCCGGAGGACTGAGCGACGCCATCGGCCGCGGTTCGATGAGGCGCGCACCGCGCCGGAAAGGGGGGACTCTTCGTGCGATGCAGAAACTGCGAGTATCCCCTCTGGCGAACCACGGGACGCGCGTGCCCTGAATGCGGCGAGGCGTTCGCTCCCTCGGACTATTCGTTTCGCCCGGGCACGGTGCTCTTCCGATGTCCCCATTGCCGTGAGGGCTACTACGGCACGGGGCGCGCGGGGGGGCCGGACCAGTCTGGGGACGGGGGCGGTGAAGGTCACCTCGAGCCCGCCGCGTTCGATTGCGTCGGCTGCGGCCGCGCGATCACGATGGACGAGATGGCGCTCGAGCCGGCACCGGGCGTCGACGAGGCGCAGACCGGGCCCCAACCCAATCCGTGGACGCAGCGCGAGCGGATCGGGCTGCTGCGGGCCTGGCTGAAGTCCGTGATGTGGGTGCTCGGCGCCCCGACCGCCTTCATTCGCGGCCTGCCCCGCACGACGCCGGTCGGTGAGAGCGTGCTCTTCGCCGGCATCACCGCGAGCTTCGGTGCGCTCATCGGCCTCTTCTTCGTCCTGCTTGGTCTGGTTCTCGCGGCCTTCTTCTCCGGCACCGTCGCGGGGGCGGGACCCTATGTGCTGACCCAGGTCGCGCTCGCCCTCGTCAACATCGTCTTCTCGATCGTCGCCGGGCTCATCGCCGGACTCGTCGCCCACGGCTTCCTCTGGATCTTCGGCGGCACGCGCGGCACGCTCGGGCGATCGATGCCCGCGATCCTCTTCTCGAACGGCGGCGCCAACGCCCTCAATCTGGTCGTCGTCTGCCCCTGCGTCTCGCTGATCGCCCCGATCTGGTGGTGCGTCTCGATGTCGGCGATGCTGCGCGAAGTGCACCGGACGACGACCGCCAAGGCGGTGACGGCCTCGATTCTCGCCGCCATCACCTGGGCGGTCTCGCTGGCCCTCTCGGCAGGCACCGCCGCCGTGATCAGCGCGGCGAACGGCGGCATCGCCTTCGGCGGCGGCGCGATGACATTCAGTCCGATCTTCGCCTCGACGCTCGATGAAGACGCATTCTTCGACGGCGGCAGCGCGTATGCGACCCCCTTCGAGGCGATGGCCGCCGGCGACATGCCGATCGGCGAGTTCCTCGAGCTCGTCGCCCCCGGCGGGACCTCGGGCGCGCTCGGACTCTCGCGCGACGCGTTCTTTGCCCTCTCACCCGACGAACTCCGCACGCGTCATGAACAGCTTGCGGCGCTCCTTCCCGCGGAAGGCCAGCCCTATCGCCTCGGGCGCGCGATCTTCGTCCATCGGAACACCGGAACGCGCTCGGTCTCGTGGCTGGCCGTCGTGCTTCCGGCGGTGCCCACCGCGGAGGACGCCCGGTTCCTCCTGGTCCGGCGACGCAGCGCCGTCAACATCGACCGCGACGCCTTCGCCGAGCATCTCGCCGCCGAAAACAAGCGTCGGGGCGAAGCGGGCGAGCCGGCGCTGCCCGATTTTCGGAATCCGGAGGCGCTGCCACCGGATCTTCTCGTCACCATGATGCAGCAGCGGCCGAAGCCCGACGGCGATTCGGGCGTCCCCGCCGCGAGCGAGTCAGCGCCGGTGCCGCCCGATGCGCCAGCCGCGCCCCCATCTGCACCCCCACGGGTGCCCGCCGACTGATCACACCGTGAGCGAAGAGGAGTACCCGCGTGCGCTGCCAGAACTGCGACTACCTTCTCTGGACGGTCAAAGCGCGGGAATGCCCCGAGTGCGGCACGCCCTTCCGACCGAGCGAATTCGAGTTCCCCCCGAACGCCGTTCGCTTCGAATGTCCGCATTGCAGCACGGGGTACTACGGAACCTCCGAGAAGGGCCACCTGATTCCGGCGGCGTTCGAGTGCGTCGGCTGCCATCGGCCGGTGACCATGGACGAGATGGTGCTCCTTCCGGGCGAAGGCCAGAACATCGATAGCGAACTGCTGCTGCCGAACATCTGGACGAGTCGCGAGCAGCAGGTCGAGTGGCGCTTCCTGAAGACGGTCGGGCAGATCCTGACGAAGCCGACGGTTTTTGCGAAATCGATGCGGCGCGAGGCACCGACCGGTCCCGCGTGGCTCTTCGCGGCGATCGCGTGGGCGATCACGGCGATCGCTTCGGCGATCCTCTCCATCCTGGCGCTCTGGGCGTTCCCGAATGTGGCGTTCGGCTGGCAGCCGCCGCTGTCCGCCGCGACGATCGGCGAGGAGCTCGCCGGAGCGGCCGCCGGATTCGTCGGCGCGGCGATCGCCGTTCTCATCTTCGCGCTCGTCCAGCATCTCGTCGCGATGATGCTCGCGCCGCGTCGGGCCTCGCTCTCGGCCACGATTCGCATCGGGCTCTTCACGAGCGGTGCGACCTCGATGATCACGATTCCCGCCGCGGTCGACTGGGCCGCATGCGCCTTCACGCCAGTGGCCGGGGTCTGGTCGATCGTCATCGCGACGATCCTCGTCAAGCATGTCCATCGCACGACCGGCGGTCGCGCCTTCGCCATCGTCTTCACGCCGATCGGCGTCCTGCTCGCGCTCTGCGGTGGCTGGTTGGCGTTCGTCTTCTTCTGGCTCATGCCCGGCTTCCTGGCCGGCGGACCGGTCGGCGGCGGTGGCGGCTTCATCATGCCGCCGAACGCCACGCCGATCGTCTCGCCCACGGCCGACGAGATTGCGATGAGTTCAGCCGGCTCCGGACGCACCGTGCTCGACGCTGCGGTCGATGAGGAGATCGAGTGGGCGACGCTGCGTGACCTCATCACCGAGGGAGGACGGCGCACCGTGACCATCGGAGGCATCGATGTCGGGTCGATCACCGGAGAGGAGACGGACTCCCGTGAGAAGCTCAAGGAGCTTGCGATGGCAGCGCGGGCAAAGCTCCCCGCCGGCACCGGACCCTATCGCATCGGTTCCCTCATCGTCTACGACCGCGTGGACGGCGAGGACTACTCGACCGTGGAGTGGCGGGCGATCTGGCGTGAATCGCCGGGCGTCTATGTGGCGGCAACCGCTTTCGGAGTCCATCGCACCGATGCTCGGGGCATTCGCTTCCAGCAGACCGTGCTCCTTCAAATGATCCCAGGCGGAATGCTCGTGGATCCAGATGCCGTCGTCGATCTCGCGGATCTGACCGATGCGTTCCTGCCGGCCGATGCGCCCGCAGTGGTCGACCCGTCGATTCCCACGGGAGAAAGCTGACGCGCCATGCGATGCCTTCAGTGCGACTATCCGCTGTGGAATGTGCGTGATCGCCGCTGTCCCGACTGCGGAACGCCCTTCACGCCATCGGAGCGGAGCTTCGAGCGCGGGAGCGTGCGGTTCCTCTGCCCGCACTGCTCGGCGGGCTACTTCGGCACATCGCCCGAGGGGCATCTCGAGCCGCGGCGATTCACCTGCGTGAGCTGCTCGCGCGCGATCGACATGGACGAGATGGTGGTCGCACCGGTCGAGCAGGCGATCGACGCGGCGGGAGCGCCAAGCGAGTTCGCGAATCGCTGGCTCGAGCGGCGCGGGATCCGCGAGTATCTGTGGGCGCTGCGCGAGGTGCTCCTCCATCCGGTGCAGTTCGGCCGTTCGCTTCCGCTTGCGGCGCCGCTCGGACCGGCCGCCGGGTTCTTCGGGATCGGCGTCGTGTTCTCGGTGGCGTTGAATCTGCTCGCACAGGCGTGCCTCGTGGGCCTCTTCACGGGCGTTCTCACGACATTTCTCCCGAACGCCGCGAACCCGTTCGGCACGGTCAGCGTCGCCAGGCAGTTCCTGCAGGGGATGGCCTTCGGCGTCGGGCTCTCGATCGTGTCCTTCGTCGTGGAGTCGACCCTCGCCCATCTGCTGTTGCGGAACGCCGGCACGCGTGCCGGACGCGTCGACTATCGCCGCGGCTCGCAGGTCTATCTCTACGGCACCGGCGCTGGCCTCGCTCTCCTCTCGCTGCAGAATGTGCCATGCCTTGGCTTCCTCATCGCCTTCGGTTGGTTCGGGTGGTCGATCTATGTGATCGGCACGATGCTGCGCGAAACCTACGGGGTCTCGACGCGGCGCGCGATGTGGTCGATGGTCGGCGCGCGGGTCGCCTCGATTGTGGCCATGAGCGTGGTCATGTGTGGGGTGGCGCTCGCCGCTCCACGGGTCTTCGGATTGCCCCCGGGGATCTGGACAGCGCTGATGCGGGGCCCGAACCAAAACCCGGTCGGGCTCGGGCTCGGCGCGTGGCGTTCGAGCAACGGTGCGTGGCCCGCAACGCCGCTCGATCCGTTCCGCTCCGACGCGATCGGCCTGACGGAGCTCCTGCGTGAGATCGGCGGTCGCAACGGCGGCATCGGGCGGTTGACCGCCGACGCCGCGTTCTTCGACGACGGCACGCTCTTCGACGCCGAGCGCGCGGCGCTGCTCCAGCGGATTCCGACGAGCGCGCCCTTCCGGCTCGGATCCGTCGTTTTCTACTACCCGATCGCGGACGGCGACCCGCGGGCGATCCTCGCGATGGTTGAGGTGCGCGGCCCAGCGAACGCGGGCACGATCGCGTATCGCATGGTCACCGCCGAGCGCGTGACCCACTGCGCCGCGCGGGAACTGCAGGCCACGATCGACGCCGAGAACACCCGCCGCGCGACGCTTGGCCTTCCGCCGCTTCCTCCGCCGGATGCGTTGCCGGATCTGCTCGCGACACCCGCGCCGCCGGTCTCGCCGGCTACACCTTGACCTTCGCCCAGTCTCCCCAGACGAAGCGGGCGAGGAAGAAGAGACCGCGGGTCACGAGCTCGACGCAGAGTCCGATCCAGATGCCGGCGAGGCCCATCTCCAGATGGACGCCGAAGAGATAGGCGAGCGGGAGACGGATTCCGTAGCAACTGAAGATCGTGATCCACAGGATCCACATCGTGTCGCCCACGCCGCGGAGGCCGTTGCGCACGACCATCGCGAGGGCGAAGAAGACCTGCACGAGCCCGCAGATGAAGAGGCACTGCGGGACGGTCTCGAGATGGACCGCCTCGCGCGAGATGAGCGCGGTGAGGAACTCGCCCGCGGTCATGAAGATGATGCCGAGCGATCCCATGATCGCCATGCCGACCCAGGTGCAGGCCCAGATCGCCCGGCGGGCGAGGCGGACATTGCCCGCGCCGAGGTACTGCCCCGCGACCGCACCGGCGGCGGTGCCCATCGCGAAGCCGGGAAGGAAGGAGAAGGACTCCCATTGCACGGCGATGGTGTGGGCGCCGACGAGGCCGCCGCCGGAGAGGCCCTGGGCCTCGCGGGCGGCCGAGGCGATCCCGATGAACTGCATGACGAAGAGCTGCACCGCCCACATCGCCATCCCCTCGAAGAAGTTGGGGACGCCGACGCGCACGATGCGCCAGCTCATGGACGCGCCGATGCGCATCGCGGGCAGCTCAAGACGCAGGTCCTTCACGCCGCGCATGAGGACGATGAGCGTGGCGATGCCGCCGACGAGGTAGCAGAGGGTCGTGCCCGCGGCGATGCCGAAGACGCCCCACTGGGAGGCGTCATGGCCGATCGGATGGGCGATGGTGAGCGAGCCGGCTTGCAGGTCGACGCCGGAGATGAGCCAGGAGCCGACGACATTGACCACATTCACCAGCACCGAAATCTGGAGCGGCTTCGTCGCCTCGCCGGCACCGTGGAGGCACATCGTGCCGACAGACATCAGGCCGCAGAAGGGCATGGCGACGGCGATGGTGCGGACATAGGTCTGGCATGCCGCGGTGGCGCCCTCGTTGAGTCCGGCAAGGCTCGCGAGCGGCGCGGCCACGAACCAGAGGATGACGCCGACGACGACGCCCCAGAGAACGGAGAGGGCGATCGAGTGGCCGAGCGCGGAGCCCGCCTCGCGCCGATCGCCGCTTCCCATCGCTCGGGCGATGATGACCTGCCCGCCGACGCCGAGGCCGCTCATCGCGATCATGATGAACCAGCCGACGAAGGTCCCGAGACCGATGCCGTCGAGCGCGTCGACGATGATCTCCTTCGGGAGTCGGCCGGCGAGCAGCTTGTCGACCATGCCGACGCAGGCCTGCATGAGCTGCTGGAGGAGCACCGGGAGGGCGACGATCCAGATCGCCGCCCACATGCTCTTGCCGGCGAGCTTGCCGGCGCGGATGACGCCATCGTCCCCGGGCCCGCGCGAGGCCTCGGCGTCGAAGCTGACCTGGTCGAGATCCGCTCTCGAGCCAGCCGCCGACTCAGGCACCGAGCGGGTCCCGGGCGTCGGAATCGGTTCGTCTGAGGAGGTTGGTTCCCGATCGGCGCGCAAGAGGGGGAGTGTACCGGCGCCTCCCTTCATCGGGCGGATGGGCGGATGCTCGGCGCGAGGATTTCACGCCGCTCGGGAATAGGCTGCGGGGCCCCGCCGTTTCCGAGGCAGCCGCATGCACCGCGAGGAGTTCGAGCGTCTGGCGTTGGCCGAGCTCGACGCGGTCTTCCGCTTCGCCCGGTTTCTCACGAGGGATGCCGAGCGGGCTGAGGACCTTGTCCAGGAGGTGTACGCGCGGGCGTTCCGGCCGGAGTCAATCCATGGATTCTCGGCGCGCGGCGGCGGCATGCGAGCGTGGCTCATGACCATCGCACGAACGAGCTTCTACAGCCGAGGCGAGCGCGAGCGGATCGGCGAACGGGCCGTCGCCCGCATCGCCACCGAGCGCGCGTCCCGCGGCGATGCCGAGACGCTCGCGGCCGGGGAGGCCGCGGGCATCGACTGGTCGCTCGCCTCGTCGCGACTGCACGAAGCCCTCGCGGGCATGAGCGAGGAGCTGCGCGAGGTGCTCTGGTTCTGGGCGGTCGAGGGACTCAAGTATCGCGAGATCGCCGAGGCGCTGGCGATTCCGATCGGGACGGTCATGAGTCGGCTGCATCGGGCCCGGGCGTTTGCCTCTCGCGTGTTGGCGGCTGACGAGCGGCTGGCGCCGCAGCTTGCAAGTGCCGGCCTGGCGCTTGGGCAGCATCGATCCGGCGAGCGGGAACGAGAAGGAGAGGGAACCCGATGAGCGAGAGGCCGATCGACCAGCACGAGCAGGAACCGCCTGAGGCCGTGAGTGACCGCACGCGACTCCTTCGCGCCGCGGCCGATGGCGAGCTCGACGCGGCCGATGCCGCACAGCTTGAGGGCCATCTTCAGCGGCACCCGGACGACCGCGCGGTCATCGAGGCGGAGCGACGGCTGCGCCGCGAACTCGCCGAGCTTGCGAAGGAGCCCGTTCCCGCCGCGATCGCCGCACGGCTCGCTGCCCGGGTCGCGGCGGTCCGCGCCCGATCGGATGCGCGCGACGACGATCGCCCGGCGATCGTCGGCCGTGTCGGCCCGTCCGGCGGACGGATCCGCATGCTGGCGATGGCGGCGCTCGTCGCGATCGCCGCCATCGGCGGGACGATCCTGGCGGTCCACTTCCTCGCGCCCGCGCCGGTGGCCGACCGCAATGGCTATCGAACGGAGCTGATTCGCTTCATCGATCAGCATCAGCACACATGCGAAGTGCACGCGGAACTCGTCGGAACCTATCTGACGACGACCGCGATGGACAAGGTGCCGCAGGCGCTCGCGGGCATCCTCGGCGGTTCACCCGACCTCGGTGAACTCGAGGCGCGCGGCTTCGTCCTGCTCGGCGCCGGCCGCTGCGCCGTGCCGGGGCGCGGCCGCTCGGCGCGGCTCGTGTTTCGCGCGCCGCCTGATGGAGGCGAAGGCGAAGGAAGCGTGCTGAGTCTCCACATCCAGGAAGATCGGGGCGAGGACCGCGGCGCACTCGCGATTCCCGAAGGCACGACCCTCCAGCTCGTCGATGAGCGCAGCGATGCTGAGCGGCCGTCGCGGCCGATCTACTGCTGGCGGCGTGACGGCTTCGTCTTCTTCGTGACATCGCCCTCCGAATCGGCGCTCGCCGGCGTCGTCCGAGCGCTCGGCGCGTCGCCGCCGTCCGGCGCCTTGTGATCGGCGATGCGCAGGCCGCCGAAGGCCTCGAAGCCGCTGCCGTCCGCGCGGACGCCGGTGACACGGATGCGCAGCAGGTCGATGCCCCGAAAGGCTTGGGCGCTGAAGGCAATGGCGGTCTCGCGCGACACGGCCCACCGTGCAGAGGGCCATGCGAAAGGCAAGCCCCAGGGGCGGAACCAGGGCCGCGGCCAGAACGAATGCGGTGCGCCCGCGGGGACACCCACATCGAGCCTGCGTCGCACATTCGCCAGCGGATATCGCTCGCGGGCGTCGCGTTCGATCACATCGAGGGGCGCGAACGCATCGGGCAGGGGAGCGCCGTCGGGCCGCTCGGGGGGCGTCTGGCGAGCGACTTCGCCGATGACTTCGATCGTTCGGATGGTCCCTTCGCTCACGCGCAGCTCAAGCAGCGTGTGGTTGCCCAGGGAACGCAAGGCGATGCGCTCGATCGCTTCGCCATGATCGATCACGCGAAGCATCGGATCGCCGAAGAGGACATACATGCGGACATGCATGAGCCGGAGCGCCGCGAGCGAGAGCGTCCAGTCGGTCATGAGCGCCACCGGTCGCACGATCGTGTCGAGCGTGCGGTCCTGCTCATCGAGGCGCATCATCTCGATGCGCGTCGCTCGATCGATCTCCCCCAGCGTCGCGCCGCGCATCGTGACGAGCATGCGGGTCAGCTCCTTCTGGATGACGGCGTTGCCGTAGGGATGCGTCGGTCGCGTCCCGGCGACGACCGCGATCGGGCCGTGGGCGGCGAGCAGCATCGATTCCGCAAGGGATTTCCGTTCGCGTCCCTCCTTCGGCGCGAGATCGAACCAGCCGGTCGAGCAGCAGGCGAGAAGCGCGATCGGGAACCGATCGTTCGCGGGCAGATCCTTCAGGGCGTCGTCGCGGAGAATCGGGAAGCGGCGGCCGCCGACGCGCATCGAGTCGAGCCCCTGCGCGTGGCCGTGGCCGAGATAGGTGAAGAGGAGCGAGCCTTCGGTCAGCCGAAGCAGCGTGATCTGCTCGACTTTCGACGGTGGCGGACACCATGGTGACCCCGGCTTCGCGTAGGTCATCGTGAGGTCGAAGGCGGCGGGGAGGACCTCGTCGGCGAAGCGGATGAAGAGCGACTCGAGCAGGCGATCGAAGGGGCCGAAGCGCCCCTCGCCCGCCACATAGGTCATGCGCCGCCGCCAGAGGCCGGTGGCGGGCAGGGCCTCGTAGCGCTTGATCTTCTCGAGCACGGCGAGCGCTTCGGCGTTCGTGGTCACCGGCACGCGGCCGAGCCCGATCGCGGCGTCGAGGGCCACGCGTGGTGGAGCGTTCGGCGGAAGCGCGAAGGGATGGTCGCTCGGGAAGAAGGGCTCACCGCCCCGCAGGAGCGCGGGTTCCTCCTGTGGGAAGCGGAAGGTCGGAACGCCGTTGCCGCGCGCCGGCTCGGGGTCGTCCGCCGATCCGGCGATGTCGCCCAGGAGAAGGGCAGCGCGGGTCTCGCTCGCCATCGGGCGATCCTCGAAGACCGCGTGGATGCGCCGTCGGAGCGACTCGGCCGTCTCGCCTGGCTCGACCGCGATGAGCGTGATGTCCCAATCCTGCGAGCGCCGGTAGTCGGCCCACGCGGCGGCTGCCTCGGTGAGCGACGGGGGATGGACGATGACCGCGGCTCGTCCCGCCTCCGCCCGAACCGGGTTGACCAGTCCGGCGGGGAGGGCCAAGGCCGCCACCAGCAGGATCGGCAGCAGCGAGGCCCGGACGCCGGCGAGACGGGCAATGAGAGACGCGGAAGCCCACGCACGCATGGGGCGGAGTCTACGGATCCGCCTCCGCCGCCACCGGCGGGGGGCCTGTATGGCGGAGGCAAAGGGGTTATTGACGAAACTTGGATACATGGCTCTTGATTTCTGCCGAAGGCTGGGGCATAGTGCCGCCGACACCCGCTTCGAGCGATTGACCCCCATCGCGTGGTCGCGACCAGGGGTTTCTCGGGGGAGGGGTGGTGCCGCACGGAGGCGTTTCGCATGTGCACATCGCGCCGGGCCCACGGGCCTGATGACCACCATCACGACGACCACGACCATGACCACGATCACCCGCAGGCTGGCAACCACCCGCTCCAGCAGCTTGAGGAGCGGGTCTGCACCGGTTGTGGCTGTTGCGGCAAGTCGAAGGCGACGGCGACCGAGCCCCAGCGGGCCGACGCGAAGCAGGCCTACAGCCTGAACCACGCGATGATCGACGGCGAGCAGGCGCGGACCGCGGCCGCCTACGCCGAGCACTTCGGCGAACCCGGCTACGACGACCCCTCCGGTCTGTACATCGAGCAGCAGTACGCCGGCTACAGCGACGACGACCAGGAGGTCTGGCGCGAGCTCTACCGCCGCCAGGCCGACCATCTGCAGGCCAACGCGAGCCGCGTCTGGCTCGGCGGGGCACGGGCCATCGGTCTCGGCCCCGACGCGATTCCCGATCTCACGACGATCAACGGCAACCTTCGGCGCCTCACGGGTTGGCAGTCGCGGGCGGTGCCAGGCTATGTCGCGGCGCGTCCCTTCTTCGCCTGTCTCTCGCGGCGCGAGTTTCCGACGACGGTCGTCATCCGCCCGAAGGATCGGCTCGAGTATCTGCCCGAGCCGGACATCTTCCATGATGTCTTCGGCCATGTGCCGCTGCACGCCGATCCGGCCTTCGCGGACTTCCTGCAGGAATATGGCAGCGCCGCGCTCGTCGCGGACGCCGAACACACCGAGCGGCTCGCTCGCCTCTTCTGGTTCACCGTCGAGTTCGGTCTCATCCGCGAGGAAGGCCGCATCAAGGTCTACGGCGCAGGCCTCATCAGCTCGCCCGGCGAGTCGCGCCACTGCCTCACCTCACCCGAGGTGGATCGGCGGCCCTTCGATCTCGACGAGGTCTGCGACACGGCCTTCGAGATCGATCACTACCAGCCGATTCTCTTCGTGCTCGATTCCTTCGCCCAGTTGCGCGACGCGATGCGGAGCTATGCCGCGCGCGTCCGCGAAGACGCAGCCAGCGAACTCGTCGCGGCCCGCTGAGTCGCCCAGACGACGCCCCTCCGCGTTTTTCCCCCACGAGGTCCGGACGCCATGACCACCGCACTTCCGCTCACCGCTCCGTTCCGCTCCGTCGATCCGCTCGCCCTCGCCGATGTGGACCATGTCCGCATGCATGTCGGCAACGCGAAGCAGGCGGCGTTCTTCTATGCGCACGCCTACGGATTCACCGTCGATCAGTATCGCGACCTGACCACCGGCTCGCGCGACGAGGCGTCGTACCTCCTGCGGCAGGGCAACATCCGGCTGCTCCTCACGACCGGCCTGCACGCGAACCATCCGGCCTGCCACGATGTGGCCCACTATGGCGACGGCGTGAGCGACATCGCCTTCACCGTGCAGGATGCGACGAAGGCGTGGGAACAGGCGCTCCGCAACGGGGCGCAGTCCCATCACGAGCCGATCGAGGAGAGCGACGGAACCGGCATGGTGACCCGCGCCGCGATCAAGACCTTCGGCCGCTGCGTGCACACCTTCGTCTCGCGGCGCGGCGGCTACGAGCTCGGCAGGCTGAAGGCCGGCGGCGCGTTCCTTCCGCAGTATGCGAAGGTGAAGAGCTTCGCTCCGAACGAATACAACGCGAAGAACCCCTGCGGCCTCGAGTGCCTCGACCACTGCGTCGGCAATGTCGGACTCGGCGGCATGAACAAGTGGGTGCAGTGGTACGCGGATGTGCTCGGCTTTTCGCTCTTCAAGCACTTCGACGACAAGGACATCTCGACCGAGTACTCGGCCCTCATGTCGAAGGTCATGGACTCGGGCTCCGGACTCATCAAGATCCCGATCAACGAGCCCGCCGAGGGCAAGCGCAAGAGTCAGGTGCAGGAATACCTCGACTTCACCGAGAACGTGCCGGGCGTGCAGCACATGGCCTTCCGCTGCAACGACGCCCTCGCGACGGTCGCCGAGCTCCGCCGCCGCGGCGTCGATTTCCTCCGTCTGCCCGACACCTACTACGAAAAGGTCTGGGACCGCGTCGAGGGTGAGATGGGCGCTCATGTCAGCGAGGACCACCAGCGCATCCGCGACCTCGGCATCCTGGTGGACGCCGACGACGAGGGCTATCTCCTCCAGCTCTTCACGATGCCGCTGCAGGACCGTCCCACGCTGTTCATCGAGATCATCTGCCGCCGCGGCTCGCAGAGCTTCGGCAAGGGCAACTTCAAGGCGCTCTTCGAGAGCCTCGAACTCGAACAGGCCCGCCGCGGCAACCTGTGAATGAGGCCTGAGAACCACAGGATTCTGCGCAAATCATCCAGAGAACCACAGAGGCACAGAGGGCACAGAGGGTGCACAGAGAAGCCAATGAAAAAGTGAATTCGTCGCAAACAATTGCCGGCACAGGATGGAATTGACTTGGGTCGAGTCTTCCCGCCTTGCCCAGCGTTTGCGATCCGCGAGTCCCTCCGGCACCGGCCGTCTCCATCAGCGCGCGCAACCGGACTCCTTCTTTGCCTTCTCTGTGCCCTCTGTGCCTCTGTGGTTCTCTTGCCGCTGTCTAGAGAGACTCATCCATGCCGTACTACATCCAACGCGGATCCATTCCCAACAAGCGTCATGTCCAGTTCCGTCGGCCCGACGGGGCGCTGTATAGCGAGGAGGTCTTCGGCACCGAGGGATTCGTCGGGCCGACCAGCACGCTCTATCACATGCATCCGCCGACGCAGGTCTCCGGTTGGAAGGCGATGCATGCGACGACGCCGGAGTATGTCGAGACGGATGTGCTGCGCATGCGTCACATGCTCTCCTGGAAGATGACCGCGAAGGGCGATCCGGTCTCGGGGCGACGGGTGCTCCTCGGCAACGCCGATGTCGAGATGTCGCTCTGCCAGCCGGCGCACGGCATGGACTATCACTTCAAGAACGCCCAGGGCGACGAGTGCCTCTTCGTTCACTTCGGCTCGGGCGTCGTCCGCACGATGTTCGGCACGCTGCGCTTCGGGCCGCGCGACTTCATCGTGATCCCGCGCGGGACGATCTACGCGATGGAGTTCGATCCGCTCGCCGACGACGATCGGCCGGCGAACGCGACGCGCGAGGAGATGCCCCTCGGCAAGTTCATCTGCTTCGAGGCGGTCAACGGTTCGCACATCCTGCCGCCGCCACGCTACATCTCGAAGAAGACGGCGCAGTTCCTCGAGGACGCGCCCTACTGCGAGCGCGATCTCCGCGTGCCGCAGGAGCCGCTCTGCCACTGCCCGAACCCCGAGGATCGCGGCAGCTTCGAGATGCGGATCAAGGCCCTCAATCGGATGCACCGCTACGACTTCGACTATCACCCGCTCGATGTCGTCGGTTGGGACGGCTGCTACTACCCCTATTGCTTCAATGCCGACGAGTTCCAGCCGATCGTCGGCATGGTCCACCTGCCGCCGCCGATCCATCAGGTCTTCGAGGCCCACAACTTCGTGATCTGCGCGTTCTGCCCGCGGCCGCTCGACTTCCATCCGAAGGCGATCCCGATTCCCTACAACCATTCGAACATCGATTCGGATGAGGTCATGTACTATGTGCAGGGCGAGTACAAGGCACGCCGCGGCATCGGCGTCGGATCGATTTCGCTTCATCCGCTCGGCATCCCGCACGGCCCGCACCCGGGGACGATCGAGCAGTCGATCGGCAAGACGCACACGGACGAGCTTGCCGTCATGTGTGACACCTTCCGTCCGCTGATGCCGACGAAGGAAGCGCTCGCGATCGACGATCCGGACTATCCGGAAAGCTGGAAGGACGAGCACTTCAAGCGGATGCTCGGGCATCGAAGGAGTCACCCGGAGCAGGCGGCGAACGGTCTCGCCCACGCGGTCGGCACGGCTCAGGCGTAGTGCCCGTCCGCGCCGACAAGTGGTAGGCTTTCGCTCCGCATGGATCAGCCGCGCGAGTCGGACATCATTCGTCGGCGGATCGCCGAGTGTGAGCGGCAGCTCGATGAGCTGCGCGCGGCACTGCGGTCCGCCGAGGCGGCTGAGGGGGAGCCCGAACCTGCGGCTCCACCAGCCGCTCCCCCAACCGCTCCGCCAGTTGCCCCGCCGACTGCCCCGCCGACTGCGCCGCCCGTTGCCCCGCCCGTTGCTGCTGGTGGGCTCCAGCCGATCGGGGCGCGCGTCGTGCCGCCGCCGCCTCCGCGACCGGACCCGCGATCGTTGGCGGACGCCGAGCGATTCGTCGGCGGGAGGCTGCTTGCGTGGCTCGGCGCGATCGTCGTCATCGTCGCACTCGGGATCTTCGGCCACCTTGCCTATCGCCAAGGATGGTTCCGCGTCCTCGGGCCTGAGGGGCGGCTCGCGATTGGCTATCTCCTCGCGGTCGGTTTCCTCGTGCTCGCCGAGGTGATTCGCCGACGCTCCGGTTCCGCGGCCGCGGTTGGGGCCGGTGCCGCGGGCGTCGCCGGGCTCTCGATCGCGACGACGATCGGCGTCACGACGGGCGTCATCCGACATCCGGAGCTCGCGCTCCTCCTGATCTCGCTCGGAACCATCGTCGGCTGCGTTGCCACGCTGCGCTTCGACTCGCTGGCGCTTGCCGTCATCGCCATCATCGGCGGCTACGGCGCACCGGCCTTCGCCGATGGCTATCGCACCGCCACGCCGACGCAGATCGCAGTGCATCTGACGCTCTGCCTCGCGACGGCGCTCGTGCCGGCGATCCTCCGTCACGAGCGATTTCATCCGCTCCGCTTCATCGCCCTGATTCCACACTGTTTCTTCGGGGCGATCTGGGTGGTCGGGCGGGCGTGGACCGAGCCGATGCTCGTGGTGATCTTCTGTGTCGGATGGTGGGTGATGATCGTCGCCGCCGCGCATCGCGCTGCGTCGCGCGGCCTGTCTTCCCACGGCAACGCCGCCCTCGTCACGCTGGCTTCGATCGCCGCGGCGTCCATCACGGTGCCCGTCATCGCGGCGCTCCTTCCGCCGAACAACCCGCTCTCCTTCGCGCCTCTTCTCATGGCCGGCCTCGCGGTCGCCGCTTCGTTCCTGCTGCCCTCGGTCGATCCGGCGCTCTGCGAGACCGCCGAAGAACGGGCCATTGCCGACGCCTCGGGCGGACTTGCGCGAACGCTTCGGGCGCTCGCCGTCCTGCTTGCCGCGCTCGCGATCGTGCCGTGGCTCTCGAGCGGCTCGATCTCGATCGCCTGGGCGATGATCGCGGTCGCAGTGCTTGAGCTGGACCGACGGGCGCTGCTTCCGCGAAGCGGCATCGCCTGTGGCGTCATGCTCATCGGCACGCTGCTCGCGGGGCTGATCACGGTGGTGATGGCAGCGACCGGCGGCGGCGGATTTGCGCCCGGCGCTGCGATCGCGCTGGCCGTGGATCTCGGCGCCCTCGGCACGCTCTCGCTCGATCCGGAGCGCTGGGCGCTCGTTGGGGCCGTCGCCGCGGGCGTGTGGTGCGCCATCCGCTCGGCCGATGACGCCCGATTCCTCCGGGGCTTCGCAGCGATCATCGCGCTGACCGCCTGGATCGCGACGAGCTTCGCAGCCCTCTCCGGTCCACTGGCCCTGATCGTCGCGAGCGCTGCTGCGCTCTCCGCCTGCGCGGCTCGCCGACCACCGCTGCCGGCGCTCCTCCTCGGAGCGACCGCGCTCGCCTCGCTTCTTTGGATCGTGACCACAGGACTCGTCGCATCGTCTTCGAGGGTGTGGGTGCCGGATGGGCTCATCAGCTCATCGGTGCCGATCGCATTCGCTACCGACTGCGTGATCGTGGCGATGTGGATCGTGAGTGCGGCCGCGGCAGCGGTTCGCGTCGCCGGCCAGCCCGGAGCATCAGGCTCGAGCGTGTCGACGGCTCGAGCGACGGCTGCGATCATCGCGGTCCTGTTGAGCGCCGTCCTGGCAGCGCGAAGCACAGGCCGCATGACCGACGGGCTTCGGTACGACGAGGCGGCTGCGATCATGGCTGCGGTCGGCTCCGTGGCAGCGCTTGCCGTCCTGGTGCGCGGACTGCGTCGGGCGATCGAGGAGCTCGTTGCGGTCGGGGGCGGACTCATGGTCGCTGCGAGCGCCGGCTGGCTGATCGTGACGATCATCGCGGCGTCAGCGGACCGCGGCGCGCTCGATGGACGGGTGCTCCTGAACGCCGGCTTCGCGAGCGGCGTGGTGCTCCTCCTGACGCAGTGGGCCGCCCTCTGGCTCCTCGGGATCGGCGCGAACGGGATCGGCGCAGCCGGTGAGCGAACCGCCGATCTGGTGCGCTACGCGATGCCTGCGATCCTCCTCGCGATCGTCTCGCGCGAAATCGCGCGGCTCGTCGCGATGATGGATCCGGCGCTCGTCCAGCCGGCGCTGAGCCTCATCTGGGGGCTCACCGGCGTCGGCCTCATCGCCCTTGGGTTCATTCGTGAGCAGCGTGCCTTCCGCTGGGTCGGTCTCGTCGCTCTCGGATGCGTGGCCTGCAAGGTGCTCATCCTCGACCTCGGAGGGACGAACACGCTCCTGCGGGTCGGGATTCTCCTCGGCGTCGGCATCCTTCTGGTCCTGGTCAGCGCAAGCTATGCGAAACGGAGTGGCCAGCCGCTGCGCGAGCCCCCTCGCGAGTCGTGACGATCGGACGCGGCTGAGGGGGCGCTCGCGTACGCTTCTGCCGTGTCCCGTCGCGTGACCAACGCCAAGCCTCGAACGAAGCGCCCTTCGACCAAGCCAGCCGAGGCGTCCGCAGGCGATGTCGTCGCCGGCGCGGGCGCGGAGGATCCGCTGCTGGAGCTGTTCGCCCGCCGCGGATGGACGCCCTATCCCTATCAGATCGCAGCGTGGCAGGCCTACGAGCGCGGCGAGAGCGGGCTCGTCACCGTGCCGACCGGCGCCGGCAAGACATATGCGGCGTACGGCGGACCGCTCGCCGAACTCGCCCGCACGATCGGGCAGGGGAAAGGCGACGCGGAGGAGCTTGCGACGCTCCGCATGCTGTACATCACGCCGCTTCGGGCGGTGAGTCGCGATATCGAAAAGGCGCTCCGCCTCCCGATCGAGACGCTCGGGCTGCCGATTGCGGTCGGCGCCCGGACCGGCGACACCGACGCGAGCGAGCGTTCGAGGCAGCGAAGGCGTCTGCCCGAGGTGCTCATCACCACGCCCGAGTCCGCGTCGCTGTTGCTGACGCGCGAGAACGCCGCCGAGATCTTCCGCGGCCTGCGGGCGGTCATCGTCGACGAATGGCACGAGCTCATGGCGAGCAAGCGCGGCGTCCAGGTCGAGCTCGGCCTCGCCCGCATGCGTCGCTTCGCGCCGGAACTTCGCGTCTGGGGGCTCTCGGCGACGCTCGCCGATCCGGAGCGGGCCGCGGCGACGCTCCTGGGGCGCTCCGCACCGGATGAGCGGGGGGGCTCGACGGCGCGACGCGCGACCATCGTGCGGGCGACGGTCGATCGGCCGATTCTCGTCGAGAGCCTGCTTCCCTCGCGCATCGAGCGATTCCCCTGGTCAGGTCACCTCGGACTCGCGATGCTCGATGCGCTGCTCGCATGGCTCGACCCCGCGGTGCCGACGCTTCTCTTCACGAATACGAGATCGCAGGCGGAGCGATGGTTCGCCGAACTCCTCAAGCGTCGCCCGGAGTGGGCGGAGCGCATCGCCCTTCATCACGGATCGATCGATCGGGCGGTGCGCGAGGAGATCGAGGCGCGGCTCAAGGACGGCCGACTCACGATCGTCGTCTGTACATCGTCACTCGATCTGGGCGTCGATTTCGCCCCGGTCGAGCGCGTCGTCCAGATCGGTTCGCCGAAGGGCATCGCGCGCCTCATCCAGCGCGCCGGACGCTCGGGCCATCGACCCGGAGCGGCGTGCCGTGTCCTGTGCGTGCCGACGCATGCTCTCGAGCTCGTCGAGATCGCAGCCGCGCGGCGCGCGATTGCGAACGGCACCATCGAGGAGCGGCCAGCGATCCTCCGTCCGCTCGACTGTCTCGTCCAGCATCTCGTGACCTGCGGACTCGGCGGCGGATTTCGGGCGGACGAGCTCTTCGACGAGGTCCGCACCACCGCGGCGTTCGCCGAACTCACCCGCGACGAGTTCGATTGGTGCCTCGATCTCGTCTCGTCGGGCGGTCGGGCGCTCGCCGCCTATCCGGAGTTCCATCGGCTGGTGCGCGACGACGAGGGCGTCCATCGCTGTGCGAGTCGGCGCATCGCCCAACTGCATCGGCTGAATGTCGGAACGATCGCGTCGGATGCGACCGTCGCGGTGCGCTGGGTCGGGGGTGCGCGCATCGGTTCCATCGAAGAGGATTTCATCGCCCGCCTTCGCACTGGCGACGCATTTCTCTTTGCTGGTCGCATGCTTGAGTTCGTGCGGCTGCGCGATCTCGCCGCTGAAGTGCGCCCCGCGAAGCGTCAGACGCCTTTCACGCCGCATTGGGCCGGCTCTCGGTTTCCGCTGTCGACCGCCTTGGCCGGCTCGATGCGGAGGATGCTCGACGAGGCGGCGGCAGGCGGAGCCCCGAGCGAGCCGGAGATGGGTGCTGCCGAAGCGGTCCTCGCCGCGCAGCGTTCGCTGTCGATCATTCCCCGTCTCGGCCGGACGCTCGTTGAGCGCTGCAGCACCGAAGAGGGACACCATCTCTTTCTCTATCCCTTTGAAGGTCGGCTGGTGCACGAAGGGCTCGCGGTGCTCCTCGCCCTGCGGCTCGCCCGCATCCGTCCGACGACCTTCTCGGTGGCGATGAGCGACTATGGATTCGAACTGCTGACGCGCGACCCGTTTCCCTATCACGAGCGTCTCACGCCGGAGCTCTTCACGACGGAGCGGCTCGTCGAGGATCTCCTCGAGAGCGTCAATCTCGGCGAACTCGGCATCCGGCAGTTTCGGGAGGTCGCCCGCGTCGCCGGGCTCATCCTGCAGCGCTATCCGGGCGCCGAACGGAGCGGCCGCCAGGTGCAGGCCGGCGCGTCGCTCCTCTGGGAGGTGCTGAACGAGTTCGACGGGGCGAATCTGCTGTTGGCCCAGGCACGCCGCGAGGTGATGGATCGGCAGTTCGAGGAGAGCCGCCTGGCCCGCACCCTCGAGCGTCTCGCCTCAGAGCCGATCGACCATCGGCAACTCTCGACTCCTGGGCCGCTTGCGCTGCCGCTCATCGCCGAGCGGCTGGGCACGAGTCTCTCGAACGAGTCGCTCGCCGATCGCCTCGCCCGATGCGGGGTGGCGATCGGGTGACCGCCCAGATGACCGACCCAACGACCGAGTGGTTGGTTGCGTGACGCGGCCTGAGGCAACCTGAAAGTCATCTGCGAAATGGCGCTATCGGTGGCTGGATCTCGCGTACGGAGAGGAAGGCAGCCGGCGCCGCGTGCGGCGCCGCAACACGGGCGACGCCCGGCCTCCCATCCATCAACAGAGGAGTATCGCATGACCCGTCAACCGTTCGGCCACGGCTATCGCATGAACCCGGCAGCACCGCTCTCGATGCGTCCGTTCGGACGCATCGCCGCCACGATCGCCCTCGCCGGACTTGCGGCCTCGGCCGCGGTCGCGAATGTCACCGTGAACGAGTGGAACAGTTCGAGCAGCTTCCATCACAAGCGAATCGGCGTGCCCGATCAGGATCAGAGGCGCGTTGGACTTCCCAACGATGGGGCGTGCTACTGCGCGCCGACCTCGTATGTGAACATGATGATCTACATCGCCAACTATGGCTATCCGCAGGTCGAGCCGGGGCCGGGGGTGTACACGGGCTACGAGAACTATTACACGGTGACGCAAATCCTTGAGAATCTCGGTGCGGCGGCGTCGATCTCGCCGGGTGGCGCCGATCCCGACGATCCCGATTGCAACGGCGACGGCTTCGCGGACGGCAGCGACGGCGAGTGCGGCAATCTGCCCTGTGGCGGCAGCGTCACCAATGTACATAACGCCTTCGTTGACTTCGGATACTACGGAGGCGCCGAGGACGATCTCGTCTTCATTGCGAAGGCGCTCGACCCGAACGCTCCGGCCATGAGCTTCAACAGTCTCGCGGCGATGGCGATCAACGGTGCGATCATCGAGGTCTGCTTCGGCCGCTATAGCCCGGTCGGCGAGACGAGCGGCGGCACGACGATCTACCGGCGCGGAGGCGGACACTGCGTCACGATGAACGGCATCGACCGCGAGTTCCTTGACATGACGCTCTCGGTTCGCGATCCGGCCTCGGACGAGGGCGACATCTTCGGCCCGTCGCCCTACGCGACGACCGTCTGGGACATCACGAATCTTGCGGTCCTCGTCACGACCGACGATCCCGACGAGGGACCGATCGTGAACACCGTGTTGAAGCTCCTGCCCGCGATCAACGAGCCGCACGACGACGGCAAGAAGCGGCTCGTCGACTTTTACTTTGCGATCAAGCCGAAGAGCGGCGTCTTCTGGAAGGACCTGAGCGTCATCAACGACCTGCCGCTCTCCGCCGGTTTCGGTCCGCTGCCGGAGCCGCATCCGGCGCCGAACGCGCCGATCCTGGATCTCGTTCAGGATGAGCATGGCATCGGCTGGTTCGTGCTGTCCGGCGCGGCAGGCGCCGCGACGCAACTGCTCAAGATCGACCCGATCGCGGACGAGACGCTGACGCTCGGGATGACGACCGCGACGCAGCTTGTTCTGAATCGATTCGACGATCTCTACAGCCTGAGCCAAACGCCCCCGCAGATCGAGCGGCGTCTGAGCGACGGGACCTTCGTCGGCAGCGCGCCGATCGCCGGACTCCCGCGGGCGATCGCCTGCGATGACCTGCGCGATCTCATCCTCGTCGTCGTGCCCGGCACCTCGGGCTTCGGCGGCTCGATCATCGGCTATCCGCGCTCGCTCGGCCTCGACGGTGCGCCGGTCCGCACCTGGCCCATCCACTCCGCGGTGAACTTCGGGCCGCTTGGTTCAGCGCTTCGTGCGTCCGTCAGTCCGGTTGACGGACGCCTCTGGGTCGCCAGTGAGGCGACCGATCAGGCGATCGCCTTCAACCTGCCGCTTGAGCCGCGCGGGCCGGTGGGAATCGCCGAGTCGCTCGGCGGCTTCGGTGCCCTCACCAGCATCGATTTCGACGACAGCGGCCGCATGTACACGGTGGACGGCGGGAGCGTCGAGGTCTACGAGCGTTCCGCCGCCGGAGGCTGGCAGGCGGGCGACGCCTCGGCCTTCGCGAATCAGGAGATCGGCTCGCGGCTCCGCATCTCGAAGAGCCGAAGCAATCACGATCCCGCGCTGCACGAGACGGATTCCTGGCGGAACCTCGACACGAGCGAGCTCGAGCAGATGGGGCCGTCGATCCCCGACTGCGTCGGCGACATCAACGCCGACGGACTGGTCGACGCGAGCGACCTCGCGATCCTGCTCGGCGCGTGGGGCGGTCCGGGAGCGGGGGACCTCGACTTCAGCGGATCGATCAACGCCGAGGATCTCGCGATCCTGCTCGGCGCGTGGGGCGGCTGCTGATTCAGGGAGCGGTTCGGATGCGCCTCGCCCCGTCACTGGGGCGAGGCGCCCGCGCCGCGCAGCGATCGCGCGATCTCGCGCCATCGCTCGGCATTCGCCTCATCCTGCATCCGCCGGTAGGACCAGACGATCGCGCCGGCGATGCGCGGCGCGAACGCCGCGACCGCTGGCTCGCGCTCCGTGCAGCGGAAGGCACGCTCGAGATAGGGAACGGACTCCGCGGCTGCGCCGGCGGCCGAGAAGATGGTGCCGATCTGCAGCAGGACCGCAACGACGCTCTTGTCGCAGTCGCTGCTCGCGAGGGTGAGTTCCCGAAGCGTGTCGTCCGCCTCGGCGCGCGCCGCGTCGCGCTCGCCGACATACACGAGCGCACCCGCGAGATACATGCGACTCTGGGCGACCTGCTGGAGTGGAATGCCGAGGCGTCGCTGGCGGTCGATCGCCTCACGCATCGGTGGGATGGATGTCGCGCCGTCGCCGCGGCGGGCCTTCGCGAAATGCAGGAGCACCACGCCGGCCACGACATCGGCGTGGTCGGCGCCGACCGCGTCGGTCGCAGCCGCTTGGGTGCGCTCGATGATCTCGACGGCGTCATCGAGCTGACCGTTCTCCATGTAGGAGATCCCCAACTGCCAGCCCATGCTGTGGGTGACCGAATCCTTCGGCGCGCGGCGCACGCGGATCTCGTAGCCTTCGCGGGCGAACGGCAGCCCTTCGGCGGCAGCGCCCTTGCGCCCGAGCGCGACGCCGAGGTTGGAGAGGGCGGAGGCCCGAAGCAACTCGTCGCGTTGGGCCGTCTCCGATGCAAGCATCTCCCGCAGGATCGCGATGGCGCGGTCGTATTCGCCGCCCGCGGCGTAGGTCTGGGCGAGCGCACCCGAGGCCTGGAATCGCAGGTGCGCCGAGTCCGCGCGGTCCGCGAGTCGCGCCGCACGCTCGAAGCGCTCCGCCGCGAGCTGCGGAAGGCTCTTGCGGCTCGCGACATATCCGAGCCGGAGCATCATGCTGGTCACGAGCGAGCGGGGCCGCGGTTCGTCGCGGGCATCGAGCAGATCGATCTGGCCTTCGAGCAGGCGTTCGACGCTGTCGTAGTCGCCGATCAGGTAGAGCGGCTCGGCGAGCGCGAAGGCGACTTCGGCGGCGACGAGCGCATCGGTGGGCGGATTGCCGTTGAAGTCGTTGGCGGCGGCCTTCAGGATCTCCTCGAAGGATGCCCGCGGTCCGAGTCGCGATGGATGGGCGCGCATGAGCAGCTCGCGCAGATAGGTCGCGACCTCCTCTGAGCGGGCGAGCGCCTGGTCCGCGCGGTCCTTCTCCGCGCTCACCTGTCGAAGCGCCGCCTCGGCGGCTTCGCGATCGATGAGGGCCCGCCTGAATCCGAGCAGCGCAAGCGAAACGCCCACCAGAAGCGCCGCAAGCACGAGCGTCGCGGAGAGCACCGCGAATCGATGGCGCACCACGAACTTTCGGAGCTGGTACCACGCCGACGGCGGTCGCGCCGCGATCGGGCGCCCGTCAAGATAGCGCTCGAGGTCCGCTGCGAGTTCGCTCGCCGATCCGTACCGCTCGTCCGGATCGGGCGCGCACGCCTTGAGAACGAGACAGTCGAGTTCCGTCGGCACGGGCTCGACGCTGCGTCCGTCCGACGACAGCCGTACCGCCTTGCTCGGGGGCATGCGCGGATGCGCGCGGATCGCCGCCGCGAGATCGGAGAGCGGGACGCTCGCGAGCGTCTCCGAGGGGACCGGCAACGCGCCCGTGAGCAGTTCGTAGAGGATCGCGCCGAGGGCGTAGACATCCGAGCGGATGTCCGCATCGGGATGGCCCCGATCGGCCTGCTCGGGGCTCATGTAGCCGAGCGTGCCGAGCACCTGTCCGGCGATCGTCTGTCCCGATCGCGTCGCGTCCTCGGCAACGAGCTTCGAGACGCCGAAGTCGATCACCTTCGGCACGGGCTGGGCGTCCTCGTCGGCGACGAGGATGTTCGAGGGCTTGAGGTCGCGATGCAGGATGCCGCGGTTGTGGGCGTGCTGCACGCCGCGGCACACCTGCACGAAGAGCCGAAGACGCTGGCTGAGCGTCAGGCGATGGAGCGCGGCGTATTCGGTGATCGGCGGACCGTCGACCAGCTCCATCGCGATGTAGGCCCGTCCGTCGACGGCGGTGCCGGCGTCGAGGAAGCGGGCGATGTTGCGGTGCTCGAGTCGGGCCAGGGCGCGACGCTCATCCTCGAAGCGACTCGCGAGCTGGGGACCTCCGAACTCGGCCCGCAGGACCTTGACGGCCGCGCGGCGGCGAACCGGGACGATCTGGTGCGCGCGATAGACGCTTCCCATGCCGCCCTGGGCGATGAGCCCCTCGACGACGAAGGGGCCGATCTGCTGCGGCAGCAACCCCGTGAGGAGCATCGCCTCCGGCGGAACGACCATCGGCGTGAGGCGTTCATCGACCCGCACCGCGGCCAAGCGCGCCGCCTCCGCAGCCAGTGCCGGATCGTCCGCAAGTCGCTCCGCGATCCAGGCCTCCCGTTGGGACTCGCTGAGATCCTCGAGGATCAGCAGGGATTCCTTCAGTCGCTCGCGTCGGGCTTGGTCCATGGGGGCATCACCTCGGCGGCTCGGCACCATGGGCGTCCAGCTCGCTGGCGAGCCAGCGGCGGGCGAAGGCCCAGTCGCGCTCGACGGTGCGTTCGGTGACGCCCAGCGACATCGCGATCTCCGGAAAGCCGAGTCCAAGGTAAACACGCATTGTCACGACGCGAGCCGACCTCGAATCCACCGACTCGAGCCGAACGAGCGCTTCATCGATCGCCAATATCTCGTCAGGGTTTCGGTCGGTGGCGATCTCGGCCTCGTCCAGCGGAACCAGTGGCTGCCCACCGCCGCGGCGAATCGCCCGCGCTCGACGCGCCCGATCGACCAGGATGTGGCGCATCGCGAGTGCGGCAGCGCCGATGAAGTGCGAGCGCCCTTCCCACGAGCGCCCGGGATCCTTGCCCAGACGCAGATAGGCCTCGTTCAGCAGCTCGGTCGGCTGCAGCGACGCGCCGGGCCCGAGCGCTCGCAGTCGCTGTGCCGCGATCGCCCGCAATTCCCCGTACACGAGCGCGATGAGCTCGGCGGCGGGCTGGCGAGCATCCGCTGCGGTTGGCTCGGTCGGATCCTTCATCGCATCGGACACGGCCGTTGCATGCTATCCGCGGATCGTGCAGAGACCGGGTGCTCTCGCAAAAAGTTCGCAGAGCGATTGTCGGTTGTCCCCTCGGTCCGTCGTCTTCAACCGAGGAGGCCCGCGTCGGGTCGCCACGCACTTCGCTCCTCAGTCAGGAAGACCACCATGCCAACGACCTTCGTGAACGCCTCCCGCACGCTCCTCCTTGTCGCCGCATCCTTGGGCGCAGCCGTCGTCCTGCTGGGCGGTCACACCCCAAGTGCAGCCCAGTCCGCCCCCACTGCGAAGGCGAAGGCCGCGACCTGGGCGCCGGGCGGGAAGCGCGAACGCTGGACCCCGGACAACTGCGTGTTTGCGTTCATCGACCACCAGACCGGCCTGATGAACCTCGTCAATGACACCCCGGCGGTCGAGTACAAGAACCTCGTCGTCGGCCTCGCCAAGCTCGCCAAGATCCATGGCATTCCCTCGGTCATTACGACCAGCGCCGAGGACGGTCCCAACGGTCCGAAGCTGCCCGAGGTCGTGAGCCTTCTGCCGGATGCTCCGTTCATCCGCCGCAACGGCCAGATCAACGCCTGGGAAGACCCCGCGTTCGTCGAGGCGATCCGCAAGACCGGCCGCACCAAGATCGTGATGAGCGGCATCACGACGGATGTCTGCGTCGCCTTCGCGGCGCTCTCGGCGCTCGACGCCGGATTCGAGGTCTATGTCGTCAGTGACGCCTCCGGCTCGATGAGCGAGCAGACCCAACTCGCGTCGCTCATGCGCATGCAGGATGCCGGCGCCGTCATCGGCACCTGGTTCGCGCTCTCCTGCGAAATGCTCTACGACTGGCGCAATCCGAAGGGCGGCGAGAGCGCCCAGCTCTTCGTCGAACACTTCCCGGCGTACGCCGAGATCTACCACAGCCACCGCGCCGCCGCGAAGCCGAAGTGAGGCATCGTCGATCCGGCCTGTTTCGCATTCCGATCACGAGGAGGCCTTCCGTGACAGTGTCCCTGCCAATGGCGCGCGACAGCGCGCTCGTCCTGATCGATCATCAGATCGGGACCATGCAACTCATCCACAACATCCCCCGCGAGCGGGCCGCGCGCAACACGCTCGCCCTCGCGAAGGCCGCCGTCGCCCTGGGCATGCCGGTCGTGCTCACGAGCTCGCAGGAGGAGCGCCTGCAAGGGCCGCTCATGCCTGAACTCGCCCAGCTCCTGCCCGACGCCTTCGCCAAGCGGGTGCGGCGGGCCGGCATCGTGAACGCCTGGGCCGACGATCGATTCCGCGCGGCGATCGAGGCCACCGGTCGCCGGACGCTGGTGATGGCGGGGGTGACGACGGATGTCTGTCTCGTCTTCCCGGCGATCAGCGCCGTGCGTGCCGGATACGCGGTGCATGCGGTGCTCGACGCGTCGGGCTCCCCCTTCGAGCAGTCGGAGGACTTCGCCCAGCGGCGCATGGAGCGGGCCGGCGTGGTGCTCACCGCGACCAACACGGTCATCGCCGAACTCGCCCAGGACTGGTCCACCGACGCCGGCTCCACGCTCATCTCGCTCCTCTTCTCGGATGTTCTGCCGCCGGTGCGGTAGGACGAACGGCCCATCGAGCGACGCGGCACCAACGCGCTCGCAATCGGAGACACCATGTCGATCTCTCGAAGGCAACTGCTGGCGCTTGGCGCCGGCGCGGCGGTCGGTGCGCTCATGCCCGGCTGCCAGTCGGACGGACCGGCCATCGCCTCGACGGCGGGGGAGGGGCCGATCGACCTCATCGTGCGGAACGCGAAGGTGACGACGCTCGATCCGCGTCGTCCGTCGGCGGAGGCGATCGCCGTGCGCGGCGGGCGGATCGTGGCGGTCGGGTCGAACGCCGAGACCGCTCGATTGGCCACCGCGGCGACGCGGGTGCTCGATGCCCGCGGACGACGGCTCATTCCCGGCCTGAACGACACGCATACCCACACGGTGCGCGGTGGGCTGAACTACGCCCCCGAGCTTCGCTGGGATGGCGTCCGCAGCCTGCGCCAGGCGCTCGCGATGCTTCGTGAGCAGGTGCGGCGCACGCCGCCCGGACAGTGGGTGCGCGTCGTCGGCGGATGGTCGCCGGCGCAGTTCGAGGAGCGGCGGCTGCCGACGCTCGAGGAGATCAATGCGATCGCGCCCGAGACGCCCGTCTTCCTGCTGCATGTGTACACCGCAGCGCTGCTCAATCGAGCGTGCCTGCGCCACCTCGGGATCGATCGAGCGTTCCCCGACAATCGCTATCCGGGAGGCCGGATCGTCCGGGACGCGTCGGGCGAGGCGACGGGGCTCCTGCTCGCGGATCCCTCCGCGCTCATCCTGTACTCGACGCTTCACGACGGCCCGAAGCTTGATCGCGAGCAGCAACGGCTCTCGAGCCGCCACTTCATGCGCGAGCTCAACCGTCTCGGCGTGACGAGCTCGCTCGACTGCGGCGGCGGCTTCCAGAACTGGCCCGACGACTACGAGGTCATTCGCGATCTCCATCAGCGCGGCGAGCTGACGATGCGGATCGGCGTCTCGACCTTTATCCAGCGGCCGGGGCGCGAGCTCGAGGACTTCCGTTCGTGGACGGAACGCTTCACGCCGCGCTTCGACGGGCGAGGCGAAGGCGATGACATGCTCTATCTCCTCGGCGGCGGCGAGATGCTCGTCCGCTCCGCCTACGACTTCGAGGTCTTCGGCATGCCGCGCGTCGTTCCTCCGGCCAACGCGGAGGCGGACCTCGAGGCGGTCGTGCGGCTGCTCGCGGAGCGCGGCTGGCCGTTCCGCTTCCACGCCACCTACGACGAGACGGTCGGCCGGCACCTCGATGTCCTCGAGCGCGTGCATCGCGACACGCCGATTGATCGCCTGCACTGGATCGTTGACCACGCCGAGTCGCTGAGCGACAGGAACATCGAGCGCATTGCGGCGATGAACGGCGGCGTGGCGGTGCAGAACCGCATCGCCTTCCAGGAGACGCAATTCCTCGAGCGGTACGGGCCGCAGGCGGCCGAGGAGGCTCCGGCGATCCGGCGCATGCTTCGGGCCGGGCTACCGGTCGGTGCGGGAACGGACATGTCCCGCGTCAGCAGCTACAACCCCTGGGCGTGTCTGCGTTGGCTCGTGACGGGACGGGGCGAGGGAGGCACGCAGCTCCTCTCCGATCGGACGCGGCTCGACCGCGAGACCGCGCTTCGCATCTGGTGCGACAACGCGTGGTTCAGCCGCGAGGCGAACCGCAAGGGGCGTCTCGCCCCCGGTCTCTTCGCCGACTTCGTCCTGCTCGGCGAGGACTACTTCGAGGTCGAGGAGGATCGCATCGGTGATCTCGAGAGTCTGCTCACGGTCGTCGACGGTCGCGTGGTGTACGGGGCAGGCGAGTTTGCGGCCCTCGCACCGACGCTCCCCGCGATCGATCCGGACTGGTCGCCGGTCCGGCACTACGCGTCCTGGCGCGGCGCGGAGCGTGGACGATGACTCGGGCCCTCGCCCGCGCCGGGGTCGCCGTCGTCTGCCTCGCGGCCGCGGGCCGGGCGTCCGCGCAGTCCACGGCGTCTCCCTATCGCCTCTTTCGCTATGACGAGGATTTCTCGTTTCTCTCCGATCCGAGCCTGCGCACGGACCCCTTTGACTTCCTGAAGTACATCGAGCTGCACGACGATCCCTTCGTGTCGCTCTCCTTCGGCGGCGAGGCGCGAACGCGCTACGAGTACACCTCGGACCCGGCGTTCGGGCTTCGCGGGCCGAGTCACGACGACTATCTGCTCCAGCGATTCCTGCTGCACGCCGACGCTCGCGTCGGCGATCGCGAGGAGTTCCATGCGCGGGCGTTCGTCCAGCTCGTGTCTGGCCTCGTCACCGACGAGGAGTATCCGAAGCCCGGCAGTCAGGATGATGTCTTCGACCTGCAGCAGGTCTTCGGCGAGGTCGTGTGGGGCGACAATCGGGCTGCGGCGCGCGATGTCGGTGCGAGCTCCGTCGGCCTGCGCGTCGGGCGTCAGGAGATGGGCTTCGGAAGCTATCGGCTCGTCACGAGCCGCGAGCCGACCAACGCCCGCCTGACCTTCGACGGCGTCCGGGCGACCTATCTCGCCGGATCCGTCGCGGTCGATGCCTTCGTGGTGCGCCCGGTGATCCAGAAGGTGGGCGTGGTCAACGACGAGGCGGACGACCGCACGCTGTTCTGGGGGCTCTACGCCGCGATGCCGCTACGCTCCGATCGGTCGCTTGGCCTCGACTTCTCCTACTTCGGCCTCGACCGCGAGTCCACCCGATACGAGAGCGGAATCGGCGACGAGACCCGCCACTCGCTGGGTGTCCGCATCTGGGGGCGCGCTGCGGGATGGGATCACGACACCGAGGCGGTCTTCCAAGTCGGCGACTTCAGGACCGGCGGGCGCAGCGAGGACATCCTCGCGTGGACCGTCGCAAGCAATACGGGGTACACCTTCGAGAGCGTCGGCTGGCGACCGCGCGTCGGCCTCAAGCTCAATGTCGCGAGCGGCGACGACGACCCCACCGACGACCGGCTTGGCACATTCAATCCGCTCTTCCCGCGGAATAACTATTTCAACGACGCGAATCTGCTCGCACCGTACAACTTCTTCGATGTCCATCCGACGCTCCAGCTCCGGCCGAGCGACAGCGTGACGGTGAACGCCGGCTGGGACGCCTACTTCCGTTACAGCACCGACGACGCGGTCTTCGCGCCCGGCGGCATCGTGATTCCCGGGAGTGCGTCGGACAGCCGCTTCGTCGGCAGTTCCGCGTCACTCGTGGTGGAGTGGGCGATCGACCGTCATCTCTCGCTGACCGGCAGCTACACCCACTTCTTCGCCGGGGATGTCGTCGAGGACGCGGGTGGCGGGGATGTCGACTTCGTCGGCGTCTGGCTCACCTTCAAGTTCTAGCAGGCCGGCCCGCCGATGCGATCGCCGGCGAGCGCATCGCCAGCGTCGCATCCTGTACGCTTCTTGGCATGCAGCGTCGAGACCATGCCGACGGTGGCGCGTCCACCGCCCGCGGCCGAGCGATCTCGGTCGGCGGCGAGCGCGTCGAGCTGCTGCCCGAGCGGGCCGCGTGGTGGCCGGCGCGGGGGACGCTCCTCATCGCGGATGTGCACCTCGGCAAGGAAGCGTCATTCCGCCGCGGCGGCATTCCGATTCCGGATGGCGTGCTCGAGGCGACGCTCGGACGGCTGGCGGCTGCGATCGATGCGACGGGTGCGTCGCGGATCGTGATCCTCGGCGATCTCATCCACGCTCGCGATGGCATGAGCGAGAGCGTGATCGATCGCTTCGCCCGATTTCGCAGGGATTTCGCCGGTCCGATCGAGCTTGTGATCGGCAACCATGACCGCAAGCTGCGGGCGCTGCCCGAGTCGTGGGAGCTGACGCTCCGCGATGAGGACGCGCTCGACGGACCCTTTCGCTATCGACACGAGCCGCGCGACGCTGGCGAGGACGCGGTCGCGGAGGGCTCGGACGCCGTCACCTGGTGCGGACACCTGCACCCGACCGTCCGCGTGGTCGGCGCAGCGCTTCCCGCCTTCGTCGTCGCGGAGCGCCAGGTGATCCTCCCGGCCTTCACGAGCTTCAGCCGCGGTCCGGGCTTTCGACCGACCGACCGCCAACGGATCTACGCCATCGCCGACGGAGCGGTGATCGAAGCCGGCGCGCGGTGAGTGTCTCGTGCGAGTGAGCCAGAGAACCACAGAGGCACAGAGGGCACAGAGGTAGCACAGAGAATGCAAAGAGAATGGGTCTGCGCACCTCGGCTGGATCGCGCAGCCCCTTCGCTCCTTCTCCTCTGTGCATCCTCTGTGTCCTCTGTGCCTCTGTGGTTCTCTGGTTGATTTGTGCAGATTCCTGTGGTGCTCTGGTTGCTCGATGCAGAGTCCTCACACGCCGTCATCCCTCGCGGAGGGCGCTTGCGATTGGCATGCGGGCTGCACGGAGGGCTGGGAAGAGGCCGCCGATCAGGCCGATCATGGCGGCCCAGATGATGGCGGTCACGAGGAGCGTCGGCGTCACCGAGAAGGCGAAGGCCACTTGGCTGAAGGTCTGCCAGTTGATCGTCGAGGCGGTGAAGCCGTTGAAGGTGAAGTACGCCAGGGCAGCGCCGAGCGCGCCGCCGATGATCGCCAGCGCGACCGACTCGACCATGACCGAGAGGATCACCGGCAGGGGACCGAAGCCAAGGGCTCGCAGCGTCGCGATCTCGCGGGTGCGGCCGGCGACGGCGCTGTACATCGTGTTCAGCGCGCCGAAGATCGCGCCGATCGCCATGAGGCCGGCGACGAAGAAGCCGATGCCCGTGATGAAGCCGGTGAGCATCGTCGACTGCTCGATGAGGTAGTCGCTCTGGCGGAGGACCTTCACCTTGAGCCGCGGGTCGCTCGTGAGCGCATCCTTGAAGTCGGTGAATGTCGCTGGGCTCTCGAGCTTCGCGTAGACCGACTGGAAGGAGTCGCCGCGCTGGTAAGCCGGCTGAAGAACGGCCGCGTCGGTCCAGATCTCCGACTCGCCTGCGCCGCCGTTCGCCGTGAAGATCCCGACGATCGTCCACTCGTTCTGGCCCATCCGAATCGTCTTGCCGAGGTCGAGTCCGGCGAAGGCCCGGGCTGCGCCGGCACCGACGATCACCTCGTTGCGCCCGGGCTCGAACGCCCGACCTTCGACGATCGTGACATTCCCGCGCACCGCGCGGCCCTGGAGGCCGACGCCGCGCAGCGGCACATTCGCGTCGGTCATCGTGCTTCGCTTGGGCAGGTTGATGATGACGAAGAGTTCGGCCGAGGCGACCGGGGCATCGCCATCGCGAGCGAGTCCCGGGCCGTCCGCGATGAGACGCGTTTCCTCGCGGGTCAATCCGCTCGTCATCTCCGAGTCCGCGCTCGCCCGCAGCACGAGGGCGATGTCGTCGGGCCCGGAGTTGCTCATCGCCGAACGGAAGCCCTCGGCGATCGAGAGGACGCCGACGAGCACGGCCACGACGCCGGCGATGCCGACGATCGTCGCGAGCGACGCACCGCGCCGGTCGGGCATCGTTCGCAGGGCGAAGAGCGTGACCGAGAGGACCTGCGAGAGCCAGTTGAGGACGCCGTTCATGCCTGCCTCCGGAGTGCGACGGCGATCGGCATGCGCATCGCGGAAAGGGCTGGGAAGATCCCGGCGACGATGCCCAGGCCGAGGACGAGGGCCGCGCCGAGACCGAGGTACCAGAGCGGCAGGAAGAAGACCGGCAGGATCGCGGGAACCGGACTCCCACCCAAGGTGATGAGCCAGGCGACGAGAAGCCCCGTCAGTCCGCCCGCTGCGGCCAGGAGTGAGCTCTCGGCGAGGACCAGGCGAAGGACCATCGCGTCGGTGAAGCCGATCGCCTTGAGGACGCCAAGCTCGGCAGTGCGCTCGCGGACCGCCTGGGCCATCGTGTTCCCGGCGACGAGCAGGATCGTGAAGAAGACGGCGCTCAGGATCGCCATGAGGATCGTGCCGATGCTGCCGATCTGCTCGATGAAGCTCTGCGCGAACGCACCCTCCGCTTCGGCCTTCGTCTCATAGGGCGAGTTCGCGAACTCGGCGTCGATCGCCTTGGCGACCTCGGTGGTCCGATCGGGATCCTTCACCCGCACGACATACCACCCGATGAGGCCTTGGCCCTCCGCCCTGGCCTCGTCGAAATAGTCGTAGCGGAAGAAGAAGTTCGAGGTGTCGGTGCCGGCCTTCGTGCCCTCGTAGATGCCGACGATCTCGAACTCCCACGCCTCCTCACCCTTCCGCGGCCAGAGCGGTGACATGAGGGGCACGCGGTCGCCGACCTTCCAGGCGAACCGCTCGGCGAGGGTCTTCCCGACGATCGCGCCGGTGCGCGTCGTGTTCCACGCCTGTCGCTCGGCGCTGGTGAGCGCGTACTCGGGATAGATGTCGAGGAACCGCTCCGGATCGACCGGGAAGGACCCGAAGAAGTTCTTCGGCTCGTTCTGGTAGATGCCGTTGAACCAGGTCCAGTGCATGGCGACATCGACGCCGTCGATGTTCGCGATGCGCCGTTCGTAGCTCACCGGCAGGAGCATGATGAGCGAGACCTTGTGGCGCACGATGAGCCGATCCGCGCCGGCCATCGTCACGCCGGCCGAGAAGGCCTCCTTGATCGTGCAGAGGAGCCCGAAGAGCAGGAAGGCGACGAAGATCGAGAGCAGCGTCAGGAGCGTGCGCAGCTTCCTGCGCATGAGGTTGCCCCACAGGAGCCGGAGGAACTTCATGCCCGCGCCTCCGACATGAGCTGCCCCTTCTCGAGGTGCACGGTGCGCGAGGCGCGGGCCGACGCGTGCGGATCGTGCGTGACCATGATGATGGTCTTGCCGTGCTGCGTGTTGAGGGCCTGGAGCAGCGAGAGGATCTCGTCGCCCGACTTCCGGTCGAGGTCGCCGGTCGGCTCGTCGCAGAGCAGGAGCGTCGGATCCGAGACGATCGCTCGGGCGATGCCGACGCGCTGCTGTTCGCCGCCCGAGAGCGTGCGCGGATAGTGCGTCGCCCGGTGCGAGAGGCCGACGGCGTCGAGCGCCGCCGCGACATGCTTCTGCCGCTCGGAGCGGGTGAGATTCGTGAGGAGAAGCGGCAGTTCGACATTGCGCGCGGCGGTGAGGACCGAGAGCAGGTTGTAGAACTGGAAGACGAGGCCGACATGGCGGGCGCGCCACGCGGCGAGCCGACGCGAGGAGAGCGACTCGAGGTGATCGCCGCCGACGCTGACCGAACCGCGCGTCGGCTGATCGAGGCCGCCGATGAGGTTGAGGAGCGTGGTCTTGCCGGAGCCCGACGGGCCCATGAGGGCGAGGAACTCGCCGCGCGGCACGCGAAGGTTCAGCCCGGCGAGAACGCGGATCTCCTCCGAGCCGCGACGAAAGGTCTTCTCGACATGGTCGACGACGACGAGATCGTCGGTCGCTTCGCTCACGCTACTCATGGTCGTCGTTCCTTTACGCGTTCACCGTCCGAAAGACCCTCCGGCGGATCGATGACGACCCGCTCGCCGCCGGTGAGGCCGGCGGTCACCGTCGCCTGTTCGTTGCGTCGCTCGCTCACCGAGACCGCTCGGCGCTCGACGACACCGTCGTCATAGACGAAGACGACATCCTTGCCGTCGCGGCTCACGACCGCCGACTCCGGCACGATGACGCCCTTGGCGGTCGCTTCCGGCGCCGGCTCGCCGGTCGTCTGGAAGGCGACCTTCACGCTCATGTCCGGCAGGATCCTCGGGTCGAGTTCCCTGAATGCGACGCGCACCTTCACGGTCGCCTTCTGACGGTCGGCGGTCGGAATGATGGCGATGACCGATGCGGGGATCTTCCACTCGGGATAGGAATCGAGCGTCGCCTCGACCGCCTGGCCGGCCGTCACGCGATTGATGTAGCTCTCGCTCACATCGACCTCGATCTCGAGCGACTGCATGTCGACGAGCGTGCAGATGCCGGTGCGGGTGAAGCCGCCGACGGACATCGGGGAGATCATCTCGCCGGGCTGGGCGTTCTTCGCGGTGACGACGCCGGCGAAGGGAGCGCGGATGATCGTGTCGTCGAGCTGCTGCAGCCAGATCGCCACTTCGCGCTCGGCGACGGTCACCTCGGCTCGCTGCTGGGCGAGTCGGGCGCTGATCGCCCGAACCGTCGCGTCGGCCCGATCGACCTCGATCGCCGTCGCCGCGTTCGCCTCGGAGGCGGCGGTCACGCGGGCGAGCTCGCGCTCCGCGAGAGCCAGGTTCGACTCGATCTCGCCGAGCCTCGCCTTTCCGGCGTCGAGCTGCGCTTCGGCGAGTCTCAGCGATGTTTCGACGTTCGATGCGTCGAGTTTGGCGAGCACCTGACCGGCCTCGACCCGCATGCCCTCCTCGACATGGACTTCGATCACCTTGCCGGTGACCTTCGACGAGACCGTCGCGTCGCGCCGGGCGGTGACATAACCAGAAGCGTTGAGCGTGGTGCGATCGCGCTGCCCGCTCGCCTGTCGTTCCGCCGCGGCGAGACGCACCTTCGGCATGCGCTCGTAGCGCTGCCACCAGAGATAGCCGCCGCCCGCGGCGCCGGCGAGGAGAAGAAGGACAAGGATGGGGATCAGACAGCCGCGCCGCGGCCGGTCGCGCTCGATGCGGAGCGAGTCGATCTTGATCTGGCTTGCGGGACCCTGCGTCACGCGTCGCATCGTAGCGCAAGTGGCCTGTCGCTGCTACGCCCGCTCGGTCGTCTGCCGTGCCGCCTGATCGGCCGGCTCGTTGGCGGTCTGCAGGACGACCATGTCCCGGTACATGCCGCTTCGATGCATGAGCTCCTCGTGCGTGCCGCTCTCGACCAGGCGACCCCGGTCGAGGACGAGGATGAGATCCGCGTGGCGGATCGTGCTGAGGCGATGGGCGATGACGAAGCTCGTGCGGCCGCGCAGCAGCTCGGTCATGCCCGACTGGATCGCCCGCTCGCTCTCGGTGTCGAGGTTGCTCGTGGCCTCGTCGAGGATGAGGATCCGCGGATCGGCGAGGACCGCGCGGGCGATCGCGAGCCGCTGGCGCTGGCCGCCGCTGAGCTTCACGCCGCGCTCGCCGATGACCGTCGCGTAGCCCTTCTCGAGCGACTCGATGAAGTCGTGGGCGTGGGCGATGGTGGCGGCGCGAACGATGTCCTCGCGGCTCGCGTCGCGCCGGGCGTAGGCGATGTTCTCGGCGATCGTGCCGTCGAAGAGGAAGACATCCTGCTCGACGATCCCGAGCAGCCGTCGATGGCTCGCGAGGTCGATGTCGGTGAGCGGCGTCCCGTCGAGGGTGACGCGTCCCTCGCTCGGATCGTCGAAGCGGGCGACGAGGTTGCAGAGCGTCGTCTTGCCCGCGCCGCTGCGCCCGACGAGCGCGACCATCTGGCCGGGCTCGGCGACGAACGAGATGTCGCACAGCACCTCGCGCGCTGACTTCGGATATCGATATCCGACGCCCTCGAAGGCGATGCGGCCGCGGACGCGCGTCGGATCGACGCTCGTGACCGTGCCCTTCGCGGGCAGCTCGCGCGGCTCGCCGAGCAGGTCGAGCACGCGATCGAAGGCGGCGAGATTCGTCTGGAAATTCGTGGCGCTCGTCGCCAGGGCCTCGAGCGGTCCGAGCAGGAGCAGGAGATAGCTCAGGAACATGACCAGGTCGCCCGCGGTGAGCGTGCCGCGCATGACCTGCGTGCCGCCGTACCAGAGGAGGGCGGCGCTCGCGATCGGGATGAAGAGTTCCCACGCGATCTCGATGCCGCGGCTCCACCACCAGGTCAGGATCTCCTGCCGGGCGAGGAAATGCTGGCCGCGCGAGAAGCGGGTCGTCTCGCTCGGTTCGCGGGCGAATCCCCGCACCACGCGCATGCCGCCGAAACTCTCGGTGGCGTGGGCGTCGATGTCGGTGCGCGTCTGGCGCTGGTCGCGATAGAGCGGACGGATCCGGCCGATCCAGGTGCGATGCGTGAACCAGACCATCGGCAGAAGCAGCATGCCGCCGAGGAGGAGCCGCCAGTCGGTCCAGGCGAGGATCGCGAGACTGCCGACAAGCTGGATCGTCGCCCGGTACGGGTTGTAGATCATGCTGAAGACGAGCTCGCCGATGCCGCCGGCGTCCTCGCGCAGAATGCTGGCGACGCCGCCCGAACGCAGCTCATGCACGCGGTGCAGGGGAAGCCGCACGGCGTGGGCAAAGACCTTGCGGCGCAGGTCGGTCTGGAGTCGCTTCGTGGTCCGCGTCGCGTGCCACCTGCCGGCGACGGCGATCCCCGCCCGCAGCGAGGCGAGGATCACCACGATGATGACGATTGCCGCGAGCAGGTTGCCGCGATCGCCGGTCACGTTCCAGGCTGCGGGAAAGAGATCGGCGAGGGCAGGGGGCAGGGGCGCGTCGACGAAGACATAGTCGATCGCGAGCTTGGTCGCTGCGGGAGGCACGAGTCCGAGGAGCGTCGCGACGGTCAGCGCCGCGAGGGCGAGCGTCATCGCCCGGCGATGATCGCGAAGCAGCCCGACGAAGAGGCGGAAGAGTGACCACGCCGAGCGTGATCGCTTCGCCGGCTTGCCCTCCTTCGTCTCGGCCGAGGTGCCGCGTCGGCGATTCGCGCGGTAGTGGCGAAATCGGGCGCCCGAGCCCTTGCCGGCGTGCGGCCGCGGATCGGCGGACTCGTCTCGGGGGGCGTCGCTCACGAGGCGCTCGACGCCGGCGGCGCCCCGTCGATGGTGAGTCCGAGCGGCGGCGCGACGCGCTTGCGCTGGCGGATGTGCTCGTTGCCGAGCTGGCCGCAGGCGCCCATCACGCCGCGGCCCTTCGTCTGGCGGCGCTTGACGAACTGCCCGCGCTCGACGGCGCGGCGCATGAAGCGATCGACGCTCTCGTCGCTCGGCGCGGGCCATGGCGAGTTGCGGCGCGGGTTGTACGGAATCACGTTGAGCGAGCAGCGCAGCGGCCGGAGGTACGCGCACAGCTCGTCGCAGTGTTCGAGCGCATCGTTCACGCCGGGGATGAGCACATACTCGACGCAGATCGCCGAGGAGCTGCGCAGCGGGAATGCGAGCATCGCCTCGCGCAGTTCGCTCATCGGATGCTTGCGGTTGATCGGCATGATCTGCGAGCGGATCTCGTCGTTCGGCGCGTTGAGCGACACGGCGAGATTGCAGCGGTGGAAGCCGCGCTCGCGGACGAACTCGCCGAAGCGCCGAATGCCCTCGACGCGACCCACGGTCGAGACGGCGATGTTCGAGCTCGCCATCCCCGGACCGTCGTGGTCGCAGAGGACGCGGATCGCCTGGATCACCGCGGCGAGGTTGTCCATTGGCTCGCCCATGCCCATGAAGACCATGTTCTTCAGGGCGAGGGCGGGCTCGGCTCGATCGCGATCGGCGGGGCGCTCGTGACGGGCCGCGAACCACTGGGCGACGATCTGTGACGCCGTGAGGTTCTTGAGCAGTCCCATCTGCGCCGTCTCGCAGAAGACGCATCCCATCGCGCAGCCGACCTGGCTCGAGACGCAGATCGTGCGGGTCATCGGGCCGTTGCGGTGATGCATCGGGATGAGGACCGACTCGGTCTCAAGGCCGTCCTCGTGGCGCTGCACGAACTTCACCGTCTCGCCCCATGCGCCCGAGTCGCTTTCGGTGCGCACGATCGGCGGTCGCGCGATCGCGATCCAGGGCTCGATGGATCGTGCCTCGCGGAAGGCAGCCCGATAGCACTCGGTGGCCCGCGGCCTGCGCACGCCGCGCGCGGCGGCGACGAGGAGAAACTCGGCGAGCGTGAGGCCGAGGACATCGACGCGCTCCGCCTCGGATGCCGATGGCGTGTCGCTCATGCGGCGGTGACCTCCGCGCCGGGGGCGTCGGCTCGGCGCATCGCCGCGGCGTGGCGTCGCAGGAGCGCGATGTTCCGGAGGTAGATCGCCGTGCCGAGCCCCTGACCGAGCATGCCGACGATGTCCCATCGCCAGACGAAATAGACAAGCAACATGAGGCTGCCGACGAGGCTCATGAACCAGAACGCCGGCGGCACGACCGAACGCTTCGCCCGCTCGCTCGCGAGCCACTGGACGACCATGCGCCCCATGAAGATGACCTGGCCGAGGAGGCCAAAGCCGACCCATGCGATCCCGATCCAACCGCTCACGCCGAAAAGCCGCTCGACGGGCGAGCGCCGCGACTCGGCGGCGAAACTGCGGTCGGCGAAGGCGTCCGGGAGGAGTTCCTCCCTCGAACCATCCGTCCGCGTGAGGACATAGCGGGGGCCGGCGTCGGTGCGGAGGAGTTCGGCGGTGGGGCGATACCCCGGCCAGTCGATCGGAATCTCGACGGCGGCGGCGGGATCGGCGTGTCCCGCAGCGCCGGGTGCCGGCGCGGTCGGCATCGCGGCGGTTGGCTGGGCTGTCGCGGCGATGAGGAGGCCCGCCAGAAGCGTCGCTGCGGCGGTCCGACGGGGGCGGATCGGCGCGCGGCGATCCCCCTGGGAGGACCGCTCGGACCGGGGCGTCGACCGCCGGTCCCTCAGGCTGGGGCGCATTCGTACTCGCACGACGGCGAGGAGTGTACGGGAAGGCCGGCGTCGGCCGACCGCCGGGCGGCGCGTTGACGACCGGTCTATCATCCCGATCCCGTCGCAACGACCCATATTCGCCGCCAGATTCTCCGCCCGACCCCATGCACCTCAAGCGCTCCGACGACCATCACCACGGCCCGCCGATCGTCCCGATCACCTTCCACCTCGAGGACCCGGAAGGGCTCACCGGGACCGACCGGAAGGAATGGACCGTCATGGGCGGCGAGGGCGAGTCGCTCCTTGAGGTCGCGATGGACAACGGCATCAACATCGAGCACGCCTGCGGCGGCGTCTGCGCCTGTTCGACCTGCCATGTCTATGTCGAGCAGGGGATGGACCAGCTCAGCGAGGCGACCGAGGCCGAGGAGGACCGCGTCGAGGAGGCCCCGGCGATCCGGCGGACGAGCCGGCTCTCCTGCCAGTGCGAGATCAAGGGCAAGGGCCCGATCGTGGTGCGCGTTCCCTCGTGGAACCGCAACGCGGTGAAGGAAATTCCCCACTGAGACGCGCGCTCGCCGACCGGACCCGGTGACCCACATGCCCCAGTCCTTTCATTGGCTCGATGTGCAGCGCATCGGCGAGGAGCTCGAGGAGCGCCACGCCGACATCGATCCGCTCACCATCTCGTTTCCGAAGCTGAAGGCCCTCGTCGTCGCCCTCCCGGGCTTCGCCGAGCAGCCGGGACACCCCTGCAACGAGCGGATTCTCGAGGCGATCCAGCAGGCGTGGATCGACGAGCGAGGGTGACGCGAGAGGCGTAGCATGCGATCTCCCTATGGTCGATCGCTACTACGCAGCGGCGTGTCAGACGAGCTTTCCCTGCCCGCGCACGCGCGACGAGGTGCACGAGCGGGTGACGCGCATGATCGCGATGGTCGAGCAGACCATCGCCGGCTATGAGCCCTTCTTCGATGTGCGGCTCTTTGCCTTTCCGGAGTTCGCGCACGCAGCGCCGGTCTACATGACCGTCGAGGAGCTCGACCGACATCTCGCGATCGAGTGCCCGAACGAGCACCTCGATCGCTATGTCGCGCTGGCCCGCAAGCATGGCATCTACATCCAGACCGGCACCTTTCTCGAGCGTCGGCGGGACATGCCGGGACGGGTGTTCAATACGACGGCGCTCGTCGGACCGACGGGGATCCTGAGCCTCTATCGCAAGGTGAATCCGTGGATCCCGTGGGAGGTCCACTCCTCGCCGCACGACATCGCGGACTTTCCCGATCCGCTCTTTCCCGTGGTGGAGACCGAGATCGGCCGCATCGGCACGGCGATCTGTTACGACTGGCTCTTCCCGGAGGTCACCCGCCAGCTCGCCTTCAACGGCTGCGAGGTTGCGGTGCGCGTCTCGGCCTACATGGACCCGTGGGGAGCGACGCCGCCGATGGACTGGTGGACGCTCTTCAATCGGGCCCGCGCTGCGGAGAACACGATGTTCGTCGTGGCGGCGAATCAGGGGGCGACGCTCGACGGCTACCCGCCCTTCAGTTGGCCCGGCGGCAGCATGGTCGTCGACTTCGACGGACGCGTGCTCGCCCAGGCCGACGCCGGTCCGGGCGAGAAGGTCGTGGTGGCGCCGATCGACCTCGCCGGCCTTCGCGCGGAGCGCGAGCGTCGCGTCGGACATGACATGCGTTCGCACCTTCGCACCGAGGCATATCGATACATGAACGAGCCGCGATTTCCCCGGGGCGGTGATGCCCCCATCTCGATCGAGTCGCTGCGCACGCGCATCGCCGACGCCCGACGCTCCGGAGAGCATCGATGAACCGCACATCGGACCGTCGTTCGTCGCCGCGGGCGCTGCCGCTTGCGCTTCTCGCGGGCGCGCTCCTTGCCGGCTGCGGCGAGGGCGATTCGAAGGCGACGCCGGCGGCGAAGGAGGGAGCGGATGCGCAGGCCTCCGCCGGCGCCGGGTCGAAGCCGCGTGTGCATGACCGGACGCTGAGCGCCGAGCAGATCGCCGCGTTCAACAGGGGCGTCGGCCTCATGGGCGCGTTCCGATTCGAGGATGCCGAGGCGGTCTTCGCGACGCTCGCCGACGAGCTCGGACCGGACCATCCGTTCGCCCGGCTCGCGACGCGCAATCTCGCGATCGCCCGACTCAACCAGAGCGGCGATGGCGCGCAGGAGCGCGCCCTCGCCCTGCTTGAGCCGCTCGTCGCCTCCGATCCGACCGACATCAACAGCCACTATTGCATCGGACTGATCCAGCTCTTTCTCGGTGCCCCGGAGATCGCGACCCGCCACTTCGGCGTTGCGGCGGAGGCGGACCGCAACGATCCGTACGCGGCGTTTTATCTCGGCCAGTGCCGCGAGTTTGAGGGAAACGCCGACGAGGCCCGCACCTGGTATCGCCGGGCGATCGAGATCGATCCGTATCTGCGCTCGCCGCTCCTCGGGCTGCAGCGCATCGAGTCGCGGGCCGGCAACGCCGATGAGGCGGCGCGGCTCCTCGAGACCTTTCAATCGATGGCCGACAATCCGCGGGCGCGCCTCGCGGAGTTCAAGTATTCGCGCATGGGCCGGAAGGGCGAGGCGATGGTGCCGGCGTTTGCGCGGCCAGCGGCGCCGACGCTGGCAGCGGGCGAGCCGCCGCTCGTCGCGTCGATCGCCGAGATCGCCGGAGAGGCGCCGTGGCGCAGCTCGAGTGGCCTCGAAACCGGCGCCGCGGGCGATGCAGCGAGCCTCACCGCGGCCGACATCGACGGGGACGGCCGCGTCGATCTCTTCGCGGCGCAGGCGCTCGAGGGCGGCGGAAGCGCTGTTCTTCTCGCCAACGCGGATGGATCGTGGCGCTGGGTGCCGGAGCATCCGCTCGTCGCGCGCGGTGGCGTGCGGGCCGCGCTGTGGGGGGACATCGACAACGACGGGGACCTCGATGCGGTGCTCGCGTACGCCGACGGTGCGGAGCTCTTCGCGGCCTCGCGCGGCGCCGACGGCTCGCTCGTCCACCGCCGCACCATGTCGCTCCCGCTGGCGGAGGGCTTCGCGCCGGTTGACGGCGTGCTCGCCGATCTCGACCACGACGGCGACCTCGACATCTATCTCGCGAACGGCGCTGGACCGAGCGAGCTGCTCGCGAATGAGCGCGTTGACGCCGACGGCGTCGTCAGCTTCCGAGGCATCGGCGCCTCCGCCGGCGCCGCCGGGGACGGACGCCCGGCGCGCGGCGTGCTCGTGAACGACATCGACGGCGATCGTGACGCGGACATCCTTCTCCTGCACGACGCGCCGCCGCACGAACTCCTCATGAACGAGCGGCTCTGGCGATGGAGTGCGGGCGCCGTGGTGAACGGCGATCTCGCGGAGCCACTCGTCGGGGCCGTCGCGGGGGACTGGAATGCGGACGGTGCGCCGACGCTGCTCGCCGCGGGACCGGATGGCGTGCTGCATGTCTCCTCGCTCGTCCGCGGGGCGTGGACCCGATCGCGCAACGAGGGAGCGCAGATCGGTACGGCCGACGATCGTGCCTTCGCGGTCGCTGACATGACCGCGCAGGGCGTGCCGAATCTCCTGTGGCGCGAGGATCGGGAGTTCGTGATCGCCGCCCTCGACGGGACGCCGATCGCGAAGGTGCCTTTCCCGGATGGCGCGGGAACGCCGCTCGCGTGGACGCCGATCGTGCGCGGAACCGAGGGGCCGGGCGTGATCGTCGTCACGACCCGCGGGCTCGTCGATCTCGCTCCCGCGCAGCGCCGCGGCGGTTACGCGACGATTCGATTCGCCGGACGGACCGATCCGTCGCTCTCGATGCGCTCGAACGCGTCGGGCATCGGCACCGCGTTCGCGGCGCGTATCGGCGATCAGTGGGCCGGCGGCGACACCTTCCGCACCTCGACCGGACGCGGCCAGTCCGCACAGCCGACCGCGATCGGCCTCGGCGGCGCGACGCAGATCGACTTCCTCGCGATGGAGTGGTCCGACGGGGTCTTCCAGACCGAGCTCGAACTGCTCGCCCGCAGCGAGACGCTGGTGACCGAGACGCAGCGTCAGATCAGCTCCTGCCCGGTGATCTTCCTGTGGACCGGTGATCGGCACAGCTTCATCACCGATTGCCTCGGCGTCGGCGGCATTGGCTTCCTGGTGAAGCCGGGCGAATACGCGCCGTCGCGTCCGTGGGAGCGCGTCCTGTTCCCGGTCGACGCGCGGCCCGTCGAGCGGAACGGAGCGATCGAGATCCTGCTCGGCGAGCCGATGGAGGAGGCCTGCTATCTCGACGCGGCGCGGCTCGTCGCGTACGGGCTTCCGGCCGGCTGGTCGATGACCGTCGATGAGCGCATGGGCATCGGCGGTCCCGAGCCGACGGGCGAACCGCGGTTCTACCGCACCGAGATGCTGCCGACGCGGGCCGTCGACGGCGAGGGTCACGACCAGACCGAACGGCTGCGGTCGATCGATCACCGCGCCGCCGAGTTGCGCGCGGTCGACACCCGCCACCTTGGCTACCTTCGCGCTCCGCACACCCTGACCCTCGAGTTCGATCGGGCGATCGACGGCCTTCCCGGCGTGCCGACGCTCGTCGCCCACGGGTGGGTGGAGTACCCCTATTCGCAGACCAATTTCGCCGCGTGGCAGGCGGGAATCACGGCCCAGGCGCCGAATCTCGAGGCCCGCGGCGCGGACGGCGTGTGGCGGGAGGTCTATCCCTCGTGGGGGTATCCCGCGGGGATGACCCGGGAGATGTCGCTGCCGCTTCTCGGGCTTCCGCCCGGAACGACGGCGCTCCGCATGACGACGAACCTCGAGATCTACTGGGACGCGATCCGCATCGTCGGCGTCGAGCACAACGAGGGAATCCGCCGGATCGAGCTGCCGCTCCGCGAGGCCCTGGTCCGCGACGGCGGCTTCGCCCTCCGGATCGAGCGCCCCCAGAAGCGACCCGATTACGACGCGACGCGTCGGGCACCCCTGTGGGACACGCGCCACCAACCGGGGTTCTACACGGAGTTCGGGACCTGTACCGAACTCCTCACCGCCACCGACGACGCGCTTGCCATCTTCGGACCGGGCGAGGAGATCGTGCTTCGCTTCGATGCGGCGGCGCTTCGCGCGTCAACATTAATCGGCGATGAGCAAACGCTCACGCCGCGCCTGGTGCTCGAGGTCGACGGCTGGTGCAAGGACTTCGACCTCTTCACGCGCGACGGCGAGACGCTGGGGCCATTGCCTACGCGCAGCGGAACGCCGCTCGATCCGAGCTCCGCGGCGCAGCGCCTGCACGATCGTCACAACACGCGCTATCGGGACGGACGCTGAAAGCGAGTCGTCGATTCGCGCTGGCGACGCGCGGAGCGAGCCGTATCATCGGGGCATGAGTGCAGAGCCGCAGACTCCTGCGCCCGCGACGAGCGTGCGCCCGAAGTTCGTTCCCGTCGTCGGTCCGCGACTGAAGATCGTCCTGATGATCGTCTTCGCGCTGTTCGCGCTCCTCGGCGTGAACAGCGCATACCTTTCGGCGATCACCTTCCTCGAGTGGCGCACCGGGGTCGAATATCAGAATTACTTCTATCTGCTCATGTTTGCGGCCCACATCGCCCTGGGCCTGCTCATCACCGTGCCGGTGATCGCCTTCGGCATCTTTCACGCGAAGAATGCCCACAACCGTCCGAACCGCTGGGCGAAGCGCGTCGGCTGGGCGCTCTTCGCGATCGCGATCATCCTCCTCGTCACCGGCTTCGCGCTGACCCGTCTCGATGTCGCTGGCCTCAGCATCAACCTGAAGGATCCGGCGAAGCGCTCGATCGTCTATTGGGCCCATGTCATCGCCCCGGTCGTGGCGATCTGGCTCTTCGTCCTGCATCGGATGGCGGGGCGGCGGATCAAGTGGCGGGTCGGCATCGGCTGGGGGCTCGTCGGCGCCGCGGCGGCGGTCGGCATGGCGGCCTTCCACTCGCTCGACCCGCGCGATCCGAACGTGCCCGGACCGCGGAGCGAGGCCTACTTCGAGCCATCGCTTGCCCGCACCGCGACGGGGAACTTCATTCCGTCGGACCGCCTGATGATGAACGAGTACTGCCTCGAGTGCCACGAGGACGTCTACAACACCTGGCAGCACTCGATGCATGCGTTCTCGAGCTTCAACAATCCCTTCTACGCCTTCTCCGTGCGCGAGACGCGGAAGGTCGGGCACGCCCGCGACGGCGATGTGCATGACGCCCGCTTCTGCGCGGGATGCCATGATCCGGTGCCGTTCTTCTCCGGCGCGTTCGACGATCCCAAGTGGGACGATCCCGACTACGCCGTGCACGAGGATCCGCTCGGCAAGGCGAGCATCACCTGCACCGCCTGCCACTCGATCGTCCATGTCGGCGGCACGCGCGGCAACGCCGAGTACACGATCGAGGAGTCGCCGCACTATCCCTTCGTCGACAGCGAGTCGCCCTTCCTGCGCTGGGTGAACCGGCAGCTCATCAAGGCGAAGCCGGCGTTCCACAAGCGCACCTTCCTGAAGCCCGAGGTGCACCGCAGCGACGAGTTCTGCTCGACCTGCCACAAGGTGCACCTGCCGGTCGAGGTGAACGACTACAAGTGGCTGCGCGGCCAGAACCACTACGACTCCTTCCGTCTCTCCGGCGTCTCCGGCCACGGCGTGATGAGCTGGTATTACCCGCCGAAGGCCGAGACGAACTGCAACGGCTGCCACATGCAGCCGATCGAGAGCGAGGACTTCGGGGCGCGGATGCGCGACGGCCGGCTGACCGTGCTCGATCACCGGTTCCCGAGCGCGAACACCGCGGTGCTGCATGCCCTCGGGCTGCCCGAGTCCGAGTCGATGATCAAGGCCGTCGAGGCCTTCAACGCAGGCGTCATGCGGGTGGACATCATGGGCGTCCGCGAGGGCGGCGAGGTGGACGGCACGCTGCACGCGCCGCTCCGTCCCGATCTGCCGACGCTTCGCGCGGGCGAGACCTACCTCTTCGAGGTGGTCACGCGCACCGTGCGGATGGGGCATGAGTTCACGCAGGGCACCGCCGACAGCAACGAGGTCTGGCTCGATGTCACGGTGCGCGCGGACGGCCGCGTGATCGGTCGCAGCGGCGGATTCGGCGACCACAACGCCGTCGATCCCTGGTCGAAGTTCTTCAACATCTTCATGCTCGATCGCGAGGGGAAGCGCATCGACCGTCGCAACCCGCAGGACATCTTCGTCCCGCTCTACAACAACCAGATCCCCCCCGGTGCGGCCGACATCACCCAGTACCGGATGACGATTCCCGAGGATGTCCGCGGACCGCTCGAGTTCTCCGTGGCCCTGCGGTACCGCAAGTTCGACACGATCTTCGTGCAGTATGTCTTCGGCGAGAACCGCACGAACGACCTGCCCGTCGTGACGCTCGCGACCGATGTCGTGCGCTTCCCGGTGCGGCCGGTCGGCTCGGAGGCTCCGACGGCCGCGCCGGAGCCGAGCGCGCCGCCGCCGCCCGATCTCTGGCAGCGCTGGTACGACTACGGCATCGCCCTCCTCCGCACCGCCGACCGCGGCGCGGGTCGCGGACTGCTCGTCCAGTCCGAGGCCGCCTTCTCGGAGGTCGCGCGACTCGGCCGACCGGAGGGGCCGCTCGGCCTCGCTCGCCTGTACCTGCGCGAGGGGCGCATCGACGAGGCGGTCGAAGCGCTCGGTCGGGCCGCTCGGCATGATCCGCCCGCGTTCCCCTGGAGCGTGGCGTGGTTCAGCGGCCTCGTCGCCAAGCAGCAGGGCAACCTTGAGGAGGCAGCGGACTTCTTCCGTCAGGTGGTCGACTCCGCGTGGCCGGTCGCGCGCGATCGCGGCTTCGACTTCTCGCGCGATGACCGCGTCCGCATCGAACTCGCGGAGACGCTCATGGAGATCGCCCGCACCGGCCGAGGCGACGACGCCAAGGCCCGCGCCGAAGCGCTCCTCGCTGAAGCGCGGGATCATCTCCGTGCGGCGATCGCGGAGGACAGCGAGTCGGCGGCAGCGCATTACCTGCTCGCGCAGGTCTACGACGAGCTTGGCGATCCGCTCCTTGCGGCCGAGCATCGATCGAAGCACGCGCTCTACCGGCCCGACGACAACGCCCGCGATTCGGCGGTGAATGCGGCTCGAATCCGCTATCCGGCGGCGAACAAGGCTGCGGAGGCCGTCGTCCTGTACGACCTCCAGCGCCCCGGGGCGTTCGGTCTCGACGCGGCATCGGCTCCGAAGGCGGCGGATGGCGAGACTGCCCGGGGCGACGGTCAGGTATCGTTCGCCGATCCAGCGGCGCGATCCTCGACGGTCGCTCCCACTCAGCCGGCGAGCACAACGCCGGCCTACCAACCATGACGCCCGACATCAACCCACCGCGGAGCGGACCACGAGACGCACGGGGATCCTCCGCATCGGCTTCGGACGAGCGGCTTCCGGAAACCAACGCGACGGCGCTGGAGGCCGAGGCCGCCGACCGGCGCATCGGCCGCGCGATCGGATTTTCGATCGCATTCCTGCTGGCGATCGGCGGTGTGGTCGGCGGCGTCCTCTGGTGGACGCGTCCCGTTCCCGAGAAGCTTCCCGATCCCAAGCCCGTCGCGGGACCCTCGAACGCGAAGCAGGTGCCCGAGGGGGCGATCGTCCAGATCATGTTCAGCGAGATCGGCGCCCAGAACGGCATCAACTTCGAGCGGACCAGCGGCGCGACGGGGGAGAAGCTGCTGCCGGAGACGATGGGGGGTGGCGTCGCGATCGCCGACTTCGACGGCGACGGCTCGCAGGACATCCTCTTCATCAACGGCACCAACTGGCCGTGGTCCGGCTCGACCGCGGCGATTCAGCCATCGTCGCGGCTCTTCGTCAACCGCAACCAAGGTCAGTTCGTCGAGGCGACCAACCGCAGCGGGATTGATGTGCCGCTGCAGGCGATGGGCGTTGCCGTCGCGGACTACGACGCCGACGGCAAGGCCGATGTGCTCATCACGACCGTCGGCCAGGATCGGCTCTTCCGGAATGTGACGGAGCTCGCCGGCGTGCCGCGCTTCGAGGATGTCACCGACCGGGCGCTCCCGAAGGAGACGATGTGGGGCACATCCGCCGGATTCCTCGACTACGACCGGGACGGCGACCTCGACATCTTCATCTGCAATTATGTGGAGTGGTCGCCTGAGATCGACCGGCAGGTGAACTTCACGCTCACCGGCAGCGGCCGCGCCTACGGACCTCCGCACGGCTTCGCCGGCACCGACAGCTTCCTCTGGCGCAACGAGGGCGACGGCACCTTCCGCGATGTCTCGGCGGAAGCTGGGATCCATGTCCGCAACGCCGCCACGGGCAAGCCCGTCGGGAAGGCCCTTGGCGTCACCTTCGTCGATGTGAACCGCGACGGCTGGCTTGAGATTCTCGTCGCCAACGATGGTGTCCCGAACTTCCTCTTCCGCAACCGCGGCGACGGGACCTTCGAGGAGATCGGCCACGGTTCCGGCTTTGCCTTCGACCGCGCCGGCGCCGCCCGCGGTGCGATGGGCATCGACGCGTCGTGGTATCGCGAGGACGGTCGGCTCGGCGTCGCGATTGGCAACTTCGCGAACGAGATGTCCGCGCTCTATGTGTCGGCGCGCGGCGCCGATCAGACCGCCCTCCGCTTCGTGGACGACGCGATTCCCGAGGGCATCGGCCCGGCGACGCGGCGCGTGCTGACCTTCGGCGTGCTCTTCGTCGATGTTGACCTCGACGGCTGGGATGACTTCATCCAGGCCAACGGCCACATCGAGGAGGAGATTCATCGCACCTACGCGAGCCAGCGCTACCGCCAGCCCGGCCAGCTCTTCCGGAACATCACGGGCCTCGCCCCGGACGGTCCGGCCTTCTGCGAGATTCCCGGTCGGAAGGCAGGGGACCTGACCAACGAGGTCGTCGGCCGCGGTCTCGCCTATGGCGACTTCGACGGTGACGGGGACTCCGATCTCGTGCTCGTCCAGCCGCAGGGACCCGCGTACCTCCTCCGCAACGATCAGGCCTCCCGCAATCGCTGGGTTCGCTTCCAGCTCGTCGGCCGCGGGCTCAACCGCGACGCGATCGGCGCGGAGATTGATCTCGTCGCCGGCGGCCATCCGCAGCGCAAGCAGGTCATGCCGACCCGAAGCTACCTCTCCTCCTGTGAGCGCGAGGTGACCTTCGGCCTTGGCGAAGCGAGCGCGGTCGAGGCGGTGCGGATCCGCTGGCCGGATGGCTCGCAGCAGATGATCGACGGGGCGACCTTGCGCCTGGATCGACTCAACCGCATCGAGCAGCCGCCGCCGGAATGAGGCTGAGCGGGGCGCACGCGAGTGGATGGAGCGATCACCCCCCGGCGAGTCCGCAGATGCGGCGCAGTCGGGTCGCTCGGCGCTCCCCGACCGCTGCGGTCGCAGGAGAATCGGCGCCTTTCCGCTGATTTTTCCTCACATCTGCGTCGGATCCTCCAATAGGGGATGTGTACTCCATGGATGGGCGGGGGACCGTGTGGTCCCCCGCCCATCCACTGTTTTTGGCGCGCGGGATGTGGCGGCGGGCGCCCCACCGCGAACGCGAACGCCCTCGCTATCGCTCGGCGCGCCGAAGCCAGCGCAGGGCGGCGGCGAGCACGGGATCGGGCTCGCTCGGTCGATTCCCCTCCGCTTCGGGCGGCCCAGGCAACGGGTGCGACGCCCCCCGTCCGGCTTCGTGGAATCGAACGCTCTCGTCCGGGGCGATGCCCACGCCCTCGATCAGCTCGCCTGCTGGCGTGTAGTCGCGCCATGAGGAGAGCAACACCGTCACCCCGTTGCCGAGGTCATGCGGCTTCGGATTCCCGCTGGAGCCTCCGCTCCGTTCGCCGAAGAGTCGAGCGCGTCCGGTGGCCCGCATCATGAGCAGGAAGGACTCGCAGGCGCTCATGTTCGTCGGGCCCATGAGCACCGCGACGTCGCCGTCAAAGCCGATGGGCTGACCGTTGTGCGTCGCGGCACCGTGCATCGGTTCGAGGATGCGGTCAAGGAGCGGTGGCTCGCCCTCCGCCCCGCGCGGTCCGATCCGGTTGCGCGCGTAGACAACGCCCGCGCCGCCGGCGGGCAGGAAGCGGGCGGCGACCAGCCGGGCGAGGCGCTCGTCTCCGCCGCCGTTCCGCCGCACATCGATGATCACCCGCGCCGGTCGTTCAAGCCCGTCGATCGCGGCCAGCAGCGGCGCGAGAAACGCGGCGTCCTCCGGAGCGGGGCGGTCGGATCTTCCCGCATCTCCGTTGGGGTCGAGCGTGCTCCGCCGCGGGGGCATCCAACTGGCGCATTCGAGATAGAGGATGCCATCATCGAAGCGTCCGATGGCGATCCCGCCGCCGACATCGCGCCATCCCGGAACGAGCTCGGTCATGCGGTCCGGGCGCATCGTGAGGAGCGCCTCGCGCCGATGCGTCGCGATCTGGATCGCACCAACCGCGACGGAGACATGGAGGTCACGGGCGTTGGCGAGGAGACGGGCGGTCTCGTGGGCGAATGCCGCCTTGGTCTGCGCGCGTCGCAGCGACGCCGCATGCGCATCCACCGCGTCCATCCAGTGGACGGGAACGCCGTCGATCGGCCGATCGCGATACGCATACCGCTCCTCGAGTGCGTGGCGGAGGCGACGGATCGCCTCCTCGTTCGCTTCGGCCGTGAGCGGAGGCGGCGGGGCGTCCCGCTCGGCGCGGGTGCGGAATCGAATCGGTTCCACGCGTGCCGCCTCGCCTCGGACGCTGCGCGTGTTCGACGCGCCGGGGCAGTTGACGGTGAAGGCGTAGTCGGTGGAGGGCTTCAGCCGGACATCCACGACGAGTTCGGTCGGTGAGGCCCAGCGCGGTCGGCCGAGCAGTTCCGGAAAGGTCGGGCCACCGCCGCACAGCGAGAAGCCGGCGGGACTCATCGGCTGGTCGAAGGTGATGCGGAGCGTCGCGAGCGCCGGATCGACCGCGTCATCGCCATCGAGCGGGACCGATTCAACGACGATCGGCGGCGCCGCGAGATGCAATCCGATCGACAGGAGGGCGCTGAGGCAAGCGACCGTGAGGGCCATGTCCTCCACTGTACGGCGCGCCGCCCTTCGGCGCTTACGCGTCCTTCGTCCGGTCGAGCAGCGACGCAGCCACCTCGCCAGCCCGCGCGGAGCGGATCCTGAGGAGCTTCTCGGGGGAGGTCGCCCCCGAATCGAGCGTGACCGACTTCGCTGGACGCCCGAGGGCGTCGGCGACCAGCCGAATGATCGCGTCGTTGGCCCGACCACCCTCCGGCGGCGCGGCGACGCGGATCTTGAGCCGATCGCCGAGCAGCCCGACGATCGCGTCGCGCTTGGCTCCCGGCACCGCCTTCACGCGGAGGACGACATCGGCGTCGGCCTGCGCGCACCACGGATCATGCTGCGACGACTCGGGCCGCCGACTCACGCCGGACTCGGCATCGCACCGCCGCCGCCGCCGATCTCCGGTTCCGGACGCGGCGGCGGGGGAACGACGGGCTTCGCCGGTCGAGCCGCCTCGGCCGCGAGCATCTCGGCGACCGTGGGCCGCTCCAGGCGCTCGCCGCGCATGAGTCGGTCCACATCGTCGCGCTGAAGCGTCTCATGCTTGAGAAGCGCCTCGGCGATCGCGACGACCTGCTCCCAACGCTCGTCGATCATCCGCTCCGCGTCGGCATAGGCCTCGTCGATGATCCGCCGGATCTCCTCGTCGATCACGCGGGCGGTGTCCGGCGAGTAGTCCTTGTCGGGAATGAAGCTCTCGCGCGTGTCGCTGCCGGAGTAGTTCACGAACCCGAGGCGGTCGGACATGCCCCAGTCGAGGATCATCGCCCGGGCGAATCCGGTCGCCATGCGAATGTCCATCGCCGCGCCGCTCGAGATGTCGCCGGTCTTCCGCTGCTCGGCGATGCGCCCGCCGCAGAGGACCCGCATCGTCGCGAGGATGTACTTGCGGGAGTACCCGTAGCGGTCCTTCTCGGGCAGCGAGAAGGTGGCGCCCATCGCCTGGCCGCGCGGGATGATCGTGACCTTGTGCAGCGGGTCGGCGTCGCCCAGCACGGCCTGGATGACCGTGTGCCCCGCCTCGTGATAGGCGGTCGCGACGCGCTCCTGCTGCTCGATCTTGCGGGACTTCTGGGCCCGGCCGAAGCGGATCTTGTCGCGGGCCTCCTCGAGATCGCTCATCTCGACGAAGTCCTTGCCGGCGAGCGTGGCGATGATCGCGGCCTCGTTGATGACCGCAGCGAGATCGGCGCCGGAGAACATCGGCGTGCCGCGGGCAAGCCGCTCGAGGTCGACATCCGGGCCCTGCTTCACCTTCTTGATGTGGACGCCGAGGATCTGCTTGCGGCCGACGATGTCGGGCAGGCTCACCGTGACCGAACGGTCGAAGCGTCCGGGGCGGGTGAGGGCCGGATCGAGCACATCGACGCGGTTCGTCGCGGCGATGACGATGACCTGATCGTTGGCCTCGAAGCCGTCCATCTCGACGAGGATGGCGTTGAGGGTCTGCTCGCGCTCGTCATGGCCGCCGGTCGTGAATCCGCCGCCGCGGCGTCGGCCGACGGCGTCGATCTCATCGAGGAAGACGATGCAGGGGGAGTTCTCCTTCGCCTGCTTGAAGAGATCGCGGACGCGGCTCGCGCCGACGCCGACGAACATCTCGACGAAGTCCGAGCCGGAGATCGAGAAGAAGGGGACATCGGCCTCGCCGGCGATCGCCTTCGCGAGAAGCGTCTTGCCGCAGCCGGGAGGTCCGGCGAGCAGGACGCCGCGCGGGATGCGGCCGCCGATCTTCGCGAAGCGCTTCGGGTTCTTGAGGAACTCGACGATCTCGGTGACCTCGTCCTTCGCCTCGTCGACGCCGGCGACATCGTTGAAGGTGACGCTCACCGAGTCCTTGTTCTGCATGCGGTGGCGGCTCTTGCCGAAGCTGCCGAGCATGCCGCCCGGGCCGCCGCCGGCGCCGCGCATCGAGCGGGCGATGAAGAACCACAGGACCAGGAGGAGCAGGAGGACCGGAGCGATCGAGATGAAGAGGTTCTGCCAGTACATCCCGCCGATGTTGGTCGTCCAGGGGATCGTGGCCTCGCTCAGCGCTTTCATGTAGTAGTCATGCTGCGTCGGAACGATCTCGATGTAGGCGCGGACGCTCGTGTCGCTGTCGGGGTTGTATTCCGGCACGCGCGGCGCGATCCAGAAGACGATGCGGGCGTCCTGGATCTCGACCGGCCCACCCTCGACGCGCTTCGACTTCCCAGCCTCGGTGACCGTTGTGGTCTCGATCTGAAGACGGCCGAGGAGGCCGGGATTGCGGGCCTTCATCTCCTCCCACGCACGGGCGATCTGCTGCGGGGTGCGCTTCGGTTCGCCGGTCGCGGTCGCGCCGCCGGCGGCGTCGGAGGTCGCCGTCCGCGTGGTCGGCTCGACAGGGCTCTCGCCGGCCATCGGCGCGGAGGCGGCCGAGGCTCCCTCCTGCGGACCGCGGTCGTTCACGAGCATCATGAACTTCTGCCAGGTCTCGACCTTCGTCATCGGCCGCGAGGTCGCGGTGTAGGCGAAGATCGCGAGAAGCAGGATCGCCATCACGAAGATGAGCGAGAAGAAGCTCCGCTGGAGGCGGCCGGGGGGAGGCGGAAGGGGACGGTCGCCGTTCCCCCTGTCCTGCTGATTGCCGGGTTGGTTGCCGTTGCCGCCCTCGGGACCGCCGCGCCGCTGCGATGGGTCGCGACGGCCGCCCTCCATGGCGAGACGCAGGTCGCGCCCGGCGGAGGAAGGCGATGCGTCGGGGGCTCGGTTGGCGGCGTCAAAGTCGGTCATGGAGGGGGGTGGCCTGCGAGGCCGGGATCTCAGTCGGGTCCAGACGGGCCGAGCGGTTGCAAGGCGGTGGGCTGGACGGTGGACGGACGGGAGCGGGGTCGGGGGTTGGTGGGCGTCGGAGCGCTACCAGCCCCCCGTCGGACCGACCGTCACCACGCGGATTGCATCTGATCGACCAGATCTCGAGCCAACTGCTGGACGGCCTCGAATCGAGCCAGTTCCATCGGTTCGCGAGCCGGTCGCGAGGGGACGAAGAGGGCCGAGGTCGCGAATCCGGTGCGGGCGACCAGCGTCTTCCCGCTCCGAAGGTCGCTCCACTCGAAGTCGACCGTCACCCGCACCATCACCTCGTTGGAGAGCCCGGTGCGCGGATCGCGGGAGAGCTCGTTGAGCGAGATGTCGGTGATCGTCCCCCGGAGGATGGTATCCGCGGCGGCCTCGCCGGTCACCGAATAGGGGGTGGATGTCGTGATGCGCTTGACGAGCGCCTCGGCCAGGTCGAACTCGAAATCGCGGACGAACGAGCGATTCTGGAAGATCGGAACGGCGACGCTTCGGACGGACGCCGTGTACGGATTCGTGGCCGCATAGCCCTCGCGGGGGTCGGTGGCGCAGCCCGTCGAGATCAGGAGGGGGCTGAAGAGCACCGCGGCGAGGAGGGCCAGGCGCCGGGCGTTCCGGACGATCGGGCGTGGGGCGCGGGGCGTCATCGGGCGGCTCCTGCGGCTTCGCCGGCGGTCGAGGGGGACGCCGCCGGAGCGGCCGCCGCGGGCGTCTCGCCGGCTGGCTGCCCCGTCGGGGCGGGGGCCGGCTGGCGGTTGATCGGCGCGTCATCCTCCCAGCCGATGCCGAGCTTCGTCGCCCGCATCGCCCGGTAGTCGGGGGCTCCGCGCACCACGGAGTCCGGCAGCTTCGCGAGCACCTGCGGCATGACGCGGAGCGCATCGAGGCAGGCCACCGAATCGGGATATTGCTTCACGATGCGACGCAGGAAGAGCTCCGCGCTGATCGCGTCGCCGGTCTTCCAGTACCAGTCCGCGGTGGTGAGCAGCTTGTTGGCCTCGCTCTCGTAGACCCGCACGAGAATCGCGTCGGCGCCGATCTGCTGCGAGAGGGCCGGATCGGTCACCTGCAGCGAACGCAGTCGCGCCTTCGCCTCAAGCAGTCCGGTGAGGTCATAGCTCGGCCCCTTGAAGGCCGCGATGTATGAATAGATGAGACGAAGCTGGGCCTTCGTCACATGCTGCGACTTCGGATAGTTTTCGAGAAAGAGGTCGTAGGCCTCGGCGGCAAGCGTGAGTTCGCGATTGTTGAAATAGAAATCGGCGAGCTCGAGCCCGGCCCGCTCCGCGAGCTCGCTGCCCGGGAGACGCTCCTGGATGCGGATGAGAAGCTCTTGGGCGTCCTCGTAGGTCGAGACGATGCGGAAGGTGCCGAAGAACTTCCGCTTGCGGCCCGCCGCGTACATCTTCGCGATCTCGAACTCGCGCTCGAGGGCGGTCACGAAGACCTCGCTCCCGGCGTAGCGGCGGCAGATCTCCTCGTAGTCGAAGAGGGCGTTGTATTCGTCGTCGAGGGCGTAGAGCGAATCGGCCCGGACGAGCAGGGCCTCGGCCCGGAGCGGGCTCAGCGGACGGGACTCGATGAAGCGGTCGGCGAGGGTGCGGGCCCGGGCGGGATCGTTCGACTCGAGGGCCTTCCGCATGGCGAGGATCTGACCCTCGTCGCTCATCGGGTCGATCTCGCGGGTCTCCCGCCAGCGGTCGCTGCCGTCGAGCTTGAACTCCTGCGACTGGCCGGCGGCGGTTGCCGCGAGACCCATGGATCCGGCGATCGCGGCGATGGCCGCGAGGGCGAGACCCGGCGCGGAGCGGCGGGCGGGATGGGCGGACGACTCTCGTACTGCCATGGAAACCGCGATCGTATCAGCCCAAAGAATGGCCGCCCGCCGGGAGGACGCCGTTCGTCGATCGCGACCCTCCGAATCCGCCGTCGCCGAATCAGCGGCCCCCGAATCAGCGGCCCCCGAATCAGCGGCCCCCGAATAAGCGACCCCCGAATCAGCGGCCCCCGAATCCGCGGATGATCAGAGGGGCTACCATCGCCGCTTTCCGATGCCCGCCCGACGCGTCGTCATCCTCTTCAATCCCGCATCCGGAGCCGGGCAGGCAGCGCGCCTCGCCGATGAGGTGCGGCGCACGCTGAGCGCCGGCGGCCACGCGGTGACGCCAGCGCCGACCCGCGTCGGTCCTCCCGCCACCTGGCTCCCCGAGATCCTCCGCGCCGCCGACGCGGAGTGCGTGGTCGTGGTCGGCGGCGACGGGGCGATGCGCCTCGCCGTCGATTCCGTCGCCCGCTCGGGCGCGGCGGTCTGGCACTATCCAGCGGGGACGGAGAACCTCTTCGCCCGGGCCTTTCGCATGGCGGCCCTCCCCGATCTCCTCGCCGCGTCGATCGCTGCCGGTCGGACCGCCACCATCGATCTGGGGCGGGCCCGTTCATCGCAGGGCGGGGGCGGCGACGACACCCCACCCTCGGGCGGCATCGATGAGCCCTTCGCCATCATGGCCTCGACCGGCTTCGACGCGGCGGTCATTCATGAACTCGCCGCCCGTCGGACCGGGGCGATCTCGCACTGGAGCTATGTCCCGGTGATCCTGAGCCAGTTGCGCCGCTGGCACGCGCCGGAGATCTGGGTCACGCTCGATGAGGAGCCCGAACGGCATCTCGGCCGCGGCGTCCTCGTCGTCGGCAACCTCGGCGAGTACGGTCTCCGGATCGATCCCGTGCGGGTCGCAGACGGCTCCGACGCGCTCCTCGACGGGGTCTTCCTTCCCGCCTCCGGCGGCATGGACGCGATCGCGTGGGGCCCGAAGTTCCTGCTGACTCGGACCATCCTGAACCGTGAGGTGGTGGGCCTTCCGCGCTTCCGGTGCCGCACGGTGACCGTCCGAACCGAACCGGGGTCGGTCTGGCAGGTGGACGGGGATCCGCTCGGGGCGATGGGCACCGCCGGGGCCGAACCGCCTCGTACGCCAGCACAGGCCCTACCGACCGGACAGGCGCTCCAGAGCGTTCAGCTCACCCTGGAGCCATCGGCCCTTCGCGTGCTCCTGCCGCCGGTGTGATCGGGTCCCCGCTGAAGTGTCGACGCTGGGTCGCCGATGACCGAGCCGAAGCGAGCGCGTTCCGCCGTCGGCGGTCCGCTTCAGCGCGTGGTCCCCGCGGAGGGACGCGGACGGGAGCCCAGCATGGCCGACAAGGCTGAAAAGAAGGAAGAGGCCAAGCCAGCCGAGGGGGAAGCCCCGAAGAAGGGTGGCGGCGGCCTCAAGTTCGCGATCATCACCGTGGTGCTGCTCGTCCTCGAGGGCGTTGTCCTCGGCGGGCTGTTCATGATGATGAACAAGCCGAAGGCGGCCGAGGCGACGGAGCCGACGGTCCATGTCGATCCGGAGGAGGAGAAGATCGTCGAGGTGCTCGTCCTGAACGAGCGGCTCGCCAACGACCGCTCCGGGCTCACCTTCGTCTATCCGACCGAGATCTATGTCCAGGTGAAGAAGAAGGATGAGGAGTGGGTGACGGAGGAGATCGAGCGCTTCAAGAACTCGATCCGCGCCGACATCGCCGCCCTCTGGCGGACGAGCGAGCCGCATCACCTGCAGGAGCCGCGGATGGAGAGCATGACGCGACGCGTCGAAACCCTGCTCCGGGAACGCTTTGACAAGAAGGACGGCGAGAGCGAACCGGTGCTCCAGAAGTGCGTGATCGTCTCCGGCACCGGCATTCGCGTGAACCGCTGAGCGGCGCGAGGCGACTCCGGGCGAACACCCCCCGATCGGCGAAAGATGCCGCAGTTCGGCTGAAACGACGCGGCGTTCGCGCGATTCTCTCCAGCATTCCGATCCCCTTGGCCGATCCAGAGGCCCGCAGGGGTGAAGATGCCGCCGTCGCAGGATGCGACGGCGGGTGGCGCTGGCGTCTCGCCGGTGCCTCGGCACGGAGGCCGTGATGCCCGACCCCTCTTCGAATTCAGCGGAAACCGCGATCGGCGCGTCAGCTTCGGCGCCCGCGGCGGCCGTCTTCCCCGATCTCAGCCGAACGCAGATCTCGCCGCAGCAGCAGGCGGCGATCGACATGCTTCGGGATGTCAACCTGCAGGTCCGCATCGAGCTCGGCCGCACCCGCATGCTGGTCGAGGATGTCCTGCGTCTCTCGCCCGACTCGGTCGTCGAGCTCGACAAGGCGGCCGGCGATCCGGTGGACATCTATGTGAACGGGCGTCACATCGCCCGCGGCGAGGTCCTCGTGCTGAACGAGGCCTTCTGCGTGCGCGTGAGCGAGATCATCGAGCCGCTTCAGCCCTCGGTCGAATCGAGCGGCTCGCATGTCACGCATCACTCGGTGCCGAAGTCCGAGGTCGCGTAGCGGTTCCGGCGTCGAGCGGGAAGAAGGGCCGGGACGCGCCGCGGAGCGGCGCGACAGACGGACGGAGTCCGAACGATGGTTGAGGCCAGAGCGACAGACACGGATGCGCGACCCGATCGAAAGCCCCACGGGCTGCGCGATCGGCGGCTCTCCCGTTGCGGACGGGCGCGACGGGCGCTCCTCGCGGCCTTCGTCGCCACGGCGGTGTTCGCCGGTCGAGCCGCAGCCGATGACGCGATCGGAACGATCCCGGCGCCCGCCGCCACGCCGATCGCCCTTGATGCCTCGAGCGACGGCGCGAAGTCCCTCGATGGACACGCGATCGCAGCGCCAAGCGGCTCCTTCGCAGGCGACGCGGTGCGCACCGTGGTGGCGCTCGGCGCGGTCCTCGCCCTCGCCCTCGTCGCCCGTCAGGTGGCCCGGAAGCTGATGGATCCGCTCGCCGCGCGGCGGCCCTCCGGCGTCGTCCAGATCCTCGCCCGCTTCCCCGTGGCGAAGGGCCAGACGATCCTGCTGCTGTCGGTCGGCACGCGCGTCCTCTGCGTGCACCAGTCGTCGGGGCGGATGGAGACGCTTTCGGAATTCACCGACCCGACGGAGATCGCCACGCTCAGGGCCCGCATCGAGGCCGGCAGCGCCGACCGCGTCCGCTTCGAGCGCGAGCTCACCCAGTCCCTCGAGCGCGAGCAGGGCGTCGAGCCCCATCGCGACGCCGGCCGCGAGCGGGCCCGTGCGGCCGCCGCACCGACGCCGATCGTGACCGAGACCATCGATCTCACGCGGCGCCGCTCGACGGCCGCGCGCTTGGCCGGAGTGCGGGCATGAGCGGACGCGCCGGCCGCATCCTCGCCGCGGGGGCCGCCGCGCTCCTCGTCGCCGGCGGCGCTGCGGCGGCCGCGCCGGTCGGCGCGCCGCGCGAGCTGACCGACCTCAATCCGCTCGGCGTCGTCGAGGATGTCGCGAAGGCGGTGCCTGGGCTCGGCGGCGGCGGACTGAGCACGCAGCTCAACATCATCATCCTCCTCACGGTGCTCACCATCGCGCCGGGGATGCTGATCCTCTGCACCTCGTTCACGCGCATCGTGATCGTCCTCAGCCTGCTGCGGCAGGCGCTCGGCACGCAGACGCTCCCACCCAGCCAGGTGATCGTCGGTCTCAGCCTCTTCCTCTCGATCGTGGTGATGGCGCCGACCTGCACGCGGATGTGGAACGAGGGGCTCGCCCCCTACGCGCGCGGCGAGCACAACGACCAGCTTCGGGCATGGAACGACGCGAAGCAGCCGCTGCGCGAGTTCATGATCGCCCAGATCGAGCGCTCCGGAAACACCTCGGCCGTCTTCATGCTGCTCGAGCATCGCGGCATCGACACCAGCGACCCGACGCGCCTCACCTGGGAGCGCGACGTCGACATGGTGACGCTCATTCCGGCGTTCGTCCTCTCCGAGCTCAAGGCCGCGTTCCTCATCGGATTCCGCATCTATCTGCCCTTTCTCGTGATCGACATGGTGATCTCGAGCCTGCTCATCTCGATGGGCATGATGATGCTGCCGCCGGTCCTGATCTCGATGCCGTTCAAGCTCCTGCTCTTCGTCATGGTGGACGGATGGCAGCTCATCTGCGGTTCGCTCATCGGAGGCTTCGTTCGCGAGGCGCCGTCGCTGGAGGCGGCGGTGGCGCTCGTCACCGGGGGCGTTCCCTTCGCATAGGGATCGCGCCGGACCGTTCTGCACAACCCGGAGTCAGTCCGGAAGGGAGAAGATGCCGCGGAGGCCAGCATGGAGTCGGCCGCCGCGCGACGGAAGGGGACATACGAAAGATGACGACAGCGGGCCGCGCGTGCGGCGCCGCCGAATCGGGAGAGAAGCCAAGGCGCCACGAAGCAGTGCGGCGCGGAAAGGCCCTCGCAGTGTTCGATTCGCTCGATCTCGTCCGTGACGCGCTCATGCTCACGCTCCTCCTCTCAGCTCCCATTCTCGCGGTCGGACTTCTCGTCGGTCTCGTGATCAGCATCGCCCAGGCGGTGACCCAGATCCAGGACCAGACCATTTCCTTCGTTCCGAAGATCGCTTCGATGCTCATCGTCGCCGTCGCGATCCTCGGCTGGCTCTCGGTGAAGCTCGTCGAGTTCGCCGCGGCCATGTTCACCAATCTCTGACGCGCCCCGGCGCGGACGCCCTCCGCGCGGGCCACCCATCGTGGGCGACACCCTCGACATCCTCTCGCGGCATCTCGGTCCGGCGGTCCTCGTGGCCTGTCGGATCGGCGGACTCGCGATCTTCGCGCCGCTCTTCGCGTCGTCGACGATCCCGCAGCTCGTCAAGGCGCTGATGATCGTCATGCTCGCCTTCGCGTCCTATCCGGTGCTCGCCGCGGGCGCGCTGCGCGGCGCCGAAGTGCCCCTCGACCTCGCCTCGCTCGCGCCCCTCATCGTCGGCGAGGTGCTCGTCGGCGCGCTCACCGGGTTCCTCGCCCTCATCCCGCTCGTGGCGATGCAGATGGGCGGGCAGGTGATGGGCACGCAGATGGGCCTCGGCTTCGCCCGCCTCTACAACCCCGCGATGGAGGACGAGGGCGATGTGCTCGAGCAGATCCTCTTCTTCCTCGGCTTCGCGAGCTTCCTAGCGGTCGGCGGCCACGAGCAGGTGATGCTCTCGATCCTCCGCAGCTTCGAGTATGTCCGCTTCGGCGGCGTCGGCGAGGTCGTCGCCATCGGCGGCTACGGCATCGACAACGGCATCGTCAGGCTCCTCGCCGGCGTGATGCTCTCGGCGCTCGAGCTCGCCCTGCGGGTCTCGGCGCCGCTCGTCTGCCTCTTCATGCTCGAGTCGGTCGCGATCGGATTCCTCTCGAAGTCGGTCCCGGCCTTCAACCTCATGAGCCTCGGCTTCCCGCTCCGCATCCTGCTCGGACTCGGCATCCTCGTCCTGGGCATCGGCGCGATCGGCGAGGCCCTCGACACCTTCCTCCGCGCCGACCTCGACCTCGTGGCGCGCTGGTGCATCGTCGGGGAGGGACGCTGAGATGGCCGAGGACCTGGGCGAACGCAGCGAGGACGCGACGCCGAAGCGGCTGCGCGAGGCCCGCGAGGAAGGCAATGTCGCGAAGAGCGGCGACGCCGCCGCGGCGCTCATGCTCCTCATCGCGACCTTCGCGCTGGTCCTCGGACTCGGGCCGCTCCTGGACGCCTTCGCCCGCATGATCCGCACCGCGCTCGATCCCGCGATCGCCGCCGATTCGGTGATGCCCGAGGCCCTCGACCAGGTGACGCGCCCGCTGCTCTACTCCTTCGCGATCGTCACCGCCATCGTCCTCGCCGTCGGCCTGCTCGCGAGCTACCTCGTGCACCTCTGGCAGGTCGGCTTCCTCGTCAGCACGAAGGCGCTCGCCCCGAAGCTCACCCGCCTCAACCCGATCACCGGGGCGACGCGGCTGCTCGGCAAGCATGGCGTCATCAAGACGACCTTCGACTTCGCGAAGCTCGGCGTCGTCGGGGCCGTCGCCTGGATCACGATCGGCGACATGCTGCGGAAGCTCGTCACGCTGCCGGCGTTCGAGCCGCAGCTCGCGGCGGTCGCCGGCGGCGGCATGCTCTTCGATCTCGCGGTGCGCATCGCGGTCGCGCTCCTGATCCTCGGACTGCTCGACTTCATGGTCCAGCAGTGGAAGCACAAGACCGACCTGAAGATGACGAAGCAGCAGGTCAAGGAGGAGTACAAGCAGAGCGAGGGCGATCCCGAGGTGAAGCGGCGGCGCTTCCAGATCCAGCGTCAGCTCGCGATGCAGCGCATCCAGAGCGCGGTGCCGAAGGCCGATGTCATCGTCACCAACCCCGAGCACATCTCGATCGCGATCCGCTACGACGCGGACTCGATGCACGCCCCGCGCGTCGTCGCGAAGGGCGCTGATCATCTCGCCCTGCGCATCCGCCAGATCGCGAAGCAGCACGGCATCCCCATCGTCGAGCGGAAGCCGCTGGCGCGAGCGCTCTACAAGCTGGTCCCGGTCGGGGGAGAGATCCCGCCGGACCACTACAAGGCGGTCGCCGAGATCCTCGCGTTCGTCTATCGCCTCGACGGTGCGGAAGCGCGACGCACGGCGCGGCGCAAGCCGCGCGCCGCTGCGGGGGTGTGAGCCAGCCAGAGAACCACAGAGGCACAGAGGGCACAGAGGGTGCACAGAGAAGGCAAAGAGAGTAGTGGCCGTCAGTGAGATTGCACGAGATGGCACTTGTTGAGACGGAGTCCAGAAGAGCGAATTGCTGATCAGAGTGAAAGTCCACAACATCAACGAGAACCGATCGGCAAAACCCGAACGCCCTATGGATCACTTTCCTTCATTGCACTCTCTGTGCTACCTCTGTGCCCGCCCCCTTCGGCTTGGGACCTCTGTGGTTCTCCGCCGTCACCTCACCTGAACCGCCATGCAACCCACCGGCCTTCCAGCCATCCTTCACAAGATCGCCGAGCAGCGGCACCTGCTCGTGCCGGTGTCGTTCCTGCTGCTGATCGGCGTGCTCGTCGTGCCGCTGCCGGCGGCGGTGATGGACCTCCTCATCTGCGCGAACATCGCCATCGCGGCGATCGTGCTGATGACGACGATGTACATGAAGCGGCCGCTCGACTTCAGCGTCTTCCCGGCGCTGCTGCTCGCCACGACGCTCTTCAGGCTTGTCCTCAATGTCGCGAGCACGCGGCTCATTCTCTCCACGACGACGACCGATCCCGAGGAGGCGCTCTCGGTCGCGGGCCATGTCATCCAGGCCTTCGCGAGCTTCGTCGCCGGCGAGAACGCGATCGTCGGCGGCATCATCTTCATCATTCTCGTGATCGTGCAGTTCGTCGTGATCACCAAGGGTGCGACGCGCATGAGCGAGGTCGCCGCGCGGTTCACCCTCGATGCCATGCCCGGCAAGCAGATGGCGATCGACGCCGACCTCTCCGCCGGCCTCATCAGCGAGACCGAGGCCCGTTCGCGGCGCGAGAACATCACCCGCGAGGCCGACTTCTACGGGGCGATGGACGGTGCGAGCAAGTTCGTGCGCGGCGACGCGATCGCCGGCATCATCATCACGCTCATCAATGTCCTCGGCGGCTTCGCCATCGCGAAGTTCCAGCTCGGCTGGACGATGGCCGACGCCCTCAAGACCTTCACGATGCTGTCGATCGGCGACGGCCTCGCCTCGCAGATCCCGGCCTTCATCATCGCCATCGCCGCCGGCCTCATCGTGGCCCGCGCCGGCGACGGCCGCACCGTCGGCGAGGAGATCCCGAACCAGCTCACCTCGCAGCCGATGGCGCTGTACCTCATCTCGGGCTTCCTCGGCCTGCTCGCGATGACCCCGCTGCCGACGGTGCCGCTCCTGACCGCATCGATCGGACTCGCCGCGCTTGCGTGGTACATGGGCTGGAAGGAGCGGAAGCGGGTGCTCGACCAGGCGCTCGAGGAACGGAAGCGGGCCTCCGTCCCGCCGCCCGCGCAGCCCGTCGAGGAACTGCTCGCGGTCGATGTCCTCGAGATCGAGATCGGCTACGGACTCGTCCAGCTCGTGGACGCCTCGCGCGGCGGCGACCTCCTCGACCGCATCTCCGCGATTCGCCGGCAGCTTGCGATCGAGCTCGGGCTCGTCATGCCGCCGGTCCGGATCCGCGACAACATGCAGCTCCCGCCGAACGAGTATCGGGTGCGGATCCGCGGCGCGGCGGTCGGCGACGGCGTCGTCTACCCCGAACTGCTCATGGCCATGGATGCGGGACTCGCGAGCGGACGGCTGCAGGGGGTCGCCGCGAAGGAGCCGGCGTTCGGCTTGGCCGCGACCTGGATCGACCAGAACCTCCGCGGCAAGGCGGAGGCGATGAACTACACGGTCGTTGACGCGACCAGCGTGATCGCCACCCATCTCACCGAACTCGTCCGCCGCCACGCCGACGAACTCCTCACCCGCGAGGAGGTCGCCAACCTCCTCACCCAGCTCAAGACGAAGTCCCCGAAGCTCGTCGAGGAGACCGTCCCCGGCGTCATCAAGCCTGGCGAGCTCCAGAAGGTGCTTCAGGCGCTCCTCCGCGAGCGGGTTCCGGTGCGCGATCTCGAGACCATTCTCGAGACCCTGGCCGACTGGGTGACCCACACCCGCGACCCGGAGATCCTCGTCGAGTATGTCCGCAATGCCCTCCGCCGGACGATCTGCGCGATGCACGCCGAGACCGACGAGCAGGGGCGGGCCCGGCTCTCGTGCGTCACCATGGATCCGGCGATCGACGACCTGATCGGCGGCTACATCGACCGCGGCCCGGCAGGCACGACCTATTCGATTCCGCCGCAGGTCGCGGCGCGGATCGCCCGGGCGGTGAGCGAGACGGCCCAGCCGCTCGTGACCTCGGGCCGCGTGCCGATCGTGGTGACGAGCCCCGCGGTGCGCGCCCAGCTCCGCCAGACCCTGGAGCCGCACATTCCGGGCGTCGTCGTCCTGGGCTACAACGAGGTCGCGAAGGGCGTCGATGTCGAGAGCGTCGGCCTCGTCCAGATGGCGACCGGACCGGTGGCCGCCGCTGCGGCGTGATGTTGAGAAAAGGGGCTCGCGCCAGGTGAGCGAGCCGTCGGGCTCGTGTATTCTGTCCCGGTTGCCACGGAGGGCACCGCGTGCACTGCAAGAACTACCGCGCATACACCATGGCCGAAGCGATGGCCGCCGTGAAGGCGGACCTCGGCCCCGACGCGATCGTGCTGCACACCCGCACGCTCACGCAGGGCGGATTTCTCGGCATCGGAAGGAAGACCGTCATTGAGGTGACGGCCGCCCGCGGCGACGCGACCCGCGGTGATCAGCCGACCCGAAGCGATCGTGAGCGCGATCGCGAGCGTGAGGCGCTTCGCGCCGACGGCGCGTCCGCGCCGACGATGGGGCAGGCGGCCCTCCAGTCGACGACGCAGAGCGGAGGTCGCCCCGATCCGCGCGCTGCCGCTCGAGCCGGCGCCGCATCGCGGGCCTACGGCGCCGGGCGCGCCGCGACGATGCAGCCTGAGGATCAGCGCACCGACGAGCGTGCGACCGAGAGCGACTCGGCATCGCAGGCGACGAAGCTCGATCGCGATCGCACGCGGCTCCTCGCCCAGGCGATGGCGGTGAAGCTCGAACGGGAGCGCGAGCTCGCGCCGCGCACGAGCGCGGTGAGCGCAGCGAGCGCGAACGCCGCAGCGACGAGCGTCGCCGCGGTGCGGGACGGAGGCGCCGCGCGGGGCGACGCCAGCCCGGCAGCGCCCGCCGCCCCATCGACGACCACCGGCGTCGCCCAGCGATTCGTGCTCGTGCCTGCGGCCAGCGTGCAGCAGCGACAGGCGAGCGC
>CAYNCG010000008.1:0-165522 GCA_964395845.1 uncultured Isosphaeraceae bacterium | reverse complement strand
CGCCACGGCTTCAAGTGCTACGGGCGCACGCTCTTCGTCGCCTACTTCAAGGCCGCGCACGATCTGAACCCGGAGCTTGGGGAGCGCTACGCCAAGAACCGCCTCGGCCTCACGCGGCAGCTCCGCTTCTCGACTCGCTCGGAGAAGTCGCTCGACCTCACGCTCAGCGTGAACGGCATCCCAATCGCAACGCTTGAGCTCAAGAATCCGATGACTGGTCAGACCGTCGAGGAGGCTCGGCGACAGTACATGCAGGACCGCGACCCGCGCGAGCTGATCTTTGAGTTCAAGAAGCGCACGCTCGTGCACTTCGGCGTCGACACGGACCGAGTGCTCATGACGACCCGCCTCGCGGGTGGAGCGACGCACTTCTTGCCCTTCAACAAGGGCAACGCGGGTGGTGCGGGCAATCCGATCGATCCGCACGGTCGGAGCTATCGCACGGCGTATCTCTGGGAAGAGGCGCTCGCGCGAGACAGCCTGCTCGACCTCTTGGCTCGCTTCCTCCACCTTCAGTCCGACGAGAAGCGCGACGAACAGGGTCGTAAGGTCAAGACGGAGCAGATGGTCTTCCCCCGCTATCACCAGCTCCAAGCGGTTCGATTGCTGGTGGAGTCTGCGCGGAAGGAAGGCCCCGGGCACAACTACCTCGTCGAGCACTCTGCCGGCAGCGGCAAGAGCAACACGATCGCGTGGCTCACCCACCGGCTCGCATCGCTGCACGACGAAAGCAACCGGCGCGTCTTCGACAGCGTGATCGTTGTCACCGATCGCGTGGTGCTCGACCAGCAGCTTCAGGACAACATCTACCAGTTCGAACACAAGCGCGGTGTCGTGCAGAAGATCGACGAGAGTTCGCGCCAGCTCGCGGAGGCGCTCGAGAGCGCCGTGCCGATCATCATCACGACGCTGCAGAAGTTCCCCTTCGTCTCACGACAGCTCTTGAAGATGGCCGAGGAGCGAGGCGAAGCGGGTACAGGGACACTTGAGACGCGGCGATGTGCAGTCATCATCGACGAGGCCCACAGCTCCCAGGGTGGTGAGACTGCGACCGACTTGAAGGAAGTGCTCGGAGGAGAGGCACTCCATCAAGAAGCCCAGAAGCGGGCCGCCGAGGAAGGCCGCGAGGACCTGGAAGCGCTCTTCCGCAGCATGGCCAAGCGGGGTCAGCAGGCGAACCTGAGCTTCTTCGCCTTTACAGCCACTCCAAAGCACAAGACGCTTGCGGTCTTTGGACGCGATGGGCAGCCAGCGCATCGCTACACCATGCGGCAGGCGATCGAAGAGCGCTTCATCCTCGACGTCCTCAAGAGCTACACAACCTACGCGACCTACTTCCGGCTCCTGAAGTCGTGCGAGGACGATCCGAATGTCGAGCGGAAGAAGGCGGCTCGCGCATTAGCGCGTTTCATGAAGCTCCATCCGCACAACATCGCCCAGAAGACGGAGGTGATGGTCGAGCACTTCCACGCCGTCACTCGCCACAAAATCGGCGGTCGGGCGAAGGCAATGGTGGTGACGGGCTCGCGGCTTGAGGCTGTTCGCTACAAGCAGAGCTTCGACAAGTACATCAGAGAGAAGGGCTACCCGATCAAGTCACTCGTGGCCTTCTCCGGCACTGTTCAGGACGACAAGCTCACCGATGTCTCGTACACCGAGGAGACGATGAACGGCGGGTTGCGCGAGAAGGAACTCCCCGAGCGGTTCGGTTCGCCCGAGTATCAGGTGCTCCTTGTCGCCGAGAAGTATCAGACCGGCTTCGATCAACCGCTTCTGCACACGGTGTATGTCGACAAGCGTCTGGCTGGCATCCAGGCCGTGCAGACGCTTTCGCGGCTCAACCGAATCCATCCGCTCAAGGAAGACACCTTTGTCCTCGACTTCGTGAACGATCGTGAGGAGATCCGCGAGGCGTTCAAGACCTACTACGAAGGAGCTGAGATCGGCGACGAAGTCGATCCGGCGCGGCTGTATGCGATCAAGGGGGAACTTGACGCCGCGGGCATCTATCTCGACGAGGAGGTCGACCGATTCTGCGAGGTGTACTTCCAGCCCAAACAGCGGCAGAGCGCGCTCGACCACAAAGCCCTGAACGCCGCCATCGATCGTGCCGTCGCCCGATTCGAGGCGCTCTCTGCCGAGAACCAAGACGAGGCTGAGCTCTATCGCGGGAAGCTCCAAGCGTTTCAGAATCTTTACGGCTTTCTCAGTCAGGTGATCCCGTACCAGGACTCGGACCTCGAGCGCCTGTATGTGTTCGTGCGCCACCTCATGACGAAGCTGCCGCGCCGGGCCAGCGGAGCCGCGTATCAGTTCGACGATGAGGTGAAGCTCGAGTACTACCGGCTCCAGAAGATCAGCGAGGGGTCCATCGCGCTCAAGGACGGCGAGGCGCGAAAGCTCGACGGCCCCACCGAAGTAGGAAGCGGCGTGGTGCGGGAACAGCCGGTGCCGCTGTCGCAACTCATCGAGGTGCTGAACGAACGATTCGGCACCGACTTCAACCAAGCCGATCAGCTCTTCTTCGACCAGATCGCCGAGGCCGCGATGGGTGACGAGGGCCTCCGACGCGCAGCTAGCGTCAATCCGGGCGACAAGTTCGAACTCCTCTTCAGGAGCGTCCTTGAGCGGCTCTTCGTCGACCGGATGGATCAGAACGAGGACATCTTCGTCCGCTTTATGAATGACGGGGCGTACCGGACGGTCGTGACGAGTTGGATGGCCGAGAAGGTGTACCGCCAGCTGCGAACGGGCGAACGCTCACCGCGAGAGTCGACATCAACGAAGCTACGAGTGGTCGAGGGGGCCACGAGGGATCGATACGTGACATGCGTGCCGCTCGTCCCGCTCAAGGCCGCGGCTGGCGCGTTCAGCGATCCTCAGCAGCTCTCCGACGACGGCTTCGAGTGGGTCGAGGTCGATACCGAGCGAACGCTGCGCAGAGGCATGTTTGTCGCCCAGGTCGCGGGGCGTTCGATGGAGCCGGAGATCGAAGACGGCGCGTACTGTCTGTTCGCCGCGCCGGTCGCCGGCTCGCGGGAAGGCCGAATCGTGCTCGTCGAGCTTCTGGACTCCAGCGACGCGGAGACTGGACACCGCTACACGGTAAAGCGGTACGAGAGCATCAAGGCACGCGATGGAGACTCGTGGCGTCATACCACGATCGCACTGAAGCCGATCAATCCGGCCTTCGCACCCATTGTGCTTGATGGGCGAGATGGCGAAGCCGTTCGAGTGATCGCGGAACTCGTCGAAGTGCTCGGACCTGCCGCGCCTCGGGGTGGGTGAATGGCAGCTCGATCTCGCAGGCCCGGCGTTCGCCGGGCCTGCTTCGTTCCTTGTTTGAGCGCTCCGTAGCGCCCTCCGGGCGCACACTCGCTCTGCGCTGAGTGCACGGAACGACGATGCGGGCGCACACTCGCTCTGCGCTCATCACGCGGCCGCGGTCTGCCTCGGCTGCTCCGCTGCTCTCTCTGACGGGTCGGGACCGCTCGCGATGTCGGCGGTCTTCGCAGCTCGGCGGCGATCCTTCAGGCCCCACTCGAACCGATAACCAAAGTCTGGATCGGGGTCAGCGGCCGTAAGCCACACACCGCGGATTGCCCGCATCGACGCGTGAGCGGCCTCTCAAAATGACCGATTGACCTGTCAGAAAGTGTGTACTATTCTTCTGACGCGTTCGAAGGGCCTCATGGACACCACGCAAGACCTCATCATGGACCGAGTCAAGCGCGGCCTCGGCGGGAGCCGGGATGGGCTCGGGGATGTCGTCACCCCGAAGGACTTCCTCGACTTGGCCGGACGGGCGGCTGTGGATCAGGCGCTCGGTCGTTTGGTGCGCGCTGGCGTTCTGGCTCGCATCGGCCGGGGCCTCTATCACCTGCCTCGCGTGAACCAGACGCTTGGCATCGCGGTGCCGCCGGCCCCCGACGCGGTCGCCGCCGCGATTGGCCGGCAGAGCGGTAGCCCCGTTGCGCCATCCGGCTCGGTCATCGCGAACCGCCTCGGACTGAGCACGCAGATCGTCGCGAAGCCCGTCTATGTCACGACTGGTCGCAGCCGAACCGTGCGGGTCGGCAATCAGATGTTCCGCTTCAAGCGCGTTTCGCCACGGCAGCTGCCGAATGTCGATCCAACGGTGACGCGCGCGCTCAGGGCGCTGCATGAGGCTGGTCCGGGGCCGGGCAGCGCAATGATCCTTGCCGTGCGCGCCACGCTCACGCCGCGACAGCGGCGGGAGCTGGTGAGGCACGCAAAGTACGACGCGGCATGGGTGGCGGATTCCGCGCGACGCGTTGCGGACGACGGCGACGATTCGGAGTCTGCGCCACATGGATAGCGTTGCAACCCTCGCCCCGCAGGACCGCTCTGACCTCCAAGGGCGGCACCTCGCTGTCGAAGGTCTTTGGTGTCATCGAACGGATGTCTGAAGACATCGATCTCGTGATCGATCGCACCGACCTTGGATGCACGGGTGACCGTGATCCGACGGCGACGGGACTGAGCGGAAAGGAGCGCGATCGGCGCATCGATGCGCTGAAGCAGGCGGCGGCTGCCTTTGTGGCTGGGCCCCTATTCGACGCGCTCATGGCGAGATTCACAACCGTACTCGGCTCCTCAGAGTCGTGGGCGCTGCGCGTCGACGCATCGAACTTGGACAACACGCTGATCCACTTCGCGTACCCGTCGACGGAGCCGCGTTCTCCCTACTTGCGACCCGAGATCCAGCTTGAACTCGGCGCACGCGGCGACACATGGCCAGTGACCGATGGCTCCGTCACACCCTACGCGGCGGAGTTGTTTCCTGCGGCGTTTCGCGAGCCCGCAGCACGCGTCCGCGCGATCGCCGCAGAACGGACTTTCTGGGAGAAGGTCACCATCCTCCACGCGCTCGCGCACCAGGACGCCGAGAAGTCGCGCCGAGCAAAGCCGGCTCGTCACTACTACGACGTGTATCGCCTTTGGATACACGGGCTTGGCCAGACCGCGATCCGCGATCACGCACTCCTCGCCGAAGTCGTGCGGCACAAGACGGCCTTCTTCCGCGACCCGAAGGCCAGGTACGAGCTGGCAGTCCCAGGCTCGCTTCGGATCGTGCCGAACGATGATGTCCTCGCCGTCATCCGGCCGGAGTACGGCACGATGGCGGAGGAAATGATCTTCGGCGAAACACCCGCTTTCGACACGATGCTTGCCGTGCTCAGGAAGGTCGAGACCGCGATCAACGATTGAGACGGATCGCTCGCCGTGGTCCTCCCCACCTCGTCAGTCAGCTGCACCGCGACACCAGCGGTCGTCAAGGCGTGCACTCCGGTAGCGAACTCTGGCAACGCAGTCGGTAGCCGACCTGCGGATCAGGCACGAGTTCCGCGTCGGCGATCACGCGCCGGTCGTGTCCGAAGATCGTTCGGCGACGCTGCAGCAAAGCCTCGACGGCCCAGCGGAGATCCCTGGTCGCCGTCGGATCCGAAGCGAGGACGCGAAGCAGCCCAAGCGCATCGTCTGGATTGGTCACCTTTCCCTTCCGCTCGGACATCTCGGACGAGCCGAGGTTCCAGGCGACAACGCCCAGTCTCAAGACCGCCTGCAACGCTTCAGGATCCCGCAGCATCTTGTCGTCGATCAGCGGATCCAGGAAATGGAGCAACGTCTCCGAGACCTTGGCGTCGACCGAGTGCGATTCCGGCGCTCGGTTCACGAATCGCTGAAGAGCTTCGCGGACGCCTGCATTCGACCTCGATCGAGCAGGTCCCGTGTTCGACTTCTGTGACATGGCCTGAATGCTATCGCATCACACCCGAGCCCCACTGCCATGTCGGTCACGAAGCCAATCAGATCGTGGATGTGCTACGCGATCGTCCTCCCCTCCTCCTCAAGGCATGTGCTCCGGCAGCGAACTCTGACAACACAGTCGGTAGCCGACCTGCGGATCAGGCACGAGTTCCGCATCGTCGATTGCGCAGCAGCTCATGCGTGACGGGCGCTCGGTGCTCGAATGCCGTCGACAGCGCGCTCGCTTCCATCAACGCCCCCCATCAACTCCCCTACTTAGCTCCCCCACGCTGCGAGCAGGGCGGCCAGGTCGGAGCCGGCGACGATGCCGTCCCAGTCGAGGTCGAAGGGGCAGGTGCCGGGACCGGGACAGGGGCCCCAGGCGCTGAGGAGTTGGGCGAGATCGGCGCCGTCGACGGTGCCGCTCTCGTCGAAGTCTGCGGGCTTCGTAGCGCGAAACCACGGAGCGGCGTAGGGCGACGCGAGGAGGTGTTCGAGGAGCAGCGTGGCGACCTTGTTCACGCCGCTCGGCGAGGGATGCGTGCCGTCGGGCGCGAAGTCGTCGCATGTCCAGATCAGTCCGTCGGCGCGCGGCGTCAGGCCGTCAGCCCAGAGATAGGGCCCCCACACGAGCACCGGCGCGTTCTCGCCGACCTCGAGCGGTCCGAAGCCCGGCGTCGGTTCAGCGCCGGCCTCTTGGGCGATCTGCTCGGCGATCGCGAACTTCACCGAGAAGCCGGTCTCATATGCAAATGGCTCAGGGCTCAGCGGAATCGACGCGTATCCGGCGTAGATGCGGCTCGAGAGGAACGCGATGCGGCAGTTCGGATAGCGCACGCGCACCGCGCGGGCGATGGCCGCGATATCCCGCGCTAGCTGCACCGCTTCGGCGTTCGGATCGGGCAGCGACACACGCGGTGCCGGGTTGCCGACCTTGATCCACACGGCACCGACCTGCGCTTCGCTCAGGCCGCGCGGCAGCAGTTCCTCGTCGCGCACGCGGTCGTAGTTCGGGTCATTCGGGTTGTCCCAGGTCTTCGCCGTCTGTCCCCCCGCGGCGCCGTCGATCGGGACGACATGATTCGTATTCACGAAAGGGCTTTCGCTTGCCTGTGCACTGAACGAGTTCGGCGTGCAGCCGCCCATGGGGCCGTTGCCGCAGAACTCCATCGAGGTATTGCTCATGCCGATCGAGAGGAGCACGATGCTCCCGTTGAACGAGACCGCTCCGCCGGGCAGCCGCGGCGCGACGGCGATCGCCTGCTGGCGGGCCCGCTGATGGTGGGCCTGCGGCGGGACATTCAGGCCGCCGGGATAGAGACCACCCTGAAACTGGCCGAGGTACAGGTCCGCGCCGAGCTCGGTGAGCGGGACGAGGCCGGTGCTCGTCTGGTCGCAGTCTGCGGCGGTGCCGCTCGGTGTCGTGATGCCCGCGCACAAGGCGGCGGCAAGCGTAAGCGAACGGAGCGAATGGACGGAGGGAATCGGCATGAGAGGCTCTCCAGGGTGTGCGTTCGGCGCGGGCGACGGCCCATTGGCGCCGCGGGCGGCCTCGATTGCTTCATCCCACCCTCGCCTGACGGACGCTTTCGATGAATATCACTTGCGTCATGTCAAGATTCCTCTTCACAATGCCCGCATGCTCCAGCACCGACCATCATCGCTCCCGCTGATCGTCGCCGCCTGTCTTGCCTCCCTCGTCGCGCTCGCCGCCCATGCACGCCCGAGGGACGGCGTCGCCCCGTGGATTCACTCGCACGGCATTCCGCTCCGAACGATCGAACCGTCGGCGTTCGCGGAGGGAGATGCCGCCACCGATCGCGACCGATTCGCCGACCTTCGGCCGCTCGCTCAGGTGATCGGCGACTCTCGCGTCGTGATCCTTGGCGAGCAGGCCCACGCCGAGGGACTGACATTTCTTGCGAAGTCGCGGATCGTCGAGTTTCTCCATATCGAACTCGGTTTCGATGTCCTCTGCTTCGAGAGCGGCGTCTACGACTGCGACCGGGCGTGGCGGGCGATCCGCTCCGGAACCCACGCGATCGCCGCGATGCGGGACGCCGTGTTTCCGATCTGGACGCACGCCGCGGAAGTCGTTCCGCTCATGGAGTTCGTCGAGGCCCGGGCCCGCAGCGAGCGACCGCTCGAACTCTGCGGCTATGACTGCCAGCTCAGCGGACGATTCTCGGCGGAGACGCTCGCCGCCGACCTTGCCGCGCTCGATGCGCGCGCCACGCCGCCGGCGCTCGACGCGGATGCCCACGAGCGCATCGCCTTCGCCATCACGCGCCTGACGACCGACGGCGCGATCGACGCGGACGCGGCCAGCGCAGCCCGCGACGCCATCGCTCGGCAGCTCGCGGCGCTCGACCTCCCCGCGTACGCGCCGATCGCCGAGAGCGAGCGTTCCTTCTGGCGTCGCGTCCTTCGCTCGCTCGATGCCCAGATCGCCTTCGTGCTGGCCGGCTCCGATCCGGACAGGCCGCTCGCGGAGCGCTTCAACCCGCGCGACATCTGCGGCGGCGAGACGCTCGTGTGGCTCGCGAACGAGCGATTCCGCGGCCGGAAGATCATCGTCTGGGCCGCCAGCATGCATGCGGTGCGCCGCGCCGAGGGCATCGTTCGCGTGAACGGCGAGGAACCCTATCTGGGCGTCCGGACCGCCGGCTGCGTGGCGAGCGAGACGCTCGGCGAGGCCCTCTTCGTGCTGAGCCCGATCGCCGGAGCCGGCGTCGCCGGCAACGCCTTCGGGCGAACCTGGACCGTGCCGCAGCCGCCGGAGGACTCGATCGAGGCTCGGCTGCGGACCATTCTCACGGGACCGACGGTCGTGCCGCTGCGCTCCGCGCCGGCCGACGCGCCCGGCAGCGACCGCTTCGTCGCCCGACCGCTCGGCAACGCGCCGATGCTGGCGCGGTGGCGCGACCATGTCGATGCCTTCCTCTGGATACCGACGATGGCGCCGGCGTCGCGCGATCCCGTTCTCGTCCTCGATGCGGAGAGCGCGCATGTCATCGCCCGCATCGCGAACCGCGAGCGCTTCGCGGACAAGGGCGACCTGAACGGGGCGTGGGATGCGTGGATCGCGGCGCGGGCGCGCTCGGCTGGCGAGCTCCGCTCGATGCGGGAGCGCGTCGAACGCTGGATCGCGGAGCGCCGGCGCGATCCCGCGCAGGCCGAGCCGCTCGCGTGGCGGCTCTTCGCCCTTGAGGCGGGCATCCTGCCCAAGCGTTCGGACGCCCGCACCTCCGCACGACGGATCGAGCTCCTCGACGCCGCGCTCGCTGCGTATCCGGCGACGAAGCACGGTGACCCCTCGCGCGAGAGCTCGTTTCATCACCTGGCCGCCGCTCGGGCGGTCGCCCAGATCGAGCGCGACGGCGCGGAAGCCGCCATCGCGTGGGTGGTGGATCGCCTGCGGACCGACGAACGCATGCGGGCGTTCTTTGCCCCGCCGTTCGTCGCCAGACTGGCCGACGACCGCGTCGCCCTCGTCCAGCTTCGATCGGGGGTTGCCGAGGCGTTCGAGGCGCGGGCCAGCGCCCGTCCGGACGAGGCCGAATCGACGCGTTTCGCCGCGCGGATGGCCGATGCGACCTTCGATCTGCCCGCCGCGGCGGGGCAGTGAGAGGAATCTTCGAGTTTGCCTCGCAAACGGCGCTCGGGTCCGCGTATCTCATGGGCGACGCACACGCTTCTTCACACGAGCGCCATGAATCACCCGCACGGACCAACCCACGAGACGGAGGCACGGGCCTCAGCGTCGGCGACGGACTGGTCGCTCCTCCGCAACGCAGCCGGTGAGGGGCCGACCGCCCGGGCCAGTCTTGAGGCGGTTGCCCAGCGGTACTGGGGGGCGGTGTTTGCCTTCGTGCGGGCGACCGGACAGGCCCCCGAGGATGCGGCCGATCTCGCGCAGGGGTTCATGGCGGATGTGCTCATCGGGCGATCGCTCCTTGCCTCGGCCGATGCGCGGCGGGGTCGATTTCGCTCGCTGCTTCGGCAGTCCGTGGTGAACTATGTCCGGGACCGGATTCGCCACGACAAGAGCAAGAAGCGGCAGCCGACCGACCGGACGGTCGCGAGTCGTGACGGGAACGCCCTCGACAGCCTGCCTGCCTCGAAGGCCAAGCGGGCCGAAGGGGTGTTCGACGCCCAGTGGGCGGCTCTCGTCGTTCGGGCGGCCGCGGAACGGGCGGAAATCCGCTGCCGCCGTGAGGGCCGCGATCTCGCCTGGCTGGCCTTCGAACGGCGCACCCTGCGGCCCCAGCTCTTCGGTGCCGCACCGGTCCCCTACGCGGATCTCGTTCGGACGCTCGAGATCGAGTCGATCGGACAGGCCGCCCACCTGGCTATCGTCGGTCGAAGAATCTTCGTGGAGGAGCTCTTGGGGGAGGTTCGCAACACGCTCGGACCTCAGGACGATGTGGACGAGGAGCTGCGCGAACTCCTGCTCGCCGTGGAGAATGCCCGATGAGATCCCCCTTGGACGCCGCCGGCCCAACCTCCTCTGACTCCCGCCCGCCGCGGCGAGGCGCGTCGCGCGCCGCGCCGAACTCGCCATCCGCCGGCAACCTCGACGAGACGATCGCGGACGGCACCGCCGCGGGCATTCCTTCGGCGTTCCGTTGGGCGCTCGACGCAAGTGCCGATCCGTCGCGCGCCGCAGCCGACTGGCTCGCCCGCGAGATCGTGCCGAACGCGCGCGACGCGGCAGCGGCCGTCGCGTCCACGCAGACGACCCTCGAGCAGGTCGCCGCCCTGAAGACGGCGTTCAAGGCGCTTCGGACCGGCGCGGCGACGCCGGCGGAACGCAATCGCGCGGCCCGACTCTATGCGGCGACCATCGCAGCGGGCCTCGTGCGCTTTGGCGTGCGCATCAGCCGCCAGTCGGACGGTGCCCTGCGCAAGGCGTTCGCCGCGCTGCGCGACGACGCGAGCTGCGAAGAGCCGCTCCGCGATCTCGCGACGGTGGCGCTGAGCCGCGTTCCACGGACATCCTAAGCGACGGCGAGGCGCGATCAGGCCCGTCACTCGGGCGCGTCGGCCGAGCGGATCGCCTCGAGCTCCGCCTCGCCGGTCGTCTGGCGTTCGAGATCGGCGAGGTCGATCGGCTCCCACTCGACGCCCGCAGCGCCCGGCAGCGTGCCCGTCGCGAAGGCGATGTCCACGAGGGCGATCTGCCATTGGGCGAGCGCGCTCACCTCGCGGCTTTGGGCGTCGCTCAGGCGGGTCGATGCGTCGAGCACATCCTGACTCGTGCGCACGCCGACATCGAACTGTCGCTGCTCCGCCTGAAAGGTCCGCGCGGCGAGCACCGTCTCGAGCCGGGCCGCAAGAATCCGCTGCCAGGCGGTCTCGAGGCGATCGAGCGAGGAGAGCACCTCCGCGTGGATCACCTGACGGCGATCCTCCTTGGTGGCGAGCCTGCGGACGCGCTCAAGGATCGAGCGGGCGACGCGATTGAGCGCGGCCTCGTTGCCGAGCGGAATCTCGCCGCGTGCGCCGAAGGTGTAGGGATCCTCCTCGAAGTCGCCGATGTTGCCGACGCTTCGTCCGAAGGAGCTTCCCCGGCCGACCGGTTCGTATCGATACTCGAGCGCGAAGAGCGGAAGCGCCGCGTTCCGCGCGAGGGCGATGTCGGTCGCGTCGATCGCGAGCTGGAGCTCGATCTCGAGCAGTTCCATCCGATTCGCGAGGGCGCTCTCGGTCAGCTTCGCCCGATCGAGCGTGATGCCGAGGGGATTCGGCTGCGTCGCGGGCACGAGGAGCGTGCCGCTCTCGAGCGGGAGATCGTCGCGGTTCATGATCCGCTTGAGCTCCCGCACGCGGTCGCGGAGGTTGGCGTCGGCGACGATGATCTGCTCGAGCGTCTGGCCGACGCCGCTTTCGGCGCGGGTCACCTCGATCTGGGCGACCTGGTCCTGCTCGACGAGTCGTCGGGCCCGATCGCGCTGGGAGATCGCAAGGTCGTACTGCGCTTTCCGCACCTCCAGCTCGCGATACGCCGCATAGAGGTTCCAGTAGGCCTTGTCGGCCTCGGCGAGAATGCGGGTGACCTCGAGCTTCGTGCGGGCGCTCGCGATCTGGCCGTTGTACTCCGCGATGCGAATCGATGCGGTGTTCGTGGCGACGCCGGCGTTGCGCAGGAGCGGCTGGCTGATCGAGAAGCCGAGCCCAGCGCTCCACTCGCCCACGCCGTCGCCTGAGAAGCTCGGCTCGCTGCGGCCGACATCGGTGAAGGCGTTGAGCGTGCCGCCGGTCACGAGCGGAAAGGAGACGCCGACATCGAGCGCGTCGGAGGTCGATTCCCGTCCGACCGCGTCGGTGAACTGGTTGCTGCCGTTCCGCGTGTAGTCGGCGAAGAGCGTTGCCTCGAACTTCGCCCGCTCGATGTCGATGTCGCGGCGAGCGATCGTCGGGGCGAGGAGTTCGGTGCGCAGCTCGAGGTTGTTCCGCACCGTCGACTCGCGCACCTCGGCCAGGCTCAGATCGATGCGGCTCGGCCAGACGGGCATCGGATCGGCCCGTTCGAGCGCGGTCTTCAGCGCGCTCTCCGGATCGACCGGCGCGGTCGTCGAACTGGCGACCGGATCGCTCGTCGCGATGCGGTGGAGCCGCTCCGGCGCGACCCGCCAGGTGGAGGTGTCCTGCTCGAAGAGACCCTTCCCGCAACCGGGAAGGAGCGTGGGCACGGACGCGAGGAGGAGCAGCGCAGCGGAGGCCGGCGCGATGCGACGCGCGCGGGACGAAGGGAAACGCTCACTCATGTCGGAGGGCCTCGATCGGATCGAGTCGGGCGGCCTTGACCGCAGGGAACATGCCGAAGGCGACGCCGACGACCGCGCAGAAGCTGAAGCTCATGGCGACCGCCCAGATCGGGACTTGGGCGTGCTCAAGATTCGAGTTGGGAATGCGGGTGAGGCCGAACGCGAAGATCTGCCCGATGGCCACGCCGACGAAGCCGCCGGCGAGCGAGAGCGTGATCGCCTCCAGCAGGAACTGCATGAGGATCGCCGCGGGGGTCGCGCCGACGGCCTTGCGGAGTCCGATCTCGCGGGTTCGCTCCGAGACCGAGACGAGCATGATGTTCATGATGCCGATGCCGCCGACGAGCAGGCTGATGCCGACGATGCCGCCGGCGACCGCGGTGATGCCCGAGGCGAGGGCCTTGAACTGCTCGATGAACTGGTCGATCGCGGCGACGGCAAAGGTGTCCGGATCGGCGCCGACGAGACCGCGCTCCATGCGGAGGACGCGGCGGATCTGGCTCTTCGCCTCCTCGGCGAGCTCCGGGCTCTTCACCATCGCGTTGATGCGCATGAAGAAGAAGTCGTCGGGCTGAAGCTTCGTCGCCACCGAGAAGGGAATGAAGATCTCGGCGCTGTTGCCCGACATCCCGAACATCGTGCGCTGGATCGTCTCGACCACGCCGACGATCAGGAAGCGGCGGCCGCCGAGCAGGAGATGCTCGCCGGTCGGATCGGTGGGAAGCTTCAGCTCGCGGATCGCGTTGTCGTTGACGAGACAGACCTGCCGCTGGTTGTCCTCGTCCACGCGATTGAACGGGCGTCCGGTCGTCACCGCGCGATTCTCGATCGTGTGCCAGTCGGGCCAGATGCCCGTGACGCTGATGCCCTCGAGCCGCTCGCGCTCGCTCTCGACGGTCAGCCCGACCTCGGTGATCGGCGTGATGGCCTTCACGGTGTCGCACCGCGCGGCGATCGCCTCGACCTCCGAGGGCTTCAGCCGAATCTCGTCCCAGGGATAGAGGTTCCGCGGGGCGTCCTCGGGACGGTCGGGGAAGATGAGGACGCGGCTCGCGCCGAAGCTCTCGAACTCGTTGAGGATCTTCGTCCGCAGGCCGACGAGCGCGGCGATGACCGCGGTCACGCTGGCGACGCCGACGATGATGCCGAGCGTGGTGAGCGCGGAGCGCACCTTGTTCGCCCAGATCTGTGCGAGGGCGAGGGCGATCGCCTGGACATAGAAAAGCGGGTTCAGCACGCCTTGGCCTCCGCTGAGCCGGCTGCGGGCTGGGATGAGCCGAGCCGACGCGCCCGCTCGGCCATGAGGGCCTCGACTTCGCCACAGAAGCGGCCGGCCTGATCCTTGGCGATCGGCAGGTCGCTCAGGATCTGGCCGTCGCGCAGGCGCACGACGCGCTGGCAGTGGGCCGCGACCTCATCCTCGTGGGTGACGATGACGATCGTCTGACCTTCGGAGTGAAGCTGGCGGAAGAGGGAGAGGATCTCGTGCGTCGTCGCGCTGTCGAGGTTCCCTGTGGGCTCGTCGGCCATGAGAATCGCCGGACGGTTCAGGATGGCGCGGGCGATCGCGACGCGCTGCTTCTGGCCACCGGAGAGCTGGTTCGGCCGGTGCGTGACGCGATTGGCGAGCCCGACACGCTAGAGTGCGGCGAGCGCCCGCTTCCGCCGCGAGCCCCATCGCCAACCCGATCCGCGGGCGTAGACGAGCGGCAGCTCGACATTCTGCAGGGCGGTCTGGCGCGGCAGGAGCTCGAAGCTCTGGAAGACGAAACCGATGTCCTCGTTGCGCACTTGGGCGAGTTCCGCGGCGCCCATGCGGCTGACTTCGCGACCCTTCAGGCGATAGGTGCCGGAGGTCGGGCGGTCGAGACAGCCGAGCGTGTTCATGAGCGTGCTCTTGCCGGAGCCGGAGCTGCCCATGATCGCCACCATCTCGTTGCGGTCGATCGAAAGCGAGACGCCGCGGAGGGCGTGGATCGTCTCGATGCCGACGCGATAGATCTTCGTGATGTCCGTGAGCTCGATGAGCATCGGGGGTCAGTTCGTCGTGGCGATCGCGGCGGGCTGGCCGCTCTGGTTCGCGCTGTCCTTCGGTTCCGCGGTCTCGTCGCTCACAGCCTCGTCGTGCTTGAGCTTCTCCAGGGCCTTGTAGGGCCCTGTGACGAGGAGATCGCCGGCCTGCACGCCAGCCACGAGCATGGTCGAGGTGAGGTTGCTCGGCCCGGTCTTCACCGGCGTGAGCACGGCCTTCCCGTCGACGACCCGGAAGACCACCGATGCGGTGCGCCGACTGCGGTCGATGAGCGGGTTGTCCTTGATGACATCGGCGGGCATGTCGTCGATGTTCTTGTCGAGGACCGCCTGGCTCGGAACGACGAGGCCCTTGTGCGTCGCGATCTCGATGTCCACATTGCAGGCGAGGCCGGAGAGCACCTGCCGGCCTTCCTTCGGGGCGATCTCAACCTCGACCTTGAAGTATCCGCTGCCGCCGCCCGACCCGCCGCCCATCGCCTCGTTGGTGCGCTGGAGCGGCACCTTGACGACGCGGCCCTCGAAGACCTCATCGCGATAGGCGTTGATGCGGACATGGGCGACCTGATCGCGGGCGACGCGGGCGATGTCCGCCTCGTTCACCTTCGCGTTCATCTTGACCTTCGACAGGTCACCGATCGTCAGGATGACCGTACCGGCGTTGTTCATCGTGCCGACGATGACGAGCTCGCCGACCTCGGCGTTGAGCTGGGTGATCATCCCCTCCATCGGAGCCCGCATGATGGTCTTGTCGACCGCCTCCTGGGCCTGCTCGATGTCGGCCTCAGCGGCGGCGAGCGAGCTCTCGATCACGCTGATGTTGTGCTTGGTCGAATCGACCGTCGCCTCGAGATCGCGCACCCGCACCTCGGCGTCCTCCAAGGCCTGCTTGGAGATGTCGCCGGACTCGAAGAGCGACTGCTGACGGGCGAGGATCGCCTTCGCGTTCTCGAGCGAGGAGATCGGGCCTTGCAGTCGGGCCCGCTCGGCGTCGAGCCGGTGGCGCTCGCCGTTGCGGCGGGCGATCGCTGATTCCATCGCGGCCTTGAACTGCCGGTCGTCGAGGCGGACGACGATGTCCCCCTTCGTCACCCGGTCGCCCTCGCGGAAGGGCAGCTCGAGGATCCGGGCGGAGACCTCAGCAGACATGTCGACCTTGACATTGGGGATGATCTCCCCGGGAGCGGAGATCGTCTCCGTGAGCGGAAGCTCGGTCACCGGCTCGATCCGCACCTTCGTACCGGTCGTGTCGCCGGACATCGCCGGCATCCACTTCGTGACATCCGGGCCGGCGATCACGACGACCGCGGCGAGGACGAAGATCAGCCCGACGAGCAGACCGAGGAAAAGACGCACGAGCTGAGCTCCAAAGTGACCCGCCAACATGATCGGGGCGGCGGCGGCGGCCGGGCCCCCGTATTGGGGCCGATGCCCTCCGGGTTGCAGGGCAAGTGCAAAGGAAGGCTGCCGAAAAGCCTCCCCCAATCCACGGCCCGGGCACCCACAACCCGATCGCGGCAGGATAGCCGTTCCGGGGCGATGACTGACCGCCAGATGGCGAGTCCCAAGCGGAAAAGAACAACCCCCCGGCCGAAGCCGGGGGGTTGTTGGAATCACAGGTGCTCTGAAGCGGAGTCAGGAGGCTGAACGCCGCTCAAAGTCGCCTCTTACGGGCAGGCGCCCCAACCGCCGAGCAGGATCGCGAGATCCGAAGCGTCGGTGTTGTTGTCGCCGTTGAGGTCGCCGCCAGAGCCGTTCCAAGCGCCCAGGAGGATCGCGAGGTCGGAGGCGTCGATCGCGCCGCTGTTGTTGAGGTCACCAGGGCAGGCCGGAGCGTCGCAGGCATCGCCGATGCCGTTGCCGTTCGAGTCAGCCTGATCCGGGTTCGCAACCGTCGGGCAGTTGTCGGTCGCGTCGGGGACGCCGTCGCCGTCGGTGTCGACGGGCGGGGCAGCCACGGGCGAGCCGAGGATGGTGAAGGCGTTGCTGTAGAGAGCCTTCGGATCGTCACCAGCCTGAACGGCGAACGCGCCGAGAGCCTGGTACACGAGGAAGCCAGCGCCGAGGGCGTCGTTCGAACGCCACGAGAAGGCCGCACCAGCCGAAGTGGACTGGATGATGCCACCCGGGGAGTAGATGAACCACGCGAAGTTGGAGGCAGTGGTGCCGCCGTTCGCGAAGTCATTGGCGTTCGCGCCGAAGACCGAGAGGTAGTAGTTGCCCGGGGTGAGGTTCACCGGCGGATCGAGGACGATCGGGTGCGACGCGTTGGCCGCATCATCGAGCGCGTCATCGAAGGGCACCGGGAAGGCAACGCTACCGGAGGCGACCTGATCGCCGTTGACCGGAGCGACCGCGAAGGCCGCGTCAGCCTCCCAGATGACCCAGTTGAGGGTCTCGTTGAGCACGCCAGCCGGGACGAAGCCCTTGGCGATGATCTGGGTGAGATCCCACGAGCCGTTGCCGGCGCCCGGGTTCGGAACGATGAACGGACGGGCGAGCCAACGACGGGGCTGAGTGGCGCTGAGAGCACCGCTCGAGAGACCGAGGTTCTGGTTCTGGCCGCCGGTGATGACGAACTGCTGGATGCCGGTCGTGTAGACGACCTGATCGAGCGAGGTCGAGATCGTGCCCGGGCCGGTCGCCGGGGCATCAACCCACGAGCCGACGCGGACGAGGTAGTACTTGCCGCCCTCGGCATCGAGGAGGGTGACGCCTTCGCCACCCGCGCCGAAGCCGTCAACGGTGCCGATGTACGCCGGGGGAATCTCTTCCTCCGGGTTCGTGATGCTCGGGCCGTCGAAGGGGCCGTAGAGCTCGAGGACGGTGTCGACGGTCGGGTGATCAACGATGACGTTGAGCTGACCGCTGACATTCGCCTGGACCGTGAACCAGACATCGCTGACGGTGCCGGAGGCAGCGCCGGTGATGAGGGTCGACGGACCGTCGGTGTTGGCGTTCACGTTGGTGAACGCAACATCGGTGCCGAGCGAGATGACCTGCGCCGAGGTGAGGCAGTCGTTCGCCGGGCTGGTGTCGTTGCAGTTGTAGATGAAGTAACCGCAGATGGCGACCGCGCCGTTGTTGACGCAGAGGGCATCCCAGGTGTCGCCGCAGCAGCTCGGGTCCGCGAGGCAGACGAGGTTGCAGCAGTTCCAGTCGTCGCAGCCGGGCTGGTTCGGGCCGTGGACGACGTCGCAGGGCAGGTTCGTCGCGCCGGTACCGCAGGCCGAATCACCAGCCTGGATGTCGATCGCGAGCGAGTAGTCGGTGCAGGAGTGGATGAGCGGACCGGCCGGGGTCGGCTCGAACGGGGTCGTCGCCACGATCGTGTAGGTGCCGGCCGTGAGGTAGAACTCCTGCGGCGTGAAGGAGGCGAGCTCCTGGCCGAAGAAGATGTCGGCCGGGCAGGTATCGCCGTTGCCGACGAAGAGGACGACCGTGCCGCCGTCGAGGCGGTCAAGCTGGACCGTCAGCTTCGCGTCAGCCGTGAGCGTGAAGGTGTACCAGTCGAGATCACGGCTGGTGGCGGTGGTTCCACCGGTCGGGATGAAGCTCCCGATGGTGCCGTTGATGCTCACGAAGTCGCCGATGCCGTAGCTGCCGATCGCCTGGAACTGAGCGGGCGTCACATTGCAGCCGCCGTTGGGATCGAGAGCCTGCGGGCCGCAGTTCGCTGCGTCATTCTGGTCGATGGCCAGCGCCGAGCTCGCGCTCAGGATGGCCATGGCGAGCGCAGAGCTCGCGATAAGACCGTTCTTCAACATTCGAGGTCCTCCTAAGAGCCCGCTCCAGCGGACTCCCACTGTCAGACACCAAACCGTCGCCGGACACGAGTACGGCGCGCGGTATGCGCGGAATCACTTGGCAACATAGCCCCCAGCCCGTGCAGGTCCAGCGCCAAGATTGCGAAAATGAACGGGTTGCAGCACTCGGTGGCAATCGCGGCGCAAAACTGCGGCAAAAGCCCCATGAAGATCCCTTCACGGCGCGTCTGGTGGGCCCGTTCCGAGAGTCTCATCTGTCCGCCCAGACGACAGTTGCGGTTTACCGGACCACGCGCTGAGCGGCGACCGGCGCGCGGCGAAAAACCCCCGCGTTGGGGGGGTCCTCGGCTTGGACTCGACTGTCCGTCAGCCGCTTACTCGACCGGCTCGATCGTGACCGTCAAGCGACGGCTCCGGAGCTGCTCCGCGATGAACTCAGCCCGCTCGCGATGCGTCGCGATCACCTGGCCGGCCCCCTTCCGGTGGGCCTCCATCATGCAGCGGGTCGCCGAGGGACGGTTCAGCCGGACGATCTTGACGATGGTGTCGACGACATAGTCCATGTCGTTGCGGTCGTCGTTGTGCAGGACAACCCGCCAAGGACGGAGCGGCTCGGGCTTGACCGGCGCTCGCTGCGGGCGCACCGCTGTCGCGGCGCCGCCGCGGGCTGGCTCTGGACTTGCTTGGGGATTGGCTTGAGGATTGGCTTGTGGATTGGGGTGCGGAGACGGCGCGGCGCCAGGATTGCCGGTCGGTTGCTCATTCGCTTCCGACGACGGGTCACGCTGCGCGGGCGCTGCCTCGGAGGCGGCTGGCACCGGGTGCGGATGGGGATCGTTGTCGCTGTTCACGCTGATGGTCATGTGCGGGACGAATCAGGAAACGGCGTCCGTGGATGGCGCTTGCGGTGGACGGTCCCCCAGCAAGCCCGCTGACTCGGGGGCCGAGTATACGGAACGCGGTCCCCCCGACAGCGGAAACATCGCCAATTGACAGGATTTTCCCGCTACCGACATGATCGCTCCGCTCATCGCCAGTCAACGACGATCTTTCCGAATTGCTCCCCCGCTTCGAGTTTGGCGTACGCGGCTGGACCGGCCTCCGGCCGATGGACGCTGTCGACGACGGGCTTGATCGCCCCGCTCAGGAAGAGGGCGACGCACTCGCGGAACTCGGCCATCGAGCCCATGGTCGATCCGACCAGCCGGAGCTGGTTCCAGAAGATCCGCGTGAGGTCGGTGACGCCGTCGGACCCCGTCGTGCAGCCGCAGGTCGCGAAGGTCCCGCCGCGGGCCAGGCTCCGAATGCAGGCGCCGTGGATCGCCTTGCCGACCGAGTCGACGCAGAGGTCGACGCCGCGCTTCCCCGTTCGCTTGCGGACCTCGCGCGACCAATCGCCGCCGTCATCGAGGATCGTCTCGTCCGCCCCGAGCGCCTTCGCCTTCGCAAGCTTGTCTGCCGAGCGGCTGGTGACGATGGTCCGGCAGCCGAAGTGCCGGGCGATGTTCAGCGCGGCGAGGGCGACGCCGCCGCCGATGCCGGTAATGAGCACGATCTGACCCGCCTGCAGGCCCGAACGGTGCACCATCATGCGCCAGGCGGTGAGATGGGTGAGGCCAAAGGCGACGGCCTGCACCGGATCAGCTTGGCCGATGGCGACCAGATTCCGGACCGGGGCGACGAACCGTTCGGCCAGGCAGCCGTTCGTGTGCTCGCCGATCATGATGATGTCGTCTGGCGCTGGAAGCCGACCGGGGAGCGTCGGGTCCGGCTGCGGCACCGCGGCGTTCAGGAGGACGCGGGCGCCGACCCACGAGGCGTCCACACCCGGGCCCACCGCCTCGACGATGCCCGCGCCATCCGACCCCGAGATGCGCGGGTAGGTCAGGTCGATCCCGGGCAGCCCGCGACCGACCCAGAGGTCGAGGTGATTGAGCGCCGCCGCCTCGGTCCGGACCAGCACATCGCCCGGAGCGAGACCGCCCGAGGGAATCGGGTCAGGAAATGCCGGATCCAACCGGACGTTGGGGGCGACCGGGTTACCTTGCCGTTCAATGACGATGGCCCGCATGGGGCGGGGAGTGTAGCGGACGCTCCCCACTCACCTGATCGCCCCCGCCAGTCGATACACCACGAACCCACCATGCTCCTCCTCTCGCACGCCACGGTCGCAGCGTTCCTCTCGGTTCTCCTGTCCGTTCCCGTCTGGGCCACGCCGCTCGCCCAGCGGGCCAATCCTCCCGCGGGCGGCAGCGGCCAGGCTCCCGCTCGTCCGCAGCAGCCGCAACTGCCGCAGTCGACGCCGGGACCGATCCGCGCAGAGCCGCCGAACATCGACTTCGGGATCGTCAAGCCGCGACAGGAGGTCAACGCGACGGTGAAGCTCGTGAATCCGCTCGATCGGCCGATCACCATCACGAAGGCCACGCCGAGCTGCCAGTGCACGGGCGTCGACATCGAGGGCAAGCAGATCCCGGCGAAGGGAGAGCTCGAGTTCCCGATCAGCATCAAGATGTCGTCGGCGCCGATGAAGAAGATCGCGACGCTGACGATCCTGCTGGAGGAGCTGAAGCAGGTCATCGTCATCAAGCTCGAGTCGGAGATCGCCCTTGCGATCCGCTCGCAACCTCCGTTCATCGATGTCCAGCAGAAGCTGAATCTCCCCGCGAGCGGCGATGTCACGATCACCGCCGCCGACGGCAAGCCCTTCTCGGTGATCGCCGTGCACGGCAAGCCGCCGGTCTTCCGCGGCTTCGATCCGGCGAAGGATCAGCCGCGCACGAGCTACACGCTCGCCTACGACTTCGCGGCGGACATCGCCGCGGCAAAGGTGCCGCCCTATTTCCTCATCGAGACCGATCATCCCGAGTGTCCGATCGTCGACATCCGCGTGCGGCACGAGACGACGCAACTGAAGCCTCGCCTGCATGTGAACGGCTATCGATCCTCCTGCGGTCGATTCGCGCCGGGAACGAGCGGCGAATTCGAACTCGAGATCGAGAAGATGGGCTCGCAGCGCATCACCGGCGTGCGCAGCCTCTGGCCCGAGGCGAAGGTCGAACTCATCGATCAGATCGCCGACAAGCACGGCAATGTGACCATTCGCGTGAAGGTCACGCCGCCTGCCGACTTCCGCGGCCTGCTCTTTTTCCCTGTGGAACTCTCTGCAGGAGCGGTGACCTCAAGTCAGCTCGTGATCGGCTCGGTTCGCTAGCGAATCTCCGAGCCACTTCATCGACGATTCATGGAACGACGCTCATTCTCGCGGAATGAGCGTTTTCTTACGACGATTTCACGGCTTGTCGCGGTCATGGATGGTGTGATGCATGTGCTGACGCCGCACTCGTCATGCAATCTGCGAACGCGTCTCGACGGAGCCCGATCGGCGGCTCCGTCGTGGCGGCGCAGTGTCCACCGAACAGCGAACGAGGAACCGCCCATGAGCCTTCCGCCGCATGCAGAATCGATCCGCGCCGTGCCCGCCAAGGCGGCCGCAGAGACCCTCAGCGACGGACGCGAGCCCATTCGCATCCGGAAGTACCCCAACCGACGGCTCTACGACACGAGTCGCAGCCGACACCTCACGCATCAGGGGGTCATCGACCTCGTTGCCGGCGGCCATGCCGTCGAGGTCACCGACAGCCGCTCGGGCGCGGACATCACGAACATCGTCCTCCTGCAGATCCTGATCGAGCGCGACCCGGCGCGACTCGCGGCTGTCCCGACGACGCTACTTCACCGGCTCATGCGCGCGGCGCCCGCCGAGGTGCACGAGGCCTGTGGACGCATCGCCCGCACCCTTTCGGCCGATCCCACCCCCGCAGCGAACCCCGCGGCGAACCCGGCATCCGCGGCGAGTCCAGCTCCCCCGCCGCCCACGCTCTCGCATCGGCCCGCGCCAGCCCAGGCGCCGGCGACCGCCACCGCTCGACCGCTGGCACGCCCCGTCTCGCCGTCGGCGATCGGCTCGAACAATCATCACGCGCCGATTCGCGAGGGCTGACGGGTCGGTCGCGGTCCCGGTGATACGCTTTTCGCGCTCACCGCACGAACGAAAGGACCGCGCAGCATGCTCGCCCCGCTCGGCTCGCCCCTCGCCCATTCCGGCCTGATCGTCGGCACGCTCCTCACGCTGCTTGTCGCAGGGACGCCGCCGACCGCGCCCACCCGAGGCGCCCAGAGTCCGCCTGGCCCGTCTGGCCCGTCTGGCCCGGCCACGCCCGCGTCGCCTTCGAAGCCACCGGTCTTCGCGCCTCCGAGCGCGCCGCTCGACGAGCGGATCGACGCGAGCAAGATCACGAGCCAGTCCCTCCCGCGCCTGCCCGAACCGGTCTCGCAGCCGCTCCGCGTCTTCGCCCGCATCGCGACCGCACCCGAGCAGGTCCCCATGCGCCGCGAGCGATTCGAGGCGGCCCGCGCGGCGATCGACCGCGGCCTGGCCTATCTCCGCTCGACGCAGCGGCCGAGCGGCGCGTGGATGGAGCGCGAGGCGGTCCAGCCCACCGATCAGCCGCGGGCCTCGAGCGCGTCGGTCGCGGTGACGGCGATGGGCGCGCGGGCCTTCCTGCAGGCGGGCGTGAACGACGCGGCGAGCGCGAAGGCCATGGAGTTCGTGATCGCCCAGGTGCGCGCCAAGGGCTACGACGGCCTCGCCGAGGGCGGCGTCGGAACCTACACGACATCCGCGGTGCTGAGCGCACTTGCGCTGAGCGGCGAGCCGCGCTACGGCGACGAGATTCGCGCCGCGATCGACTGGCTGAAGGGAAGCCAGTGGGATCAGAGCGAAGGCGTGCGGGCCGAACAGGATTGGTTCGGCGGCGCCGGCTACGGCCGGAATCGCCGTCCGGACATGTCGAACACCCAACTCATGCTCGACGCGCTCCATGACGCCGGCGTGAGCCCGGACGATCCCGCCGTCCAGAAGGCCCTTGCCTTCGTGAGCCGCGCCCAGAATCTCCCCGCGACCAACGATGCCGCGTGGGCCCGCACCGGCGCCACGCTCGAACGGCCGGACGCGAAGGGAAAGACCTACGCCGACGGCGGCTTCATCTACACGCCGGCGAACGGCGGCGAGAGCTTCGCCAGCGAAAAGGCCGGCGAAGGCCGCTTCGGCGAGACGATGCCCCCCGGCCACCGCAGCCTGCGGAGCTACGGCTCGATGACCTACGCCGGCTTCAAGAGCATGATCTACGCCGGACTGTCCCGCGACGACGAGCGCGTCAAGGCGGCGTTCGCGTGGATCGCCGCAAACTATACATTCGATCAGAATCCCGGCCTCGGGCAGGACGGTCTCTATTATTACTATTATGTGATGTCGCGGGCGCTCCTCGCCGGACAGCAGCATGAGATTCCCGCGGCGTCGAGCTCGGCCGATCGCGTCATCGCTCCCGCTGCGGCGTCGACGGCGATCGCTCCCCGCAACTGGCGGGACGATCTCGTCGAGGCGATCCTCGCCCGGCAGCGTCCCGACGGCTCATGGGTGAACGAGGCGACGCGCTGGGAAGAGGGCAACGCCGATCTGGTGACGATCTACGCGGTCCTCGCCCTCGAGGAGGCGATCAAGCCGGTGCTTCAGGTGGAGTGATCGACCGCCGATGCGACCGAGAGCGGCGCTTCGTCCGCGATCGCCGCGGGCTGCGTCGACGCGGCGGGAATGAGCCGCCGGCTCCACGCCGCGAGCAGCACCGAGCCGCCGAGAAGGGCCGCGCCGGTGATCTGGTGCGAGGTCACGAAGATGACTTCCCACAGCGGGATCGTCTCGCCGACCCGCGACCAGACAGCCGCGAGGGCGACGACGCCGAGAAGAAGCTGCGCGCCGACGCCGAAGAGCAGGAACATTCCAAGGCGCCGGAGTACCGGGTGATAGGAGTGGCCCCACGCCCGACCCGCGGCGGCGGCGACGAGAGCGGTCACGACGACCGCGCCGGTGATGTGGCCGAGAATCGCCCACATCGGATGGCCCTCCGCGCCGACGCCTCCCGGGGGCTGGAGATGGCGATAGAGCGCACCAAGCACGAGCTGCACGATGAACGCGGCGGGAAGCAGCTTGGCGAAGCCGCGATCGGTCTGCGCGGCGGGTTCGCGAATCACACGGGCGGCCCGCCATGAGGCGCTCGTGGCCGCCGCGATGAGGAGGAACGCGGTGAAGACGAGCTGCCCGAAGACGCCGTGGACGATCGCCCGTCCGAGGCTCGGAGCGAGATCAACGGCATCGGCCGAGAGCGTCAGGTCACCGGTGACCCGCGTGCCGCCGAGGTAGCCCTGGAAGCAGACGGCCAGAAGCGTGACGAGCGCGAGCCCGCGAAGCCAGCCTTGGCTTGCGCCCATCGCACGGTCGCGCCACACGACGACCACGAGGACGAGCGCGGTCGTCCCGACGAGCATGCCGTACAGGCGATGGGCGTGCTCGTAGAAGATGCCGCCCTTCATCTCGCTGACCGGATAGAGCAGCATGTTGTGGCCGAAGGAGTTCGGCCAGTCAGGCACGGCGAGGCCGGACTCGAAGCTCGTGACGAGTCCGCCGGTGATGAGCAGGAGGAAGACCGTGACCGCCGCGACCAGCGCGAAGAGCGCGGTCGCCGGCGGAAGCCGCCGCGTCTCCGAGGCGGCCGCTCGTCGTCCGAGCAGTCCGCCGCACCACGCGAGAAGGGCACTCGAGGCCATCATGCCGATGGCGTAGACGACCGGCGTCACCCGTGAGCCGTGCTGTTCGTCGCGGAGGAACGCCCCGAGCACGAGCAGGTTCGCGATCGCCGAGACGACACCGACGGCGAGCGGTCGCGTCTCCGGTCCGCCGAAGCGACCGGCGACATACCCGGCGGCGAAGAGCACGCCGAGCATCATGACGAAGAGCGCCTCGCCGGCGACGAGACCCGGCTGCATCATCGCGACATAACCGAGCGCCCACATCGCGACGGTGGCGGCGAAGCCGAGGGCGAGGTGCATCGTCCTCACCCAGCTCGCCCACAGCATCACCAGCGCCGAGCCGCCCACGAAGAGGACGAGGAGCACGCTCCACGAGCTTGCGGCCAGCGTCGAGGGAACGGCGAGAACGGACGCGTCGGACAAGGCCAAGCCGAACGGCGTTGAGAGGCACGGGAGGGCGGACACCAGTCGCTCCTTCAGAGTCGGTTGGGCCGCGCGGTCGGATGCGCCTGCGGCCGAAAGTCGAAACCTATACTATTCGTTCGCGCCGCCCCGATCCTCGTCGGCGACGGCCTGCCTGCCGGCTCACGCGCCGCCGTGGGCCCGATGTCAGCGCCATCCCATGGATTCCACGATCAGCCAGAGCGCCCCTGCCCCCCCAACCACGCCCGATACGGCGCCGCGGTCGGCCGCGCGGCGGGAGCGTGGCGTCATCGGCGTGGCGATGGAGATCACCAAGGCGCGGCTGAACGGCCTGGTCCTGCTCACGACGGCCGTGGGCGTGGCCCTCGCCGAACGCGGCGCGATCGATTGGCCCCGGATGGGCTGGACGCTGCTCGGGACCGGCCTCGCGGCGGCCAGCGCCGCGATGCTCAACCAGCTTCTCGAGCAGCATCGCGACGCGCAGATGCACCGCACCGCCCGACGACCGTTGCCGATGGGCCGGATTCCCGCGCCGCTCGTCTTCGTCGGCGGGGTCCTCGCCGCGTTCGGCGGCTTCGCCGTGCTGTCGATGGAGGTCAATCTCCTGAGCGCGGCGCTCGCCCTGGCGAATGTCCTTCTCTATGTCCTCGTCTACACGCCGCTGAAGCCGCGGACGACGCTGAACACGCTCGTCGGGGCGATCTGCGGCGGCATCCCCCCGATGATCGGGTGGGCCGCGGTGACCGGCGGGCTCGAGCCGGGCGCATGGCTCCTCGGCATCTATCTCTTCGTCTGGCAGCTTCCGCACTTCATGGCCCTCGCGTGGATGTATCGCGAGGACTACCGACGCGGCGGCATGACCATGCTGCCGGTCGTCGATCCGCAGGGTGAACTCACCGCGCGGATCATGGTGGTGACCTCGCTCCTGCTCGCGCCGCTCGGCCTCCTCGCGACGATGGGCGGTCTCGCCGGCTGGCTCTCCGCGGCCGTGAGCGTGCTGACGGCGCTCTGGCTCACCTGGGCGAGCTACCGGTTCTACGCGGTGCGCACCGACGCGCAGGCCCGCAAGGTCTTCTTCGCGAGCATCATCGTGCTGCCGCTCGCCCTCGGCCAGATGGTCCTCGATCGCGGCGCGGTGTCGCCCGAGGCATGGCTCCGAGGCCAAGGCAGCGGCAGCGTCGGCGTGAGCCTGCCGATCCCGGACGGCGGGCAGCCTGGCCGACCGACGCCGGCGAACGGAGCCAGTGAGGGGCCGCGGTGAGCGAGGTTCGCCCGCGCATTTCCTTTCTCGGCGGCGGCTGGATCCTGATCCTCTCCGCGCTCCTTTCGCTTGGCGTCTTTCTGTGGGCGATCGCAGGCGTCATCACCGGCACGGCGCGGAAGGGCGGCAACGATGTCGCCTCCTACGGCTTCGACCTCTCGACCTGTCTCGTGCCGCCGGAGGAGCTGACGCCGAGCGGACAGCCGCGTGACTTCCTGCGGCGACTCGAGGTGACGCACACGATGCCCGGGTCGGCGATGCAGGCGTTCAACGAACGGAACCGCAAGCGCTATGTCGTCCGCTCGAGTCGCGTGATCGGGATCGAGATCGGCGGCGAGGCGCGGGCCTATCCGCTCTACCTGCTCAACGGACACGAGGTGATCGCCGACACCCTCGGCGGCGTGCCGATCGCGGTGACCTACAGCCCGCTCTGCGATGCGATCGCGGTCTACGACCGGCGGGTGAACGGCACGACGCTCGACCTTCGCCTGAGCGGTCTCCTGCATCACGCCAACGGCATCCTCTACGACGACGCGGCGACACCGAGCCTCTGGCGACAGCTCGACGGAAAGGCGATCGCCGGGCCGGCGGCGGCCCGCGGCGACAGGCTCACGCCGATCGCCGGCGCGTGCCTGACGACCTGGGCCGATTGGCTCGCGTCGCATCCGGACACCGATGTGCCCGAGCGCATCGAGACGAATGTCCGCCTCTACACCGGAATCGACTACCGTCGCGAGCATGCCTCGCAGACGGTGCCCTTCCCTCACGCGCCGATTCCGGCGAGCGGGCCGAGCCTCAAGGCACCGATCCTCCTCCTCGATGTCGCCGACGAGCGCGTTGCGGTCGACCTCACGGCGCTGAAGGGGCGAGCGACCGATGGCGTCGCGGAGCTCTCGATCGCCGGTCGGAGCGTGCGCGTCCTGCTGCCCGAGTCGGAGGAGCATGCGTGGCGGATCGATGTCGGGAGCGAGGCTCCGATCGTCGCCCGCAGCGCGTTCTGGTTCGCGGTCCACGCGATCGAGCCGGACCGCCGGATGATTCCCTGACGCGGGCCGCTTCCGAGCGAAGCGCGCTCAGCGCGAGCCCCAGAGCAGCGTGAGATAGAGGACGACCCACGCGGCGTCGAGGAAGTGCCAGTACATCGCGCAGTAGGTCACGCCCGCGAGACGCTCCGGGCCGTAGCGGTGCCGCAGCGCCCGGACGGTCGTCACGATGAGCGGCGGCAGCCCCCCGAGCACATGGAGGGCGTGGAGCACCGTCAGGACATAGAAGGTCCAGGCGTAGAGATGCCGGTCGAAGGCCATGTTCGCCCGGTTGGCCGCATCCCACGCGAGCCACTGGCAGACGAGGAAGGCGAGGACGAGCCCGAGCGTCGCGAGCATCCACACCCCGACCGTCCGCTCGCCCTGGCGTGCGGCGACGACCGCGACATGCATCGTTCCGCTCGTGATGACGAGCAGCACCGTCGAGACCAGCAGCATCGACGGCAACGGCGGCATGTTCGGCGGCGGCCAGGTCTGGGCGTTCGCCGGATTGAGACGGACGACCACATAGGCCATGAGCGTCGCGGCGAAGATCACCGCGAGCGTCGCGATGAGGAGCCACATGCCAAAGCGGCCCGCTGCGAAGCGGGCCGCCGGGTCGTCGAAGGGTGTGATGCGCTGGTTGCGGAAGAGTTGCATCGCGGTCGAGCGCGATCGGCGGAGCCGTCAGCGAATCGGTCAGCGAAACGCTCAGCGAATTTGCGGGGCCTGCTTCGCGAGCGGCGCGTTCGGGGCCTTCGCGGTGAGCTCCGTCTGGACGCCGTCGGGGTTGCCGACGACGAGATCCCGCTCGTACTGCTTGCTGTCGAGCAGCGTGAACAGCATGAGCAGCACGACGAAGACGATGGACCCGACCAGGGTGAGCTGGTTGAAGGGCTTGTCCCACCGCAGGTGCATGAAGTAGAGGCCGACGAGCGTGGCCTTGATCGCCGCGAGACCGACGGCGATCCAGATGTTCAGCTCGCCGAGATCGATGTAGCGCACCGCCACGGTGATCACCGTGAGGACGATCAGGGCGCCGCCGGTGCCGAAGAGGATCCAGTAGGGAACGAGGTGTCCGACGAGCGGATGCTCTTCCCCGTGGTGACCGGCGCCGTGTGAATGAGAGTGGTTCGACATGTGGTACCTCGGCTGCCGCGATCAGTGGATCAGGTAGAAGAGCGGGAAGAGGAAGATCCAGATGAGGTCGACGATGTGCCAGTAGAGGCCGACGAGATCGACGGGAGTGAAGTACTGGCTGCTGAACTCGCCCTTCATCGCGCGAAGCGTGATCCACCCGATGAGGAACATGCCGACGACGACATGGATGCCGTGCAGGCCGGTCATGCAGTAGTAGATGCCGAAGAAGCGGTGCGTGTTGACCGGCAGTTCGGGGCTGAAGACATGCCCGGCTTCCTTCATGTGCTTGGCGTGGGCGTCCTCATGACCTCCGCCGTGCGCGTCGCCGTGACCGTGTCCGTCAGCGTGACCGGCATCGGCGGCCGCGAGACCGGCCGGACCGGCCGGTGCGTTGCGGATCGCCGAGGACTCCGCGGCGAGCGGCTTGGCGAGCAGCGGGTTCTGCGAGAGGCCCGCGCCGCCGGCGACCGCGGCGGCGGCCGCAGCCTCAGGAGCCGCGGAGGGCGCGCCGATCGGGTTGCCCTGCTCGTCGAGCACCGGCTCGTAGAAGTACGGGCCCCACTTCAGGTTCACCTCGAACTTGTGGGTGTACTCGAAGTACTTGATGACGAGGAAGCCGCACGCCCCGAGGAAGGTGAGGATGAGGCAGAGGACCAGCGGTCCCTTCTTGCTCGTCTGCGCGAAGCGCACGGCAAGAGCCATCGTCAGCGAGCTGAGGATCAGGACGACGGTGTTGACGCCGCCCATGATCGTGTCGAGGTAGGTGCTCGCGTAGGAGAAGACCTCGGGCTCCTTCGCACGCATGAGCGCGTACATCGCGAAGAGAGCGCCGAAGAACAGGATCTCCGTCGCAAGGAAGACCCACATGCCCAGCTTCGCGCTGTCGAACTGCTGGGCGGGCGTCTCGAAGTGGTGCGCCAGGAATGGATACTCGCTGTGGCCATGGCCGTGGCCGTCGCCATGCGAGTGGTCGTGGGCGTGTGAGTCGATCGCGGTCACCTGGAGGGCTCCTTCGCCTTCGCACCCGATCCGCCGTCCGGTTGACCCGGCGGCGTGAGGGGCGGAGGTGGGACTGGATTCAGTGCGAGGCCTTGCGCTTCGGGGCGTTCGGGTTCAGCTCGGGATCGAGATTGCGATCGACGATGTAGCCGTTCGCCTCGTCATCCCAACGGACGATGGAGAAGTCGTAGCAGTCGCCGACGCGCGGCGTGACCTTGAAGTTGTCGTGCGGCGGCGGCGACGCGCACTGCCACTCGAGGCTGCGGCCGCCCCACGGGTTCGCCGGAGCCGGCTTGCCGCGGAAGAGCGAGTGCAGCAGGTAGATGCCCGTGATGATGAAGCCGAGCGCCATGATGTACGCGCCACCGGTCGAGATGTGGTGGTAGATCTTGAAGGTCTCGGCCATGCCCGGGAGCTGGTCGTAGGTGTAGTAGCGCCGCGGCATGCCGTGGCTGCCGAGCATGAACTGGGTGAAGAAGGTGAGGTTGAAGCCGATGAAGACGAGCACGCAGGCGATGATGCCCCAGCGCTCGCTGTACATGCGGCCGAACATCTTCGGCCACCAGTGGTGCATGCCGCCGATCATCGCGATGAGGGCGGAGCCCATCATCACATAGTGGAAGTGGGCGACGACGAAGTAGGTGTCGTGCAGGTGGATGTCGGTGTTCAGCGTGCCGAGATGGAGGCCGGTGAGGCCGCCGATCGTGAACAGGAAGAGGAACGACAGCCCGTAGAGCATCGGCGTGTTCAGCACGATCGAGCCCTTGTAGAGCGTCGCCAGCCAGTTGAAGACCTTGATCGCCGAGGGGATCGCGACGCTGAAGGTGATCGCCGAGAAGACCACGTTCATCAGGCTCGACTGGCCCGAGGTGAACATGTGGTGGCCCCAGACGAGGAAGCTGAAGAAGGCGATCGCGATCGAGGAGAAGGCGATGAACCGGTATCCGAAGATGTGCCGGTGGCTGTGGACCGAGATGATCTCGCTGATGATGCCCATGCCCGGCAGGATCATGATGTAGACGGCCGGGTGGCTGTAGAACCAGAAGAAGTGCTGGAAGAGGACCGGGTCGCCGCCCCACTTCGGATCGAAGATGCCGATGTGGAAGACGCGCTCGACCGCGAGCAGCGAGAGGGTGATCGCGAGAACCGGCGTCGCCAGGACCTGGATGAGCGCCGTCGAGTAGATCGCCCAGAGGAAGAGCGGCATGCGGAACCAGGTCATGCCCGGCGGACGGAGCTTGTGCACCGTCACGATGAAGTTCATGCCGGTGAAGATCGAGCTGAAGCCGAGGATGAAGACGCCGGTGATGACCGGGATCACGCCGCCGAAGTCGGTCCGCGCCGAGTAGGGCGTGTAGAAGGTCCAACCGGTGTCGAAGCTGCCCATGAGCAGGCTGATGACGACGCACGCGGCGCCGATCAGCCAGAGCCAGTAGCTCGCCAGGTTCAGCCGCGGGAAGGCGACATCCTTCGCCCCGAGCATGATCGGCAGGACGAAGTTGCCCAGCGCCCCCGGGATGCTCGGGATGATGACGAGGAACACCATCACCGCGCCGTGCAGGGTGAAGAAGTGGTTGTAGGCGGTGGCCGACATCCAACTGACCTCGCCCGGGAAGAGCAGCTTCGTCCGGACCAGCAGGGCGAAGACGCCGCCGAGGAAGAAGGAGGCGAGCACCGAGAACATGTACATCACGCCGATCCGCTTGTGATCGAGCGTGAGGATCCACGACAGCAGGCCTCGCGTGTGGGTGAGGTAGTTGTCGGCGCCGGGGCGGATGTCCAGCGGTCGGGTTGAGTCAAGCGTCGTCATGGCGGGTGCCTTCGCTCGGGTGTGAGCGTCGCGAGTGTCTCGTCAGTCGCGGGGGGTCGGTTCGGGATCGTTGAATCGTGGAGTTGCGGGCAGTGGCGTGGCGGGCGTTCGGGGCGTCATTGCCCCGCGGGTTGCTTCCACTTGCCCTTGGAGTCGAACTCGTTGATTCGCTTCATCATCCCGATGAGCGCGTCGAGCTCGCGAGGCTTGAGCTGGCCCTGGAAGGTGGGCATGCCGGCGGCGAAGCCGTCGACGATGTGCTTGTTGGGGTTGAGGATCGACTCGCGGAGGTACTGCTCGGGCGTCTCGTACTCCTTGCCCGGGCCGATCATGTCAGCGAGCTTCTTGCCCTTGTCGACGGTGGTGAGCCCCTTCTCGGTGCGCTCCCAGATGCTCGGGAGGCCGTCATGCGGGCCCCACGACGGGCCGGTGCTCGGGGTGCCGTCGATCGAGTGGCAGCTTGCGCAGCGCGGGTAGAGCTTCGGACCGGCGACGGAGTAGAGGTCCTCGTCCTTCACATCGTCGATCCAGCGGGCCTGCTGCGTCTCCCAGTCGCGGAAGTCGTTCTCGTTCAGGACGATCACGCGGCGGTTCATCCGCGAGTGGTCCTTGCCGCAGTACTCGGTGCAGTAGAGATGGTGGAAGTCGCCCGGCTCACCCTTCTCGTCGAGCTGGGTCGCCTGCGTCGCCTGGAACCAGAGGACGTTGTAGCGGGCGGGGACGACATCCTTCTTCACGCGGAAGTCGGGGATGTAGAGGCTGTGCAGGACGTCGTCCGAGCGCATCACGAGCTTCACCGGACGGCCGACCGGGACATAGAGGTCGTCGGCGATCGCACCGTTCGGATACTTGAAGGTCCACGACCACTGCTTCGCGACGACATCGATCTGATAGGAGTTCGCGGGCGGGGTCTGAAGCGTCAGATAGCCCTTGAAGCCGCCGAAGAAGATCACGACGACGATGAGCACCGGGATGACCGTCCAGGTGACCTCGAGCGGCGTGTTGTGCTCGGCGGCGTCGGCGTAGACCTTCACCTCGGTGCCGCGTTGGCGGTACCGCACGACGAAGATCACCATCAGGGCCACGACCAGCACGAAGAAGAAGTAGGAGAGATAGGTGATGGCCATGAACATGAAGTCCACGTTCTCGGCCGTCGTCGACCCTGCGCGCGGCAACCAGAAGGTCGCGCCTGAGGCGGGTGCTGTCGCGAGGGTGTTCAGAAGTGCATGCATGGTCGGGTCCCAATCGTGGGCCGCGCGGGCGGCCTGGGAGAAGGATGAAGGAATCACTCAGGGCTGCCGGAGGAGAGGGCCCGGCGACGGCGAACCTCGCCGCGCCAGAACCACCCAAGTCCCAATGCGATCGCGGCGAGCGTCACGACGCCGCCGAGCTGCATGAGGCGCTTCGCGAAGAGCACATAGCTCTTCGAGTCCGGGTCGTACATGTAGCACCAGAGGATGAAGCGATCGAGCGAGGAGCCGATCTTGCCCTCTGAGGCCTCGAGCAGCGCGAGCCGGAGGTCGCGAGGCTCGAATGTGGTGCCGTACAGGTAGCGGGAGATGCGCCCGTCCGGCGTGATCACGAAGAGGGCCGCGGCGTGCGAATAGTCGCCGTTGCCCAGATCGCGGAATCCGAATCCGACGGCCTCGGCGAGCTTGTGCGAGCTGCTCGCGGGTCCCGTCAGGAAGTGAAAGCCCTTGACCGCCCCGGGGCGGTTGTACTCGAGGAGATACGCGTCACGCTTCAGCTTCGCGAGCTGGTGCGTCTCCTCGGGGTTGATGCTCACCGAGATGAGCTGGAAGGTCTCGCCGGCGTTCCAGTCGACGCCCTTGAGCCCCTCGATGCCGCCGTTCAGCACCATGTTGCAGAGCATCGGGCAGCGGAGGTAGCCAAGCTGCAGGATCACCGGACGCTTCGAGCCGCCCTCGGACGGCGTGAAGTAGTCACGCAGGGTGACGCTCTCGCCTTCCTCGTTCGTGAACGGAAGGTCGAGGGGGATGTTCGCGTCGAGCCGCTCGATGATGTCAACGCCCTGGACATCGACGGGCACCTGCGTCTCGAGCTGCGCCACCGCGCTCGGCGCGGTCGGCCCGAGGGCCAGGACCAGCGCGAGTGCCGCGGGGGCGAGCGTCATGGCGCGTCGAAGGTTCACTTCGAGCCTCCTCCCGACGCGGTCGCGCCGGAGAGTTCCGTGCCGACGATGCGCATCGCCTCGTCGATCGCGATGCGCTGGCGCTCGACGCGGATGACCTCGCCGGCCTTCTCGCCGGGCGTCTCCTCCACCCACGGACCGGGGCTGACGAGCTTCGCCTTCTGCGAGGTGCGGGCCTCTTCGAGGGCCGCGACCGGGACATTGACGGCGACCTGGTTCTGGTAGGACTTGCTCACCTGGAAGTACAGGACGCACAGCACCAGAACGATCGCGACGAAGATGATGGTTCCCGCGAGCGAGAAGAACCAGGTCGATCCCGCCTCGGGGTCGTCGAGCTGGATCGCGTCATCGGCGGAACTGTGGGAATGGCTGGCCATGGGTGAACTCGATCGATGGCGTGCTGGTCACATGTTCTCGAAGCGGAGCGACTCGTCGAGCCGCGGATCCTTCACGCACAGCAGCGGAGCCTTGCGGAGCTCGCGCACGGTCATGAGGCCGTAGAGCCCGACCATGCCGGCGAGGAGAAGCCAGCTCACCGGATTCGCGAGCTGCGTCGACTCGGAGGCGTACTTCGCCTGAAGGGCGTCGTAGCTCTGGAAGGTCGCGATGTCATGCGGCACGACCGGGTGGACGAGCCAGTAGAGATCGAGCCATCCGAGCAGAAGCATCCAGCCGGCGCCGCACGCGAGCACCGCGGGCATGCGCTTCGGCCACTTCGAGATGAATGCTAGGAAGGGAAGGACGAAATGGCCCGCGAGAAGGAACAGACTGAACGCGGTCCATCCGCCGATCTGTCGGGCGAGGAACCAGCCGGTCTCCTCCGGGATGTTCGCGTACCAGATCAGCATGTACTGGCTGTAGCCGATGTAGGCCCAGAACACCATGCCGAAGGCGAAGAGGAGCTTGCCAAGGTCCTGATAGTGCTCGAGGCTGATCACGCCCTTGAGCGCACCAGTGGATTGCACCAGCACGCAGGTGAGGATCAGCGCCGCGAAGCCGACCGTGCAGCAGCCGGCGAAGAAGTAGACGCCGAACATCGTGCTGAACCACGCCGGCGACAGGGACATCATCCAGTCGAAGGCGGCGAAGGTCGAGGTCAGGCCGAAGAGGATCGCCGCAGGACCGGCCCACAGGCCCATCTTCGAGGCGATCCGCTGGTCGCCGGTCGCGCCGAGCTTCAGGCTGTTCGAGTAGAAGAAGTGGGCGAGGCCGGCCCAGACGAGGAAGTAGACGATCGCCCGCGCCCAGAAGAAGTCGCCGCTCGCCGAGAGCGAGAAGTAGCTGATCTTCTTCTTGACGAGGTAGGCCTCGTCGGGGTGGTTCGCGGTGAGCGTCGCCATGTCGGCCCACGGCCAGACGAGGTTGCCCTCGCCGCGCATCCAGAGGATGCCGAAGGGGACGATGAAGAGCAGCGGCAGCCAGCGCAGGTTGCTCGCGAGGATCTCCGCCGGGCGGCGCACCGCAACCGACCAGCCAGCGCGGGTGAGGTGCTGGATGAAGACGAAGAAGAGGCCGCCGAGGCTGATGGCGACGAGGAAGACGAAGTTCTGGAGGTAGGCCTTCCAGAAGAACTGCGGCGTGGCGTTGCCGGTGAGGAACATCGCCGCAGCGCCACCGATGCCGATGACGAAGAGCACGGTCATCGCGAGCTGGAAGGTCGCGGCGCCGCCGGTGAGCGAGATGTTGCGCGCGGAGAGGTCAGGGCTGTGGGCGTGCGAGTGGCTCATTGCGCGGCTCCCTTCGCCGGAGTGGCGTTCTGGCTCAACTGCAGCGCCTTCACGTAGGCGGCGATCGCCCAGCGATCCTCGTTGGGGATCTGCGAGGCGTAACCGGCCATCGTGCGGATGCCGTAGGTCAGGCTGTGATAGATCTGGCCGACCGACTGGGCCCGCACGAGATCCTCATGGAGGTTCTTCGCGGGCGTCCAGGTGGTTCCGTCAACGGGTCCCTGGGCGTTGGTCAGGAGCTCCATCGCCCGCGTGTTCACCATGCCGTCGCCGAAGCCCGAGTAGCCGTGGCACGGCGCACAGAAGATGTTGAAGCGCTCCTGTCCGCGACGCATGAACGCCTCGTCGGCGACCATGCCCGCGGGCAGCGTCGTCGCCCACTCGGAGGTCGTCGGATGGACGCCTTCCGTGCGGTGGACATCGAGCTTCGCGTCGCCGACGGCGACCGCGCCCGCGACCGGCGGACGCATCGCGCGGCCGTCGGCGAAGAGCGGATTCGCCTCCTGCGGCTTGTACTTCGTCTGCATGTCCATGTCGTAGAAGATGTGGACAGGACGGCCCGGCGACTGCTGCGAGCGGATGTACGCGATGGCCGCGGGCGGAATGAGCAGCACGCAGGCGGCGAGGCCGCCCGCATAGAGCAGGATGCGTGGGACTTGCGGGATCATTCGTCGACCGCCTCCACCGAGAGCGGATTGAGGGACTTGAGGAAGGCCTCGGTCTTGCCGGGAAGGAACCGAGGATCGCGGGACTCGATCACGACGAAGAACCGGTCATTCGTGACGCGCCGGAACCGGTCGTTGCCCAGGAGCGGGTGCGAGAGCCGCGGCAGGCCGTTCATGAGGAACATGCCGAAGACCGTGGTCAGCGCCGCGAAGAGCACCGTCAGCTCGAACATGACCGGGATGAAGGCCGGGATCGAGAGAAGCGGCTTGCCCGAGATCAGGAAGGGGTAGCCCGTCACCGGAATCGGGAACGGGATCGAGAGGCTCGTCGAGTTGGTGAAGATCTGGAGCGCGGTCGCGGCGATCGTGCCCGAGATGCCGCCTCCGAAGACGATCACCGGAAGGATCGTCCGCTTCACGCCCATCGCCTTGTCCATGCCGTGGACCGGGAAGGGCGTGCAGACATCCCACCGCTCGTAGCCCTCGGCCCGCACCCGCTCGGCGGCGGCCATGACCGCGCCGGGCGTGTCGAACTCGGCGATGTAGCCGTAGAGCGTCCTGGTCTTCGGGGTGGCGCTCGGGGCGCCCTTCGTTGGCGAGGTGATGGTGCTCATCAGTGGGCTCCCTTCTCATGGCCGTGATGGTGGTCGCCATGGCCCGCATGCGGATCCGCGGCGGGCATGATGGCCTTGACCTCGGCCATCGCGATCATCGGGAGGAAGCGGCAGAAGAGGAGGAACAGCGTGAAGAAGAGCCCGAACGCGCCGAGCATCGTGCCGATGTCGACCCAGGTCGGGATGTAGAAGTGCCAGGAGCTCGGGAGGAAGTCGTTCGCGAGGCTGGTGACGATGATCACGTAGCGCTCGAACCACATGCCGATGTTCACGACCAGGCTCAGGACGAACATGATCGGGATGCTCGTCCGCAGGGCCTTGAACCAGAAGAGCTGCGGCGTGATGACGTTGCAGCTCACCATGATCCAGTACGCCCACCAGTACTGGCCGAACGCACGGTTGATGAAGGCGAACTTCTCGTACATCGCCCCGGAGTACCACGCGATGAAGAACTCCATCGAGTAGGCGTAGCCGACCATGCAGCCGGTCACCAGGATGATCTTGTTCATGTTGTCCAGGTGACGGAGCGTGATGATGTCCTTGAGTCCGAACATCTCACGCGCCGGCACGGCCAGCGTGACGACCATGGCGAAGCCGCTGAAGATCGCGCCCGCGACGAAGTAGGGCGGGAAGATCGTGGTGTGCCAACCGGGGAGCTGACTGGTCGCGAAGTCGAAGGACACGACCGAGTGCACCGAGAGGACGAGCGGCGTCGAGAGCGCCGCGAGGATCAGGTACGCCCGCTCGTAGCGGTGCCAGTGGCGGTTCGAGCCGCGCCAGCCGAGGCTGAAGAGGCCGTAGCCGATCTGCTGGAGCTTGCCCTTCGCGCGGTCGCGAAGCGTCGCGAGGTCCGGGACCATGCCCGTGTACCAGAAGAGCAGCGAGACGGTGAAGTAGGTCGAGACCGCGAAGACGTCCCAGAGGAGCGGCGAGCGGAACTGCGGCCACATCTCCATCTGGTTCGGCAGCGGGAAGAGCCAGTACGCGAACCAGACGCGACCGACATGGATGCCCGGGAAGAGGCCGGCGCAGATGACCGCGAAGATGGTCATCGCCTCGGCGAACCGGTTGATCGCGGTGCGCCACTTCTGCCGGAAGAGGAAGAGGATGGCGCTGATGAGCGTGCCGGCGTGGCCGATGCCGACCCAGAACACGAAGTTCGTGATGTCGAAGGCCCACATGACGGGGTTGTTCAGGCCCCAGACGCCGACGCCGGTGAAGATCAGGAAGAGGACGCAGAAACCGAGGAGCCCCAGGAGCGCCAGGCTCGCCGCGAAGGCGATGTACCAGGCGATCGGCGGGTGCTTGGCCTCGTTCACGCGGCAGACCGTGGTGGTGATCTGCCCGAACTTCTCCATGTTCAGGACGAGCGGTGCCCGCTGGCCCGGCGTCTCGATCGTGTTGTCCAACTGATTGGCGGGAAGGCTGGTCATCCCCGCACCTCCTTCTCGCTACCGACGGACGCAAGTGCGGCGGCGCCCTCGTTGGCGTCGGGACGACGGCTGTGACCGTGATCTCCGCCGCCGTGGCCCCCGCCGCCATGATCATGATCGCCGTGGTCGTGATCGTGACCCGCGTGATCGAAGGTCACGGAGGGGTTCCGCACCTTGGCGATGTACTGGACGCGAGGCTTCGCGTGGAGCTCCTCGAGGAGCCCGTACGCGAGCTTGCTGGCGTGGAGCTTCGAGACCGCGCTCGTCGGATCGTTCAGGTCGCCGAAGGTGATCGCCTGGCTCGGGCAGGCCTCGGCGCACGCCGTGGTGAAGCTGCCGTCCGGGATCTTCCAGTCGGGACTCGTCTTCGTGCCGCCGGCCTTCGCCCAGCGGTTCTTGTGCACGATCTTCGCCTGCTGGATCCGCTGCACGCAGAAGGTGCACTTCTCCATGACGCCGCGCATGCGGACGGTGACCTCGGGATTGAACTGCATCGAGGTCCAGGGATCGGCCCCGTCCTTCGTGTAGTAGTCCGGGTTCACCATCATGAAGCCGCCGTCGCGCTCCGGCGTCTTGCGGTGCCAGTCGAAGAAGTTGAAGCGGCGGACCTTGTAGGGGCAGTTGTTGCTGCAGTAGCGGGTGCCGATGCAACGGTTGTAGACCATCACGTTGAGGCCGTCCTCGTCGTGCACGGTCGCCGCGACCGGGCAGACCTGCTCGCAGGGGGCGTTCTCGCAGTGCATGCAGGTGACCGGCTGGATGGCCACGCCCGTCGGGCGCTTCGGATCCGCGCCCTTGAAGTAGCGGTCGATGCGAAGCCAGTGCATCTCGCGGCCGCGGATCACATGCTCCTTGCCGACGACCGGAATGTTGTTCTCCGCCTGGCAGGCGGTCACGCAGGCCGAGCAGCCGGTGCAGGTGCTGAGGTCGATCGCCATCGCCCAGCGGAAGCGGGCGCCGTCGAGGTTCGACTCCTGCCAGAGCGAGAGCCGGTGCGGGACATGGGCCCGATGCTTCTGGAAGTTCGGCTCGTTGCGGTAGGTGCCGAGGTCGTCCTCGCGCACCAGCGCGGGCAAGCGCTCGCGCACGCCCGCCGCCGGCACGGAGTCGATCAGGGCATCCATCGCCCCGTGGTCCTGGGTGTGGGCCAGCTTGTAGGTGCCGCCCGACTTCGTGACCGTCGCGCCCGTCGCGATCGACATCGCCGACGAGGTCCGGAGCGTGTAGCCGTTGAAGCCCGCCTCACCGGCGACCGAACCGGCGTGCTCCGCCGTGCGGCCGTAGCCGAGGTGCACGCGCACCGAGCGATCGGCCATGCCCGGCGTGACCCACGCGGCCATCGAGAGGCTCGCGCCGCCGACGCTCACGCTGAGGAGATCGCCGCTGCGCACGCCGAGCGACTCGGCCATCGCCGGAGCGATGTACGCCGCGTTGTCCCAGGTGAGCTTGCTCACCGGGTCGGGAAGCTCCTGCAGCCAGGTGACATTCGCGAAGCGGCCGTCGTAGACCTTCGCGTCGCGGGCGAAGGTCACTTCGGTCCCGTCGCCGACGCTGCCGCGCGACTCGATCGCCGCGGCGAGCCCCGCTGCGGCGACCTGCGGCTTCGCGGCCGCATACGCGCTCGCTGCGACGACGCCGTCGTTCAGCGCCGTGCGCCACGCAGCCTCGAAGGACGGCCCCTCGAGCCGCATGATGCCCTGCCAGGTGCGCCGCACGAGCGTGTAGCCGTCGCGCGGATCCTCGTTGAGCAGCTCGGCGCAGAGCTCGATGGCGCTGATCCCCCCCTGCCCGTCGGCGACGAGCGGGGCGATGAGCGGCTGCTGGGCCGAGATGGTGCCGTCCGCGGCGCGGACATCGCCCCAGGTCTCGAGGAAGTGGCCCTGCGGGACATGCCACCGGCAGTTCGCGTGGTGGCTCGTCTCGTTGCGGTAGTAGGAGAGGTGGACGACGGTGCCCGCCTTCGCGAGCGCGTCGCCGAAGCGGAGGTCGGCGGGAGCGTCGTAGACGGGATTGCCGCCCAGGATGACGAGCGTCTTCACCGCGCCGGCACCGATCGCGTCGGTGAGGGCCCGGATGTCGCCGCCGCAGGTCCGGCCCTTCGCGCCGGCCGGAACATACTGCACCGTCGAGCCGACATTGCCGAGGGCCTGGTTCAGCGCCGCGGCCATCGCGTGCACCGCAGCGGGCTGTCCCTCGCCGGCGATGACGAGGCACTGTCCGCGGTGGGCGTTGAGGTCCTTCACGAGCTCGTCGAGGATCTTCTGGTCCTCGGCCGCGAGCGAGACGCCCGACGCCATCGACGAGAGATCGCCGAGGAGCTGGGCCGCCTCGCCGATGCCCGCAGCGACCTTCGCGGCGACGCCGGCGACATCGGCGCTGCGCACCGCGATGCGCTCGTCGGCGCTCATGCCGGTCACGGTCATCGCACTCTCGACGACATACAGGCGGTTCATCTCCTGCTTCGTCGGATCGGGGTTCGAGATCCGCCGGTTCGCCGCGAACGCCCGCGCACTCCGCACCGCGGCGTGATGGCCGTGGAGGAAGTCGCCGTCGAGCGAGAGGATGACCTTGGCCTTCTCGATGTCCCAGAGCGGACGCATCGGCGTGCCGAAGGCCGCCTCGGTCCCGGCGCGCTCCGCGTCATCGTTGATCGGCGCCCACTCGAACCACTTCATCGAGGGGAACTTCCGCTCGAGGCGCCCGCGCATGTCGGCGAGGGTCAGGCTCGAGCTCGGCTCGGCGAGCACCGCGAGGCCGTCGCCGGAGAGCGTCTGGGCCCACGCGCGGAAGGACTCGAGCGACGAGGCCTTGCCGCCGTCGAGGAGCGAACGACTCCGCTGCGGGTCGTAGAGCTCGAGGATGCGGGCCTGGGTGATCGAGTCCGACGCGCCCATGAGCGCGGGGTGGTTCGGGTTGCCGTCGAGCTTCGTCGGCCGACCGTCGAAACTCGTCGCGAGAACGCCGAACCCGACGCCGCCGAGCTCGTACGCGGTCGCGTACTGCACCGGCGTGCCGGGCGTGCGTGCCTCGGGACGCGATGCGTAGGGCAGGATGAGCTGCTCGGGCAGGCGACGGCAGCCGGTGAGGGCGACGCCGGCGAGCGCTGCGCTCGCGCCCATGAGCTTCATGAAGGTGCGGCGGTCATCGTCGGTCGCGACCGCGGCTCCCTCCTGGAACTCGTTGTGCTGCCAGCGGAGGTACTCCTCGGTGGAGTTCTTGTCGTCGAGGCTGCGCCAGAACCGCTTCGAGGGCGACTCGGGTGCCTTTGCCGTCGAGGAGCAGCAGCCGGTGGCCGCCTGCTGTCCGGGCGCCGAAGTCGTCGAACCGCAGCCGCAGCCGCCGTTCGCGCCCGCGTCCGAGGAGAGCACCTCAAGGCGATGGAGCGATTCCGAATGGTCGTGTTCAATCGTGCGATCGTGCATCGTTGGGATCCCCGCGATCAGCGGTGGCACGTCGAGCAGTGCTCGCTCGGCTGAAGTGCGAACTGGGCCTTGATCTGGGCGCGGGCCTCGGCGGTGAGGTCGGCCATCGGGTTGAACGCCATGTCGGTCACGCGATCGACGGGGCGGAGATTCGGCTCGGGATTGCGGTGGCAGCTCAGGCACCAGCCCATCGAGAGCGGCGAGTGCTGGTAGACCACCTCCATGCGATCGATGCGGCCGTGGCAGGTCGCGCATCCGATCCCGCGGCTCACATGGGCCGCGTGGTTGAAGTAGGCGTAATCGCCGACCTTGTGGACCTTCACCCACTTGATCGGGTTGCCGGTCTCGTACGACGAGCGCACCTCAGCGAGCCGCGGACTGTCCTTGCGCACCTGCGTGTGGCAGTTCATGCAGGTCTGCGTCGGCGGGATCGCCGCGTACGCGCTGTTCTCGACGGTGTTGTGGCAGTAGCGGCAGTCGATGCCGAGCACGCCGGCATGCACCGCGTGGCTGAACGGCACCGGTTGCTCCGGCATGTAGCCGACTTCAAGCGTCTTCGGGCTGAACCCGTACGCGACGAAGAAGACCGCATAGAGGGGCATGATGGCGCCGACGAGGAGCAGCGTCGGCAACAGGAGGTTGGACCACTTCGGGAAGAGGAATCGGCTCATGAGGTGGCTCGGAGGCGAATCGCAACGATGTGGAGCGGATCGTTCGGGCGTCGTACAGACGGCGTGATCCCAGTCGAAGGCTCGAGTCAAGTCTCGTGCCTTTTTTCACAAAGTTGATCGGAGATGGTACGGCAGCCCGGAGGTGCCGTCAACGAAAATACCGACATCAAAGTCGGTGAATGACGGCCAAGGCGGCGGCGACCACCCGACGGTGGCGTTCCACCCGGCGAGCTCTCACTCGGCCCCACGACCGCGCGGCGAGAGCGGATAACACTCGTCGGCATGGTACCTGCCGCTGCCGCAATATGTCGAAAGCGGCATCGGGTGCGCACCCCATGGATCGGGCGTTCCTGCGGTGGATCCCCGCCTGACCGAGCGTCCGGAGCATCGGATCGCTGCCACAATGCGACGCTCGCGCCGGCATGTTCGACTCCCACTGCCATCTCACCTTCCCGGAATTCCGTGACCGCGTCCCGGAGGTCTTGGCCGCGGCGCGGGCGGTTGGGGTCTTCGGTGCCATCACCATCGCCACCTCGACCGCAGACGCCCGTCGCAGCGCGCGCCTCGCGGAATCCCATCCCGACCTCTGGTGCTCGGCCGGGATCCATCCCCTGCACAGCGACGAGCCGATCGACTGGGAGGAGCTGCGCGACGCCGGCCGCTCGCCGCGCTGCGTCGCGTGGGGCGAGCTCGGGCTCGACAACCACTACGCGCATCCGCCGCGCGATCTCCAGCGGAGCGTGCTCGCCGAACAGCTTGCCCGACTCGAGGCGTGGACGCGCGAAGGACTCGCGAAGCCGATCGTCATCCATTGCCGCGAGGCGTTCGACGACCTCCTGCCGATCCTCGCGTCGAGCAGCCTGCCGCGCGAGCGGTTCGTCTTTCACTGCTTCACCGGCACGGCGGAAGAGGCGCGGCGCGTGCTCGACTTCGGCGCGTCGATCTCCTTCACCGGCGTCGTGACCTTCCGCAACGCCCGCGAGGTCGCGGCGGCGGCGACGCTCACCCCCGCGGACCGGCTGCTCGTCGAGACCGACGCCCCCTTCCTCTCGCCCGAGCCCGTCCGCACCACGCGGCCCAACGAGCCGCGGTACATCCCGCACATCGTCGAGCGCCTCGCGGCCCTGCGCGGCTCGTCGGCGGCCGAGCTCGGGGACATCCTCGACACGAATACCGAGCGATTCTTCGGCATCGCGATGCGCCGCGCATCGGGAGCGACGCCATGAGCGAGCGACAGCGCGAGGCGGTCATGAGCTTCGGCGACCATCTCGACGAGCTGCGCCGCCGGGCGATGCTCGCGCTCGCGGTCCCCCTGCCGCTCGCGATCATCGCCTTCCTCTTCGTCAATCACCTGCGGGCCATCATCGAGCTTCCGCTGCGCACCGCGCTGACCAACGCCGGGCTCAGCGACCAGATGCAGACCCGCAGCGTGACCGAGATGATGGGCGTCGACCTGAAGCTCTCCTTCATCGTCGCCCTCGTCCTCTCCGGGCCGTGGATCGTCTGGCAGGTCTGGAAGTTCGTCGAACCCGGGCTCTACGAACACGAGCGGCGCTTCGCGCGGATGCTCGTGCCGGGCAGCTTCCTGCTCACCGTCGCCGGCGTCTGCACGCTCTACTTCGGACTCCTGCCGATCACCCTCTCGGTGCTCGTCCAGTACGGCCTCGAGGATCGCATGCGCGAGGCCCCGCGGCTCGTCGCGCCGGCGACGGACGCGCCGTTGCCGCCGACCGTCCCGGTCCTCGACGCGATGCCGACCGAGGTCATCGCCGGCCAGATGTGGGTCCTCCGGTCGACGCGGCAGCTCTTCGTGGCGGTCGAGGTCAACGGCGAGGCGATGGTCCTCATGACCCCGCTCGCCCGCGACGCGGCCTATCTCCAGCAGTTCCTGGTCGGCGAGTACATCGACTTCGTCCTGCTCATGATGCTGGGCATCGCGATCGCGTTCCAGATGCCGCTGGTCATCCTGCTGCTCGGCTGGGTCGGGATCATCCGCGTCGACCTGCTGCGGTCGAACCGCCGCATCGCGTTCTTCGTGCTGGTCATCATCGCGGCGATCGTCACGCCCACGACGGACATCACCTCGATGGCCCTCATGACGGTCCCGCTCTACCTTCTCTACGAACTCGGCATCCTGCTCCTCATCGCCGTGCCCCCCGGAGCCGTCGCCGACGGCAACATCCTGCAGGGCTTTTTCGGGCGGCTTCGGGCCTCCCGCCGTCCTCAACAGACCCCGTCCCCGTCCGGTAAGCGCCCCGGCGCGCCGGTGCAGACCGAACAGGCCGAACGACCTGTGCCACCGACGGGCCTCCCTCCCCAAACCTCGTATCCCACCCGCCGGGAACCCGACGGCGATGCCGATGAGGATGCCCGCGGAGGCGGCACTCAGTGATGCCGCGCCGCACCGTCGGTCTTCGACGAACGGGAGTCTGGTGGTCGCGCCGGGAGCGGCGCGGGCGCGGTACATGCGCACGGCGGAGGCGAATGATGGCGCAGTTGCGACTAGTCACATCCAAGAACCCGGGCCTGTCGACCCTCGACATGGCCATGATGGAGCGGGCGATCGAGCTGGCCCGGCAGGCCGCGGCGATCGGCGAGGTGCCCGTCGGTGCCGTCGTCTATCGCGGCAACGAGATCATCGCCGAGGCCGCGAACACCCGGGAGCTCGACCGCGACCCCTGCGGCCACGCGGAGTTTCTCGCGATCCGCGCCGCGGCCAAGAAGCTGAACGACTGGCGGCTCACGGACTGCTCGCTCGCGGTCACGCTCGAGCCCTGCCCGATGTGCGCGGGAGCGATCGTCAACGCCCGCGTCGGCCGCGTCCTCTACGGCGCGCTCGACGCGAAGGCCGGGGCGTGCGAATCGCTCTACCGGATCACGAGCGACGAGCGGCTCAACCATCGGCCCGAGATGTTCTCGGGCATCATGGCCGAGCGATGCGCGGGCCTGCTCAAGGACTTCTTCAAGCGCCTCCGCGAGGATCGCAAGGCCGCGAAGCGACAGTCGGCGTAGCGGTCCATGGGTGTCGGAATCACCCAAGGCCCCGGAACAGCCTCGGGACATCGTGCGAACAGAAACGGAGAGCCTCCCGCGAACCGCGTTTCGCGCCGACGGCTCGAGAGGCCGAACCAGCATCTGACGCGTTGAGGAGCGTCGGCTGCGCAGCGGGCGGATGGAGAGGAAGAGGAGGCCAGGCATGCACTGGCTCTCGGCGTGCGCTGCTCTCATCTCGGCGACCGCGGCCCTGACCCCGCCCGATGCGCCCCAGGCCATCGAGCTCGACTCGGTGCGCTTCGCGCTCGACGGCGAACATGTGCTCGGCGGCGTCTTCGGCGGCAACCTCGCGCTCGACGCGATCTCGCTCGGCGATGCGACCTTCACCCGCGATCGCTCGACGATTCACTCGATCGCCGCGGTGCGCGTCTGGACGCGCGACGCGAGCGGATGGCGGCCGCTGACCGACGAGGAACTCGTGCGCGGCGACGCACCCGTGCGCATCGCATCGGCCCGCGATCTTGACCCGGCGCCCTCGACCGCGATCGACACGCTCAGCGGACTCTCGGTCGCATCGATGCTGCTGACCGACGGCAGCGCGGAGGTGCGCGTCGATGTGCACTTCCCGCTCGGCGTCGTCGACGACCGGCCGGAGCGCCGCGATCGCATGCCGGAGGCGCTCCTCGTCGGTCCCCCGCCGAGCGGCGGCGTCGAACTCTCGGCGATCCTCGCCGGTGAGATCGACGATCCGATCGTCGCCGAGAGCGCCTGCGCCGTGACGCCAAGCGATCTCGACCGCGGCAGGAGCGGCGTCGCGATGCTCTGGAAGGGCGCCGCGCGTCCGATGCCGATCGCCCTCGCGGGATTCGACCTGAACGACCTCGGCGCGCCGAGGGGTCTCGCCCGCGGCTTCCGTCTCACGATTCCCGCAGGCGTGACGATGGCCTTCAAGATCTTCGCCCTCGGCGAAGCGCCGACCCAGATGATCGTGATCGATGAGGAAGCGGATCCCGCGCTTGCCGCGGTGACCGGTTCCTGGTCCGGCGGCGGCGGTGGTGGCGGTGGTGGCGGCGGCGGTGGTGGATCGCCGTGGTTCGCGGGCAATTCATCACTCGGCGATCTCGCGAGCGGCATGGGCGGTTTCTCGGGCGGAGGTGGCGGTGGCGGTGGAGGTGGCGGCTTTGTCGGCGGCGGTGGTGGTGGAGGCGGCGGTGGCGGTGGTGGCGGTGGTGGAGGTGGTGGCGGTGGCGGCGGTGGCGGCCTGCCACCGGTCGGTGGTGGTGGAGGCGGCGGCGGCGGAGGTGGTGGCGGTGGCGGTGCTGGCGGCGGCGGTGCCCCGCCCGTGATCCCGACTCCTGGCGTTCTCTCGCTACTGCTCGTCGCTTCAGCCCTCTCGCCCATCGGTGACCGTCGTCGGCGCCGCTGAGCGCGTCGCGAGCCGTACACTCGATCGCACGATGGAAACTCGTCTGGTCTGCTTCGATCTCGGTGGCGTCGTCGTGCGCATCTGCCGCTCCTTCGAGGAGGCGGCGCTCGCCGCGAACCTTCCGCTCCGACGCGTCCCGGACGATGAGCGGGCCCGCGCGACGCGGCGCGAGCTGGTCGAGCGTCACCAGCGCGGCGAACTCGCCTCCGCCGACTTCCACCGCGCGTTGGCCAGCGCCTTCGAAAGCGTCTACTCGCCGGCCGAACTCGCCCTCGCCCACGCGGCGGTCCTGCGCGGCGAGTATCCGGGCATCACCGACACGATCCGCGCGATCAACGCCGCCGGCCTGCGCACCGCCTGCCTGAGCAACACGAGCGACGATCACTGGCAGGTGCTCACCGAGATGCCGGCACTGCGCTCGCTGCACGCTCGGCATGCATCGCATCTGTGGGGACTCGCGAAGCCCGATGCCTCGATCTATCGTCGTTTCGAGCGCGAGACCGGCATGGCGGGCCGGGCCATCCTCTTCTTCGACGACCTCGAGGAGAATGTCGAGTCAGCGCTCCGCCTCGGTTGGGACGCGGTGCGCATCGACCACACCGGCGACACCGCGGAGCAGGTTCGCGCAGCGCTCACCTCGCGCGGCGTCTCACTCTGAGCGCGCCGCCGGGGGCACGGCACGCGGCGCGATCCGCATGAGCGGCCAGGTCGCGGCGACATTGACGGCGAGATAGACGACCGCTGCCGCCGCAAGGGTCTCCTCGGGTCCGAGCGCGAACGGCGCGGCGAGGATGAGTGCCCCACTGCCGATCGCGTAGCCGAGCTGCCCCGCGGCCTGAATCGCCCCGTAGACGCCGGTCGACTCGCCGCTGCGCGTGCCGATCGAGAGGGCGGAGGCGAAGAGCGGCGCGGCCCCGATGCCGGCGATCGCAGCGGCCGCGATCATCGCCGCCTGTCCGAGCGGCGCCACGAAGACGAGCCCGAGGACTCCGACGCCGAAGACGAGCGAGCCGACGACGCGCACCCGTCGCGCGCCGAGCCGGTCCACGAACTCGCCGCCGATCGGTCCGCCGATGACCATGCCGAGCATCGAGAGGCCGAGGATGGTGCCGATGAGCGCGCGGTGCGAGCGTTCGCCGCCGGCCACGAGGAGTGGCACCGCGAGCGGCACGACCAGCGAGAGAACCGCCGAGAGCGCCCGATCCGCGCCGACGAGAATCGCCGCGATGAGGCGCTCGCGCCGGACCGCCGGATCGCGCTCCGAGGCCAGGGGCGGCGGATCGGGATCGTGCACGCGCGGCGCGATCCTTTCGGCGGGCCAGGTCGCGACGGCAAGCAGCCCAAGCACGCTCGCGGCGACGACGAGGATGAGGTGCGCCGGGACGACGGATCCGATGCCGATGCCGCCGAGCAGCCCGAGCATGATCGCTGTGCCCATCCAGCCCATCGCCCGCGCCCGATGGCCCTCCCCCGCCACCCGCGCTGCGATTCGCAGCGACGCGGCGATGCCGGCGAGGTCGCACGCCCCGCCGATCAGGCGGAGGCCGATCACCGCCGCGAAGGGGATGTTCAGGGCGACGAGCAGAAGGAGGACCGCCTCGATGAGGGAGGCGATCCGCAGCACGGTCAGCGGATTGGAGCGACGCACGAGCCGCGGCAGGAAGAACGCCGAGGCGATCGCGCCGAGGGTCGGAACGAGCGTGAACCACGACGCCCGGTCGATCGTGATGCCGTAGCGCTCGACGGTCAGCGCCCGCAGCGCCGGATACACCATCCCGTCGGGAATCGATCCGAGCGCAAGGAGGGTGAGGGCAACGGGGAGCTCGATCGATCGGCGAGCGGACGACACGCCCGCAGCGTACGGCGCAATCGGGCCATCTGCCCGTGCGGCCCGACGACCGCTCATCGGTCCGCCGGGCGATCGGCGGCCGCGTCGTCGCCCTCGCCGCGCGCAGTCGCTTCATCGCCGAGCAATTCGCGGAGGAGCACCGTGGCGTAGGCCCCGCGCGGAAGGTCGAAGGCGACGCGCACGAAGGTGCCGTGCTCGTCGAATCCCCCCTCGAGTTCCGTGTTCGTCACCGGCACCCGGAAGGGGCGACGCGTACCCTCGAGATCCATCTCCTTCGCGCTGAAGATCTCCGGCCGCACGCCAAGCGCCGCGGTGGCCTCATGCTCCCACTCGCGGACCGGCGAGCCGGGCTCGACCATGCCGCGACCGAGCATCGGTCCGCTCGGCGAGATCTCGAAGCTTGCGACGCGAGCGGGAAAGTCCTCGGCGGCGAGCATCGCGCCGGTCACGGTGAACTGGCCGCGCGAGGCGTGCTTGTAGGCGACATCGCCCTCGATGATCGACGCGAGCAGTCCGTCCCTCAGGCGCCGGTCGAGCAGCCGGTTGAAGACCACCGACTGAAACGCGCTGATCCAGAAGGTGCGCATCGCAGGCGAGATCGCCCGCACCGCGGCCCGCGGCGTGCGACCCTGGGCGAGCGCGTTGAGGGCCACGCGCTCCGCGCGGTCGTTGCGTCCCCACAGTCGGAGCGACTCGGCGTACTGGCCGGCGTCGAAGAGCTCGCGCGCCCGGCGCTGGTGTTCCGGGAACGCGGTGACCGTGCCGAGGAGCTCCGCGAGGAGCGCCTCGGGATCGCCGTTGAGCAGGTGCGCGCCCATGCGATGGTTGTTGCGGCGATAGCCGAATCGCTGCGCGCCGTAGTAGTCGGGAACGCCCTCGCGCTCGAGGCGCCGAAGGCCCTGCCAGATGGTCGTGGCCCGCAGCGGGTCGATGCCGCGAATGCGGATCGAGAAGCGATTGCCCGCGAGATGGCCGCGGCGCAGCTTGTTCGCATGCCGCTGCGCCCAGAGGATCCCGAGCCGGTCATGGCGCAGCTCGACCGCCGGCGGCTCGCGGCCGGGCAGGTGGATCGAGACGGCCTGTCTCGTCACCGCGATCTTGTCCTTCATGCCCGCGAAGCCGATCGCCTCCTCGGGCACGGCGAAGTGGCGCATGAGCACCTCGAGCATCTCGCTGTGCGCCATCCCGCGCTTCTGCACGCCGAGGTAGAGATGTTCGCCCTGACCCGTCGGCTCGTAGAGCGGAATCTCGTCGACGAGGAAATCCTCGGGCCGCTGCTTGATGAGGCCGCCGATCGGCGGGGTGTCGAGCAGCCGTCCGCGCGGCAGCGGATCGTCATCGGTCACCGGCGCGACGAAGGGTTCCGGCGCACCGGTCCGGTCGCCGGCCTCCTCAGGCGTCGGCGCGTCGGGCGTCGGTTCGGAGGACGCGCTCACCACTTGTCGTCATCCGCATCGTCATCGTCGCCCTCGAACTCGCTGCCGAAGTCGACGCCCTGTCCGCCGAAGGGCGATGCGTCCGACTCGTCGCCCGACTCGTTCGCGGCGGACTCGATCGTCGCCTGCTCGAGCACATGCTCGGCGACGAAGATCGGCACGCGCTCGGCGACGCCGAGGGCGATGGCGTCGCTCGGACGGCAGTCGACGACATGCTCGACGCCGTCGCGCTCGATGTGGAGGTTCGCGAAGAAGGTGCCCTGATCGAGATCGTGGATCTCGATCTTCGTCAGCGTGCCGCCGAGCGTGCGGATCGTCGAGGCGAGCAGATCGTGGGTCTGCGGGCGGACGACCTCCGTGCCCTTCAGTCGCCGCTCGATCGCGAACGCCTCCGGCAGCCCGATGACGATCGGAAAGGTGCGATCGCCGCCGGCCTCGGTCAGCTCGATGATCTGCATGTCGCTCAGCTCGCGGATGAAGATCCGCGAGAGTTCCATGCGCACGGACATTGGGGGCATCGCCTCCTGCGCCTCCTGCTCGCAACCGCCAACCGCTGGCGATGACTCGCGAAGGGCAGGATATCCCGCTGGGCGCTCCGCATGTCGCTCATCCCCACGAGCCGAGCAGAATCGCGAGATCCGTCGGCCCGACGGCACAGTCGCCATCGAGGTCGCCGACGCAGCCGCCGTCGCAGTCGGCGCAGGCACCCCAGAATCCGAGCAGGATCGCGAGATCGTTGGGGCCGACCGAACCGTCGCCGTTCAGGTCCGCGGGCAGCGGATTGGGCGTCGCGAGGAGCGCCGCGTGTGCGTTCACGCGCCCGAAGCCGGTGATCGGATCGAAGCCGGGCGCGCCGATGTCGACCGCGGTCGCGATCAGGATGTCGCGGATCTCGGTCGCGCTGAGGGTCGGGTTCCACGCGAGCATGAGGGCGATCGTGCCGGTGACCGATGGGGTCGCCTGGCTCGTGCCGCTCTTGAAGCCGTAGCTGCTCGTTCCGATGAGCGAGCGGATGTCGCTCCCGCCCGCGGCGAGATCGACCTCGGGGCCGAAGTTCGAGAAGCTCGACTTCGCGTCCGTGTTGGTCACCGACGCGACGCAGATCACCTCGGGCCACCGGCCGGGGAAGGCGATCGCGCCGTTGTTGTTGTTTCCCGCGGCCGCGATCATCACGACATCGTTCGCCGCCGCGTAGAGCACCGCATCGCGAAGCGTCTGCGTGCCGGAGTAGAACTGTAGGCTCATGCTCGCCACGCGATGACCCGCGTCGGTCGCCATGATGAGCGCCGTCGCGACGGAGCTCTCGAAGCCGGTACAGGGATTCACGACGACATAGGGCACGATCTTCGCCTGCCACGCGAGGCCCGCGGTGCCGACGCCGTCATTGCCGCTCGCCGCGATGATGCCGCTCACATGCGTGCCGTGGCTCGAGCACTCGTCGGCCGTGACCGTGGTGTTGTCGGGAATGTTGAAGCCGGGCAGGATGCGCCCGGCGAGCTGCGTGTGGGCGTTCACGCCGCTGTCGAGCACCGCGATCGTCACCGTCGAGGTGTCGATGTTCCGCTCGGCGACGAGATCCCACGCCTCCGGCGCGTCGATGTCCGCGTCGGGCGTTCCGGCGATGCCGTTGATCGTCTGGCCGATGTTGTCGAGGGCGTACTGCTGGACGAAGTCCGGATCGTTCGGCACGCCGGCGACTCCGCCGATGCCGTCGAGTTCGACGCTCTCGACGATCGACCCGAGCCGCCTCAGCGCCGCCGCGAGCGCCGGCGTATCGGAGCCGACGGGGAGATCGATCCGGTGGACGCGGTCGAGGCCGAGCCGCGTGGCGGTCGCCTGGTCGCGGAGGTTCGGAAATTGCGGCGCGATGCGCGTCGCGCCGGCCCGCGCGAGCAGGCGGTTCGCCTCGGCGATCGCCCCTGCCCGAGCCCGGGCGGGTGCGGCCCCGACCGCCGCAATCCTCGCGGGCCCGCCTTGGAGGCCACCTTCGGCCCGCACCCCCGCCTTCCAGCGGACGAGGAGGTGGGTCGTCGCGTAGCCGCCCTCGACATCGGGGAGGCCGATCGGTCCTGCGGGGGCGGCCTGCCCGGCGAGGGGACCGCCAACCGCCGTGACCGCGCTCAGCGAGCAGGCTGCGGTGAGAACCAAGGCAAGCGTGGCGGCCGGTCGGGCGGGCATGGGGACGGGTCCGGGATCGGAGGAGATGGTCGCGAGGGACCGGTTCGACAACACTACCCCACGCAGCGGCCCGCTTCGGGCTGAAGTCCGATCCGGACGCAAATCGAACGCAATTCCGAGGCGTTCGGACCGGTCGTGCGGTCTGGCAGTCCGTGCCGGTCAGCCGCCGGACCGGCCTGCAAGGCCCGGTATACTCCGCCTGAACTCCGACGCGGATCCCCCCGCTTCGGGCGTTTTCATGCCGTTCGCTCGAACGGCGCGCTCGACCAGCCAGCTTCGGCAGCGGCCTCTCACCCGGGCCCGGTCCGCTTCTGGCGTTTCGTTTTCGAACCGTCGTCGCTCGCGCATCCGCCACGGGCTGGCCTTTGGCCGCCGCGGTGCCTGCGGGGCGACCTTCGAAACGAAGCACGCCGGGGGATGCATCGCCACGCATTTCGATAGTCGCACCATGGCCAGCCGACGCTACCTCTTCACTTCCGAATCCGTCTCGATGGGTCATCCGGACAAGCTCGCGGATCAGATCTCGGACGCCATCCTTGACGCGATGCTCCGCGAGGATCCCCGCTCGCGCGTCGCCTGCGAGACGCTCGTCACCACCGGCCTCGCGGTCGTCGCCGGCGAAGTCACCTGCGGCGGCTATGTCGACATTCCGGCGATCGTTCGCGCGACCGTCCTCGGCGTCGGCTACGACGACGCGGCGAAGGGCTTCGACGGCAAGAGCTGCGGCGTCAGCGTCTGCATCGGCAAGCAGAGCCCCGACATCGCCCGCGGCGTGAACGAAGAGGCCGACGGCAAGAAGAAGGAGCAGGGCGCCGGCGATCAGGGCATGATGTTCGGCTTCGCCTGCAAGGAGACGAAGTCGCTCATGCCGCTCCCGATCGACCTCGCCCACCAGCTTGTGAAGAAGCAGGCTGAGATTCGGGTGAAGGGCGCGATCAAGGGTCTCCGCCCCGACGCGAAGAGCCAGGTCACCGTCGAGTACGAGGGCCTCACGCCGGTGCGCATCGACACCGTCGTCCTCTCGACGCAGCATGGTCCGGAGTGGAACGGCGCGAAGAAGCAGAAGGAGCTGCGCGCCGCGGTGATCGAGAAGATCATCAAGCCGGTGCTCGGCAAGCTCTGGAACGACAAGATCAAGGTCTTCGTCAATCCGACCGGCCAGTTCGAGGTCGGCGGCCCGCACGGCGACTGCGGTCTCACCGGCCGCAAGATCATCGTCGACACCTACGGCGGCCGCGGCCGTCACGGCGGCGGCGCCTTCAGCGGCAAGGACCCGTCGAAGGTCGATCGCTCGGCCGCCTACATGGCCCGCTACATCGCGAAGAACGTGGTCGCCGCGGACCTCGCCGATGTCTGCGAAGTCCAGCTCAGCTACGCGATCGGCGTCGCCGAGCCGACCTCGGTCCTCGTCGACACGCAGGGCACCGGCAAGATCCCGGACGACGCGATCAGCGAGCTCGTGCTCAAGCACTTCCGCCTCACCCCGCGCGGCATCATCGAGTCGCTCGACCTCCTCAAGCCGATCTACAAGGCGACCGCGACCCACGGCCACTTCGGCCGCGAGCCGGGCGAGGGCGGCCCGGGCACCTTCACCTGGGAGAAGACCGACAAGGCGGCGGCGCTCAAGGCAGCGGCGGCCGCTCTGTCTGGCCGGGGCGAATCCGCTCCCGCCAAGGGCACCGCTCGGAGTTCGAAGCGGCAGCTCGTGACCGCGTGAATCCTCCGAGCTGATTCGTCACAATGAGCACGAGGCCGGGCGACCATTCGGTCGCCCGGCCTCTGCCTTTCCCATGCAGAACGACGCACCATCGATCGACCTCACGCCCACCGCCCGTTCCGTGGCGATGGATCGCATCGCGAAGAAGGCGGAGCAGTTCCCCGAACTGCCCTTCGACACGAACCCGCCGTCGGGCCTCGACCCGCGCGACGCAGCGCTGGCCCACGCGATCGAGACGGTCGTCACGCGGCGGTGGCTCACGCTCGTCGCGGTGATCGAGAGTCGCCTCACGCGCCCCTGGTCGCGCGTCGAAGCGGCGCTCCAGTCGGCGCTTCTCGCGGGCAGCGCCCAACTGCTGTTCATGGACCGCCTTCCCGATCACGCCGTCGTCGACGAGTCGGTGGCATGGGCGAAGCGCAAGCGCGGACCGAAGGCCGGCGGCTTCGTGAACGCCGTTCTCCGCAAGGTCATCGCCCTGCGCGGCGAGATCCTCGAGCGTCCGAGCGCCGCGTTCGCGACGCGACGCGACGAGCTGCCGCTCGCCGACGGACGGGCGTGGCGACTGAACGAGGATGTTTTCTCGGCCGAAAGCGTCGATCGCGTTCGGCAGGTCGGAAGCGTCGGGCGCGAGCTCTTCCTCCACTGGATGGCGGCGCACGGCTTCAACACGGCGCGGCAGCTCGCCGAGCACGGCCTCGCCGACGCGCCGACGCTTCTCACCGGCGTTCCCGACGAGCTCGCCTCGGATCCGCGCTTCCTCCGTCACGATGTGCCCGGCTGGTTCGTCTTCGACGGCGACCACGGCTCGCTGATGGGCGAGTTCGAGCGCCATCCGAGCCTGCGCATCCAGGATCCGGCGAGCGGCGATCCGGTCCGCGCCGCGAAGGAAGCGGGACTCAGCCCCAAGCGCGTGATCGACTTCTGCGCGGGGCGCGGCACGAAGACCGTGCAGCTCGCCCAGGCGTTCCCGAACGCCGAGATCGTCGCGAGCGATCCGGACCTCGAGCGGGCGAAGGACCTCACGAGCGCAGCGCGGCGTTTCGCAAACATCGTCGTGTCGACGCCCGCGAAGCTCCCGGCCTTCTTCCGGAGCGGGGATCTCGTCGTCCTCGATGTCCCCTGCTCGAACACCGCAGTGCTGCCGCGCCGGCCCGAGGCGAGCTACCGCTTCTCGACCCGACGCCTCGAGAAGCTCATCGACAAGCAGCGCGAGGTCGTCACCGGCGCGATGCCGCTCCTCGCGCCAGGCGGCTTCATCCTCTACGCGACCTGCAGCCTCGAACCGACCGAGAACGCCCGGCAGGCCGACGCGATCCGCAAGCGCTTCACGATGCAGCCGCGCGGCGAGCGACAGCGCTTCCCGACCGGCGTCCCCGGCGACCCCGCAACGAAGTACTCCGACGGCGGCTTCTGGGCACTCATGCAGGCGAAGGCGTAGCGACGCGCCGACCATGACCGATAATCAAGGTCGAAGAAGGCCCTGAGGGCCGAAATGCGAATCCATTCACGGCGTGAATGGATATCATTCACGCCGTGAATGCTTCGCTCCCACGCGCTGCGGCAGCCGCTCTTCAGCATCGACTCGCAACGATGCCAGTCGTCGTCGTGAGTGGTGCGAGGCAGACCGGCAAGAGCACGCTCACGACCCACCTGACGGAGGGACGCCGCGTCATCTCGATGGACGACCTCGATGCGCGAGCCTTGGCCCGCGCGCGGCCGGAATCGCTGCTGTCGGGCCATGACGCCATCACGATTGACGAGGTGCAGCGCGAGCCGGGGCTGCTGGCAGCGATCAAGCGCGAAGTCGATCGTCATCGCGTCCCCGGTCGCTTTCTCGTCACCGGATCAGCCAATCTCCTCCTCATGCGGGGCGTCTCGGATTCGCTCGCGGGGCGGGCGAGTTACCTCACGCTCTGGCCCATGACCCGGCGCGAGCAGCTCGGTCTCGGCCAGCATGGCGCGTGGACTCATCTCTTTGCCGCACAGCCTTCGCAGTGGATGGAGGCGCTGAAGGCGCGCGCCGCGCCGCCGGAGTCGTGGGTCGAGCTCGCTCGGCGAGGAGGGTATCCAACGCCCGCGCTCCATCTCGCGACCGATGCCGATCGAGCGCTTTGGTTTGATGGATACGCGCGCACCTATCTCGAGCGCGATCTTCAGGATCTCGCGAACATCGACGCGCTTCCTGACTTCAGGCGACTCATGCGGGCGACCGCGTTGCGCGTCGGCCAGCTCGTCAACCAGACCGAGCTTGGGCGCGATGTCGGACTGCCGCAGCCGACGGTCCATCGCTATCTGAACCTGCTCGAAACCTCGTTTCTGATCGTGCGGATTCCGGCCTACAGCGTCAACCGCACCAAGCGACTGATCAAGTCCCCGAAGCTCTATTGGTGTGACACGGGGCTTGCGCGACACCTCGCCGGAGAGCCGGAGCCGTCCGGTGCGGCGATGGAGAACCTCGTGCTGCAGGACCTCGTCGTGTGGCGCGACCTCTCCGCACGCCGGCCCGAGATCTGCTTCTGGCGCACGACGCTTGGTGAGGAAATCGACTTCGTCATCGATCTCGACGGCCGCCTGCTTCCGATCGAGGTGAAGAGCACGACCTCGCCGCGCCTCGCCGACGCGGCGCATCTGCACGCCTTTCGGGCTGAGTACGGCGAACAGTCGCTGCCCGGACTCCTCATCCACGGCGGCGATCGCCTGGAATGGCTGAGCGGTGAGGTGCTCGCCGTGCCTTGGCACATGATGATCTGATCGCTGCGCGATCCACACGCAACCCAACGAGGCTCTTGTCGCGGTTCGTGCTCGATCATTGCGCCGCGCTGACGCGCATGCGCCATCGTCCACCTCGTGTGGTGTTTCAGAAATTCGCGAACAGTGCGGCGCGGCATGTTTGCGTCTGGCAAGCAGCCGCGACGAGGCGTATGGAGTCATACGGCGAGGAGCGGCGACGCCGCCAGACGCGAACAGGGCCGCCGCAATGGAAGCGAACTTCTGAAACACCACACGAGCTCCCGGCGGAACGGGAGCGTTCCATACGAGGATTTCCATGTCGCGCATCGCCACGCTCGCGGGGCTCACGCTCACCGCTTCCCTGACCTCGTCGCTCCTCGCGGGCGACACCACCTTTCGTCTGACCGTTCTCCACTCCAACGACGGCGAGTCGAAGCTCATCAACCCCGGCCCGGCCCTCGCCGAGTTCGGCGGCATCGCCCGCTTCGGCACGCTGGTCAACCAACTTCGTGATGCCGCCGCCACCGAGGGTGGCGTCGTCATGCTCTCCTCCGGCGACAATTTCCTCGCCGGCCCGGAGTTCAACGCGAGCCTCGAGAACGGCGTGCCCTTCTATGACGCGATCGGCCTCGAGCTCGTCGGCTACGACGCGATCTGCATCGGCAACCACGAGTTCGACTTCGGTCCGGACACCTTCGCCGACTTCGTCAGCAGCTTCACCGACGCCGTGCCCTTCCTGAGCGCGAACCTGAACTACGCGGGTGAGCCGAACCTCGTCGCCCTCGAGAGCGCGGGACGCCTGAAGAAGAGCACCATCGTGAGCACCGGCGGCCGTCAGGTCGGCATCGTCGCCGCGACGACCCCGGACCTTCCCTTCATCTCCTCGCCCGGCGCCGTCGTCGCGAGCGCTGCGATCAAGGACATCGTGCAGGCGGAAGTGGACGCTCTCACCGCGCAGGGCGTCGACATCATCATTCTCATGACGCACCTGCAGGGCATCGGCAGCGAACTCGCGCTCATCCCGCAGCTCCGCAATGTCGACATCGTCATCGCCGGCGGCGGCGACGAGCTGCTCGCGAACCCCGGCACGCTTCTCGTTCCGGACGACGCCGTTGACGCGAACAACAACGGCATTCCCGACCTCCTCTTCGGCCCCTATCCGCTCACGCCGACCGACGCCGACGGCAAGACGGTGCGCGTCATCACGACCCGCGGCGACTATCGGTATGTCGGTCGTCTCGCCGTCGATTTCGATATCAATGGCGAGATCGTCGCCGTCGATGCGACGAGCGGACCGGTGCGCGTCGCGGCCACCACGCAGACCGGCGGCGTCGTCGCCGATCCGGCGATCCAGGCCCAGGTCACCGATCCGGTCGCCGCCGCGGTTGCGGCCCTCGCAGCGAACATCATCGCGACGAGCGAAGTGCCGCTCAACGGTGTGAACGCCGTCATTCGCTCGCAGGAGACGAATCTCGGAAACCTCTGCGCCGACTCGATTCTCTGGCAGGCGACGACCTTCGCGAAGGCCAACGGCGGCGCAATCCCGCAGATCGCCGTGCAGAACGGCGGCGGCATCCGCAACAACAACATTCTGCCCGCCGGTCCCTTCAGCGAGCTCCTGACCTTCTCGATCTTCCCCTTCGCGAATTTCGTGGTGACGATCCCGAACGTCCCCGCGACGACGGTCAAGGCGATGCTCGAGAACGCGGTCAGCCGCGTCAGCCCGCCGCCGGGCTTCACCTCGAGCGGCAACGGCCGCTTCGCCCAGATCGCCGGCTTCCGCTTCAGCTATGAGGTTGACCGCAACCCGGGCACGCGCGTGCGCGATGTGATCCTCGATGACGGCACGATGCTCGTCGAGGATGGCGTCGTCATCGCCGGCGCTCCCACGGTGAACCTTGCGACGATCAACTTCCTTGCGACCGGCGGCGACCAGTATCCGCTCAACGGTCTCGCCTTCGAGAACACCTCGCTGCCGTATCAGCAGGCGCTCCTCAACTATGTCGCCGGCCCGCTCGACGGCGTGATCAGCGCCGCCCAGTACCCGGTCGGCGGCGAGGGTCGCATCACGCGGATCGACAACCCGGCCGATCTTGACAACAACAGCGTGATCAACGCCAACGATCTCGCCATCCTCATCGGCCAGTGGGGCGGCCCGGGCACGGCCGACCTCAACGCCGACGGCATCGTCGACGGCGCCGACCTCGCTCAGCTCCTCGGCAACTGGAGCGTCTGACCTCGAACCCCCCACCTCATCAGAGAGGTTCCCGGCCCGGGCAGCACTGCCCGGGCCGGCTTCGTTGGCGAGCAAATCACCGGGGACAGTGTGATTGGGCTACCATCCCCGCCTCGCTCCTTCACCCCTCGGCGCGCCACTCCGCATGTCGGCCCCACACGCTCCTCACGACGCTCGTTCCGCCCCCGATCCATCGGGCCCCACCGATCATGACGAGCAGTCGCTGCTCGCCGAGGAGAGTCGCTATGGCGATCGCTTCCGGCATGAGCATCCGACCGTCTGGCTCGTCACGCTGATCGGACCCTTTCTCGCGACGGCAGCGGTGCTCGCGATCACAGCACTCGTGCAGGGCGCGGACTTCATGCAGAAGCTCTTCGCCACCGCGCTCGCAACGTTTTTCTTTTTCGGGCGATTCGTGATTCTCGGAGGAACCGAGGGAGCGGAAGTCGATCCGAACGCCCCCGAGATCTTCCTGAGCCGCGGGGAGCTCTTCCTGATGGTGATGTGGATGGATATGTTTGCCGCATCCATTTTCGTCTACCACGCGGGTTTCATCTATCGCCTGCCTTGGCTCGGGCCAAAGCTCCTGAGCCTCGTGAAGGACGGCCAGTTCATCCTGCAGCAACAGCCTTGGATCCGCCGGGCCACGTTCATCGGCCTCGTGGGATTCGTTGCGTTTCCACTCGCCGCGACAGGCAGTGTCGGCGGCTCGATCTTCGGTCGGCTCCTCGGCCTCTCCCGCGGCGCAACCTTCGCGGCGATCTTCCTCGGCAGCCTCCTCGGCTGCGGCTCGATGTATCTCTTCGCGGGGATCATCAATCGCTATCTCGACCGCGACAATCCATGGCTCACGATCGGCGGCATTGCGGTCATCGCGGGTCTCATCCTGCTCCTCAACTGGCGCTATCAGAAGATGAAGCGAGCGGCGTTCGCCGGCCGCGCGGCCGATGGAGCGAAGGGGGCCCCGTAGCGGCGTCGGTCGTCTGCGCGAATGTGCGGGAATTTGCTTTCCAGAAGCGCAGGGGACGATTTATCGTGAGCGGGAGCCGTCGGTGAGGCGCGTCCGTCGTGGTCGCGCGCAGCGGGGGCGTCGATCCCTTCGATGGGGGTGTCCTGATGGCTCGACCGACGACGCGGTTCTTCCGAGCCGGGATGACGCTGGTGGCTGGCTCGGGTCTCTCGCTTCTTCTGCCCGTCGGCACCGCGGCGGCAGGTGATCCGCACGAGGTCATCGGCCTGAACGCCCTCCGCGCGCGGCTCATCCCGGAGCGCTTCCCGACCGGTTCGGGCTACGAGCTGTACTCAGTCAACCAGCAGTCCGCGCAGGGGGCCTACGGACCGGATCAGGCGCATCCCGAGCTCGATCCGATGACCTTCGTGCAATGGGGCGGTCCGCCCGGCATCAACACGTTCGTCACCGATCTCACCATTCTGGTCTGCGGCGCCTCGACCGGCGTCGCACCCGGACTCGACAAGGTCTGGATCAACTCGGTCGCCACCTGGGCGAACTCGCTCCAGCCGTCGACACCCACGGCGCCGCCGCTTTCTCATCCGTCAGTTCCTGACATGATCGCGATCACGGTGCCGTTGGGCTGGAGCTCCGCGAGTTGGAACAACACCGCCATCCGCAAGACCGACTGGCTCGCGGTGACCTACCCCCAGCTTTTCATCAGCTCGGCCGGGCCGCTCCCATCGACGGTACTGACCTTCCCGGTGCCGATCTGCGGCTACAACACCCTCGTCGTCGGCGGTGAGAACGGTGACCATCAGCAGGGCACGGTGCCCGCGACGCTCGACGGCGCGGGACGCCACACGACGAACATCGTCGCGCCGGGCAACGGGCTCGGCGGAGCCTCGTATGTGACCGGTGCCGCCGCGCTCCTTTACGAGGTCATCGACCTCGACCCCGGCGTCGGCACGGCGCCTGGATCGAAGTCGAATTGGATGCGCCCGCTCATCATGACCTCGACCACGCATCGCAGCGGCTGGAGTAACGGCGCTCCGCAAAGCGGCCCGAATCGCGGCATCGCGACGATCCCGATCGACCCGGTCAGCGGCACCGATCTCCTCAACATCGATCGCGCCCACGAGGTGCTCACCGGCGGCCGCCAGCAGTTCAAGGAAACACTGCCGCCCGCACCGACGATCGGCCGACGGGGTTGGGATGTGATTCCGGGCATCAATCCGAACACCAGCCGCTATTACCGATTCCGCACCGTCGGTGTCGTCGACGAGGTCTCGATCACGCTCGCCTGGCATCGCATCCTGAATGGCGCCTATTCCAATCCGACCGTCATGAATGTCGACGCCGCCCTCTATCGCGTCGCCCCCGACGGAACCCTCCAGTCGCTCACCGGCGATGCAGGGATCGGCGTCTTCGAGAGCGGCAATGTCGCGAGCGTCTCGACCGCCTACAACATCGAGCACATCTACCTGCGCGGCCTGCAGCCGGGCGAGTATGTCCTCAAGGTCGATCGCCTCGACACGACCGCTGCGCCGAGCCTGGTCGGCGTGGCGTGGTGGATGTCCCCAAGCGGCCCGCTCGGGGACCTCGATGCCGACGGCCTCGTCGGCGCGAGCGACCTCGGGATCCTGCTCGGCGGCTGGGGAACGGGCCGCGAATCTGACCTCGACCGCGACGGCATAACCGGATCGGCCGATCTGGCCCTGCTTCTCGGCGCCTGGTCCACGGGATGATCGCGAAATCCTGTCGGTCCAAGGGTGCGCCGCTCGGCTGGGCGGCAGCCGGTGGCGACCGACATGCCCAAGCTTCCCCGTTCCCTTCTCCAAGCCCTCGCCCGGGACCTGACCCCGGCCGAATCGATACGCTTTGATCGGCAGGTCGAGCCCGCCGGCCCACCGGCCGGAACCGCATCCGCGGGCCTCGACCGGGGAGCGACGCGCGTGAGCGAATCCGAGCATCGAGAGAAGGATCCGGAACGGGGTTCGATCGACTCCCGCGGCGATCTCTCGCGGCTGCTCGACGCGGCAGGCGCTGGTGACGCGCGGGCCGCCGATGCGATCGTCCCGCTCGTCTACGACGAACTCCGCGTCATCGCGGCTGCGCAGCTTCGGCGAATGCGCCCCGGCGCGACGCTCGACGCCACCTCGCTCGTGAACGAGGCCTATCTTCGGCTCGTCGGCAAGGACACGGCCTTCGCGAACCGCAGGCACTTCTTCTTCGCTGCCGCCCGTGCGATGCGCGATGTGCTCGTCGAACACGCCCGCCGCGGACAGCGTCGCCAGGAGATTCACCGCGATGTCGCCCTCGATCCGGCCCGAGCGGCCGAGGAGCGTGGTGCCCAGGGACAGGCCCGCGCCGCCGACACGATGCTCGCGATCGACGAGCTCCTCCCGAAACTCCAGCAGGTCGACCCCCGCGCCCACGATGTCGTCCTTCTCCGTTTCTTTTGCGGGCTCGACACCGCCCAGATCGCCGATTCGCTCGGCGTCACGACCCGCACGGTCGAGCGCGACTGGCGCTTCGCGCGGAGCTGGCTCTTCGACGCGCTTCGCCAGTTCGGCGGACTTCCCGAGACGGCACAGCTCTACGCGTTCGGGCAGGGCGAGGGCTGACGAGGACGCCGATGGCTGAAACGCCCGAGCCACGCGATCGATCCGACCGGAGCCTCTTCGACGAGCTCGTGGAGCTCGACGGCGCGGAGCGCATGGCGGTGCTCGACCGCCTCGTCGGCGACGACGCGGCACGCCGGGAACGGCTCCTCCGGCTCCTCGAGGCCGATCGGGCTGCGGCGCACGAGACGGGCTTTCTCAGCCGCGCGTTCCTCGCTGCGGTCGGCGAAGCCGGCGCGGAGACCTCCCCCTTCGGACCGCTGCCGCGACCGCTCGGTCCCTTCAGGCTCCTGAGCGTGCTTGGCACGGGCGGCATGGGCGTCGTCTTCGAGGCCGAACAGCAGCGGCCGCGTCGGCGCGTCGCCCTGAAGGTGATGCGATCGGACATCGCGTCCGCCACGGCGATCCAGCGGTTTCGCCGCGAAATCGAAACGCTCGGACGCCTCCAGCATCCGGGGATCGCCCAGATCCACGAGGCTGGAAGCCTTGCGGGCCGCGATGGCGTCGGCGACGCCCTGCCCTACATCGCCATGGAGCTGGTGGCCGGTGAGGCGCTCGACGCCTTCGCCCGCGGCCGTCCGACGCGGCTCATCGTGGAGCTCATCGCGGCGGTCAGCGACGCGGTCCATCACGCCCACCAGCGCGGCGTCGTGCATCGCGATCTCAAGCCCGCGAACATCCTCGTGGTCTGCGAAGCGGATCGCCAGCCGGTCCCGAAGGTGCTCGACTTCGGCATCGCCCGACTCGCCGAGCGCGAGGGCCCAGCGGGCACGATCGCGACGAGCGCCGGCCAGATTCTCGGAACGCTTGCCTACATGAGTCCCGAGCAGCTCGCCGGCGAGCCCGCGGCGATCGATCACCGCACCGATGTCTATGCGCTCGGCGTGATCTTGTATGAATTGCTCGCCGGGCGCCTTCCGCTCGATGTCCGCGACCGGCCCATCGCCGACGCCGTGCGCATCGTCCGCGACGAGGAACCGACACGACTTGGAGCGATCGACGACCGTCTGCGCGGCGATCTCGAAACCATTGTTTCGAAAGCCATCGAGAAGGATCCCGCTCGCCGCTATCCGAGCGCCCAGGCGCTCGGCGATGAGCTGCGCCGCTATCTTCGCGACGAACCGATTCTCGCCCGGCCGATCACCCGCGTCGAACGGCTGCGGCGATTCGCCCGGCGCAACCGCGCGGTGGTCGCGGGAACGGCGGCGACGATGCTCGCCCTGCTCGGCGGCACGATCGCGACGGGCATCTTCGCGACCCGCGCGGTCGACGCCCGCGACCGCGCCGAATGGACCGCCTATCGGGCGAACCTCTCGGCGGCGAGCGCGGCGTTCGCGGCGCGCGATGTCGCCGGCGTGCGCCGCTTCCTCGACGAGGCCCCGGCCCGCTTCCGCGGATGGGAATGGCGCTATCTCGACGCGAATCTCGATCGCAGCATCTCCGCGACGACGCTTGACGGCGCGCGACTCCCCTTCCGCGACGAGATGCTCTCGACGACCTCGATCTGGGTCGTCGCGAGCGGCGCCGAGCGTTTCGAGGATTCCGATCTCGGCGTCGCGACCGTTGACCTTCGCCCGCCCGCGGAGGACGCGGAGCTGCTCGACGCCCAGCCCGCGTCGGGACGCACGCTCTGGCGCGTCGGCGAGACGGGGGTACTCATCCGCGGCCCCGAAGGCTCGGTCACGATTCCGATCGAGCGCACGCCCAAGGAAATCGACCTTCGGTGGGCCGCGTATGCCGGACAGCTCGCGCCCGACGGCACGGCGTTCGGGGTCCTCGTCGGAGCGCGAGCCGCCGTGCCCGCTCGGGCCGTCTATCGGAGGCTCGACGGATCGCTGAGCGCGTCGATCGAGACGGCAAACGGCGGCCGACACAACGCGATCGCGGTCGGGCCGGATGATCTCGTCGCCCTGAACGGGAGCGCCGGGCGAGTGCCCGTTCTCTGGCGGCCGCGCGACGGCTCGACGCGCCCGCTCACCGGACACCAGAGCGATGTGAACGCGCTCGCGATCAGCCCCGACGGCACGCTCGTCGCGACCGGCGGCTCGGATCGCGTCATCCGCCTGCACGACACCCGCGACATGCGGCTCATCGCGGCCACGCGCGAGCATCTTGACCAGATCACCTGCCTCGCCTTCGCACCGGAGGGCACGACGCTCGCGAGCGGAAGCGTCGACCGCACGGTGCGCGTCTGGTCGGTGCCCGAACTCACGCCGGCGATGGTGCTGAGCGGCCACGAAGGGAGCATTCAGGCGCTCTCCTTCCATCCGAACGAGCCGATCATCCTGAGCTACGACAACACGCGCTCGCTGCGCCGCTGGTCGCGCGATCCGGCCGCCGCACTGGGCGAGCAGCCGATCGACGAGAGCAACTGGGGACGCGTGCTCTTCGCCGGCGAACGGCCCTTTCTCGTCGCGATGTCGAACGTCTGGACGATCCGGCGATGGGATCTGGGCGGCGCTTCCGACGGGGTCGCCGCGCCGATCGAGATCGTGGACTCCGGCGCGCGTCGCGTGCACGACCGGCTGGCGGCGGCGGTCGACGGCAATCGACTCCTCACGCTCGACGAGAGCGGCGCTCCGGTCCTTCTCACGCGCGGAAGCGATGGCTGGTCACGCACGCCGTACGCCGGAACGGTCGCCCGGGATGTCGCCTTTGCCGATGACGGCCGAGCGATCCTCATCCTGCACGCGGATGCCGCCGACGATCGCTTTCCCCTGCGGGTGGGCGTGGATGCGCGATCGCGCTTCCGAGCGCTCGGCGAGGACGCTCCACTCGCGCTGCCGCTCCCGCGCATGACCGGCGCGGTCATCTCGACGAGCGCCGATGGCCGCTGGATCGCGCTCTCCGACGATGTCGATGAGCGCGGGGCGCTTGCGATCATCGACACCGCGACGGCGCGGGTCGCGCTTGACCTTCACATCGCCTACGGCGCCGGCTACTCCTTCGGCCGGCTCCCGGATGGCCGTCAGGTGCTCGCGATCGCCGAGGTCATCGGTTCCGGTCCACACGACCATGTGACCGAGATCACGGTCCGTTCGCTCGACGACGGCGGAGCGATCATCGCCACGCTGCGCGGCCACACGGGTCACATCTTCACGATGGACTTCTCGCCCGACGGAACGCGCCTCGCGTCGGGCGGCCGCGATCGCCTGGTGCGGCTCTGGGATACGGCCTCGTGGCAGGAGGTCGCGTCCTTCGGCGGACCGACATCCTTCGTCTGGAGCCTCGCATTCTCGCCCGACGGTCGCGTGCTGGTCTCGAGCGGCGGCGACCGCGTCTACCGATTCTGGCGAGCCGGCGGTGGCGAGCGATAGCGACCCGACGGGACAGGACCGCAGGCAAATGCAGAGAAATCATGTCGGTGGAAGCTCGCGGCGCTCGGCTGTCCGGTGCGTGCCGCAGGCCCCGCTGTGGGATCGCCCATCGCGCACGCCCTCCCCTCGAAGCTTCCACCGCGAAGCGGAAGGATGATTGCCCATGCGATGCGCACCCAGAACGCGAGCCCGAATCTCGCCGACCCTCCCGCCCACCCTTCTCGGACCCGCTCTTCTCGGCGTGGCCTGCTGCGCCTGGATGGCCAGCCCCGCGCTGGCTGCGACCGTCACCGCCATCTCGGATACGCGTGCCGGTCAGATCTCCGTCTTCTCGGGCATCGGCGTCCCGATTTCGGCGGAGTTCGAGGTCATCGCCGGCCAGAACGACTTTGACCCGATCACCTTCGACGAGTGCGTCAGCACCGCCGGCCGCGTGTCGTGCATGGACTTCCAGTCCTCCTTCCTCGACCTCGGCCCCGGCAATGTCGTGAGCGGCTTCACCGCGACCGGCGCCCTCAACTCGAACAAGGCCGCGACCGGCGGCTTCGCGATCTCCGACACCTTCTTCTCGGTGCAGCTCCAGGTCTCCGGTCTCCCGAACGGTGGCACGACCCCGTTCACCTTCAGCGGCAGCCTCGTCGAGCTCTCCGGCAGCGGCGTCATCTCGCTCTCCGGTCCCGGCGTCTCGCTGAGCTTCAATCAGTCCGGCAACTGGGAGCAGATCGTCCTGGTCACGAATGGCGTGTACACGATCACCGTCGATGCCGAGGCCTCGATCTTTCCCGGCTCGCTCGGCGTCGAGAGCGTGAACTTCTCGGTCACGCTCGTCGATGCGCCGCCGACTCCGCCGATCTGCACGAGCGCCTCGACCTCCTGCTTCCTCGCGCAGGAGACGCCCGGCTGCTCCGACGCAACCTGCTGTCCGCTCATCTGCGCGGTCGATCCCTTCTGCTGCACGACCGCATGGGATGGCATTTGCGTGGATGCGGCGATCGAGCAGTGCAGTCCGGACTTCCTCTCGACCTGGGCGACGGATCCCGCCACCGGTCACCGCTACCGTGTCGTGTCGCCGCAGTCCTTCGATGAGGCGGACGCATTCATCGCCGCAGCGAACGCGGACTTCGTCTCGATCGACAGCGGACGCGAGAACAACTGGGTGCGCCGCGAGTTCGCGGCCGAGCTCCCCGGCCTCGATCCGAGCTTCGTCCGCATCGGATTCACCGACTCCGCCGCCGAAGGCATCTTCACCTGGACGAACGGGTCGCCCGTCGGCTTCACGCGCTGGGCACCGGGCGAACCGAACAATTTCGGCAATGAGGACACCACGATTCTCTCGCCGATCTCGGGGCTGTGGAACGACATCGCCGCAGGCGCCGTGTTTCACTCGGTCGCGGAGCAGTTCGATCCGGTCTGCATCAACGCCTCGGGCTCCTGCTTCACGCCGCACGGACCCGGCTGCAACGACCAGAGCTGCTGCAACGAGGTCTGCTTCGCCGACCCGTTCTGCTGCGATGTCGAGTGGGACAGCATCTGCGTGAACCGTGCGACGGCCACCTGCAACATCACCACCATCGGGCCGGCGATCGTGAATCCTGCGACCGGCAGCCGCTATCGGCTCGTCGGCGCCGGGTCATGGCTTCAGGTCGCGAAGGTCGGGATCCAGCAGCAGGGTCGCCTTGTCACGATCGAGACCGCTGCCGAAAACGAGTGGATTCGGCAGAACTTCCTCACCATCGCCGGACAGCCGACGACCGCGTGGATCGGCGCCACCGACCAGCGCGTCGAGGACTCCTTCGGTTGGATCGGCGGCGAGCCGCTGACCTTCACCGCGTGGGCGCCGGGTGAGCCCAACGACTCCGGCGCGGGCGAGGACTTCACGGTCATGCTCTCGAACGGTCTCTGGAACGATGTGCCGAACGAACTCACCGCCTTCGGCATCATTGAAATCCCCTGCAGCGCTGACCTGGACGGAGACGGCCTCATCAGCGGCCCGGATCTCGGCATCCTCCTCGGCGCCTGGGGCAGCGCGGTGTCGGTCGCGGATGTGAACGGCGACGCCACCGTCGACGCGGCCGATCTCGCCGTCCTCCTCGGCGCGTGGGGCGCCTGCCCGACGAGCAACGCATGCTTCGCGCGGCCGAGCCCCGGCTCCGATCAGCCGGGATGCACCACCTGCGTTTGCGAGCTCGATCCCTTCTGCTGCCAGACGCAGTGGGACAACCTCTGCGTCGGCCAGGCGGCGAACCAGTGCAACGCCGCCTGCCAGTGCGGCGGCTGACGACTCACGCGATCTCCATCGGAGGAGAGAGGCCAGCGGGGCGGCGCGCAAGCGCCGCCCCGCTGTGCGCGCTCAGCGCTTCGCTCGTCTATCGCTTCGCCGGCTCGCCCGGCTTCGGCGTCGACAGCCGGATGAATGCGCGGATGTCCTCGGTCGAGGTCGCGAGATCCTCCTGCCGCAGGTACATCATGTGCCCGCTTCGATAGCCCTTCCAGGTCATGCGATCCTGGAAGCGTCCCGCGGGATCCATGTTCCACATCGTGTACTTCGCGCTGAAGTAATCGGTCGCACCGTCGTAGTAGCCCGACTGCACGAGGACATGCAGAAAGGGATTCGCGCCCATCGCGGCCTGCAGGGCCTCGCCGGTCCGGTCGCTCCGCATGTCCCAGCTCACCGGCCCGAAGATCCAGTACTGGAGATCGGTGCGATAGCCGAGCACCTCGCGCAGGTAATGGTTGATCGCCGGCGCGAACGCGTGGTTCCACGAGGCGAGGGCCGGATCGAAGTCCGGCCGCGACCCCGCCTCGGTGCGGTCGAGACCTCGGTAGCGCGAGTCGAGACGCCCAACGCTAAAACCCTCGTCCCGCAGGAGCTCCTTCCAGAAGAATCCGGTCGGCACCGCAAAGTTATGGCTGCGGACGACCTCCTCGGCGAGGCCGGCATAGCGGGCGTAGCGGCGCACGAGCTCGTCGCGACGGGCCGGCTCGAGCGAGCCGCCGCGGGCGACCGCGGGCAGCAGCTCGTCGATCGTGAATCGTTCCACCTCGGGCAGCAGGGCATCGAGATCGCGGGACTGCAGGTCGGCCGCGAGCTTGCGGTGATACCACGCCGTCGCCGCGTAGTACGGCAGCGGAAGCACCTGACCGACCGGCCCCTCGCGCGGCACGCCGAGCCCGGTCGGCGAGACGAGGATGACGCCGTTCAGGTACATCCAGTGCGAGTTCTGCAGGCGCGAGGCGAGTCCGGCGACGCGCGTCGTGCCGTAGCTCTCGCCGATCAGGTACTTCGGCGAGGTCCAGCGGCCCATGCGGGTCACGAACGCGCCGATCCAGCGGGCGAGATAGTCGATGTCGTTGTCGACGCCGACGAAGGGGGTGTTGTCGCCGTCGAGCGAACGCGAGAAGCCGGTGCCGACGGGATCGACGAAGAGAATGTCCGTCGCGTCGAGGACCAAGTGCGGGTTCTCGACGATCCCGTAGGGCTGAATCGGGAATCCCTCGCTGTCGAGGCGAAGGAGCCGCGGTCCGGTGTAGGCGAGGTGCATCCAGACCGACGCCGAGCCCGGCCCGCCGTTGAAGGAAATCATGAGCGGCCGCGTGCTCGGATCGGTCACGCCGCTGCGCTCGTAATAGGTATAGAAGACCGACGCGACCGGCTTGTTCTGCGCGTCCCACACCGGCTGCGTGCCGACCGTCACGCGATAGGGAATGCGCTCGCCCTTCACCGTCACGCTGTCCTCGTGCGTGATCGCGTCATCGGCCGCGATCGCGACCGGCTCGGGAGGCGCCGGCTTCGACGGCTTCACCGGCCGCTGCGGCGGCGCGGGCTGGGCCGCCGGCGTCTCGGTCGCCTGCGGCGTGTCCTGGGCGACAAGCGTGACGGCAAGCGAACCTGCGAGAAGAAGCGAAAGTCCGATGTGGGCGCGGTGCGTCATCATGTGATTCCTATCCATTCGATCGACTGCGTTCTGCACGATTCCGCCAGAGAACCACAGAGGCACAGAGGGCACGGAGGGCGCACAGAGAAGGCAAAGAAAGAGACTGATTGTGCGTGCGTTGATGGAGATGGGCCGGTGCCGGAGGGACTTGAGCGGCGCAAGCGCCGGGCACACCGACAGGTCCCGACCCAATTCAGCTCCACCCTGCGAGTTCGCTCGACGAATTCCTACTTTCTGTTGGCTTCTCTGTGATGCCTCTGTGCCCTCTGTGCCTCTGGTTCTCTGGGTGATGTGCGCAGAATCCCGGATTACTGCGCGGCGACGACGGTCGGCTCGGGCGTCAGCTCCGAACGCAACTCACGCCATGGACGGAAGGCGAGCGCGAGGAGCACGGCCGCGCCGAGCACCGGCGGGACGAGGAACGCCATGCGGAGCGCATCGGCGAGCGCGTCGGCTCGCTCAGGCCCGACCGCCCACTGGGCGATGTCGGTCGTGTAGTACCGGCCGTGCATCGCCAGGAGAAGCGGCGCGATGCACGCCCCGACCCGCGCGAGGACGCGGGCCGAGGGCGAGATGACCGCACCGCCCGCGAGCAGGAAGACCGCCGAGCCAACGAAGACGAGCGTGTGCAGCGTGCCGACAATCGGCGCCGCCTTGCCGAGCGTTTCCGGGAAGAGATGTGCGGGGAGATAGCTCAGGCAAAGGACGCCGAGGACGACCGCCAGCCACTTCGCCCGCACCGGCGCTCCGCCGTCCATGAAGGCGTCGCCGCCGGCGGCGGTGCGCGGCTTGCGAAGAAGCGGGATCAGCGCCACGCAGACGCAGCCGAGGATCGCGTCGATCAGCATGGTCTTCGGATAGCCGAAGATGCCGATCGCGATCGTCTGCCAGGTCGAGCTGAAGGCGATCGCGAGATTCGCGAGGGCCATGTACGCGGTGAACTGCGTGCCCGCGACGATCGGGTTCGTCACATCCATCATGATCGCGGAGCGCGTTCCGTACATGAGTCCCTGGAAGGCGGAGTAGCTGAGCGCCGCGATCCACAGCGCCATGCCGAGGCCGGGCGGCGCCTCGGGACGCGGCTCGCCGGCCGGCGTCGGCATGATCCAGCCGACCCGCTGCAGTTCCATCGCGAAGTAGAGGACCGGCAGGCTCATCAGCAGGATGAAGAGCGAGAGCATGCGCCGTCGCCCGAAGCGGTCGGAGAGATAGCCGCCGAAGACGCAGAAGCCTGCGCCGACCGCGCTACTCGTCGCGTTGATCTTGGCGAGTTCGGTATCGGTCATGCCGATGCCGACGCCGACCTCGCGAACGATGATGATGCCCATCGAAATCGCGCCGGCGGGCAGCAGCGAGAAGAAGAGCCCCGCAAGCGCCCCGCGCGAGCCGAGAAAGGAGCGAAACGCGTTGATCGCGAAGGTGTGCATCTCGCGGCCCGCCGCGACGAGCTTCGACCCGACGACGGCGGCGCGCGGTTCGGCCGCCTCGCGCATGCAGAAGAGCGTCAGCAGCGTGACGGAGAAGATCGCTCCGGCCACGAAGAAGAAGGTCGACTGGAAGCCGATTTGGTCGGCGAGGAAGAGCACGCCGCCACCGCCGAGGAGCATGCCGACATTCGCCCCGGCGAACATGACGCCGTTGGCGAGGCCGCGCTCCTCGGGCTTGAGCGTGTTGCAGGCGAGGGCGTCGATCGCGACATCCTGGGTCGCGCCGAAGGTGTTGTGGACGAGGAGGATCGCGGTGAAGAGCCAGAGCTGCTCCGGGAGCTTCAGGAGCACCGTCGAGAGCAGCGTGAGGGCCATGAGCACCTGCGTGATCAGGATCCAGCTCCGACGCCGGCCGAAGCGCTCCCAGGAGAAGACATCGACGATCGGGCCGAACGCCCACTTGAACGCCCACGGCACATACTGCGAGGCGATGAAGGCCCCGACCTCGGCGGAGCCGACCCCCTCGCGGGTGAGCTGCGTGGCGACCGCCGTCGCCGCGAAGCCGAGCGGAAGCCCCTCGGTCATGTAGAGCGCGAAGAAGGCAACGAGTCGGCCGAAGCGCGTCGCCAGGAGGTTCGGAAGGGCGGGCATCGCGGGAGAGGCTGTCAGGCCGATCGGACCGTGTCAATCGTGCGGTCGTTCGAAGCCGCGAAGTTCCCCCGGTCCCGAGGCGGGCGACCCAGCCGATGCGGGGAGTTCGCCCCGGCGCGGAGCGCTGGTATCCTCCCCCGCTTCGATTCCGCCGCGCCCGGTCTGTGGGTGGCGGACGGCCACAGGACCCTCGAGCAGTCGACAGGCGTCGCGATGAACATCCTCGACATCCTTTCCTCCGACGCGATCAAGGTGCCGCTCGACGCGACGCACAAGCAGGCTGCCATTGAGGAGCTCGTCGATCTCTTGAGCGCCAAGGGCATCGTCACCGACGGCCAGTCGCTCAAGCGCGCGGTCTGGGAACGCGAGCAGCAGCGCTCGACCGGCATCGGCGAGGGACTCGCGATCCCGCACGGCAAGTCGACCTCGGCGCGGGCCCTGACGATGGCGATCGGCAAGCCGAAGGAGCCGATCGAGTTCGGCTCGATCGACCGCAAACCGGTGCGGATGATCATCCTGCTCGTTTCGCCGACCGACCGGATCGCCGAGCACATTCAGGCCCTCGGCAAGGTCAGCCGCCTGATGACCAACCAGCAGTTCCGGAGTTCCTGTTACGAGGCGGCAAACCCGACCGAGCTCTACGAACTTTTCCGCAAGGCCGAAGGCGGCGTGCCCTCGCAGGCCCACTGACCGCGAGCGGGCACACAGGAAGCCAGAACACCACACCGCGCGCGGCGACATCGCCCGCGTCGGAACCCGCGAGCGATGCCGTTGGCCTTCACGGGAACGCCGAGGCCGAAGCCGCTGCTTCCCCTACCGCCACCGGACATGATGCCCACGCGATGCCGCCGCTGCGCGAACGCCGCGCGAAGTTGCCGTCAGCTTCGCGCCGGGCCGACCGAGAACTGAGGGGAAAGGCGCTCGGTGGGAGGAGGGCGTCGCCCGAGCTTGCCTCACCGAGGATTGCGCGGGGCCTTACCGGCGATCGCGCAGCCGCGTCGCTTCCTTGATGACGGCGGAGCCTTCGGCCTCGCGGCCGATGCCCATGAGGAGTTCGCCGAGCGACTGCTGCAAGCGCCAGTCCGCGGGTGCGATCGCGACGGCCTTGCGGAGCGCGGCTTCGGCTTCGTCCATGCGCTCGAGGCGGGCGTAGCCGATTGCGAGGGCCCGATACGCATAGGCGTTGTCCGGTTCGATCTCAAGCGTCTTCAGCGTGAGCTCGATGCCCTCAAGGATCGGATCGCCGACGCCGTGTTCGACGAGGAGCAGCGAGAGCCTGCGCATCAGGAAGAGTTCGCTCGCCGCCGGCGCGCCCTCGGCCCGAGCGCGGATGAGCGCGTCGCGGCTCGCGGTCATCGCCCGGTCGATCTTGCCGTCGCTCACGAGCCACTGCACATACTCGTCCTGAAGCTGCACCCACAGCGGATGCGCGGCGATCGCATCGATGTACCACTGCCGCGCCTCGTCGAAGCGTCGCTGCGCCCGCAGGATGCGCCCGAGTCCCGCGGCGCTCGTCTCGGTGAGGCCGTCGCGCTCGATCGCGGCGCGAAGCGTCGCCTCCGCTTCGGTGTAGCGCCCGAGCGCCGACTGGAGCCACGCCCGACGCTCGTCGATCGCCCGCTGGATCGGCGGAAAGATGCCGAAACCGCCGCTGCCGACGGTGCTGATCGTCTCGTACATCGCGATCGCCCGTTCGGCGGATCGGGCGACGGCGGGCTCGAGCGCGACGGGATTCTCCGAGAAGACGACCTCCGGCCGGGCGGTGACCTGATCGTCCGACCAGCTCGCGAGGAAGCCGATGCCGTTCATCGCCGCGCTGTGGGCGGTGATCCCGAGCGTCATGCCCGCGACCGCGAGCCACGCGACGCCGCCGCCGGTCATCCGGCCGTTTCGGCGAAGGACCAGCCGATGGAAATGCTCGTTGCGCTCGCTCAGCACGCGCCACGCCTTGTAGGCGAGATAGACGACGCAGGCCGTTACGCCGCTCGAGAAGAGAAGCGGCAGCGACAGGCCGAACGAACCGCGCGTCCCGAGGAAGGCGATCGCCGCGACGGCCGCAAACGCCAGCTCCTCGCGCCAGGTGAGGTCCCAGCCGCGCGTCGCGGGCACCGATCCCGGCCGGGCCTTCGACGCCGTCGCCGCGGCGCCGGCGCGGGGCTTGGCGAGCACCGCCGGCTTCCCGAAGGAGAAGCTCAGCGCTTCCTTCGGGCAGGCGCTCACGCAGTCCATGCACTTCATGCAGCCCGGATCGACGACCATTCCGAAGTCGCGAACCTCCTCGTGCACGCGGACATTCGACGAGCAGACCGCCGTGCAGTGTCCGCATCCCTCGCAACTGTCGTTCACGCGGATCCGCCCGACCGCGATCTCGTCGATCGGCGCGAAGAGCCCGCCGTAGGGACAGGCGTAGGTGCAGTAGCCCTTCGCCCCGAGCAGATAGACCGTGAGGAACCCGCAGACGAAGAGGAAGGGAATCGAGAGCATGACACCGGGGAAACTCCGCCAGTAGTCCTGCACGATGAACTCGGTCGTGAAGCCCGGCCAGGTCAGGTCGGGATTCGTATAGGGCGCGATCGCCAATCGATAGACGATCGGCCAGAGAAACATATAAAAGGCGAGCAGGAAGGGAACGAGAAGCAGAAGCCGCGCCCGGAACGGCTTCGGTCGGATGCCGATCTTGCCCATCAGCCAGGCGCAGAAGTCCTGCAGCATGATGATGTGGCACCCCCAGCCGCAGAAGAAGCGGCCGAAGATCGCGGTCGCGAGCAGGGCGAGCCCGAAGAGGACCGTGCCGGCGTTGATCACGCCGCCCTTCACCGTCGCCATCGCCTCGCTCGGCTCCACCGGCGAGAGCGTCGTGCCGGTGATCCACCACTGGATGAGGTGCACGATCATGAGCACCTGGATCGTGACGAGGACGATCGCCCGCTTCGTGCCCATCGTCGACCGGGGGCGGCCCCCCCGCTCCGGCTCTCCGACGCCCGAGCCAGCGGAGGGCAGTACGGTCAGGGTGACGGTGCGCGAGGCGCTTCCCTGAGATCCGGTCGTCGGCTGGTGCTTCGCGTCACATCGCATCGTCCTGCAGTGTAGAGCCGCTCGCGACGCCGTTCGTGGGGGATCTTCCGGCCCGTATACTGGCCCCGTCGATGCCCCGCGATTACTACGAAGTCCTCGGAGTTTCCCGAACTGCCAGCGATGATGAGATCCGCAAGGCGCATCGGAAGCTTGCCCGCAAGTTCCATCCGGATGTCAACAAGGCCGCAGACGCCGCCGCGAAGTTCGCCGAGGCCCAGGAGGCCTACGACATCCTTTCCGACGCCGAGAAGCGGAAGCGCTACGACCAGTTCGGCCACGCCGGCGTGGGCAGCGCCGCCGGCGGTGATCCCTTCGGCGGCGGCAATCCCTTCCGCGGCGGGAATCCCTTCGGCGGGCGCGGACGGCCCGGTGGCGCTCCCGGGGACGGAGGCGGCGCGAGCTGGTCCGATGTGGACCCCGAGACCTTCGACACGATCTTCGGCGACCTCTTCGGCTCGCGGCGCGGCGGGCAGCGCGCGGGTCGCGCCGGTGGTCCGCACGCCGGTGGCCGCGCACATCCGCCTACCGCCGGCGAGGACATCGAGCACACGCTCTCCGTTCCCTTCGGCGTCGCGGCCCTCGGCGGCAGCGAGTCGGTCCGACTGACCCTCGGCGACGGCTCGACGCAGTCCATCGATGTGAAGATCCCCGTCGGCATCCGCTCGGGCTCGAAGCTGCGCGTGAAGGGCAAGGGCCGACCCGGCGCGAACGGAGGTCCGCCCGGCGACCTGATCCTCGTGATCCAGGTCGGCGAGCATCCCTGGTTTCGGCGCGACGGCCTCGATCTTCTCCTTGATGTCCCGATCACGATCGCCGAGGCTGCGCTCGGCACGGTGATCCAGGTGCCGCTCCTGAAGGGCAGCGTGAAGCTGAAGGTCCCAGCGGGCACCGCGAGCGGCGCGAAGCTCCGGGCGAAGGGCAAGGGGCTGGTCGACGCCAAGGGCGACGCGGGAGACTTCTACGCGGTCATTCGGATCGTCCCGCCCGAATCGCTGACCGATGCGGAACGCACCGCGCTGGAGGCGATGCACGAGCGCCTGCCGAATCCCCGTCAGGCGACGGTCTGGGGCGGCGAAGTCTCCGACGAGTGAGCGCGCCGGCGTCCGTAGGGGCGTCCGTATGACATGTGCGTGACAGGCCAGTGACGAGCGAGCGAAAGGTCCCCATGCCGAACCTCCAACCATCCTCCGGCTCGAAGCGCACACCCTCGGCGGACGGTCCGGTGACGCGCGTCGTCGTGGTGCGCGACGGCGGCCCTCGCTCGGTTCGGGCCTCCGACGAGCCATCGCGATTCGGCGCCCGCACCGGCTTCTGGACGGCCGTCGGAGCGGGCACCGTCGGCTTCCTGTGGCTCACCGGCCATGTGGGCGAATCGCTCGGATTCGCCCGCGCGATCGGCGTCGAGGAGCTGCTCGGCTCGGCCGACGCTGGACTCACCACCGGCATCCGGATGGTGTTGCTCATTCCGCTCCGCATCTTCGAAATGGGCTTGGTCGATCCGCTCCGCATGCTCGCCGGATTCGCGGCGCTCGCCGTCCCCGCCGCCGGCCTTGCCGTCGCCCGCCCGCGCGTGCCGGGCGGACCACCGCTCACCGCGCTCGCCCGGGGCTTCTCGACCATCGGACTCGTCGCCGCCGCGCTCGTCTTCGCCCTGCTGATCGCGTGGTGCGCGCTGCCCGGGCGTCACGCGACGCTTTCGGCCGCGCCGCTCGAACGCGAGCTCTTCGGTCCCTGGCTCGACGCAGCCTCCGCGATCGCCGGCTTCGACGCCCTCGCGATCGTCGCGGGCGTTCTCTGGCTTGTCCTTCTCTTCCGCATGCCGCTGCCGCGCGTCGCGCTCGCCGGCTGTGCGGTCGCCGGCTTCATCGCCATCTTCGCGACCTGGGTGTCCTTCGCGGTGAGTAACGGCGTCGTCGACGGCTGCCGCCGCGAGCGGCCGGTCCTCCTCACGCTTGTCAGCGCCGACGCGAGCACGGCACCGAGCCTCGTCCTGGGCACGATGCACGGCCGCACCTGCGTACTGGGCTCGACCGAACGGCCGCGGCCCATGGCCATCTCGGCGCCGGACTTCGCGATCACCGATCGCTCAAGCCTGGCGGCGTGGATGCGTCCGCAGCCCTCGCAATGATCGCGTCAGTCCTCGTCGCCGACCGGAACGGTCACGATCGCGGACGCAGCGGTCGCGTCGGACTTCGGCACGAAGGCCCGGGCGAGCCGCGCGGCCTGATCGAGCTCCGCCGGGCTCATCTTGGCCGCGACGCGAACGAGTGACTCCTGGGCGTTGGGAAGACCCGCGGCCGACGCGAGCGCGTACCAGCGATGGGCTTCGACCGCCGAGATCGCGGTGCCGCGGCCGGTCTCGAAGCAGCGACCGAGATCGAGCTGGGCGCGCGGGAAGCCCTGCTCGGCGGCGCGGCGGTACCACGCGAAGGCGAGCGTGTCGCTCTGCTCGACGCCCTGACCGCGCAGGTGCAGGATCGCGATGTTGGTCTGGCTGCGGACATCGCCGGCCTCGGCGGCGGCTCGATACCAGCGGGCGGCCGCGGCGAGATCCGTGCTGACGAACCGACCGGCGCGAAGCATGTCCGCGTACTCGCGCTGCGCCGCGACGATGCCGCCCTCTGCGGCGGCGGCGATCCACCGCGTTCCCTCACGGATGCGGGCGGGATCGCCGCAGCGGTGGATGAAGTACCAGCCGAGCCCGTACTGAGCCTGAGCGATGCCGGCGTTCGCGGCGCTCGTGAGGAGCGTCTCCGTCTCGTCGCCATCGATCGGCTCCGCTTCGCCGCCGACGAGCATGGTGCCGAGGTTCGACGCGGCCTGCGCGAACCCCTGGGCCGCGCTCAGGCGATAGAGCCGAGCGGCTTCGGCGCGATCCTGCTTCACGCCGCGGCCGAAGTAGTGCAGGACGCCAAGATCGCACTGCGCGGCCGCAAGCCCCTGCTTCGCGGCGCGGCCATACCAGCGCGCGGCCTCGGTCTCGGAGCGGGCGACGCCGCGACCGCGCTCCAACATGAATCCATAGCCGTACTGACCGCGGTCAAGCCCCTGCTCGGCGCTCGCTCGGAACCAGCGCGCCGCACGGCGATCGTCCTGCTCGGTGCCGTTCCCCTCGAGGCAGAGCGTGGCAAGAAGCCACTGGGCCTTCGCGTGCCCCTGCTCCGCGGCGCTCTCCGCGAGGCGGGCCGCGCGGGCGGCATCCTGCGGAACGCCGTTGCCCTCAAGGGCCAACACGGCGAGGTTGTTCTGTGCCGCCGCAAATCCCTGATTCGCGGCCCGCTCGAACCAGCGCGCAGCCTCGGCCGCATCGCGCTCGACGCCGCGACCGGACAGGTAGAGCGCGCCGAGATTGCACTGCGCAGCGGGATGGCCCTGGCTCGCGGCCCGGCGGTACCACTCCGCGGCCCGCGCGGGATCGGCTTCCACGCCCTTCCCCTCGTCATGGGCGAGACCGAGGAGGAACTGGGACTGTGCGTCACCCGCCTCGGCGGCGCTCTCCCACCGTTCGACGGCGGCGGCGTGCTGGCCCTGCTCGAAAGCCTGCCAACCCGTGCGGGAGGGCGAGGCGCAGCCGGCGACCAGGAGTGTGCAGGCGACCGCGGCAACGGCCTGCGGCGCGAACGAAAGGCGAACGGAGAGCGGGGTGACGGCGGGGGCGAAGCGGGTCTTCATGACCCCGTTTCGTCGGTGCGCCGTCGGTGCGGGTTGAGCCGATCGTGCCGGGTCCCCGCCGATTTAGCGCGCCCGGCGGGTTCCCGCCCCGATCAGGACCGGGCGCGAGAGGCCTTCTCGACCTGCTCGAGATACTCCTGGATGTTCTCCCGCGGCTTCACCTGCTGCGCCTTGCGGAGGAGCGGCAGCGCCTCGGCGTACTTCCGCTGCGAGACGAGAAGCTGGGCGTGGCGCACGCGGGCGTCGGCCTCGAACTTCTCGATGCTCGCGGCCCGCTCGTAGTGGAAGATCGCCTTCTCCGGCTCGTTCGTGCGGGCGAAGTACTGTCCGAGCAGGATGAGGGCCTCGCCGTCGAGCGGATCGGTGGCGACGATCTCCTGCAGGATCTTCGCCTCCTCCTCGGTCGCGTCGGCGAGCATGGCGATGCGGGCCCTGAGCTTCAGGACATCCTTCTTCTGCGACTGCTCGAGACGATCGGCGTAGGTCGCGTCGATCGCGTCGAGGAGCGACTTCGTCTCCGCGACCGCGCCGCGGGCCGCGATCACCCGCGCCGCCCGCAGGGCCCGATCGGGCTTGCCGTCCGGACTCTTCGCGATGGCCCGCGCGTGGTACGCGGCGCCGATGTCGTAGAGCTCCTCGTTCACATAGATGTCGCCGAGCATCGCGAGGCTGTCCGCCGTCGAGCCGCCGAGCGAGTCGATGATCTCGTAGTTCTCCGCGGCGCGCAGCGGCTGGTTCAGCCCGATGAACGCGTTCGCCTGGAGCATCCAGAGATCGACGCGCGCGGGCTCGGCCTCGATGAGCTGCGAGAGGAGCGCGGACGCGTCGGAGAATCGCTGCTGCTTGAAGAAGGCCCGTGCGAGGCCCATCTTCCAGTCCTTGGTCGAGCCGTCCAGCAGGATCGCCATGCGGAACGCGCTCTCCGCGGAGAGGTTGTCCTCGAGGTTCGTGTACGCGAAGCCGAGCATGCCGTAGGTCATGCCGGTGCCGCCGCCGAGTTCGATGACCTTCGTCAGCGCCTCCGAGGCCTTTCGATAGTCGGCGTTGCGGATATGGATGATGCCCAGGTTCTGCCACGCCCGGCGGAAGTTCTTGAACTTGCGGGTCGCGGTCTCATAGTGCTTGACCGCCTCCTCGAAGTTCTCGTCCTTGAAGAAGAGATTGCCGCGGATGAAATCGAACACCGCGCTCGACGCCTCGGTCCCGTGCTTGTCGAGGAGCTTCACCGCGTCGGCGAACTTCTCGCCGGCGATCGCGTCGAGGATCTTCTGGAGCTGCTCGCGCTCCTGCGAGGTCACGCGCGGCTCGATGTCCGATTCCGCGGCGTAGCTCTCGACGATGCGCGTGCGGAACTCCGGGCTGTTCCAGAGGGCGAGCTCCTCGGGCGAGTGCGGCGTACCGGTCTGTGCGGCCGCTGCGCAGGCGAGCGCGAGCGCGGAGATGCAGGCGAACGGACGAATGGTGGTGAGAGCGTTTCGCATCATGACTGTCCCTTCGGGAAGGTGATCGGTACGCGCATGCGCGACCGCACCGGCTGACCGCTTCGCTTGCCCGGCTCGAACTTCCACTGCCTGACCGCGGAGAGCGCCGCGGCGTTGAAGACCGGATCCGTCGACGACTGCACCGCGGGATCGACGACCCGGCCGCGCTCGTCGACGACGAAGATGACGTTGACGAGTCCCGGCGCACGCTTCCTGATCTGCGCGTTCATCGTCGGGCTCGGCTGGTAGATCGCCCGTGGCTTCTGGTCGAGGTCGCCGAGCGAGAAGAGCTCATCCGTCGCGGCGTCTCCGCGCGCCCCGCCGGACTGTGCACCGACGGGGAGGCGCACCGCGAAGTCGCCGCCGAGACCACCGCCGACGCCGATGTTCAGGGCGAGCTCCATCTGGGCGAGGTCCAGCGGCGGCGCCTCGTCCGCGAGCTTCGGCGGCTCTTCCTCGGCGGGCGGCGGCTCCTCCTTCGGCTTCTCCTCCTCGATCGGCGGCGGCGGCTCCGGGAGCTTGCCGGTGTCGACGGTCCGGATGAGCGTGTCGGCCGGCGGCGTCTTCGTGATGCTCTCCAGGAGCGGCAGCACCATGAAGAGCGCGAACGCCGCGATGAGACCGCCAACCACCACCGTCACGCGATGGATCGTGCGCCTGATGAAGAGTTGGAATCGGCTTGGGGTCATGGGCTCACGCGGAGTGCCAGAGGGACGACGGCGGATACGGTTAGCGAGCGGCACCGGCCGCGCTCGCGACGCTGACCTTCGTCGCGCCGCCGAGCTTGGCCTCGTCGATGATGCGGACCAGAAGCCCCGACTGCGACGCCTTGTCGGCCTGAATGATGATCGGGATGTTGTCCTTCTGGAGCTCGCGGCGAACGAGCGGCTGGACGCCGTTCACGCCGATCTCGCGACCGCCATAGACCACCTGCCCCGTCGCGGTGAGGGCGATCAGGAGGCTGGTCTTCTCGAGCTGCACGGCCGACGCCGCCTGGGGCTTGTCGACCTCAACGCCCGTCTCCTCGACGAAGGTCGTCGTCACGATGAAGAAGATGAGCAGGATGAAGACGCAGTCGATCATCGGCGACATGTCGATGCCCGCCTCGCCGCTGTCATCTGATCCGCTGTCTCGGAATCGTCCCATTGTTCATTGCTCCTGAATGGCGGCGAGGACTGGCCTCACGCTGCGGCTCCGACGAGATCCTGGTGCGGCCGCCTCGCCGCGTCAGCGCGTTCCCGCTTCCAGTGCGCTTGGCCGCATGCGGCCTCGACACGGGCGAGGAAGGCCTTGTACTTCTCGACGCCTCGCGAGAGGTAGTAGTGGAAGAAGAGACCCGGAAGCGCGACCACCAGCCCCGTCTCCGTCGTGATGAGCGCTTCGGAGATGCCCTTCGCGATCAGGCCCATCGTCTTCTCACCGCCCGATCCCTGGGCGAGCGCCCCGAAGGTGGCGAGCATGCCGGTCACGGTGCCGAAGAGCCCGAGCAGCGGCGCCGTCCCGACGCAGATCTTCATGACCTTCAGATCGCGGTCGAATCCCGGCAGCTCCGTCGTCCGCACGCCCTCGAAGACGAGCGCCGAGCCCTCGATGCCGCGCGCGGCCATGGCGTCGGCGACGATCGCTCCGACCGGTCCCCGGCCCGTCTCGGGCCGCTCGACCCAGCCGCGCCAGCGGCGATCGGAGATCCACTTCGCCCCGGTGGCGTTCAGCTTCAGCCAGATGTGGATGCCGAGGGCGAAGAGCACGAACGCGTTGACCGCGATGGCCAGCATGCCCCAGTCGCCCGCGACCCAGATCGTGACCGCCTGCTGCCAGAGCGCCTCGCCGCGCTGGCGAAGGCTCTCCATCGTGAGCGGCGCGGAACCCGCGTCCGCCGCGCTTGCGAGGATGTGCGTGAGCGTCGGCATCGGATCAGCCCTTCACGAACTCGACCATCTCCTCGGCGTCGCGGGAAGGAGCGGCCCTGCTCACCTCGTTCAGGAACGCGACCGCCGACTTCTCCATCCGGTCGACGATGCCCTTCGCCTTGCGCGAGAGGAACGCGTGGAGGAGGAGCGACGGGATCGCGACGATGAGGCCGTATTCGGTCGTGATGAGGGCCTCGGAGATGCCGCTCGAGAGCGTGCGCACGTCGCCCGTGCCGAAGACGGTGATGAGCGAGAAGGTGTTCATGATGCCCGTCACCGTGCCGAGCAGCCCGAGCAGCGGAGCGGCCGACGCCGAGATGGCGACGAAGGGCAGCATGCTCTGGATCTTGAGCTTGCTCGTGAGCACCGACTCGTACATGACCTCTTCGATGAGCTCGCGCGGCTCGTCGAGATGCTCGGCGCCCATTCTCAGCATCGCGCCCACCGGACCGGGCATCGACTTCGCGATCCGCTGCGCCTCCGCGGCGTCGCGGGCGGCGACGGCCGCGAGCAGCTCCCGCATCCGCTTCTGCGACGGATTGCGGACGAAGAGCATCGTCAGCCACTTGTAGAGGACGACGAGGAGCGCCGCACCGGCGAGCACGAAGATCGGCACCATGATCGGGCCGCCCTTCTTGATGTGCTCGACGAGCGTCTCCTGGGTCTGCTCGATCTTCATCGCGTTGCCGAGCGTCGGATCGAAGGGGAACTGCCCGGTGCCGTTGGCGACGAGCTCCTGGGCGCTCGCCTGGATCTCGGGCTGGCCGAAGGCGGCGACGGTCGGCTCGAGCGAGCCGATCCGCTGCTCGACGACGCCGACCGACTGGCCGTCGGCGGAGCGGAACAGGGCGACCGGACCGAGCTGCACGAACGCACCGGGCTTGAGCATGCCCGTCGTGTCGACGGCGGTGCCCTCGAAACGCACGCCGCCGAGCGCCTCGTGCAGACGCTCGAGCGAGGCGGCGAGCACCTTCGACTGGACCTCGAAGGTCTCGGCGTCGGTGAGCGAACTGTTGTCCATCGCCAGCTTCGCCTCGTTCAGCACCTCGCGATAGCGCTGCACCTCGGCGATGTGCAGGCTCGTCTCGAAGTTGCGGATGTAGTCGCCGAGCAGGTTCACGAGGAAGGCCATCTCGTCCTGCTGCTGCTTGATCGCGGCCTGGACCTTGTTCCGGTCGAGCGTGCGCTCGTCACGGACCTTCGTGACCTGCTGTAGGCGCTGACGAAGCGCACTGAGCTCGCTCTCGAGCTCGCCGAGCCGCTTGCTCATCGGGATGCGCTCGGCGGCCATGTCCTCGCGCAGCTTCGCGAGCTCGGCAAGGCTGTCCTCGAGCCGCTTGCGGAGCTCCGAGGCGGAGCCGTCGAAGCTCGATGCGGGCGCTGTCGATGCGGGCTGAGCGTCCTGGGCGAATGCGAGGCCCGGCAGGAGGAGGGCGACCGACAGGAGGAGTGTGGAGAGAGTTCGATGCACGGCGATTCTCGCTAGAAGCTCAGTGGGTCACTGCACGGTCACGGGCAGGCGAACGAAGGCAGCGCCCTGCTCGTCCTTCAGGATGGCGATCGCCGCGGCGATCTCGTTCGCGGCCTCGTTGCGAGGCGTCCAGGTCCAGCCCTGCGCGCCGAGCGATCCGACGCCCGCGTGCAGCTTGCTGTCGCTCACGTAAAACGCGTGGCCGAGACCGAGGTAGACCGTCGTGACGGCGACCGAGCTGCCGTCGGCGAGCGTGCGGACCTCGCTCTCGATCGCGATGTTCCGCTGGAACTTGTTGATCTCGTTCAGGCTGCCGACGACGGGCGCGAGACGCTTGCTGGTCTGCACGGTGCTCGCGGCGGGATCCTCGGGGAGGAGCTGGCTGAAGGGACGGATGCGCGTCCGGACCGGCTCGGGCAGCTTCGCGATGAGCTCCTTCGTGCGGGTCTCGATCGCGGCGGTCTTGCCGGCGAGTTCCTTCGCGGCGGCGGCGAGCGTGTCGCGCTCCTTCACGAGCTTCTGCGACTCGGCCTCGACAGTCGCGACGCCCGCTTCAGCCTCGGCGATCGACGCCTTGACCGCGGCGATGTCGGACTCGACCACGCGGATGCGCTCCTCGAGCAGCTCGCGTCCGAGCGTCCGCTCGGCGGACTCCTTCGAGATGATCCGCCGGGTCTCGACCCAGCGCTCGAGCGTCGCACGCGCCGACTCGATCGCCTCTGCGGTCGAGCCCGCCTCCTGCCGCGCCGCGGCGACGGCGATGACGCCGGAGCCGAGGGCAAGCGCGGAGGCTGCGAGCGCTGCGGTGCGGATGCTGCTGCGATGTCGGGGGTGTCGTTCTGCCATGGTGTCGGTCCTCCGCCGGTGTGATGCGCGGGTCGGGGCGGATTCAGAAGGTGAAGGTCGCGCTGAGCGAGATGGAGAAGTCGATGCCGCGGGTGAAGGAGGTCTTGACCACGTCGTCGCCGATGTAGGGCGAGCGATAGACCTCCTCGATGTCGGGATTGGTGAGGTTCTTGACGGCGAGCGAGAGACGGAAGATGTCGCCGAGCTTCTGCGTGATGCTCATGTTGAGCGTGCCGTACGGAAGTGCGTACACGCTCGGGACGAAGTTCGGCGGGTTCGTGCCGGCGCCGGCGATGAGCGTGTCGCCCTGCACGCTGTAGGCGATCGCGAAGTCCGTCCCGGTCTCCGCGAGGCTGTAGGTCGCGAAGAGGTTGTAGAGGTACGCCGGAGCGCCGGTCATGTCGCGCGAGACGATCGGGGCGTTGATGTTCGGCAGCGAGAGCTCGTCGATCTCGTCCTGCGGCAGACGCACGCTCGACTCAAGGAGCGTGGCGTTCGCGCCGAGCGTCAGCCCGTCGAGTCCCTCGACGAGATCGCCCATGTTCTGCCGCACCTCGAACTCGAAGCCCTCAAGCTTGCCGCTCGGGTAGTTCACCGGCGTCGTGTAGGTGAAGAGCACGACCCGCTGCACATACTCGATCGGGCGCTCGACGTTCTTGCGGAACCACGACACGGAGACGAGCGAACCGGGCGTCGGCGTCCAGTCGACGCGCAGGTCGTAGTTCTCGAGCGCGGACATCTTCAGCTCGGGATTTCCGATGAAGACATCGCCGCCGAGGAACTCCTGCTGCTGGATCGGCGTGAGTTCCTTGAAGGTCTGCCTGGCGACCGTCTCGGCGTAGGTCGCCCGGAAGGTCACGCGGTCGATCGGCTTCAGGACGAGCCCGATCGACGGCAGCACATCGTCCTGCGAGAAGTCGACATCCGCGTCGCCGGGGAGCAGGACGACCGGCGTGACCGCGCCGGGCGGGAACCACGTGACATCCGCCTCGGGCTCGTTGACCACCGAGAGCTCGGTCGACTCGACGCGGGCGCCGCCGACGACATTGACCCAGTTCGTGAGCGGCAGGTCCATCATCGCGTACCACGCGGAGATCTCCTGCCGTCCCGAGTAGTCGACGTCGACGAAGGGCGGACCGGCGTTGATCGGGTGGTTCTCGAGCGGGAAGACCTCGCTCCACGGCTGCGTGAAGTCAGCCTGATAGCTGGTCGGCTGCACGACGCCGGGCAGGTTGAAGTTGCTGAAGGTCTCCTGATCGAACTGACGCTTGGTCGAATCGTCGTAGACGCCGAACTTGAAGTACCCCTCGGAGTCGCTCCACTGCCTGAAGGGCACCTTGAGGTTGAAGGAGTACGCGACGCTCTGCTCCTCGATCTCCTTCCAGATCCGCTGGAGATTGCCGAGCGTGAAGTTCTCCGCGGGAAGGAGCGGCTCCCAGACCGCGGGGTTCGGAATGACGAAGAAGGGCGGGAACGGCGGCGGCGGGAAGACGAAGTCGGGCGCCTGCGCCTTCCAGATCGCGCCGAACTGCCGCTTGTCCGGCTCATAGAAGGTCGCGTTGCTCTTCTGAAGCGCCCAGTCGAACTCCGGCGCGAGGAAGCCGACGCTCCCGTCCTCCGGCTCGAAGACATCGAGCGTCAGGCGATGCTTGCCGCGCACCTGGAAGGTCGTCGTCGTGCGCTCGTTGTACGCGAGCGTCTCGGTCCGCGTGTACGGCGCCTCGTCACGGGCGTTGATGTCGTTGCCCGGATCGTTGATGTTGTAGGGGTCGTAGCCGGGGAAGAAGAATTCCTTGCCGCGCGTGTCGATCGCGAGCGTGGCGGTGTCCTCGGCGATGCGCGTATGGAGGAGCGAGAGCGAGACGGAGTGGTTCTCGCTCTCGACGCCGAGCGTGCCGAGACCGCCCCACTGCACCGACTGCGAGCCCTTCTCGACATCGAAGAGACGCGTCTTGAACTCGCCCTGGCTCGGGTCGCCCTGATTGGTCTCGGGCACCATCGGCCCGCCCGGCGTCGTCACCCAGTAGGAATCGTCGCGGCCGTTCGCGTAATAGGAACTGTCGCGCTCATAGAAGAAATTGATGAGGCCGCCGACCTTGACGCCCTCGTCGAGTTCCTCGCTTCCGCCGAGCGAGAGACTCCACTTGTGGTCGATCGGCGCATCGTCGCGCGAGACGCCGACCGCCCCGGGCCAGTTCTGGCCGAGGAGATCCGTCGGAATGTCGCGGTCCGCGCCGCTGTTGCCCCACGCGCGGAGTCCGCCGCCCGAATAGGTCAGGAAGTCCTTGCGGCCGCCGGCCTGCGAGTTGTAGCCGACCTCCGACTTGAACTGCAGGACCGTCTCCTGCGGCACGCCGCGCAGGATGACATTCACCGCACCGCCCGACGCGTCGCCCTGCTGGTCGGGCGTGAAGGTCTTGCTGACGACGATGCTCTCGATGACGTTCGACGGGAACTGGTCGAGCTGGACGGCCCGCTTGTCCTCGTCGGCGGTCGGCAGTCGCATGCCGTTGAGCTGCGAGTTCACATAGCGATCGGGGAGTCCGCGGACGACGGCGTACTTGCCGTCCTGCACGCTGGCGCCGGCGACGAACCGCAGGGCCGCGGCCGCGTCGCCCGCGCCGACCTTGCTCATGAGGTCGGAGCTGATCGCATCGACGAGCGATGCGCTGTCGGCACGAAGCTGCAGGAGCGCCTGCTCGCCGCCGGCGAGCTGGAGATCCTGAACGACGAACTCCTCCATCTCCTCGAAGGCGCCCTCGAGCCGACCGTCGAATTCCGCGAGCTGTCCCTCGTTGACGATGATGCCCGAGCGGACGAGTCGCGAGTAGCCGTCCTTGGTGATGACGAGCGTGTAGCTGCCGGGCTTCAGGCTCGCGAAGAGAAAGCCGCCGTCCGGCCCGGTCAACACCTTCTCGCCGGTCTCGTCGATCAGGACCTGCGCGCCGACGAGCGGCACATCGAAGTCGTTGTCGAACACGACGCCGCGCAGCGATCCGGCCTGCTGCGCCGAAACATCGGCGGCGGCGAAGAGGGCGATGCTCGGGGCGAGCAGCGCCAGCGTCCATCGGGGAGCGAGCGTCACCACGGTGCGACGAGGCCTCCGAGAATCGTGCGAATGCGGGCCTTGAGCGCCTCATCGGGCGCAAAGCCAGCCTCCGCCATCACTGCGCAGGTCCCGGCCAGATCCATGGCCCGCGGACGCGCGTTGGGGTTCTCGGCTCCCTCCTCAATCGCCAACCGGAACAGCTCGAGCGCCGCCGCCGAGTCGCCCATCCGCTGGTACGCGGCGGCGAGCGGGGCGAGGGCATCGGCCCGGTCGAAGTTCAACATCTCATCGCGACGCCTGCGGTAGGTCTCGCGGGCCGCTTCGGCCTCGACGCGCGCGGTCGTCATGTCGCCGGCGTCGGCGCGGAGCGCGGCGAGCCGTGCGAGCGTCGGCACATGTTCCTCGGGCACCCACTCCGCGGCGTCAACCATCGCCTTCGCCTGGTCGAGGAGCGCCTTCGCGCGATCCGCGTCACGATGCCCGATCGCGATCCGCGTCATGCGCTCGAGGAGCTCGACGCGCACCACGATCGGCAAGCGCGTCCAGGAGCTCGTCACCGTCGATTCGATGAGCGAGCGGCGCTCGCCGTTCGCATAGTGTTCGCGATAGAGATCGACGCAGGCCTCGAGCGCCCCGCGGACCTCGTCGAAGTTGCCCTTGGCCGTGATCGGCGTGAGATCCGCGAGCTGGGCCTCGACCGTGCGATCCTCCGGCGAGCCCGCCGGGACCGCGCCGGTCGCATGATCGAGCTCGAGCTGCACGCGGGCGACGGCACCGGCGACGAACGCCTTCCGCCACTCGATGTTCTGTCCGACGACGCGCTCGGCCTCGGCGATGGCCCGACGCGCCGCGTCGATCTGGCCGTCGCGGATGCGGCGCGAGGCGACATCGGCCATCGCCATGCCGCGCCGCCAGTTCGCAATCGACTTCGCGATGCGCTCCGCGGCGTCCACCTCACCGACGGCGAGAGCCGCACGCACGATCCGCTCCTGACTCCGCGCCCGGTCGTTGCCGTGCGGATCGATCGGGATCACCGATGCGGCGGCATCGCCGTAGCTCAACAGCTCCTGCCGCGTCACCGAGGCGAGCAGATCGCGTCCCGCATCCGCCACCGCCACCGCCGGCGTCCTCTCCGTCGCCGGCGTCGATGATGACTGTGCGGTCGGCGTGGCCGTGCCCGCGAGCGGCGAGCCCGCCTCGGTGGTGTCACAGCCGGCCAGTCCAATGACGATCGCGAGGGTCAGCGGTCCGAACCCGCTCACCGCAACCGCGCCGATTGCCCGGCGGCCGGCACGTGATGGGGTGGATGAATCGAATGCAAGTCGCATCGCGTCGTCGTTTCGTTCATGCCCCGATGCGCCGATGCGCCCGAGGCGGGACGGGTGTCCCCGGCGGCAGGGATCGCTCCCTGCCGCCGGAGAACCCTCGTTTCAGTCACGCCCCATCACAGGTTGGGGCGTGGTCCTCCGGCCCTGTCCCGCGCGGGTGATGCGCGGGCGTCAGGCCGTTGGATCAGCAGGGGCCCCACGAGCCGAGGAGGATGGCGAGGTCAGCGGCGTCAACGATGTTGTCACCGTTGAGGTCGTTGCTGGTGCCACCCCACGAGCCGAGGAGGAGCGCGAGGTCAGCCGCGTCAACCGAACCGCTCGCGTCGAAGTCCGTCGGGCAGTTGTTCTCGCAGGCATCGCCGACGCCGTTGCCGTTGCCGTCGGCCTGATCGGCGTTCGCGATCGTCGGGCAGTTGTCGCAGACATCGCCGACGCCGTCCGCGTCGAAGTCAGCCTGATCCGCGTTCGCGGTGGTCGGGCAGTTGTCGATCGCGTCCTCGACGCCGTCCTGATCGGTGTCGACGATGCTGACGCAGGCGCCAGCCGGGGTCGCGATCAGGTTGTAGGCGTCAGCGGCCGACCAGGTGCAGAGCCAGTTCTCGGTCGGGCTGAAGCCGCCGCGGTAGTTCACCGGGGTGAAGAAACCGTCGTTCGGGGCGGCAGCGACGCTCGTCACGGCGCTGTTGGCGGCGCGGGGATCGAGCGAGGTGACCGGGAGCATGAAGAGCGAGCCGACCGCGACCGGACCGCTGCGCACGATCGACTTGATCGGGAGCTGCGAGCCATTGGCGTCGGCGATCTGCACGTTGTTGTTGGCGGCGTTGAAGACACCGCGGGCGTTCGCCTCGGTGTAGCCGTTCGCCGCGAGGTTGTTGTAGAAGACGCTGTCGGTGAACTCGATGAGCTTGCCCGAGGTCTGCGCGGTGTAGAACGCGGCCGGGTTCGCCGGGGCGTTCACCGCGGAGAAGACGTTGAAGTTCGTCGTCCAGGTGTTGGCCCACGAGAGGGTGCCGTTGAAGCCGTAGCCGGCGCCACCGTCACCGTCGACGTTGTCGTTGCGGACAACCTGCTCGCCGGCGTCCATCCAGATGCAGTTGCGGAACTGCATGCGGGCGTTGTCGCGGAAGGCGGCGAGGTGATCGCCGCTGAGCGGCTGGCCGATCGTGGTGAAGTTGTAGATCGTGCCGGTGGTGACGGGCTGGTAGTCCGACTGCTCGGCGCCGTCGATTTCCCACGCGTTGTCACCGACGCCCGAGCCCTGGGCGGCGCTGACCGAGTAGCCCTGGACGACGAGGCCGAACTGGGCCTTGCCGCGCCAGCCCTGGTCGATGTCCATGCTGTCGTCGCCGATGTTCCAGATCGCGACATACTTCAGGTTGACGGTGCCGCCCCAGATCTCGATGCCGTCGTCGACGTTGTTCATGATCTCGACGTAGCTGATGTCGGTCTCGCGGCCGATGCCGCCGAGCGAGAGGCCGTTCAGCTCGTTGTTGAGGCCGACGACCTTGCCGCCGTAGCGGAAGGAGACATAGCGGAGCACGCCGCTGTCGTCGTTGTCGTCGCCGCCGCCGTAGAGGACGTTCGGATCGCCGGCGCCCTGGGCGACGAGGCCCTCCATCGGGGCGACGTTGTTCGCGTTCGGGGTCGGGGTGTTGGTCGCGACCACGTTCTCGGAGACATAGGCCCGACCCATGATGGTCAGGTTGCCCCACTCGTTCGCGGCCTGGCGGTAGGTGCCGGTCTTCGGATCGCCGCCGGTCCAGGTGGCGACGTCGGCCTTGGAGGTGAAGATGATCGGGTTCTGCTGGGTACCGGCGGCGATGATCTTCGCGCCGCGGGTGACGGCAAGGCTGCCGCCGAGGTTCGTGGTGCTCGCGATGACGGTGCCCGGCTCGATGGTGAGCGTGGCGCCGTTGCGGACATAGATCTGCTGCTGGAGGTTGTAGGTGTTGTTCGCGGTCCAGGTCGTCGACACGGTGATGTCGCTGTTGACCAGGATCTCAGCGGCATTCGCGCCGCCGCACACCGCGAGGGTCGTCGCGACGCAGGCTGCCACCCGCATCGACACGCTGTTCATGCTCTTCACTGCCATTGGGGTCTCTTTCCTTTCTCGTAGCCTCGGAACAGTCACACAGGAACGGTCGCTCGAGGCCGATTGCCGCCGCGCGGAGTGACCGCGCGGACAATCGAACTCGGCAGGCAAAACCTATGTCACGCATGTGTGCGGTCCGTGAAGGCCGTCCTTGGTCTCGCCGTGGACTGCGTTCAGGACGTGTCGACGCTGCGTTCACTCGACGGGTGCGGACGCTATCCCTCGCATGTGTTGAAACCGTTGCCTCATCGAGAAGCCTGTGTGAGCTGCGCGCTAACGCGCCCGCCGCGAGGCTCGGGCGTTCGCCCCGGACATCGGCGCGCGAACGCACTTTTCGGCCGCAAAAACGCCGATCTCAGCGCCGGACGTATCGGTCGATCGCCTCGGCGACCGTGCGCTGCACCTCAAACGGCTTCGCAACGAACTCCCACAGCGCGATGAAGCTCGCCGCCCCGGCGGTCGCGAAACAGAGTGTTCCGAGAAGACACACCCGCTCGCGGAGGCTCTGGAGCACCGCGGTCTGCTGCACGCTCGACAGCGGACACTCGAAGACGCTCACCCGGATCACGCCGCGCCGGCGGATGATGCGCCGATCGGTGAGGACATAGAGGCGCGTCGCCCACTCGAGCACCTGCCAGAGCAGCCGGATGATGCCGCAGAGGACGCCCACGGCGATGAAGAGGCGATCGGTGCCCGGAAGGTGCGGGACGCGCTGATCGAGCCACGCGAGAAAGAAGGTCGCCAGCGCGATCGCGAGCAGCGACTGGATCGACGCGAGCGGCACGAAGAGAACGCTCGGACGAAGCAGGAGAATCACCGTCTCGCCCGGCTGGAGCAGGTGGGCGACGCCGGTCAGGTCACCGTCGGCCGCCTCGACGGCGCCGGTCGCCTGCTGCACGCGCCGGGCGGGCTCGTCGATCATGCCGACGGCCCTTCCGCGCCGTTCGGGCGCAGCACGCCGACATAGGGAAGGTTGCGGTAGAAGCCGTCGTAGTCGAGCCCGTAGCCGACGACGAACTCGTCGGGGATGTCGAAGCCGACATACTCGCAGCCGATCTCGCGGACCCGTGAGCAGCGCTTGCGGAGGAAGACGCAGCTTCGGGCGCTCCGCGGTCCGCGCGAGCGGATCTCGTCGAGGAGCAGTCCGAGCGTCTGGCCCGAGTCGAGGATGTCGTCGACGATCAGGACATCCTTCCCCTCGAGGTCGCGCGGGAGGACGCCGACGAGCGCGGCCCCCTTGCTCACCGTCGTCGCGCCGGGATAGCTCGAGACGGTCACGACCTCGATGCGCACCATGTGCGGAAGCTCGCGCACGAGATCGGCGAGGAACATGAACGCGCCGGTCATCACCGGCACGACGACGAGCTGCGACGCGCCTTCGGATTCCCATCCCGCCTCGTAGTCGCGCGTGATCTCCGCGGCCATCGCCCGGACGCGCTCGCGGATCGCCTCGGCCGGGATCAGCACGCGGACGACATCGTCATGGACGGAGCGCGGCCGCTCGATCATCAGCCTCTCCCGACCTTTTCGCGGAGCTTCTGCTGCACGGTCTTCGCGTCGACCTTGCCGCCGGAGAGCTTCATGACATGACCGACGAGGCGACCGATCGCCGCGTCCTTCCCCGCCGCGAGATCGGCGGCGGCCTGCGGCTGGGCGTCGATCGCCGCGGCGCACCACGCGTCGAGCTGACCCTCGTCGCGCACCTGGATGAGGCCGAGCGCCTCGGCGGTCGCCCGCGGGCTCGGCGAGCCGCGCGACGGGTCGGAGGATTCGGTCAGGGCGGCGAGGAGCGGATCGACCTGCTGGGCGGCGATCTCGCCGCGTTCCTTGATGGTCGCGAGCTCGGCGATCTGCTGGGCGGTGAGGCCGAGCTCATGCACGGTCTTGCCGAGCTCGTTCGCCCGCTTGGTGATGTTGTTCAGGAGCAGCTTGCCGATCGCGTAGCCCGCGGCGGGCTCGCCGGAGAAGCCGCCGGCCAGCGTCGCGAGTCGCGTCGCCGCATCGAAGAGCAGCGTCACGTCGCGCTCCTCGACGAGCGACTGCGCGTCCTTCGCCGGAAGCCCGTAGCCGGTCGTGTAGCGTTCCTTCCGCTGGATCGGAAGCTCGGGGAGCGACGCGCGAATCGCCGCGAGCCACGACTCGTCGACGACGACCGGCACGAGATCGGGATCGGGGAAGTAGCGATAGTCGTGGGCGTCCTCCTTCTCGCGCTGGAGGACCGTCACCATCCGCTCGTCGTCCCAACCGCGCGTGCTCTTCGCACCGCGGCCCATGACCCGACCGGTCTTCCGCCACTCCTCGACCTGTCGGCGCTCCTCGAACTCGATCGCGCCCTTCACGGCCTTGAACGAGTTGAGGTTCTTCACCTCGACGATCGGCGTCGCGACACGATGGCCGTCGTCGGTCTCAATGATGACGTTCACGTTCGGCTCGAAGCGCATGTGCCCCTTCTGCATGATGCCTTCGGTCACGCCGAGGAAGCGACAGATGTTGCGCAGCTCGCGGGCGAAGGCGACGACATCGTCGGCCGAGTCGAAGTCCGGCGCGGTGACGATCTCGAGGAGCGGCGTGCCGGCGCGGTTGAGGTCAACGAGCGAGCCCGCGTAGGGAAGTCCGCCGGGGAGCTCGTGACCGAGCTTGCCGGTGTCCTCCTCGAGATGGGCGCGGATGATCCCGATGCGCTTCGTGCCCTCGGCGGTCGGAATGTCGATCGAGCCGTCGCCGCAGAGCGGCAGGTCGTACTGCGAGATCTGATACCCCTTCGGCAGGTCGGGGTAGTAGTAGTTCTTGCGGTCCCACTTCGAGAAGCGGGCGATCGTGCAGTTGAGGGCAAGACCGACCATGATCGACATCTCGACCGCCCGGCGGTTCATCACCGGCAGGACGCCCGGGAGGGCCGCGACGACGGGATCGACCAGCGAGTTCGGGGCGGCGTCGTAGTGGTCCGGATGGGCCACATTCGCGACGCGGGTGAACATCTTGGTCCGGGTCGCGAGCTCGACATGGATCTCGAGCCCGACCTTGAGTTGCGTCCGGGCGATCGTCGCGGTTTGATGCACAGCCGTCATAGGCCGCCAGTGTATGGCTTCGCACCCAAGGGGATTGCCTCCGTGAACCGACCGTCCAGCCGAACCGCCGCGTCGACGCTCCCGACGATCCTCCCGCCGCTCGCCTCCGCCCTGCTCGCCGTCGCGCCGGCCGTCGGCCAGGCCGGCGCGGACGCGCCGGGCCTCGGAGTTTCCCTGCGGATCGAGGGGCTCTATCACGGCGTCGACCGCGCCATCCCGGCGTCGATCGAGGGTGGCGGCGACCAGACCTTCCAGTTGCTCCTGCTCGACGCCAACGGCGCCGAGCGCGGGAGGGCCGAGGTCGCCGCGGGGAGCGCGTTCGACCTGATCGAGCGACTCCCGGCGCTGCGCGGCGTTCCCGTCGCCCACTGGATCCAGCTCGCCCGCGGCGACGAGCCGATCGGCAGCGCGTGGGTCGCCCAGCCGCTGGTGAACCGCCCGCTCGTCCGGACCGCCAAGGCCCTGCGCCCGGACGGGAAGACCGAGTACACGCGCATCATCGGGTGGGGCGACCGGCTCCTCGAGGAGACGCCGGAGTACCTCCTGCTGAAGGACGCGTGGCCGCGCGGCGAGCCGATCGTGTGGAGCGGACTTCGCATCTATCCGGATCGCGATGTGCTGCTGCGGACCGACGCCGGCGACGTGCGCGTCGCCCTCGCGCCGGACAAGGCCCCCAACACCGCGTGGAACTTCCGGTCGCTCGTCGCCGACGGCTTCTACGACGGGACGCCCTTCCATCGCATCGTGAAGTTCGACCGCGAGGGTCGTCCCTTCGTGATCCAGGGCGGCGATCCGACCGGCACCGGGGACGGCAGCGCGGGCTACGACCTGCCGCTTGAGCCAAGCGACCTGCAGCATGATTTCGGCGTCATCTCGATGGCCCGGAGCGATCCGCCCGACTCCGCCGGCAGCCAGTTCTTCTTCTGTCTCTCGCGCGAGGGCACCGCTCGTCTCGACTGGCAGTACTGTGCGTTCGGTTGGGCCGTCGACGGGGCCGAGACGATTCTCCGGATCGCCGATGCCGAAATCGAGGACCTCACCACGGGACGACCCAAGGTCGCGCCGCGCGTGACCGAGGCGGAACTCGTCCCCGCGCCGCCACGCGTGCCGGGTCGGGGACGCCCCGATCGTCGCGTGCAGCCCGCCGCCGCGATCCGTCGCGACCTGCCGAAGCAGTCCGACCGTTGAGCGACGGAACCCGCACCGACATGGAGCGATGAGCGCGTGACCGACACACAACCATCCGCGGGCCAACCCGCCAAGGGTCGCGCGAAACTCTTCAACCTGGGTTTCTGCTCGCTGCTCGCCACGCAGTTCTTCGAGGCCGCGAGCGACAACGTGCTGAAGCAACTGCTCGTCTTCGCCGTCGCGACGGGCGGACCGTGGCAGGGCCGACTCGGCGAGGGCGGACAGGGCTGGGTGGCCTTCGCCTTCACCGCCCCGTTCGTCATCCTGAGCGCCTTCGGCGGACGCATGGCCGACCGCTTCAGCAAGAGCCGCACGACGATCTGGCTGAAGAGCGTCTCGATTCTCGTCGCGATCATCACCGCCGTCGCCTTCCACGCCGACAGCGTGTCGATGGCGCTCGGCGCGCTCATCGCCTTCGTGATCGTCTCGAGCTTCTTCGGCCCGGTGAAGTACGGGATGATCGCGGAGCTCGTCGATCGCGACCAGATCGGCCGCGCGAACGGCGTCATCAACATGGCGACGAATCTCGCGGTGATCGTCGGCATGATCATCGGCGGCCTCGTCGCCGAGCGCTTCCGGCTGGCCCACGGCGGCGGCGATCCCTTCGGCTATTGGCTGCCTGGCCTGACGATGATGCTCTTCGTGCTCCTCGGACTCGCGACCGCGATCACGCTTCCGAAGCTCACGCCGCAGCAGCCCGACCTGCCGCTCGATCCGAATCCCTTCTCGACCTACTGGCAGGCGCTCCGCAGCATGGCCCGCGGGCCGCTCCTCGTCGTCGCCCTCGCCTGGACATTCTTTTATTTTCTCGCGACCACCGTTCTGCTCATCATTCCCGACTACACGACGCTCCTCTCGATCACCGAGTCGGAATCGAGCCTCATGTCCGCGGCGATGGCGGTCGCGATCGGCATCGGCTGCATCGCCGCCGCATGGATCTCGGGCGACCGTCCGAAGCCGATCCTCGTGCCGATCGGCGCCGGAGGTCTCGCCCTCTTCTTCGTGCTGCTCGGGCTCGCGCCGCGAAACCCCTGGCTCGTCGGCACGCTCCTCGCCGGGATGGGCCTCGTCGCCGGCTTCTACATCATCCCGCTCCAGTCGATGCTCCAGGCGCTCGCCCCGGACAACGAGCGCGGCCGCTTCCTGGGCACAGCGAACGCGATGAGTTTCGTCATGGGCGGCGTCGGGTCACTCCTCTTCGTGGCGGTGAAGAATGTCGGGATCGACAGCGACCGCACCTTCCTGCTGCTGGCGGCCCTGACCGTGATCGTCGGGGCGCTCCTCGCCCGCTGGCTGTTCGTGCGCCGGGACGCTCTCACCGCCGCTACACTCCGCGGCCCATGAGCAAGACCTATCCCACCGCGACGATCGAGACCGACCACGGCACCTTCACCGTCGAACTCTGGAACGATGTCGCCCCGAACCACGCCGAGAACTTCCTGAAGCTCACCCGCAAGGGCTTCTACGACGGCCTCGCGTTTCACCGGATCCTTCCCGGCTTCGTCATCCAGGGCGGCTGCCCGCGCGGCGACGGCACCGGCGGCCCGGGCTGGAACGTGAAGGCGGAGTTCAACGACCGCAAGCACGAGCCGGGCGTCCTCTCGATGGCCCGCTCGGCCGATCCGAACAGCGCCGGCAGCCAGTTCTTCGTCTGCCTCACCCGCGAGAACTGCCAGCACCTCGACCGTCAGTACACCGCCTTCGGCAAGGTGACGAGCGGCATGGATGTCGTGCAGAAGATCGCCGCGGTGCCGGTCGATCGCAACAGCGGTCGCCCGACCGGCAAGGCCCCGAAGATGGTGAAGGTCACCGAGAACGCCGCGACGGCGTGAGACGCTGCGTCACGGCAGCGGCGCGGGCCCTGCGTCGCCCTCGGCGAGCATGCACTGGTAGAACGCGACATCGTGCCACCGTCCGAGCTTCCAGCCGGCGCGGGCGAAGGTCGCGACGCGCCGGAAGCCCATCGCCTCGTGCAGGGCGCACGAGGGCTCGTTCGGCAGCGTGATGCCGCCGACGAGCGAGTGGAATCCGCGCGCGCGGCAGGCGTCGATGAGCGCGGCGTAGAGCGTGCGCCCGATGCCTCGGCGCTGCGCGCCGCTGACGACATAGATGCCGACCTCCGCCGTCCACTGGTACGCGGCGCGCTCGCGCCAACTGCCGGCCTTCGCATAGCCGAGGAACGCCCCGCTCGTCCGCTCATGGGCGACGAGAAAGGGATAGCGATCGCGCTTCGGCCACCACGCGGCGCGCAGCTCGGCGCCGCTCACCGGCTCGTATCCGAAGTGCACGGCCGTGCCGACGATGTACGCGTTGGTCAGGGCGGCGATCGCGTCCCAATCGCCTTCCTCGACCGTACGAATCGCGACCGCGTCGCTCACGGCCGCTGGTCCCGCGCGATGGGCTGCTGAACGGGTCCGCATGTCTCGCCGTCGCAGCAGGGTTGGAGGTTCGTGCCGCAGACCGCGCACTGCCCGTGGCCGTGCACCTCGACGACGCGCAGCGGATGTCCGCAGAATCCGCAGCGGAGCGCGAGAGGCTCGCGCGGGCGCGGCGAGCGCGTGCCGTCCTCCGTCATGGTCCGATGCCCCGGCCGCCGCGGGCCACGCGGAACACCGAGGGCAGCAGATAGCTGCGTCCCTCGAAGAGCGTCGTCGTGCCCGTCACCGTCAGCGCGAGGCTCCCGTCGCTCTGACGGACGCTGTTCTCGATGCGCTCGAGCGCGAGGCAGGGCAGGACCGGCATCGACGGCTCGCCGCCGTCGGCAAGCTGACCCTCGAAGACGAATCGCCATCCGCCGGTCGCGTTGTCGCGGACGAGCTGGCCGCGCCGACTCTGGATCGGCATGTCGGCGCGGGCCGGAGCGGCTGGCTGTCCCTCGGCGCGAGCGGGATCGGCGGCGGGCGCCGGCGCGGGCGAGGCCGGCACCTTCGGCATGCGGTCGAGGCGCTCGGCGAGCCGTCGCTCGAGCTCACGGGCGATGGCCTCCTCATCCTGCGGGAGCGCCGGCTTCTGGTCTGGCTGCGGGTTCGGGCTCGCCGACGCGGGATTCGCGGGAGCGGGCGCCGGCATCTCGCGCTCACGAGCTTGCGGGGTCAGGAGCGCGGGCAGCACATAGTTGCGTCCGCGGTAGAGGAAGACCTCGCCGGTGAGTTCGTAGGTGAGCTCATCGGGCGCGAGCCGCGCGACCCGCACCGCCTCGCCGAGCACCTCGTTGGGCAGGAGGACGAGCGTGCGGGCGAGTCCGCTTCGATCGAGTGCCTCCGGGGTGAAGGTCCATTCGCGTCGACTCTTGTCCTCCGCAAGGCGACCGCGCGTCCGGCTGATGAAGCTGCCCTCGCGGAGGAGGGGCGGCGCGGTTCGCTTCGCCTGCTCCGTACCGGGCACCGCAGTCGGGAGGTTCGCGGGCGGCGAGGCGGGTGCCGCCGGCGGCGTCTGTGCCGAGGCGGTGGCGCTCGAGGCGGTCAAGGCGATGAGGAGAAAGCCCGTCGAGCCCGCAGCCACGAGCGCGCGGAAGCGTCGCCCGCACGCGACCCGCACGCACGCGACGCGATCGATGGTCTGTATAACTGCGGTCGCCATAGATCTGGACAGCGTATCGCCGTGGTGCCGTGTGGAGAGGCTGTGACAACGCGAAGGATGCAGGAAGTCAGCTCTTCTGCGAAGGCTTGGTTTGACGCTGCCGAAGAGGTCTGCCAAGATGAGGGGCCCGAGCGATCGCAGCATCGCTCGACGCAGTGGCCGGATACCCAAGTGGCCTAAGGGAACGGATTGCAAATCCGTGATTCGCGGGTTCAAATCCCGCTCCGGCCTGTCCACGACACCCCGCCCGGCTCAAGCCAGGCGGGGTTTTTCGTTGGGGTCGTCGGGCGTCGTCGCCGCCCTCGCGTCCCGTCAGCGTCGGATCGACGCGCGGCCGCAGAACTTTTGCCGCTCCAGTCGCGATGCCGGAATGGAGTCCGGGCCGTTCGCGTCGTAGATTCGTCTTGGCCCGTTCCGCGGGTTTCCGCGGTCGCGTGTCGATCCATCGGCGGCCCCATGCCTGGTGCGTGTTTCGCACAGGCGGGCGCTGCCGAACAAGAGCTGCGTCCCGAAGTCGAGGAGTTCGCCGTGTCCGGCCGTTCGTCCCGCCTGCCCCTGTCGTCCACCATCCGCTCGTCGGATCGCCCCCTCTTTCGGACGCTGCCAGCGATGCTGGCGATCGGCGCCCTGCTCTCCCCACCGCTGATCGCCTCACAGGCGTTCGGCGTGGCGTCGGCTGATCGGGATGGCGGCTCGCAGCGCCCGTCGTCCGGCGGCAAGGGGAGCGGCAACGGGGGCGGTCGAAGCGGCGGCAACGCGCCGTCGCGGCCGTCGACACCCCCGCCGTCGCGGCCCGCGACGCCACCGCCCTCGCGTCCGTCCGCTCCACCGCCGTCGCGGCCCGCAACGCCCCCGCCTTCGCGTCCGTCGACGCCGCCTCCTTCGAGCCGCCCGTCGGCCCCCGCCAAGACTCCATCGCGGCCCGAGGCCAAGCCGCAGGTGAACCAAGCGCCCTCGCGGCCGACCGCCCCGCCGGCGGTGCGCGAGAACGCCGCGCCTCCGTCGCGTCCAACGGCTCCGCCGCCTTCGCGTCCGACGACCCCACCGCCGTCACGGCCCGCGACGCCGCCGCCAAGCCGCCCCGTCACGCCGCCGCCCAGCCGGCCGTCGAACCCGACCACGCCGGCGCCCTCAAAGCCCACGACGCCCGCTCCCTCGCGACCGAGCGTCAGCCCGCCCTCCCGTCCCGAGCCCGCGAAGCCCTCGGTGGACCGACCGACGCAGCGTCCCACGACGCCCGCGCCGGCTCCGCCCCGGCCGACCCGGCCGAGCACCGCGCCGGACGGCAACGCGAAGCCGACCCGCCCTGAGGTGCCGCCCGCGACCCGTCCCACCCGTCCGATCGAGCCCCCGACGCGCGATCGCGACCGCACGCCCGAGCGCATCAGCGAACCCGATCGAGATCGGGATCGGGGTCGCACGCCCGATCGCGTCCGTGAGCCCGCCCGTCCCGAGCGGCCCGCCGTCACCCCCGCCGTTCGGCCCGCCGTCGAGCGGACGCCGGTCGGTCGCCCCTTCACCCGGCCCGCCGCCGAAGTCGCCTCGCGCAGCGCGCCCGGCTCGGCCGTCCCGAGCGCGGTGACCTCGGCCGGAGCGATCGATCCGCTCGAGGCCAAGAAGATCCGCATGCGGAATCGGGCGAACCCCGACTTCGAGTATCCCGCCTCGCTCGCGGGCGAGACCTTCGGCAAGGCTCCGAAGACGAACTCGATCGTCGGATCGAAGCTCTCCGGCGTGGACCTTGCGCCGAGCGACACCGTCATCGTCAACGACGCGAGCGGCAACACCACGATCATCAACAACAACACCACGAACTATGTCACGAACGTGACCTACGCGAACGACTCGTGGTGCCATCCCGACTATGTCTACTCGCCCTCGTGGTGCAAGCCCCTCTGCGGCCCGAAGGCCTGCTGGGACGGCTGGTACAGCGACGGGTTCTCGATCGGCATCGGCTTCGGAAGCGGCGGATTCTCGTTCGGCCTCTTCTATAGCGATTGGGGTTCGCCCCTCTGCTCGAGCTGGAACGATCCGTGGTGGGACGGCTGGTGCAGCCAGGTCGTCGTGCACTGCCCGCCGCGCTACCGCTGGGCCAAGCCCTGTTGGTCGCCCTGCGGCCCCTGGTACACGAACTACATCGTCTATCGCGAGGTCCCCGCGACCTGGTGCACGCCGGTCTACGCATGGACGCCCACGGTCGCGGTTCCGAGCGTGACCACCGTCAACAATTATTATTATGACACCGGGTCGCCGACGACGGTGGTGAGCTCGTCCACCACCTTCACGCAGCCGGTCACGACGCTCCCCACGACCCTGCCGCCCGCCGGCTCGCCCGCCGAGGCCGAGGCCTGGGACCTTCTCTCGAACGGCTTCGCCCGCAGCTCCGCGGACAGCTTCGCGCAGCTTCACGATGCGGCCCCGTCGAACACGCGGGCCCTCGTCGGCTACGCGATCTCGCTCGCGATGCTCGACGACATGGCCGGCGCCTCAAGCGTGATGCGTCAGGCGCTCGCCACCGATCCGGGCATCGTCTCGGCGCTGCCGCTCGGCCAGCAGCTCGTCGACCGCATCCGGCTCCTCGAGCAGAGCGCCGAGGTCGCCTCGCGTCAGGCTGCGATGTCGCGCGACGCGCTCGTCCTCCTCGGCGTCTGGCGCTCGATGCAGGGACGCTTCACCGAAGCGCATCTCGCCGTCCTCAGCGCCCAGCAGGCGGGCGAACAGAGCCTCGGCGCAGCCCGGCTGCGAAGCTGGCTCGAAGGCCGCATGGTCCCCCCGGCGTAACGCGGGGGGTCAGATTCAACACAGAGGCACAGAGGACACAGAGGGCCACAGAGAAGACATAGACAAGAATAGAAGAAGGGGCTGCGCGACTCAGCTGAGACGCGCAGCCCCTTTTGTCACTGTCTTCTCTGTGGCCCTCTGTGCCTCTGTGTTGAACGAATTGCGCTACCCGCGCGACTCGTCCTCGCTCATGCAGTCCAGGCGCCGAGGAGGAGCGCGAGATCGGCGGCGTCCACCGTTCCGCTCGCGTCCAGATCGGCCGGGCCGGCGCCGCCCCAGGCGCCGAGCAGGATCGCGAGATCCGCGGCGTCCACGATGTCGTCACCGTTCAGGTCACCGAGGAGCGGCGCGGGCGGGGCGTAGACGATCGTGAGCTTCGGCTTCGTGTTGCTCGGCGACTCGTGGGTGTCGAATCGCTTCACGCTCTTGAGCGTCGTCTCGTTTCCCTGGACCAGCCAACCGAAGTTCGTCGTCGGATCGTTGACCCACCCCTGCACATCGGCGACCAGGAGCGCGGTCGAGGTCCAGGTGTACCAGCCGGGCGTCGAGACATTGCGGGTCGCGCTCGCTGTCGCGACGAACTGTCCGCCGGGGGTCGTCCAGAGGACATTCGGATAGAAGCGATGGAGCCAGGTCGCGTCGCCCGGCTCGGAGGACCCGCCGCCGCCGCCGAACGCGAAGGACGCACCCTCGCCCCACGACGCGGTCATGCGCTTCAGGGCGATCGGGAACGCCGTCGAGAGCCCCGCGTTCGAGCAATAGAGTTCGAGCGTGACGGACTGGATCGTCGAGCCCGCGGGCACCGATGAGAAGTCGAAGCGAATCGCGCCGCGGCGCTTCGTGCCCTCGGCGTTCGACCCGACGCGACCGGCGTAGAAGTTGTACGACGCGCCGTGCGAGAACGCGCCGTTCGGCGCCTCGATGAGCGTGTTGTCGTCGACCGTGGTCAGCACGATCGTGTCGGCGTACGCCGAGGTTGCGAGAAGGGCCGCGCACGCTGCCGCGACCGGAGTGATGTTCAAGCGAGTGCCCGTCGTCATGGTCCTGCGTCCGTCCGTTCGATCGTTCATCCGTTCCACGCGCCAAGGAGGACGGCGAGATCGGCACCGTCCACCACGCCATTGTTGTCGAAGTCGGCGGTGCCGGGTCCCCCCCACTGGCCGAGCAGCACCGCGAGATCGGCGCCGCTCACCGTGCCGTCACCGTTGAGATCCGCGGGATTCCCCGCGTTCTCGATCGTCACCGCGACCGTCAGCGCGAGCTGCGACGACAGTGACCCGGGAATGTCCTCGTCGCTCACGCCCACCGTGAGGACGCGCTGGTACACGCCGGCCGGCTTGCCGCTCGCGTCGAAGGTCAGCTCGAGCGTCGCCGGAACCGCGCCGATGTCCATCTCAAGCCCGCCGACCAGGGCGAATCCGTCGCCGAGCCCGCTGACGAGATCGACATCGAGCAGCGCCTGCAGGGCGTTGAATCCGAAATTGTGGATCGGCACCTCGATCGCGACGAGACCCGAACCCTCGGGCACGCTGCGCTCGACGAGCGTCGCGTCCACATCGAGCGCCTCGCTGAAGGACGCGTTGCTTGTCCGCACGATCTGACCGGAGGTCGAGAGGTTCACGGTCGCGTTCTGGGCGGCCTGCGACAGCGCCGTCACGACGGCGTTGCCGGAGGCGAATCCGACGAATGCGGTGGTGAGCGGTACCTGGACGACACCGAACGCCGGAGCGATCGGCGCGCTCGCCGTCGACGATCCGCCGAGCACGCCGGAGCCGACGACCTGCACCTCGAGCGAGTCGATGCCGAGCGGATGGCCGGCCGCGACGTTCTGCACGAGGACCGGCAGCGTCACCGTCGCGTTCTGGATCACGCGCCCGAAGTTCGTCGAGAGCGACGCGCTGAGCACGCCGGGCACGCGATAGTCCACGATCACCGGAATGTGGTCGGAGGCGTCGAAGAGCGCGTCCGCGAGGAAGTTCGAGAGCGGAATGTCGCTCGGATAATAGGAATTGTTGCCGGTGTTGATCGCGAGATCGAAATGATTGCCGTCGTTGCCGAAGGCCCGGTACGAGCCCGGCACGATCGAGATCCCGTCGTTGTCCTGCATCTCGCCGGAGGAGAGCTGGAAGTCGAAGCGGTCGTCCATTCCGCCGCCGATGAGCCCGCCCGCGGCGATGTCCCGCGGCGACTGCGTGTGCTTGAACGCGCTCGCGGCGCCCGACCACGAACCGGTGCCGAGCGGGTCGAACCCCTGGCCGTTGCCGGCGCTCAGGAACTCGGCGTAGGCCGGCTCACCGTTCGAATAGAGGTTGAAGTCGCCGCAGTAGATGATGTGCGTGCTCGCGGCGAGCGCGTCGGCGTTGTTGCGGACGACCTGGGCGCCGGCGAGGCGCTCGTTCTCGTTCGTGCTGCCGGGGCTCGCCTTCAGGTGCGAGGCGTAGACGAAGAACTTCGCCTGCTCCGAGGTGTAGCCGACGAGCTGGAACTGCCACCGATCGGACTTCCGCCCCGCGCCGGTGTCGAGGTCGACATGCAGGGCAGGAATCTCGGTCACGATCGAGCTTCGATAGAAGACCGCCTGGGCACCGCCCGCGGCGTCCTCGCCCGGCGTCGTGGTGAAGGTACCCCGCGTGTAGTTGACGCCGGGGATCGCCATGTCCACCTGCGTCTCGAGGGCGTTGATGTCGTCGGCCATCACCTCGGAAAAGACGAGGATCGCCGGAGCGGTCGCGAAGCCCGGCTTCGCATCGGAGGCCATGAGGCCGATCGCGGTTCGGATGGCGAGCGGGTCCCCCTTCACGCTCGCGATGTTCCAGTTCACGACGCGGACCTGGGCGTGGGCGTGCAGAGCGGGCAGGAGTGCGGCCGTCGCGGCGATGGCACAGCGGATCGCGCGGTGTCCGCGCGGTGGGGAACAGCTCTGATGCACGCCCGATAGCTCCTGTGGGGTGCGTGCCGGATCGACGCGCGGCGCGCGGCCGGTCCCGGATTCGCAGGGTCACTCTAGCCCCGAATCACGGGAACGGAAGCACGGAGAGCCGCTTCCCCCCGCTTCCTCCCGCTTCCTATGCGTTTGCCCGCTTCAGGTTCCCGGTCGGTACGGTACGCCGCCCGTGGACGCACCCGATCAGACAACCGGCGGACGCCGCGCCGATCCGGCGAACACCGCACCGCGCCAGCCCGCGCTCTGGCCGCTCGCCGTCGCCACGCTCGTCGCGTGCGTGGCGATCCTGCTGCTGCGATCCACGGCCCCGAGCGATCTCTGGGACCAGACCCAGCCGCGGACGATCGCCTACACCGTCGACCTTCTTCTTCGCGGCGGCGACGCGTGGATTCTCGCCCAGGACGCCGACGGCTTCCCGGCCACGAAACCGCCCCTCTACAACTGGCTCGCTGCCCCCTTCGTCGCCCTCGCCGGGCGCGAGAGCGAGTTCGCCCATCGCTTCCCGAGCGTCCTCGCGATGTTCGCCACCGCCGGCCTCCTCGTCCTCTGGGGCGAACGGCTTGCGGCCCGTGGCGGACTCGGCGCCGTGCGCGGCATGGGCTGGCTCGCCGCCCTCGCCTGGCTTGCGATGTTCCCGACGATCAAGCTCGGGTATCTCGCCCGGCCGGACATGCTCCTCTGCCTCGTGCTCTTCGTCGGATGGTGGACGGCGACGAGGGCCATCGCCGCGCACGGCGAGCAATCGGCCGATCGACCGGGCATCGCCAACGCACTGGCCTTCTGGCTCATGGGCGCGCTGGCCGCGTGGACGAAGGGGCCGGTCGCGGTCTGTCTCCTCGCGTATCCGCCGCTCCTGTCGCTCCTTCTCCACCGTTCGCTCCTTCCGCTCGCGGCGCTTCGCCCCGCGCTCTTCGCCGTGCCCGCCTGCTGTCTCGCCGGACTCTGGTACGCGTTGGCTGCGTGGATCGACATCGAGCATTTCAAGCAGACGCTCATCTACGGCGAAGTCGTCGGGCGCGTCACCGGCAACGGCCCGGAGGGCGGCGGTGACGGCCCGATGGCGATCCTGCTCGGCCTCCCGGTGATGCCGATGTACTTCATCGCCCGATTCGCGCCCTGGTCGATCGCGAGCCTGCTCGGCTTCCTCGCCCTCTTCGGTCGCGAGGCGCCGGATCGCTCCGCGCCGCGCCGCTGGCGCCTCTCGCCCGATCACGCCGTCCTCCTCGGCGCACTGCTCTGGACGCTTCTCCTCGTCGCGCTCTTCTCGCTCTCGAGCGGCAAGCGCGCTGACTACATTGCGCCGGTCTACGCGCCGGCAGCGCTTGTCGCGGCGTGGTGGCTCCTCGGCGACCGCTTCTCGCCCGTTCGCTCGCGCCCGTGGATCGCCGCGGTCGTCGCGATCGTCGCGATCGCCGTCCACGCCGCGGTCGAGCGTCGCGGCACGGTCGTGCCCCGCGCGACGATGGACCGCATCGCATCGGTCGCGACCCGCGCGATCGAGGAGCGGAACGAGCGCAACCTGCCGCTCGTCGTCGTCGCCCCGCAGCTTCCGCATCTCGCCGTCGTCGCGTCGACGCTTCCTCCGCGCGACAACTCGATGGATGGACTCCGGGCGACGCTTGCGGAAGGCCGCGGAGCGCTCGTCCTGGTGGGAACGAAGTCGATGCCGGGGGCGATCGCGTCGATGGTGAACGACGGGCGCGCCGTCGAGCGCTGGCGCGTCGAACTGCCCGACGACGCGCGGCCCGCGGGGATCACCCACCCGCTCGTCCTCCTCGAAATCCGGCCGGAACCGGCGCTCAGGCCGTAGCCGATCCGTCGAGGAACCACCGGTCGAGCTCGAGCTCGTCGCGGATCGGGATGCCGTCGAATCCGGTCTTCGGATAGTCGGGCTCGATCTCCCGCACCCGATCGACGATGCCCGCATGCAGCGCCGCAAGTCGCCAGCCGCGCCGCTGGTAGAAGCGCATCGCGGCCGTGTTGTCGTTGGTGGTGGTCAGGTAGATGCGCCGGAATCCGCCCTCGCGCGCGAAGCGCTCCGCCCGCGCGAGCAGCGCAGCGCCGACGCCCGCGTCGCGACGGCGGGCACTGAGCGTCACGACCTCGATCTGCCAGCCGCCCTCGTTCGGACAGAGGGTGATGAGCCCGGCGAAGGCTCCCTCCGCCTCGGCGACGAAGCCGGGGAGCCGATCGGCATGATGCCGATGGCCGAGCGACCAGATCTCCGTCGAACCCCAGTTGCGCCGCAGTTCCGCGCGAATCTCCTCGAGATCGCGCGGCTCGATCGGGCGGACCGACACCTCGACCCTCGTCCCGCTCATCGCTCCCCTCCCTCGGCATCGCGCCAGGGCCCTGGCTTGCGCATGATGAAGAGATAATTGAATCCGCGCAGGAAGAAATTCTGTTCCTCGGCCGCCTTGTGCCAGTTCCCCTTGCCGAGCTTCGCGTTGTGCCGCGTGACCGCGACGATGTCGCAGGGCTCGAAGCGCCGCGCCATCATGCCGAAGAGCTCGAAGCCGATCGGCATGAAGACGCCTTCCCCGCGCGCGCCGCCGCGCGTGCGGCGCCATGAGTCGCTCACATAGAGCGCCATGTGGCGGCCGGGCTTGAGCATCCGATCGATCTCGCCAATCACGCGGTCCATCGCCTCGTAGTACGCGCGTCCGCCGTCATCGCCGCCCGCGTCGAGCTTCCCGATGCAGCGGGGATCCTCGGAGTAGTCGACATGCGTCGAGTAGGGCGGGTCGACGAAGACGAAATCGACGCTTCGATCCGGCAGCGGCAGGCGCCGCGCGTCGGCAAGTTGGATTTCGCGCCGCTGCGGATTGAGGTCGAATCCGCGCCCCTTGCGCTTGAGGTCGTGACAGACATCGAGCGTGGTGCCGCTTCCGCACATCGGATCGACGACGAGATCGCCCGGACGGGTATAGCGCATGAGGACCTGCCAGATCACCCAGGAGGGCGTCGCGCCAACATAGTGCTTGTCACCCTGCATGAAGCGGGTGCGGCCTTCGGCGATGTCCTCCGCGGTCAGCTCACGGTCGCTCGTGTAGTGCTGGCTCGGATATTCCCAGAGCGTCGTGGTGAAGATGCCCAGCTTCGGTCGCTGCGTGGGACGGAGCGGCTTCGGCCCGCCCGGCCGCTCGCGCGGGACATTCGGGTCGCGCGGCGCGAAATACTGCTTCTTCGCGGGCCGCTCCGGCCGCTCCCGATCATCGCGTCCCTCGTGTGGCATCCCGCTACTGTACCGGCGCGCCGCCGAACCGACGGTCACGCGAAGGGCGCGCGGCTGTCCCCGAATCGATCGAGCTCGACGCCCATCCGCGCCGCCATCGAGAGGAAGACGTCGCAGAGGGGCGCGTCCTTCGCGAGCTCCCGATGCGTGCCGTGCGCGGCGGCGAGCGGCTCGTCCGCCGTGCCGCCGGCGAGGAGAATCGGAAGGTCGCGATGGTCGTGGCGGTCGCCGTCGCCGATCGCCCCGCCGTAGAGCACGAGCGTCGAATCGAGCAGGGCCGCGCCGCTCGCGTCGCGCTCCTCCGCGAGCCGATCGAGCAGGTACGCGACCTGCTCGGTGTGGTGGCGGTTGATGCGCGCGTAGTCCGTGAGCTTCGCCCCGTCGTTGCCGTGATGGCTGACGTCGTGATGACCGGTGCGCACGCCGATCGTCGGGTAGGGACGGTTCGAGCCCTCGTTCGCGAGCATGAAGCTCGCGACGCGCGTCGCGTCGGTGCGCAGGGCGAGCACGAGGAGATCGACCATGACCCGCGCGTGCTCGTCCCACGCCGCCGGCACGCCCGCGGGCCGCGCCGGAAGTCCCTCCACCGTCCCGCCGTCGCCGTGTCGCTCCGCGAACTCGATGCGCCGCTCGACCGATCGGACGCCGTCAAGGTACTCGTCGAGCTTGCGCCGATCGCTGACGCCGAGCGCATCGCTCAGCCGCGAGGCCTCCTCGCGCGCCCCGTCGAGAATCGACTTTCTCGCCCGCAGCCGGCGCTCCCGCGCGGCGGCGCTCTCCGAGGCCGGTCCGACCGCGAAGAGCCGCTCGAACAGGACGCGCGGATCATGCTCCTTGCCCATCGGCGTGTGCGGCGATCGCCAGGAGACATTCGCCGAATAGGCACAGGAATAGCCCGAATCGCAGTTCCCGCTCGTCATGCCGGGCTCGAGCCCGATCTCGAGCGAGTCGAAGCGCGTCCGTCCGGCCAGACGCTGGGCGATGACCTGATCGATCGAGATGCCGTTCGTGATGTCCGCGCCGCTCGTCTTCTTCGGGTGCGCGCCGGTGAGGAAGCACGCGGCGGAACGGGCGTGATCGCCGGGGCCGTTGCCCTGCGGCTCCGCGTTCACATGGGCGAGCCCGCTGATCACCGAGATGCGCGCACGATGGCGCGTGAGCGGCTCGAGGCTCGAGGGCAGCCGATCGAGCGGGCCGACGGCCGGGAACCACTCGGAGCGATGGACGCCGTTGGGGAAGAAGACGAAGAGCGAGCGCTTCGGCGCCGCGAGCGCGTGCGCCGACGCCGCGGCGCGCGCTGTCGGCGTCATCGCCTCGAGCCACGGGAGCGCGATCGCGCAGCCGATCCCGCGCAGGACGGCCCGTCGGGAGAGCGCAGGGAGACGCTCGACATGACTCATCGGTGATCCTCCACGGGATGCGAGCGGTCGCTCGCGGCTTGAGCGGAAACGGACGGGGGCGGCGAACGAAAGCGGAACTGCTCGCTGCGCACGACGGCGCGGACGACATCGCGCAGGCCGGCGTCGGGCGCGAGGCCGCGCACGATCGCATCGACGACGAGCTGGTCCTCCTCCGAGAGCGTGCGCCCGAGGGCATAGACGAAGAGATGCCGCGCGACGCTCCGACGGAAGCCGGGATCCGCGGCGAGAATCGACGCGAGCTCGCGCGGGCCGTCGAAGCGCCGACCGTCGGGAAGGTCGCCGCGGGCATCGATCGGCTCGTTGCCGTCGCGCACGCGCAGGCGTCCGACCGCGTCGAGCGGCTCGAGCGCGAGACCGAGGGCATCCATCTGACGATGGCAGCCGGCGCAGGCGGGATCCGCGCGGTGGCGGGCGAGCAACTCACGCACGCTGAGGCCGCCGGCGTGCCCGTCGCCCTCGGGAAGCTGCGGAACGCCCGGTGGAGGAGGCGGAGGAGGCGCGTCGAGCATCGCCTCGAGCACCCACTTCCCGCGCTTCACCGGACTCGTTCGCGTCGGATTGCTCGTCGCGATGAGGACACTCGCGTGGCCGAGCAGGCCCGGCACGCGGGCCGCGCCGAAGTGCACGCGGCGCAGCCACGCCCCGTCGACGCCGGCGACGCCGTAGTGCGCCGCGAGGCGCTGGTTGAGGTAGCTCCAGTCGGCGGTGAAGAGCTCGGCGAGCGGCCGGTTCTCGCGCATCATCGCGTCGAGAAAGAGCGTCGTCTCGGCGCGCAGGTCGGCGAGGAGCGCGGCGTCCACGCCGGCGAAGGTCGTCGGATCGGGCTGTCGCTCGTCGAGCCCGCGGATGAAGAGCCACTGCTGGCCGAACTGTTCGGCGAGGGCGATCGCGCGCGGATCGTCGAGCATGCGGTCGACCTCCGCATCGAGCACCGTCTGCTCAAGGAGACGCCCGCTCCGCGCCAGCTCGACGAGTGCCTCGTCGGGAAGCCTGCGCCAGAGAAACGACGCGAGCCGCGCGGCGAGTTCGTGCCCGTCGAGCGCCCGATCGCCGCTTCCCGGCGCCGCATCGCGCTCGACATGGAAAAGAAATCGGGGATCGACGAGCACGGCGGTGATCGCCGTGCGGGCGAGGAGCGGCCACGGCGCCGCGGCGTCGGTGTCGATGCCGAGCGCGGCCCGCACGCGGCGCACGATCGCATCGCGCTCGGACGGATCGATCGGCCGACGGAACGCCCGTTCGGCCAGGGCCGCAACGAAGGGCTCGAGCGAACGCCGGCCGTTCGGTTCAGGCTCCACGAGCCGAGTCACGACCTCGGTCGGCGCGACCGGATCAAGCGGACCGTCGATCGCAAGCGAGAGCACATGCAGATTGCGGTCGCGCGCACCCTGCGGTGCCTTCTCGTCATAGAAATCATTGAGAAACTCGATCCCGACGCGCTGGATGCCGCCCCCCAGGCGCACGACCGCCGTCCGCTGTCCCGGCTCCGAGCGTCGCTCGGGGAGATCGAAGTATGCGAGTCTCGTGCGCTCGTCGCGAATCGCCGTCTTCACCGGCTCGTCACCGGCCTGGTCGCCGTAACCGCTGAAGCGCACGCGATAGTCGCCGGCGCGCGGCAGTTCCCACTCGGCGTACGCGGCGCCGCTCGACCAGACGATCGTCGAGCGCTCGCCGACGCGCCCGCCGCCGCGCAGTTGGAGCTTGCCCCCGTCGAGCTCGGCCGCGAACGCCGCCTCGGTATCGGGCCAGGCGTCGAGCGCGACGCGCTCGGCGATATCGAGATACTTCTCGAGAAGCGGCGGCGCCATCGACAGCACATCGCCGAGATGGTCGAATCCGCCGCCGACATCATCCGCGGGAAGCGGCGAGTCCGCGCCGACATCGACGCCGGTGAGATCGAGCACCATCGCCCGATACTCGACGCGATTCACCCGCCGAATCGTCGGGCGACCGGCGGGCACCTCAGGCGTGCGCCGCAGCATCTCCGCCTCGATGGCGGCGATCATCGACGCCCGCTCGTCGGCGCTCGGCTGGCTCTCCTCCTCCTCCGGCGGCATGTCGCCGCGACGGAGCCGATCGCGAGCGAGCCGCAGGGCGCGCAGCGGCGCATCATCGAGACCGCCGAGAAGCGGTCCGAGGTCAAGGTCGCCCTTCCGCGAGTACCCGCCGTGGCAGTCGATGCAGAAGCTCGAGAGCGCCTCGTCGAGGTCGGGGCCGTCGGCATGCGCGATCGCGCCGACGCTCAGCGCGCAGGCGAGCGATGCCGCCCGCAGGAGCGCGTCTCGGGCAGCGTGCGGCTCGCGGCGACGAACGCTCACGGCTTCGCGGCCCCCGCCTTCGCATCGGCCACCACCCGAAAGCTCGACGCCGGCAATCCCGCTCCGTTCACGAGGTTCGCTTCCTCCGGATTGTTGTGCCACGCGTAGCGCACCTCGACGGGCTGAGCGACATCCGCGCCGCGCACGACGATGCGCTCGCCCTCGACGACCGCCTCGGCCCGCACGAATCGGCCGTCGGCGCCGGCGATCGCGAAGCCTCGAATCGGCTCGCCTCCGCGCCCGCCCAGCCCCGCCGCATGATCGAACGAGCAGACGATCGCGCCGTCGCGCAGGACCGCATCCCGCACCGAGGGACCGCTGAAGGCGATCGACTCCCCGTAGACGGTCGCCCGCGCCCAGAGCGCAAGTCGACGGCCGGCCTCGGCCTTCTGCGGCGGATGGATGTCCGCGGCGTCGCCGATGTCGAGAAGGACGACGAGTCCCGCGTTGCGCTCGGCGGCGCCGAGGCGCTGCGCCTCGCGGAGCTCGGCCCATCCGCCCTCGACGGGAAGCTCCGGACGATGCGGCATGAAGCTCGCGAGCTGGAACACCGCGAAGGGAAGGTCGGGCACGCCGAGCTCGACGCGCCACGCGTCGATCATGAGCGGAAGAAGCCGGCGATAGCGATCGGGCTCGCCCGCGTTCGATTCGCCTTGGTACCAGGCGACGCCACGCACCGGAAAGTCCGCGAGCGGCGCGATCATCGCGTTCCACATCACGCAGGGATCCTCCGGCCGCGGCGCCCGCGCCTGCTCGTCGGCGCCGTTGCGCCGATCGAGCGTCGCTTGCCGCGCCGCGCCGAGCGCGTCGTCCTTTCCGGCGCCCGAGGGCGGAATCCACGGCTCGATGCGCGTGCCGCCCCATGAGCAGTCGAGGATGCCGACCGGCACTCCCTGTGCAGCGCGGATGTCCTTCGCGAAGTGGTAGCCGATGGCCGTGCAGTGACGCACCACCTCACCGGTGACCGGTACCCACGCGCCGGGCACGCTCGCGCTCGGCTCGAACGACAGCAGATGCGGCGTCTTGAGCGTGCGGATGAGCGGATCGTTGGCCGCGCCGACCACCGCGTTCGCGTCGGGCAACTGACCGATGGACCACTCCATGTTGGACTGGCCCGAGCAGAGCCAGACATCGCCGACGACGAGATCGCTCAGGACGACATCGGACTCGTCGCTCGCCGCCCGCACCGTCAGGCTGCGCCCGACCGACGACGCCTCCAGCGGCGGCAGCTCGACGCGGAAGCGCCCGTCCGCTCCGGCCAGACCGCTCAGCGTGTGCTCGGCGAACCGAACGGTCACGCGATCCCCGGGCTTCGCCTGGCCCGTCACCGGAATCGTGCGGCCGCGCTGCAGCACAGCATGGTTCTGGAACGCCGGCGCGAGCCGCAGCGACGGCTCCGTGGCCGCCGAAGCGATCGGAGCGGCCACGACCGCGTACGCCGCAAGCGCTCCGCAACAGAGCCGGGAAAGCCCCCCGAACGACGACGACACGGTGGTCAGCATGTCGCCCATCATGCGGACCGCAGCCCCGAAAGGCAATGAAGTGGCGCGTCTCGGGGGAGCTTCATCGGATTCGCGGCGGATCGGACCGCCATTCCGCCGATGAAGAAGCCGCATGTGCGGCATCCTTGTCACGGCGTCGATACGGGGGAGATCCCCCAGCGCGTCCACCGCCGATGTGGTCCGCATGCGGGATCGCCTGCTCGCCCGCGGCCCCGACGACGAGGGCCTCTGGTCGGACGGGCAGGTGCACATCGGCCACCGCCGCCTCGCGATCAACCGCCCGACCGACAACCGTCAGCCGCTGGCGCTCGCCGAGACGCATCGCGGCGACGGTCCGATCGTCCTCGCCTTCAACGGTGAGCTCTACGAGTGCGACGCGCTCCGAGCCGCCCTCGAGCGCCGCGGCTGCCGCATCCGCACGGGCTCGGACACCGAGCTTCTCGCCCACGCCATCGCCGAGTGGGGCGATGAGGCGCCGCGGCGCGTGCGCGGCATGTTCGCCTTCGTCGCGTGGCGCCCGCGAACGCAGACGCTCCTCATGGCCCGCGACGCGCTCGGCGTCATCCCGCTCGTCTACGCGATCCACGGCCATGAGATCACGGTCGCGAGCGAGGTGCGTGCGCTCCTCGATCATCCTGCAATCGCGGTCGAGCCCGATTGGCACACCGTCCTGCACTACCTTCATGCGCTCAAGATCACGCAGGGCGAACGAACGCTCTTCGCCGGCGTGCGAACCGTGCGGCCGGGCGAGGTCATCCGCGTCGCGCTCGATGGCGATGCGCCGACGACGCACGCCTCGATGTGGTGGTCCGCGCCGCGCGAGGAACCGGACATGACCGAGGACGAGGCGACTGCACTCGTCCGCGAGGCCGTCGAGCGTTCGATCGATGCGCATCTGGTCAGCGACGTGCCGCTCTGCACGCTGCTCTCGGGCGGACTCGACAGCACCATCGTGAGCGCCGTCGCGCGGCGGCAGCATCCGTCGCTTCGGACATTCTGCGCGGGCGCCCTTCCCGAGGACGACGGCGACTGCGCGGTCGCCCGACGAGCGGCGGCCGATCTCGGGACCGATCACCACACCGTCGGCATCCGCCGCGAGCACTTCCTCGAGCGCTGGCCGGCGATGGTCGCCGCGCTCGGCGTTCCGCTCGCGACGCCGAATGAGGTCGCGATCCATGCCGTCGCCGAGGCGATTCGGCCGCACGCGAAGGTCACGCTGAGCGGCGAGGGAGCGGACGAGCTCTTCGCCGGCTACGGCCCGGCGCTCGACGAATCGTCGCGATGGATCGAGCGGGCGCGAGCCGGCGATCCGACTTCGGTCGAGGAGTGGTACGCGACCACCTTCGCGTGGGTGCCGCCGTCGATGTTCGACGCGCTCCTCGCTCCGGAGTGGACCGCCGCCGCGGGTTCGCCCGCGATCGTCGCCGCGTCGCTCCGCGCGGAGTTCGAGTCCTGCGGCGATCCGCGTGTGCTCAGGACCCATCTCGACTTTCAGCGCCGGCAGAATCTCCCGTCGCTCCTGCACCGCCTGAACACCGCGACGATGCTCGCGAGCGTCGAGGGACGGACGCCGTTCGCCGACCTGCGCGTGGCCGAGATCGCGGCCCGCATACCGATGCATCTTCATGCACCGCCCGAACCGCTGGCCCAATCGCCGTCCGGTGGCGCTGCAGCGGTCGCGACGCGGACGCTCCCCCGCACGAAGCGCGTGCTCCGCGCCGCCTTCGCGGACATCGTCCCGGAGGAGCCGCTCCTTCGGCCGAAGGCGAGCTTCCCGCTTCCGTTCGAGCGATGGATCGCCGACGCCGAGGGCATCCTCGATCGACCCGCGGCGGAAGCGCTGCTGCGGCCGGAGGCGATCGCGTTCCTGCGCGGCCGAAGCGCCGAGCACTGGCGCATCGCATGGCCGACCATGAACATCGCGCTGTGGCTCGAGCGCTGGTGGGGCGCGTGATCCGCCGAGTCGCGGAGGAACCCGTAGACTGAGCGATTCGCATGGGCGCGCACCATCATCATCACGCTCACCATGGACATCGCCACGGACACGGGCATCACCATGGCCATCACCATGACCATCGGGGAGGCCATCCGCACGCGACGGGAGCGTCGGGACCGCTCGCCCGTTTCGCGTGGCTCGCGACGCCGCTGATCAGCGGGGCGTTTCTTCTCCTCGGATTCCTGCTCGAGCTCGCCGGCCTCTCGCCCTGGGCCTGGGGACCGGCCTACGCCGTCTGCTTCGTCGTCGCCGGATACCACCCCGTCGTCGAGGGGCTCCAGCAGCTTCTGCGCCTGCGACTCGACATCGATTTCCTGATGATCGTCGCGGCCCTCGGCGCCGCGATCATCGGCGAGATCGCCGAGGGCGGACTCCTGCTCGTCCTCTTCGCCGTCGGTCACGCGCTCGAGGATCACGCGATGGGCTCGGCCCGAAGCGCGATCAGCGCGCTCGGACGCATCGCACCGCCCGTCGCGCGGCGGCGACGCGGCGACGCGGAATCCGAGGTGCCGGTCGAGGAGCTGGTCATCGGCGACCTCGTCGTCGTGCGACCGGCGGAACGGCTGCCCGCCGACGGCGTCGTCGTGGAGGGCGAGTCTGACATCGACCAGAGTCCGATCACCGGCGAGAGCATGCCGATCGCGAAGGCCCCCGGCGCGCCGGTCTTCGCCGGAACGCTGAACGGCGACGGTGCGCTGCTCGTCGAGGTGCGCAAGCTCGCGAGCGAGTCCACGATGGCCCGCATGGCCCGCATGGTCGCCGAGGCCGAGGGCCAGAAGGCGCCGACGCAGCGGCTCGCGGAGCGCTTCACGCGGATCTATGTTCCCTGCGTCATTCTCGCGACGATCGCCGTCGCGACGATTCCGCCCGCGCTCGGCTGGCTCGCTCCCGCCGATGCGTTCATGCGGGCGATGACGCTCCTCGTCGGCGCGTCCCCCTGCGCGCTCGGACTCTCGACTCCCGCGGCGATGCTCGCGGCGATCGCCCGCGCGGCGCGGCAGGGCGTCCTCATCAAGGGCGGAGCGTCGCTCGAACGGCTGGCGACCGTTCGTTCGGTGGCGATGGACAAGACGGGCACGATCACGAGCGGACGCCCTGCGGTGACCGATGTCGTGGCGTTCCCCGGCGCGACGGAGGAGGAGCTGCTGTCGTTCGCTGCGTCGGTCGAGAGTCTCTCGACGCACCCGCTGGCGTCGGCGGTGCTCGCCGAGGCCGCGCGGCGCGGAATCCGCCCCTCGACCGCCGCGGAGGCGACGGCGAAGAAGGGCAAGGGCATCGCGGCGACGATCGACGGACACCGCGTGATCGTGGCGAGTCCGCGCTCCTTCGACGAGGGCGAGGGACCGCGCGCCGACGAGCGGCTTCGCGCCGAGTGCGCGCGGCTCGAGGCGGCGGCTCGCACCGTGGTCGTCGTCGCCGTGGACGATCGATTCCTCGGCATTCTTGGGCTTCAGGACCGACCGCGAGCGGAGGCCCGCGAGGCGTTCGCGTCGCTGCGGAGCTCGGGCGTACGGGCCGTCGTGATGCTCACCGGCGACAACCGACAGGTGGCCGACGCGATCGGCCGCGAGGTCGGCGTCGACGAGATCGAGGCGGAGCTCCTGCCCGAACGCAAGATCGAGGGCGTGCGCCGCCTGCAGGCGAAGCACGGAACGGTGGCGATGGTCGGCGACGGCGTGAACGACGCCCCGGCCCTCGCGAGCGCCGATGTCGGCATCGCGATGGGCGCCGGCGGGACCGATGTCGCGCTCGAGGCCGCCGATGTCGCCCTGATGAACGACGACCTTCGCAAGCTTGCCTTCGCGATGGGACTGAGCCACGCCGCCCGGCGCGTCGTCATCCAGAACATCGCCATCTCGATGGGCGTCGTCGTCGTGCTCTCGGCGCTCGCTCCGCTCGGACTCCTCCCGATGCCGGTCGCGGTCATCATGCACGAGGGCAGCACCGTCGTCGTCGTGCTGAACGCGCTGCGGCTGCTGCGCTACGGCGTCCGATGAGATCCCTCGTCCATCGAACGGGGCCCGGACATGCGTCCGGGCCCCGTTTCCTCTCGTTCGGATGGCGGTCGGATCCCGTGCGGGACGCGACTCAGAACTGAAGCTGGATCTGCGAGCGGATCACGAACTGGCCGTCGCTCGTCGACGCGCCGGTGCCCGTCTGGTCGCTGAGCCAGTTGCCGCCGCTCGAGTTGAAGTCGACGACGGAGTCGAGCGCGAAGCCGACATCGGTCGTCCACTTCAGGCCGGTGTTCGCATAGCCGAGCGGGTACCAGTTCGCGCCGATCGTGACCACCGATGCCGTTTCGCCGTTGGCGAGGAGGTTCGCGGTGCGGAACTGGTCGCTGTCGGTATCGCCGTACTCGTAGCGACCGAAGAGCTCGAGATCGTCGAAGACGAAGAAGCCGCCCTGCACGACGAAGCCCCACTGCGCGAGGCTGTCCTCGCTGCCGCCGCTACGCGTCGCGCGCTCGGCGTTCAGGCCGACCTCACGATAGACGCCGTAGGCGAAGAGGTTCGCGCCGCCGAAGTCCACCGTGACATCGGCGGTCAGGCCGAACATGTCCTCGACGCCCGCGGAGTTCGCGTTGTTCGGACGGAGGTTCTGGCCCATCGCGCCGAGGCCGAGGAGCATGCCGAACTCCTCGCCGCGGAAGCTCGTCAGATCGCGGAACTGCCTCCACTGACCGGCGAGCTTCAGCTCGGCGCGGCCGGCGAAGGCCCAGTCGGTGTCGTTGGTCTGGAAGTCGGTGAGGAAGGCCCCGCCGTAGTCACTCATCGCCCCGCTGCCGGTGGTCGGGCCGACGCGGTTCGCCCGCAGGCCGTCGCCGTAGAACGCCGTCACGCGGAAGGCATCCTGCTCCCACTCGAGCTGCACGCCCTGCGAGAACTTCGTGGTGAAGGTGTCGGCGACGAGCGAGCGCTCGACGGTGAGCTGCGAGCCGCCGGAGACGAGCTCCTCGCGCAGGAACGGGGCCTTGAACTGGCCGCCGCGGATCGAGAAGCCGTTGCCGAAGCCCTTCTGCACCCAGATGTCCTCGATCGAACCGTTCACATCGCGGCTGCTGAGCGTCTGGTCGCCGCCCGAGATCGAGACGCTCGAGCGGTTGAAGACCGGCCTGATCTCGAAGGTCAGCGAGGGATCGATGACATGGCCGCTGAAGGTGAGCTTCGTGCGCCGATTCTCGAAGCCGTAGTTCCGCTCGGTCTGGCCGGTCACGGAGTCGGGGATGTCGCGGAAGTTCGCAGCCCAGCGGAACTGCGCCTGCCCCTTGATGTTCAGCTTGAAGCTGCCGTCCGGGCTCGCCAGGAAGAAGCCCTTGTTCCAGCCGGCGGTCGCGCCGTCGGCCTGGAGGCTCGCCCGCGCATCGGCGTCGGCGAGGACATCCTGCACGAGGCCGCGGATCTGGCCCGCGCGCTCCTCGGTGAGCCACGCTCCCTCGCTGCCCGCGACCTCCTCCAGACGCGCCACCTTCGCGGCGAGCGCCTCGTTCTGTCGGCGCAGCTCCTCGATCTGTCGCAGGGCCTCGTCGCTGCCGGCTGCCTGCACGGCGCCGACGAGGGCGAAGGACGAAACGCCGGCCAGCAGGCCGGTCCACCCGGTTCGATACATCTTGCAACTCCTGTGTGTTGGTTCCGGCCGGGTCGCGGCGCGGAAGTCTGAAACGAGGTGCGGACCATACGACCGATCGGCGCATGCGTGAGCCTCATCCGACGGCGATGCGACGCGGCTTGTCGGCTGAACAATTCGAGCGCGCCAAAACGACTTGTTTTGCAGGACATTTTCGGTGTCGCTTGCAGGGACGAAGCGGCCTCTTAGCGCAAAGCGAACACAAAACCGCTGGTGTGCCCGCGCGGCCTTGACGCAACCCTGACGCATTGCGTTTGGATCGCGCAAAGGTCCGGTTGTCCTTTGCGCGATCGACGCCGGATCTTGTTGTGCGATCCGCCCCGCTCGCGACACTGGCTCCGGGCGTCGGCGATCCGGCGCTCCGCGCCACGAAGCGAGTCCCCGAAGTCCGTTCATCCTCCCGCCGAGGTCCTCACGATGCGTTCAGCCCCCATGTGCGTTGTTCCCTCCGCCCTTCTCGTTGCCGCGACGATCGCGGCCGCGGCCACGCTCGGCGGATGCGCGAGCGGCCGTCCGCAGGCCACGGGCGGCGTCGACGGCAAGGCCCGCGGACAGATGCACTGTCCGATCTCCGGCGAGCCGGTGAGCGAATCGAGCCCGCACGCGCTCGTCGGCGTCAACCCCGTCTACTGCAGCTCGGTCGCCGACGCCCGCCAGTTCGCGGCGCTTTCGGCGGAGAAGCGCGAGCGTCTCTACCGGGCCCAGCGAGCCGAGGCCGAGGGATCGACCGCGGCTCCGTAACGCGACACACACACCCGCTCCGAGAGACCGGAGCGTTTCACAGGGCGAACGCGCCGTCGGCTCGTCCCGCACCCCTCTCGTTCGACGAGGCGGTGCGGCAGGAGTCGGCGGCGAGTTCGTTCGTTGGCCCGATCGCGCCCGCGCGGAGCGTCACTCGGACGGGCCGGCGCCTTCCATCCACGCGTCGGCGCAGCGTCCGCCCCACTGCCGCTCCGCCTCGACCATGCCGCTCGACCGCTGGCGATAGTTGCCCCGCCATCGGTGCTCGCGCACCGCGGTGATCGCTTCGAGCAGACGCTCGACGTCGTTCGCGTCGTTGTAGATGCCGAAGCTCGCCCGCACCGCGCTCGGCGGCGCGTCGCCCGCCGGCGTGTGCCCGCCCTGCGTGCGCATGAGATTCGCCGCGTGCACATGGGCGCAGAAGCGGCCGTTGCGCACCGCGACGCCGAACTCCTCGCCGAGCACCGCCGCGGTGAGCATGTCGTTCACGCCGTCGACATTGAAGGTGATGATGCCGACGCGCTCCTCGAGCGCATCGGGTCCGTAGAGCGTGATGCCGCCCATGGCCCTGAGCCGCGGCCAGGCGATCCGCATGAGTTCGAGCTCGTGCTCGCGGACGCGCTCCATGCCGACCGCCGAGAGATACCGAAGCATCTCGGCGAAGGCGATGGCGCCGGCGATGTTCGGCGTGCCGCCCTGGTGCCGGTCGGGGCTCGCGAGGAAATCGACGCCGCGCTCGGTGACCGTCGCGGCCGTGCCGCCGCCCGGCAGGTAGGGCGCCGCGGCGTCGAGGAGGGCGCGCTTCGCGTAGACGAAGCCGATGCCGAAGGGGGCATAGGCCTTGTGGCCGGCGGTGATGAGGAAGTCGATCGACTCGTCGGGGTGGCCCGCTCGCACATCGATCGGAACATGGGCGACGAGCTGCGCCGCGTCCACCGCGATGAGCGCGCCGTGTCGGTGGGCGAGTCGGGCGAGCTCGCGGAGCGGCGTCATCCAACCGGTGACGTTCGCGGCGCCGGTGACCGAGAGAAGCTTGATGCGATGCGTGCGGAAAAGCTCTTCGACATGGCCCATGTCGAGGCGTCCCTCAGCGGTGATGCGAGCCCGGACGACCTCGCCGCGCTTGCGATAAGGCAGGTCATTCGAGTGGTGCTCAAGATCGGTGACCATCACCTGTCCCGGAAGGTGATCGACGCAATGGGCGACGAGATCGCAGCCGTGCGTCGTGTTCGCGGTGAAGACCACGCAGCCGTCGGTGAGATTGCCGCCGACGAAGCGGGCGCAGGTGTGGAACGCCGCGTCGAAGCGATCGGTCGCGGCCCGGGCCAGCGCGTAGGTCGCACGATGGACATTCGCGTACTCGCGCTCGAGGAACTGGGCGTACGCGCGGACGACCGTCGACGGCGGATGGGTGCTGGCCGCATGGTCGAGATAGACGAGCGGCCGCTCGATGCCGCTTGCGGTGCGGACGATCCGCTCGGTGATGCCGAAGTCGGCGCGGATCGATGCCCAGTCTGCGTGGTTCACCGTCGCGTCGGCAGCGCGGGCCGACCCCTCCGTCGGCAGGGACGCGCGATCCCAGCCTTCGACGCCGCCGGCGAGGGTCGCGACATCGGCGTACCCCATGCGCTGGAGCGTGTCGGCGGCGAGCGCGCTGCGCTTCCCCGTTTGGCAGCAGACGACGATGCGGGCGGCGGGCGAGGCGATCGCGGCGATGCCCTTCTCGAGCGCACCGCGCGGAAGGCTCAGGGCCCGAGGCAGGCGCTTCGAGGCGAACTCGTCGGGCTCGCGAACATCGATGAGGGTGATCGGCGCGCTCTCGGCGCGGGTGAACTCGGCGGCAAGCCACTGCGGAGTCACCTCGCGGACCCTGGAGCGGGCCTCGCTACAGAGTTCCTCGTAGGTGCGAACCGCCGAGGCGGCGGCGGATGGCGCCGATGCGCTCGACGCTGGGGCGTGGGTGGTGCCGGTGGAAGTCACGCGACGATTGTACGGCCGCCGAAGCTGCTATCGTCCCGAGCCTTCGCATGCGCAAGGACTCGGAAATCGTCGTCGTCCTGAAATGGCTCGGCATGGGCTTCGGGGTCACCGGCACCATCGCCTCGGCGATGAACCTCTTTCCGCACGCGCCGATCCTCCTCATCATCAACTGCGCGCTGTGGACGGCCGTCGGTCGCGCGTGGCGCGAACCGACGGTCTGGGTGACCAATGCGATCGCCTGCGGGGTGACGACGATCGTGCTGCTGCTCAAGCTCTTTTCGTGACGACCGCGATCAGCCGCGGCGACGGGTGCTTCGGCGGCTGCCGATGACCGGCGGCACGAGGAGCCGCTGGGCGGCGCCGCGCGCCGGGGGCTGGCCCGGGGCGCCGGTGAGCTGACCGGACTGGAGCTGCTCCTGCCAGCCGCGCACGCGCTCGCGCACCTGCTGAACCTGCTTGGGCATCGCGCCCTGCAGGAGCGCGGTGGCCATCGCGTTCGCCTCGTTGAACTGACGGATGCCGAGCTTCTTCGACTCGACATCGACCACGATGTCGGCGACGCCGAAGGAGGTGACGATCTCGACGGCAGCGAGGAACTCGGGATCGTTCTGGGCCTTGCCCTGCTGGAGCATCGCCCCGACGGAGCGGCAGGCGGTGAAGACGAGATCCTCGTTCACGAGCCGGTTGGCGTGGATCATCTTCGAGACCCGCTGAAGCGTCTCGCGGTTCTGCGGGAAGACGCGGAAGGGCTGGCCGTTGAAGCGAATCACCCGCTGCTGGGCGTTCGCGAGGGCCGCGACATACGCGCGGCCCGTCTCGCACGCGGCGACGGCCATCGCGCCCTCGCCGCCGCGGCTCGCCTCGGTGTCCTTCACCTCGGTGAGGTTCATGGTCTTCTTCTCGAGGTCGTACTCGAGCTTCGCCACGCCGAGATCGTGCAGGGCCCAGAGAACGGTCTGGACGACGGAGTCCTCCATCTTCTGGCCCTGGAGGATCGCGTCGAGCAGGATGGTCCCGACCGACTGGCGGATCGTGGCGTCCGGACGGAGGCGCTGCCAGGTGATCTCCGCGAACCGCTGGAAGTCCTTCAGCGTGCTCTCGCGGAGGTGAACGGTCTCACCGTTGATGACGATCGATGCCATGGTTCGCTCCGGTCCGTCGTATCCCCTCCGGCCGACCGCGACGCGGGGGTTCGTGGGGGTCGCGTCGGATCGGTCCGATCCGAATCCGACGCGAATGAAAGGCCGAGCATCGTAGCGGAACGGGATCGCTACCATGCGACGATCGGCGTGACCGGAACGCCCGATTCCCGGTTCCTCCCGGCGTTCGGACCCGCCGCTCCCCCCATGCCCAACGACCAGCCCTCACCCCCGGCCCGCAACCACCCCCGCAGCCAATCCGGCAACCAATCGGGCAACCAATCGGGCGCCACATCGCGAGGCGAGCCGCTGGTGGGCGTGATTATGGGCTCCCAGAGCGATTGGGAGACGATGCGGCACGCGGCCGAGACGCTCGAAGGCCTCGGAGTCCCGCATGAGTGCCGCGTCGTGAGCGCCCATCGCACGCCCGATCTCCTCTTCGAATACGCAGCGTCCGCCGCGGGCCGCGGCCTGCGGGCGATCATCGCCGGCGCGGGCGGTGCCGCGCATCTCCCGGGCATGTGCGCGTCGAAGACACTCCTTCCGGTTCTCGGCGTGCCGGTCGAGAGCAAGGCGCTCCACGGCGTCGATAGCCTGCTCTCGATCGTCCAGATGCCCGGTGGCGTGCCGACCGCGACCTTCGCGATCGGCCGGGCCGGCGCGATCAACGCGGCGCTCTTCGCCGCCTCGATGCTCGGCGCGACCCATCCGGCGATCGCCGCGGCGTACGAGCGCTTCCGCCGCGACCAGACCGACCAGGTGCTCGCCCAGCCGATTCCCGGCGCGGTCTCCGGCGGTCACTGAGCCTCCACTCGCGAAAGGACGACAGGCAACCATGCTCATCGGCGTCGTTGGCGGCGGACAGCTCGGACGGATGATCGCGCTCGCGGGCATTCCGCTTGGCATGCGCTTCCGCTTTCTCGATCCCAACGATGACTGCCCCTCCGCGGCCGTCGGCGAGATGGTCCGCGGCGCGTACGACGACGAGGCATCGCTCGATCGGCTCCTCGCCGGCGCGGCCCATGTCACCTACGAGTTCGAGAACGTGCCCGCATCGGCCGCGCAGTACCTCGAGCGACACGCGCGCCTCGCGCCCGGCGCGAAGTCGCTTGCGATCGCCCAGGATCGCATCAGCGAGAAGGAGTTTTTCCGCCGCTGTGGCGTGCCCGTCCAGCGGTTCGCGGCGGTAAGCGCCGAGGCGGATCTCGCCCCCGCGCTGGCCCAGGTCGGACTGCCCGGCGTCCTGAAGACGCGGCGGCTCGGCTACGACGGCAAGGGACAGGCGGTCATCCGTTCGGCCGCGGCGCTCGCGCCCGCGTGGCAGGCCCTCGGCCGGGTCCCATGCATCTACGAGGCGTTCGTGCCCTTCGAGCGCGAGGTCTCGGTCGTCGCGACGCGCAGCCGCGGCGGCGCGTTCGAGGCCCATCCGCTCACCTGGAACACCCATCGCGACGGCATCCTTCGCGTCTCGATCGCTCCCGATCCGACCGCGAGCGTCGAGCTGCGGCGCACCGCCGAGGCCCATGTGCGGGCCATCGCCGAGGCGCTTCACCATGTCGGCACGCTGGCGGTCGAGTTCTTCGTCACCGACGAGGGACTGGTCGCCAACGAGATGGCCCCGCGGGTCCACAACTCCGGCCACTGGACGATCGAAGGCGCGATCACCAGCCAGTTCGAGAATCATGTCCGCGCCGTCGCCGACCTCCCGCTCGGCCGTGCCGGCGTGCGCGGCGCGGCGGCGATGGTGAATCTCATCGGCACGGTGCCCCCGATCGACGCCCTGCTCGATGTGCCGGGCGCGCACCTGCATCTCTACGGCAAGGATCCGAAGCCGGGGCGCAAGCTCGGGCATGTCACCGTCGTGGCGAAGGATCACGACGAACTCATGCCGATCGTCGATCGGCTTCGAGAGATCGTCGCGGAGCCTCCAGCCGCCCTTCCGTCACCTGCACCGCTCGCTCGCTGATGTCGAAGCCGATCGCGTGGCGTCCGGCGCGGACGGCCGCGACGAGCGTGGTGCCGCTGCCGCAGAATGGATCGAGCACCGTGCCGCCCGCGGGCGAGCAGGCCTCGACGAGCATCGACAGCAGCGCCAGGGGCTTCTGCGTCGGATAGCCGACCCGCTCGTGGGCGAGGTTGTTCAGCGAGGGAATGTCGAGGACATCGGTCGCCTTCTTCGTCATCCCGCGAAGCCGCTGACTGGTCGCGGGCACGCGCGGCGCCTCGAAGTAATAGCGATCGGTCTTTGCATACAGAAGAATGTCGTCATGCTTGCGGGCAAAGGTCCGCGGACTGGAGCCGCCGAGCCCGTAGCTCCAGATCAGGTGGTTGACGAAGCGCTCCTCGCCGAAGAGATCGTCGAGCAGGCATCGCACCCGATGGCTCGTGCGCCAGTCGCAGTGCACGAGGATGGAGCCGCTGTCGCGGAGGAGGCGCCGACACTCGGCGAGGCGCGGAGCGAGGAAGGCCAGGTAGTCCGCCGTCGAGGCGAACCGATCCTCGAACGCGGCGGCCGCGGCGCGCTGCGTCCGCCCCGTGTTGAAGGGCGGATCGAGATAGATGAGGTCGACGCTGCCGTCGGGCTCGCCCCGCAGGAGGTCGAGACAATCACCGGCCGCGACGCGCGCGGAGGGCTCGCTCAGGATCGTCGTTGCGCCGAACATGCGGACGGGTTATCGGCCGACCGCGGCGCGCAGCTTCAGAGTTCGCCCGCCGTCGCGACGACCTCAGCTCGCCTCGGCGCGCGGGTGGGCCTTGTCGTAGGCGTCGCGCATCCGCTGCGTCGTGAGGTGCGTGTACACCTGCGTCGACGAGAGCGACTGGTGACCGAGGAGCTCCTGCACGGAGCGGAGGTCCGCGCCGTTGTCGAGGAGGTGGGTCGCGAAGCTGTGGCGGATCGTGTGCGGCGAGATGTCCGGATCGAGGCCGACCTGCGTCAGGTACTTCGAGACCTTGCGGCGCACCGAGCGGCTCGAGAGTCGCGTGCCGTGCTTGTTGACGAAGAGCGGCGCGTCGGGATCGGCGGCGAGACCGGCCTTCGAGAGCTCGCCGTCGAGCATCTGGACATAGTGCCGAAGGGCCTGCAGGGCGTGGCTTCCGAGCGGGACGATGCGCTCGCGCCGCCCCTTGCCGCGGATGATGATCGACTCGCCCGCGTCGTTGACGTCGGCGCGGTTGATGCCGACGACCTCGCTCACGCGGATGCCCGTCGAATAGAGCGTCTCGAGGATCGCCCGGTCGCGGGCGCCGAGGAGATCGCGGTCGTCGGGGGCGGAGAGCAGACGCTCGACCTGATCGACGGTGATCGCCTTCGGCAGGCGCTTGGCCTGCTTCGGCGTCCGGATCATGAGCATCGGGTTGTTCTGGACATGACCGCGCTTCTCCATCCACTTGTGGAAGGAGCGGAGCGTCGCGATCTTGCGGGCCATCGTCGCCGCGGAGTAGTTCTGCTCGCCCATCTTGGCGAGGAACGCGCGGATCGTCTCGATGTCGGCGACGAGGATCTTGGCCGTGACGGTCGCGGACTTCGTGTCGCGCTTCTCGCAGGCGTTCCGCTCGGCGGCCTCGTCATGCTTCACGCCGAATCGCTCGGCGAGGTAGTCGCTGTATTGCCGAAGGTCCAGGCCGTAGCACCGCGAGGTGTAGGGGCTGAAGTGCCGCTCGTCGATCAGGTACGAGAGGAACTGCTGGACGATGGGAAGGTTGTCATGCATGGTGTTCGACCCCATGGCGTACGACCCGAGATGGGTCCCGTCGGGCGCTCCCTCCGCGAGAGCGGGTGCGGATCCGGAGAGGTGCGCAACGGCCCGGTCGATCGGGACGCGCCCACACCGGGCCGCCGCCGTCGTCGCCGTCGTGCGTGATGTCCCACCGAACGCTCAAGACGGACCGGTGCACCGGCACCGACCGCGTCCATGCGTCCGTTGGGTCCTCTCGCTATCGGTCGTTCGGGCTCCGGAGTTGAATCCCTTTATTGGACACCCGAAAGTCCGCCCAAAAGTTCCCCCAAAGTCCCGTCAGGAGTCCCTTCCTATCCAGCTATCGGGCCAGCGCGACGCCAAAAGTCAAGTCCCACCCGGCGAGGATTCGCAGGATTCAGCGTCGGAGGCCCGCTTTTCTGGGACGGGGTCAGCGGCGCGAGTCGCCCTCGGCGGCGATCGCCTCGGGCGGAGGGGCAAGTCCTCCGACCAGCGATCCGACCACCTCGAAGGCGACGAACCGGCTGTATGCGTCCATCGAGTGGACATAGACCGACTCCCGCATCCCGGACTTGGGGTCGTGGCGACCGGCCGCGTACCGGCCGACCCGCTCGAGGACATCGTGGTTCCGGGTGTCGTACACCCGCGACGCCTGAGCCGCCGGTCCGAACCGGGCCCGTTCGGCGGCCCCCCGCTCCGTGACGGCCATGGTGAGTTCGCCGACATCGGTGGCCGTCGGAGCGGGCGAATCGACGGTGTAGACCTGGGCGGCGATGCCCAAGGTCATTGGCTTGTAGGGGTCATAGGCCGTGATCGAGCCGACCACGAGGCCGTCCACCTGCAGCACCCGGAGAAGGGCCCGGGCCTCGGCATCGCTGCGGATCTGGGCGAGGCCGAGCGACCGGAGCCCCGTGATCGAGCGGTTGAGCGGAATGCAGCGGAGCCCCTCGACCGCCTCGACCTCAGCGACGAAGTCGTCGGAGATCCCAAGCGTGTCGACGGCGCTCACGCCGCTCTCGTTCGCGAAGGGCACGACCGCCCAGGTGCGCTCGCCAGCCAAGGGACTTCGATGTTCGACCGGCGGGGTGAGCTTCTCCTGCGCGGCGCAGGCGGTCAGCAGCAGGCAGAGGGGAAGCAACGCGACGGCGACGGCACGCGGGGGGCAGCGGAGGGAGACGGTCATCACGGAGGCATCCTGCCAGGGTTGGAGACCCATCCGACGGCGGCCGACAGCCACCGACGATCTCGTCCAACCCATCGGACAATCCGCTTCGCACCGTCCACTTTCGCCGGAGACGCTCAGTGGCCTTCGCCGGCGCCGCCGTGCTCGGCGGGATCGGTCCCGGCCGCTCCGTCGGTCTCGGTCGGGACGCTGACGACCTCGCCGCTCGGCGTTCCGCCCGGCGCCGGCATCATCGGCTCGACGCTCGACGGGCTCACGCTCCAGAGGTTCTCGACGCCGGCGCGGTTGCTGACGAAATAAATGCGATCGTCGCCGCCCCAGACCGGTTGCATATTACGGAAATGCCCGCCGGTGAGGCGTGCGCGGCCGGTGCCGTCGACATTGACCACCCAGAGATCGCTCTGCTCGGGCAGGTCACCCGACTGGGCGATCGGATCGACGACCGTCGTGAAGACGATGCGCTTGCCGTCGGGCGACCAGCTCGGCTGGATGATCGCGGCGTTCTGGGCGCTCACGATCTCGGTCGGGTTCATCGCCTGGCCGTTGTGGAGCTTGATCGTCCAGATGCCGTAGAAGCGGCTCCCCTGCTGGCGGGCGCGCTGGAACAGCAGGCAGTTGTGCGAGGCGTCGGGACACCACCGCGGGAGGAATCCCTCGCAGAGAAAGGTCGAGCCCGATGGCTCGGATGCGCTTGCGGTCCAGATCTCCCAGCGGCTCGTGCGGGCGTTCTTGCGGGCGAACGCGAGCTGCCGGCCGTCCGGCGACCAGGTCGGCTGGACCTCGTCGTCGGACTCGAAGGTGATCTGCGTCGGCGGGCCGCCCTCGACCGACATCGTGAAGATGTCCCAGTTGCCGGTGCGGTTCGAGACGAACGCGATGCGCCGGCCGTCGGGCGAGATCGACGGCATCATGTCGTCGCTCGGATCGCTCGTGATCTGCGTGACGGTGCGACCGTCGATCGCCTTTCGATAGATATCGAAACTCTCGCTGTGCTGCTTCGACGCGTAGACGAGGAACTGCCCGGTACGGTCGACATCGGGGGTGAAGTCACCGCCCTCGGCCGCGAAGGAGACCTGCCGGATGTTGCCTTCGCCCTGGAGCGCGACGATCGGGGTCTCACCCGGCGCGGTCTCTCCGTAGAGCCCGACGCTCACGACATTCGATCGGAGTCCGCGCTCGGTCGACTGCTCCGGTCCGCCGCTGAAGATCGGCATCGCGTTGGGAGCCTGGCCCGCGCGGGCGGCGTGCGCCGTCGACGCCGCGCCATTCGCGTCGGTCTCGGGGCGCTCGTCCATCGCGGGCTTTCCCGCCGGGGAGCCGAAGGCCGTCTCCAAGGTCGAGCAGCCCACGAGTGCGAGCGTGGTGGTGGCGGCGAGCGAGGTCAGGAGGACGGCAGAGATCGGGCTACGGAACGGCGTCGGCATGGCAATCCCCTCAAGGAAGAGCGACTCGAGTCGGGGCCCTTATCGGACGACTTTCGGAGGGGGTTCAGTGAGGCTTGCCAGATTGCGCTCGATTGCGGTGCCGCCTGGCGCAGGACTCGCCCGCCGCGCGGGACGGCGATTCGGCGGAGGCGGCGCTCCCCGACGCGCGTCGCGCGGCCAACCCTCCGTCGGTCCTTGGCTTCCGTCGATCGGCGCTCCGACCTGCCCCGCTCCCGACAACTCGGCGAAACGGACGCGAAGAGTGTGCGAAGGGTGTGGCGATAAACGCGGGGTCTTGTAGACTGGCCGATCTGGGCCGAGTGTCGTCACAGGACGGCACATGCCCCAGCGATGCCCGCGAGACCCGCGCGGCCATTGACCTGAGATTGCGTAGCTCAGTCGGTAGAGCAGCGGTCTTTTAAACCGCGGGTCCCGGGTTCAAATCCCGGCGCAATCATTCGGCGACTGATGCTGGTCCTCCACGCTGTCTGGACGAAAGGCTCATTGCACCTGTGGGCCGAAGATACGGATGCGGCTTCGGCGGCAGTGCTGTCGCGCGGCCGCGGATCCTCGTCCGGCACCGCATCCGAGCTCGCGACGGTCCAGGCCACGATGCATCCGTTCGCGTCGGAACCGATCGCGCTGCGGGCCGCGCTCGAGGCGTCCGGCATCGTCATCGATGGCGATGTCGCGGCCGACGACACGGTGAGCCTCACGCTCCCGTTCACGATTCCCGCCGAGTCCGCGGACGGCGGCGGAGGCGTCCCGGTGCCGAGCGACCGCCTCAGCGATCTTCTCTCGCTCGACGACGAGTCCCGCGCCGAGGCCTTCGCCGGTCAGGCGATCGTGCCGACCGTCGCCCTCCGCGCCGACCGGCTGCTCACCTTCCTCACCCGGCTCGGGTCGCTTCTCCAGTCTGGCGCCGGCGACCACCACGCCGGCGCCGTCAGCGAGCGGCTGGCGCTCGGTCACGATGTCGGATACTGGCCGGAGGTCGCGGACCTTGCGGTCGAACTCCTCGGCGATCAGCGGGTGATCCCCTCGCTCGTGCAGGAGCGATCCGGCCGCCTCCGTGCGGCGTGGATCCCGTGGCTGGCCGACCAGCGGAGCGGGAAGCGGCTCGAAGCCCTGCTCGCGAGCCTGCCGGCCGTGAGCCGTGCGGCCAACGACGAGCTGCGCGGCGCGGCGTGGCCGATCCTCGAAAGCGCGCTCGTCGCGATGACCGACACCTTCGTCCGGCAGACGCTCGTCGCCGAGAACTACGGCGAGGCGATCGAGGACCGCGATCCGAAGGGCGATCCGCATGTCGCGTGGCTCACCGGCCTCCTCGGCACCGACGATGTCGTGAAGGGCATCACCAGCTCGGACACGGCGCTCCTCCGCGGAGCGCGGGCGTGGATCGCCCAACTCGACGATGTCGCCGAGGGTCGCCTCGTTCGCCTCTGTCTTGAGCTGAACGAGCCGGACTCCGACGGCACGGGAGGCGATCTCCAGCCCGAGCAGGCGATGAAGGCCTCGTGGCGGCTGCGCTTCAAGCTCGTGACCACCGACGATCCGCCGGTCTTCATCGACGCGGAGCAGATCTGGGAACAGGGCTCGGGCGTGCTGAAGGGACTCCTCGCCGGACTCGGCAAGGACGGCGAGGAAGCGGGCGACATCCTGCTCGCCGAACTCGGTCGGGCGAGCCGCATCTGGCCGCGCATCGAGAAGGCGCTCGACGAGAGCGCCCCGAGCGGCATCGACCTCTCGACCGTCGACGCCTACCAGTTCCTTCGCGAGTATCGGCCGATTCTCGTCGAGGCCGGCTTCGAGATCCTCGTGCCGAGCTGGTGGGGCCAGGTCTCGAGCCGACTCGGCGCGCGACTCCTCATCGACAGCGATCCCGCCGACGCGCTCAACGCGAGCGCGGCCCAGGGCGGCGGCGCGCGGCGCAGCGAGCTCGGTCTGCACAGCCTCGTCAACTACACCTGGCAGATCGCCCTCGGCGACCAGCCGCTCACGCTCGACACCTTCCGCGACCTCGCTTCGCAGGGCTCGCCGCTTCTCAAGGTGAACGGCCGCTGGGTCGAGATCCGTCCGGAGGACCTGCAGGGTGCAAGCAAGTTCCTCGCCGAACATCCCGGCGGGCAGATGACGCTCCTCGAGGCCCTGCGCCTCGCGCACGGGCTCGACGGGGCGACGAGCGGCCTGCCGATCCTCGGACTCGATTCGACCGGCTGGGTCTCCGATCTCCTGCGGGCGAGCGGCGGCTCGGAGAAGCTCGAACTCATCGAGCAGCCCGCCGCCTTCCAGGGCTCGCTGCGGCCCTATCAGCAGGCGGGCCTCTCATGGCTCGCCTTCCTCGACAAGTTCGGCCTCGGCGCGTGCCTCGCCGACGACATGGGTCTCGGCAAGACGATCCAGCTCATCGCCCTCCTGCAGCATGAGCGCGCCCAGCGCGGCACCGATCCGCAGCCGGCGGCGGGCGGCCAGCTCGTGCCCGGCGAGGGACCGGCCCGCATCGGTCCGACGCTGCTCGTCGCTCCGATGTCGGTCGTCGGCAACTGGCATCGCGAGCTCACCCGCTTCGCCCCCGAGCTCGTCTGCCATGTGCATCACGGCCTCGAGCGGCCGACCGGCGAGCACTTCGAGCGCATCGCCCTCGCGAGCGACATCGTCATCACGACCTACGCCCTCGTCACCCGCGACAAGGAGACGCTCGCCCGCGTCCACTGGCGGCGCGTCGTGCTCGACGAGGCCCAGCACATCAAGAATCCGCCGACGAAGCAGACGGCCGCGATCCGCTCGCTCCGCTGCTCGCATCGCATCGCCCTCACCGGTACGCCGGTCGAGAACCGACTGAGCGAGCTCTGGTCGATCATGGAGTTCTGCTCGCCGGGATATCTCGGCTCGCAGGCGGAGTTCCGCCGCCGCTTCGCGGTCCCGATCGAGCGCCACCGCGACAAGCGCCAGGCGGAACGGCTGCGCAATCTCGTGCGGCCCTTCATCCTTCGTCGCCTGAAGACCGATCCGACGGTCATCACCGATCTTCCGCCGCTCGTCGAGAGTCGGCAGCATGTGCCGCTCACCGTCGAACAGGCCCAGCTCTATGACTCGGTCGTGAACGACATGCTCCAGCGGGTCGATCTCGCCGAGGGCATTCGCCGCCGCGGACTCGTGCTGAGCGCGCTCGTGAAGCTGAAGCAGATCTGCAACCACCCCGCTCACTTCCTCAAGGAGGCGAAGGCGGAGGCGGAGCAGGACCGTCTCGACGCGAAGGAAAAGGCCTCGCGCGAGAAGGCCGCGGCGGCCCGCGCGGCGAAGGGGGTGACGGAGGAGACCGAGGCGGAGCCCGCCGACGACAGCGCCTCGACGATCACCGTGCCGGCCGGCGAGCAGCTTTCCGCCCGCTCCGGCAAGGCGACGCGACTCGTCGAGATGCTCGAGGAACTCCTCGCCGCCGGCGATCGGGCCCTCATCTTCACCCAGTATCGCGAGATGGGCCATCTGCTCGTCACGATGATTCGGCGCGAGCTCGACACCGAAGCGCTCTTCCTCCACGGCGGCACGCCGCAGGGACGGCGCGAGCAGCTCATCGATCGCTTCCAGTCGGGTGATCCGGCCGTGCCGATCTTCGTCCTCAGCCTGAAGGCCGGCGGCGTCGGCCTCAACCTCACCTCCGCGAACCATGTCTTCCACTATGACCGGTGGTGGAATCCCGCGGTCGAGAACCAGGCGACCGACCGCGCGTTCCGCATCGGCCAGCAGCGCACCGTCAATGTCCACAAGATGATTTCCGCCGGCACGCTCGAGGAGCGCATCGACCAGATGATCGAACAGAAGACCGAGCTCGCCTCGCAGATCATCGGTGCGGGCGAGTCGTGGCTGACCGAACTCTCGACCGGCCAGCTGCGCGATCTCCTGTCGCTGCGACGCGCGTCGATGGAGGAGCCCTCGTGAGTCCGGCGAATCGTCCCAACGGTCGTGAGCGCGGGCCCGCGAAGGCGAGAGAGGCCGCGAAGGAGCCGGCCCAGGAGCCCGTGGAGGTCGCCGCGGAGACAGGCGCCCCGCTCGCCGGCGAGGCGGCGTCCGATGTCGCCGCGAATGTCGCAAATGTCGCAAATGTCGCAAATGTCGCTGATGTCGCTGATCTCGCGAGCTCCATCGAATCGGCCGTTCCGGCGATCGTCGACGATGGGATGGGTGCGGAGATCGACGGCCTCGCCGCCGATCCCGTGGCGTCGGCGACCGCAAGCGTCGCCCAGCCGAGCAACGGGTTCGTTCCCGGCCGCCAGCAGCGGCGCAACGACGGCCCGCGTCGCCTGAAGAACGGCATTCGCCTGCGACGCAAGGAAGGGCTCGACGGCCTTCCCTGGCCCGCGAGCGCCTGGCTCGCCCGCATCGATGCCCGCGTGGACGCGGTCCTCCGCGCCGAGGCCTTGGACTACGCCCGCGCGGGACAGACCGCGTCCCTCACCGTCACCCCCGGACTTGTCGAGGCGGTCGTCCAGGGACGGGTCGCGCGGCCCTACCGCGTGACGATCGAGGTCGCCCAACTGAGCGCCCAGGAGTGGGAGCGCATCGTCTCGACGATGGCGGCCGAGGCGATCTGGAGCGCGAAGCTTCTCTCGGGCGAGCTGCCGATCGGCGTCGAGGCGCTCTTCCGGGCGCTCGATCGCACGCTCGTCCCGGAGCGCGACGAGGAGATGCGGGCGACCTGCACCTGTCAGCAGTTCACTGATTTGGGCGGAGCGCCCTGCAAGCACATCATGGCCGCGTGGACGATGGTCATGGAGCGCATCGAGATCGATCCGCTTCTCTCCTTCACGCTGCGGGGTCTCGACGGCCAACGGCTGCTCGAGCGTCTGCAGGAAGCGCGGGCGATCGCGACCCGCGGCGTCTCGAAGGCCCACTCGACGCCCCCCGTCGCCGAGTCCGCGGCGACGCTCCCGCCGGTCGAGCGTTGCCTGCAGGACTTCTGGAAGCCCGGACGGGCCCTCGCCGAACTGGGCGAACTCCAGCCCGAGGAGCGCGTGCCGCACGCCCTTCTCCGCCGCCTCGGACCGAGTCCCTTCCAGGCGAGCGCGAACCGCGCCGCCCACATCCAGGCCGCCCCGAGCAAGGGCCAGAGCGCACCGCCCCCGGCCGCCCCGAATCCGAACCAGCCGACCAGCAAGTTCCCGCTCGTCGGCCTGCTCGCGTCGATCTACGACTCGATCGCCGAGGCCAGCAAGCGGGTCCGCGAGGCGGAGTGACGCCGCCGCCCGCAACGGCACCAGCGCTTTCCTCTGCTACGCCGCTCGCCCGCCGAGCCAGCGGGCGCAGACGGCGATGAGTCGCTGACGATCGATCGGCTTCGTCGCGTAGTCGTCGCAGCCCGCCTCGCGGCATCGCTCGCGGTCCTCGGCCATCGCGTGGGCCGTGAGGGCGACGATCGGAAAATTGCGATCGCGGCCCCGGATCGAGCGGGCCAGCGTGCAGCCGTCCATCTCGGGCATCTGCACATCGGTCAGGAGGAGATCGAACGGCGCGCCGCCCCTCGCCGCCTCGTCGAGCAGGCGCAGCGCCTCGATGCCGTTCTCGGCGATCTCGACCTGCGCGCCGGCCCTCCGCAGGTGATGGGCGATGAGCCGCTGGTTGTCCTTGCCGTCCTCGGCGAGCAGGATCCGCCCGCGCAGCGTCGCCGCACGGGGAGCGTCGCCCGCGGCGCCCGGATCCGCGCCGCGGCCCGCGTGGGCGAGTTCGGTCACGGGCGTCGCATCCGGCGCCTCGCGGACCGGGATGCGGAAGCGGAAGGTCGAGCCCTCGCCGGGCGCGGTCCGGACGAGCTCGACCGCGCCGCCGAGCATCTCACCGAGTCGCCGACAGATCGACAGTCCGAGGCCGGTGCCGCCATGCCGGCGCGTCACGCTCGCGTCCGCCTGGGTGAAGGGCCGGAAGAGCGCCGCACTCTGCTCGGCGCTCATGCCGACTCCAGAGTCGATCACCTCGACGCGGAGCTCCCCACCGACGACCGCGACCTCGACCCGCACCTCGCCGCGCTCGGTGAACTTGATGGCGTTCGAGACGAGGTTGATGAGCACCTGCCGCACCCGCGTCGGGTCGGACACGATGCGGCTCGGGATCGGCGAGCGAAGCGTGCACCCGAGCGTCACCGATCGCTCGTCGGCCCGCGGCCGCATGATGCCCTCGACATCGACGAGGAGCGCCGGCAGGTCGACCGGAACGCTCTCGAGCTCCATCCGTCCCGCCTCGATCTTCGAGAGGTCGAGGATGTCGTTGATGATCGTCAGGAGATGCTCGCCGGCGGCGCGAATGGTCCGCAGGTGCGAGCGGCGCTGGTCGCTCGCCGGCCCGCGGTCGCCGCCCTCCGACCCGAGGCTTTCCTCGATGAGATCCACATATCCGAGCACGGCGGTGAGCGGCGTGCGGATCTCATGGCTCATGTTGGCGAGGAAGCTCGCCTTGGTCGCCGCCGCCTCCTCGGCCCGCACGCGCATGCGCTCGAGCTCGCCGTTCCGCACCGCGAGTTCCTCCACGCTGTCGCGCAGGGCCTCGCTCGCCCGTGCCTCGGCCGCCTGCAGGGCGAGCGTCCGGCGGCGCATCGTGAAGGCGAGAGCGCCGATGATCGCGCTGATGCCCACTGCCGGCACGAGACCCCAGAGCGTCTGGGCCTTGGCGAGGGCGAGCCGCTCGATGAAGCGATCCGCCGTGACATCCACGCCGATGACGGCGATCACGCGTCCCTCGGCGTCGAGAATCGGCGCGTATCCGGTGATGAAGGTGCCCCACTCGTCGGTGTACGGCTCCGGTGACGACACCGCCCTGCCCGGCGCGGACTCGCTACCGAAGGCAAGGTGGATCGCCTCCTCGCAGTCGTCGTACACCTCGTCGATGCCCGCCCGATCCTCGCGTCCGTCGCCGTCATGGTCGCCGGGCTCCGCCGCGTCGAGAATGAAGTGCACCGCGTCGCCCTTGCGGATCGCGGTGTAGACATACTTCACGCCCGGCGCATGATCGCGGAATCGGCGCAGCGGCTCGATCGCACGCAGATAGGCCTCGCCGTCGAGCTGGCTCGGGTCGCGGAACGACGCGTGCAGCGCCGGATCGACGAGACCGGCGCCGATCGACGCGAGGCGCACGAGCTCGTCGTTGAGCTGGGCCCGCAGGCTTGCGACGGAACTGCGCCACAGGCCGAACGAGGCGATCGCGCCGACGACCATGAAGCCGACGGCGACGCAGATGCCCTCAAGCACCGCTCGCCGATGGCCCGGACTCCGCCCGCGCGACTCGCCGTCGAAACCCATGCAACGACCCCCGAAACGAGATGCAGGCGCCGTTCCGCGACGCACGCTGCGTCCGGAGACCGACAGGAAACCATCGGCGAGCGGCCGCGTGCGATTCATGCGACCGCGCAACGGAACCGCCCGTACAGGCCTGCCAGACCGCACGATTCGAGCGGCATGACGGCAATGCCTCACCCGCGCCGGACGCGATCGGTCAGTACATCCCCTCGGGTTCGCCGAAGGCGTCGCCGTAGAGCTCGTCGTAGTCGGCGATCGCCGCGCGCACCACGCGGAACGCCTGGTCCCGGCCGTAGGTCTCGCGAATGACCGCGTGCGGCGGCTCGCCGGGCTTCAGCTTGTAGGTCGAGAAGTAGTGATGGAGCCGTTCGACGAAGGCCGCCGGAATGTCGGCGATGTCGGTCGCGTTCCCCCACACCGGGTCGTTCTTGAGCACGCCGATGATCTTGTCGTCGGCCTCGCCGCCGTCGACCATCTGGAGCCCGCCGACGACCCGCGCGTCGAGGAGCACCTCGCCGCGATTGATGGGCCGCTCGCTCAGGACGCAGATGTCAAGCGGGTCGCCGTCGGCCCGCTCGGCTCCGGGGCAGAGATCCTTCACGCGCTCGCCGCAGAAGGTCCGCGGAATGAAGCCGTACAGCGCGGGCGGCGTGGAGCTCGTCCGCTGCGGCCGATCGACCTTGAGATAGCCGGTCGGCTTGTGCACCTCGTACTTCACGAGATCGAACGGCGTGATCTCGATGAAGGCCGTGACCATCGCCGGCGGATGATCGCCGACGGGGAGGCCATGCCACGGGTGAGGTCTGAAGCGGTGAAACTGAGCCACGGGAATCCGATCGGTCAGTGAGGGGCGCGGGATGAGAGGATCGTCCGACGGGAACGGACGCCGCTGCGGTCAGGGAAGCCGCTTGAGGAGATCCTCGACGGCCACGCGAAGCTGCGTGTCGGTGAGGGATGACTCGTCCTCAGGGGTCTGCGGCACGATGATGTCAGGGATCGCCCCGTTGTTCTCCATGTCGGTGCCGTCGGCGAGGTACCAGCCGCGGAAAGGCAGCCGCACCGTGGTCCCATCGAGAAGCGAGGTTCCGCCGGTCGAGATCACGCCGCCGTAGGTCTGCTGGCCGACGAGCGTGCCCCGCTTCAGCGTCTTGAACGCGTGCGAGGTGATCTCCGCGTTCGAGAAGCTCTTCTCGTTGCAGAGCATGTTGATCGGCAGCGTGTAGCGCTGGATGAAGAGACGGTCCTGCGGATAGCCGGTCCGCACGGTGGGATCGCCGTCGCGCGGAATCGTGTAGGCGTGCGGCTGGACCATGATCGAGCTGAGCAGAAGATCCGCGGTGGATCCGCCGCCGTTGTTGCGGACATCGATGAGGAGTCCCCGCTTGCCTTCGGCCGCCGCATAGAGATCGCGCTCGAAGTCGTCGAGCGACGCCTGGTCCATCGCGCGGATGTGGATGTAGCCGAGCTGTCCGTTCGACCACTCGTCGACGAGCCGCGCCGCACGACGCACATGCTCGCTGTAATGCAGTTGGTTGAGCTGGCCGCCGGAGATCGGCGTGATGAGCAGGTCGAGCGACACCGGCTCGCCGTCGGCGACCGCGCGCCGCACGGTCACGACGACCTCGTCCCCGACCTTGCCCTTGAGCGCCGCGTCCAGCGTCGAGGTCGCTCCGAATGGGACGAAATCGACGGCGGTGATGATGTCGCCGACCTTGAGCGGCTGCTTCGCGAGCATCGCCGGGGATCCGTCGACGATCGCGAGCACCTCGAAACCGCCGTCAACGGGCTTCGTGCGCGTCCCGAGCCGTCCGACGGGCTGACGGAGCGGCGACGGCGCCTCCGGTGACCGCACGCCCATGTGCGAGGCGTTCAGCTCACCGAGCTGGCGGTTGGCGACCCAGTCGAACTCCTCGTTCGTCCGGCAGCGCTCGGCGAGCGAGAGATACCGTCCGGTGAGTGCGCTCCAGTCGAGTCCCTTGAAGGTCCCGTCGTAGAAGACCTGGCCGAGGACGCGCATCGCCTCGGCGTACTTCTGTCGCTGGAAGACCGGCGCGCTGATGTCGATGGTCTCGGAGAAGTCGTAGGTCTTGGTGTCGCCGCCGCTCAGGCCGATCCCCGCGGCGCTGCCGCCGTTGACGACGATGACTCGATCTCCGGCGAAATTCAGCCCCTGCACCGACGCGACCGCGGCAAGCCGCGCCTGCCCGGTGCCGTCGGTCTTGATCGTGTAGAGCGACGGCGTCGTGCCCTCTGCGCCGCTGAAGACGATCCTGTCGCCGGCGGGGAGCAGCTCGATGTTGCCCTCATTGCCCGGCAGGCGCGTCACGCGGCGCACCCGCAGGTACGCGTCGTCGAGATCAAGGTCCCCAAACGCCGACTTCGGCTCGGCGGGCTTCTCCGCTGCCGGCTTCTCGTCGGCCGGCTTCTCCGCTGCTGGCGTGTCGGCGGCAGCCTTCGCATCGGCGGGCTGATCGGCCTCGGCCTTCGGCTCCGACGCCGGCTCGGCGGGCTTCTTTCCTTCCGGCGGCTTCCGCTTCTTCGCGGCTTCGCCGGCGTCCTTGTAGTACTGATCGAGGTCCTTGCCCGTCAGCCCTTCGAGGTCCTTCTCGAGGAAGACGCACCAGACATCGAACTCCTCGTTGGTCCGCTCGGAGACGAAGGCGAGGACCTTGCCGTCCGCCGACCAGCGCGGCGCGCCGTCGTTGTCGGGATGCCGCGTGACATTCTTTGCCTTCTCGCTTGCGTCAGCGGGAATGATCCAAATGTCGGAGTTGTAGTTGTAATCTTCGATCGCGTAGGCGATGAGCTTCGAGTCCGGGCTCCAGCGATACTCGACGCCCGAATCGAAGCCGCGGACGAGCTCGCGCTCGGCGCGGGTCTCAAGATCGAGAATCCAGATGTTCCCGTTGCCGCGGCGGAAGGCGAGCGATCGGTTGTCCGGCGAAGGCACGGGGCGCGTGTCGTCCGTCGCTGCATGGATGAGCGGCTCGATGGTGAAGGTGATCGCGTCACCCCAGCGCGCCGGGTCGAGCGCGGGATCCTTCTTCTCCTTCTCCTTGCTCTTGTCCTTGCCCTTCTCCTTCTCCGAATCGCCCTTCGCTTCCTTGGCGTCGCCCGCGGCGGGCTTCTCGGCAGGCTTGTCGGCCGGCGTCTCGGCGGGCGTCTCGGCGGGCTTGTCAGCCGGCTTGTCGGCCGGCTTATCGGCTGGCTCGGCTGCGGCCTCCGGCGTGGCCGGCGCTTCGACCGGCGCCGGCGGCTCCGGCGGCTTCGGCGGCTTCGGCTGCAGCCGCTCTTCGGTGCGCGTGCGCAGCTCGTCGCGCGTGCGCTCGACCTTCGCGGCGTAGATCGACTCGCCGCCCTCGCGATCGCTCGTGAAGAAGAGCGTGAGGCCGTCAGCGCTCCAAGCGATGTCGCGCTCGCGGCCGGCGCTGTCGGTCAGCCGACGCGGAATGCTCTTCTCGCCCGTGCCCTTCACCCACACATCGCCATAGGCGACCATCGCCACGGTGTTCCCGTCGGGCGACATCGCCGCCTCGGTGACCTCCTTGCCGACGGCCTTCCGCATCATGTCGTCGAGACCATCCTCGCTTGCGCTGAACGCAAGCTTCGTCGCGTTCGGCGTCGTCGCGGTGAGATCGACCGCATAGAGCGTGTCCCAGTGCGCGACGATCGCCCGACGGCCATCGGCGCTCACCGTGACCCAGTGCACATCCGCCCCCTGGAAGTCCGTGAGCTGCGTCGCCGCCGCGCCAGGCGTCGTCGACTGCCGGAACAGGTTGATCGTGTCGTTCTTGCGGTCCGACAGGAACACGAAGGCGTTCTCGCCGATCCAGCGCGGCATGCCGTCGTTGCCCTTCCAGTCGGTGAGCCGCGTGAAGGCGCCGCTGGTCGCGTCGAACATCCATGCGTCGCGGGCATCGGGGCCGCGGTAGTGACGGCGGTTCCACTGCGACCCGCCGCGCTCGAAGAGCACCTTCGAGCCATCCTTCGAGTACTGCGCGAAGGTGCCGAAGGCGTCGTGCACGCGGGCCGGCGTGCCGCCGGCGATGCCGACGCGATAGGGACGAGGCGAACGGTAGAGGTCGCCTTCCATCGTCGCGTCGAAGGTCAGCACGCCCGCGCCCGACGCGTCGCTGAAGAATCCGGCGAGCGTCTGCGGCACATCGGTGTCGGTGACCTGGACGATCGAGGTCCCGTCCGCGCGCATGACGAAGAGGTTGCGGGCGCCGTCGCGATCGCTCTCGAACGCGATGAGCGTGCCGTCCGGCGACCAGGCCGGGCGCAGGTCGTCGGCCGGGTGCGTGGTCAGGCGAATCGCGTTGCCGCCGGTCGCGGGCGCCTTCCAGAGGTCACCGCGCCAGGCGAAGACCACTTCGCGACCGTCGGGACTCAGGGCCGGAAAGCGCGGCAAGTCGACATTCGCGGCAGCCGCGGGACCCGCGAGGGCAACCGCGCAGACGAGCGAAGCGAAAGGAAGGAACGCAGAGGCTGAACGGCGCTCGACTCGACTCATGTGAGGCATCCACCGGAACGAAGCGTGACCAGACTTCCCCAGTCGGGCGGGCATCCGCCCTACGAACGCTGCCGCTCGGGCAGCGTGGGGGGGGCGGCAGTGTATACCGGCCTCGCAACGATCCTGCGGGTTGTGCGGGCTGGAGGGCTCCACCGAATCCCGGACCTTTCGCTCGCTTCTCGAGAGGAAGCGAAGTTCGCGTCCGCCGATGCCGATGACGAGGGGTGCACGGTGATGCCGTCCGGTCTTCAGCACCGCCGGCAAGACAACGAGCCCGGAGCCTTCAACCCATGACCCGCCAGGTCCGCAACATCGATCAGATCCGGTCGCTGCTCAGGCAGATGGACCGCTCGGTCGACGACGCCCGCTCGCGACGCGAGGGAGCGCCGCGATCGACGCCGAACGCCAACGGTGCAACGCAGCACCCGAGCTTCCAGAACCCCTCGGCGCCCTCCGTCCCCCCGACGAACGGCCCCGGCCGACCGATCACCCCGGTGTCGCCGCCCACGAACGGACAGCGCCCGAACGGCACACCGCCAGCGCTGATCCCGAACGGCAACGGCAACGGCAACGGCGCGTCGAACCCGACGCCCGGCGGCCCGCCCCGCCTGAAGGCCAAGCCGAAGCGCTCCACGCCGGAAGGCATGGGCGAGATGGGATCGATGGGCGATCCACTCCAGGACTTCCATAAGCGTCAGGCGAGCTGAAGCGCCGACGCGAACGGGCTCCGACAAACACGACGACCAACCGTACACGACGCCGCCCCCTTGAGCGGCGTCGTGTGCATTGTCGAATGGGACTCGACCACCCCCGCTCAGCAACTCGTCCGGGCGGTGCGGCGCCAGACGCCGGCCTGCCCGCCGCGAAGCCAGCGGAAGAAGCCGACGGCGAGGGCGGCGTTCATGCAGACGAACATCGTCGCGACGCGAAGCGCCCGCGACGCGGGCCAGCGGCGCGGCGCGATCGCACCGAGGAGCGCGACGGCGTAGAGCGCGAGCTGGGCGATGAGCGCGAGGCGCGCAGCCGGATGGTCGTGGGCCAGCGCCGCCGCGCTGACGAGCGCTGCGGCGAGGAGGAAGGGCGTGATCCAGCGCAGCACCTTGTGCGACCAGAACGCGAACGCGGTCCAGCCCTGGCTCGGAAGCAGGAGCGGTCGGAGCATCCGAATCGACTGGAATCCGCCGACGCCGATGCGGGAGCGCCGACGAAACTCGCCGCCGATGCTGGGGGCCGTCTCCTCGTGCGCGATCGCCTCGTCGACGAACGCGATGCGGCAGCCGTGGCGGATGCGGGCAAGGAGCGGCAGCGCGAAATCGTCGACGACGGTTCCCGCCGGCAGCGGCACGACGAGCTCGCGGCGCATCGCGTAGATGGCGCCGTTCGCGCCGAGCAGTCCGCCGAGTCGTCCCTCGCAGCGCTTCAGGAAGGTCTCGTACCGCCAGTAGAGCCCGTCGACATTGCGCCCGGTCGCCGCGTCGCGCAGGACGAGTCGGCCGCAGGCGACGCCCACGGCGGGGTCGGCGAGCGCATCGACGAGACGCCGGATGGCGTCGGGCTCGAACATCGTGTTCGCATCGGAGAGGACGACGATCTCCGCGTCCACCGTCGCGAGGGCCTCGTTGAGGGTCGCGGCCTTGCCGCGCCGCTCGGCGCGATCGATCACGCGCACGCGCGGTCCGAAGGAGCGGGCGATCGCCGCGGTCGCGTCGGTGCTGCCGTCGCTGGCGACGACGATCGAGAGACGCGCGTCGGGGTAGGTCGTCGCGAGTGCGTTGCGCACCCGCTCGGCGATCACCTCGGCCTCGTTGTGGGCGGCGATGACGAGCGCGACCCGCGGCGGAAGCGCCTGGGGCGCCGTCTCGGCCGGCGCGGTGCGGCGTCCGAAGAGGGCGGCGCAGCCCCAGATGACGAAGGGATAGCCGGCATAGGTGTACGCGACGCCGGCGAGCGATCCCCAGAGCGCGGCGTGTCCGGCGACGGCGATGGCGGAGGCGAGTTCGCTCATGCCGCACAGGCCCTCTCGTCACGGGCGATCGCGGCCCCGATCACGCGGGCCGGCACGCCGACGGCGGTCGCATGCGCGGGCACATCGTCCACCACCACGGCGTTCGCTCCGATGCGGGCACCGTCGCCGATCGTCACCGCCCCGATGACCTTCGCGCCGGCGCCGAGAAAGACGCCGTTGCCGAGTCTCGGTGACGCTCGCCGTTCCGCGCCGATCGTCACCTGGTGCTCGATGAGAATGCCGTCGCCGCCGCGCACCGCACCGTTGATCACGACGCCCGTCGCATGGATCAGGACGAACTCGGAGCCGAACTCCGCGCCGCGTCCGATGATGCAGTTGCAGAGCGTGGCGTTCAGGCGGTTGCAGAGCATCTCAAGCGGCGCGAGGCGCCGCCGACGCGACCACTGCATGAGCCGGTAGAGGATCATCGCCGTGGTGCCGTCGGTGCAGAGCGTGCGGAGGATCGCGGCCGGTCGGTCGCTCTCGTAGCACCACATGGCCTTCCGGCGGAGGTCGGCGAGGATCGTCGAGGGAAGCGATGGCATGGCGTCGCGAACCTCAGGCGGCGCGGCGGTCCGCGGCCGGGGCGCGTGCGGACACCGCATCCGCCACATGCCCACGGATCTCCTCAAGCCGCGATTCCCAGCTCTCCGTGCGCATCGACTCGCTGCGGGCGCGGGCGATCGCGTCGTCACCGGCGCGATCGACGCGGCGTTCCTCGAGTGCCGCGCGGATCGCAGCGACGAAGCCGTCGCGATCCCGGCCGATACGGCAGGCGCCGAGCACCTCGACCTCGGGAATCGGCGTCGACACGACCGGCAGTCCGGCGGCCAGATACTCGCGGGCCTTCAGCGGATTCGCATGCAGCGTCGCGCCGTTGATCGGGAAGGGAATGAGACCGACCTCGAAGCCGCGACAGAACGCGGGCAGGTCGGCATATGGCTGTCGGCCGAGCAGGTGGACATTGGGAAGTCGGCGCAGGGCCGAGACATCCATCGTCACCTTCCCGAGCATCGCGACCGTCGCCTCGGGCATCGCGCGGGCCACATGGGCGATCAGTTCGACATCGACCCAGTCCTGGGCGATGAGGCCGAAGTAACCGAGGATCGGCCCCCGAAGCGCTCCGAGCGAAGCCGGAAGCTCGCCGCGCACGAGACCGCCGCGGAAATGGCGCCAATCGACGCCGTGACGCACGAGCGCCGCGCGGCGGGCAAGCGCAGACTTGCTCGCGAGCAGCCGCTCGGAGGAGACGATCGTGAGATCGCTCCGCTCCAGGAGCTCACGCTCGAGCCGCGCGAGCTCCTCGCCCGGCACGCCGCTGAACGCGGCATACTCGTCGACGCAGTAGTAGATGAGGAGATCCTCGCCGAGCGAGCCGGCGATGAGCGATGCCGCGGGATTGAACACCCAGTTCACCGGCCGCTCGAAGCCGAGGCGGCGCATCGCGCGCCGCACCTGCTGCCTGAGAAACCATCGGTTGAAGTCGCGCACCCAGGGGTGGCCGTACGCGGGAATCACGAGCGGACTGAGGACATGCAGGTTCGGCTCGACCTCACGCACCGGCGCCGCGGCGTCCATCACCTTGCGAATCGCACGGGAGATGTCGCGACGCGACGCGGTCGGAGCGCGGTAGCCGATCGAGTTCACCCAGAGCACGCGGTTCTCGCGGGCGAGGAGCCGCATGAGATGCGTCTTCGAAAGCGGATCACCGCTCCAGTCGTGGCTGAAGCAGAGCATGTCGCGCCCGCGAAGGGCGTCCTGCGCCGGTTCGCGCGACGGGCCCACGCGGAGGGATCGGTCAACGGGCATGGCCGTCATGCGGCCTCCCGGCGGTGCTCACCCTCGGCGTCCGTTCGCGGGCGACGGTCGGCGTCCGCGTTGCCAAGGGTGATCTCGAGGTCACGCTCGCGGGAGTACGAGATGGATCGCATCATCGACGCCACGAGCGGCCCGAGCCGCTGGAGCCTCGGATGGAGACGGGCGTCCCGCGCAAACGCCGGGTAGGTCTCGTCGCTCGCGTGGCCGAAGTGACCTTCGACGACATGGTTCAGGATCGCGGCGACGAGCATGCCGCCGAGCGCGGTGACCTGTCGCACGGTACGGAGCATGACGCTCCGCTCGATGCCGGCGGATGCCGCGAGCAGCACGCCGTCGACATTCGGGGCGAGCAGCGAGGAGGAGAATCCGTGCACGATCGGATCGCCGTCCACGATGATGACATCGAAGCGGTCGCGCACATGGGCAAGCAACCTGGCCATGCCCGGCGGCGACAGGCGGAACGCCCGTTGGGCAGCGCCGCGACCGGCGGCGAGGAAGTGCATGCCGGTCGGCATGCGAAGGACATTCGGATCCTCGCCGTCGACCGCCTCCATGAGGCCCGCCTGACCGTCGGCGCCGAACTCGACCGTCAGGTGTCGGGACGCAATGTCGGCGTCGACAAGCAGCGTGCGGTAGCCCGCCGCCATGAACGAGAGTCCGAGCGAGATCGCGATGCTGGACTTGCCGTCACCGGTCGCGCTGCTCGTCACGAGATAGACCCGCGGCTTCCCCGTCTCGGTCGGCTGGAGCCGCACGCGGAGCGCATGGATGCAGTTGGCGCTCGCCGGGCCGAGGTGGCTGTCGACGGTCATGCGCGGCAGGACCGCGACCATGCCGGCCTTTCCGTGAAGATCGCCCGCGAGATCGTCGCCGAAGCGATATCGATAGCGCACCGCGCCGATCAGGACCATCGCCGAGAGCGGACACATCATGCCCACGAAGAGTCCGGCGGCGGTCATCTTGTGACGGTTGTCGATCGCGGCGGTCATCGGCTTCTCGCCGCCGCTCACGATGCTGAGGCGACTGCCGGCGGTGGCCTCGGTGCGCAGGGCATCGAGTCGCGCCTCGGTCGCGGCGATGTTCTCGCGCACCTTCTTCGTCTTGTCCTCGATGACCTTCATCGCGTCTCCGGCCAACGCGAGCTGCCGCAGCTCGTCGGAGGACTGTCGCGAGATCTCGACGAGCTTCGCCTCGCGCTCAGCGAGGGTCATGTCGGAGGCCTCGTCGCCGCGGCGCGACCGCCACTGTTCGCATTCCTCGGTGTAGCGAAGGACGCGCTCGCGGTACTGCGCGAGGGCTGCCTCGAGACGCACGACCTGCGGATGGCCCGGCTGGTATCCGCGCATGCGGACGCGCTCGAGCTCGATCTCGATGCGCCCGAGCTCGGCGACATTCACGCGCAGGAGTTCCGCCGCGACCATCTCGCGCGGCGACTGCTCGCCACGGGTCTGCTGCCCGAGCGCGCTCGGTGCGCCGGCCAGCGAGGCCTGCACATCGCCGAGCGCCGAGCGCAGCTTGCGCGATCGCTCGACCGCCGCGGCATAGAGGGCCTGGATCTCCTCGGCGGTCTGACCGTTCGCGACGGCGTTCGCTTCCTTCTGCAGCGTGTCGAGCTCGCTGCGAAGCGCATCCAGCCGGGCGACGAGCTGGCCTTGCCGGGCTCCCTCGGTCGCCGACTGCTCTCGCTCGAACGCGGCGCTGTAGGCCTCGATGACGGACTGCACGGCGGCCGAGGAGACGACCGGATCGCGCGAGGTGTAGGTCACGCGGATGTGATCGCTCTTCTGCCGCGTCTCGACCTTCAGGCCGCGGGCGAACTCCTCAGGCGTCGGCGCGCGGCGTGCGAGGCTCGGTCGCTGCCACACCGCGGTCTCGAGTGCGGCCTGGATGTTCTCCTGGCTTCCGATCAGGTCGCGCTGCGCCTGGATGTACCCTTCGAACATCGCGATCGGCCGGTTCTGGTCGGTCTCGCGCATGACGGCCGGCAGGACCGACGCGATGCGCACGAGTCCGGTCGCCGAGTAGAGTCGCTGGCCGAACATCCCGCCGAGCCACGCACCCATCACGGCGCCGGCGGTCGCAAGCAGGAAGGTGATCCGATAGCGCCCGCGGAGCGAGCGGTGCACGGTGCGCCAGAGATCGAAGCGAGCCTCGGTCGACCGCGCGGGCGCGGCATGCACCGCGGCATCCGAAGCGTGGGCAGCGTGCGCTGCGTTCGACATGGCATCGCTCTCGCGAATCACGCGACATCACCTCCCGGCCGGCGAGCCGGCGCGGTCTGGGTGGGCTGTGATGGGTGGAGCGGGTTCACCACGCACTCCTCATCGGTGGATTTGGCCGGTCGTTCAGGGTCATTCGGCGTTTTCCGAAAGAACAACGACGGATCTGGCAACTCTTGCGCGAGGGGATTCCACGGTCCAGTCCAGCGCGTCCGCGACTGTCCCGTTCCACCCGGCCTCCGCGGCGCGGGCGAGGTTGTACATCTCGCGGGCGGTCACATAGTGGTAGCGAAAGCGCGGATCGGCGGCCGCACGGCGGGCCAGGTCGGCGTGGAAGCGACGCATCGGCTCGCCGAGCAGGACCGCGCGATTGCCTTCGGTCGCTCCGTGCGTGTGCAGCTTCACGAAGAGCCAGTCAGGACGCGTCGGCACGCTCACCGCCGCCCGGATCCACTCGTCGAGCCGCGCCATCGTCGGCGCCTGTCCCCGCTGGATACAGCCGTTCTCGATGCGCGGACGGCGCGAACCGCGCGGCCACCACAGGGAGAGCGGCCCTTGGATGATCATGAGCGCGTCGCGGGGCGGCGGCGCCGTCCCGACGCGCACGCCGGTGTCGTGGGACTTCGAGCGATGGGCGCAACCGGTGGCGTAGTAGATCGCGTTGATCGTCCGCGTCTGGGTGCGATCGGGAGCGGATGGCAGCGTGAAGTCCGCGTAGCAGCCGGTGCGGCGGAGCACCGAGAGCTCGTTCTGAACGCCGCACCACCGGCCGTCCTCGCGGGCGTTGTCGAGCGCCCAGTTGCCGTGCACAAAGCCGTAGGCGACGGAACCGTCGGGATGACGCCCGAGAACGCCGTGGCGCTCGGCGAAGCGCGTCGCGAATCCGCGCAGCGTGTTCTCAAGGCTCTCCGCGGTGTCGCCGTCGTGATGCAGGTGGATCTCGATCTCGCCGAAGCCCTCGCCGCAGAGGGCCGCCAGGGCGTCGACATGATGCGGGAGATACTGGTCGATCGGATAGAAGAAGGTGTGGCGCGGCGGGCGCCCGTCGCTGTCGCGGAAGCCGCCGAGCATGCGCGGATAGTCGCGCACCCACGCGGCGACGCGCTCGTCGGCGATCGCATCAGACGGGCCGCCCCAGGAGGGCTCGAAGTGATCGGCGATGCAGATCAGGACATCGATCGGGCCGTCGGTCCGCGGCCGGCGACGGAAGCGTCCCTTGAGCCATGGAAGAATCCAGATGTCGATCGATCTCCGGCGCATCGCGCTCCAGATCGCTGCGCACGCCACGATCGTGACGAGGATCACGACGGCGATCGCGGTGGGCCAGGAGAGACTCATGCGGCCCGCCTTTCCGCCGCTCCGCCCGCATCCCGCATGCTCGCGAGCGCGCGAGCGAGATCGGACGCGGACTCCTCCCAGCTCGCCGCCGGCAGTTCCGCGGCGCGTGGACGATCGAGCGCTCCGACGATGGCCCGGGCAAGCGCCATGGGATTCTCCGGCGGAACGAGACGGTGCGGCGCGTCCTCCGCGGCGAGAAGCTCGCGGGTGCCGCCCACATCCGTCGCGATCCACGGCGTTCCGCAGGCGCTCGCCTCGAGCAGCACATTGGGAATCCCCTCGGATCGGCTCGGCACGACCAGAAGATCCGCGGCTCGCAACCAGGACGGCATCGCCGCGAGCGGGACGGCGCCGACGCATCGGACGCGCCGGTCGATGCCGCGTCGGCTTGCGCTGCGCTCGAGCTCCCTGCGCATCGGCCCATCGCCCACGAAGAGGCACCGGGTCCGCGGACGCCCGTCGGCGATGCGCGCGAACGCCTCGAGGAGCACATCTGGGGCCTTCACGCGAACGAGATTGCCTGCGAAGAGAAGGATCTCGGCGTCGGGATCGAGATCCAGCTCGCGCCGCGCGTCGGCCCGCGAGCCGGGATGAAATCGCTGCCGATCGACGCCATTGCGCACCACGCTGACCCGCGCCGGATCCGCGCCGAGGGCGATCGCCCGTTCGGCGAGTCCGGCACTGACCGCGATGATCCGGTCCGCACCGCGAAGGGCCTCGCCGGTCCGCACGGCGCGAGCCGAGCCTGGCGCGGGCGAGAGGAGATCCGAGCCGTGCACCTTGATCGCACACGGAATGCCGAGCGATCGCGCGAGTCGCGCGGCGGCCCAGCCGTCGGGATACGCCCAGCAGGCGAGCACCGCGTCGGGCCGCGACGCGTCCACGAGCCGGTGAAACGCCGTTCGGATGCTGCGCTCGAAGAGTCGGCCGTACTGGCCGCGCAGCACGCGCGGCGGAAAGCTGAAGCGCGGATGCTCGACGACGAGCCCGTCGCGCAGCACGCGTCGCTCGCCGACGCCCCGTCCGCGGGCCAACGCGCGCAGCTCGTCGGTGAGGGCGATCGGGGCGATGACCCGCACCTCATGCTCCCGTGCGAGGGCCCGGATCTGCTGCAGATTGAAGGGCGCACGGCCGGGATGCAGCCGGCTCGGGAAGAGATTCGTGACGACGAGCACGCGCATCACGCGGCCCGCCTCGACTGGGCGCGATTGACGACGACCTGCAGCTTGCCCGCAGGCGTCTGGGCGATCGCCTCCGGCGTGTCGACCTCCTCGAAGTCGATGCGCATGCCGCTTCCGAGCGCGGTCCGAACGAGCCGCTCGAGCCGCACGCGATCGCCTTCGGCAAGCTCCGGCGCGGCGAGCCGGAAGCGCACCCGATCGCTCTCCTCCTGGATCACCTGGAAGCGGCGAACCGCGGGAAAGTCCTTCACCATGTGCGGAAAGAACTCGCCGGGAATGACCCGCCCGTCGCTTGCGACGAGCATGTCGAGCCGCCGTCCCGTGACGCAGGAGAGCATAGGAAGGCCACGACCGCAGGGGCAGGTCGTGAACCCCGCGATCGCCCGGTCGCCGGTCGCGTAGCGAATGAGCGGCATGCCCCGGTTGAAGAGATCCGTGACGACCACATTGCCCTCGAGGCCGCGCGGCGTCGGCGCGCCGTCATCGTCGAGCACCTCGACGACGAGCTGATCCGCGGTGATGTGCAGTCCGCTTCGGCGCTCGCACTCGGCGCCGATCAGCATGAACTCGCGCGACCCATAGGTCTCGTGGACCGGCGCGCGGAAGACGCGCTCGATCCGCTCGCGCTGAAAGTCGTGCAGGCGCTCAGCGCCGACGACGATCGCCCGCGGCGCCCAGCGCGGCGGCGTGCCGCGGCGCTCGAGCTCGCGGGCCACCTCGTCGAGCGGGTTGACGTACGCGACGATCGCATCGGGGCGACGGCGCTCGAGCTCGCGGAGGAATCGTCCCGCGAGATCGGGCTCGCCGTCGAAGCAGCTCACGATCCGCCGGCCCTGGATCGCCCAGTAGATCCCGTCCTTCAGCCGCGCAGCGATGCCGCGCGGGCCGATCGCCGTCCCCCACAGCGCGAGCTGCCGCGAACCCGGCCCGGCGTGGGCCCAGCCGTAGCCGCGAAACGCCGCGGCGGTGCGCCGCTCGTGGCTCGCCTGGTCCAGATCGAAGACGAGCGGCGTTCCGCTCGAGCCGCCCGTCGCCTTCGTGATGAGCGCGCTCGCCGGCATGCGTTCGTTCCGCATCGCGAGTCGGTGCTCGCGCACGGCCTCACGCTCGACCACCGGCCACGCCGCAAAGTCGCGCATCGATCGAAGCCGGTCCGGGTGCAGACGAAGCGCACGCCAGCGATCGCGGTAGTAGGGCGAGCACGCGAAGGCGAGGTGCACGATGTCGCGGAGGCGCTCAAACTGCAGTGAAGCGAGGCGCTCCGCATCGAGCCACTGCGAGGCCTCGAGCTCGCGCCAGTAGGCGAAGGTGCGGCGCCCCTTCACGATCGACTCGAACGGTCGCAGGAGGAGCTCACGGTGAAGCGTCTCGCGCATCACGCGGCCCTCCGTGCCGATGTCCGCTCGGCGTCGGTGACCAGAGCGGCGCGATAGAGCTGCTCGTAGGCACGGACCATGACCCGCGCGTCGAAGCGCTCGCGCGCCCGCTGAGCGCCGGCCAGTCCCATCGTTCGGCTCCGCTCGGGATCCGCCGCCATTCGGCGCAAGGCCGCAGCGAGCTCGGGTGCGTTGCCCGGCGGAACCAGGATGCCGGTGACGCCCTCCTCGACGACCTCGGGTGTGCCGCCGACGCGCGTGGCGACGACGGGCAGACCGGAGGCCATCGCCTCGATGACGGTGAGCGGCATGCCCTCGGTGCGCGACGGCAGGACGAAGCAGCGGGCCCGTCGGTGGAGCGCGGCCACATCGCTCACCGGTCCGAGCAGTTGCACGCGATCGGCAAGTCCGCGGACTCGGACGAGGGCCGCGATCTCCTCGGCGCAGGCGCCCCCGCCCGCGATCAGGAGCGACACGCGCGGATCGTCGCGGCGGAGAATCGCCATCGCCTCGATGAGCGTCGGGATGTCCTTCTCGGGACTGAGTCGCCCGACGAAGAGGAGCGGACCCGCCGGATCGCCGCCGCGGGCCTCGAATCGGTCGCAGTCGACGCCGTTGCGCACGACCGACAGCGCGGAGGCGTCGATGCCCTCGCGCAGACAGAGATCGGCGCCGTCCGCCGAGACGCAGACCATGCGATCGGCGCAGCGGGACGCGAGCCGAAACAGCATCGTCTGTCGGCCCTTTGCCGCAAATCGTTGCCCGTGGCGCGTGTGGATGACCGCCCGGACCCCCGCCCACTGTGCGGCCGGTCCGGCATACAGAAGCGGTTTCGTGTTGTGGGTGTGGACGAGGTCGATGCCGTCGTTGCGGAGCCATCGGGCGATGCGCCAGATCGCCGCCGGGCGCAGGCCCGGGCGCATCCCGAGGGTCACGACGCGCACGCCGCACGCCTCGATCTCGTCGGCGACGGCGCCGCGTTCACCCAGCGCGACGACGATCGGCTCCACGAGTCGCCGATCATGGTGACGCGCGAACTCGACGAGCAGCCGTTCCATGCCGCCGGTATCGAGCTGCAGGGCAACATGGGCCACGCGCAAGGGCGATGGTCGCTGGTGTGACATGCGTGGGTCTCGCCCCGCTTATCGACCGTGCGACGGCGCGGCTTCTGCGGGTTCTTCCGAATCGGCCGATTCCGCAACCTGTGCGGTCGCGGCGGCCCCGTCCACGCCCGTCAGGGCGAGCTCGACGATCAGCGCCCGGTGCGGCGATCCGATCGACGGCCCCAGCCGGAAGGAGCGAACGCTCCAGCGGCGGTCACACAGGACATGGTCGATCCGGATCTGGGTCGTGCGATTGAGATAGGTCAGGCCGATCCCCCGCCCGACCGCATGGAATGCGTTGGTGAAGTCGGACCAGTGCTCATCCAGGATCGGACTGTCGTCGGTGGTGTTGAAGTCGCCGGCGAGGATCACCGGGCCGTCGAGGGTATCGACGAGCTGCCGGACCGCGCCGGACTGCTCCCAACGGCGCTCCATGTTCATCCGGAGGAGCTCGCCCCGATCCTCGCGGAAGGAAAGGAGTGCCCCGTGCGGCGAGGTCAGGTGCAGGTTCACGAGATGGACGCTGCCGCGATCGGTGAGGATCTCGAAGCTCGCCGCAGCGCCGCGATCGGTCTTCGGTCCGACGCCGATCGAGGCGAGCGGCAGCACGCGCACCTCGCCGATGTCGAAGCGCGAGGCGACGAGCAACTCGCCCTCGCGCCGGATCTTCCACGACGCTCCCGCGGCGTTCAGTCCCTCGAAGAGCGCATCGTGTCGCGAGGTCCAGTCCTGGAGCGCGATGAGGTCGGGTTCGACTTCGGCGATCAGGCGAGCGAGTTCGTCAACCCGCACCTTCTCGCGGTGCACATTCATGCTGAGGAGCCGAATCTCGGCGACGGACTCGGTTGCCGCAGCTCCGAGCGCGCCTATCGGGCCGACGCGACAGCCCATGATCGGGAAGAGGACGATGCCCCCCGCGACCAGCGCGACGAGGAGCGATGTCCACGCGCGACGCCACAGGCCCCACGGCAGAAGGATGACGAGCGGAACGAGCCACGGCCAGCGCGGCAGCAGCAAGGCAAGCGTGCCGACCCACCAGCGATCACCCGCGGTGCGCAGGAACGCCCACAGGCCGATCACCGCAGCGGCGTAGCAGACGACGCAGAGAATGAGATAGGGCGCCCGAACGAGCGGTCGCGAGGCGGCCTCCGCGGCGCCGACGAAGGAACGGTGGGTCGAGGTGTCAAGCAGCACGGCGCGTCACCTCCCCATCGTGCGACGCATCGAGCGTCGGGTGCGCGACCCGCTCAGGGCGAGTCGCCTTCGCGAAGGTCTGGCGGGCGAGCGGAAGGAGGAGCGCGAGCCGGAGCGCTGGGCGGGCGACCATCGCGCAGGCCGCACCGATCACGCCGAAGGCGAGCACGAGTCCGACCGTCGCGGCGATCGTGACCAGCGCGGACGGCACCGCAACGCGGGCGAAGCGCGCGTCCTCCCCTGCCGCGTTGACCGCGGTGCCAAGCACGAGTTCCGCGCCGAGGAAGGGCAACGACCACGCGCTGATCGCGACGACGATCGCGAAGGGCCCCGCGCCGTTCGGGAAGAGGAGCGCACCAAGCGGTGCGCCGACGATCGTGAGCGCCACCGCAAGCGCGACGCCGACCGCGACGGCCGCAGCCGTCACGCGGAGGAGCATCGGTCGCGCCGCGGCGCGATCCGCGCGGCAGGTCGAGGCGAGCGCTGGAAACGCGGCCGAGGCGATCGCATCGGGCACGGTCGCCAGGCGCGACGCAGGCATGCCGCCCGCCGCAAAGACGCCGAAATCCGCAGCGCTCACGAGCCGCGGGAGGATCAGCGACTCGGCGTGCGCGCTGCCGACGGAGAGCGCCTGCTGACGCGCGAAGTGGCGACAGCGACGAAGGAGTCGTGCGGCCGACTCGATGTCGAGGCGCATCGTGATCGGCATGCCGTCGCGACGGAGGACGCGTCCGAGCAGGGCGATCGTGAGGATCGGACCGACGAGATACGCAGCCGCGACTTCCGTCGCCCCGCCGCCGAGCAGTGCGACCGTCAGCGAGGCGAGCGTGAGCGCGAGGCCGGCGACGAGGGCCGCCCCGGCGATCGTCCGCATCCGACCGAAGGCCTGCAGCAGATCGGCCATCGTCGATCCGACGGCGGTGAGCGCGAGGGCGACGCCGCCGACCGCCGCGCATCCGACGACGGACGCGCCGTAGCCAAGCGCCCAGCAGGCGAGGACGCCAAGGCCCGCCGCGAGCGTCGAGAGGGCGAGCCGCAGGCCGAGCTGTTCCGCGAAGGCCCGTGCGGCATCCTGCGGCTCCTGGGCGACATGGCGGATGAATGTGCCGCGCAGCCCGAGATTGCCGAGGACCGCCGCAACGCTCATCACCGCCACCGCGATCATCCATTCGCCGTAGGCCTCGGCGCCGAGGCTTCGGATGATGATCGCCGTCACCGGCACGCTGATGGCGTTGAGAAGGAGCGGCTGCGCGGACAGCCACGCGGCGCCGGCGAGCGTGCCGCGAGCGGTCGTCGGCGCAGCCGGGCCGCGCAGCGGGTTCATGCCGCCCTCCTGGCCACGCCGGCATCCGACCGCTGGGCGTCGTCGACGATGCGCGTGCGCTCGATGACGAACTCCATTTGTGAGCCGCAGAGCCTGGCGATCGGCGGCACGCCGATGAGCGCGACCGGCGCCTCGATGGCCCTGAGCGCCCAGCTCCGATGCCGCTCGGTCGGCACATGCGTCCGGGCGAACCGCACGACCTCGCAGCCTGCCTGGGCAAAGCAGGCCTGCGCGGATTCGGGGGTGAACTCCCAGACATGCAGCGGCGCGCGGCAGCAGGTCCAGAGCCACGGCCTGCGCAGGACGCGGGCGAGGGCTCGCCGATAGCGGGACTCGATCGAGCCGATGTCCGGGAAGGTGACGAGGGCCCGTCCCCCAAGCGCCAGGTAGCGGACGATGCCGCGGAGGGCGTCGCCCGGATGGCGCATGTGCTCAAGGACATCCGTGAGAAGAATGCCGTCGAGCGAACCGTCGGCCAGTCCGCAGCGCTCGATCGGTTCGGTGTGGATGCGGACGCCGTAGCGCTCGCGCCCCCACGCGGCGCTCTCGGCATTCAGCTCGATTCCCTCGGCATCGAAGCCTCGGTCGCGGAGCATCCTGACGAGGAGACCCGTGCTGCAGCCGATGTCGAGAATCCGTCCGCCGGGCCGCATCACCTCCGCGATGCGCTCGGCGTAGCGCTCGAACTTCGGCCCGAACGCGCGATCGGTGCCCTCGCCGGCGCGCAGCGACGCGTGATAGTCGCCCGCGTAGAAGGAGCGGAGTTCCTCGTCGGTCGGCGTGGGCACGGTGAAGTGCAGACGGCACGCCCGGCAGCGGGCGAGACCCCAGATCCGGTTGCGGTAGGGCCGCGACCAGATGACTTCGGCGTCCGATCCGCGGCAGGCCGGACAGGGCTCGTGGGGCGTCGACGGACTCATGCGCATCCGTCGTCGGGACGCTTGAGTCCCAACGCCCTCATGAGCGCGACGGCGAGCCGCCGCGGCCGAAGCAGCGTCGCGTGCGCGTCGTCGGCCGGGAACGGCAGCGGATACCACAGGAACGACGCGACGAGCCGCGCGACCGCGGCCCGCTGCTCTCCGGCCGATGCGTAGAGCTGGGCAACGGAGGAATAGAAGTGGGCGTATGCGAGCCGTCGGAGGACCGACCGGTGTCCCCAGAATCCCCGGGCATCGAGCTTCTCGAGAATGCGGCGCATCCCCTTCTCCATCGATCGCGCCCGGCGACTGAGGCTTCCCGGCACGACGCGATAGCCGGTGAGCGGCGCATCGATCACCTCGATCGCGCCGAGTTCGGCGATGCGCAGCCAGTAGTCGTGATCCTCGGGTCCGTGCAGTTCCTCATCGAAGCCGCCGGCCTGCGCGACCGCCGACCGGCGCACGAGCACCGATGAGGTCACGAGGCGATTCCGCACCGCGAGCCGCTCGCGGCTGATGCGCCTGACGGTCGGCGGCGAGCCCTGCGGCTGGGGCGGCGCGTCGCCCGGCCAGCGATGGGTTCCCGTCCCGACGAGAGCGACCTCGGGCCGCGACGCGAGATGCGCGGCCTGGATCGCGAGCTTCTCCGGGACCCATGCGTCGTCGGCGTCGAGGAAGGCGATGAGATCCCCGCGGGCCTCGGCGAGTCCGCGGTTGCGGGCGCTCGCGACGCCGCCGTTTTCCTTGCGGATGAGCCGCACGCGACCGGCGGAACCCGCCGCGTGCCGTTCCGCGACCGCCGCGGTCGCATCGGTCGAACCGTCGTCGATCACGAGGATCTCGAGCGGCGCGAGCGACTGGCCGAGCGCGCTGGCGATCGCCTCGTCGAGCGTGCGCTCGGCGTTGTGCGCGGGGATCACGACGGTGATGCCGCTGGCGAATCGGATGGGCGCGGAGAGGATCATCGATGCGTCTATCGGAGCATGACCCGCAGGAAGACCTGGGTCGCGGCGATCATGCCGACGGAGGTGAGGGCGAGCGTCCGGGCGAGCCGCAGGTCGAGCGGCGGCACCATCGAACGGCCGAAGGTGAGATAGGCCGCCGCGAGGGCGAGGACGAGCTGCGTCGGAACGGTGTAGGTGCGCGAGAGCGAGAGAAGTCCGGCGCCGTATCCCACGGCGATCGCGAGCATGCAGGGGCGCATGCGGGCGGCCATCGGGTCGGCCGGTCGCGCGGCGGCCACCGAGCGCGTCGCGACGGCGAAGGCACCGAGGAAGAGCGTTCCGCCGAGGAACCCCATCTCGGTGAAGGCCTGGAGGTAGGAGTTGTGCGCGACCGCGCCGAAGCGATCGACGAGCCGTCCCGGTCCGACGCCGAAGAGCGGCGCCTGCCAGAAGACGCCCATCGCCTCGTACCAGAGCTGGAGTCGCGTCTGGAAGGTGTCGTTCGGGTCGTCGAGATCGACGCTGAACTGGCGGCCGGAAAGGAGCGCGGCGGCGGGTGCGCCGAGGAGCAGCGCGAGGAACAGCGTGTTGCGCCAGCCGATGCGGACGGCCCCGAAGGCGATCGCCGCGGCGACCAGGGCGATGAGACCGCCACGCGAGTGCGTCAGGAGAAACGCGTAGGAGAAGAGGACGAGCGGCGCGACGAACGCGATCCGCACCGGCGTCACGCGGGCCTCGGAGAGTCCGTAGGCGCAGATGCACATCGCCACGACGAGCAGGAGCGCGAAGTCGTTCGGGTCGTTGAAGACGCCGACGCCGCAGAGCCGCAGGACGATCGTTCCGCTGTCCGGCATGCGCTGCTCGATGCTCGCGAGCGCCGGGATGGTCAGGAGACCGTGGTAATGGAGGAGCGCAAGCACCGTCATCGCGATGACCGACGCGACCACCGCGGTCATCAGCATGCGGAGGCGCAGCGGCGTGTTCACGAGCGTCACGACCAGCACCGCGAGAGTGCCGGCCTTCAGGGCCTCGCCGCCGTCGATGCGGGCATCCCAGGTGTTGCCGCCGGCGAGGTGCGACAGCATGACCGTCGGCACGAGCAGGAGCATGAGGACGAGCAGCCCGTTGGCCCAGAAGCTCCGCAGCGGAAGCGTCGAGAGGAGCGAGGGCGCGCCGGCCGCGAGACAGCCGATCATGAGAAGCTCGTAGATCGGCGCGCCGCGGATCGACGGCAGCAGATCGGCGGGCCGGAAGAGCAGCGTGCCCGCGGCGAGCAGGAGCAGCAGGAACGCGAAGCCGTCGGTCAGGCGCGAGAGGCGCGACGCCTCGCGCGGCGGCGCGTTCGGCGCGACGGTGATGAGCGCTCCCGGCGCGAGCCGTCCGTCGGCTCGCACGCCGCGGTCACCCGCGACGATCGTCGCGGCTGCGGACATGGAGGGCATGCTCATCTCGACCGTTCTCCGGTTGGCGAGCGCGCGGACCGCACAGGCGGCGCGCATCGCGCACGCCTCGTCCATCGACCGTTCGGCGCGACCTGACTCGCGAAAGTGCCGGATTTTCCGGTGGAATCGACTGTCAGGCGGCGCGGGACCGGACCGGCTGCTCGACCGCGGCGCGAGCGCTCTCGGCGTCGATCTCGATCTCGGGCGGCATGCGGAAACCGGCGGTCACCGGAGGCCGCTCGGCGATCGGCGGACTGACGCCGCGCACGCATCGCTCGGCAAGCTCCGATGCGGCCGCGCCGAGCACCTGCAGTCCCGTCGCGAGCGCGACGCGCAGGTCCATCATCGGCGTGAGTCGTCGGATGTAGCAGAGATCGTGGGCGAGCTTCTGGCGCACGGTGTCGAGGTTCGAGTCGGGCGGCAGGCGCACCTGGGCAAGGCCCGTGATGCCGGGACGGATCGCGAGGCGCCCGCGGAAGTCGGGCATGCGCCGCTCGATGGCCGCCGCGATCTCCGGCCGCTCGGGCCGCGGACCGACGAGGCACATGTCGCCGCGCAGGACATTCCAGAGCTGCGGCAGCTCGTCGAGATGCGTGTCACGCAGCCACTTGCCGACCGGCGTGATGCGCGGGTCGGGATGCACCGACCAGACCGGTCCCGTGGTGGCCTCGCAGAGATGCGTCATCGTCCGCAACTTGTAGATGCGGAAGGCGCGGCCGTTCAGGCCGAGCCGCATCTGCGAGTAGAAGATCGGACCGGGTGAGGTGAGCTTCAGGACGATCCCGAGCACGGCCACGATCGGGATCGCGAGCACGAGCAGGATGAGCGCCGCACACCATTCGATCGCGCACTTCACGGGGAGGTACGCACGGGTCGTCCGGGTCAGCGCGAGGCGCTCCGCCGCTGCGTCCGGCTCCGGGCTTCCGTTGGTGAGATCGGGTCTGGCGTCGCGCATGGTCTCTCCGGACGGGTCGTCGTCCATCGCCCCGCCCCGGATGATCGGAAGCCCAGTTTTCTCGGGATCGCCCGCACCTATGGACCGCCAAGCCCCATAACCCCCCAGCGGCGACGGCCCGCGGGCCTTCGCCCGATTCGTATCATTCGCCTCCCATGCGACCCGACAGCCTTGCGTTCCTCCGCGCCCTGCTCGACACGCCAAGTCCCTCCGGCCACGAGCGAGCCGGACAGCGACGGTGGCTCTCGTATGTGCGTCCCTTCGCGACGCGCACCTGGAACGACGCGTACGGCAACTGCTTCGCGAGCCTCGAGCCGCAGGGCTGGTCCGAGGCCGACGCGCGGCGGGCGATCACGGTGGCGATCTGCGGCCATGCCGACGAGATCGGACTCATGGTGAACCACATCGACGAGAAGGGTTTCGTCTACTGCCGAGCGATCGGCGGCATCGACACGACCTCGATCGTCGGGAAGCGGGTGCGCTTCGCGTCAACCGCCACCACGCCCGAGGGTCCGGTGGGCGATGTCCTCGGCGTCATCGGCGCGACCGCGATCCACCTTCAGGACCGCAGCAGCGAGCCGAAGGTTCGCAAGCTTCACGAACTCTTCATCGATATCGGCGCGGCGGACGCGGAGGCGGCGCGAAAGAAGCTGCGGATCGGCGATGTGGGTGTCTTCTGCGACTCCTTCGAGGCCCTCTCGGAGGATGTGGTCGTCGCCCGGGCCCTCGACAACCGGATCGGCACCTTCGCCGCGGCCGAGGCGCTGCGACTCTGTCACGAGGAGCGCTCCCGACTCGCCGTCCGCGTGGTGGCCGTCTCGACGGTGCAGGAGGAGATCGGCCTGCACGGAGCGGCGATGATCGCGGATTCGCTTCGGCCCGATGTCTGCCTCGTCACCGATGTCGGTCACGCCACCGACAGCCCGGGCATCTCCCACGCCCAGCATGGTCACTTCAAGCTCGGCGCCGGACCGAAGCTCGCGGTCGGCGCGGAGATGCATCCGGAGGTCGTCGCGCGGCTCGAGGCCTCGGCCGAGCGACAGGGCATCCCGCTCCAGCGGTCGGCGACGCCCGGCGCGAGCGGCACCGACACCGACGCCATCTTCCTGGCCCGCGGCGGCATCCCCTGCGGCCTGGTGAGCCTGCCGATCCGCTACATGCACACCACCGTCGAGATGGCGAGCCTCCGCGACCTGCGCCAGATCGCGGAGGTGTTCGCCGGATTCGCTCTCGGCCTCGAGTCCCGGACCCAGTTCGTCCCGGCGCTGTGACTCGGGCGTTCCGTGGTCTTGCCGCGGAATTTCGGCACGAGCGGAATCCTCGAAGGGATCCTGATAGATTGTTCACGCGCTTCCGAATGACGCCGTCGTCAGCCTCGCCATGCTCGCCTTCGTCCGCCAAGCCCTCAAGGACATCCATCACACCGGTTCGGTCTGGCCCTCGTCGACCGCGCTCGCAAAGGTGATGACGAAGAACCTCCGCCGCGCCAAGGGGCGTCGGCGCATCCTGGAGGTCGGCCCGGGCACCGGCCCCTTCACGCGTCACATCCTGAAGGCCCTCCGGCCGGGTGACGAGTTCCATCTCGTCGAGATCAACGAGCAGTTCTGCGCCCACCTGCGCCGCGAACTGCTCGATCCCTATCGGCGACAGCCGCACGCCGCCGAGGTGCATCTGCACTGCGCCCCGATCGAGGAGGCGCCGCTCAGCGGCAGCTTCGACTTCATCGTCTGCGGGCTGCCGTTCAACAACTTCCCGCCGACGCTGGTGCGAAGCATTCTCCAGCGACTCATGGGCCTCGTGCGCGACGGCGGCGAGCTCGCCTACTTCGAGTACGCCGGCGTCCGGGCGATGAAGGCTCCGTTCCTCCGCAAGCCAGGCCGCGAGCGGCTGCGGCGCATCGACGCCCTCGGCAAGAGCATGCGGCGCAAGCATGACGGACGACGGGAGCTCGTGCTCGGCAACCTGCCGCCCGCCTTCGCGGTGCGACTCACCGGCGGACCCGAGCGCGGGCGCTGACCCGAGCGCAAGCCGCGGCGCAACCACGGCGGTCGCTCGCGCCGCTACGCTGTGCGAGCCATGGCTCTCGTCAACGAACACTATCTCAAGCTCGCCGCCGGCTACCTCTTTCCGGAGATCGCCCGACGCGTCTCGGCCTTCGCCGCCGCCCATCCGACCGTCGCGCCGCGCATCATTCGCTGCGGCATCGGGGATGTGACCGAACCGCTGCCCTCGGCCGCCGTGGATGCGATGCAGCGGGCCAACGCCGAGCTCGCCGCCCGCGAGACCTTCCGCGGCTACGGGCCCGGCACGGGCTACGAGTTCGTCCGCAAGGCGATCGCCGACGGCGACTTTCGCTCGCGCGGCATCGCGATCGACGAGGACGAGATCTTCCTCTCGGACGGCAGCAAGGGCGACTGCGGCTCGGTGCTTGAGATCCTCGCCGGCGGCGGCGCCGCGAACGGCGGCAATCGCATCGCCATCACCGACCCGGTCTACCCGGTCTATGTCGACTCGAATGTGATGGCCGGCAACACCGGCCGCTGCCGTCCCGACGGCAGCTACGAGGGCATCGTCTACATGCCCTGCACCGAAGCCAACGGCTTCGTCGCGGACATTCCGAAGCAGCCGGTGGATGTCATCTACCTCTGCTTTCCGAACAATCCGACCGGCGCGATGATCGATCGCCCGCGGCTCGAGGCGTGGGTCGCCTACGCCCTTCGTAACCGGTCGATCATCCTCTACGACGCGGCCTACGACTCGTATGTGCGCGACCCGTCGCTCCCCCGCTCCATCTATGAGATCGACGGCGCGAAGGAGTGCGCGATGGAGTTCCACTCCTTCTCGAAGTCGGGCGGCTTCACCGGCGTTCGCTGCGGCTACACCGTGCTGCCGAAGGCCCTCGTCGGCTACACGCGCTCGGGCGAGCGCGTGCCGCTCAATCCGATGTGGACGCGACGATGGAACACGCGGAGCAACGGCGTCAGCTACGCGGTGCAGGCCGGCGCCGCGGCGCTCTACACGCCCGAGGGTCAGGCGCAGGTGCGCTCGCTCGTCGACTTCTACATGGGCAACGCCGCGATCCTCCGCGACGGCTGCCGCGCCCTCGGCCTCACCGTCTACGGCGGCGAGAACGCCCCGTATGTCTGGGTGAAGTGCCCCGAGGGCGCGCGAAGCTGGGACTTCTTCGACACGATGCTGCGCGAGGCGCAGGTGGTCATCACGCCGGGCTCGGGCTTCGGGGCCTGCGGCGAGGGCTTCTTCCGCATCTCCAGCTTCAACAGCCGGGCGAATGTGGAAGAGGTCGTGCGCCGCATGCGCACGATGAGCTTCGCGCGGGCGACGGTCGGCGCGTGACGCGGGCCGTTACGCCTTCGCCGACACGCCGAGCCCGTTCGGGTACTTCTGGGCGAGGCCGCGCAGCACCTGCGACCGCTCGCCGTCGCGCATGCCGAGGCCCTGGACGAGCTTCATGAGGTTGCTCGGCGGCGTGCGGTCGAAGCCGCTCTTCGCCAGTCGGTCGTAGAGGCGATCGGCGATCGCGCCGGCGCCTGCATCGGTGCGGCCGCCGGAGACGCCATAGGCGTTGCGGGCGCGGATCGCGGTCGTGTCGCTGCGGAGAAGCGCCTGGGCCCACTTCGCGGTGACGGCGCTCAGGTCGGCGTTGGTGCGCGTCGCGGCGGTCGAGAGCTCGTTCGTCAGCTTCGCCTGCAGTTCCTCGCGTGACAGCGAACCGGTGGCGTTCAGGTCGGCTTCCTTCAGGTAGGCCGCCGACGCGCCAAGTTCGTTCGCCGCAAGTTCGCCGTCGCCGTTGGCGTCCTTCACCTGCAGGACCGCGTCGGTCAGCTTCGCCGCTGCCGAGGCTGCCTGATCCTCGGGCGCGCCGGTGCTGGCCTGCGTGACCGCCTCGACATCCGCATCGACCGCGTTCGCGTTCGAGGACGCGGGCGTCGCGTCGGCTCCGGCCTGCAGCGGCTGTTGCGGTCCCTTGCCGCCGAGAGCGATGGCAAGATCGAGTCCGTCCACGGTGCCGTCGCCGTTCAGGTCATAGGCCGTTTCGGTCGTGCCCCACGCCTTCTGTACGCCCTCGGCGAGCGTCGTCTCCTTCGACTGGGTCACCGCACCGAGCGAGAGCGCGAGATCGAAGCCATCCACGGTGCCGTCGCCGTTCAGGTCACCGGCGCCGTTGGGCTGGCCCCAGCTCGCGACGACCTGGTCCGGATTCGCGCTCTTGCCAAGCGACTGCTGCGCGGAACCGAGGAAGACCGCGAGGTCCTCGCCGTCCACCGTGCCGTCCTTGGTCACATCGAACTGCTCGTTGTCGGTGCCCCATGCGGCAAAGAATGCCTGCAGGTCAATCTCGCCCGGCAGCGATTGCGCGCCGCCGCCGGTCGCCGCCTGCCCCGGAGCGTTGGCTGCGGGATCGGCGAGGGTGCCGACCTGGGGCTTCTGCACCTTGCCGATGCTGTGGAAGGCCTGTGCTGCGGGAATGCCTTGGGTGACGGTGGGCATGATCTTCATCGCGAGACTCCTCAAGGGAGGGAAAGAGCGATGAAGGAAGGCAAGACGCGTGCCGCGCGTTGGGGCGCACTGGGACGCGTTGGGGCGCCTTGGGGCCGCATCGGGGGCGCAAGACCCCGACGGCTACTCCTCGGTCTTCCACCCCGAGGAGGGCTTTCGCTTCGGCAGGAAGCCGTCTTCGCGCGGCGGCGGCTCCGGTCTTCGCCCACGGAAGCCGTGGCAGACAATGAACATCTCGACCGACTCGGAGCGCGACGCCCGCGGCTTGAAGCCCTTGGCCTCTTCGAAGAGCCGCTCGCAACGCTTCAGAAGCGTCGGGTACTCCTGCCCCTCAAAGACCTTCATCACGAGCGTTCCGCGCCGGCGGAGCCAGTCGCCGGCCTTGTCGAGCAGATCGTCGCAGAGGCGGACGCTCTGGAAATGGTCGCCGCTCGGATCGCCCGTCGTGTTCGGGGCCATATCCGAGAGGATGACATCGAAGGGCTCGTTGCCGACCTCGGCGAGGGTCAGCTCGCGCAGATCCGCCTGGAGCAGGCGCACATTCGACGCGTACCCGCGCCGCTCGATCGACTTGAGGTCCACCGCCCAGACGACGCCGGTGTCACCCACCCGCTTCGAGGCGACCTGCGCCCACGAGCCAGGGGCCGCGCCTGCATCGAGGACCCGATCGCCGCGGCGCAGGACGCGCTTGCGGTCGTCGATCTCCATGAGCTTGTACGCGGCGCGCGAGCGGAAGCCCTCTTCCTTCGCCAGCCGAAAGTAATGATCCTGCACCTCACGCACGGCGGAAGTGTACCCGACGCGCTCGACGGGTCCGACGGGAGGTCCCGACGCAGACGCCGCGGTACGCGTCCGACGGGAACGCGGCGGCGGCATCCGTTCAGTCCGGCCGCGGCCGAGCGGATGGAGTGCGCCCCCGAAAGTTGGACAGCTCGGATCGCTGATGGTCGGCACGATCGCCGTCTGCGGCGGCGTAACCCGCGCGAGCGACCGCCATCCGCTGTGGAAGCGGATCCACTTGCCGATCTCGAGCCTCGCCACGTCGATCGAGGCGAAGCGGCCGCAGCGCCACTTTGGACAGCGGCGCCATGTTGAGGCGGCACCATGTTGGACAGCCAAATTCTGAAGAATGGATGCACGCACCCGGGGGATGGCTTGCACAGCGCCAGTCCCGCCCCGGCCAGCGATGGCGGCGGGCCCCCGACGCAACGCGCCGCTGCGGCTCCAAACCGCAGCCGACACTCGAGCCTCTGCCACGACTGCAGGACAGATCCGCCGCTGTCCGGTCCACATCGTGCGCGTGGCCGTCCAAACTGCGCGCGAAAAGGTCCTCGGGCAGGCAATGTTTGGGCTTCAAATCGCTGATCGCATGGTCGCGATCAGCGTTGGTAGCCGCGTCGTGGCGAGATCGAAAACAAGTCTTGGGTCCACCACGTCGTATCCGTGAGCGAGCACATTTCTGAAGTCGATGACTCGTCGATACTCAGGAATCCGCTCGGCTATCTCGGGGAAGCTGCGAGCCAGCCTCGTGAGCGCCTCTCCGATGATCTCAAATGAACGCTCCGTCGCGCGCTGAGTCTTTCGGTCGGCGACGAAGTCCGCCTCGGTCATGCCTTGCGTCATGGCGACAATGTCGTCGCCTGCTGCGATTGCATCGCGAAGAATGGTCCCGGGATCACGCCGCATAGAGGCGAACCGCATCACGGCGGAGAGATTCGAGCAGTTGCTGATTCCGCACACCACGCACGGTAATCACATCGACCGGCCGACCAAGGATGTCGGCGAGGTCCTCGCGCAGACCCATGAAGGATCCAAAGAGATTGGTCGCGCCATCGGGGAAATCGACCAGGACATCGATGTCGCTTCGACTTGGGTCAAAGTCGGATCGCGCTGCCGACCCAACAAGGTCGAGGAACGACACGCCGTGCACTTTGCAGACCGTGCGGATGCGGTCGAGATTCTGGGCGACCGAGTCGATCATTGACAGCAGGATAGTCGGAGAGACGACACCGCGAAGGCGAGTGTTGATCGCTCCGCAAGCTCGCGTGCGGATCACCGGTTGTCCCACGAGTATCGGGCGTGCGGGGTCAGAGGCAATTTTGAGCAAATTTCGAGAGCCAGTGTTGGACAGCCACATTCCGGAGGAACGGTGGACATCCGGTGCCTCGCGGGCACCGGCACCACCGCCGCCGCTCTCCTCAACGGCCAAAAGGGAGAACCGCCGCTGTCCGGTCTGGACAGCGGCGGTTCGAAGAGCGGGTGAAGGGACTTGAACCCCATCCTGAAGATGGGACATCCACCTTGGCAAGGGGAGGGACGGGCGTTCGAAGTCGCGAAGCGGGCGGAGGTTAGGCGAGCCGCGGATTCGCCTTGCACAGGGCCTTGCACGGACTGGCGGCCGCTGCTGGCAGGCGTGGGCAGCGCTTCATCGGTTCGGACGACGCGGGCGAGTTGATCTGCCGAGCGAACTTCATCGAGCTCGTGCGGCCGCGCGAGCTCACGCTCGAAGGCCAGCGGTGCGCCGACGGCGGACGGGCTGGCTTGTCCACCAACGCTTCAAAATGCCTTCAGAATGTGGCTGTCCAAAGTGGGCTTTTGGTGGGCAAGACGCACATTGCGATCGCCTTGGGGGTGCGTGCGGCCGAACTTGGAAAGCGGGTCTACTTCACGTCGGCGATCGAGATGGCGCGGCGGCTGGCGAAGGCGATGGCGGAGAATCGGCTGCATCGCGAGATGAGAAATCTCGTGCGTCCGAGCGTGCTGGTGATCGACGAGGTGGGGTACCTGAGTCTGGAACGTGTCCGCTCAACCAACCCCACTCGCCGCGGCAAGGCGCTTCGCCTCGCGTTGC
>CAYNCG010000007.1:0-173781 GCA_964395845.1 uncultured Isosphaeraceae bacterium | reverse complement strand
GCGCGATCGAGCAGCGGGTTGCGCCAGTGCCGGGATTTCTTAGCGGCCTGCTAGCACTACAGCGCCCCTTCGGTTCTGCTGCGGCCGAGCGGATGCCTTCGCTGGCTGCGTCGATGCTTGGTTTCGGCCCTCGACGTATCGCTGCGGATACGCCTTCGGGCCAAAACCGGCGCATCTCCTTGCCAGCAAAGGCCCCGCTCGCCCTCGCGACGAACCGAAGGGGCGCTGTAGTGCTAGACTGCCCGTCCGAATCGCCCGACGACGGTACTGGCGGCGACGAGCAGAATTCAGTCGTCGAGGCTCAGTCACTGAGCGTGGTTGCCGCTGCGTTCGGCTTCGGGTCAACTGACGGGTTCACGGCCTGGGTCGCGTCCCTTGAGCCCGACGAAGGCTTCGGCGTAGCCTCGACGATCCAGGCGATTCTCTCGAGCGGAGGAGTCGACCAATGAAGCACTCCACACGGCTCGCCTCGGCGATCCTCGCGGTTGGGCTCGCCACCCAAGAACTCGGCGCAGCGATCACCTGGTATCCGCATGACTTCGCCGGCTGGCAGCAGGCCGCGGGCAACTACACGACGATCGGATTCAACGACCTTCCCTTCCTCACGGTGGTGACGGACCAGTACGCGGACCTCGGCGTGCTCGTGACAAGTCCGAATCCGACCTTGATCGATTATGCCCCCGGGGGCTTTGCCGAGGACGACTGGGGACTGAATCCGCAAGGAACGCTCGAGTTCACATTCTCGACGCCGATGTATGCCGTCGGTGGGCACATCCCCGGAAACTCGAGAATTCAACTGCTTTGGGGAAGCCAGGTCGTCGGTCTGACACCCACGATCTGGGGCAGCGGACCCAAGTTCACGGGTGTGACATCAGATCTGCCTTTCGACCGAGTTCGATTCATCTCGGCCGTGCAGGGCGGCAGCGCCTTCCTCGACAACCTCTACTTCTCCACGGTGCCGGCGCCTGGGTGTGGCGGGATCTTCCTGCTATCGATCGTCGTGAGACGACGCCGGCCGAGGTAGCCTCGACGGAGATGGAGCCTCAATGCAGACGGCCGCGCCACGGAACTCGTGGCGCGGCCGTCGTCGTTCTGCAAGAGATCTGACGCTGCGGTTCGTCAGCGAGCCCCAGCCATCGCCGGCTTCTTCACCGGGCCGGCTGCGATCTTCCGCTTCGCGTACGCGATCGCGGCGGCCGAGGTCGACGGCTGCGACTTCGACTCCTCGAAGACCGCGAGCGTGGTCTGCTCGATCTGCTCGACCTTGGTGTCGAGCTGGGCCTCGGTGTATCCGAGGTAGAGACCGGCGAGACGAATGAGGCCGCCGGCGTTGGCGACGAAGTCGGGCGAGTAGAGGATGCCGCGCTTCTTGAGGAGTTCGCCGTCGCTGTCCGGAACGAGAAGCTGGTTGTTCGCGGTGCCGCAGACGATCTGGCACTTCAGGCTCTCGATCGTCTTCGCGTCGAGGATGCCGCCGAGGGCGCACGGGGCGATGATGTCGACCTTTTCGGCAAAGAGGTTCTTGTCGTTGCCGAGCGCCATGCAGCCGAGCTCTTCGACGGCCCGCTTCACGGTCGGCACATGCACATCGGTCACGAGGACCGCAGCGCCGGCCTGACGGAGCAGCTTCGCGAGTCGGTAGCCGGTCGCGCCGACGCCCTGGATGCCGACGGTCAGGTTCGAGAAGTCGACCTTCCTGCCGAGGAACGCGAGGCAGGCCTTCATCGAGTTGAAGCAGCCCTGCGCGGTGAAGGGCGAGGGGTCGCCGCCGTGGGAGACGGTGTTGCCGCCCATCACATGCTTCGTCTCGAGTGCCATCCAGTCGCAGTACTGCGGGCTCACGCCGACATCCTCGGCGGCGATGTAGGTGCCGTTCATCGTGTTCACGAAGCGACCCATCGCGCGGGCCTCCGCCTCGGTGGGCTGATGATCCGACTTCGGCATGATGATGATCGACTTCGCGCCGCCCATCTGAAGCCCCGACGCGGCAGCCTTGTAGGTCATGCCTTCCGAGAGTCGCAGCACATCGAAGAGGGCGTCGCTTTCGCTCGCGTAGCACCAGCGGCGCGTGCCGCCGAGGGCGTTGCCGAGCGTCGTCGAATGGATGGCGATGATGGCCTTGAGGCCGGTCGCCGGATCCTGGTGGAAGGCCACGCGCTCGTGGCCGTAGGAGGACATCTGCTCGAGGATGTTCGTGGTGGCGTTCATGGGTGTCGCTGGAACGATGGTGTGGTGAAAGGCGGGCGAATGAAAGGAAAACCCCCGCCGTGAGGCGGGGGATTGTTCGCGGGCAGCGTAGCAGTTTCGAAGGTCGGTTTCCCGGGGCGATGCAGGCGTGAACGGGGGTTCACGCCGCCGCCCTCCGCCGCGGGCGGTCAGGCCTTGGCGACGACCGGGCCGGAGTAAATCGAACCCGACCCGAACTGCGGGATGCCCTCGGTCGGCTCGGGACGACCCTTGCCGCGGGCGGAAGCGTCGGGGGTCTTCTCCGGGATGTCGTAGCGGTCGTGCGGCAGCTCCTCTGCCCACTTCATGACGCTCGCCGCGACCCGCTTGACCGAGGGGTCGCAGTTGGCGTGAAGGGCTCGGAGTTCCTTGCCGATCTCCTCGTTCGCCATCGCGCAGAGGTGCTCGACCGTCGCCATCTCGTACTCGAGGTCGCTGCCGTCGAGACCCTTGCGGAGGTTCGCGTCAAGCCGCGAGAGCGAGCAGGCCATGGCGTGGATCCAGAGCGACGACATCGACAGCCGCGCCTGAATGAGCTCGGCGGTCACGAGGCGCTCCTCGTGCTCCTTGAAGGCCATCTTCACCGCGTGGCTGTGCTCGCGGATGCGGAGCATGAGCTCGCTTGCGAAGCGCGAGAGCTTCGGGTGGATCTTCGAGAAGCTCGGGACCGAGCGACGGAAGCCGAGGAAGAGCTCGGCGCCGATCTGCATCGCCGCGCCGATGTTCTTGGTCGGGCTGTTCTTCACCGAGAGCATCCACTCGCCGAGCTGCTTGGAGCCGTAGGCGAAGATGAACGCGTGCATGACCTCGTTCGCGCCCTCGACGATGATGTTGATGCGGCTGTCGCGCCAGATGCGCTCGATGTCGTTCTCGGTCATGTACGACTCGCCGCCCATGATCTGGACGGCGTCATTCACCGTGCGGTAGCCGAACTCCGAGCAGAAGACCTTGCACATCGCGGTCTCGAGCATGATGTCGGTGTCGCCGCGATCGAGGAAGCCGGTCGTCATGTAGAGCATGGCGTCCATCGCGTAGGTGTACGCGGCCATGCGGGCGAGCTTCTCCTGCAGCAGGTCGAACTCGCCGATCGGACGGTCGAACTGGTGGCGGTAGCGGGCCCACTTGGAGGCCTGCTCGAAGGCGAAGCTCGCTCCGCCGAGCATGCCGGCGCTCAGCGTGCAGCGTCCGTAGTTGAGGCAGGTCATCGCGATCTTGAAGCCCATGCCCTCCTTCGAGAGGAGGTTGGCCTTCGGCACCTTCACGTTGTTCAGGCGAATGCGGGCCTGCCAGGTGCCGCGAATGCCGCACTTCGAGCGGTTCCGGCTGAAGATGTCGACGCCTTCCATGTCGGGCGTGCAGATGAGCGCGGTGACGACATCCTTTTCCTTGCCGTCCTTGTCCTTCACCTTCTGCTTCGCCATGACGGTGAAGAGACCCGACAGCGCGCCGGAGGTCGCCCACTTCTTCTCGCCGTTCAGGATGTAGTGCGAGCCGTCGGCGCTGAGTTCGCAGCGGGTTTCCTGGCCGCCGGCGTCACAGCCGACGTTCGGCTCGCTGAGACAGAACGCGCTGAGCGTGTCGTTGGCCATGCGCGGAAGGAAACGCTTCTTCTGCTCCTCGGTGCCGAAGAGCATGACGGCCTTGCAGCCGATCGACTGGTGGGCCGAGACGAGCACCGCGGTCGAGCCGCAGTAGCGGCCGATGCGCTCGAGGGCGCGGTTGTAGCTCGTGATGCCGAATCCGCCGCCGCCGTACTCCTTCGGGATCGTCATGCCGAGGACGCCGAGCTTGAAGAGGCGCTCGATGACCCACTGCGGGATCTCCTGCTTCTGGTCGATCTCGTAGCGCGGGTGCTCGGTGCGGAGATAGTGGTCGAGCTGCTCGAGCAGTTGGTCGCACCGGGCGGTCTCGTCGGCGGAGATGCTCGGGTAGGGGAAGAGCAGGTCCTCGCGGAAGTTGCCCCAGTAGACGTTCTTCAGGAAGCCCATCGTCGAGGGATCCGGGCCGAGCATCTCCTGGGCCTGCTCGATCTGCTTGCGATCCTTCTCCGAGATGTTCTTCAGGTCCTTCGCGAGATTCGGGTTGCTCATCGGTGTGTCCGAGCCAGATGGAATGAATGGGATGAAGTGGGGGTGGCGAGGAAGCCGCGGCGGGCCTCGCCCCAAGGGGTGCCACAGGCTGGAAGCTGGAGCCGTCGTCGCCGATGGCCTGCCGCGCCGGTCGTCCGGCGTCAGGCCTTGGCGAAGAAGGCTTCGAGCTTCGCCCTCGCCTCAGGCGTGTGCCGGAGGCGAATGAGGTGTCGACGTTCCGCGTCGACCGCCTTGGTCCAGCCGTCGCGGAGTCCCACCTCGACGGCGTCGACGACCGCGGCGGCCGCGGTCGTGGGGGGGATTGTAGAGCGAGCGGCTTCGAGCCCGGCGCGAATGCGATTCGCGGCCCCACTTTGCTGGCCGACTTGCGGTCCGGATTGGCCGCCGACCGCCCCCTCCCAGCCGATCGCGAGCGGATGCGGCCGAGAACCTGCCGGGGTCTTCGGCCGCGGATTCGCCCGCAGCCAGGCGATGGCGGCCTCCCGGAGATCCCCCGGTTGGGGCACCGTCGCGGCGAGCAATCCAGCGGGAATCTCGGTGCTTTTCCAGGTCTCGCCCGTGGCCGTGGCCCGAATCGCGAGACCCGGATCGAGCCCCGCCGCGTCGAACCGAGCCGGCAGCATCTGCGTTCCCCCCCAGCCGGGGCAGATCGCAAGTCCGCATTCGGGGAGGCCGAATCGATAGGGCTTGTCGCTCGGGCCGGTCGCGACGCCGATGAGCGCGTCACAGTGCATCGCGATCTCGAGGCCGCCGCCGAGTACCGATGAGTTGATCGCCGCGACGGAGGCGCAGGGCAGCTTCGGGATCCGACCGAACGCCTCCGTTCCGCGATGGAGGTACGCGTCGAGGCCGGCGTCGTCGAGGGCGTCGATTTCTGCGAGATCTGCTCCGGCCACGAAAACCCGCTCGCTCGCCGAGCGCAGCACGAAGCCGGTGGGTGCGGGACCCTTCGCGAGGTCATCGAAAAATGCGATCAGCTCGCCGATCAGCCACGCGTCGAGGACGACCACGCCGCCGCGCGGTTTCGCGGGATTCGGAATGAGCGAGAGGAGAACGATGCCGTCGTCGGTGCGCTCGAAGGGAAGGGCGGTGGCCATGCCGGGGATCGTACGGAAACAATCCGCCGACGAAAGCCGCCCGAACCCCATCTCGGGGTCCGGGCGGCTTCTGCGCCCTTCAGTGAACGCTTACTCGCGGAGAAGACGGATTACGGGGCGAGCAGCTCGTAGCGGAGCGTGACCTCCACGCGGGCGGAGCCCTCCTCGACCGCGAAGGTCTTGGTCAGCTTTCCGTTCGAGGCGTTGCGGATCTCCCCGAGCGTGACGCGGGCGGTCTTGCGCTCGTAGCGGGCAAATCCGCGGTTGCGGTCGGCCTCGGTCGCGCCGGTCCACTCGACATCGGGCAGTCCCATGATCCGGTCGTTCAGCTCGATCTCGACCTTGACCTGATCATCGCTGGTGACCGCGGGATTGAAGTTGAATGTCCCGCTCTCGTTCACCGTGATGGCCCGGCCTTCCTTGCCGGTGACGGCGTTCGACGAGGACTTCGACCAGAGGGTCCGCTCGCCGGTCTCGAGGTTGCCGCTGTCGATCACCTTGATGTGACCGAAGAGTTCCTCGTCGCCGACATCGACGACCTTGGTCGGCTTGATCGAGACGAGCGTGACCTTCACCTGCGTCGCCCGGAAGCACTCCTTGTCGACGAGATCGGCGAACGCGGCGACCTTCGCAGGGGCGTTGTCCGCCGCGTAGCGGAGCGTGTAGGCGATCGGGACGGCGTTCGAACCGCCGACGCTCGGGTCGATCTGCTCGATGTAGTTCCGCAGCGTCGCGAGATCACGGACCTGGACGGCGTTCTGCACATTGCCGCCGACGATCATGATGCGCACGAATCCGAGCTCGAGCGTCGCCTTCGCATTGGCCGAGAGGTTGCGCTCCGCGCTCGCGAGATCGACGCCGCTCGCGCTGACGGACAGCAGTTCGCTGAGCGTCGCCGAGGCCTCGGCCCGCGAGACGAAGCTGCCGACCGTGACGAAGGCGCGGCGGCCGTACTGGACATCGGTGACGCAGACCGCGTCCGCCGGCGCCGACGCGTCGATCGTCGACGCGGGGCCCTCGCCGCCGAGCGAGATCGTGTAGTAGACCTGGTTCAGCGCGGCGACCGCGATGTTCACGCCCTGCTCGAAGCCGAGCGAACCGCCGACGTTGTTGCCGACCGAGAGCGGGACGCCGAGCAGCGCCTCGAGGTTCGCCTCGGCGGACGCTTCCATATCGATGTTGAGCTGGCGGCCGGAGCGGAACGCGACCTCGGTGTACTCGAGGTACGCGTTCGCGTTGGCGTTGGCCGCGCCCGAGCGGAGCCGGTTGATCGCGGTCGTGACCTGGGTGCGGTCGTTGAAGTTGGCGACATCGGTGGCGACCTCACCGTCGAGGTTGAAGACATCGATCGTGATGCTGCCCGGCTTGCGCTGGAGAGCGAGCGGCGTGTAGACGCCCCGCACCACATCGCTGTCCTTGAAGACCGCGCCGGGGTAGATCACGCTCTGGTTCTGCGAGCTCGGCAGGCCGGCGATCATGAGCGGCCCCGCGAACTGCCGGGCGATGTCCATCGGCGTCTCCTTGCACACGATGAGATCGTTCGGTCCGCGCTCGGTCTCGGTCGCGCCCTGTCGCGCGGTCGGCATCTGCGGCGTGCTCCGGCTCATGAAGTACTTCACGCCGTTGGACGCGACGCCGGAGACCTGGTTTCGCGCGTTGCCGACCGGGATCTTGCCGTAGCGATTCGGCATCGCGGAGAGGATCGCGAGCTTCTCCATCGGAGTCAGGTTGCGGTACTGGCCCTTCACGAGATCCTGCATCGTGACGGAGTCGAGGCGAACGCCCTTGAGCTTGGCGAGGTCGGACTTCTGGACCTTCGCGCCGCTGAGCTTCTTCGCCTGGCCGGCGATTCCCTTCGGGGTGCCGACGGGCTTCGTCGGTGTGCCTTGGGCGAGGGCGGGCCCCGCCGCGCCGAGGACGGCGAGGGCGAGCGTGGCGCCGAGGGTGCGGAGAGCGAGGGACGATCGATTCATGCGGCTGGACATGGTGGGCTCCTTGGGTCGCATCCCGCGGCGACGGCCGGTCGGGCGTGCGTTCGCCCCTGACTAGGCATCGCCCCGAGGCGTTTGGACGCGACCTCATGCGGATTTCGCGATTTCCACGCTCGTGGGGAAAAGGGTTGTGCCGGGAGCGGTCGCGCGCTACACTTGCATGCGTATGCAAAGACGATCGGCCCGAACCACACCCGCTCCGGTCTCGCGGGAGACCTTGCCCGCGGTTGCCCCCAAGGTTGCCCCCAAGGTTGCCCCCAAGGCCGGTCCGCGACGCGGCCCGGCCGCAGGCTGCGGGTGCGCGTGCGAGTCCTCCGGCTGCGCCCCCGTGACCGCCGCTCCCCGCGATCCGCGCGAGGCGGCCTCCTGCTGCAGCGTGCTCGACGACCTGCTTGATCCAGCCCTCTTCAAGGCCCTCTGCGATCCCATGCGGGCCCGGGTCGTCGGCTGCATCGCGAAGTGCCGTCGCGCGTGCTCGGTGAGCGAGGTCGCCGCCTGCTGCTCGATCGACCTCTCGGTGGTCTCTCGACATCTCCAGCACCTCGCCCGCACCGGCATCCTCAGCGTGAGGCGACAGGGGCGCACCGTTCTGTACGAGGTGCGCTATGCCGACCTCGCCGGGACGCTCCGCCGACTCGCCGATGCCATCGAGTCCTACGCGCCGGAGCGCCCATCCGCGCCGCGTCGCCGCAGCAAGACCTAGGGCATCGCACGCACCTTCCCCACAGAGATTCCTTTCGCACGGAGAACAAGCCATGACGAACCTCGATCCACGCCAGCCGAACACCCAGCGTCCCGCAGCCGATCCGGCGAGCGCGTCCCAAGCCTGCTCGACCCCCGGCTGTTGCTGCGGACCGAGCGCCGCAGCGTCGGCTGCGCCGGCCGCGATCGGCGAGGACACGGTGCGCGAGCGCGTCCGTGAGGGCTACGCGGCGATCGCGGAGCGAGGCGGCTGGTCGGCCAGCCCATCCGCCGAGGGCGCTTGCTGCGGAGCCGGTGGCTGCTGCGGTCCGGCGACCTTCTCGTCCGATGCGCTCGCCGCAGCGATCGGCTACTCGCGAGCCGAGCTCGGCTCGGCGCCCGACGCCGCGAACATGGGACTTTCCTGCGGAAATCCGACCGCGATCGCATCGCTTGTCCAGGGTGAGGTCGTGCTCGATCTCGGATCCGGCGGCGGCTTCGACTGCTTCGTCGCGGGCCCGAAGGTCGGTGCGACCGGGCGCGTGATCGGCGTCGACATGACGCCCGAGATGATCTCGCTCGCCCGCAGGAACATGACCCAGTACCGCGAGCTGACGGGTCTTGCGAATGTCGAGTTCAGGCTGGGCGAGATCGAGCACCTGCCGATCGCCGACGCCAGCGTCGATGTCGTCATCTCGAACTGTGTGCTCAATCTCTCGCCGAACAAGGCCCAGGTGTGGCGTGAGATCGCTCGCGTCCTCCGACCGGGCGGCCGGGTCGCGGTCTCCGATCTCGCGCTCCTTCGCCCGCTGCCCGATTCGATTCGGGCCGATGTCGAGGCGCTCGTCGGCTGCGTCGCCGGCGCCGTCCTCGTCGAGGAGACGAGGCGCGATGCGCAGGCCGCGGGTCTCGTGTCGATCGAGCTGCGTGCGAAGCCCGAGTATGTCGATGCGATGACGAACTGGGAGGATCCGCTCTATCGTCGCATCGTCGCCGGTCTGCCCTCGGGATCGCGACCGAGCGACTACATCACGAGTCTCGATGTCACGGCGCGCAGGCCGCGCTGACGGCTGCGTCAGCGGATCCGCGACCAGAAGGCCCGCGATCCCGGTTCGCCCAGGACGAGCTGGCCCTCGTGGAGCGCGTAGCGCACGCGGTCGGTGCCGCCGCGCTCGTCGCTCATGATGACGAACGCGACGCCGTCGCGGCGCTCGACGCGCCAGCGTCCGCGGGCGTCGATCTCGAAATCCGAGCCGAAGGACACCGACGCGCTCCCGCCCGCGGAGCGGGATCCGACCGTGAAGGTCCCGTCGGCGCCAAGGTCGATGATCCGCTGCGTGACCATGGTCATCGCGCCGCCGGCGTCGAATCCCGAGCCGGAGCTCAACACCTCATCGGTGCTCCAGCGGCCGACGATCGAGGGATCCAGATCGCCCCGGGCCGCCGCACTCGCCTTCGCTTCGATCGGCCGGACTTTCGCGGCGATCGATCGCGCTTGTCCGGAGCGTGCCGCGATCGTCGTATCGGTGCCGCTCGTCACGATCGCGACGACCGTGCGTCCGAGCTGCCGGGCGACGACATGCAGCCGCATCGTTCGCCCCTGGGCGTCGTCGGCGGAACAGCGGAGAAGTACCGAGTCCTCCGCGATGCGCTCCGGCGCCCCGTCGCGCCGGACGCCGGGAGCGTCGGCGAGGAACGCGCGGGCCGCGCGCTCGGCGGTCGCCGGATCGACGAGCGATTCGCCTGCGTTCCACGGCATCGAGCTGACGGCGTAGAACTCGGGGTCGTCGCCGGCGACGGCGTTTGCGTCGGGCAGGAGCACCGAGGTCGCACCCTCCGTGCGCAGCGTCCAGCTCCGATCATGCCGGAGCGCGTAGCCGCCCGTGGCGTTGATCGATTCGACGAGGCCGTCGTCGGCCGCCCCGACCGCAGGTCCTTCGCGTGCGTCGCGCGGCCCACCAGTCGTCGACATGCTCTCGAACATCCGCATCCAAGTCCCCTCCGAGTCGAGGAGCAGTCGGCCCGGTCCGGCGATCGCCAGCGTCACCGAGCGCCCGGATTCGACCCGCAGAAAGAGATGGAGGCGCGAGCCGTCGGCAAGACCTGAATGTCGAAACCGCATGCGCAGGGCGTCACCGTCGACGACGGGCTCGCCATCGATCTCGAATCCCTCGAGGACCGACTCGTACTGCGTTCGAAGTGCGGCGACGACCGCGGGATCGCCGATCGGACCGAGGATCCACGGTTCATTCGAGCAGATGCCGCCGAGGCCCGGATGCTCCGCGGCGAGCGCCGGCGGCGGAATGAGCTGAAGCACATCACCGGCGACTCGACTGGTCCACTCGGACGGAAGACGGACGCTTCCACCGTTCGGCATCGCGCCGATCGCGTCGCCGCCGACGGCGGCGGATGATGGCGAGCCTGACGCCTGCGGAGCTGCCGACGCGGAGGCGTCGAGCGGCAGCGTGCATGCGACGGCGAAGGCGATCGCCATGGTGCGAGCCCGCGCTCGACGGAAGGCGTTGCAAGTGATGACGGCCGAGGTGCCGAGCGGGTATGCGTCCATGGGAGGGTTCTCGTGCGAGGCGAGCGGCGGTGCGAACGACGAGCGCGTCGTCCTACGCGTGCAGTAGTCGCGCTGAGAGGGGGCATGGACGCGCAACCTGTCGTTTGCTGTTGATCTGCGCGATGTTTGGAAAAGTGGAGGGAATGTCGATAGGGTTTTGTTTGGATGTGGTAGTCTCCTGCGGGTGTGAGGGGCACTCGGCGCGGAGGCAACGCCTGTGACCGCTCACCACATGTGCCGCCGGTTCGCACCGGTGGGTGGGAGGACGCGCATGACGGGACGCAAGGCTCTGCAGGGTTCAACAGACGCGGCGAGTGTGACGGCGCTGATCGGGATCTTGTCGGTCACCGCCATCACTGCCGCCGCTGCGGCCACCGCGGCGCCTCCAAACCGGACCGGCGCCCTGACCGGTGCCCTGACCGCAAAGCAGATCTCAGCGCCGCCCGAGGATCTCCTCGATGGCACGCTGCGCCTCGGAGATCCTCAGGCCGATGTCTCTCGCCACGCCCTGATTCCGACTGTGGCTCGTTGGATGGGCGGCGAGACGGGCGTCGGCGACGGAGAAGCCAAAGGCTGGTTCATCCGCGAGTCGGTCCCGCATGCAGGCGGACCGCTCGCGATCGCGGCGTTCGTCGAACGCCTTCCCGCACCATCGGCCCCGTGGCAGCTTCGGATCACCGCCCCCGACGGGTCGGTCGCCTTCGTGGGTCCGGTCGAGCAGACCGTCGGACAGGAGCGGCGTCGCGACGCGCTCGACGGCGAGGCGCCCAAGGGCCAAGACCGAACCGGTCCTGCAGGAGCGCTCGCGCGACGCGGATCGCTCGCGTCGATCATGGCGGGCGGTGACGGCGTTCAGGTCGCGCGGGTGGATGTGGCAGACGCCGCCCAGGGCGAGTGGCTGGTCGAGCTCACCACCGATGAGCGGGCCGCCGACGCACCATCGAAGCGGCCGACCGTCGGCGGTCCGGCGGGCAACGCAGAGAGAGTCGTGCCTCGGGCGGCGATTCTCGTGGCCCCGGAGGATGGGATCGCACTGCGCTTCGCAGCAAGTGACTGGCTCACGCGCGTTGGCGTTCCGAAGACCTATCTCCTTGATGCCGTCGATGAGCGCGGCGTGCCGCTCGCGGTCGAGTCGATCGAGGCGACGCTCACCAAGCCTGACGGCGCTGTCGAGACACTCACGGCGGCGGGCGCGACGGTGAGTTTCCTTCCCTTCCAGGCGGGGTCGCATCTGTTGCACGCGATCGCCACGATCCGCGCCGACGACGGAACGCGCACCCGGCGGAGCGCGACGGCGGTCCTTGAGGTTGCCGAGAGTCCGGTCACGCTACGCGGAGACGGGCGTCTGGAGCCGCTCGATGCGCTCCGCGAGCGAGTCCTCATTGCGGTCGAGGGCGTCCCGCTCGGCAGTGGCCGTGTGGATCGTTCCGGTGGCGCAACGCGCGACGAGTCGGTCTTCGTGTGCGGGGAAGTCTGGCTCCGCTCCGCGGATGGGGAGGTCGGGGGAGGCGGCGCGGTGCGGGAGCGACCGATCTGCTGGATCGGGTCGATGGTCGAGCCGTCGGCCGAGGAGCGCGACGGAGTTCGTCCGGATCGCCATGTGCAGCTCGCATTCGATCGGCGTTGGCTTGGGCGAGCAGTCGGGACGCGATCCGATCCGACGACACCGAATCATCGGTCCGTTGGTGAACTCTCGTTGCGTGAGGTGCGCATCCATGACCGCGCGAGCGGCGCACTCATCGACCGAATTCCGCGGATCAACCTCGGTCCTGCGCCGACGCCGGCGCCGTTCGATCCGCGTGAGGAGGCATCGCTTCTCCGCGGACGGCCGGGCGGACAGGCGATTCGCTCGACCGTCGTGCCGACGACGCTGCCGTCCGATGACGCCCCATCGGATGCCCCGTCTGATGCTCCGATGGGCGGGCACGCGCTCATGCTCGTACACGGGTACTGCTCCGACGGATCGCCCTTCCCGGCGAGCCACTTCACCGGTGCCGTCGCTCAGTTCCTCGATCCGAATGTCGCCCGTTCGCACGACGAGTTTGCGCAGCTCATCGCCGCGTTTGGTGCGAACTTCAAGAGCTATGGCACGGTCGCGCACAGCCAGGGCGGCATGGCGAGCCTGCACCTCTATACCTTCTACTGGAGCGGTCTCGACTGGGCCGAGGGGCCGCGCCTGATCCAGTCGGTCGGAGCGCCCTATCAGGGGACGCCGCTGGCGGGCAACCTCGCGGTGCTCGGCGGGATCTTCGGCGTCGGATGCGGATCGGTCGCGGATATGACGCCGGAGGGAGCGACCGTGTGGCTCTCGACGATTCCGACATGGGCGCGCCAGCGGGTCTGGTACTGGACCACTTCCTACAAGGACTTTCCGTTCAGTTACGACTACTGCGACTTCATCTCCGATCTCTTCCTGAGCAATCCGGATGATGGCGTGATCGAGCGGGTGCGCGGGCAGTTGCCGGGCGGAAACAACATGGGCCATACCGAGGGTTGGTGTCATGTCGCCGACATGGAGGATCCGCCGCAGTGCACGGATCAGGCTCGCAACACCCAGATGAACGCCACCGCCGCGCGCTGACTCATGGAAGTGCCACAGGGGAGCATCGTCGTGATGACCATCAACACCATTGGACCTGTCGGATCGCGTGAGAATCGGAGTTCGAGCGGAGCACGAGTTCCCGCGGCGTCGATCGTCGCGAGCACCATGCGGGGCACGCTTGCGGCCACCTTCCTCGGACTCGTGACGGTCGCTGGGGCGGCTGAAATCCACTGTGCGCCCGGTCCGCTTGCCGTTCCAGATGGCTCCGGCGCCGTCGAGCAGGTGATCCTCGTGCCCGCCGCAGCCCCGGGCGTGACGCTTGCGTCCGTGCAGGTGGGCGTCGAACTCACGCATCCGTGGATTGGGGACCTCCGTCTCCTTCTGCGTCATCCCTCCGGTGCTGAGGTTCTCCTCGTCGACCGGCCTGGACTCTCAGGCGCGACGGGCGGCTTGGGATTCCCGGGACCATGGGGGTGTGGTGGGAACGGGCTCGATGTCACCTTCGAGGATGCCGCCGTCGTCGCGGCGGAGGATGCGTGCGAGACCGTGGGTGTCGCGATGGTCGGCGCGAAGCGGCCAGAGGTCGCGCTCGACACGCTCGTCGGGCTGTCGCCGGGCGGTGCATGGACGCTCGTCATCGAAGACCAGGTCGTGGGCGATGCGGGCGTGCTCGCGAGCGTCTGTCTTTCGATCACGACGGCGGTCGCATCGACCTGTCCGGAGGACCTCGACCAAGATGGCGTGGTCGCGGGATCCGACCTTGCGGTGCTGCTCGGTCTTTGGGGACGGCCATGTGAGGGTTGTGGCGCGGATCTCACCAGCGACGGTCTGATCGATGCGGCTGATCTCGCACTCCTTCTCGGTGCGTGGGGGGTGTGCCCGAGCGAGCCCTGAGTCATGCAGCCGAGCGGCGCGCGAAGCGTGCAGGGGTCGATGCTGTGACGCGGTGACGCTGCCACGCGGTGAGACTGCGACGCTGCGACTCGGTGATGCTGCAACGCAGCGATGCAGCGATCCAGCGATCGGGCGTGGCGGCGTCGCGGCGTTGCGGTGATCTGGGCGAGCCGGCGGCTCGGTCAACGAGGTGCACCGGAGATCTTCGAGTCGGAGGCCGGTGATGAGACCGCATCCGGGGTCGTCCGCGCCTGTCTGGTCAGCGCCTGTCTAGTCAGCGCTTCTCTCGTCGGCGGTTGGCCGGCGGCTCGTTGGCGGCTGGCCGGCGTTTGCGTCGCGGTCGTCGGCTTCGGCGGCTGCGAACTTGTCGAGCGCCGCGAGCGCTTGCAGCCCGCGGTCGCGAGCGGCGTCAGGGTCGATCGTCTCGGGCCAAGGCGTCGCGTTGATGAAGCGGAACCAGTTTGGCGGTGATTCCGCGGACTCGGGTGCGCGGAGCTGGTCTCTCCACGCGGTGATGCGGGTGGTGGCGAGGGCGCTCGAGTCGGCCAAGAGGAAGTCCATCGCGCTGCGGAGGGGCGCTGCCCCCGGCGTTGTCTCCCACCACGCGGGGAGCCAGCGCATGTCCGGTGTGGCCTTCGAACCGTCGTCGCCCTCCGGCAGCTCGATCGTCGCGAGTTGCTGGAGCAGGAGTGCAAACGCCATCGTGCGCATCCCTCGCCCGAGCAGTTGCTCGATCTCCCGCTCGGACTGGCCGGCGCGGAGCATGTGGTTGCGCAGGCGCTCCCGTTCGCGGTCGGTCGCGGCCGTGCTGGCGAGGGGATCGGGACCGGCGATGCGAGCGATGGACCGTCGGAACTCGGGCATCGTCCGCGCGTCCATCGCGCGGTCTGCGCCAACCGAGGCGACCGCTTCGCGAGCGGCGGTCGCCACCTCATCCAGGATCGACCCGAGCACCAAGAGATGTCCGATTCTCGGGTCGCGTGCGCAGTGTGCCGTGAGACGGAAGGTCGCGACAGCGACCTCTGGAAGGGTAAACGGGGCGCGGTCGTTCGTCGCCTCGACGCCATCGACCTCTGCGACCTCTGCGACCGTGGCGAGCGCAGCGTCTGTCGCCGTCCCCGCCATCTCGTCCGTTGGCGCACGCGCGCCCTCACGGCCGGCATTCGCGTCGGAGCGTGTGCCGGCATTCGTCTCGGCGGGTGCGTCGGCACGGGCGTCGGCAGGGGCGTCGGCATGAGCGCGGGCATGGGCACCGTCCGCCGCCGCCGCGCCAGCTTCCACCTTCGGCGCATCATCGCGCAACGCAAGGAGTGCGTCGGTCAGCATCACGCGGAAGGCCGCACGCAGTCCTGGGACATACTCCGGAATGAGTTCTGGCGGGTGGACTCGCCCGAACGCGAAGTCACAGCGCTCGCGGCGGGCGGCCAGGCGAAGCTGCCGCCGGAGCGGCTCGCGCAACGGCTCGACGAGTTCCCGAGCCGTGCGCGCCGACGCGCCGTTCAGGGCAAAGGGAGCGAGCCGCGCCGCTTCGATGGCGGCCTGCTCGTCGCGGTCCATCCCGTCGGTCATGCGGGCGATCGCGAGATAGGCGTGCGCGGCGTTCGCGAGCGAGTCGACCGAGATGCGGCCGCTTCGGATGTCCTCGAGGAGACGCATGCGGTCGGCCAGCATGTCCTCGACGCGCCATGCCGCCTCAACGGCCCGATCGAGCGCGGGCATGAGTGCGGTCCCGAGTGGCCCTGCCTCGCCCGCTTCGACGCGAGCGTCGATCGAGGCGAGCACCGCCCGCGCCGCCTCACGGTCGGGGTTGCGAGCCGCGCCGGCGGCTTCGGCATACATCGACTCCATGATCGCAAGCTGTTCGCGCAACCGCTCGGGACTCGTATCGCTCCTGATGCCCGCGGCGTCGAGATCGATCAATTCGGCGAACGGATTGGCAGCGCCCGCCTCCCGCGCCGCAATCGCCTGCTCGACGGTCATCCGCATGATCTCCGCCTCGCCGTCGATCGCGTCGCCGACCCGGACGCCGTCGATCCCCGACAGCGGGGCAATCGCCGCAAGGAGCGACTCGGCCGCGCTGGCGTCCACCGCGCCCATGCCGATGGCTGTCTCGATCGTCTGATCATTCAGAACGCCGATCGCGGCGGAGACGAGGCTTGAGACGAGGAGCCTGTCGTCGCGGACATGCTTCGAGAAGCCAGCGGTCGCCTCAAGCGACTCAAGCGCTCCGCGCACATCACCATCGGCGAGTCGCACCTCCGCGTCGAGACGAAGCGCGCGTGCGGCGTTTCGCAGGGACCCGAGGTGCGGCAGCACGAGCTCAAAGCCCCTTGAGCGATCAAGCTCGTTGCCATACGCCGCGGCTCGCCCGCCGGTCCGGACGAGGTCAAGGTAGGGACGGATCTTCGCCAGCGCAGCGCGATGCGCCGCCGTCGGCGGACCGATCAGGGGTTCCGACAGCAGGATGTGGTCGGCCTGGGTGAGCGTCGCGCTCTCGCCGCGCGCGTTCGCCTCCCACCATGCCATCGCGGCGCTGTAGCTCGCCCACGCTGGCGGCGGCGGTGTCGTCGAGGCTGCGGGGGCGTTCTGGCCGCGGGCGGAACCGCTCGTTGCCGCGGCGGCGAATGCCGTCTGCGATCCCGCAAGGAGCACCGCAAGACCCAAGGACAGCGCGCGCGTGCGAGTCATGCGGCTCCTCCGGAGTGGCCCCGTGACCGTGTGCGTCAGACGGACGGCAGGCGATGGTGTGCTCTGCATCGTGATTGCTCCATGAGCGCTTCACTCGTCGGGAAGCGGCGGCCAGAACTGCAGATCGCCCAGAAGCGGCGACGGCGTCTTCGTCTCATCGCGAATCGCCAGCGGACTGCTCCCCCACGGCCTCAGCGCGATGGAAAGACGGTCATCGACGCCGTCCTCTCCGACGCTCCAGAGATGCGGCCGACCCTCGCGAACGGCGTACCGGAGCGGCTCGCCGGTGTAGGGATCGGCGGGAAGCGCAGGCAGATCGGCTCCGACGAGCACCGACAGCGATTCGGGCCACGCCCCGCGCATCGCGTGGTGGCGATGCAGAGCGATGATGACCCGCGTCATGTCGCGACGGGCGCGGGTCCACGGCCCAGCCGTCGCTGCGCGCGCCTTTGAGGTCGGATTCACGAGCGAATCGAGCAGCATGTCGCCCAAAAACTCGGAGTAGAAGCTCGCGGCGGCGGGCTGCTCGTCGCGCCAGGTCCACGGCGGCCGTGACGCGATGTCCGAGGCGAGTTCGACCGATCGCTCGTTGGCTTCCCGCAGCGTGCGGCGACTCGGCATCATCAGCAGAAGACCCGGTCCGAGGACGCGAGATCTCGGGTCGGGCTGACCTCCGATGCTTGCGAAGATCTGGGCGGTGACATGGCCGTCTCCGGCACCGTCGTCGGTGTAGGCCCGCTGCAGAAAGTCCTCGAATCCGATGGTCTCGCCCCGGAAGTCGACGGTGAACATCGCGTCGTCGAGGTGCGCGAGCGCCGCATCGAGACGCGCGAGCAGGGCGTCATCGAACGCATCTGGTGCCAGCGCGAGCGCCTGCTCGGTTCGGCTCATCGCGAGCCCGGTGACGGCGAGCGAGACGAGCTGTTCGACCAGAAGCGGCCGTCGACACTGTCGGGCCATCCCAAGGATCGCCTCGATGCTCTCGACCGCCCGAGCTCCCTCGCCGGCATGCGCGGCACGGAGGGCGTCGGCACCCAGCCATCGCGCCGCTCGGCGGAGATGCGAGAGGTGAGGCAGCAGAACGCCGAAGATCGGCGGATTGTCCTCCGACGCTTCCTCTGGCGAGCGCACAGCCGCGCCCGTGAAGAGATCCGCATCTTCGGGATCGACGGACCCGACGCGCAGGCCGAGCGCTGCTCGCCGTGCCCCGTCGCGAAGCGCGTCAAGCTCATACGCATGTTCGCGCAGAAGCGTTGTGCCGCGCTCCCAGCTCGCGCTCGTCGGATCGGTCGTCGAAAACCAATCGCCCGCGGAGGGATCGTTGTCCTTGGTAAGTGCTCGCTCTCTCTCGTGGAGCGCGATCAAGGCGGGCCGGTAGATCGGCCATGCATGCTCCTCCGGCGCGGCAACGGGCTCCAACGCATGCAGTGCGTTGAGCGAATGGACGACAACAGTCGGCTCGGCGCTGTAGAAGCGAATCGCGAGCCCCGCATAGGCCACAGCCGTGACCGCGATCGCGCAGGCCGCCGCACGGCTCGACCACCACCACGCCTTTGCGACGAGTCCGCGCTTGCGACGAATGGCGCGTCGAAGAAGCCGCGCCGCCTGTCGCTCGTCGCCGAAGGCTCGCACGGCATCGTCGGGCGCGGCACCATGTTCGATCGCCTCGACAAAATGCGAAACAAGTTCGCTCGCCGTCTCGGCCCGCTCGCGGCCGCTCCCTCCGGCCGAGCGCGTCACGCGGGCGATCATCGCCTGAATCTCCGACGGAAGCGCTGACTGGGCGATGATCGCGCGCCACGCGTTGCGTCGAACCAGCCAGCCGAACCTCGATGCGCGGCGTTCCTCAGGTTCAATTGTGGAGGCGTCCGGATGGCTCATTCACGCACCTCCGATCGCCGGCTCCGCGCCGAAGAGGACGCCGAGGTTGCCCATCGCCTTTGCCATCGACTGCCACTCGCGCGTCGCGTCCGCAAGGGCCCGCTTTCCCTTCTCGGTGATGCGGTAGTACTTCCGAGGTCGTCCATCGCCCTCGCTCCAGCGGCTGCCGATCAGCTTCTTCGCCTCGAGGTTGTAGAGCATCGGATAGAGCGTTGACTGCCCCATCGCGAGGAGTCCCTCGCTGCGCCGGGCGAGGGCCTCGACCAGCTCGTAGCCGTACATCTCGCCGCGTTCGAGGAGCTTGAGGACGGCGACGGGTCCGGCGCCGCGCATGAGTTCGGTCTCGATTCGCATGGAGGTCTCCGATCGTCGGGAGGATGGGCTGGAACGCCTTGTCTGGCCAACTACTATGTGAGACATAGTATGAGGCGGATCCGTGGCGTCAACGGATTTCCGCTGAACTCCCGTGCCTCGCCCGTTCCGGTCCCGCGCGGGCGTCGGTCAGGCCCGCACGCTCGCCGGCACCAGCCGCTCGGCGATCTGGATCGCGTTGAGCGCGGCTCCCTTCCGGAGCTGGTCGCCCGCGACGAAGAGGTCGAGCCCCTTCCCCGGGGCCTGGCTCAGGTCTGCGCGAATGCGGCCGACGAGGACATCGTCGCCTCCCGACGCCTCGATCGGCTCCGGGAAGCGGTTCGCCGCGCGATCGTCGACGATCCGAACGCCCGGCGCGCCGGCCAGAATCGCCCGCGCATCCGCTTCGCTCAGCGATCCGCGGAAGGTCAGGTTGATCGACTCGCAGTGGGCCCGAAGCGTCGGCACGCGCACGCAGGTCGCGGTCACGCGCACGCCCTCGTCGCCCCAGATCTTCCGCGTCTCGAGGAGCAGCTTCCGCTCCTCCTCGTTGTAGCCGTCAGGCCCGATCGCGGAGTTGTGGCTGAAGACATTGAAGAGGTACTGGCGTCCGAAGATCGCGGTCGTATAGGCGAAGCCGGCGACGAACTCGCGGGCCTGCGTCTCGAGCTCGCGCATCGCGGCCGCGCCCGCGCCGCTCGCCGCCTGATAGGTGCTGACGACCATGCGTTCGACGCCGACCGCGCGGTGCAGCGGCGAGACCGCCATGAGGGCGATGATCGTCGAGCAGTTCGGATTCGCGATGATCGTCGGGCGATCGATGCGATCGAGCAGCTCGCCGTTCACCTCCGGCACCACCAGCGGAATGCCCGGCTCCATGCGGAAGCAGGAGGAGTTGTCGACGACCATGCAGCCGGCCTGCACGGCGATCGGCCCGTAATGCTTGCTGACCGACTTGCCGGCGCTGAAGAGGGCGAGATGGACGCCGTTGAAGCTGTCCTCGTTCAGCTCCTCGACGAGCAGTTTCCGACCGTCAAAGTCGACGATCGTGCCCGCGGACCGCTTGCTCGCGAAGAGTCGCAGCGAACGGTGGGGGAAGCGCCGGGCGGCGAGGATCGAGAGGAACTCCTCTCCGACCGCACCGGTGGCGCCGACGATGGCGATGACGGGATCCGACGGAATCATGACGGGGACTGTACAAAACCGGACATGACGAAGCACGATGTCCATTCGACCCAAGCCCCGGAACCGGTCGGGGCGTACCCGCACGCCAAGCGCGTCGGCTCCCTCGTCTTCTTCTCCGGGGTCGGACCGCGCAAGCGCGGTACGAAGGAGATTCCCGGCGTTTCGCTCGGCCAGGACGGCCGCGTCGTAGCGAAGGACATCGAGGCCCAGTGCCGCTCCTGCTTCGACAATCTCCGGGCGGTCTGCCAGGACGCCGGCGTCCCGTGGTCGGCGATCGCCGATGTCACGGTCTTCCTCACCGACATGAAGGGCGATTTCGCGACCTACAACCGCGTGTACGCCGAGTACTTCGCAGGTCCGGGTAATCCGAATCCGACCCGCACGACGATCGAGATCAACGCCCTTCCGACCCCGATCGCCGTCGAGATCAAGGCGATCGCTGCGCTCGGAGAGCCCTGATCCCCGTCACGGCATCCGCAGGACGGCGCGCACCGGACTCGCATCGAAACCGACGAGCGGCAGCGGCAGGGCGATGAGTTCGTAATGCCCCTCCGCGACGCCATCGAGCCGCAGTCCCTCGAGGATCGCGACATCGCGCTCGAGAAAGCGCCGGTGCGCGGGGAGATCCTTCGACGAGAAGAGATCGACGCTCGGCGTGTCGATGCCGATGGTCATGACGCCGCGGTCGGCCAGCGCATCGACGAGTTCCGGGCTCAGCCCCGCGAAGTCCTCGTTCCAGCGCGTCGCATCGGGAAAGGTGCCTGTGGCGATGAGGACGCGCGCCGCGGTCGGCATCGACGAGAGGCATGCGGGCGTGACCCGCTCGCCGCGGTTGACCCGCGCCCGCACGACCTGGCAGGGGCCGATGTAGCGCTCAAGCGGCTGCCGATCGACGCTTCGCGCGCCGACTCCATAGTGATTCGGGCCGTCGGCGTGCGCGCCGAGATGCACGGTCGCCCGCAGCGTCGACAGCGTGACGGTCGCGCCGCGCTCGAGCTCGCAGAGCACCTCGCGCGAGACCGGCGTGTCCCCCGGCCAGACCGCGAGCGACGGCGAGATCGGCGGTGTGATGTCGATGATCGTCAATACGCTTCCTTTCGTTCATCGCCTTCGCGCGACCATCGCAGGATCGCCGGCGTGCCGAGGAGAAGGAGCACCGCGATCATGAGCGACGCGGCCCACGCCAGCGGTCGCAGCAGGGCGACGCGCCCGGTCGGCGGTCCGAGGAGCCAGGAGAGCCGTTCGAAGAACGCGACGGCGGCCGGATCGGGCGAGCCGCCGCGGACGATCATGCGATGGATGCCCGAGCCGCCCGGCGCCCAGGTGTGATAGCCAAATCCGCCGCCTCCGATCGCGCCGTAGCCAGCCGCCATGCCGCCCGCAGCGAGCGCGCCGACGGCCATGCCGCCGACGGCCATCCCGAGCGGCGCGATCGACATGCCGCCGAAGGAGAGGAAGACGCCAATGCTCATGCCGCCGCAGGTGAAGAGACCGATCGAGAGGCCGCCGATCGCGAACACGCCGCGGGCGAGACCGCCGAGGGCGATGACGCCGGTCGCCTTGTCGCCGATCGCGATCCAGCCTCGGGCGTGTCCCTGCTGCCCGTCCGGTCCGATGCCGGTCGCGATGGCGATCGCCGGCATGCCGAAGAGCGTCGCCTTCGACGCATAGCGGCGAAATCGCAGGTTTCTCGCCGTGTCGCGCACGAGCACCTCGACGAGCGGACGCCCGCACTCGGGGCACTTGCTGCTGTCGGTCACGCCGGAGAGATCGTGACCGCACTGGCCACATCGCGGTCGTCCCCAGGCCTCGGCTGCACTGCGCTGCGTGTCGCTCATCGAACAACCTCTCCTTCGACGCTCATCCGCCCATCATGAGGGCGGTCGCGAGAACTGCAAGCGAAATCCCGCCTCCGGCCGCGGCCGCTGCGGCCGCGAGGGCGACGCGATCCTGCCGTTTCGCCCGTTCGCGGGCCTCGGCGTAGGGGATCGTGCTGAAGCTGACCATGTCGTAGAGCGGCAGGTAGGACTTCGGAAAGAGCGCATGCAGCGTGTGCTCGGCGCGCTTCCGCAGCCGAAACGCACGCGACGCGGTGCGGTCGCGCATCTCGACGAAGTTCGCGATCGCCATGTCGGCGATCGCGTTGGCGTTGGCGATGCGCATCGACTGGTAGCGATCGAGCGCCGCCCGCTGGTCCTTCGGACATGCGGCGAGCGAATCGACGAGCGCTTCGCAATCCTCGAAGCTCGCGTTCGCGCCCTGTCCGTAGAAGGGCACGATCGCGTGGGCCGCGTCGCCGAGGAGACAGACCTTACCGTTCAGGTGCCACGGGTCGCTCCGTACGGTGACGAGCGATCCGACCGGATTCGTGCGGAAATCCTCGAGGAGCGTCGGCATGAGCGGCACCGCGTCCGGATAGACGCGCTCGAAGTGGCTCTTCACCGCGGCATCGTCGCCGAGCGAGGCGAAGCTTCCCTCGCCCTCCCACGGCCAGAAGAGCGTGCAGGTGAAGCTGCCGTCCGGATTCGGCAGCGCGATCATCATCGATCCGCCGCGCGGCCAGATGTGGAGCGCGTTCCGCTCCATCGCGAAGGAGCCGTCGGCGCGCGCCGGAATCGTCAGTTCCTTGTAGCCGTGGCCGAGGTAGGACTGGCTGTAGTCGAACCGCTCGTTGCGCTGCATGACCGCGCGGACCGCGGAGAACGCTCCGTCCGCGCCGACGACCAGATCGGCCTCGATGCGCTCGCTCGATCCATCCGGGCGAACGAAGGTCACGGCGGGCGCCGCAAGGTCGACGTCGGCGCAGCGCATGTCGAAGCGGGCCTCGACCCCCGGCTCGCGGCACGCGGCGTTGAGGAGGAGGAGGTTGAGGCGCGAGCGGCTCACCGAGTTGATCGCCCGCCCCGGATCGCTCGAATAGGGCTGAAACGAAGGGCTTCCGGCGACCGGATGGATCATGCGACCCGGCATGCGGATGCCTTGCGCGAGCAGCTCGTCGGTGAGTCCGGCGCGATCGAGGGCGTGGATCCCGCGTGCGGAGATGGCCAGGTTGATCGAGCGTCCGCCGATGTAGTTCTTCGCCCGCGGGTCGCCGCGCCGCTCGACGATCAGCACCTGATGGCCGGCGCGGGCGAGAAAGGTCGCCAGCAGCGATCCGCCGAGTCCGGCTCCGACGATGAGGATGCGACGACGATGCATGCGTTCGGTGGGTGAGGGGGCGGATCAGTCCGCGAGCGAGGCGAGGATCGTCGCGAAGCGGTGGACATCGAGGAAGGAGTTGTAGAGCGGCGTCGGCGCGACGCGGATGACGTTCGGTTCGCGGAAGTCGCAGATGACGCCGCGCGCGGACAGCGCCGCGAACCGCTCCCGCGGACGGTCGTGCACGAGAATCGAGAGTTGGCAGCCGCGCGACTCGACCTCGTGCGGCGTGATGACCTCCCACGCTCCGCCGCGCGGACTCAGCTCGCGCAGCAGCCACAGGAGATAGCCCGTCAGCACGCGGCTCTTCTCGCGGAGCGCGGGCATGCCGACCTCGTCGAAGATCGCCAGCGACGCCCGCAGCGGCACCATCGCGAGAATCGGCGGATTCGAGCATTGCCATCCGTCCGCGCCGACGCGCGGCACGAAGTCGGGGATGAGCTGCATCTGAAAGCGGGTCGCCGGATCGTTGCCCCACCAGCCGGCGTAGCGGGGCAGCGCGGCGTTCGCGCCGTGGCGCTCGTGCACGAACGCGCCCGCGATCGCCCCGGGTCCGGCGTTCAGGTACTTGTAGGAGCACCAGCAGGCGAAATCGACGTTCCAGTCATGGAGACGAAGCGGCAGGTTTCCCGCCGCGTGGGCGAGGTCCCAGCCCGACACCGCGCCGACCTCCTGCGTCACCGCGGTGATGCGGGCGATGTCGAAGGCCTGTCCCGAGAGGAAGTGCACGCCGCTCAGGAGGACGACGGCGAGCTCGTCGCCGTGACGACGGATGAGGTCGAGGATGTCCTCGGTCCGCCAGGTGTGCTCGCCGGGGCGCGGCCTCGCGAGAACGAGATGCTCGCGCCAGTCGAGTCCGCGGCTCGCCAGATGCGTCTTCACCGCGTAGGTGTCGCTCGGGAACGCCCCGTCCTCGATCAGGATCTTCGTCCGACGGCCGTGCGGGCGGAAGAAGCTCACGAGCATGAGGTGCAGGTTGACCGTGAGCGAGTTCATCATCACGACCTCGCCCGGCAGGGCGCCGACGAGTCGTGCGCCCGTGTCGCGGAAGAGCTCGTGATAGGAGTACCAGGGCGCGCGGGCGTGGAGGTGTCCCTCGACGCCGAGCCGCGACCAGTCCTCGAGCATCTCGGCGACGAGCGGCCCGGTCGCGCGGGGCATGAGCCCGAGCGAGTTGCCGCAGAGATAGATCGACTCGCCCCCGCCTGGCGCCGGCGGAACGGCGAAGCGGGCGCGCAGCTCGGCGAGCCGATCGATGCGGTCGAGCGCGCAGGCGCCGGCCTCGTCGGAGCGGAAGTGGGCGGCGGTGACCTCAGCGAGCGACGGAGGCAATGTCATGCGGAAATCCCGAGGAATTCGAGTGCCGTTCCGCGCAGCAGCCGCTCGCGCGTCGCGCCGTCGAGATCGTCCATCGACTCGATGAGCGCGCCGGGCGACCGCTCGCCGAGCGGGAACGGGTAGTCCGATCCGAGCGCCACGCGCCGCGGGCCGGCAAGCCGCAGGAGGAAGCGGAGCGCCTCCGCGTCGTGGACGAGCGAGTCAAAATAGAACTGCGGCAGCGTTTCGCGCGGCGAGATCGGATTGTCGATCGCACAGAGATCCGGGCGCTCGCGAAAGCCGTGTTCGATGCGCCCGATCGTGAAGGGAAAGCTGCCGCCGCCGTGCGAGAGGCAGACCCGCAGCGAAGGCAGCCGGGCGAGGACGCCCCCGAACGCGAGCGAGCAGGCCGCCCGCGCCGTCTCGGCGGGCATGCCGACGAGCCACGGCAGCCAGTAGCGCTGCATCGCCTCCTGACCCATCATGTCCCAGGGATGGACGAAGACCGCGGCGCCGAGCTCGGCGCAGCGCCTGAAGAAGGGAAAGAGCTCGGGCGCGTTCAGGTTCCAGTGATTCACATGCGAGCCGATCTCGACGCCGCGCATGCCAAGCTCGCCCATGCAGCGTTCGAGTTCGCCGATCGCCCGGTCGGGATCCTGCAGCGGGACGGTGCCGAGTCCGAGGAAGCGGTCGGGACGGCTCCGGCAGACGCCGGCGATGTGATCGTTGAGGAAGCGCGAACAGTCGAGCGTGTCTCGGGCATTCGCCCAATAGGCGAAGAGGACCGGCACCGTCGACAGCACCTGCACGCCGACGCCGGTCGCGTCGCACTCCGCGATGCGCCGCTCGGGATCCCAGCAGTTCGACTCGATGTCGCGGAAGGATCGGCCGTCGATGTGCATTCGGGCGCAGCAGGGGCCGTGGTGATCGAGCGCCACCCAGCCGCCGTATCCGTAGCGCTGCCGCAGGTTCGGCCACCGTTCGGGAAGGATGTGGGTGTGCAGGTCGATCTTCCCGGACGCCATGGTCGGCATCGTATCGGCGTCCCGAGCGGCGGCGCGGCGTGGGCGCGGAGCGAGCGCGGAACGGCGGCGGAGTGTTAGCATCGCCGATTCGACCTGCGACGGGCGGTCCGGTCCGGGGCTTTCGAAGCCGCCGCCGAGGCGAGCGCCCAGCTCGGCCCGACGCAGGATCCATCGGCGATCCATCCGATCGCCACCGACGGCCATGTCCACTCATGCCGCCCCCCACGGGTCGCGGGTTCCGCTGAAGACGACGCTGGCGCTGACGCTTGGTGCCCTTGGGGTCGTCTACGGCGACATCGGCACCAGTCCGCTCTACGCGCTGAAGGAATCCTTCCACCACCTCACCGCGGAGGAGGGCGGCACCTTCCGGCAGCTCCAGCGCGATGAGGTGCTCGGGGTCCTCTCGCTCGTCTTCTGGGCGATGACGCTCGTCGTCAGCATCAAGTACCTCGTCATCATCACGCGCGCGACCAATCGCGGCGAGGGCGGGATCTTCGCCCTGCTCTCGCTCGTGCCGCGCAGCCTCTCGTCGCGCGTCGGCCGGTCGCACAAGATCGCCGCGCTCCTGGCGATGCTCGGGGCGGGCCTCCTCTACGGCGACGGCATCATCACGCCGGCGATCTCGGTCATGTCGGCGATGGAGGGCCTCAGCGTCGTCAACGAGAGCCTCAGGCCGCTCATCCTGCCGGCGACCGTCACGATCCTCTGCGTTCTCTTCGCCCTGCAGCAGTTCGGCACCGGGCGCATCGGCGTCGTGTTCGGGCCTGTCATGGCGGTCTGGTTCCTCGTCCTCGCGGTGCTCGGCGTGCGCGGCATCATGCTCGAGCCCTCGACGCTCGCCGCGATCAATCCGGCGTACGCCGTCGGGATGTTCGTGCACGATCCGGTGCACGCGTTCCTGCTCCTCGGCGCGATCGTCCTGGTGATCACGGGCGGCGAGGCGCTCTACGCGGACATGGGGCACTTCGGCGTCCGCCCGATCCGTTGGGGCTGGTACTTCTACGCCGCGCCGGCCCTCGCCCTGAACTACTTCGGGCAGGGAGCGCTCTGCCTCCGCGATCCCGAGGCGATCGCCAATCCCTTCTACGCGCTCGTGCCAAGCGCGCTGCAGCTTCCGATGGTCTTCTTCGCGACGGTGGCGACGGTCATCGCGAGTCAGGCGATGATCTCGGGCGTCTTCTCGCTGGCCCAGCAGGCGATTCGGCTCGGCTATCTGCCTCGCCTCCAGGTCGTGCACACCTCGGGCGAGCACAAGGGGCAGATCTATGTTCCGACCGCCAACTGGCTCATGCTGATCGGCTGCCTGCTCACGGTCGCGATCTTCCCGACCTCGAGCCAGCTCGCCGGCGCCTACGGCATCGCCGTGACCGCCCAGATGGCGATCACGACCGTGCTCTTCGCCTTCGTCGCCCGGCGGCTCTGGCGATGGAAGCGACGGCTCCTCCTGCCGATCATCGTCGCCGCGCTCGCGATCGATCTCCTCTTCCTCTCCGCGAACGCCGTGAAGCTCATGAGCGGCGGCTGGTTCACCGTCATCGTCGCCCTGCTGGTCTTCACCGTCCTCTCGACCTGGGTGCAGGGGAGTTACCTCATCGGGCGGCGCATCGCCGCGGAGAGCTCGTCGATCTACGAGTTCATCGGCGAGATCTGGGCCCGCGACATCCCGCGCGTGCCGGGCACCGCGGTCTTCCTCGCGACGAACTACAACACGCCGCACGCGCTTGCCTTCTTCGTCGAGCATGCGCATGTCCTTCACGAGCGGGTCGTCCTCCTGTCGATCCAGCCGACGAACGCTCCCTTCGTGTCGCCGAACCGCAGCGTGCAGGTCGAGTGGCTCCCGGACGGGCTCTGGAAGGTGACCGCCCGCTGCGGATTCATGCAGACGCCGAACGTGCCGCGCATCCTCGAGCGGGCGAAGGCCCAGGGGCTCGACTACGACCCGGCGACAACGACCTTCTTCTCGCGGCGCGTCGAGATCGTCCCGACCGGCGACGCGAAGATGCCGCGCTGGCAGAAGCTCCTCTACGCGGCGCTCGCCCGGAACGCGGTCGATTCGACACGAGCGTTCAGCCTGCCGCCGGAGCGGGTGGTCGACTTCGGCTCGAAGATCGCGCTCTGATCGTTTCGGCGAAGTCCGCAAGATGCATTTCGGCGACGCGCTCGACCGAGAGCTCTGCAGCCCGGGCGATGCCGGCGGCGCGCAGCCGCGCGGCGAGCGTCTCGTCGTCGAGGACGCGGGCGAGCCGCTCCGCGAGCTGCGCGGCCGCGTCAGGCGCCTCGCGCGGAAAGGTCAGTCCCGTCTCGTCGTCGCGCAGATATCCGGCGAACTGAGGCAGATCGCTCACGACCGTCACCGCGCCGCAGGCGATCGCTTCAAGCGGCGCGACGGGCGAGGCCTCGCCGAAGAAGGCGACGCTCGGATAGCAATACGCCGTGCAGGAGCGCAGCGCGGTCGCGAGCTCGCGCGGATCGGCGATGTTCGCGCCGAACTCGATCGCGGGTGCGCCCGCGCGCTCCGCGATCGCGCGCAGCGACGCGACGAACTCGGGACCGCCGCCGCCGCGGGCGACCTCGGTCGGTCCGACGAGCCGCAGGCGGAGGTCGGGACGCTCGCGGTGGAGGAGCGCGTAGGCCTGCACGAGGAGATCGAGTCCCTTCTCGGGATGCACGCGGCCGGTGAAGAGAATGACCCGCTCGCCCGGCCGCGTGACGCGCTCGCCGTCGGGCCGAAAGACGGCGATGTCGACCGGATTCGGAATGATGCGGACGACGCTCGCGACCGCCGGCGTCTGCTCGCGGATCGCCGAGGCGATCGCCTCGGAGACCGTCGAGATGCGATCCGCGCCGCGGTAGAGGCCGAACTGTCCCTTCGGAAATCGCTGGGCGTGCACATTGATCGCGCCGAGCGTGCGCCGACCGACGATCCTGACGAGCGCCGGAAGCCAGAAGCTGTTCGTCACCGTGATGTCCGCGGCCGGCGCGGTGCGCAGCGCGGTGATCGCGTAGAGCAGGTCCTTCACGAGATCGAGCCGGGTCGATCCGGTGCGGTGCCATCGCCGCGTGCGAAGGTAGCGCACCCCCGCGCGGCGCTCCTCGCGCGGCTCGCCGCCGGCGTTCGGGGCGATGACGGTCACCTCATGCCCGAGCGCCGCGAACCGCTCGCAGAGCCGGTGCCAGACCTTCTCGATCGCGCCGGTCGGCGCCGGCGGCATCGGAAAGAAGGGCCCGATGACGACGGTGATCCGCATGCGCTCCGCAGCGAGTCCTTCGCGCGACGCGCTCACGGTTGGGGCTTCGTGATCCGGTAGCCGCACGACCGGCAGGTCGAGAGGTTCGGGTCGGCCCAGAACTCCTCCATCGAGCGGGCGAAGTGGGCGACGATGTCCTTGCAGTCGAAGACCTTGTCGTAGACGAGCGACTCGCACTGCGGGCAGAAGAACATCTGGTGTTCGGTCTCGCCGGCGGGGCGCGTCCGCTCGACGACGAGCCCGAGCGTGTCCGGTCCGCGGCGCGGCGAGTGCGGCACATTCGGCGGGATGAAGAAGACCTCGCCCTCGCGGACATGATGGTCGACGATGCGCCCGCCCTCGATCGTCTTCACGACGATGTCGCCCTTGAGCTGCAGGAAGAACTCCTCGGAGTTCACCTTGTGAAAGTCATTGCGGGCATTCGGCCCGGCGATGATCATCACGAAGAAATCCTTGCCGCTGTAGAGATACTTGTTCCCGACCGGCGGCCGCATGAGGTGACGATTGCGCTGCACCCAGCTCAGCAGGTGAAACGGCGAGGTGACGCTGCCGTCGGGCTCGAAGCCGTTCGGCTCGTCGGGGGTGTCCGGGTTCGTGATCGGCCGCAGGCCCGGGGCCGGCGGCGTGGCCGAGCGAAGGGTCGGACCCTCTGCGGGGGTGGTGACTGACGGTCGGATCGTCGACATGCGGACCTCCTCGAAGCCGGGAAACACCCGCACGATACCGATCGGGCCGCGATGACGCCCGGTCGGCCGGTCCATCGGCGTCCGTCGAGTGCCCGGTCGCCGTCAACTGACGGGCGCTTTCGGCCGATGTCGGATGGTCCGTCGGCTATCGGTCCGGCCCTGCCGGCCGCCGTGTCCGACCGGACGGCTCGCCCCGATCGTCACGAATCTCCCCGACTCTCACTCTGGATCAGGCGGATGCGCGTTCCCTTTCGCCACAGCCTCGCCGGTCGTCTCGTCCTCTTCGGAGTGGCGCCGACGCTCCTGCTCGTCGCCACCATCGTCACGCTCGCCGCCGGCGATCGGCATCGCGCGGAGCGAGCCCACGCCGAACGCGAGCTCGCAGGCGCGGCCCGGCATGCGCTCGCATCGGCGGAGCGTCGCATCGAGCTCGCCGCGCAGGCGTCGCGACTGCTTGCCGAAGTCCTCGCCGCATCGGACCGCTCGGATCACGAAGGCGTGCGCGAGCTGCTCGCGCGGCTCGTCGAGTCATCGCCCGAGGCGAGCGCCGCGTGGATCGCGATCCGCGCCGGCCAGGACGGGTCGCCGATCGCGCTTCGCGCGGTGCGCGGCGTGACCGGCGCGACCGTGACCCCCGATCCGGAGCTCGCCGCCGAACTCTCCCGACCGAGCCTTGCGACGCAGCGGACCCAGGCCGCCCACACGCGCGGACCGATCCGGCGCGGCGGCGCTCCCGTCATCGAGGCGTGCGCGCCGATCGTGCGGGCCGACGGCGTCGTCGGCACCGTCGGCGTCGAGGTCTCGCTCGATGCGCTGCACGGCGTCGCGGCGTCCGATGCGAGCGAACTCGGCGTCTCCGTCATCCTGCTCGATGCGGAAGACCGGCTCCTCGTCACGAGCGTCGACCGCAATGCGCCGAGCCGCTCCGCGGGTTCGGCGCTCGTTGACCGTCCGCTCGCCGACTCGCCGCTCGCCGGCCTCGTGCCCGCAAGCCGCGAATCGAGGCGGCTCGGGGCGACCGTCACCGAAACCGATCCGATCGGCGGCGAGCGAGTGCTTCTCGCGACCGTGGACGGAACGACGAGCGGACTGCGGGCCGTGGTGACCCGACCGGAGCGCGAAGCGCTCGGTGCGGTCGGCGGCACGCTGGCGCGAGGCTTCGCGGCGGCGCTCGTCGGGCTCGCCCTTCTCGGCACGCTGCTTGTCTCGCTCGCGATGAGCGTGCGCCGCAGGATCGATCGCGCGGTGCGCGCCGCGGAGCGCATCGCCCAGGGCGACCTCACCGTGCGCATCGATGCGGACGGCCACCGCGACGAGTCGGGCGCGCTCCTTGCGACGCTCGCCACGATGGCTGATCGGCTGCATGCGCTCGTCGCCCGCGTGCAGGCGGCGGGGCGTACGCTCGACGCGAGCGTCGTCGAGCTGGCGAAGAGCACCGTGACGCAGAAGCATGCCGCGACGCCGCTCGGACAGACGACCGCGGAGGTCGCGGCGGCGGCGCGGGAGATCGGCGCGACGGGCAGCGAACTCGCCCGCACGATGGAGTCGGTGCAGCTCAACGCGGCGGCGACGGCCGACCTCGCGAAGCGCGGACGCGACCAGCTTCGGGCCGTCGACGGCTCGATGCGCGAGCTCGATGGCGCGACGACCTCCGTGGCGGCGAAGCTCGCGACGATCAACGAGCGAGCCGTCGCGATCACGACCGTGGTCACCACGATCTCGAAGGTCGCCGACCAGACGAACCTGCTCTCGGTCAATGCGGCGATCGAGGCGGAGAAGGCGGGCGAGCAGGGACGCGGCTTCCTGGTGGTCGCCCGCGAGATCCGTCGGCTCGCCGACCAGACGGCGGAGTCGACGCTCAACATCGCCCGCATGGTCGAGGAGATGCAGACCGCCGTCTCGGCCGGCGTGATGGAGATGGACCGCTTCGCCGACAAGGTCCGGCGCGGCGTGGACGATGTCAATGAGACATCGCGCCAGATGGGCGCGATCATCAGCCAGGTCGCGGAGAACACCGAGCGATTCCGCGCGGTGAGCGAGGGCATGGCGAGCCAGTCCGCCGGCGCGGTGCAGATCAGCGAGGCGGCGTCGCACCTGCAGCAGTCCGCACGATCCGCGATCGACGGTCTCGCGCGGCTCTCGGCGACGGCGCGCTCGATCGAGGGCGCGACCACCGCACTGCAGTCCGAGGTCGCCGCGTTCAGGCTCGTCGAGCGCGCCGCGTGAACGGCGGCGGGCGCGCATGATCGCGGCTGGTGCGGCGCGCGAGCGCAGTTGACAGGGGGGGCTGTCAACAACGGAAAATGTGCCAAGACTTTCGGGAGTGCCCGCGCGGCGCGTTAGATTTCCCGTGTCGGACGAGCGTCGTTCGACGCGGGCGAGCGCGTGTCGCGGCCCGCAGCGTCTCTCAGTGAATCCTCAGGAAGGGGGATGGAATGCGGCAAGGTCCGAAGGCGATGTCCTGCGCGCTGGTGATGATGGCGGTGACGGTCACGGTCGGCGCCCAGAGCGCGACCGCGGAGATGGTGGCGTTCTGGAACTTCAACGGCTTCGATCCCGACAACGGCGCGGTCGTCGGAGCCTCGAGCGGCGTCGGCACGGTGAACTGCACCTCGTTCGGCACGGGTCTGACATCCTTCGCCGGAACGGATGTGAACGCGCCGACCGGCGTGCTCGCAGGAGACTCGATCGGCCTCACCGGCTCGAGCAACAACGGGGCGTTCGCGCTGATCGAGTTCTCCTCGGTGGGCTACACCGACCTGAGTCTCTCCTTCGCTGCGCGTCGCAGCTCGACGGGCTTCGGGAACGATCGGGTGGAGGCCCTCGTCGGCGGCGTCTGGACGCTGGTGTCGAACTTCAACCCCTCGACGACGGCCTGGACGACCGTGACGGTCGATCTCAGTGCGTTCTCGTCGCTCAACAACGGCGCTGCGGCGCTGCGGCTGGTCTTCGACGGCGCGACGAGCGGTTCCGGCACCGTGCGTTTCGACAACCTCCTCCTCTCCGGCAGTGCGGTGCCGGCACCGGGGGCGTTGGCGCTGCTTGGCTGTGCCGGGCTCCTCTCGCGCCGTCGGCGTCGCTGATCTGATCGCGCGGCACCGGTCGTCGATCGGTCCGCGGATGGGTCGCCGGATCGGCGGTCGGGGTGCGGCGGAACGGGAGTCGAGGGAGGGAAGTCACTGACTCCGCCGTTCCGCCGCGCTCCGCCGGCCGATTCGAGCGGCCGCCGGGGTGGCGTGCCGCCGTCTCGCCCACTCAGTCATTCAGTCATTCAGTCATTTCGTCGTTCGTTTGAAACCCCATGAGTGGTGCCGCCGGCGCCCGCCGTGCCAGGCCGGGCAGGACGCCCGACCGGCAGCTTCCGATGGCCTGTCCGCGCAGTCGAGCAGGCCATGTCAGGCGAGCAGCGGTGTGGCGCTGGCGGCACCCCCGATCGCGGCGTGCGCGATCGAAGATTCGCACTCTCTTTCCCCGAGGCGGCACAAGGGCCGTCTCACTTGGTCGGGGATGGGCGGCGCGACGGCGCGGGTCCCTGCGCGATCTCGCAGGCCTGTCCGTTGTCGCCGCTCCTCCCCGTCTTCACCCGCCGCGAGCCGCTCGCGACCAGCGGTTGGCGTCATGCGCCCGAAGTGCCCGATGCGCCCGACGGGGCGGATGGGGCGGATGGGGCGGTCGCTGTCGCTCGCGTCGCGCACATGCGCACCGCCAGCTCGATCGCTGCGCGCATCGATCCTTCGCTCGCCGCGTTCGTGCCCGCGATGTTGAACGCGGTGCCGTGGTCGGGGCTCGTGCGCACGATCGGCAGTCCGGCGGTCACATTCACCGCCTTGTCCCAGCCCAGCAGCTTCACCGGAATGAGTCCCTGATCGTGATACATCGCCACCACGAGGTCATACTTGCCCGCCGCGGCATCGATGAAGATCGTGTCGCCTGGAAAGGGTCCGCGAGCGTCGATGCCGTGGCGCTTCGCGACCTCGATCGCAGGGCGGATGATCCGCTCCTCCTCATCGCCGAACATGCCCTGTTCCCCGGCGTGCGGGTTCAGGCCGCAGACCGCGACCGAGGGTCGCTCGATGCCGAGCCGTCGACAGAGGTCCGCGCCAAGCTCGATCGGATCGAAGACCCGACCGATGGTGAGCACATTGCGGATGTCCATGAGCGCCACATGCGCCGTCGCAAGGGCGACCCGCAGCCGCGGCGAGACGAACATCATGGCGTGCCGCTTCGCCTTCGTGCGGGCGGCGAAGAGTTCCGTATGGCCGGGCCAGCGGAAGTTCGCGAGGGCCCAGCTCTCCTTCGAGATCGGGCCGGTCACGACCGCATCGATGAAACGCGGATCGCTCGGTTCGCGGAGGGCGTCGGTGATGGCGTCCTCGACGAACTGCTTGCTCGCCAAGCCCCCGACGCGCGAAGGCCCCGGCGGTCCGGGCCGCACGAGATCCTCACCTGGATAGTCGAGGACCGTGGCGTCACCGGGCAGCGGCAGGGCGGCGCGCTCGGAGTGCGCCGCGACGCGGAACCAGAAGGGATGGATCCCGGCCCGATCCGCGGCATAGGTGAGCAGGTCGTTTTGCCCGTAGATGACGAAGCGGGCGGTGCGCCGCAGGGCGGGGTCGGCCAGCGCCTTGACGGTCACCTCGGGCCCGATGCCCGCGGGATCGCCCATGGTGATGCCGATCACCGGCAACCGAGGCGCTGGCGGGGGATTCGTCATGGCCGGATTGTACGACCGGGTCAGCCCGGCACTTGTTTTCGTTGCGGGTCTGGCTGCGGGTCTTGCTGTGGGTCTGGAAGCAGGTGTGGGCGCAGGCCTTGGCGCGGGCCGCCGGCGCTGCGTTCAGCGAATGCGAATCGTGCTGTGCGGTTCGACGAGGCACTCATACACGAACGCGACATCATCGGCGAGCATGCGCACGCAGCCGAGCGATCGGTCCTGCCCGATCGAGTCGGGTTCGACCGTGCCGTGAATGCCGTAGCCAAGGAGATCCTTGTTGCCCTCCTCGACGCCGACGATTCCGATCCAGTGTTCGCCGATCGGGTTCTTCGGATCGTGGCTTGCGTAGTACTCGCCCGTCTTCGGATGCGTCCATTCGGGATCGATGAGCTTGGACTTCGGCCGCACGCGGAAGAGGCCGGTGGGTGTGCCGCCGGACTCGCCGAGACCGCAGCGGAGGCTCGCGACCATGACCCGCTCCGACGAGCCGGCGCCAGCGTCGAGATAGAGATTGAAGCGGTACTCGGACTTGATGACCTCCGCGTGGAACGCCCCCTTCGGCAGCCGGACCTTCTGCCCGATCTGGATGCGCCGCTCGTCTCGAATGCCGTTCATGCGCTTGAGAAGGAGGGTTTCGCACGCGACCCCCTGACTGCGAACGATCTTCGCGAGGCTCTCTCCGGGCTGCACGGAATGAACCCGGACGAAGGGATCATTCGGATTGATGTTGGGGTTGAGGAGAAGCGACTTGCCGAGGGCGTTGACGAGTTCGTAGGCCCGCTCGCGATCGGCTCGCGAGAGCCCGCCGCGGTCCTCATCGAGTATGCGGGTCACGAGGGTGCGGGCGGCGACCGGGTCGCTCGACTGGAGTTGCATCGCCCGCGCGAGGTCGGCGTGCCCGACCGCAGTCCGTTCGCCGATCGTCGGCGGCGCACTGGCCGGCGCGCCGGCGGGGGCGCTCGGGGGTGTGGCGCCGGGTGTGCCGCCGGGTGTGCTCGGTTGCGAACCGGATGGTGCAGTCGGGGGTGCGGTGGGGGGGGTAGTCGGCGCTGCGGACGGCGGTGTCGTCGTGGACGGCGTGTTCGCGGGCGGGTTGGTGGCGGCGCCGGATGTTGGCGGGGAAGTCTGGCGCGCGCCGCCCATTTCGATCGCTGGGGCGCTCGGCTGCGATCCGACCGCTCCAGCGGCGCGATCCTCGGCAACGAGCGCCCGGAGCGACGGACGCTCGGGAGTGGCCGAGTCGCGTGGGGTGGCGGGGGTGCCCGAGGCAGCGGCGGCGGCAGCGCCGCCGCTGCGGTTAGCAGGCGGCGCGACGATCGGGCTCGGGGCCGCGGCCGCTCGTTCGGCGTCGGAGGGATCCGCCAGGAGGCCCTCGTTGGCGAGACCGCCATCCGACAGATCGTCGTCGCCCGAGAGCAGCCACCAACCGGCCAGCACGATGCCCCCTGCGACGAGGATCGCGGCGATCAGGGGTGGCGTGATCATCCGCCGCTTCGAAAAGGTGATGCGGCGGCGGTCGTTGGTCGGAATGCTCTGGCTGGCGAGGGCCATCGTGAGGGGCTCGATCGTGGGTGTGGTGATGAGGAAAAGCGGCGAGCGGTCGAGGGCGAGTGCGATGACCGGCAGCCGTCTCGCAGGGGGTATGTCGGCAAGGGGCGGTCCGCTTCGCGAGTCTGCGCGAACGGCTCTCGGGGCTGGGAAGCGGGCCTCGGGGCCCGTCGGTCAGGACCGCGGACGAGTGGTGGCGACGAGCGACTCGCGATCCGTGACGATGCGATGAACGCGCCGGTCAAGGGGGCCTGTCGGCACGCTCTCGACGAGTTGCGCGCTCAGTCCGAACCCGATCACCGTGCAGTGCTCCGGGACGCGGACCAGCAGACGATCGTAGTACCCAGCACCTCGTCCGAGGCGCCCCCCACGCCGGTCGAAGGCGAGACCCGGGGCGATGATCGCGTCCACCTCCGACGCGCGGATCCGGCGACCCGCGATCGGCGTGAGAATCCCGAAGCGATCCCGGCGGAAGGCCCGCGTGTCGAGGGTCTCGATCTCGATCATGTCGAGTTCGCGCGACGCCTCATCGACGACCGGGACGGCGACGGCGATGCCCTCATCGAGGCACTCCTGCATCGCCCGCCCCGGATCGATCTCCGCTGCCATCGACATGAACCCGAGGACCAGGCCCGCTTCCCGCACTTCCTCCAGCTCCATGAGCCGGTCACAGGCCTCCACCGAACGGAGGCGGATCTCGCGCGGCTCGAGGCTTCGGAGGGTCTCCTGCATCGACCGCCGCAGCAGTCGCTTCGCCTCCCGCAGCTCCCGCTCGGCAGGGTCTTCTTGACCCCGATCAGCGTTCCGGTCGGCGTTCCGACTGGCGTCTCGATTCGCGCCCCGATTGGCGTCCCCGTTGGCGTCCCCGTTGGCGTCCCGATTGGCGTCCGCATTGGAGTCCGGGTCAGCCATGTCGGAGGTCTCTGGTCGGTCAGACATGTTCGGCACCTCCGTCGTCCTCCGCCGGACGCTCCCGCCCGCGCTTCCGGATCGACTTCGCCCGCTCGAGCCGCTCTCGGATCGTCGCCTCGAGTCCGCGTCCCGTCGGACGATAGAAGGTCCGATCGACTCCGAGGTACTCCTTCGGCAGGTACTCCTGTCGTCCGATGCCGTCGCTCTCCTCATGCGGATTGCGGTAGCGGAGCGCGGCCGGATCGATCGGCGAACCGTCGTCGGCGACGCGGGTCATGGCACGCTTGGACTGATCCTGGAGGTACATCGGGACGGGCACCGTCCGACCCTCGTTCACCTCGTCCATCGCCGACCAGATCGCCTGGCTTGTCGCGCCTGACTTCGGCGCGCAGGCCATGTAGATCGCCGCCTGGGCGAGCGAGAGCTGGGCTTCCGGCATGCCGATCCGCTCGGCGATTTGCCAGACCGCCGCCGCGAGGATCGCCGCCTGCGGATCGGCGTTGCCGATGTCCTCGCTGGCGAAGATCGCGATCCGTCGGGCGACGAAGCGCGGATCCTCGCCTGCGGCCAGCATGCGGGCGAGCCAGTAGGTCGTTGCGTCCGGATCGCTCCCGCGCATCGACTTGATGAACGCGCTCGCGAGGTCGTAATGCTGGTCGCCGCTTCCGTCGTAGACGAGCGACTTCGCCTGAATCGACTCCTCGGCGACTTCGCGCGTGACGAGGAGCTCGGTTTCGGGGGCACGCTTCCGTCGCGCGACGAGCGAGAGGGCTGCGACCTCAAGTGCCCCAAGGGCGCGTCGCGCATCGCCGTCGGAGATCCTCGCCCAGTGGGCGATGGCCTCGTCGGTGACCTCGATGCCCAGCGGTCCGAGGCCGTCCGGATGCCGCTGCGCCCGTCGAACCACCGTGCCGATCTCCTCCTCGCTCAGCGGCTGGAGGGTGAAGACCGTCGAGCGGCTCACGAGCGCGGCGTTCACCGCGTAGTGGGGATTCTCGGTGGTCGCGCCGATCAGGATGACCGTGCCGCGCTCGACATCGGCGAGCAGGACATCCTGCTGCGACTTCGAGAAGCGGTGGATCTCGTCGAGGAACAGGATGGTCCGCCGGCCCGCGTCACCGAGGCGCCGCTTCGCGGCCTCGACGATCTCGCGGATCTCCTTGACCCCGATGGATGCCGCGTTCGCCCGCTCGAAATGACTGCGGGTCACGCCCGCGATGAGCTCCGCGAGCGTCGTCTTCCCCGTGCCGGGCGGCCCTGCGAACAGGAGCGAGGTGATCGCGTCCGCGTCGAGCATTCTTCGCAGAAGCTTGCCCGGTCCGAGGATGTGCCGCTGGCCGACGAACTCGTCGACCGACCTCGGTCGAACCCGCGACGCGAGAGGCTCCGCCGCCCTGCGACGGGTGGTCCGCTCGTCGGCCCACAGGTCCGAGCCGTCAAAGGGGTCTGCGGGCGGGGGTGACACGACCGCCGATGGTACCGGGCGGGCCGATGGGACTGAACTCTTACCGGACGGCGAACCAACCGCATAACTCGTCCGTACGATGCCGCCCCCAAACTTCCCGCGATCGGATCGCGGGATGTCCAAGGATCGGGCTTCCGCGATGGAGCGCGGATGGCCGATGAACGCCGCGAGCGCGTCCGCCGCCCACGCCCGGTCCGAACGGTCCGAGCGAAGCGCCGCAAGGCGTTGGGCGATCGCGGACGACGGAAGAGCGGAGCGGGTCCGACCCGCACCGCGTCGATTCGCTCTTGTTTCCCCCCCCGATCGACTGAGATCGACCGAACCGAGGAGTAGGTGCCGTATGTGTGGAATCGTGGCGTACATCGGACGCAAGCAGGCCAAGCCCATCCTGCTCGAAGGCCTGAAGCGTCTTGAGTACCGAGGCTACGACTCCGCAGGCATGGCCGTCCTGAACGGTTCGATCAAGGTCGCGAAGGCCGTCGGACGCGTCAGCGTGCTCGAGGAGCTCGTCGACCGCCAGGGCGGCTACGACGGCTCGCTCGGCATCGCCCACACCCGCTGGGCGACGCACGGCGGCGTGACGGACAAGAACGCCCACCCGCACTGCGACGACCCGAAGCTTGGCCACGGCATCGCGATGATCCACAACGGCATCATCGAGAACTACACCGTGCTCAAGAAGTACCTCGAGGAGAAGGGGCACACCTTCACGAGCGAGACCGATACCGAGGTGCTCGCCCACCTGATCGGCGAGCTCTATCGCGGGGATCTCGAGAAGGCCGTGCAGGCCGCGCTTCGCGAGGTGACCGGCGCGTACGCGATCGCCGTGATCTGCAACAAGGAACCCGATGTCCTCGTCGTCGCCCGCAAGGGTTCGCCGCTCATGGTCGGCGTCGGCAAGGACGAGTACATCGTCGCCAGCGACCAGAGCGCGATCGTCGCCCACACGACGCAGGCCTTCACGCTCCAGGACTACACCGTCGCGAAGCTCACCCGCGACAGCTTCCGCACCACGACCGTGGACAATGTCCCGGTCACCGCGGAGGTGCGCGAGCTCGAGTATGACCTCGGCCAGATCGAGCTCGGGACCTTCGACCACTACATGCTCAAGGAGATCCATGAGCAGCCGCATGCGCTCCGCATGTCGATGAAGGGCCGCATCGATCTCCGCTCCGGCCAGATCGTCCTCGGCGGCGTGAGCACCTTTGCCCGCGAGCTCGCCCGGGCGAAGCGGATCGTCTTCGTCGGCCAGGGCACCGCGCTGCACGCGGGCATGGTCGCCGAGTATGTCATGGAGGACCTCGCGAAGATCCCGACCGATGTCGATTTCGCGAGCGAGTTCCGCTACCGCAATCCGATCGTCGAGGAGGGCACGGTCGTCGTCGCGATCAGCCAGTCCGGCGAGACGGCGGACACCCTCGCCGCCCTGCAGGAGGCGAAGCAGCGCGGCGCGCTGGCCCTCGGCCTCGTCAATGTCGTCGGCAGCTCGATCGCCCGCGAGACCGATGCCGGCATCTATCTCCGCGTCGGTCCGGAGATCGGCGTCGCCAGCACCAAGGCCTTCCTCGGACAGGTCGCGGTCGCGACGATGCTCGCGCTCTTCATCGGCCGCCGCCGCTTCCTCTCGGCCGACTATGTCCGCGAGCTGCTTGAGACGATGCACCGGATCCCCGACCACATCGAGAAGGTGCTCCAGCAGAGCGACGAGATCAAGAAGGCGACCGCCAAGTACATCGATCGTGAGAACTGGCTCTTCCTCGGCCGCGGCTACAACTACCCGGTCGCCCTCGAGGGGGCACTCAAGCTCAAGGAAATCAGCTACATCCACGCCGAAGGCATGCCCGCGGCGGAGATGAAGCACGGCCCGATCGCCCTGATCGACAACGGCATGCCGGTCGTCTTCCTGGCGACGCGGAACAGCCAGTACGAGAAGGTCCTTTCGAACATCGAGGAAGTGCGCTCCCGCGGCGGCCATGTCATCGCCGTCGCGACCGAGGGCGACGAGAGCATCAAGAAGCACGTCAACGAGGTCTTCTGGGTGCCCGATGTTCCCGAGCCGCTCCAGCCGATGCTCACGGTCGTGCCGCTCCAGCTCCTCGCCTACCACGCCGCGGTGATGCGCGGGAAGGATGTCGATAAGCCGCGGAACTTGGCTAAGTCGGTCACCGTCGAGTGACCGAAGTGGCTCCGCGTCCTGCCGCCGGATGCAGACGGCGTCACCCGGTTGGGTGTCTGAACATGTCCATTGTTTCGCTCAACGCCATATTGTTATAGTCGGCGGCGATGTCAGCCGGAATCGCCGAGCATGCCGAGCGACCGCAGGGAGAACAGGACCCGAGCGAGCGCGACGAACCGATCGACGCCGACCTCCTCGCGCTCACCTGCGCCGGGTGCGGTCATCCCCATCGGACGACGCGGCCGACCTGCGCGGAGTGCGGATCCGACCGGCTTCTCATCTCCATGCACTGCTCGATCGCCCGTCGTGACGCGACGACCACGCCGCCAGCGAGTTTCGCATTCGTCGCCATTCCGCTAAGCATCGGCATCGTCGCGATCGCTGGACTCAACTGGATCGCGGTTCGCAACGGGTGGACGACCTTCGTCGTCGCCGAGGTCATTCTCCTCGTCGCGCTCGCGGCGATCGGGGCTCTCATCATGCGAAGCGACGAGTCTCGCGTCCGTTGGCGGCGTCTCGCGACGCGGTGGGGCACGACGGTCCTGAGCGATATCGTCCTTCCGACGCTGGTCATCGCCCTCCTCGTCACCGCCGTCGCACTGAGTCTTGAGAGCTCCTCGCGGCCCTTTGCCGTAATCCCGGTCGTGGCCCTACTCCTTCTCATTGCGATTGTCGTGCGCATCGTCCGCCACGGCGCCGACGCCGTGCTCGCCCCGTTCCGACGGATGATTCAGCGACGGGGCGCATGGCAGCACGCACCGATGCGTTTGGGGCGTCCGGTACCGATCTCCGAGATCGTCGAGATCCGACAGGGTCACCGCGCCGATCCGCGCTGTCTCCATTTCGTTACGCGCGACGGTTGGCTCGGCGATGTCGAGGTGCGCGAGACAGCCGAGCGGGCGATTCGCGTCACGGCGTATCTCCGAACCCTCCTGCGGCGCCAGCGGGCTGTTCGTTGATTCAGGGCTTGGCGGCGAGCGCCTTGTCGATCGCCTCACGCAGCTCCTTCGAGTCGGGACGGGTCTTCGAATCGAAGAAGGTGATGGTCTTGCCGTCGCGGCCGATCAGGTACTTCGAGAAGTTCCACCCCGGCAGCTTGCCGGTGCGGGTGCCGAGGAACTCGTAGATCTCCGCCTGGCCCTCGCCCGCCTTGGTCTGCACCTTCGCCATCATCGGGAAGGTGACGCTGTACTTCGTCGAGCAGAAGGACTGGATTTCCTCGGCCGTTCCGGGCTCCTGGTTGCCGAAGTCGTTGCTCGGGAAGCCGACCACGACGAGGTCCTTGTCCTTCAGCTCGCGATAGAGCTTCTCGAGTCCCTCGTACTGCGGCGTGAGGCCGCACTTGCTCGCGACATTCACGACCAGGACGACCTTCCCCTCGTAGGTCTTCATGTCGACGGGCTTGCCGTCGAGCGAGTTGGACTTCAGCGAGAAGAAGCTCGTGTCCTTCCACTTCTCGACGAGCTTCGCGTCCTCGGGCATCGAGGCGGCGGCTCCCAGTCCGAGGGCGGCCATGACGGAGGTTGCGATGACGGCGGTGAGCTTCGACATGGATGGTGTCCTGCGGGGTGCGAGGGCTGGTCGGCGATCAGGTATGGGGCATCAGGCGTCGGGGTTGCGGAGGGCGGCGATCTCCGCTTCCGCAGAGGCCAGGCGATCCGCGGCCGAGGCCCGCAGCTTCGCCAGAAGTGCCGAGCCGGTTGCAGCCAGGAGCGCCGGACCGACGAGCCATGCGGGGAGGATACCGGTCGCGGCACCGACGCCGAGAAGGGCGATGGCGATCGGCTCCGAGGCCATGCCGGCGATCGCGAGCCGCATGGAGCTGAGGATGCCGGCGCTCCCCGCCGTCCCCCGACCCGCAATCCAGTGGCCGATCGACGCGCCGACCCAGCGGCCATCCTCGATGAGAAGGTAGAGGATCAGGGCGATCCAGAGCCCCTGTCCGCCGATGTCGCGAAAGGGCTCGACGCCGAGGAAAGCGATCGCGGTGAGTGCGGGCAGGGCGACGCGACAGCCGAGCGAGGCGAGCGGCAGGGCGGTGCGTCCCGCGAGCCAACCGAGCGGAAGGCAGGCGAGCGCAAGCGCCGCCCCGAACGCGAAGCGCCCGTCGGGCGCGAGGACGCACGCGACGAGGACGAGACCGATCGCGGCCGCGCTCGCCCATCGAGCTGCCTGCTCGACGAGCGCGCCGCCCCCCGGCGTGACGGACTGCGCCACGCGCCGATCGTCGCGCGCGAGTCCGAAAGAGCCCGCGATGACGGCGCCCGCGAGGGCGAGCGAGGCGGGGGCCAGCGGCTCGACGCCGAAGAGGTGAAGCGAGAGCGCGAGGAGGGCGAGCACGGGCAGCGTCGACCACGCGGCGAGCAGGAGCGCCTCGCCCGTCTGCGCGCGGCGCATCGGCGCACGCACGCTCGACGCGCTCGCCGACGCGGCCAGGAGCGTTGCCGCGAGGAGGAGCGCGAGGAGTCCGCGCGCCGCGGCATGTCGCTCGCGTTCGGCCGCCCACGCGGCCTCCGCTTCGGTGCGTCGCGCGGCGAGATCGGCTTCGATGTCCGAGGCGTCCGCGCCGATCGTCGTCGGCGCGCCGCGGGCGAGTCCGAGCGCCGCCTCCTCACGCTCGACGGCCCTGAGCGGGGCGAGGATCGCCGGATCGCCCGCGAGCGCTGCGGTGCCGAACTCCGGCAGGACGCGACCGAGGACGCCCGGGCCAAGAAGGAGACCGGCGAGCAGGCCGGCGAGCGCTCCTGCGGCGATCGCGCCGCCTGGCAGGCGCAGACGACGAAGCAGCGCCGCGAGAGCCACCGCGACGAGTGCCGTCGCGAGACTCCAGCCGACGGGCGGCGCGAGCAGCGCAGGCGCCGTGTGGACCGCCGTGTCGGCGATGAAGGAAGCGAAGGGAACCATCGTGGCGCGGTCGAGATCCGGTGACGCGGCGTAGAGTACGCTTCGGACCCGGCTCGCGCACCTCGCGTGTGCGGCGAGATCCGGCCATTCGAAGCTCACCCGAGAAGAACGCCCGATGCGTCGCACCATGTTCGTTCCGAGCACGCTCGCCGAGACCGTCGCGCGTCGGCCGGCGCGATCGTCCCTCCGCGCGCTGTCATCCCTCGCCGTCGGCCTCGCGCTCCTCCTGACCGGCACGACGAGCGCATCGACCGCGACCGCTCCGAGCGAACTCGATCGGGCCCTCGCCCTCGTGCCGCCCGACGCGATCGCCTTCGTGCTCGTGCCGAGTCCGAAGCGGGTGAGCGACGATCTCGAGCAGTGCATCGAACGGATGAACCGTCCCGAGGCGGCGCTCGGCGGACGGCCGATCGATCAGCTCAAGGCCCGCTTCGGCATCTCCGCCTCCTTCGACGACAAGGGGCCGGTGGCGCTCTCCGTGCGCGCTCCCGTCGCGGAGGGTCGCGAGCCGCGGGCGGTCCTCTCGCTTCCCTCGACCGATCCGAAGGCCTTCGTCGCCGGCAACCTGCGGGCGGCGCCGGACATCGCCCCCGACGCCTATCGCACCTCCGACGACCGCGTCGTCTACGCGACGCTCGGTGCGTCCCATGTGCATCTCTCGACCGATCCCGAGGCGGTGCGCGGCTTCGACGCCGGCGCCGGCATCGGCGCATCCGTGCGGGCGGGGCTTGGCGAGCGCGGTTCGGCGCTGCTCGCGAAGGGCGACATCGTGACCTGGGCCGGCCGCGCCGCGATCCGCGCCGCGCTCGCGAGCGCAGCCGAGGAGGCCGCGCGGCAGACGCCATCCGACGCGCCGTTTGCGGCACAGGCGAAGGAGATGCAGGCGACCGCAACGCGGCTGCTCGAGGGGCTCGAGAACGGCCTCGTCGTCGTCGACATCGATCCCCTCGGCCTCGGTCTCCGCAGCTACGCGACCTTCGCCGAGGGCAGCGAGCTCGCGGGGCTCGCCGCGGGCGGCAAGGACCGCGCGGGCACCTTCGACCGCATGCCGCGAAATCCCTTCTACGCGGCGCTTCGCATGGACATCGACGGGCTTGGCGGCGCGGCGGCCCTCGAGCGGCTGCTCGCGACGCTGCCCGGCCAGCCCAAGCTCCCCGCGTGGCTCGAGCGCTCGAAGAACGCGATCCGCTCGGTGCAACTCGCGATCTATCCGAGTCGCATGGGACTCGCCGTGGGCGGTCTCCTGAACGACAGCGCGCTCTTCCTCGAGACCGAGGAGCCTGACGCGGTGCGCGACGGCATCCGCGACGCGATTCTCGCGACCAAGGGCGAGTTGGGCGGACTGCGCCGCGAGCCGCGCTGGGAAGCGGACCGCGCGCTCAAGTCGGGCGAGATCACCGACGCCTTCGAGATCGTCGAGACGGTCATCGCGTCGAAGGACACGAGTCCGAGCGATCTCTCGATGCAGCGGATCATCAGCCAGGCGATCTACGGCAGCCGCGGCTTCGTCGGCTTCGTGAAGCGCCAGCGCGGCGGACTCGTCATGACCTTCAGCCAGCGCGCGGATGTCCTCGAGCGGGCGACGAAGGTGGGCGGCGGAGCCCCATCGCTCGGCGGCGACGCCCAGCTTGCCGCCTATCGCGAGTGGCTCATCGACCGGCCCGAACTCGGCAACGCGGACATCGAGGGCTTCCTCGGCGTCGGGCAGTTCGGCAAGCTGCTGCAGCAGGTCGCCTCGCTCGTCCCGGGCGGCGAGGGCATCCAGCTTCCGCAGATCCCGACCTCGGTCGAGCCGGTCGCGGCGGCGCTCGAGGTCGATCGCGGAACGGTCGAGACGGCGATCGTCGTTCCGAGCGGCGTGCTCGCCCTGGGCTTCGACCAGATCCGCAGGCAGTTGCTCGGGACCGGTCCGGCGCCCGCGGCCGGTTCGGGCGCTCCCGCCAAGGCCGGCGGAGCCGAGCGGTGAGCGAGGCGCCGGCCTGCGAGCCGTGGCGCATCGGCCTCGGGCGCACGCAGGCGACCGAGCCCTGGGCGATCATGGGCATCCTCAACGCGACGCCGGATTCCTTCTCCGACGGCGGAGCGCTCGCGACCGTCGACGACGCCGTGCGCGTCGGCTGCGCGATGGTCGAAGCCGGGGCGACGATCCTCGATGTCGGCGCCGAGTCCACGCGACCCGGCGCCGAGCGCGTGGACGCCGGCGAGCAGATTCGTCGGGCGATTCCCGCGATTCGGGCGCTCGCGTCGGCGTGCGCCGGGCGACCGGAGGTGACGATCTCGATCGACACGACGCTCGCCGCCGTCGCCATGGCGGCGCTCGACGCCGGCGCGTCGATCGTGAACGACGTCTCCGCGGGCGAGGAGGACCCCGATCTCCTGCGCGTCGTCGCGGAGCGCTCCTGCGGGTTGGTTCTCATGCATCGCGTGCTCGCTCCGGAGCGCGACCGCTACAGCACCCACTATGCGGCGCCGCTGATCGAGGGCGATGTCCTCCGCGTCGTCGGCGACGCCCTCCTGCGGCGCATCGATGCGGCCGTCGCCAGCGGCGTCGAACCGGCGGCGATCGCCATCGATCCGGGGCTTGGCTTCGGCAAGACCGTCGAGCAGAACTGGGCGCTCGTCGCCCGCTCCGGCGAGCTTGCGGCGCTCGGTCGGCCGCTCCTCGTCGGCGCGAGCCGCAAGAGTTTCGTCGGTCACGCGACGGGCGTCGCGACCCCGAGCGAGCGCGTCGTCGGAAGCGCGGTCGCGGCCGCGATCGCCTGGGCCGGCGGCGCCCGCATCATCCGCACGCACGATGTCCGCGCGACGCGCGAGGCGCTCGGCGCGGCCCGAGCGGCGCTCGACGCCGCCCAGTCCGCCCAGTCCGCGGAGTCCGCGCACGGTCACGCATAGTGACGGCCGAAGCGGTTCGCGATGAAGTCCTCGTAGTTGATCTGCTCCATCTTCACGAAGCCGCGCTGCGGGATCTTGCCCTCGATGAGCAGGTCCAGCACCGCGCAGACGCCGGCGGCGGTCGTGATCTGGATGCCCGACCAGTTCTCGCCGTCGATCAGCTTGTGGAAGACCGTCTTCGCGTAGGTCCGCTCGGTGAGGCGGCCGTGATACTGCCCCGTCGCCGAGACGAAGATGACGATCTGGTCCTGATAGGTCGTCGGCAGGGCCCGCTCGAAGATGCGGCCGAGCTCGTCGCGGTGGTCGCGCATCTGGAGATCGTCGAGCAGGAAGCGCATGAGCCGGTTGTGACCGGGATAGCGAATCGTCTTGTAGTTCACGTTGCGCACCCGACCGCGGAGCGTGTCCGCGAGCGTGCCCAGTCCGCCCGAGGTGTTGAAGGCCTCGTACTCGACGCCGTCGATCACGAGCGTCTCGCAGTGCTCCATCGCCGGCACGGTGATGAGGCGACCGTCGACGAGCGCTTCGCACGCGTTGCAGTACTCGTTGATGAGGCCTTCCGTCGACCAGGTGAGGTTGTAGCGGAGCTGGTTGTCGGGGTAGCGCGGGAGCGCACCGACGCGGAGCCTGAGGTCCGTCACCTCGGTCATCGGCCGCACGAGATGCGTCGCGACGATCGTGATGAAGCCCGGGGCGAGTCCGCACTGCGGGACGAAGGCGGTGTCCGCGCCGTGGGAAAGCTCCATCACCCGCTTGGTGACCGCGACATCCTCGGTCAGGTCGAGATAGTGGACGCCGTGGGCCCGGGCCCGCTCGGCGATCAGCGGATTGCAGTGGAACGGGGCGCAGCTCACCACCGCCCGAGCGCCCTTGAGGAAGGCATCGAGGGCGTTGACATCGTGGAAGTCGAAGACATGCCCGCTGATCTGCGGGTAGGCCCGACGCACATGGTCAACGCTCGCGGCGACGGAATCGGCGACGCGGACGCGGTAGTCGCCGCAGGTGGCGAGCATGTGGGTGGCCATTCGGCCGATCTTGCCGGCGCCGATGATCGCGATGTCGTGCATGGGGGCTCCGAGTCCCGGTCCGGGTCGCCGCAGGAAGTCCGCAGGTCGGTCGAGGGGCGGAGATCCTATCGGGAACCGACGGGGGCCGATCCAGCCTCAGAGGCTCAGGACGCAGAAGGACGCCCTCAGGGGCGAATACTCGGCGGTCCTCCCGCATTCCCCTCCGCCAGAACGCCGATGGCGGTGGAGGGGGCTTCCGGCGTTGCTACTATCCCCACCTTCCCGCCAACCCCAACCCGCAGCGGCGGCCCTTTGGATCCCCGCGTGCGGACGAGCAGATCGGAGTAAACCATGGCCGGTGCCGCGACTTTCGAATTCACTGACGCCAACTTTGACGCCGAGGCCATGAAGGCCTCCATGCCCGTTCTCGTCGACTTCTGGGCCGAGTGGTGCATGCCCTGCCGGGCGCTCGCCCCGACCATCGACGATCTCGCCAAGACCTATCAGGGCAAGGTCCGCGTCGGCAAGGTCGACACCGACAAGAATCAGGCGACCGCGATGAAGTTCCAGATCACCGCGATCCCGACCGTCGTCCTGCTCCAGAACGGCCAGATCGTCAAGAAGTGGGTGGGCAATGTCCGCAAGGACGAGTTCACCAAGGCCATCGACTCGCTCGTCGGCGCCGCGAGCTGACCGCACCGGCGGGAGCCTGCGGCGGTCGATAAGTGCGCGACGCGGGGCGCGTCGCCGAAGCGCTTGCCCGAGAGGCCGGCCTCCGCTACGCTCCCCGTTTCGCGACGGCAACGCCGCGGTACGACATCCCGTCGTGTGAGGGCCTGTAGCTCAATTGGGAGAGCGCTTCCATGGCATGGAAGAGGTCGTCGGTTCGAGCCCGATCAGGTCCACTGCATCGCAACGCCCCAGCATCTCGCTGGGGCGTTGTCGTTGGTGGCGGTCCCAGCATGTGTTCCAGCCTGTGAGCATGGCCGCGGCCGAGGCTACGGCCGGGTCTTGCCCTTCTCTCGTGACCCCGGCTGCTCGCCGCGGAGTTCGAGGGCCCGCTCGGTGAAGGTGCGGATCCACGCCCGATGGCCCAGTCGCTCGCCGGCGAGGATCATCGTCCGGTGCACGCGGAGGGCCTCGTCGCGCCGACCGCTCTCGGCGAAGCTCTTCGCGATCGACTCGGCGGCCCGCTGGGCCCGCGAGCGAAGCGACTCGTCCTCCTCGGCCAGCGTGACCAGCCGAAGCAGCGCCTGCTCCGCGAGCTCCGGTCGCTTCGGGAGTCCCGTCGCCAGCTCGGCGACGAGGTCGGTGACCCGACGGCGATCGCCTTCCGGCGCCGCCGACCACCACTCCTTCCACTGCGGCAAGGTGCCGTTCAGCACGGCGAGATGGTCGAGGTAGGGCCAGGAGCCGAGCGACGAGGTCTTCCCGGCGGCGAGCCACATGGCCCGACCGAGCGTCTCGGCGAACGCGAGGCCGAGCGAGCGCGCTCCGCCGGGGAAGGTCTCGGGATCGCGCTGGTTGTCGGCGAAGGCGCGGCAGAGTTCCTCCGCGTATCGCTCCCGGTCGCGGATCGGCAGGCCGCGGAATCCGGCGGCGGTCTCGATCGTCGTCAGGCAGTCGAGCGCGGCCTGCGGCGTCGAGGCGAGCGCTTCGAAGATGCCCTTCGTGAAGCGCCGGAGGTCGTCGCCGCGCAGGTCCTCCGTCGCGGCGAGGCGCTCGGCGCTTCGCTGCCACGCGATGAGGGGCGCCGGGGCGCGCTCGAAGACCTCGAGTTCGCGAAGGAGACGCTTCCGCTGGTCGCGCTCGCCAAGCCCGAGGACGACCTGGGCCCGCAGCGCCGCCAGCGCGGACGCGCGCACCGCCGGGTCGGCGTGCGCGGCGGCCATCTGCGGAATGATCGCCCCGCGGGTCGTCCACGCCCCCCACAGGCCGTGCAGGTTCGAGGTCACCCAATCGCTCTCGCCGGAACAGTTCGCGGTGCGCCACGCCGTCGGCGTGTGCTTCCAGCAGAGGGCGCAGTGACCTTCCTGGCCGAGCGGCTGCGCGGGCACGCCGAAGGCTCGGGCCGCGAAGCTGCCGAACTTCGAGACCGCGCCGCAGACGCCGCCATACTCGAGCATGACCGCGGGCGTGAGTCGCTTGCCGTCGTAGAAGGGCTTGCCCTCCTGCACGCTGCGGCCGTTCGTCGGGCTGTTCTCGCGATAGGGAATGAGGAAGGCGGCGTTTCCGATCTCCGCCTGCGAGCGCAGCGGCGCCTTCCCGTCGGGCAGCCGCTCCGGCATCGACTCGTGGAACCAGAGGATGTCCTCGTCGTAGAGCGGCAGGTCGACGACGCGGCGCAACTCCCAGGTCGGAAGCTCGTCGAAGCAGAGGAAGAGGCGGCGCGTGGACCAGAGCCCGCGATAGAACGCATACCGCGCGACGGGATCGATCGTCGCCGCGCTCGTGTCGCCCCACTCGGACCAGGGGAGGACGGGCGTCGCATGCTCGAGGGCGACGGCGAGGGCGAGGCGGCGCTGGAGCGGATCCTCGGCGGCCAGCGCGGTCTGCGCGGCCTGCGGGTCCGAGGCGCGAATCGCCTGCAGGATGGCGAGGGTGCGACCCCAATCGCTCGGCGGCGCGCCGGTCGTGAAGAACTCCTCGAGCGTGAGGCGGTCGCCGAGCAGCTCGGCGACGAAGGTCCTGCCCTCGGGCGTCGAACCGATCCGCTCGAGTTCGCCCCCGGCCGCGGCGAGCAGCTCGTGCTGGGCGATGGCGAGGGCGCTCGATGGCTCGGCGACCTTCGCAAGCAGCCGCTTCGCATCGCTCTCCCGGGCGAGCTGGCCGATCGCCTTGGCGAGGTCCTCGCGCAGCGCGGCGTACGCGCCGCGCTCAACGCTCGCGCGGGCATGGGCGGCGATCGTCTCGACCGGTCCGGTGAGCGGCGGAAGTTCGGCGCGCGCGGCGGAGGCGAGGCCCACGCCGAGCGCCATGAGAAGCGTCGCGATGGGAGCGGCGGTCCTTCTCATCGTCCGCCTCCGCTCGGGCTCGGGCGTCGCGTCTCCCGGCCGTAGACCTGCACCTGACTCAGGTGCAGGAATCCCTTCGAGGGAAGCGTGACGCGCACATAGCGGGCATCGCGCGGCGCCGCGTTCGCCTGCTCGTCGAGGAGCGAGACGCTCCACCGTTCGGCCGGTCCGTCGACCGTCGCGATCTCGTTCCACGCCCGACCGTCGCGCGAGACGGACACGGCGAGTGCGGTCGTGCGGGCGCCGTTCGCGTCGGTGCGGTTGCGGATCGCGATCGCGGTCACCGCCCGCACCTCGCCGAGATCGACCTGGACCCACGGGCGGTCCTCGTCGGCGGTGTGAAAGGCGAAGGGCTCGTGACCCTTGCCGAGCAGGGCGAGGTGACGCTCCGGCTCATCCCAGGGCGAGGTCGAGCTGCAGCGGATGATGGCGTCCTCGGAGATCACCGTGCCGTATCGCTGGCGGTCGGTGAGATCGACATCGGCCGCGAGCGACGCAACGGCGAGCAGAGTCGGTACGAGCATGCGCGGAGGGTAGCACGGGCGGCGCCGCCCGCGTCAGCGCTCCCCGTCGGCGTCGTTCATGAACTCCACATCGGCGAGACGCTCCGGCGGCCAGACGCTGAGCGTGGTCACGCGTCCGGCGCGGATCGATCCGGTCACGACCGTCTCGTGGGGGGCGTGCAGCCTGAAGTCGCAGTCGAACCCGCGCGGCCACGCCGGCATGATCAGGATGCGCCTGCCGATGCACTGCATGAGCATCGACTGCAGCGTCGTCATGACATTCGCGCCGTGGTCCTGATCGGGAATCCAGTCGTAGTTCGGCCCCCAGAACGCGGGGAAGCGGCTCTTCGGATCCTTGCGTCCGCTTCGCGCCGCCAGCATCGCCATCGCGTCGTCCGCGAGGCCGAGGTGGGCCGCCTGGATCGAGTCCTGGCACCAGCCCACATTCGCCCGGTTGGCCCGCGCCGCGAAGGTCCGCTCGGCGAGATCGCGCGCCGGCAGTCCGACGCCGTACAGCCGATAGGGAAAGATGGCGTAGAGCTCGGGATTCTCGACATTCGCGAGCGCCGCCGCGCGGGCCGCGGGAAGGAGCGTCTCCTCGGCGCTCTCCGCGCGTCGCCCGATCGGCATCGGCGGCAGCGCGTCGAGGAGCGCCTTCCAGCGATCGCGCCGGGTCCGGTCGACGATCGTCGAGTCGAGCGCGAGGAGACGCGGGATCACGAAGCGGAGGCCGGCGATCTCGGGCAGCGGATCGGTCGCGTCGTGCCAGGTCTCGAGCGATGCCGCGGGCTCGAAGCGGATCGTGCCGTCGGGATTGCGCGGATAGGCGTTCGCGTAGAAGGCGAGGAACGCATCGGCGAAGGGAAGGACCGTCGTGCGGAGGAAGCCTTCGTCCGGGCGGTGATCGTGCCGCTCGAGGGCCATCGCGAGCAGTTCGAGCGAACCGCTTCGATAATATCGAATGTAGGGATTGAGGACCTGTCCCGCCGGCGCGCCGTCGCGGCGCCAGCCGAAGGTCGAGTTGTCCGGAAGTCCCCAGAGGAGGATGGTCTCGAAGAACGCGGCCGCGCCCGAGGATTCCGACGCGAGCCGGTCGTACCGCGCCGAGCGGGCGATCGCGAGCGGCAGCGCGTCGCGGTACATCGCGAAGAATGGCTCGGTGCAGTCGATGTCGCCGCTGGCGAAGAGCGGCCAATAGATGAGTCGCGTGTTCTGGAACCAGTAGCCCGGCCCCCACTTGCGATAGTCCGGATCGCCGCCGTCGTGGCCGGCGCGACCGACGGTGAAGAGCGAGCCGTTGAACTTGATCGGCGAGCCGCCGCGTCCCGCGCAGGCCGTGATGAATCGCTGCAGCGCATAGGCCTGGCTGATGGTCTCCGCGGGCGAGCGCAGCTCGTCGGTCGAGGCGACCGGCTCGCCGTTCACGAAGAGCCGTCGGCGTCCGTCGCGGGCGTCGTAGGTCGCGACGACCAGCACGCGCCGTCCGGGCTCGAGGCGCGCGTCGAAGGTGACGGCAGCGTCGCCGGCGATGAAGCGAAGCGAGTTCCCGGGATAGGTGTCGAGCAGCCAGCCGTCCGAGCCGCCCGCCGTCGCCTTGTCGACGATGCGCCCGCTGCCCGGCGCCTCGGCGCCGGGCACGAGCCACGCGACGACGCTCAGGCCCTCGCGGCCGTCGAGTCGCCGATCGTCGGGAACGCTCGGCGGACCGCCGGCGGTCCACGCCAGCGTCGCGTCGCTCGGAGCGCGGCCCTGTCGCATGGCGGCGACCTCGTCGGCACCGAGCGGGCGATCGAAGAGGAGCACCTGGTCGATCGTGCCGGCGAGGCGATTCTCGCCCTTCGAGTCGAAGCCGAAGCGCACCGGATGGGCGTTGTCGGGGAGGAGAAAGGGCCGAGCGCGGCCGTTCTCGCGCACGCGAATCCACGAGCGATCCCAGAACGCGTTCCACCAGCGGCGGTGGCGCTCCGCGGTGCGCGCCCCGTCGTCGCTCCAGTCGCCCCGGCGCATCGACGCGTCGCGCAGCGAGCGAAGATCGGCCACAAAGGACTCGGGCGTCGAGGGATGGCGCGTCGCGGCCCAGATCTCGATGCGATGCGAGCGGCGCGGCTCGTCCGATCGGATCGCGCGCCCGCCGGCGGGCTCCGTGCCGGGACCGGTGAGGAGCGAGCCGAAGGTGCGGTGAAGGATCGGATCGCGGTAGGTCGGCAGGAGATCGGCGAGCCCCTGCAGCTCGAAGGACGCGGGGATCGGCGTGCGATCGTTGTGCTGGTACCAGAGGAGTTCCGCGCCGCCCGGAGCGGCGACGGCGGGCAGGACGACATCGGGCAGGGTGATCGTCGGACGGATGCCCGGCGCGCCGTGATCGACGCAGAAAACATCGCTCCACGCGAGTTCGGTGACCTCGCGCGGGGCGAGTCGCCAATGCTCGAGCGAGGCCGTCACGCGGCTCGGTTCCGCGGTCTCGATCTCGATGACGATGACCGGCGCATGGGCATCGGCGCGGACCGTGACGCGATGGCCCGCTCCGATCGCGCACTCGATCTCTCCCTCGGCGAGATCGAGCCGCTGGCGGAAGCCGTCGCTCACCGCGGGCGGCGGGTCCACGGCGATCCGGACCCGGCCGAGCTTCAGGAGTCGCGCGTTGCCGTCCCAGGCGTCCGACTTCGAGAGGTACATCCAGAGCGCGCCGTCGGCGTCCCACCATGCGTTTCCGGCAAGGTCGCCGTTCCCGAAGGGCATCGAGCCGTGCTCGTCGCGGCTCGGCGAGGTCCAGAGGACATCGTGGGCGCTGACCGGATGTGCCGTCGGGTCGGCGGCGGAGGTCAGGGAGAGGAGAAGGGCGAGTGTCGGGAGGACCATCGTGCGGATACACCGTACCCTGATCCTCTCGGCAGGCTGCCGGCGATTCCCCCGTTCCCCCGACCGTCGCCGGGCCGCAGCCGGACCGCGACCAAACAGAACCCATGCTCCTCGCCCCATCCCATCGTCGACCCTTCGGCACGACCGGTCTCGGCGTCTCTCCCGTCGCCTTCGGCTCCGCGCCCGTCGGACTTCTCGCCTCCGAGCGCGAGGCCGCCTCGCGCCTCCTCAACCGCCTGCTCGACGAGGGGGTCAATGTCATCGACACCGCCGCCGCCTATCTCGGCGCGGAGGAGGCGATCGGCGCCGCGATCGGACATCGCCGCTCCGAGTTCGTCCTCGTCTCGAAGTGCGGCGCCGACAACGACGAGAACGGCTGGCGGCAGTCGACCTCCGCCGCCGAGATCACGGCGCAGATCGAGCGTTCGCTCAGGCGCCTCCGCACCGAGGTCATCGATGTCATGCTCATCCACTCGCTGCCGCTCGCGGTGATCCGCGAAGGCTGGCCCTTCGAGGCCCTGGCCGACGCGAAGCGCCGCGGCCTGATCCGATTCGGCGGGTACTCGGGCGACAACGAGGCCGCGCTCTGGGCGGTGCAGCAGCCCGGGATCAGCGTGCTCCAGACGAGCGTGAACATCGTTGACCAGGCGAACATCGACCTCGTCCTTCCGACCGCGGCCCGCCACGGCGTCGCGGTCCTGACGAAGCGCTCGATCGCGAACGGATGCTGGCGCTCGCGCGAGCAGCACTACGAGCGCTACCACAACTATGTCGATCCCTATCGCCGCCGATTCGCGGCGATGGGTCTCGATCTCGGATCGCTCGGGGTCGGCGGATGGGCGGAGCTGGCCATGCGCTTCACGCTCTCCTTTCCGCAGGTTCACTCGGCGATCGTCGGCGGCACATCGGTCGATCGGGCGTGTGAGAATCTCGCCCACGCGGCGCGCGGTCCGCTTCCCGCCCCCGCGGTCGCGGCGGTGCGCGCCGCGTTCGTGCGGGCGCGGGCCGGCGGCGGCGAGTGGGGCGGCCTGACCTGACCCGCCGGTACACTCCGGCGATGAATGCGACAGCGCATGCGGGCCGGGCGGCCGAGGCGAACTTCGACGGCATCGTCGGGCCCACGCACAACTATGCGGGACTCTCCTTCGGCAATGTCGCGAGCGCGACCAACGAGGGCAGCGTCTCGCGGCCGCGCGAAGCGGTGAAGCAGGGGCTCGCCAAGGCCGCGTTCGTCGCGTCGCTCGGCATTCCGCAGGGTTTTCTGCCGCCGCACGAGCGGCCGCACCTGCCGACGCTGCGGGCGCTCGGATTCTCCGGAAGCGATGCCGAGGTCATTGCCCGCGCCGCCCGCGAGGACTTCGTCCTGCTCGCCCGGGCGTGCAGCGCCTCGGCGATGTGGACGGCGAACGCCGCCACGGTCGCGCCGTCCGCCGACTGCGCCGACGGCCGCGTGCACATCACGCCCGCCAACCTGCGCTCGATGTTCCACCGCTCGATCGAGCCGCCGGTGACGGCGCGGGCCCTCCGGGCGATCTTCGCCGACGAGTCGATGTTCGCCCATCACGCGTCGCTGCCCTCGGCGGATCTCTTCGGCGACGAGGGGGCCGCGAACCACACCCGACTCGTCGGGCGCGACGGGCGGGGCGTCCATCTCTTCGTCTATGGGCGAAGCGAGCGCGAGACCGACGCGCCGCGGCGCTTCCCGGCGCGCCAGACGCTCGCCGCCTCGCAGGCCGTCGCTCGGCTGCACGGGCTCGATCCGGCGCGCTGCCACTTCGCCCGCCAGCGCGCCGAGTCGATCGACGCAGGCGTCTTCCACAACGATGTCATCAGCGTCGGCAACGGCCATGTGCTCCTCGCGCACGAGCAGGCCTTCGCGGATCGCGAGGGCACGGAATCGGCGCTAAGGGCGCTCGTTCCGGGACTCGTCATCGTCACCGTGCGAAGCCAGGAACTGAGCGTCGAGCAGGCGGTGCGGACCTATCTCTTCAACTCCCAGCTCCTCTCGCTGCCGCAGGTCGGCGACGGGCCCGGGCGCATGGCGATCATCGCGCCGACGGAGTCGCAGGAGGATCCGTCGGCGCGGGCCGTGCTCGATCGGATCGTCGCGGATCCGACGAACCCGATCGATGCCGTCCACTTCATGCACCTGCGGGAGAGCATGCGAAACGGCGGCGGCCCGGCGTGCCTGCGCCTCCGCGTCCCGCTCACGCCGGCCGAGCGCGCGGCCGTGAATCCCCGGGCGCTCTTCTCGGCCGATCGCCACGCGGAACTCATCGCGTGGGCGGACCGGCGCTATCGCGAGGAACTGCGGCCCGCGGATCTCGCCGACCCGAAGCTGCTCGACGAGAGTCGCACGGCGCTCGACGAACTCACCGCGATTCTCGGCCTCGGTTCGATCTACGACTTCCAGCGGTAGCGGCCCGCTGCGCCGCGGTGGGACTTCACCGCATCGAGCCCGTCGCCGACTCCATTCCGCGCGGTCGAGCCTGTACCGTGGACGCCATGCACAGACGAACTGCTCGCGCCGAGCGCATCGGACTGCTCGCCCTGGTGACGGTCGCCCTCGCGGCGTGCGGCGATCCGCCTCCCGACGCCGAGGCGATCGCGCCGCCGCTCCGGCCGATTCCCGAAGCCGCGAAGCAGACGGCGCAGGATCCGAGGTTCGCGGAGTACCGCAAGCTGCTCGCCGAGCAGTTCGCGGCGCTGAAGCGCGCGGGCGAGTTCTACCGCCAGGCGACCGGCGCCGGCGGCCATCCGATGTCCGAAGCGGATCTCGCGACGCATGGCGCGATGCGCGCCGAGTGCGACGCGCTCGCGGAGCGCTGCTTCAAGTATGCCGACGAGCACTTTCCGGACGAGTCGCCGGATGTGCTCCAGCAGATCTGGAACGAGGAGCAGGCGAAGGCGATGCCCGCGGAGTGAGCGCGTCCGCGCGGCGGGCGCGACGCTCAGAAGGGGATCGAGCCGGGCAGCGTGTACTGCCGCATGACGCGGTAGACCGGCGCCGGCGAGGGCTCGATGTAGTTGTTGCCGTAGGTCTGCATCGCCTTGATGATCTTCGGCGAGAGGATGTTGAGGCTCGTCGTCGAGCCGTCCATCATGGCGATGTTGATGCGATTGCCGTCCCAGAAGGAAGGCAGGTCGACCCACTTGTTCGTGTAGACCTGGTCGCGCACCTCGAGCACCCAGCCGTGGCGGTTGTAGCCGGGAGCGTCCTCCTCGGCGATGACGGCCATCGTCGCGGCCGGCTGGCGGACCTGGGAGGACATCACCGTGCGCTTGCCGTAGGTGTCGTAGAGATCGTCGCAGAGGTTCGGCGGGGTCACGTTCGGGTAGACGCCGCCGACGCCCACGAAGGCGCTGAGCGAGTAGGACCGCACGCGCTTGGTCGGATCGAGCGGCGAGCGGTAGCCCTCGTAGGCGAGGTTCATGTAGGGCCAGAGCACGCCCTTCTCGAGCGATCCCGGCTGCTCGACATTGTTGATGAGCGTGCCGGCGGACTGCGTGCAGTTCACCCACGGGTTGCCGACCGTGCCCATCCCCGCCTCCGGGGCGAGCTTGTCGGTGCGCGGACTCGGTCGGCGCCCGTCGAAGTCGGTCGCGTAGACCTGGCAGGCCAGGGCGATCGAGCGCTGGTTGATGAGGCACTTCGTGCGCAGCGCGCCCTGACGAAGCGGCTGACCGACGACGAAGAGGATCGAGACGATCAGGATGATGATCGCGATCACGACGAGGACTTCGACCATCGTGAAGCCCCGCGCCGCGGCCGTTCGGCCACCACGCGCGCTCACCCGACACGACCCACCACGCGAACAACCGAGGGCGTTCCTGTGCATGCGCACCTCCACGAACCAAAATCGTAACGAAGCGAACGCGGCGATTGCTCGCGGATCCCGAAAAACATTGCCCGTCGTTGGTGCTTGCCGCGGCGCCGAGCTTGGAGCACACTGCGGACATGACGCAATCGACGAACGATGGGGGCGAGAACTCGGGCGTCCGCCCCATCGAGAGTGGCGGGCGCGATCACCGATCGCCGCCGCTGACGCGGGCCGCGATTCTCGCCGTCGTCGTCGCGGCGCTCGGCTATTTCGTCGACATCTTCGACCTGCTTCTCTTCGCGCTGGTGCGCGACGAGAGCCTGCGGGATCTCGGCTACGACGATCCCGTGCAGCGCCGCGAGCTCGGCGTGTGGCTCGACAACTACCTGCAGATGACCGGCCTCATGGTCGGCGGTCTGGTGTGGGGCATCATCGGGGATCGGCGCGGTCGCCTCTCGGTCCTCTTTGGCTCGATCCTCTGCTACTCGGTCGCGAACCTGCTGAACGCCTTCGTGCAGGATGTGCAGCCGGGATCGAGCTTCTCGTTCCTGGGCTGGATCGGGCTCGATACGGCGATCCGCCAGTATGAGGTGCTGCGCTTCGTCGCGGGCTTCGGGCTCGCCGGCGAACTCGGCGCGGGGATCACGCTCGTCGCGGAGCTTCTCGGGCGCGAGCGCCGCGGCATCGGCACCACGATCGTCGCGAGCGTCGGCGTGCTCGGCGCGGTCTTCGCCGCGATCATCACCAACTACATGAGCTGGCGCACGGCGTACCTCGTCGGCGGCGGTCTCGGTCTTGCGCTCCTCTTCCTGCGCGTCGGCGTCGTCGAGAGCGGACTCTTCCACCAGACCAAGGCCGAGCATGTCGGGCGCGGCGAGTTCTGGAAGCTGGTGAGCTCCTGGGACCGCTTCCGGCGCTACGCCGCCGTCGTCGCGATCGGACTGCCGATCTGGTACGCGGTCGGCGTGCTCGTGAAGTACAGCGCCGACATCGAGCGCTCGCTCGGCATCGAGAACGACTCCGTCACGCCGGTCCGGCAGGCGATCCTCTGGACCTATGTCGGACTCGCGGTCGGCGACATGGCGAGCGGACTCATCAGCCAGTACCTCCGCTCGAGGCGATGGACGGTCGTCCTCTTCCATGTCCTCACCGCGATCATGATCGGGCTGCAGTTCGTCCTCATCCCGCGATCGCCCTTCCTCTCGACGGTGCTCTTCTTCCTGCTCGGCGTCTCGATCGGCTACTGGGCGGTCTTCGTGACCGTCGCGGCCGAGCAGTTCGGCACGAACCTCCGGGCGACGGCGGCGACGACGGCCCCGAACTTCGTGCGCTGGATCGGGGCGGCCGGGAGCGCCTTCCTCTGGTCGGCGCTCGAGCCCTATGTCGGGACCTGGGAGGCCGCGGCGATCGTCGGCGCCCTGGTCATCGGCATCGCGCTGCTGGCGTGTCTGTCGCTTCGGGAAAGCTTCGGGACATCGCTCGATTTCGTCGAGCGATAAACTCGTCAGGTCATGAAGCGGACCCTTGCTGCCATCCTCGCGATCCTCTGCGCCATTCCCCTCGCCGCCTGCGCCACGCCGCGGAGCGCCTCCTACCTCGTCACGGTGCATGACCGTCAGGGAGGCGGCGCGATCGAGGGGGCGGTCGTCGAGGTGCGCGAGCCCTCGGGCGACGCCGTCGTCGGATCCGCCCGTGGGATGACCGATTCCCGCGGCGAGACGGTGATCATCCTGCCGCCGCGCGATCGCGCCGATCTCTTCGTGACCTTCGACGGCGAGACGGAACGCTACTGGTGTTGGGTGTCGCGCATCCCGGGCTACGACGCGCCGCGCGAGGAGATCGACGGCGAGCGCTCGCCGCTGCGCTTCATCGTCGGTCCCGAGGGCACGCCGACCTGGCGCGTGACGGTCGTCCGCGTGCTCGACCGGCTCCACTGACGGCGCGGCGCGACCCGACCCGGCACCGATCAAACAGCAACGCCCGGACTTGCGTCCGGGCGTGCGTCGGCCTGTGAGGTGCTGTCAGGAGAGAGAGGAGTGGATGCGGTCTTGTGACGCTGCGAGCCTCTGGTCGGCCGAGGCCATCTCGCACGCCACACTGTTCTGTACGCGGCGATTCCGGAGCGGTTCTCGTCAATCGCGATTTCAGAAGCGGTCGCGGCGACCCGATCAGCGGCTGCACAAAAGGCCGATCGCCCGAGCGGTTGGCTCGGGCGATCGGTCACCTTTGGGAAGAGATTGTCGAGTGTCGTCAAGCGAAGGGAGAGAGCCGTCGTCGCGGCTGTTGCACGGCCGCTCTACGAGCGTCCGGCACCCGGGTTCGCCGACCGCGCGATTTTTTTTCGCCCCGCTCCGCCGCGTCATCCGGTCACGGAAGCGGCTCGATCAGGCAGCCGACCGCCGGGGTGCGCATGACCGCAACCGGGCGACCCGCGGCGACCGCGTCGATCGCCTCCCGGAGGTCCCGGACGGTTGGCTGCGGTCGCCGCACCCCCCGCTCTGGATATCGGTCGTCGATTCGGCCGGCGTAGAGGAGTTCGAACGGGACGGCGGTCGCCAGAGCCGACGCCGGGCCGACCCGCACGAGGGCCGCTTCCGGGGTCACCGTCGCCCCGACCGCGGCGACGAGCCGATGCTCGCGGTCGATGAAGGCGGGCATGCGAAGGCCGAAGGCCAGCCGATGCTCCGCGACGGTCGCGTCGTCGAGGGAGGGATCGGGATAGACATAGACCATGCGCCATCCGAGTTCGGAGACGCGGCGGTGGAGGGCGTCGAGCTCGGGGGCGTAGGCGTTCGCGATCGGGCAATCGACCGCTCCGAACAGGAGGAGGATCGTCTCGCCCGGCCGGACTCCCTCGATGAGCGACGAGACGGAGGGATGGGTGTGGGCGACGCGCGAGGCGGTGTCCGTCGGTCGAGGGTGAGCGGAGCAGCCGACGAGGGCGAGCGCAAGCGCGAGCGCGGCGAGGCGCGGAGCGGGCTGGTCGTGGACGGTGGGGTGCCGCATGGCCGGATGGGTCGTCGATGAGAAGGGAAGCGGGCGCACCCGCGGTTACGCGCGGTCGGCCCGCGAAACGAGCACCTCGTCGATGCGGTGGCCGTCCATGTCGACGACCTCGAGTCGGATGCCCTCCCAGGTCACGATGCCGCCGGTCTCCGGAATCCGGCCGAGGAGCCGGATGATGAGTCCGCCGACCGTCGAGACATCGGCCATCTCGTGATCGGCGTCGACATGCACCTCGAGGAGCCGCACGAGCTCGGCGAGCGGAAGCCGTGCGTCCATCAGCCAGGAGCCGTCGGCGCGGCGCACCGCCGCCGGCGCGGGGTCCTCGCCGCGGCGGCCGACATCGCCGACGAGGGCCCGCATGACATCGTTCAGGGTGACGATTCCCTCGAGCGAGCCGTACTCGTCCACCACGAAGACGATGTGGGTGCGCTCGCGCTGGAAGGTCTCGAGGATGCGAAGCGCGGGAGCCGTGTCCGGCACGAAGACCGGCGGCTGGGCGACGGTCGCGACGGGAAACTGCGTTCCGCCGAGGAGTCCGTAGGCGATGAGGTCCTTGATGTGCACGACGCCGACGAGGTCGTCGAAGCGCTCGCGGCAGATCGGAAAGTGCGAGTAGGGACTCGTGCCGAGCAGCACGCGCATGTCGTCGATCGACATGCTCTCGTCGATCCAGACGACATCGCTTCGCGGCACCATGAGGGCCTTCGCCTTCCGGTCGCCGATCGCGAGCGCGCGCTGGAAGAGCTGGTGCTCGGCCGGCTCGATCGCGCCCGAGGTCGCGGCGCGATCGACGACCGCCTTGACGTCCTCCTCGCTCACGTCGTTCGTGCGCTGCTTCACGCCGAGGGCCTTCAGGATCATCTCCGTGGACGCGCTCAGGAGTCGCACCGGAATCGCGGCGAGCGTCGAGAGCACGCGCAGCGGCGGCGCGATGATCGACGCCGATCCCTCCGGATAGGCCATCGCGATCCGCTTCGGCACGAGCTCGCCCAGCACGAGCGAGAAGTAGGTGATGAGGACGACGACGATCACGAGGGCGATCTCGTCGGCGTAGGGCTCGAGGCTCGGCGTCTGGGCGATCCAGCCGCGCAGCGTGCTCGCGATCGCCTTTTCGCCGAACGCGCCGGCGAGGATGCCGATCAGCGTGATGCCCACCTGCACCGTCGAGAGGAACCGGGTCGGCTCGCGGGCGAGGGCGAGCGCGGCCGCGGCGCCCTTGCTGCCCCGCCGCGCGTCGCGCTCGAGGCGCGAGCTGCGCGAGGTCATGATCGCGAGCTCCGACATCGCGAGGATGCCGTTCACGACGAGAAGCGCGAGCAGGACGAGGATCGCGACGAGCATGCCCGATTATGGCAGGTTTCCGGCCTCCGCACCCGCCGCTCAGATGCGGTGGGGTTCGCCGGGGAGCGGTCGGGCGCAGGCGAGTCCGAGCTGCTCGACGATGGCGTGCTCGAGGGCCAGGCGCGAGGCCTCGGTGCCGTGGTTGAGGAGGACGCGCGTCGGGCGTTCCTCGATGCCGCCGAGCCACGCGAGGATGTCGTCGCGCCCGCCGTGTCCGCTGAGGCCGTCGACCTCGCTGACGCGGGCCTTCACCTCGATGATCTTGCCGTTGATCTCGACCAGCTTGGCGCCGCGCCGCAGTCCGTCGCCGATCGATCCCGCCGGGTGATATCCCGCGAGCACGATGCGGCAGTCCTCGCGGTCGAGACCGGCGAGCAGGTGATGGAGGATCGGTCCGGCGTCGCAGAAGCCGGCGCCGGCGAGAATCACGCCGCCGCGCCGCGACTCGGTGAGGGCGAGCGACTGGTTGCGCGTCGTGAGCCGATGCAGCGACGGGAACTCGAAGGGCGAGTCGCCGCGCTCGAAGAGCTCGCTCACGACCGGCGAGAGATACTCGCGATGGTGGTGGAAGCGGTCGGCGACGCGGGCGGCCATCGCGCTGTCGACATAGACCTGCAGGCCCGCGAGCGCCTGACGGCGGGCGAGGTGACCGAGCCGCAGCATGAGCTGCTGGGCGCGGCCGATCGCGAAGGTCGGGATGAGGACGCGCTCGTCGCGCGGGCCGGCCTCGGCGAGAATCGCCTCGAGCTGCGCCTCGGCGTCGCGCGGGGCGTGCCGCGCCGCGAAGCCGTTCGTGGACTCGACGATCACGATGTCCGCGCGGCGCGGCGGCACCGGGGGCTCATGCAGCTCGTTGCGCCGCGGGCCGAGGTCGCCCGAACAGAGGACGACGCACTCCTCGGCCCCGAAGCCGCAGGTGAGTTCGGCGCTCGCGGCGCCAAGCACATGGCCGGCGTTGAGGAACCGGAGCGTGATGTCCGGCGCGATCTCCTGCGGCTCGTCGAAGGGCAGGGGACGCACCCGCGCGATCGTCGAGGTCACATGGCTGTTGACGAAGAGGACCGGCGGTTCGGGCTGCTCCACCTTCGGAAGGTGGAGCGGTTCGCCCTCGAAGATCGCCCGAGCGATCGGCGCGGTGCCGTGCCGCCACTCCTGGCGCCGCACCTGCTGGAGGCTCGCCGATCCGCGCAGGATGCGCGGCAGGAGGTCCGCGGTCGCGGGCGTCGTCCAGATCGCGCCGGTGAAGCCGAGCTGGGCGAGCATCGGCAGGCGACCGCAGTGGTCGATGTGTCCGTGGGTGAGGACGACGGCATGGACATTCGGCCAGTCGATTCGGGGTGGCGTGCGGTTGCGCTGCTCCTCCTCGTCGGTGCCCTGGATCATGCCGAAGTCGACGACGACGAGGCTGCGCTCCGTCTCGATCAGGGTGCAGGACCCGGTGACCTCGCCGGCGGCGCCGAAGAGCGTGATGGATGGTGCCTTCGCCAAGCGTTCAGCGCGCCGCCGGCGCGCTCCCTTCGCCGCCGACGGCGGATTCGAGATCGAAAACCTGCTCCATCGGCGTCCACCATTCGCCCTCGCGGGCCTCGGCCAGACGGCGTTGGAAGGTGCGCATCCACTCGTCCCACTCCCGACATCGCGGATCCTGGGCGTAGCGCTGGAAGTCGCGGGAGGGATCGAATCCCTCCGGGGCCTCGTAGGTCATGAAGAGCCGCGTCCCGACGAGCCAGATGCGCATCTGGCGGATCCCGATCGCGCGCAGGGCCGCGAGCACCTCGGGCCACACGGCGCGATGGTGGCGGCGATACGCCTCGATGAGCGAGGGATCATCGCGAAGGTCGAGCGCTTGGGCGAAGACGGGCAACGGGTCCTTGGGGTCCGGGCGGTCGAGATGGTCGGTGGGCCAACGCCCGCTCGACGGACCGGGCAGGATAGCGGTTCCGGCGACATCGTCATGTGACCGCGGAGCGGAGGCGGCCTGCGCATCGCGCGATGCGACGCGCCACTCGCCGCGCGCCCGGTACCATCGCCGGCGTGAACGAGAGCCCGATCGACATCATCGTCACCGCAGCGCGCGACGCGCAGGCCCGCGGATATCGTGCGTTTCTCGCCGATCGGGCCGCCTGCGGCGACTTGCCGGCGCAGGCCCGATGGCGCGTCGTCACCGACCCCGGCGGGCGCCGCGCCGGCAGCGGCGCGGCGACGGCGCTCGCGCTTGCGGAAGTTCGCGGACCGAGGGGATTCGGCGGACGGCGGGTCATCATCATCCACTCCGGCGGCGACAGCCGACGCTTGCCGGCGTTCGCTGCGCTTGGTAAGGCGTTCGCCCCGCTGCCGGCGCTGCGCGCATCGGGCGGCCCCGCGACGGTCTTCGATCTCGTGCTTGCGGATCTCCTCGCCCTCACGCCGCGCGACGGAGGCGAGGTCATCGTCGCCAGCGGCGATGCCATCGTCGGCGTCGGCGTCGAGCGTCTCGCGCTCGGTGACGACGAGGTCGTCGGCATCGCCCAGCGCGGCGACGCGGATCGCGCGTCGCGCCACGGCGTCTTTGCGATCGGGCGCGACGGCGCGCTCCGAGATTTCCTGCAGAAGCCATCGCTCGCCGCGATGCGGGCCGCGCGAGCGCTCGACCGCGACGGTCGGGCGCTCGTCGACACGGGCATCCTCCGTCTCGCGCCGCGCGCCGCCGACCGCCTCCTCGAGGGCTTCGGCGCGCCGCGCGGGCGCATCGGCCCCGGTCTTCTCCGCGAGGTGATCGCCGGCCGCGCTCGGGCCATCGATCTCTACGAGCATGTGATGACCGCCTTCGTGCCGGGCCTCGATCGGCGGGCGTATCTCGCCCGCGTCGGCGTCGCTCGGGGCGATCGCGACGCGGCCCCGATCGCGACGCTTCACGCCCGGCTTCGCGGCCTCGCGATGCGCGTGCGGCTCAGCGACACCGAAGGGTTCCTCCATGTCGGCACGACCGCCGAGTGCGTCGAACTCCTGACCGGAGCGACCGCCGCGTCGCGCCGCACGGCGCTCCGCTACGGGCTTCGGCTGCCCTCCGAGTCGCCGCGCCTGCTGCATGCGGCGCGCTGTCGCGTGCGCTCGAGCGGCGGCGCGAAGGCCGCGGTCGTCGGCTGCCTCGGAGCGCGGCTCACGCTGGAGGGAGCGAATCTCGTCGCGGGACTGCCGCCGGAGTCGGCGCCGATCGCGCTGCCGCGCGGATATGGCTGCGTGGCGCTTCCGATCGGTCGCTCCGACTGGGCGACGGTGCTCTTTCACGCCGACGACGACGCGAAAGCGCCGCTTGCGCGCGATCCGCGCATCGCCAACCTGCGGGTGAGCGAACTGGCCGCGCGGCTCGGCCGCGGCGCGGGATGGCGCAGCCTCGGGGAGAAGGCGACCGTCTGGGACCTGCCGCTCTGGACCGTGACGCGCCGGCCGGCGATCGAGGCGTGGATGCTCGACGGCTCGAGTCCGCGCGCTGCCGCTTCGCGCGCCAGGCCGCGACGGTCGCTCGTCTGGCTTCTCGAGCGCGTGAACCACGCGCGGATCATCGCCCTCGATGCGGCGATCGCGCAGGCGCTCCTCGCCGAGGATCCCTGCGAACGGCTGCGGACTTCGGATCGTCTCGGCGCCGCGGAGATCACCGCGGCCCTCGGGGCCCGCGAGCGCCGGCAGGCGGCCGCGCGGCTTGCGAGCGCGACGGATGGCTCACCGCTCGAGCGGGCCCGACGGCTCGCGGTCGCGGGACGCCTGGCGGGGGGGAGCGCCGGCGCGGAGCTCCGGCGCCGCGCGCTCGCGGCGGTCGGCGAGTCGCTCGAGGCCGAGGTCGTCGCGCCGCGCACGCCGCCGCGCGCCGCGATCCGTCCCGACGAGACCGTCTGGATCAGCGCGCCGGCCCGCGTCGATCTCGCTGGCGGCTGGTCGGACACGCCGCCGATCTGCCAGGAGCGCGGCGGCGCCGTCGTGAACCTCGCGATCGATCTCGATCATCGTCCTCCGGTGCACGCGATCGCGAAGCTCGGCGACGAGCCGGTCATCACCATCCACTCGGTCGATCTCGGTCAGCAGCGCATCATCCGACGGAGCGAGGAACTCTTCGACCATCGCGATCCGCGGGACTGGACGGCGCTGGCGAAGGCGGCGCTCCGCATCGTCGGCATCGCCCCGCCGTCGCCGCGCGTGCCGCTGCGCGGATGGCTTGAGCGCTTCGGCGGCGGCCTCTCGCTCGCGATGCTCGCCGCGGTGCCGAAGGGATCGGGACTCGGCACCTCATCGATCCTCGGCGCGACCGTCCTCGCGTGTCTCGACCGCGTGACCGGCGGCGACGGCGGGCGCGGCGCCGGTGACCGCGACCTCGTGGCCCGAACGAGCCTGCTCGAACAGATGATCGCCACGCGCGGCGGTTGGCAGGACCAGCTCGGCGGATTGGAGGCGGGACTGAAGATCTGTCGGAGCGAGCGCGGACTCGAGCAGCGGCCGCGCGTCGAGCCGATCCCGCTCGATCCGGCCTTCGAGCGGGAACTCGCGGCGCGCACCGTGCTCTGCTACACCGGCCGGCGGCGCATGGCCCGCGACATCCTCGAGCGGGTCGTCGATCGCTATCTCGCCCGCGATCCGGGCGTGCTCGCGATCGTCGACGACCTGAAGGACAACGCCGAGCGACTGCGCGAGGCGGCGCTCGCGGGCGACATCGATCGCTTCGCCGACGAGGTCAACCGCTACTGGCGACTGAAGGTCGCGCTCGATCCGCTCGCGACGACGCCCGAGATCGAGGCGATGGCGGGCCGCTTCCGCAGCTCGCTCGCGGCGTGGATCCTCCCGGGCGCCGGCGCCGGCGGCTTCCTCTTCATGATCGCCCGCAGTGCCGCACACGCGACGCGCATCCGCGACCGCTTCCGCGCCGATCCGCCGAACGCGCTCGCCCGGCCGGTCGCGTGGAGCATCGCCCGCCACGGTCTGCGGGCCGCGTCGGTCTGACTCGATCGGCGGCATGACCGCGGAGAAAGAAAAATCGGGAGGCCGCGCGGTGTGACCCTGCAGCCTCCCGACTCAGAGAGGAACGAAAGAAGTTGGTCCAGCGAGGTGGCGGGCATCGGCGACGCTGTCGCGCCGGCCCACTCCCATTTCGACATGCGTATCGACTGAGCTGGGGCCTCCGGGAACTGGTGCTCTCCGAAGGCGACACAAGAGTACCGCCGATCCGGGCCGAAGGTAAGCGGGGAAAGGCTGGACAGGTGAGGAAGGCGAAAATCGCTGCGCAAAATGGGTGAGTCAGCCCACCGCGCCGGGGAGCCGTTGGGTTGGTCTGAACGGTCTGCGGATGAGTGGTGGAAGGTTGTCCCACGCCGCGCGCGGTCCTGATCGAGCGCTGGCGTCGGTGGACCCAGTGCAAATCCCGAGCGAGGGCGATCCTCGCGCCTCCGGCGAAGTTGGGGTCAACTCGCTTCCGAACCCGTCCGATATCCCCCCTCGGATCGACTTGTCATGCAGGATCAACGCCTTCCCATCCTCCAGCGGCTTGCGGGTCGGGTGCTTCTCTTCGGCGTGTTGCCCGCCTGCGCGATCGTGACCGCCGTCGTCATCGCGACACTGGCTCGGGCGAGCCAGCTCGTCGAGCGTGACGCCCGTCGTGTGGTGACGAGCGCCGCTGCGGTCGTTTCCGGAGAACTCTCTGCAAGCGACGCGCGAGCCGAGGCCGCTGCCGCTGGACTAGCAGTGACGGTGCACGGGCTTGCGTCGGAACTCGAACCGTCGGGGCTGTCCGCGGCCGCCGAGCGGGTTCTGGCGGCGACGCTCAAGGCGACGCCGGACGCTCGGGCCGTCGCGATCGCCTGGGGTCCGCTGCGGATCGAGGCCAGGCGCGATGCGGCGGTGCCGGGCGGCATCCGCATCGGATCGGTTGCCGAGACGACGCAGCGGGAGATCACCCGCCTCCAGCGACGCGCCGACGAGGCCGCCGATCGCGGAACGGGGCCGGTCACACGACTGACGGGCGGGACGGGGGCGGCGATTCTGACCGCAGCTCCGGTGGCGACGGAGACGCTCGGACCGGGGCTCGTCCTCGTCGAGCGTTCCCCCGAGGCGCTCCTCGCCCAGCTTGCGGCGACCGCGCAGCGCTCCGGCGCCGCGGTTCGATTGGCGCTCAACGGGCATGAGGTGCTCGCGGGATCCGTCGCCGAGGGACAGCCGTCCGCGGTCGTGCCGATCGAGAGCGCGCCGAGCGAACGCCTCTTCCTCACCCACACCGGCGCGCCGGGAGCCGTGGTCTGCGAACAGGTGAACGGCGCGTTCGTCGCCGTCGCCCGCGTCGGCGGTGAGGGCTGGACGGTCGCGACGGAATCGACCGCCGATGACTTCAGCGCTGCGCTTCGCGCGACCCTCGTCACGAACTCGGCTGCGGCGATCCTGGGCGTGCTCGCCGTCTCGGCGGTGATGCTCGTTCTGGCCCGCGGCGTCGGACGGCGGCTCGACGAGGCCCTCGCCGCTGCGCGACGGATCGCCGAGGGCGACCTGCACGCGCGCGCTCCCGCGGTCGAGGCGCCGGACGAGTCCGGTGCGCTCATCACCGCGCTCGGCGCGATGACCGACAACCTCAACCGCATCGTCGGCCAGGTGCAGCACGCGAGCATCCGCATCAACTCGACCGCGACGCAGCTCGCCGCGAGCAGCGTGCGCCTCGAGTCGAACGCCAGCGGTTTCGGAGCGTCCGCGACCGAGGTCGCCGCCGCGACGCGCGAGATCTCGACGACGGGCGAGGAGCTTCTGCACACCATGCAGGCCGTCGCCGACAGTGCCGCGGGCGCGGCGGAAAAGGCCCAGGAGAGCCGTCAGGGGCTCCAGTCGATGCAGCAGTCGGTGCACCGGCTTGACGCGGCGGCGGACTCCGTCGCGACGAGGCTTTCGACGATCAACGAGAAGGCCCAGGCGATCAACGCGATCGTCGGCACGATCACCAAGGTCGCCGAGGAGACGAACCTCCTCTCGGTGAACGCCGCGATCGAGGCCGAGAAGGCCGGTGAGTTCGGACTCGGATTCCTGATCGTCGCCCGCGAGATCCGTCGCCTCGCCGACCAGACGGCGTCGGCGACGCTCGACATCGAGCGGATGATTCGGCAGATGCAGGGAGCGGTCTCGGCGGGCGTCGAGGAGATGGACCGCTTCGGCGATTCGCTTCGCGCCGTCCTCGACGATGTCGATCGCGTCGGCGAGCGCGTGCAGGGAATCATCGCCCATGTCGAGGATGACACGATCCGATTCGTGCAGGTGACCGAAGGCATGCGCAGTCAGACCGTCGGCGCGCGGCAGATCGACGAGGCGATGCGGGCGCTCGCCGCCGGCGCGCGGCAGACGATCGAGAGCGCGAGCGAGTTCGGCGCCGCATCGGGCGAACTCCAGGGCGCGATCGGCTCGCTCAAGTCGGCCGTCGGCCTGATGCGCCTTCGCGAGGGCTCCTGACCATGCGGGCGCTTCTCATCGACACGACGCGCGAGGACACCGAGCGCCGCTGGGCGATCGCCTGCGGCGCGATCGTCGAGCTGCTGCCAGTGGTCCGGTGGCGCGAGCTGCCCGACGAGCCCGCGTGGCTGCTCGGCGTCTTCGAGCGCCGACGCCGGCTGCTGCCCCTCATCGATCTCTCGGTGCGGCTCGGCGGTTCGCCCGGACAGCGCCGGCTCGGCACACGCATCGTCGTCGTGCGTCTCGCGCCGGAGCGGGTTGACGGCGGCCTCGGCGGACTGCTGGCGGACGGCGCGATCGGCATCGACACGATCGACTGGACGACGGTCGGCGCGCACTCCGGCATGGCGTGCGCGCTCAACTCGCCCTTCGGCCCGATCGCTCCGCATCGGGGCACGACCGTGCAGCTTCTCCATCCCGAGCGGCTCCTCACCTACGACGAACGGTCGAGGCTCTTTCCCGATCCGACGGCGAGCGAATCCTTTGCGCCGGTGCCGGAGCTCGACGCTGATCGGGCGCCGCCCGACGAGGCGGAGCGCGCCGCATGACCGCCATGGAGCGGACCCGCGCCTGGATCGTGCGCGAGCTCGGCCTCGCGTCCGATCTCCTCGCCCGCGAACCGGTGGCGGGCTGGCTCGCGCAGCGGGCGCACGACGCGCTGCCTGGCGTCGGTGACGCGAGCATCGATGCGATCTACGCCGATCTGCTCGCGGCCGACCGCGCCGAGGCGGAGCGCGTCCGAGCGACCGTTGCGGTGCCGGAAACCTGGCTCTTTCGCGGCCGGGAGAGCTTCGAGTTCCTGCGCGGCTGGCTCCGCCGACGGCGCCGTCCCTCGGTGCGCATGCTGAGCGCCGGTTGCGCGAGCGGAGCGGAACCGCTCTCGATGGTCTCGACCGCCGTCGCCGCGGGGATCGTGGCGGAACGCTGTTCGGTCGATGCGGTTGACGCCAATGCGGCTGCGCTCGAGGCGCTCGCCACGCTCGCACCCAGCGGTCTCATGCTGCGCGAGTCGGCGCCGGCCTGGGCGGCCGGGCTGCGGCTCGACGAACGCGATCCGTCGGTCGATCCGTCGCTTCTCCGCTCGATCAGGCCGCTCTGCGCGGACCTGCGGCGCTGGGCGCCGGAGGGCACCTATGACGCGATCTTCTGTCGGCATCTCCTGATCTACCTCGAGCCCGAGGCGCGGCGCGAGCTTCTCGATCGCCTCGTCGCGGCGCTCGCCCCCGACGGTCTCCTGGTCGTCGGGGCCGTCGAGGCCACACTCGTCCCGCGCTCGCTGCGGCCGCTCGGCCCGGTCGCAGCATGCGCCTTCGAGCGCGGCGAGCGGATCGAGCGGACCGCGCGGCGGGCGATCCGGGCCGAACGGAGCGCGCGGCCGTCGCGCGACGGGACCGCGCCGACAGAGCGCTCGGCGCGCCCGGCTCGCACGGAGCAGGATGAGGAGCGTCGGGCGCGACTCAGGGCCGCGGCGGAGCCCACCTCGATCGACGCCCATCGGGCGCTCGGTGAGGTCCTCCTTCGCGGCGGCCGCTTGGGCGAGGCGGAATCGTCGCTGCGGAAGGCCCTCTACCTGGACCGCGAGGATGAGCGGACGCTCGTTCTCCTCGCCGAACTCGTCGCCCGCACGGGCCGCGCGGAGCTCGCCGAGCGATATCGGCTGCGGGCGCTTGATGCCCATCTCAGGCGCGCGTAGCGCCTCGCGGTCAGCCGCGTCGCCAGCCGGCCCAGAGTCCGTAGGTCGCGGCGAGCCCGCTCGGAAGGAGCGCCATGAGTCTCGACTCCGCCGCTTCAGCCGCGGCGCGGGCCTGCTGCATGCCCGCGTCGACGGACTGCTCGACAGTGCCCCAGTCGAACTCCACGACGCCGCTCCAGCGCAGGAGCGCGATCGCCGTCGCGATGAGCGCCCCGACGACGAGCGTGATGCGGAGGAAGGTCCGGAGCGCCCAGCCGATCGCAAAGCCGCCCATGAGGCCAAGGCCAAGTCGGAAGGGGAGGGGAGCGTTCTTGGTGCCTCCGTCGGCCTCGGCGGCGACGGGGCTCCCCGCGGCCCCCTGGTCGATGAGCGAGGGGGCGGCGAGGTCCCCGGCGCTGACCGCGGTCGGCCGCTCGGGAGCGGTCGCCACCCGCTGGATCCAGAGGCCGGCGCCGAGAGCGGTGAGGAGAAGCGCGAACCAGAGGTGCTTGGAGCGCCAGACGGATGGACGCCCGGAGGGGGCGGAGGAGACGGGCGTTCGGTCGGCGTGGTCGGACATCGCCGCCCATTGTGGTGGGCGACCCGCCGATCCGGAAGCGTCGGCGTGCATCCACTCGCCCTTTCGGGCCCAAGACCAGGCCTCCGATGGCCGATGCACGGTGGGTGCAGGACGCTCGCTCCAACGGCGCGACGGGCATGATCGGAACCGGCGAACGGGAAGCGACCGACCAGTCGGTCGGCGACCCGAACGAGGGGCCGGCGATCCCGCTCGCCCAGCGCCTGCGGGCGCTCCTCCAGCGCCCGCTCCCGCCGGAGGAGATCGAGGAGAACACCCGTCTCGTCGGCGCCGAGACGCCGGAGCGCGATCGGCTGGACGCCTCGCTCCTCGTCGTCGCGGTGTGCGACGAGTGGTTCGCGATCGAGGTCTCGATCGCCCTCCGCGTCGTGCCGCCGGCCGTGATCCACCGCGTTCCGCACCGGACCGATCCGCGCTTCCTCGGACTCGCGAGCGTGCAGGCCGAACTGCTCCCCGTCGTGAGTCTCGAGCGCGTGCTCGGTCTCGAGCGCCGCAGCGACCGTCCGTCGACGGCCGCACCGATTCCGTCGGGCGCGACGGGGCGCCGCATGGTCGTCCTCGGCGATGCGCACCAGGCCTGGGTCGTTCCCGTCGACTGCGTCGAGGGCATTCGACGCTTCGACTCCTCGAGCTTCATCGCGCCGCCGGCGACCGTCGGACACGCCTCGGACGGCGTGACCGATGCGCTCGTTCCCCTCGGCGACGGCCGGCTCGCCGCGCGGCTCGAGCCGACGCGACTCTGCGCCGCCTTCGCCAGGAGTCTCGCATGAGCGAGGGCGACTTCGAGCTCGATGGCCTCTCGATGGTCGACCTCTTCCGGGCGGAGGCGGAGACGCACGCCCGAACGCTGAGCGAGGGACTTCTGGCCCTCGAGCGCAAGCCCGAGGACCGCTCGGGGATCGAGTCGCTCATGCGCGCCGCCCACTCGATCAAGGGGGCCGCGCGGATCATCGGGCTCGATGCCGCGGTGCGGCTCGCCCACGCGATGGAGGATGTGCTCGTCGCCGCCCAGCGCGGCACCGAGTCGGTCGGCAGCGACCGCATCGACCAGCTTCTCGCGGGCACCGACCTGCTTGCGAGCCTCGCGAAGGTGACCGAATCCGATCTGCACGCGTGGGGCGACGAACACCACCACGCGATCGACGAGATCGTCGCGATGCTCGCCGCGGCGATGCCCGTCGCACCGGCCGCGCCCCAACCGGCGGACGCTGCGCGCGAGCCCGCGCCGGCGGCGGTGCGCGAGGCGAGGGGCTCTCCGCCGTCGCCGCTCTCCTCCGTCGTCGAGGCGAAGACCGTGCGCCTCGCGGCCGATTCGGTCGATCGGATGATGCGGCTCGCCGGCGAAATGACGATTCAGGCCCGACGCCTCGAGGGCACGCGCGATCCGATGCTCGCGATGAAGGAACACCTGCTCGATCTCGACGAGACGCTCGAACTCCTCGAGGAGGAGACCGGCTCGAGCGCGAGACTCACCGCGGCGCGAGAGCGGGCCCGCGCCGCGATCGGTCGCGCCCAGCGGCAGATCGCGGGGAGCGAGGAGATCGCCCGTCGTCTCGAGGAGATCGCGACCGCTCTCTACCATGTCGCGCTCGGCAGTCGCATGCGTCCCTTCGGCGAGGCGGCGCTCGGCTTCCCGCGGCTCGTGCGCGATCTCGCCCGCGAGCTCGGCAAGCAGGTGCGATTCGACATCGTCGGCACGGGCACGCCGGTCGACCGCGAGATCCTCGCCCGACTCGAAGCGCCGCTCACGCACATGCTCCGGAACGCGATCGACCATGGCGTCGAGACGCCCGACGAGCGCGTCGCGGCGGGCAAGGATCCGGTCGCGCGGGTCTGGGTCGAGGCTCGCCATCAGTCCGGCCATCTTCTCGTCCGGGTCTGCGACGACGGCCGCGGCGTCGATGTCGAGGCGCTGCGCCGTTCGATCGTGAGGAAGGGACTGAGCGCGCCCGAGGTGGCCGCGCGGCTCGGGGCGGACGAGCTCCTCGAGTTCCTGTTTCTTCCCGGCTTCTCGACCGCCTCGCAGGTCACGGAGATCTCCGGCCGCGGCGTCGGGCTCGATGTCGTCCAGGCCTTCGCCCGCGAGGTCGGCGGCGTTGCGGCGATCGAGTCCGATCTCGGACGCGGGACGGAGTTCCGCATCGAACTGCCGGTATCGCTGAGCGTCCTTCGCGCCGCGGTCGTCGAGATCGGCGGCGAGCCTTACGCCCTTCCGCTCGCCCGACTCGAGCGCGTGGTGCGCGTGCCGATCGGCGAGATCGGCCTGGTCGAGGGGCGTCGACAGTGCATGCTCGACGGTCGCGCGGTCGGCCTCGTCGAGGCGGCGACGGTGCTCGATCTCGGCGAGGTCGAGCGCGGCGCCGACGGGTCCGTGAGCGTCATCGTCGTCTCGCACGGGCGCGGCGCCGACGAGAGCTGGTACGGCCTGGTGGTCGATCGTTTCCGCGGCGAGAGCGATCTCGTCATCCGCCCGCTCGACGCCCGACTCGGCAAGGTGCCGCACATCGCGGCGGCATCGGTGAGCGAGGCGGGCGAACCGCTGCTCATCGTCGATGTCGACGATCTCGTCCATTCCGTGCGGCAGTTCCTCTCCGAGGGCAAGCTGCGCGGCACCGCGCGGGACATCGGGGTCGATCTCGCTCGCCGCCGTCGGATTCTCGTCGTCGACGACTCGCTCACCGTGCGCGAGGTCGAGCGTCAGTTGCTCGCCCGGCTCGGCTACGAGGTCGATGTCGCCGTCGACGGTGCGGACGGCTGGAACGCCATTCGCGGCGGCCGCTATGACCTGCTCGTCACCGATGTCGACATGCCGCGCATGAGCGGGCTCGAGCTGGTCGCCGCGGTCCGGCGCGAGCCGCGATTCGCGGAACTTCCGATCATCATCGTCAGCTACAAGGACCGCGAGGAGGACCGCCTCGCCGGCATGCACGCCGGCGCGAACGCGTATCTCACGAAGGGCGCGTTCCGCGACGACTCCTTCGCCCGCACCGTGCGCGAGCTCATCGGAACGGCGGAGCGAACCTGATGCGCGTCGCGATCGTGAACGACCTTCCGCTGGCGGTCGAGGCGATCCGCCGGACGATCCGCGCCTCGCGCGACCACGATGTGGCGTGGGTCGCGCATGACGGCGCCGAGGCGATCGAGCGGGCCTGCGCGGATCGGCCCGACGCGATCCTCATGGACATGCTCATGCCGGGAGTCGACGGCGTCGAGGCGACGCGGCGCATCATGCGTGACGCGCCCTGTCCGATCCTCGTCGTCACCGCAACGGTCGAGGGCAACGCGGCGCGGGTCTACGAGGCGCTCGGCTGCGGCGCGATCGACGCCGTCCACACGCCGACGGTCGGCGAGGATGGCCGGGTCGTCGACGGCAGCGAGCTCCTGCGCAAGCTGTCGCAGGTCGAGCTGCTGCTGCGCCGCGACCGCGAGCACCACGACGAGCGGGCCGCGACGCCGGCGGCCGCGCCGCGCGGCGATCGACGAATCATCGCGGTCGGCGCGTCAACGGGCGGACCGCAGGCGCTGCTCACGCTGCTTCGCGGACTCGCCCGGCCGATCGCCGCTCCGATCCTGATCGTCCAGCACCTCGGTGCCGAGTTCGTGCCCGGGCTCGCGGCGTGGCTCACGGAGAGCGCCGGCGTTCCCGTCCGGCTCGTGCGCGGCCCCGAGCCGATGCTCGCCGGACACGCCTATGTCGCCGCGGAGGACGCGCATCTCGTCGCCCTCGATGCGACCACCGTCGGCACGCGGCCGGAGCCGTCGGGCACGGCGCATCGGCCGTCGGTCGACGAACTGTTCGGCTCGCTCGCGACGCTCGCCGCGAACGGCACAAGCGGCGTCGCGATCCTCCTGACGGGCATGGGACGCGACGGCGCCGAGGGCCTCCTTCGGCTGCGCCGCTCGGGATGGTGGACCATCGCCCAGGATCGCGGATCGAGCGTCGTGTGGGGCATGCCGGGCGAGGCCGTGCGGCGCGGCGCGGCCATCGAGACGCTGCCGATCGCGGAGATCGGACCATCGGCGTCGGTCGCGCTGTCGGGAAGGGGCTTCGGCCCGAAGGGAACCAATCGATGAGCGGAACGGTCGACATGCGACAGCCGACTGCGCGAGAGGATGCGGTCTCCGGCGCGACGCCCGCGACGCCAGCAACGCCAGCGCCCGCCGGCGCGGCCAGGGTCATGCTCGTCGACGATCAGGCGATCGTCGCGATGGCCGTCGGCAAGGCCCTGCGCGGCGAGCGCGACATCGCGCTGCACTACTGCGCCGATCCCGATAAGGCGATCGACGCGGCCATCGAGTTCCGGCCCACGGTGATTCTCCAGGATCTCGTGATGCCGACCGCGGACGGTCTCGAACTCGTGCGGCGCTACCGCGCGCATCAGGCGCTCCGCGAGGTGCCGATCATCGTGCTGTCGTCCCGCGAGGAGCCGGCGACCAAGGCCGACGCCTTCGCGGTCGGCGCGAACGACTACATCGTGAAGGTGCCCGATCCGGTCGAGCTCATCGCCCGCGTCCGCCATCACTCGCGCGGCTTCGTCGCCCAGCTCGAACGCAACGAGGCGTTTCGGCGCCTGGAGGAGAGCGAGGCCCACATGGCCCTCGAGCTCTCGCAGGCGGCGAAGTATGTCCGCACCCTGCTCGACCCGCCCGTCGATCGTGCGGAGCTCCGCACCGACTGGGTCTTCGTGCCCTCGGCGAGTCTCGGCGGCGACGGCTTCGGCTATCACTGGATCGACGAGCATCGCTTCGCGATGTACATCATCGATGTCTGCGGCCACGGCGTCGGACCGGCGCTCCTCTCGGTGAGCGCGATGAGCCTGGTGCGCAGTCTCGCTCCGGGCGAGGCCTCCGATCCGCGCGCCGTGCTCACGCGTCTGAACGCCAACTTCCCGATGTCGCGGCACAACGGCATGTTCTTCACGATGTGGTACGGCGTGTACGACACGCGCGACCGTTCGCTCGTCTACGCCGGCGCCGGACATCCGCCCGCGATCGTGCTCGGCGCGACCGGCACGCGCCAGCTCGACTCCGACGGCATGATGATCGGCGTCCTGCCCGAGTACGAGATCGAGAACGCCCGCACGACGGTGGCCGCGGGCGATCGCTTCTACCTCTACAGCGACGGCGTCTTCGAGATCGAGCAGGCCGACGGCTCGATCTGGGGGCATGAGCGCTTCGTCGAGGCGATGACGGCGAGGATCGATCTGCCTCGCATCGAGCACATCCGTCGCGTGACGCAGGCGATTCGCGGCGGCGACGGCGAACAGTACGCCGACGACTACTCGATCGTCGAGATTGCGATCCGATAGCGCGTGTTCGCCTACGCCGTCGGCAGCGGGCCGATCGAGGTCTGCTGGCGCGAGAGCCATCGCGGACCGCTCGGTTCGACGAGAGCCATTTCCTCGAGGCCGAGGTAGCCGCGTCCCGGCACCTCGACGCCGAGCTCGAGCGTCACGACATGGCCGGGCTCGACGAGCCGGTAGGGCGTGCGTCCGTAGCGCTCCCAGCGCGGACCGAGCACGATGCCGCCGTCATGCGCCGCTCGGCCGACCTCGTGGCCGGCCGCGTGGTCATACTCGGGCCAGCCGTGGCGCACGAGCGTCGTGCGGGCCGCCTCGTCGACGCGCCATCCCTCGACGCCCACGCCGAGCGCTGCGAAGGCGGCGTCGACCGACGCGCGCACCGCGATGAAGGCCGCGGCGACATCGTCGGGCACGCGATGCTCGCCGGCGCGCGGCACATACCAGCTTCGTTGGAGATCCGAGCAGTATCCGTCGTTGCGGACGCCGACATCGATGTGAAAGATGCAGCCGGGCTCGATGGCGAGATCGGCCGACGGGACGCCATGCCCGCCCATCGAGCGCGGTGAGGTCGTCACGATCGGACAGCCCGCGCTCGACCACGCCGGCTCGACAAGCCGGCGACGCATCGACTCCTGCATGAAATCCCACACGCTCCGTTCGCTGCGCCCGGGGCGAGCCCACGCCTCGAGTTCCGCGAACATCTCGTGCGTGATCGCGATCGACCGTTCGATCGCAGCGACCTCGGCGGGGCTCTTGCGGCCGCGCACGAGCCGCACGAGATCGGCTGCGCTCGTGAGCCGAGCCTGGTAGGGCGTCTCGGCGAGATGATCGCGCAGGAGAAGGTACATGCCGTGCGACAGGCCGTCGGCCTTCACATCGTCGGTCGACCAGTTCACCGCGATTGATCGCGGGTCGAAGCGGGCAAGCGTCTCGCGGAGCGGCGCGCGAATGCCCTCGACATAGCCGATCGTTTCGGCGAAGAGCCCGGTCGAACGGGCCAACGGTCCGTCGTGCGAGCCGACGATCGCGACGGGCCCTGCGAGGCGTGATCCCTCGCGCGGAATGATGAGGGCGCTCTGCCAGGTCAGATCGTGCCCGAAAACCAGCGGAAGCACCGGATCGCCGCCGTCGCCCGTTTCGCGGACGAAGATGAGCCAGCAGTCAAGGTCGAGTTCGGCAAGGACGCGGCGGGCGAGTGCGATCTTCTCGTGCTGGATGGTCGACATGGAGGGCTCCTCATTCGTCGCAGAGGTCGCATCATCGCATCGAAGCGCCCGCGGCGGCGCGCTCGTCGATACGCTGCGCCGGTGACCATGTCGATGCCCTCAGGAACGCCCCCCGTCGCGCTCACGATCGCCGGTTCGGATCCCTCCGGCGGAGCGGGGATTCAGGCCGATCTCAAGACATTCCACCAGTTTCGCGCGTTCGGAACGAGCGCGATCGTCCTGCTCACCGTGCAGAACACCCGCGGCGTGACCGGCATCGAGTTCCTGCCGCCCGCCTTCGCGGCGGCCCAGATCGATGCGGTCCTGTCAGACCTGCCGGTGCGAGCCGCGAAGACCGGCGCGCTCGGCAAGGCGGCGATCATCGAAGCGGTCGCGGATCGGTTGCGCGAGGCCGCGTTTCCGATCGTCGTCGATCCGGTCATGCTGTCGAAGCATGGTGCGCCGCTCGTCGCCGACGATGCGATCGACGCGATGATCCGAGCCCTTCTGCCGCTCGCGACGATCGTGACGCCGAATCTCGCCGAGGCCGAGCGACTGAGCGGCGTGCGCATCGATCGTATGGCCGCGATGCACGACGCGGCGCGGCGAATCGCGGCGATGGGGCCGCGCCATGTGCTCATCAAGGCTGGGCATCTCTCCGCGGCCGACGGTCGGTTCGCGGCGTGCGACCTCCTCCACTCGGAGGCGGGCGACGAGGTCTTCGCCGAGGAGCGAATCGACTCGACGAATACGCATGGAACCGGCTGCGTGCTCTCGGCCGCGATCACCGCGCTCCTCGCCCGGGGCATTTCGGTGCACGAGGCCGTGATCGAGGCGAGGCGTCATGTGCGCGCCGCGATTCGCACCGCGCCCGGCCTGGGAAGTTGGCGTTCGGGCGGACGCGGGCCGGTGAACATGCACGCGAAGGCCTGAGGCGAGCGTGTTCCGTTCAGCTCCCCGGAAGCTCGCGCAGCCGGAGCTTTCGGTATGCGACGCGATCGCCGTGGCCGCAGAATGCGATGTGCCCCTTGGCTCGCGCGAGGCCCGGATGCGCCTGGCCGTCGATCGTGCCGCCGCGCGTCACCTCATCGAGATCGGCGTCGACGATGACGGTGCCGTTCAGCGTGATGCGCACGCGGCGGCCCTCGACGCGAATCTCCTGTTCGTTCCATTCGCCGACGGGCTTGAGGAACTCGCGCTTCGCCGCGACGACGCCGTAGATCGAGCCGTGATACTGATAGGGCTTCAGCTCGCGGTACTTCTCAGCGGTGTTGTCGAGCACCTGCAGCTCCATGCCGACATAGGCGGGGTCGCCTTCGGTCGGGGTGCGGATGCCGATCCCGTTGTTCGCGCCGGGCGTCAGGCGAAACTCCAGGCGCAGGATGAAGTTCGCATATTCGCGTTCGGTGTACAGGTTGCGTCCCTGCGGGCCGCAGACGATCGCGGCGTCCTCGACGATGTAGCCCTTGGTGTCGCCGATCCAACCGCTCAGGTCCTTGCCGTTGAACAGCGAGACGAATCCCGCTTCGTCCCGCTCCTTCGCAGGCGTCGTCGCTGCCGGCTGCGATGCCGGTGGCGTCGCGACACACCCGAGCGCAAGCGAACAGGCCGCGGCGAGGAGAACACCTGATCCGATCGAGGGGAGCGAAAGCATGGTCGGAGCGTATCGTCGTCGCGATGCTCGCCATAGGATGGGGCCGTAGGATGAGGAATCCTCGTCTTGGGAGTTCACCCCGCATGCTTCGCCCGATCACGCTCGTCATCTCGCTGCAGGTTTCGCTGCTCGTCGCACCGCTTGCCCTCGCGCAGGCCCCACAGCCGGCCCGTAGCCAACCACCCGCGCCCGCTGCGGCGCGACCGACCGAAGTGCCCGAGCTGACCCTCGAGCGCCTGTGGCCGGAGATGAAGTTCGTGCGCCCGATCCAGATGATCCAGGTGCCTGACCAGCCGAACCTCTGGTATGTCGCGGAGCAGCCGGGAACGATCCGCCTGCTCGACATCACCGCCCAGGACACGAAGGAAGCGCCGCTCGTCGTCGATCTCACCGAGCCGGTGAATGACCGTACGAACGAGGAGGGCCTTCTTTCGATCGCCTTCCATCCGGACTATCCGACGAAGCGCGAGATCTACATGTATTACTCGGCCGCGAAGCCGATGCGCTCGGTGCTCTCGCGGTTCACCGTGAGCGCCGACGGCCGCACGATCGATCCGGCGAGCGAGCAGGTCATCCTTGAGCAGTCGCAGCCCTATTGGAATCACAATGGCGGCACGGTGCTTTTCGGCAAGGACGGTTATCTCTATCTCTCGCTCGGCGACGGCGGCGCGGCGAACGACCCGCACGACAATGGGCAGAACCTCAAGACGATGCTCGGAAAGGTCATCCGCATCGATGTGAACGCGACCGCCGATGGCAAGCGCTACGCGATTCCGAAGGACAATCCCTTCGTCGGTCGCGAGGACGCGCTGCCGGAGATCTGGGCCTACGGCCTGCGCAATGTCTGGCGCATGCACTTCGATCGCGTGACGGGCGACCTCTGGGCCGGTGATGTCGGCCAGAATCTCTGGGAGGAGATCAGCGTCATCGTGAAGGGCGGCAACTACGGCTGGAACCGCCGCGAGGGGTTCCATCCCTTTGCCTCGAAGGAGAACGAGGGCTTCATCGACCCGGTCGTCGAGTACTCGCACAAGGAAGGCGTCTCGGTCACCGGCGGATTCGTCTATCGCGGTTCGAAGATCCCCGGCCTCGTCGGCGCGTATCTCTACGCCGACTTCGGCACGCCGAAGGTCTGGGCGATCCGCATGGTCGACGGCAAGGCCACCGAGCCGAAGGTCGTCGCCCAGCGCGGCGCGAGCCTTTTCTCGAGCTTCGTCGAGGACAAGGACGGCGAGCTCTACATCATGAGCTTCGAGGGCGGACAGAACCGCGGCCAGGCCGGCGCGATCTGGCGCATCCGTCAGCGGTGAGGTCGGGCGCAGCCAGATTCAACACAGATGCACAGAGGGCCACAGAGAAGGCAAAGAGCATGGGGCTGCGCGACTCAGCTGGGGCGCGCAGCCCATTGTTCTCATCGTCTCGGTGCCTCTGTGTTGAATCTGGTCTTCGCCGAAGCCGGTCACACCGCCACGCGGGCGTCGGTGACCGTCGTCTCGATGATGTTCTGAATGACCGTGTCGGTGGCGATGCCTTCGGCTTCGGCCTCGAAGTTCAATAGGCAGCGGTGGCGAAGCGAGGGAATCGCGATGGACTTGATGTCTTCCGGAAGCACGCTGTCGCGTCCGGCGAGGAGCGCGCGGACCTTCGCGCCGAGCACGAGCGTTTGGGCAGCGCGGGGGCTTGCGCCGAAGCGGAAATAGCGATTCACCTCGGGCGTCGCAAACTTGCCCTGCGGATGGGTCGCGAGCACGAGGCGCACGGCGTAGTCCTGGACATGCTCGGCGATCGACACGCGACGAACGAGACCCTGATGGGCGAGGATCGTCGGTGCGTCGATGACGCGCTCGATCGTCGGGTTCGCGCCGGTGGTCGTTCGGTTGAGGATCTCGACGAGATCCTCGCGGCTCGAGTAGCCGACCTCGAGCTTGAAGAAGAAGCGGTCGAGCTGCGCTTCAGGCAGCGGATAGGTGCCTTCCTGCTCGATCGGGTTCTGCGTCGCCATGACGAAGAAGGGCTTGTCGAGCTGGTAGGTCGTGCCGCCGACGGTGACGCTCCGCTCCTGCATCGCTTCGAGGAGCGACGATTGCGTCTTCGGCGTCGCGCGGTTGATCTCGTCGGCCAAGACGATCTGCGCGAAGATCGGTCCCTTGCGGAACTGGAAGTCACGGCCCTGGGGCGTCTCGACGACGATCGTCGTGCCCGTCACGTCGGCGGGCATGAGGTCGGGCGTGAACTGGATGCGGCTGAACTGAAGGTGCAGCGCTTGGGCGAGCGAGCGAATGAGCAGCGTCTTGCCGAGACCCGGCACGCCCTCCAGAAGGCAGTGGCCGCCCGCGAAGAGGCAGGTGAGCACGCCGTCGATGATGTTCATGTGGCCGACGACGGCCTTCTGAATCTCCTTCTTCGTCTTGTCATAATCGGCGCGGAAGCGATCGGGCGAACTCGTGACGGATCCGGCAGGTGTCTCGGCCATAGCGGAGATGGTAACGGTCCGTCTAGCACCGGGGGAGGTGGATACCCGCTACTTTTCTGAGGGCAAGGCCGCGTTCGCTGGTCGCCCCGAACCGGTCAGAACGCCGACAGCAGTAGTGCCAGATCGAACGGGCCGACGACACCGTCGAGGTCGAGATCGCTCTGCCCCCGGCCACCCCACGATGAGAGCAAGACTCCGATGTCACCGGAGTCGATCACGTTGTCGGCGTTCAAATCAGCCAATCCGGCCTTCACGTGTACATCGAGGGTGGTGTGGGTCGTCTGGACGACATACCGCCGGGACAACGTCGCGGGTGGCAGCGTCAGCGCGGTCCAGTTCACGATCGAGGCCGCTTGGGCGAGGTGGAAGACGGTGCCGATTGGTGGGAGATAGCCAGGCTTGAGCGTCGCCGACAGGGAGGTCGCGAGGTTCCAGACGACCGAGCCGCCGAACGTGACACGAGCTGGAAGTTGCGTCGCCTCAGGTTCGAGGCGAAATGTGAAAGATGTCTGGTTCGACGTTGTGAGCCAGGAGCCAAACGTGATCCGACCACCGTCGCGCACGTTGAAGACTGTCGGACGATTCGCAGAACAGAAGGCGACGCCGGCGCAGACAAGATGGGACGAGTCGCCAGCAACCGTGATGACAGCCGAGCTGTTTGTGTCCGAGGCCGTCGTGGTCGAGCCGATCACAGTGAGAACGCTGCCCCCTAGCACGGACAAGGTGGCGTCGCCATTGATCCCGAGCGTGAGATCAGACTGAATGGTGCAGGGCGCGCTACCGTCTAGTTCCATCGCGCTGGCGGCGTTCACGCCCCACGCCACCTTGACGACGCCGACGTCGAAAGACGAGCCAGGATGGCAGAAAAAGAACGACGGCTTCGTGGATCCGACGAAGAGCTGGCCCGCTTGGAAACTCGCGGCGCCGTCCATCCCGATTCGCAACGTGCCGCCAGCGCCGCCTGTCTTGCCCACGGTTACGGTCTGGGACGTGACGGTACCGCTGCGAAAGCGCAGCTCTGCGATGAGGTTCGGAACCGTGCCGATGTCCAAGGTAGGCGTGGTCGGTGATCCCACGCCAGCGAACAGCGTCTTGCCGTTCATGTTGATGGTGGTCGTTCCGCTCGCGGCGATGAACGACCCGACCTCGTGATCCTGCTGAAGGATCGAGTACGACGCGGGTGCCGAGAACTTGGCGAAGTCAACCGACGTGGGCACGCCGAACGACCAATTGGAAGCAGTACCAAATGACCCTCCCCACGGTCCGGTCCAGTTTGTGACGACAGTCGCGTGCGCATACGTCGCGGTCGAGAGCGCGGCGGCAAGTGCCAGGGCACGACGCAGTGTTGAGTTGTTCGTCATGATCTCTCCCGAAGGTCCGCACGACCGGGGACGCGGCTTCGAAAAGCAGTCTAGCGGGACGGTTTCCTCGGGGGCCAGACAGTACGGAGCGAAATCGCGATCGCGATCGGAGGCAGTGCTAAGTACGCGGAACTCCGCGCTCTCGCGCCGAGGGCCTCACGCTGCAAAGCGAGTGCTGCCGGCGGGCACTCGCCAGTTCGGGAACCGCTCGCTTACACCATCGCTGGCGCACCAGCCTTGAGCCACGCGTCGAAGCCGCCGGCGAGGTTGGTGACGTCGTAGCCGTTCCGTTCGAGAAGGGCGCTTGCGTAGGCCGAGCGCATGCCGGCCTTGCAGTGGCAGAGGATGGGTGAACCCTTCGGCACGTCGTTCAGCCGGGCGGCGAGCCGCGTGTGGGCGATGTTCATGGCGCCGTCGATGCGGGCCTCGGCATGTTCCGTCGCACGGCGGACATCGAGGACGCGAACGCCCTGATCGATGAGTTTCCGGGCGCCTGCGACATCGACTTCCTTCGTCGAGACGAGCCCGCCGCACTGGGCGAGCGTCGCCGGCGTCGCCCACGCGATCGCCCGATCGATGCCGACGCGGACCATCGCCCGCACGCACTCGTCGAGCTTCGTCGCGTCGCAGATGAGGACGACATCCTGCTTCGGATCGGTGTAGCTGCCGACGATCGTCGAGAAGTTGCCGTCGAAGGGCGTGAAGAGCGAGCCGCGGAGGTGACCGCCGCGGAAATCAGCCCACGAGCGGACGTCGAGGACCTGGGCCTTCGCGGCAAGTGCCGTCAACTCGTTCGCGTCCGTCACCTGTCGCGGCTTCGGCAGGCCGTTGAGGACCGCCGGGCCGTCGCGGTTTTCGTACTTCATCCGCGCAAAGTAGGTCGGCGGCTCGGGCTGGCCGTCGAGGATGAAGTCGACGAAGGTCTTCTCGCTTGTCGTCGCCAGGAGCGCCGCGTTGAAGCGCTTCTCGTAGCCGACGGTCGATTGCGGCACGGCGCCGAGCGCCTTGCCGCACGCGCTGCCGGCGCCGTGCGCGGGCCACACCTGCATCCACTCCGGCAGGTCGTTGAGGAAACGCTTCGCGCTGGCGAAGAGCAAGCGAGCCGACGAATCGGCCATGCCTTGCACGCCCGCCGCGGATTCGAGAAGGTCCGGGCGACCCAGATCGCCGACGAAGACGAAGTCGCCGGTGATGATGCCCATCGGCTGGTCGGCACCCCCGCCGCGATCGATCACGAGGTACGCGACGTGCTCAGGCGTGTGGCCCGGCGTGTGCATCGCGACGAACTCGATATTCCCGATGCGGAAGCGATCGCCGTCGGCGAGCAGGCGATGCGGGTAGGCGCCGCCGCCGAGCTTCGTGGCGAGCCAGCGATACGACCAATCGCTGCCGCCCATGCCGCTCACGTAGACCGTCGCGCCGAGCACTTCGGCCACTTCGCGCACGCCGCTTAGGTAGTCGGCGTGAATGTGCGTCTCGGCGACGGCCACGATGCGCAAGCCGTTCTGCTTGGCAAGATCGACGTAGCGATCGATATCACGCTCGGGATCGACGATCACCGCCTCTCCGGTGCGCTGACATCCGATCAGGTACGCGGCTTGGGCGAGACGGCTGTCGTAGATCTGGCGGAAGAACATGCGTGCATGCTAACGCCGCCGCGTGCGCTTCCGCGGCTTCTCCGCGGCGATCTCGGTCATCACCAGCTTGCGGATCTCGGACGGAAGGTCGTCGTCCTTCGCCGCGTGGCGGCAGGCGTCGAAGCCAAGGTCGAGTGAGGCGAACACCGTGCGGCAGCGCTCGCAGATCAGGTCCTTCTGCACCGGAAACGCGACCCCGTGATCGAGCGCTTCCATCTTGGCCCGCAGAAGGTCCATGCACATCGAACGCTCGTACACGGGCGGCGGCACCGGGCGGCGCCGCGTGCCCTCGAGGAGGGCGGCGCGGAGCATGAGGCGGCCGCGGTGGATCCGGGTCTTCACGGTCGCCTGCTTGGCGCCGAGGATCGCCGCGATTTCCTCGATCGACAGCTCGGCGATGTCCTTCAGGACGACCGGGATGCGGAAGGTCGGCGGTAGCGTCGAGATCGCGTCATTCACCGAGTCGCGGGCCTCGGCGCGGAGCCGCTTCGCCTGCGGCGACTGGATGTCGTCGGGGACATCGGCGAGCCGCGGATTGCCGAAGGGCATGACCTCGGTCGCCGACCACGCTCGCTCACGGCGACGGTTGCGCTTGCGGAGAATGCGGCCAGCGGCGCGGATGGCGATGCGGTAAAGCCAGGTGCCGGGATCCGCCTCGCCGCGGAAGCGAGACCAGTTGCGGAACGCGCTGATGAAGGTGTCCTGCGTCGCGTCGTCGGCTTCGGCGACGGTGCCGAGCACGCGGCGCGCGACGGCGTGCACCATGCCGCCATACTCGCGCATGAGAACGGGGATCGCCTCGGCTGCTGGAGTCGAGGCCTTGATCGGGACGCGTGCGGTGCGCGACGGACGGCGCGCGGAAGTGGTCACCATGAGCGGGTCGGCGAAACGCGGCGAATCGGCGGAGGTGCCGAAACCGCGAACGATACTCGCGCAACGAACGACGCGGGCCGACAGTCGCCTGTCGGCCCGCGATTCGGTCGTTCTCGTGGCCTCGCGGCCCCCACTCAGTGGACTGGCTTAGCGGATTGGCTTAGCGTCCGGGGAGCTTCGTGAGGACCCGATCGATGAGTCCGTACTGGAGCATCTCATCGGCGGTCAGCCACTTGTTGCGCTCGCAGTCCTCGGCGATCCGCTCCTTCGTCTGGCCGGTCGCGTCCGCGTAGATCGCGTAGATCTGCTCGCGCATCCGGAGGATGTGCCGGGCCTCGATCTCGAGATCCGTCGCCTGACCCTCGAGCACGCCGCCCAGGAGCGGCTGGTGCATGAGGTTCTCGCTGTTCGGCAGGGCATAGCGCTTGCCCTTCGTGCCCGAGCAGGCGATGACGGAGCCCATGGACGCGGCCTGACCGATGATGTAGGTCGCGACGGGGCAGGGGATGAAGTTGATCGTGTCGACGATGCCGAGGCCGGCGGTGACGCTGCCGCCCGGGCTGTTGACATAGAGCGAGATCTCAGCCTTCGGATCCTCGTTGGCGAGGAAGAGAAGCTGGGCAACGATCAGGTTGGCCATCTGGTCGGCGACGGGGCCGCCCAGGAAGATGATGCGGTCGTTCAGCAGGCGCGAGTAGATGTCGTACGCACGCTCGCCGCGGCCGGTCTTCTCGATGACGATGGGAATGAGTGTCATTGGGGGGAAGGCTCCGGCGGATTTACTTCTTGGCGATGCCCGTGGGCAGACTCTTGTCGGGGAAGACGCAGACCTCGTCGACGAGACCATAGGCCTTGGCCTCCTCCGCCGAGAAGAACTTGTCGCGCTCGCCGTCCTTGTGGACGCGATCGACATCCTGGCCCGTGTGACGGGCGAGGATCTCGTTGAGCGTGCGCTTCGCCTTGATGATCTGCTCGGCCTGGATCTGGATGTCGGTGGTCTGGCCGGTCACGCCGCCGTAGGGCTGGTGAATCATGACCTTCGCGTGCGGCAGGATGAATCGCTTGCCCTTGGTGCCGGCGGCGAGGAGCACGGAGCCGCCGGAGTAGGCGCGGCCGATGCAGAAGGTCGCGACTTCGCTCGAGATGAACTGCATCGTGTCGTAGATCGCGAGCGTGTCATCCACCGAGCCGCCGGGACTGTTGATGTAGAAGTTGATGTCCTGGCCCCGCTTCTGGTTCTCGAGGTAGAGCATCTGCATCATCACGCGGGCGGCCGAGACATGGTTGATCTCGCCGACCAGGAAGATGACGCGGTTCTCGAGCAGGAGCTCGTCGATCGTCATCTCGCGGGTGCGCTGGTAATTGATGCTCGCGAGCATGTCGGGGGTGACATGCCCGCTGGCGGGCTGGCCGAACGCCCCAAAGGGCGGTGGCATCGAGGGAAGCTGGAGCCGAGCGGAGTCGGACATGGATTCGGTTTCCGAAAGGGGGGTGCACGGCGCGAAATTGCGCTGCGCGTCGCGTGTCGGCACCATCGGCCAAACGCGGCGGGATGATAAGCCCGGGGTCTCGATCGGCAACCGAAGGTCCAGACTTCGGCCGAAGTTGCGCGAAGGGGTGACTCTCTGTGCCCTCGGTGCCGCTGTGTTGAACCGCCGACGCGCATAGTGCAGAGCGCGGTGGTTCGCTGGCTGAACCCAACTCACTCCGGCGCGCCGAACGCGATGCCGAGGTCGTCCTCGCCGATCGCTCGGGGGAAGTCGGTGCCGTCGGCGTCGTTGATCGAGGCGCGATCGGGGAGGAGCAGTCGCATCGTCGTGCCGGCGCTGCCGGTCACCACGAGTTCAGCGGTGCCGCCGTGCTGTTCGGCGATCTTCCGCGTGACCGCGAGGCCGAGGCCGGTGCCGCGCTGCCCCTTGCTCGACGCGAAGGGCTCGAAGAGCCTCGGACGGATCGCCTCCGGGATGCCTGGTCCGTTGTCGGTGACATCGATCTCCGCGTGACACCGCTCGGCGTCGAAGCGGGTTCGCATCGCGATGGTGCCGACGCGCTCGGGCACGGCGTCGAGGGCGTTCGAGAGCAGGTTCATCACCGCCTGGTGCACCGCGTCCGGATCGATCACGATCGGCGGCATCGCCGGATCGAGCTCGAGCGAGAGCCGCACCCGCTTGCGCTCCGCCGCGGGAGCGAGCAGGAGGGCGATCTCCTGGGCGATCTCGTTCGGATTCTGCCGCATGAGATCGAGCGCCCGCTCCTTCGCGTAGGCCAGCATGTTCCGCGTCAGCGAATGGATGCGATCGAGGTTGCGTCCGAGGATCGGCCAGCCCTCGCGGGCCATCGCGATATCGCCGCGCCGGAGGGCAAGCTCGACGGCATCCGCGCCGCCGCGCAGGGCCTGGAGGATGTTCTTGATCGAGTGTGAGAGATTCGCGACCGTCTCGCCCATCGCCGCGAGGCGCTCGCGGGCCAGCGCCGCCTCGACGAGCTCGCCGTGGCGGAGGAGAAGCCCGAGATGAAGGCCCACCGCCTGCAGCAGTCGCAGGTGGCGCTCGTCGAACGCGCCGCTCGCGAGCGAGCGCTCGAGCCAGAGCGCTCCGATGGTCCGCTCCGGCGTGCGCACCGCGACGCACATCGCGCTCTGCGTGTCGGGACCCTCGACGCCCGCGGCGAGGGTGAGGAGTCCCGCGCCGGTGCGCATCGACTCCTCGACCGTCTCGCGCGGAATCGCGGGAGGACCGAGGCCATCGCGGCCCGCGCTGCGCTCGATGAGAAGCTGCGTTCCGCCGAGCGTCGCGAACGCCGCCCGCTCGGCGCCGAACTCGTCGCGGGCGAGGACCAGCGCCCGCTCGAGCAGCGTGCCGCGGTTCGTCGCGTCGTCGGAGAGTTGGGCGAGCTCCTGCAGGAGTCGGAATCTCGGGTCGGCGACGGCGGGCGCGTTCGGAGGCAGTCGGGCCTCGACGGCGACGACGCTTGGTGCGCGCGGCGCCGTCGTGCCGGCGCCGGCGTCGGCTTCGGGCAGCTCCGCGTCGGCCGCCACGACGAGGAGCGTGTCGCCGCAGCGGATGCGATCGCCCGGGCGGATCTCGATGCGCTCGATGACCGGGCGCCCGTTCACGAAGGTGCCGTTGGAGCTCTCGAGATCGCGCACGAACCAGGTGCCGTCGTCAGGCGTGAGCTCGGCGTGCCGTCTGCTCACCGTCTTGTCGGTGATGTCGATCGCCTCGGTCGAGCGACCGATGAGCTGCGGCTCGTGGGCCGGGAGGGGGAAGCGCTTGCCGGCGTCGGGCCCCTGAAGGACATGCAGCGTGAGCATGACGATGCACGAATCGTACCCCCTTGCACTCCAGCGAGTCCGGTACGATCCGGTCATGGCGAAGTCCTCCGCAGCTCCCGCTTGGCTTGATGCGTCGATGCGCGTCGCGGCGCTGCACGGGAAGGATGCCTACCTGCTGACCGAGCACCTCAAGCGCTACCGCAAGGCGCTGGAGGAGAAGTTCGAACGGCTCGACGAGTTCGTGCTCGACGGCGCGACCGTGCAGGTCGCGGCCCTCCTCGACGAGCTGCGCTCGTGGGGCCTCATGGGCGGCCACAAGCTCGTCATCCTCGAGAGCGCCGACGATTTCCTCAAGGTCGAGGAGCGGCGGCGGGCCCTCGAGCGCTATGTCGAGGAACCGATGAACGACGCGTCGCTCCTCCTGCGGGCGGGGACCTGGCGTCCGGGCAATCTCGACAAGATGATCGCGAAGATCGGCGGGGCGATCATCAAGTGCGAACCGCCCGACGACGACCGGGCGGAAGACTTCTGCGAGCGTCGCGCCCCGAAGCAGTGGGGTGTGCCGATGGACCGGGCGGCCGCGGAGCTGCTCGTGGAGCGGATCGGCCCCGATCTCGCCCGACTCGACACCGAGATCGGCAAGCTGGCGGCGACGGTCTGCGATCGGCCCGAGCCCCGCATCACCCGCGAGGATGTCGCCGCGATGGTCGGCGTCGGGCGGGAGGAGCAGGCGTGGCTCATCCAGGACGCCCTCCTCACCGGTCGCCCGGAGGTGGCGCTGACGAAGCTGCGGGATCTTCTGGAGGTCTCGCAGGCGCCGGAACAGATGGTCATCTGGTCGATGGTCGAACTCGCCCGAAAGCTCCACGACGCGTCGCGGCTTCTCCGTCAGGGTGAGTCCGAGCAGTCGGTCTCCCGGAGCCTGAAGCTCTGGGGGCCCGCGGCCCAGGCGATCACCGGAGCGGCCCGGCGTCTCAGTCCGCAGCGGGCCGAGGAGCTCTTCCGTTCGGCGGTCGGCATCGATGTCGGCATCCGCCGCGGCATCACCCGCGATGTCCCTCGCCGTTTGCAAAGTTTCGCGGTCGAACTGACCGAGGAACTACCGACCACGCGGTGACGCTTCGGGCGAAGGCCCCTGGCAGTGCCGCGAAGGACAATTCGGGAGGGACGAAGGAGGCGGTGCCACGGAAGGCACCGCGGAGCGCACCGCGCCCGCTCGGCATCGCCGCCGAGCCGACAGCAGGAGGCTGTCCGTGACCCGCATCGTCCGTGCGAGCAACCCGAAGATCCCGAGCCCCCGGCGAGCCGTTCCGCAACCGCGGATGGCCGAGCCGACGCCGTCGCTGCGACCCTACGCCCGGGGCGTCGCCAGCGGCATGATCCTCATGGGTCTCCTCGGTTGCCTGCCGGAGACGCCGAAGACGAGCTTCGAACCGGCGATGCAGCCGCGCGATGTGCGCGTGCAGCTTCCCTCCGAAAAGCTTGCGCGATCAGGCGCCCGCGAGGGCGAGCGGGGAGGGGCCGAGGAGGCACCCGCGACTGAGGCGGACGAGTTCGCCTCGCGGCCGGCGACCATGGAGGATCTTGGGGCGTGGATGGCCTCGAGCGCGAAGGACGCGCCGCGCCGCCTCGAGGAGATGAATCGGAAGACCCGGGACGCGAATGCGGAGCTGGCGCGCCGCGCGAACGCGAAGCCCACCGCGCAGCCAGCTCCAGAGCCGACACCGGCGCCGGCATCGCAGCCAACACCGCAGCCAGCCTCGCAGCCAGCACCGAAGCGAACGCCCGCGTCCGCCCCGCCGGTCGAAGCGGCGGCTGAGCGAACGCCGGACGAGAGCACGCCGACCGTTCTTGCCCGACCCGCGGCGCCGCCGATCGAACCGGTCACGAAGCCTTCGGCGGCAATCGAGACGCCCGCGCAGCCCGTCGTCGAGCCTCCCGCGGCGACGCCGGCGAGCGTCCTTGCGGCGGCGATGGGCGAGGCGTTCGCGAAGCACGCGAAGACGGCCGCGATCTCGCGGCCGGTCGCCCAGGCCGTGGCCGACGCGATCGGCGCGATCAGCGATCCCGCTCGCCCCTTCACCGTCACCGACTACCCCGGCCTCGACGAGGAGGAGACGCTCTTCGTGACGCGACTCCATGAGGCGAGCGCCGAGGTCGGTCGCGATCTCGCGGCGGGCAAGCCGCTCGGAGAAGCGGTCGCGCGACTCGCCGAAGCGATCAAGGCCGCGGAGCCGGCGAAGCCGCTTCTCGTACGGCGTTCGGAGTTCGCGACGCGGGTCGACGGCTTCGGCCAGCTTCAGCCGATCACGAACCGTCGGTTCCTGCCCGGACGGCAGAACCAGATCATCCTGTACAACGAGATCGACGGCTTCACCAGCGAGCGCGGCGAGAAGGGCGACTGGACGACGATGCTCGCGACGCGCATCCAGATTCTCGCCAAGCATGACGGCACCGAGGTGTGGAACCGCAACTGGCTCGCCGTCACCGACACGAGCACCGTGCGCCGCGAGGACTTCTTCGTCTGCGAGAAGGTCGTGCTCTCGGAGTACCTGACGGTCGGCACCTACATCCTCAAGACCTCGGTGCGCGACGAGCGGACCGGCGCGATCGCCGAGCGCAGCGTCGAGTTCTCGATGGTCGCCGATCCGGCGCTGGCGGCGCGATGAGTCGCCGCCGCACGAGCGCCATGCTCGCGGCCCTCGCGCTGGTCGGCGCGCTCCTGTCCGGCTGTCGGGTCACGCCGCGCGCCGTCGGGCCGCTCGTCGAGATCGCGGGCGGTCTCGCCTTCGCCGAGGGACCGGCGGCCGATCGGGAGGGCCATGTCCTCTTCACCGACCAGCCGAACGATCGCATCTGGCGGTGGGATTGCCGAAGCGGCGCGGTCACGCTCTGGCGCGAGCCGTCGGGCCGCGCGAACGGCATGGAGTTCGACGCCGAGGGGCGGCTGATCGTCTGCGCGGACGGCGCGAACGAACTGCTGCGCATCGCGCCGGACGGCTCGGTCGAGACGCTCGTCGCCTCGCACGCGGGAGCCCTGCTGAACGGGCCCAACGACGCGTGGGTGCATCGCGACGGGAGCATCTACTTCACCGATCCCTGGTATCGGCGCGCGCACTGGAAGGATCACCCCGTCGAGCGCCGGCGCGGCGATCCGCAGCGGGAGCAGCCGACGGAAGGGGTCTATCGCGTGGGCGCTGAGGGAGGCGAGCCGACGCTCGTCGTCGGTGACCTCGTGCGGCCCAACGGCATCGTCGGCTCGCCGGACGGCCGCACGCTCTATGTCGCTGACATCGGCGCGTCGAAGACCTATGCGTATCCGATCCGCGGCGACGGCGCGCTCGGCGCCGGACGACTCGTGATCGAGCGCGGCTCCGACGGCATGGCCATCGACGAGGCGGGCAACCTGTACCTGACGGGCGACGGCGTCCTCATCGTCTCGCCCGACGGCGAGACGCTCGGGCACATCGCCGTGCCGAGGCCGTGGACCTCGAATGTCGCCTTCGCCGGCCCGGACCGGCGCACGCTCGTCATCACCGCCGGCACAAGCGTCTTCACCGTGCCGATGTCCGTGGCCGGTCCGTCGCCGCGCTGACCCGCTGCCGACGCCCGCTCCGTACACTGCGGCCATGCCTACGGCCGTGCGCGACTTTCTGGCGATTGAGGGACTTTCGGCGAGCGAACTGAACGGATGGCTCGACGCCGCGGAGGCGATGATGCCCTTCGCCTCGGGCGCCGCGCGGCACCCGGGGGCACCGCTGGCCGGCAAGGTGATCGCGAACATCTTCTTCGAGGACTCGACGCGGACGCGCGTCTCCTTCGAGGTGGCGGCGAAGCGGCTCGGCGGAGAGGTGACGAACCTCGGGGCGTCGGGTTCGAGCGCGAGCAAGGGCGAGACGCTGCTCGACACCGCGCGCAACATCGAGGCCATGGGCGTTGACGCGATCGTCGTCCGCTCGTCGATCTCGGGCGGCGCCGCGATGCTCGCGAGGCACCTCGAGGTCCCGGTCATCAACGCCGGCGACGGGCGACATGAGCATCCGACGCAGGGGATTCTCGATCTGCTCACGCTTCGCCAGCACTTCGTGAGCACCGGCCGCGGCCGTGACTTCACCGGACGCCGCATCGCGATCGTCGGTGACATCGCCAACAGTCGCGTCGCCCGCTCGGCGACGCACGGACTCGTCGCCCTGGGGGCCGATGTCCTGCTCGTCGGCCCGCCGACGCTCGTCTCGCGCGACTTCGAGGGCTTGGCCCAAGGCCCCGGGCGGATCACCGTCGGGCACGACCTGGACGGCGTCCTGGCGGGCCTCGACGCGATCATGCTCCTCCGCATCCAGATGGAGCGGGCCGCGGGCTCGGGCATCAGCCCGGACTACCGCGGCATGTACGGCCTCACCGAAGTGCGTGCCGCGAGGCTGTCGGAGCGCTGTGCGGTCCTCCATCCGGGACCGGTGAACCGGGGGGTCGAGATCGATGACGCGGTCGCCGACGATCCGCGCCGGAGTCGGATCCTCCCGCAGGTGACGGCAGGCGTTGCGACGCGGATGGCGGTGCTCGAAGCGTGCGTGCGGCAGTCGCTGGCCCGGTAACTCGGTCCGGTTTCTTCGCGCTGCGCGTCTTTTATGGTCCAAGCCTGCGCGCTTTCCTCAACTTCCCCTCTCCCCCTCGCCGATCAAGAGGCCGGTAACGCGCCCATGCGCGGCGGTCGTCATGCGACCTCGCGGCTGGGAACGGATGGTCCCTACAAAGGAGAGCGGCGTGCCCACGCACACCTCGAAGACGAATCGACGATCGGCGAAGCGCATGGCCCTGCCCGGGCTTCTGGCCCTGACGGCGGTGATGGCGACCGGTTGCGAGACCGACACGTTCTTCGATCCCAGCAAGCCAGGCTATTTCGAACACACGCCGACCACGCTGCCCGTGCTCACGCGGCTCGATGTGATCGAGCGCGAGACGACCGGCTGGGGTCAGCTCAGCCAGCCGACGGTCGACGATCTCCAGCCGGGCGAACTCCAGTACCGGCTCTCGGCCGGTGACGAGGTGCGCATCGAGGTCTTCGAGCTCGTCGCCCAGAACCAGACCGAAATCATGGTGCGCACGGTCGACCCGAGCGGCAATGTGCGCCTCCCGAACATCGGTGAGGTGGCCGTTGCCGGCCTGACCATCGCCCAGATCCAGAAGAGCATCGAGACGCGGCTCAAGGATCTCATCGCCGATCCGCTCGTGAGCGTCGTCCTCGAGCGCGGTCAGGGCTTCAGCTTCGTGATCTACGGCGCGGTCGCCCAGACGGGCGTCTACGGCCTCTCGAAGCCCGACTTCAAGCTCATGGAGGCGCTCGCCCTCGCCGGCGGCACCTTCTCAAGCACCGAGAAGATCTATGTGATCCGCTCGGCGCCGCTCGACGAGTCCGTCGCCGATCCCTTCCAGAACCGTGGGATCGGACAGCCTTCGACCGACACGCCGACCGCTCCCGAGGGAGCGATGCCGACCAAGGACATCAACGATCTGATCAACCAGCTCGGCGGAAGCGAGGCGCCGAAGCCGGAGGGCGGCGCAGCGCCCGCGGGCAGCCCCGGCATGCTGAGCGGCGCCTATCGCGGCCCGCAGGATGCGGCGGCGGACAAGCCTCCGATTGACATCGACGAACTCGCGGCGCCGACCCAGCCCGCGGCCGCCCAGCCGTCGGCACCCGCGGGTACCGGATGGGTCTGGGACGCGCAGCGCCAGGAATGGGTGCGCGGCACCCCCTCGTCGGGACCGAGCCGCACCGCGCCGCCGCGCCCGACCGACCGCACCACCGAGTCGAACTCCTTCGCGACGCGGATCATCGAGATCGACTACCAGGCGCTCGCGAAGGGCGAAGCGAACTTCAATGTGATCATCCGCCCGGGCGACCAGGTCTATGTGCGTCCGCCCGTCGATGGCCTGGTCGTCATCGGCGGCGAGATCGCCCGTCCCGGCGTCTACGACCTGCCCACGAACGGCCAGCTCACGCTGTCCCGACTCGTCGATGTCGCCGGCGGCCTCTCCCAGCTCGCGATCCCGAGCCGCGTGGACCTCGTCCGCCGGGTCGGCCCGAACCGCGAGGCCGTCATCCGGGTGAACCTCGCGGCGATCCGCAATCGCTCCGAGCCGGACATCCTGATCAAGCCCGATGACCATGTCATCGTCGGCACCAACTTCTTCGCGACGCCGCTCGCGGTCATCCGGAACGGCTTCCGCATGACCTACGGCTTCGGCTTCCTCCTCGACCGGAACTTCGGCAACGATGTCTTCGGCCCGCCGCCGGGATCGAACCCGTTCAACCAATAACCGTCCGTTCCGGATGGGCGACGAGCCCGGCTCCTCGCCCCCATCCTCCGGTCGTCCACAAGTTATGAGGAATCCCCCGCGGATCGCGTCTGACTGTCCCGCGTGGGCTTCGCGTTGGTCCGTGTGGGCTTCGCGAGTCCTTCACACGAGGTCGCGAACCGAAGGGCCTTCCTTCGCGTACCCTGCCTCCCTCTCCAGCCAGCTCTCCCTGATGCGGCCGCGTGCCGTCCATCGGGGGACCCCGGCCGGAGCCAGTCCGGAGGGTGCCGAGCGAATCACTCGGCGGCCACCCGGGACGCTCGGCGGGGGAGGGCCAGCCGACTCGGGAATCAGAGGGCGAACGAGAGGGACGGGCGACCGGGTCGCGCGCGTGCCTCAGGGGCGCGGGATGCACCGTTGCGCCCTCCTCGCCCGACCCGCCGCGTGCGGAGGGGCCCGTGGGGGGATCAAGTCGATCGACGGTCGGTCGGCGAACCTGAACAACGCCAGAAGGAACGCCGATTGAGAACCGCATGACCGCCGCGTCAGACCAGCCGACGACCGGAACGGCCCCAGCGCCGTCCGGAACGCTGATGGTGTCCCCACCGCGCCTCTTCGGCGCGGGGGCGGCGCTGTTGGCGGTCTTCGTCGCGATCTTCTGGTTCTTCTTCTACGCCCAGGTCCGCAGCGCGATGAACGCCCCGTCCGACTGGGGCCACATCCTGGTCATCCCGCTCATCAGCGGCTACTTCATCTGGCGACGGCGGGCGGAACTCCTCGCCGAGCCGTTCCGACCGGCGTGGGCGGGCATCGCCCTCATGGCGGTCGGGCTCGCGATCTACTTCCTTGGCTATCTCGGCCCGCGCTCGGTGCTCGTGCACACGAATGCCCGCGGCGCGGGGGTCGGCCTCACGCTCTTTGGCGTCGCGCTTCTCCTGTTCGGGTGGCGCTCGATGCGCTATCTCTGGTTCCCGCTCGGGTATTGGGTGGTCTTCGGCCAGGTCATCTCGGACGCGATCATCAAGCCCGTCACCGAGCTCCTTCAGGATCTCTCCGCGCGCGGCGCGTGGCTCGCCCTCAATCTCGTGCAGGTCGAGACCGAGCGCGACGGCAATATCCTCACCGTCTGGCATAACGGCGTGCGCAAGCCGCTCAATGTGGCCGAGGCCTGCTCGGGCATGCGGATGCTGCTCGCCTTCCTCGCCCTCGGCGTCGCGATCGCCCACACCGGGCTTCCGCGCTGGTGGCAGAAGGCGATCCTCGTCGGTGCGGGAATCCCGATCGCCGTCGGCGTGAATGTGCTGCGGGTCATGACCCTCGGCATCCTCTCGCTTTGGGATGTCGACTTCGCCGCCGGCGAGTTCCACAACATGGTCGGACTCGTCTGGCTCGTCCCCGCCTTCGTCCTCTACATGGGCGTCCTCTGGATCCTCCGGAACCTCCTGATCGAGGATGACTCGGCGGCGGTCGCCGGCCCCGACGAGCCGGCGGAGCCTGCCCGCGCGTATCCCTTCGCGCCGATCGTCCGCCTCGCCTACGCGGTCGCCTTCGGCGTGCTGCTCGTCGGCTCGGTCGGGTTCATGGGCGGCATGCGCTACCTGAACTACTACCTCGTGAAGGAGCCGGTGCCGCTTCGGGCCCCGATCGACGGGATTCCGATTCGGCTCGGCGAGTGGGAACGGGTCGGCAAGGACAACATCCTGACCGACGCGATCATCGAGGAGCTCGGCACGAAGCAGTATGTCGACCGCATGTACGGTCTGAAGGACGCTCCGGAGCGCGGGCTCGTCCAGGTGCACATCGCCTACTACACCGGCACCATCGATGATGTCCCGCACATTCCCGACCGGTGTTGGGGCGTGGCGGGCTTCCTCCAGACGCAGGACGCCGAGGACTACCCGATCGAGGCCGACAAGAGCCTCTGGAACCTCGCGTCGGACACGGTGAACGCAGCGACGGGTCTGGCCTATCCGACGGTGATGACCCAGGATCCGATCACCGCCGCGCCGGTCCGCGTGCACCTGCCGGTCGGTGACCTCGAGATCCGCATCACCGAGTTCCAGGATCCGAAGCGCCCGAAGCGCCGGCTCGTCGGCGGCTATCTCTTCATCGCCAACGGCCGCCTGACGCCGAATCCCTACGGCGTCCGAGCGCTCGCGTTCGAGCGCACCGAACGCTACGCCTACTACTGCAAGGTCCAGTTCTCGATGAGCGCCGAGCTCAAGTCGGAGAACGACTCGCTCCTTCCGCTCTTCCGCCGCAACGCGGATGAGCTCTTTTCCCTTCTCGTCCCGCACCTCATGGCCCGTCTTCCCGACTGGCCGGAGGTCGAACGCCTGTCACGCGAGGCGGCGACCGCCGCCCCATCCCCAGCTCCCTGATCTCTCCCGACGATTTCCCTCGCCCCGGGATCGCCCGCGGCACACGAGGTTCCACCAATGGCAACGCGCGTCAACAAGAAGCTCCTGATCATCGTCCTCTCCTGCACGGCCATCGCGACCGGCGTCGTCGCTCTCGTCGCCGTCCAGCAGTACCGTCAGGACCCGTCGCGATTCATCCGCGCCGGCGAGGCCGCGTTGGCCCGCAACGACTTCAAGGAAGCGGCCCGCAACTTCGGCCGTGCGATCGGCAAGCGGCCGAACGAGCTCGAGTTCCACACCCGCTATCTCGACGCCACGCGGAAGATCGTGCCGGCATCGGTCGAGGAGGCCCGCGAGAGCTACTTCCTCTATGTCGGCTCGCTCCTGCGACGGGCCCAGATCAAGCGCAACGATGCCGCGCTCTGGCGCGAGGTGCTCGAGGAGCGCCTCTACCAGTCCGAGCTGAACGACAATGTCGTCGCGTGGCAGATGCTCCACGATCTCGCCGAGGCGGACCTGCTCGAGCAGCTCGATCCGACCGATCCGCTGGTCAACACCGCGAAGGCCTACATGGGCTACGCGCAGGCCCGCCGCATCACCGCCCTCACCCCGGAGGAGATTCGCACGACCGGCGACCTGCTGCAGTCGGCGCTCGAGAAGGCCGAGGGCTCCGACCGCGATCTCGCCTACGCCGGTGCGCTGCACATCCTGCTGTCGCAGGCCACCAACCTCGAGCGTGCGAAGCAGACCCGTCAGGCGGCCGACGCGTGGAAGGCCTTCGACGAGCTCTACCTGAAGGCCCTCAACGAGGTCCCCAACGGACTGCGCATCCTGCGCAACGGGCTGGAGCGCATGCTCGTCCAGGCCGGCGGACCGGATGCCGCGGCGACCGCCGAGCGCATCGCCGACGCGGCCGAAGCGCTCGCCAAGCGGGCCCGTGAGCTTGGTGACCGCACCTCGATATTCGAGGCGATCAAGGTCATCGGCAACCCGGTCGTGCCGGAGGGAAGCAAGATGGCGGCGGCGCTCCTCCGCGAATATGTCGACAAGCACCCGGACGCGATTCTCCACCGACGGGCGCTCCTGTTCGTCGTCTCGGAGTTCGATACCGCAGCCGCGATCGCCGAGGCCAACCACATCCTGAACATGCCGCAGCTTCCGGTGAGCCTCGAAAGCGCCTCACAGGACGAGACGCGCGTCTTCGCGGCCCAGCGGCTCTTCGACATGGACTTCGAGTCGTTCCGGTTCGGGATGCCCGAAGAGGAGGCGAAGGCCCTCGCCGCGAAGCTCGAGGTCTCGGCCGCGAAGATCGCCGATCTCGCCCGCGGCTTCATCGACGACTCCGTCGTGCTGAAGACCCAGGGCAAGCTGGCGATGGTGAAGGGTGACTTCGACACCGCCGACGCTCGCTTCGACGAGGTCTTCCGCAAGGGTTCGATGATCGATGTCGAACTCTACGCGCTCGCCGCCTCGACGGCCGAACAGCGCGGCGAGACCGGCCAGGCGCAGCAGCTCATCAACAAGGGCCTCGAGCTCGCCCCCAACAGCGTCGATCTCATCGAGCGAAGCGCCTCACTTGCGTTCCGGAACGGGCGCTTTGCCGAAGCCCGCCGGCTCGCCGAGTCGGTGCTCGCCCGCGAACCGAACCGCACGCTCTCCCAGAACGTCCTCGCCGCGGCCAAGCAGGCCGAGAATCCCACCTCGATCGACATCAACGATCCGCTCTTCAAGGCCTTCACGGATGTCGACCGTCTGCGCCTGGACGGCAAGCTCGCCGAGGCTCGGGCCCTTGCCGCGACGCTCATTCGCGACAATCCGAAGGATCTGCGGCCCTACATCGCCGCAGCGACCATCGAGGTGGATGCGAAGGACAACGCCAAGGCGATCGAACTGCTCAACAAGGCCCGCGAGATCGACCCCAACGACCAGCGCATCGCGCGGTTGCTGGCGTTCGTCCGCGGCGGTGACGACCCGGTCGCCCGACTCGAGCAGATCGTCAAGGCCGACCACCCGAACGAGCCCGAGCAGACCGTCAATCTCGCGATCCGGTTCGCCCAGGGCCTGAACGACACGCGTCGTTCGGTCGAGCGTCTGAAGGACTCCGATCCCACGGAATCCGCGCGGCTTGCCGCGCTCGTGCCGGTGATCGAGAAGGCCGCGACGGACTACGCCGCGAAGGTCCAATCGCTCGCTCCGACGCATCCCCTCTGGCTCGACTTCCGCATCACGAACGCCCTCGTCGACCGCGACTTCGCGGCTGCCGAGGCGGTCATCACCGAGGCGGAACGGGCCCAGCGCTCGCCGGCGCTCGTCACGCTCTTCCGCGGCCGACTCGCCCTCACGCAGGGCAAGGCCGGCGAGGCGATCACGCTCCTCCAGCGGGCCATCGACCAGAATGTCGACGACTCCGATGTCTACCGCCTCCTCGGCCTCGCCCAGGAGCAGAGCGGTGACCTGCAGGCGGCGATCCGCAGCCATCAGGAGGCGTACCGTCGGAAGCCGACGGATCTCAACGCCGCGAAGTCGCTCATCTCGGCGCTGGGGAAGAGCGGCGACCGCGCCGGCTCGCTCACGATCCTGCGCGACCTGCGAAAGATCGCGCCGGACGATCTCGACACCATCGAGACCTGGCTCGATCTCGAGGGCGAGATCGGCGACCAGCAGCTCGCCCGGCAAACCCGCACGAATCGCTACATCGCCTTCCCCGACGATGCCCGCAACGCCCGCAAGCTCGCGGTCATGCTCGCCGAGCGTCAGCCGAGCCGCGAGGCGATCGTCGACAGCAGCGGCCGCGTGAAGTTCACCGAGGCCGCCTGGCTCGCCCTCGATGAGCGCACCCGCCAGCAGGAGTTCGACCGCATCCGCAAGGTCTGGCATGCGGAGAGCGACCGGATCTTCAACGATCTCATCGCGAAGGAGCCGACCAGCATCGAGCTCGCCATGGTGCGCTCCGCGACCTTCCGTCGCCAGGGGCGCTACGCCGAGGCGGAAGGCGCCCTGCGCGGCCTCATCCAGCGATCCGGCGACAAGGTGATGCCCGAGATGTTCGTTGCCCTCGGCGTCCACTTCACGGAGATCGACGACCTGCCGAAGGCCGCCGCCGCGTTCGCCGAAGCCCGCCGGGTCCAGGATCCGACGACGCTCCTCGGCGACACCGCGATCTCCGAGTATTACTTCAGCCGCGGTGACTGGGCGAAGGCCATCGAGCCGCTCGAGGCGATCGCGAAGATCCGCAAGGACCGTGCGTTCCTCATGCGGTACGCCGAGACCCTTTCCCGCGTTGACCGCTACGAGGAGGCACGCGCTCGGCTCACGGAAGCCCGACAGGCGCCCGCGACGGGCGACAACGCCGTCAGCGACCTCGTGATGGATCAGCTTGAGGGAAGCATCGCGGAGAGCCATGGCCGGGCGCTGGTCGCCCGGGGCGACCTGAAGACCGCGGTGACGGTGATCGACGCCGGACTTGCGGCGCTCGAGAAGGCCGCCCGCACCGCCCCGAGCAATCCGATCATCGCGGCCCAGCAGGCCGCGGTCCTCCGCGTCAAGTTCGATGCCACCGGAAACAAGGATGATCTCACCGCGGCGCTGGCCGCAGCCGATCGCGGCACGAAGCTGCGCGGCGACTACTGGCCCGCGTCGCTCGCGAAGTCCGCGATTCTCGAGACGATGGCCGAGCCGACCGCGGCGGTCGCCGAGGTCGAGCGTTTCGTCCGTGCGGCGCCGTCGAACCGCGAGGGGCGCCAGCGCCTCATCGACCTGCTCGTCTTGACGGGCAAGTCGAACCGGGCGATCGAAGTCGCTCGCGAGGCGATCCAGCTCTCGCCGAACGATCCGATCTGGCATGTCGCGTCGGCCTTCGTCCACGAGCGCAGCGGACAGCTCGACGCGGCGATCGAGTCGATGGAGCGGGCCGATCGCATTCGGCCGAGCGAGGAGTACCTCGCCCGCGCCACCGACCTGCGCCTGCGTCAGGACAAGCCGAACTGGCAGGCGATTCTCGCCTCGCTTCGTCCGCGCGAGTCGATCGTCACCCGTTCGCCCTACCTGCAGTCAGCGATCGGTGCGGCGCTCTTCAACACCGGCGACACCGGCGGCGGACTCCAGGTCTTCCAAAGCTCGTTCCGGGCCGCCCGTGACGCGATCGCCCAGGGGCGCGCGAACGACTCGATCATCGATTCGTGGTTCACGAATCTCCGGCTCGCGTTCCCCGGACCGCGCACCGCCGAGGCCGAGAAGTTCCTCAACGACATCACCGAAGGCAAGCCGACGACGCGCGAGCTGCGTTGGCTGGCCGAGCTCTACTTCGCCACCGGCCCTGCGGGCGGCGCGAAGACCATCGAGGTCGCCGAACGGGCGATCGCCTCGGACGACAAGCGCGACAAGGCGACCTCCGCCCGGCTTCACGATCTCGTCGCCAGCGTGAAGTATGGGCAGGGGGACTGCCCCGGCGCCCTTGCCGCGATGCGGATGGCAAAGAACATCCTTCCGAGCGAGGCTTCGCTTCTCAACAACTTCGCGTATCTGGCGGCCGAATGCGGCAACGATCCGAGTGAGGCCGTCGAGGCGGCGGCGCAAGCCGTCCGGATCGCTCCGAACGAGGCGGAATTCCTCGACACCTATGGGTTCGCTCTCGCCCAGGCGAAGCGCAATGACGAGGCGATCGTCCAGCTCCAGGAGTCGATCCGGGTCCGTCCGTCGGCAAGCGCCCACATGCACATGGCGCAAGTCCTGCTCGCCGTCGGCCGGAAGGAAGACGCGAAGACCCATGTCCGGTCAGCCGGCGACCTGAAGCCCGATCCCATGATCCAGAAGCGGCTCAACGAACTCATTGAGAAGCTCCGTTGACCGATATCAGACTTGAGAGGGGTCGAGGGGGACGGTCCCTCGGCGTCCACCCGACCTGATCCGACCAGATTGCGACCGTCGCCGTCCCGCCCGCCGGGGCGCCCCACACCGAACCGATTCCGACAGGACCACCGATGACCACCCAAGCCCCAGCCCGTCCGGCAGCCGATCGGCCCGTGCAGCGAGCTCCAGCCGCCGCCCAGCCGACGGGCATCCGACTCGATCCGATTCGGGTGCTGCGCCAGAACCAGTGGAAGATGGTGATCGGCCTGCTGATCGGCGGAATCGTCGGCGTCGGCTCGCACTTCGTGCTCGCACGCGTCTATCCGCGCTACACCGGCACGGTGCTCTTCGAGTTGCGTCCGGGCATCGACAGCCCGGATTCGTTCGTGAACCGCGACGCCCCCAACGACGATGTCGTCGAGCGTCAGGGACAGACCGAGGCCCAGCGCATTCTCGACCGCTCGCTGCTGCTGGCGGCGATGCGGGCGCGGGACATCGAGTCCACCGCGTGGGCGCAGGGCTTCCTCGATGCGAGCGGAACCTTCGACATCGAGAGCGCGGTCGACGATCTCGAGGACGACCTGAGCGCGGTCTACCGCAAGCGAACCCAGTTCTTCACGCTCTCCTGGACCACCTCGGTGAAGGAGGACATCCCGGTCGTCCTCAACCAGATCGCCGACACCTACCGCCAGCGCCGCGAGGCGCAGGACTCCGAGCGATTCAGCCAGAACCTCTCGGTCTATAACGAGCGCATCCAGTCGGTTGACGGCCAGCTCAACACGCTTGGCCTCGAGATCGGCGAGTTCATCCAGGCCCGCAACATCACCGGCGACAAGGCCGCGGTCGAGGTCTACCAGCGGATGGAGGACACCGCCCGCCGGGCCAACGAGACGAAGGGTCAGCGATCGATGGCGGAGAGCCGTCGCGATCAGACCAACATGAAGCTGAACGGCACGATGGAGCCGAGCCCCGAGGACATCCGGCAGGCCGAGGAAGATCCCGTGCTCCTCCGGCTCGCCTCCTCGGTGAAGGACTCGAACATCTTCGCCGAGTCGATGCGCCAGAAGTTCGGCGAGTCGCATCCGGAGTTCCGCAACGCCCAGCGCTATTCCGAGGCCGCGAAGCTCGAGTATGACGCCGAGCTCAAGAAGATCCTGAACCGCAACCTGACCGCCGACCTCAAGCTCTACTCCGACCAGCTCGAGAGCTTCAGCCGGATGCTGCAGGAGTTCGAGGACGACTTCGAGAAGCAGAGCGTGCGACTCAAGGAGTACAGCGCCGCGTTCAGCGAACTCGAGCAGAAGAAGGACCGCCAGGCGCGGCTTCAGGAGCAGCGCTCGAAGCTCATGGATCTCGTCATGGACCTCAACGCCCTCAAGGTGCGCGAGGACGCGAAGGCGGTCATGATCGCCTCGCGAGCCCAGACGCCCCGCGAGATGAGCTTCCCGCAGCTCAAGATCCTCGCCCCGATGGGCGCGGTGCTCGGGCTCTTCCTGACGCTTGCCGTCGCGTTCCTGCGCGAGCTCGTCGACCAGCGGGTGCGCTACACGAGCGACCTCACCGGCATCGGCGGACGGCTGCTCGGCATGGTGCCCGATGTCGACGAGGATCCGACCGGCGTGAAGCGGGCGGAGAACGCCATCCGCGAGGCTCCGCAGTCGGTCATCGCCGAGAGCGTGCGACAGACGACCTCGCACATCCTCAAGCATGTCCGGGCCGGCGGTCACCGCTCGATCCTCTTCGTCGGCGGCCTCCCCGGCGCCGGCGTCACCGCGATCCTCACCAATGTCGCCGAGTCGATCGCCCAGAGCGGCAAGCGCGTGCTCGTGATCGACGCCGACTTCCGCCGCCCGAGCCTGGCTCAGGCGCTCGGTCTCGATCCGAACCAGCCCGGCCTCGGTGACCTCGTCACCGGCAAGGCGCAGCTCGGCAAGGTCGCGACCCGCTTCACCGACTCGATCGACTTCATCTCTGCCGGAACGCCGGAGAGCCGGATCTTCGAGCGGCTCGCCACGCCGGCGATGGACGAGGTGCTCGCCCAGGCGAAGCAGGCCTATGACATCGTGCTGCTCGACAGCCCGCCGGCCATCGTCGCCGGCGACACCATGGTCCTTGCCGCGAAGGTCGATGCGACCGTCCTCGTCGTGCGGGCCTTCCAGGAGCAGCGCGGCCTCGTGTCGCGCCTCTGCTCGCAGCTCAACGACATGCCGAGCCAGCTCGTCGGCATCGTGCTGAACCGTCCGCGCAACACCGCAGGCGGCTACTTCCGCAAGAACTACGAGGTCATGGCGAGCTACGCCAAGTCCTCGTGACCGGGCCGGCGGCCTCCCGAGAGAAGAGAAGACCAGAAGAGATGCCGAAGGTGACGCACCATCGCTCATCGCTCGTGACGGGCGGCGCCGGATTCATCGGCTCCCACCTCGTCGAGCACCTCCTTGCCCGCGGCGACCGGGTGACGGTCGTCGACAACCTCTCGACCGGCCGCCTCTCGAACCTCGACGCCGCCCACGCGAGCGCCCGGGACGAGCTCGCTCGACCGCGGCTTCGCGTGATCACGCATGCGGTGAGCGAGGCGCTGCCGAGTCTCGATCCGCGCGAGTTCGACGAGATCTATCACCTCGCGGCCGCCGTCGGCGTCCGCCTCGTGATCGAGGAACCGATCCGCACGATCGAGACCAATGTGCACGAGACGAGCGCGATCCTCCGCTTCGCCGCGGAGGCCCGCGTTCCGCTGCTCGTGGCCTCGACGAGCGAGGTCTACGGGAAGAGCGCGAAGACGCCCTTCAGCGAGGACGACGATGTGGCCTACGGCCCCACGACGCTCTCGCGCTGGAGTTACGCCTGCTCGAAGGCGATCGACGAGTATCTCGCCCTCGCCTATCACGCCCAGCATCGGCTGCCGGTGACGATCGTCCGCTTCTTCAACACGGTCGGTCCGCGCCAGGTCGGCCGCTACGGCATGGTGCTGCCGCGCTTCGTGCGGGCCGCGCTCCGCGGTGAGCCGCTCGAGGTCCACGGCGACGGCACGCAGAGTCGCTGCTTCTGCGACGCCCGCGACGCGGTGCCGGCCCTCGCCCGGCTCCTCGGCGACGAGCGTCACGCGGGTCGCGTCTTCAACATCGGCCGCGATGAGCCGATCTCGATCCGCGATCTCGCGGCGAAGGTGCTTCGTACGCTCGGTTCCGACGCGCCGATTCGTCTCGTTCCGTACGAGGAGGCGTTCACGGCGGGCTTCGACGATCTGCTCGTGCGCCAGCCGGATCTCCGCCGGATTCGCCAGGCGATCGGCTTCGCGCCGGCGATTCCGCTGGAAGAGACCATCCGCGACATCGCCCGCGAGCTGACCGCGCGGCCGGAGGCTGACGCTCCCGATCTCGCCCGTCCCGGCGCGGCCCGCGTAGGCGGTGGGGCGTGACCGAGGCGACGGCCATCCTGCATGCGGTGACCGCGTTCGCCTCGGACTTCCCGCCGCTGCGCTCGCTCATGAGCGACGCCCCGATCGCTCCGGGGACGACGCCGGACGCCCCGATGCGGGCCCTGGCGTTCCTGAACGCCTACGCGCCGGTCTTCCTCGTCGCCTTCCTCGTGACGCTCCTCGCGACTCCGCTCGTGCGGCGGGCGGCGGTGGCGCTGGAGATCATCGACAAGCCCGACCAGACGCGGAAGCTCCATCGCTTCCCGATCGCCTACCTCGGCGGCTTCGCCGTCTTCCTCGGGGTGACCGCGGCGATCATCTGGAGTCTCTTCCTCGACAGCGGCCCGGCGGCGGAATTTGAGCATGTGCCGCTTGCGGTCGTGATCGGAATACTCGCGATTACCTTTACCGGCCTCGCCGACGACGCGTACGGATGGGATCCGCGGCTCAAGATTGCCGGCCAGCTCGTCGCGGCGGCGGCGCTTGCCCTCGACGACATCGGCGTGCATGTCGCCGAAGGTGTGCTTGGCTATTTCTTCGGCGCCCCCGAGGCGACGCTCTTCACGATCGCCGGCTATGCCGTGCCGAACGCCGAGCTCTACTACTGGGTCGGCACGGCGCTCATCGCCATTTTCGTGATCGGCGGCTGCAACGCCACCAACCTGATCGACGGTCTCGACGGCCTGCTCTCCGGGACGACCTCGATCATGATGATCGGGTTCCTCGTCGTGAGCCTCATGATCGCGACGGCGATGCCGATCGTGCAGACGACCGATTCGCTCGCCGGGGCCCGCGTGGTGATCTGCCTCGCGACGCTCGGGGCGGTGATCGGCTTCCTGCCGTGGAACTTCAACCCGGCGGTCATCTTCCTCGGCGACTGCGGGAGCCTCCTTCTCGGCTACCTCTGCGTGGTGGTGATCCTCATGTTCGGCGAGGAGGGCCACACCCAGCTCGTCATCGCGGGACTCATCATCTTCGCCCTGCCGATCATGGACACCTGTCTCGCGATCGTGCGCAGGAAGCTCGCCGGACGACCCTGGTCCGCGCCCGATTCCGACCACATCCACCATCAGCTCAAGCGCGGGCTCGGCGGCGTGAAGAAGGCCGTCTTCGCCCTCTACGGCATCACCCTCGCGTTCACCGCCGTCGGCGTGGGCGTCGCGGCCATCACGCTCTACACCGGCATTCGGCTCCAGATCGCATACACGATCGCGATCGTCCTCTTTACCTTCATCGCCGCGATCGCGATCAAGACCGCGCGGCGCCAGCAGTGGGAGCTGTCGGCGCACGCCGCCGCGCCGGCCCACGACTCACCGAAGGACGATCCCGCGCACCGAGCGGCAATCGAGCCGGCGACGCCGAAGTCACTCGACGCGCCAGGGTGAGCGGAATCGGGCGGGCTGTTCACCTGCACTCGCGCGTCCCAGCGCCCTGCGCTCCTCGCCGCTCCGCCGTACGATCGCCGTGCATGACCTGCGACGGCCCGCATCCGACCGACGATGAGCCGACCGAGCCTGAGGAGCGCGATGGCTCTGAGCGGGACTGGCCAGACGACGCTGACGCGCCGGCGGTCGCCTCCCCGCACGGGCATGTCCCGGTCCTTCCCGCGGAATGCCTCGAGCTGCTCGCCCCCGGTGTCGGCGAGACGGTCGTCGACTGCACGGCGGGGCGGGGCGGCCATGCGGTCCTCCTCGCCCGGGCGGTCGGGCCGACGGGTCGAATCGTCCTCCTCGATGTCGATGCCGAGAACCTTGCCTACGCCGCCGAGCGGGTCCGCCGGGAGTCCGGTTGTGAGCCTCTGGCAATCCGGACGACCTTTGCGGGGGTCGAGGGGGCGTTGCGGACACTTGGTGGACAACCCGGCCTGAAGGCGGATGTCGTTCTCGCCGACCTCGGATTCAGTTCGACGCAGATGGACGATCCGGGACGGGGTTTCAGCTTCATGGCGGATGGACCGCTCGACATGCGGCTCGATCGCTCCGTGGGGCCGACCTCCGGACCGACCGCCGCCGAGCTCCTCCGATCCCTCCCGGAGCGTTCGCTGGCCGATCTCATCTTCCGCCTGGGCGAGGAGCCGCTGGCTCGTCGCATTGCGCGGAAAGTTGTTGAAGTTCGTGGGAGGGAACCGATTGAATCGACGGCGCATTTGGCGCGACTGGTCCGCGAGGCGTACGGCTCGCGCGCCCATCAGTCCCGCCTGCATCCGGCCACCCGGACCTTCATGGCCCTCCGCATCGCCGTCAACGACGAGCTGGGGGCCCTCCGGAGCCTTCTGCAGGCGGTGCGATCGGGCGCGCAGGCGGCGACCCGGGACGCAGGTGACGGCTGGCTCCGGCGAGGCGCTCGAGTCGGCATCATCGCGTTCCATTCGCTCGAGGACCGGCTCGTCAAGCGCGAGTTCGCCGACATGTCGTCGCAGGGTCTCGTCGAGGTCCGGACGCGCAAGCCGGTGGTATCATGCGACGCGGAAACTGCGGCAAATCCGCGGTCCAGAAGTGCAAAGCTACGAGTTGTCCGGGTTGCCATGGCCGGCATCCCGGTGGAAGATTCGGACTCCGTCGGGCGGAGTCCAACGGGCGAGTGAGCCTGGCGGCGGCATGAGGAGCATGCGGTCGTCAGGAGCCCGGTCAGGTGACGCGGTGGGCATCATCGAGAGCCTTCGGGCAGGGACGCTGAGGCAATGACACGCGAGAGCAAGTTGGCGTTGGTGTTGGGCTTCAGCCTGATGCTGTTCGTTCTGATCCTGGTCTCCGACCACATGGCGGCCCGGAACCCGATGGTCGTCGCGAGCAACACCACGCCGCGACAGGCGATCGGCGTGCCCCCGATTCCGCCGCCCGGTGGGAACGAGGGCGACGCGATCGTCGTTCAGCTTCCGGGCGGTCCGCAGGTCGTCGATCCGACCGCGCGGCTCGTCGAGAACACGACGGGTGCGGGCGCGAGCCCCGACCAGCTTGGCGGTCCCGACGCGGGCGCCCAGCAGGCGATCGTGATGGGTGGTTCCGTCGGCGGTACGCCCGCTCCGGAGGGCATCAACGCGCCGGCCGGAGGCAGCCCCGAGTCGACCGCCGGGCAGCGCACCGCCCCGCAGCCGACCCCCTCGGTCAAGACCTACACCGTCCGCAAGGGCGATACCTTCGCGGGCATCGCTGCCGCGGAATACAAGAAGCGTTCGCTCGGCGACAAGCTCGCCGCCTTCAACGGCATCAAGCCGAGCAAGCTGCAGGTCGGCGACACGATCAAGCTGCCCCGACCGGAGGAGCTCGATCCCGCGCTTGCCGGAACCCGCGTCGCGGGCGGCGAGAGCGAGACGCGCGAGTCCCGGACCGCTTCGAACGAGCCGACCTTCCGCAGCTACAAGGTGAAGGAAGGCGACACGCTCTACCGCATCGCGGAGCGCGAGCTCGGCACCGCGAACCGCTGGAAGGAACTCCGGTCCGCGAACACCGAGGTGCTCAAGGGCGGAAGCAGCCTCCATCCCGGCATGACCATCCGCATCCCCGAGCGTCAGCTCGCCGGCGTCGCCACCGACGCATGAGTGCCGGAACGATGTTCCACCTCCCGACCACCACCTGATGTCGTGTGACGCGGCGCGAAGGATCGCGCCGCGTCGCTCGCTTTCGACCCGCCCCGTTCAACATCCGCGAAGCGCCGCATGGTTGCGAAGCTTGCCGTCATCATCATCGCCATCGGCGCCGCGTTCGGCGTGCTGCTCGTGAACCGACAGCACCGCATCGACGCGGTCGCCGAGATCTCCCGCGCCCACCTTCGGATGGAGCTGCACGAGAAGACGATCATGCGTCTTCAGGCGGCGGTCGCGCAGGCGATCCGTCCCGACGAGCTCCGCGTCGCCGCCTTCAGCATGCCCGTCGAGTGGCAGCAGATTCCCTACCGCTTCGATCCCTTCCGCACCCCGACGAGCGGTGAGGCCGTCGCCGCCGGCGCGGTGCTCTCGCCGGAAGAGCGGGCCCAGGGTTTCGAGCGGCCCGGGGCGCGGCCGAAGCCGAAGAACGCGGCGAGCGGTTCGAGAAACGCGCTTCCCGAGCGACGCAAGACGCCGCAGCGGGTCGCCGACGGATCGAGCGAGAGCGGTCGTGGCGAGCGGTCGCCAGGAGGCGGACGATGAACGAATCCACGGACAGCATGAAGCCCGACGACGGCACGCCGACCGGTCCGAGCGCCCAGCCCGCGCCCGCGGTCGATCCGGTGGCCCGCGAGGCCAGGGTCCGTGCTCGGCGCACCCGCATCTGGTCCTCGGTCCTGCTCGGTTGCGTGGGACTGTCGATCGTCGCCACGATCGCCCGTGTCGTGCAGCTCAAGGTCGACGCCGATCCGCGCCTCACCGACGCGATGGTGCACGATGACGGCACGCCGATCCACTTCCTGCGCCGGACGCAGCCGCAGCCGCGCGGACCGATCTTCGATCGTCGCGGCCAGATGATCGCGATCGATGTCCCCGGAACCCGGCTCTTCGCCGATCCGGCGTTCATCTATCGCGAGGCGATGCGCGCCGCCGAGCGAGCCGAGCGGCGCCACGCCCGGGCGGTCGAGAAGGCGATCGAGGAGGGCAAGGAGCCGCCGACGCTCGAGATTTCGCTCGATCCCTTTGCCGATGCGGTCGCCACGGTCGCGGAGCGCCTCGGTGAGGATCCGCAGCGGATGCTGCGTGAGATTCTCAAGCGCGTCTCGCCGAACCTGCACACGCTCCGAAAGGGGGCGACGCCCGAGGAGCTTGCGAAGCTCCCGCGCTATGTCGTCCTCAAGGATCGCCTGACCGACGCCGAGCTCGAGGCCCTGCACGGGCTTCGCCTGCCTGGCGTGCAGCTCGAGGAGCGACCGATCCGCGAGTATCCCTTCGGATCGCGGGCCGCGAGCCTCATCGGCATCGTCGGCGGCGAGCACAAGGGGCTCGGCGGCGTCGAGGCCCGTCACGAGAAGACGCTCGCGAGCCGACCGGGCTCCGTCGTTCGGTATGTCGACAACCGCAACCAGACGATCGCGGTGCCCGAGGACGGCATGCGTCCGGGCGATCCGGGCGATCCCGTCCAGCTCTCGATCGACATGAACGCGCAGGAGATCGTCGAGATCGTCCTCGACGACTATGTCGTGAACACGAACGCCGCCGCCGCTCGGGCGGTCGTCGTCGATGTCGACAACGGCGAGATCCTCGCCATGTACGACACGCTGCGGATGAACACCGGTCGCGGTCCGGTGGCGGTCGACCGCAACCGTGAGATCCATCCCGCGTTCGGCCGCAATCGCTGCGTGACCGACCCCTACGAGCCGGGCTCGACCTTCAAGCCCTTCGTGTGGGCGTGGGCGACCATGCTCGGGAAGGCCACGCCGTCGACGCGCCTGAACCTGCCGACGGCCGGCGGGCTCGTCGTGCGCGACGGACGCTCGAGCCGTCTCATCCGCGATGTGAAGTACTACGGGCCGTCGACCTGGGAAGAGGTGCTCGAGCGCTCGATGAACGCCGGCATGGCGACGGTCGCGATGCGCATGACGAAGGCCCAGATGCAGGAGGGGATCCGCACCTTCGGCTTCGGCTCGCGGACCAACTGCGGACTGCCTGGCGAGACCGCGGGCATCATCACCTCGCCCAGGAACTGGACGATGGTGTACACCCAGTGCTCGGTCGCGATCGGTCAGGAGATCGGCGTGACGCCGGTGCAGATGGCCCGGGCGTTCACGACCTTCTGCCGCGACGGATCGATGGTCGAGCTCACGCTCGAAAGGCGGCGACCGGGCGAGGCCGTGAAGACGACGCGCGTGCTGCCGGAGCCGGTGGCGCTTGCGACGCGCGACGCGATGCGCGGCGTGCTCACCGAGGGCACCGGGCGCAAGGCCGAGGCGATCTCGCGCTACGAGATGTTCGGCAAGTCCGGCACGGCCCAGCTTCCGAAGAAGACGCCGAGCGGCCGCAACATCGGCTACTACGAGGATCGGTATGTCTCGAGCTTCATCGTGGGAGCGCCGTACGAGCAGCCGCGGATCGTGGTGCTTGTCGTGATCGAGGATCCCGACAAGTACAAGCTCGGCGCGAACCGCTACGGCGGCGGCGCGATCGCCGGTCCGGCATCGGTCGAGATCGCCAATGCGCTCCTTGAGTATCTCGGCATTCCGCCGGATCGGACGCCCGACGCATCGAAGGTCGCGACGGCCCAGTGACCGTGCGCGTCCCGCGCGCTCCTTGACGGCGCGGCATCCCGTGAACTTGCAATTGACAGGCCCACGAGCCTGTCAATTGTTTCTTTTTGAGCGCTTTGTTCTCGAGCATGCCTTGGGGCGCGGTAGGATCCCGCCCCGTGTCGAGGGTCGCCTGAGGGGTAAGCGGCGCGCGACGCACATTCGCCGGCCCGACGATTGGCCGGCGGGAGGACATCCATGATGCGAGTCGGTGGGCAGGACGGCGTGATCGCGCGCCGGTGTTGTGCTGTTGCGAAGTCATCGGCTGTTGCCCGGTCATCCCGCGCGGCGTGGACCGTCGCGATGACCCTCGTCGCTGTCCTCATGACGGCGGGCGGCTGTTCGAGCGGCGGACGCGCAGGGGGTGTCCTCGCGCGGCCGGTGGTGATCGGCGCAAGCGTCTCGGCGGGGGGCACCTCGATCGGTGGCCTCGAATCGTCCGCCGCGGCCCCCAGCGCCAGTGTCCCCAGCGGCACCAGTGTCCCCAGCGGTGCCGGCGGCGCCGGCGCTGCCGCGGTCCATCTCGGTCATGCGATCGACGCGGTGTATCTGCCGACGCACGGGCAGGCGAAGGTCATCGCGGAGCGGGGCATGGCCCTCGATCCGATCGGCTCGCTCGAGCGACAGGTGGCGGAGTGCATCGAACTGCGTCCGACCATGGTCTTTGCGATCGACGCGATCTTCTGGGCTGCCTACGCACCCGCCCGCGCCTCGGACGAGCGGGTCACGCGTCTCGCGCGGGCTCTCACGACGCTGGAGCGGGTCGAGGCGCCGATGGTCGTCGGGCTGCTGCCGGACATGCGAAACGCCGTCTCCGCGGTGCTCGGACCAAGCGCCGTCGTCACCGAAGTCGAGCGCGTTGACCTGAACGGCCGCATCCTCGCGTGGGCGGAGCGGAACCCGCGCGTGACGCTCCTCGCCCTCGATCGACTCATCGACGATCTTCGCGCGGGTGAACCGATCGATCTCGGTCGCACGCAGATCGAGCCCCGCGACGCCGGCGCCCTGCTCGCACCGGACGGACTCCATCTGAGTGACGAGGGGCAGGTCGCGCTCGCGACGCTCGCCCTCTCCTCGCTTGCCGCGCGCGGAGCGTTCCCGCCCGAGGCGATCCGCGGGAGCCTGCGCGAAGGCGTGATCATCGCCCGCTCGATGGCGCTCGAGTCCGCCGAGGCCGCGTCGCGCCAGCTCGAGGCTGCGGCATCGGTGCGAGGCGACGCGAATCTGCCGCAGGGCTCAACCGACGAGCAGTTGGCGATGAGCATGGAGTGCGACGCGGCGCTCAAGGCCGGTGACGAGGCTCGGGTGGTCGAACTCATGGTCGAACGCTTCAGCGCCCGTCGGAGCGTCGCTCGCGAGGTGCTCGACCGCGTGGACCTGTCGAGAGCCATGCTCGCATCGCCATCGCTCCGCGAACGCCTTCGCGCTGCCGCCGCCGCCGCCGCCGAAGACGCCCTCAGTCCAGGCGCGACGGTCGCCGACATCGGGAGCGCATTTGAGTTCGCGATGTCATCGGACCAGCGGGAGCTTGGCGATCGCCTCGCCCGGCGTCTCGCGCCGCTCGTGGCGGCGGATCGCACGCCGGTGCTGCGCGCCGCGGTGCCCGGGGCGCTCGGGTTCGCGCTCCGCGGCTACGACTGGTACTGGTCGGAAGCGCCCGCGCAGGCGACACGGGCCTTTGACGATGTCGCTCGGCTGGCCGACTTTCTCGAGCAACGGGCGAGGTCCAACGCCGCGAAGTTCAACACGGCGCGCGCCGCCGGCATCACGATTCCCATGCCGAACCCGCGGACGCCCGCAGAGGAGCTCACGCGGTTGGAGGAGGTCCTGCGCGCGGCCGGGCGGGTCTCCGACGCGGAGATCGTCGCCGCACGCCGGAAGGCGATCTCGCTGTAGCTTCAGGAGGCCGGCTTGCGGGCCATGAACATGAGCGAGCGGGCAAGCATCACCGGGCGGCTCAGCACATGGCGGCGACACTCGGCCCAGTCGGGGTCGGGCCAACGCGGATCGGGGCGGAACGCGCCGCCGCGGGCCGCGAGCCACGCGCCGGCCCAAAGTGCGAGATAGACCGGATAGAGCACCTTGCGCTTCGTCTTGTCGCCGTCGGGCGGGAGGACGGTGCCGCCTTGGCAATGCGTGTAGTAGCGAAGATGCAGATAGCTCATCTGCGCGATGTGGCCGCGATCCTCCATCACGCCCAGCGGGACGCGGCGCTGTTGACAGGGGCGGAACTGATAGGGGGTGCCGATGGCCAGGAAGTGAAGCCGCGAGTAGAGGCTCATCACATTCGGAGTGGTGATGACGAGGAGCCCGCCCGGCGCGAGGATGCGCCACATCTCGCAGAAGAAGGCGTAGGGCTCGAGCAGATGCTCGATGCCCTCGAGGCAGAGCACGGCGTCGAAGCTCGCGTCGGCGAAGGGCAGAGGCTTGCCCATGTCGACATAGGCGAAGTCCGGGCGCTCGCGGTTGATGTCGCCGCTGGTGACGGCGAAGCCGCGCTCGCGGAGCGCTTCGCTCAGCAGGCCGTTGCCTGCGGGGACATCGAGGACGCGTCCGCCCGGAGCGACGAGGCGGCTCACCGCCTCGACGGTCTTCGTCATGTACTCGGTGAAGTTGCCGACATGCGAGAACGGGCGGTTGCGGAACGCCGCGCGCGGAGCGTCTGTCGCGGCTGCGGCTGCGGCTGAGGTGGTGGCACCAGAGCCGCTGCCCGCGCCGCTGCCCGCCGGGCCGCTCGGCGCGGAGGAACTCATGCGAAGAGCAGCCGTTCGGGCTTCTCGACGCAATCCTTGATGTGCACGAGGAAGCCGACCGCCTCGGCGCCGTCGATGATCCGGTGGTCGTAGCTCAGGGCGAGATACATCATCGGGCGAAGGGCGATCTGGCCGGGGTTCCGCGGATCCTCGACCGGCCGCTTCTTGATCGCGTGCATGCCGAGGATCGCCGACTGCGGCGGGTTCAGGATCGGCGTCGACATGAGGCTGCCGTAGACGCCGCCGTTCGAGATCGTGAAGGTGCCGCCGGTCATCTCGTCGACGGTGAGCTTCCCGTCACGGGCCTTGATCGCGAGCTCCTTGATCGTGCCCTCGATCGCCGCGAAGCTCATCGCCTCGGCGTTGCGGAGAACCGGCACGACCAGTCCTCGGTCGGTGCCGACGGCGACCGCGACATCGCAGTAGTCGTGGTACTCGATCTCGTCGCCGCCCGCGGACTTCATGATGTAGGCGTTGACGCGCGGGTACTTCCGGAGAGCGCTGGTCGCGGCCTTCACGAAGAAGCTCATGAAGCCGAGGCCGACGCCGAACTGCTTCTCGAAGGCGTCCTTGTGCTCGCTCCGAAGCCGCATGACCTCGCTCATGTCGACCTCGTTGAAGGTCGTGAGCATCGCCGCGTTGTGCTGGGCCTCGACGAGCCGCTCGGCGATGCGCTGGCGGAGCTTCGTCATGCGCTCGCGTCGGACGCCGCGCGAGCCGATCGGAGCCGCGCTGATCGCCGACGGCGTCGCCGCCGGCTTGGCGCTGGCCGCCGCCGGCTTCTCGCCGGTGCGCTCCTCCGTCTTCGACTCGACCGGCGCCGGCTTTCCCGACGCCGCAAGCACATCGGCCTTCATGACCCGACCGGCCGGACCTGAGCCTGGCACTTCGTGCAGGTCAACGCCCTTCTCGGCGGCGATCTTCTTGGCCATCGAGGTTGCCCGGACATCGGCCGCCGTCCCCGCCGCGCTTGCCGCCGCAGCGGCCGCGGCAGCGGGAGCCCCAGCGGCAGCCGCCGCCGCGGGCTTCGCGCCCGCAGCGCCAGCCGGCTTCGCAGCCTTCTCGTCCACGCTTCCGATGACCGCGCCGACCTTCTGCTCGCTGCCGCCCTTGGCGCGGATCGCAAGCACGCCGCTCGCGGGAGCGAGCAGCTCGAGCGTCGCCTTGTCGCTCTCGATCTCGACGAGCAGATCGTCCTTCTCGACCCAATCGCCGTCATTCCTCGCCCACGAGCCAAGGGTGACTTCGGAGATCGATTCGCCGGGACTGGGGACGGTGATGTCGGTGGCCATAGGTCGTTGGGTGCGTCAGTGAACGCGTCGGGCCCCGTCGGTGAACGGGGGGCGAGACGCTCTCTCCTGCGCCGGCCGCGGCCGACGCGCTGGATGAGGGTCGCCGAGATTCGTCGATACGCGAACGATACGGGCTGCGGGGGTCGGCGCGGGGCGTTCGCGAGTCAGGCCTTGGTGGACTTGGCCTCGGACTTGGCTTCGGACTTGGTCTCAGGCTTGGCGTCGGCCTTGGCGTCGGACTTGGTCTCGGGCTTCGCTTCGGCCTTGGAGTCTGCCTTGGCGTCGGGCTTCCCCTCCACCTTGCCCTTCGCGGTGCCGGCAGCGGGGCGGGGGGCCCCCATCGCCTCGAGCAGGATCTTCTCCTGCTGGGCGGCGTGGAGCTTGGTCGAGCCGCACGCCGGCGTCGCGCTGTCGGCGCGACCGATGTAGCTGACATCGATGCCCTGGAGTTCCTTGAGTTGGGCCTGGCAGTAGCGGTACGCACCCATGTTGCGCGGCTCTTCCTGCACCCAAATGAACCGCTCCGCCTTCGGGTACTGGGCGAGCACCTTGCTGAGCGCGGCGTCCGGGAAGGGATAGAGCTGCTCGAGTCGGACGACGGCCGTCGTCCGCGACTCCGTCCGCTCGCGGGCCGCGATCAGTTCGTGGCCGATCTTGCCCGAGCAGAGCAGGACCTTCGTGACCGCCGAGGCGTCGGTCCCGCCGTCGCGGCCGGTGACGAAGAGCGGATCGGGCAGCACCTGACGGAAGTGACCGCCGGTGAGTTCCTGGAAGGAGCTCATCGCCGCGGGCAGCCGCAGCATGCTCTTCGGGGTCATCACCACGAGCGGCTTGCGGAACCGCTGCTTGGCCTGCTTGCGGATGAGGTGGAAGACCTGGGCGGCGGTCGTCGGATAGACGACCTGCATGTTGTCGTCCGCGCAGAGCTGGAGGAACCGCTCGAGCCGTGCCGAGCTGTGCTCCGGCCCCTGGCCCTCGTAGCCGTGCGGGAGGAAGAGGGCGAGGCCGCTCGAGCGCCGCCACTTCACCTCGGCCGAGGCGATGAACTGATCGATGATGACCTGCGCGCCGTTGGCGAAGTCGCCGAACTGCGCTTCCCAGATCACGAGCGCCCGCGGGTCGGTGAGCGAGTAGCCGTACTCGAACCCGACGCAGGCGGTCTCGGTGAGCGGCGAGTTGTGGATCGAGAGCTGCGCCTGATCGGTCCCGGCGAAGGCCTTGAGCCCGGCGAGCGCCGTGTGCTTCGCGCCGGTCTGCTGGCAGCGCACCACCGCGTGGCGATGGCTGAAGGTGCCGCGCTCGACATCCTGCCCCGTGAGGCGGATCGGATGGCCCTCGAGGAGGAGCGAGCCGTACGCGAGCAGTTCGCCCATCGCCCAGTCCACCGGCGTCGCGTCGTCGCTGCCCACGCCGGCCCTCGACTGCAGGAGCTTCGCGACGGTCTTGTGCGGGGTGATCGACTCCGGCGCGTGGCCCAACGCCTTCGCGACCTGCTTCAGCCGATCGGGCGCCACGCCGGTCTCGATCGGCTCGTGGCTGTACTGGCTCACGAAGCCCGACCAGTGCGCCTGGAAGGGCGGAATGCCGGGCATCACCGGCGTCGCCTTCGCCTTGGTCTGCGCCGCGTCGAGGACCTGAGCGAACCGCGTCGCGCGCTCGTCATACTGTTCGGCGGTGATCACGCCCTGCTCGATGAGTCGGTCGCGATAGCGCTGCGCGGTCGGACGCTGCTTGCGCACCCGAGCGTAGAGGAGCGGTTGGGTGAAGCTCGGCTCGTCGGCCTCGTTGTGGCCGTTCTTCCGGAAGCAGACCATGTCGATGAAGACATCGGTCTTGAAGGCCTGGCGCCACTCGAGGGCGAGCCGCGCCACCCACGCGCAGGCCTCGACATCGTCGCCGTTCACATGGAAGATCGGCGCCTCGAAGGCCTTCGCGATGTCGGTGCAGTAGTTGCCGCGCCAGTCGTCGCAGGGATCGGTGGTGAAGCCGACCTGGTTGTTGATGACGACATGGATCGTGCCGCCGACGGTGTAGCCGTCGAGGCGCATCATGTTCAGGCACTCGGAGACGATGCCCTGGCCTGGCAGGGCCGCGTCGCCGTGCAGCACGATCGGCAGCACCTGGTCGCGGTTCGCGTCACCGAGAAGCTGCTGCTTGCCGCGGGCCCGTCCGAGCACGGTCGAGGCGCCGAACTCGAGGTGCGACGGGTTCGCCGAGAGCGTGATCCGCACCTCTCCGCCGGCCGTGGTCCGATGGTTCGTCGAGTAGCCCTGGTGGTACTTCACATCGCCGCCGCCGGCGATGAAGTCCTCTTCCCAGCTCTCGTCGAACTCGGTGAAGATCTGCTCCCAGCGCTTGTTCAGGATGTTCGCCAGGACATTGATGCGGCCGCGGTGGGCCATGCCCATCGTGATCTCGCGCACGCCGTTGCGCGGCGAGCTCTCGACGATCTGGTCGAGCAGCGGGATGAGCGAATCGCCGCCCTCGAGGCCGAAACGCTTCTTGCCGGTGTAGCGCTTCTCGGCGAAGCTCTCGTAGCCCTCGGCCTCGATGAGCTGGCCGAGGAGGTGGATGCGCTCCTCGTCGGAGAAGCTCGCCCGGTTGCGCGTGGCCTCGACCTTCGCCTGCAGCCAGCGGCGCTTCGCGTCGTCGCCGATGTGCGAGAACTCGACGCCGATCGTGCGACAGTAGGTGTCCTCGAGACACTCGATGATCTCGCCGAGCCGCGCCGGCGACGCGAGCGGAAGCGTGCCGCCGCCGACGCCGACATCGAAGCTCTGGTCAAGCTGCGAATCGCTCAGGCCGAACGCCTCGAGGTTGAGTTCCTCCGGAAAGGGCCGCTCCGAGCCGAGCGGATCGATCTGGGCGGCGAGATGTCCCTTCGCGCGGTAGGCCTCGATGAGGCGATCGACGCGCCGCTGGAACTCCGCCTGCGGTCCGCCTGCCGCGCCGCCCTGCGGCTCGCCGGTGCGATCGACGCCGAGCTCGAAGCCGAGGAAGAACTGCCGCCACTCCGCCGTCACCGACGCGGGATCCGCCTTCCAACGCTTGTACTCTCCCTCGATGAAGTCGCTGGACCAGCCGTTGACCGACTGGTTCGACCCGATGGGGCCACCGTGCGAGGCGGAAGTGGGCGATTGGGCAGGCTCAGGCGACATGAGGGCTCCGAACGATCAGGCGCGGACCGCGACCCGCCGCGAGGGTGCCTCACCGCGCGTGGTCGAACGATCCAAAGTCGGTCCATCCTACGGGACGCACGGCGGTTCCGGCGAGAGCGAAGGTGAGGCTGCGCTCTCGGGGTCCGCCCCATCGCATCGACACGGCGGCCAGCCGCGACACGATGTTCGGACAATGTTCGGATCACGCGCCGTCACAGCAGCGCGATCGGATCGACATCGACGGCGAGCACCTCGCCCAGAGGCAGGCAGCCGGCGTTGCGGATCTCGGTGACGAACCGGGTCAGCGCCGCCGCCGAGTCGGCCAGGATCTCGATCTGCTGGCGATATCGACCGGCGATGCGGCTGATCGGACAGGGCGTCGGATCGCGGATCTCGACCCGCGCGACCCCCGCCGCGCCGAGGCGGTCGGCGACCGCCCGAATCGACGCGGTGACCTCCTGTGCGATCGCCGCGCAGCGCGTCTCCCCGGCGTCGCGGACGACCAGCCGCGCCAGCCGACGCGACGGCGGCAGCCCGAAGCGGGCCCGCTCGGCGAGCTCGTGCTCGGCGAAGCGCTCGAACTCGTGGCGGGCGGCAAGGACGATCGGAAGCGCATTCGGCTGGAAGGTCTGGACGATCGCCCGGCCCGCCGCCGAGCCGCGGCCGCATCGCCCGGCGACCTGGCTCACGAGCTGGAAGGTGCGCTCGCCCGCCCGGAAGTCCGGCAGGTGCAGGGCGGTGTCGGCGCTGATCACGCCGACGAGTCGGACATTCGGGAAATCGAGCCCCTTCGCGATCATCTGGGTGCCGAGGAGGACGCGCACCGAGCCTGACGCGAAGCGCTCGAGCGCGTCGCGGAAGTCCGCCTCGCCCTGCATGGCGTCCGCGTCGATCCGCAGCATGGTCTCGCCCTCGACGAGCGACGGGAAGAGCCGGACGAGTTCCTCTTCGGCGCGCTGCGTGCCGAGCCCGAAGACCGAGACGCGCTTGCCGCAGTCCGGACAGGTGCGCGGCAGGCGCACCTCGCTCTCGCAGTGGTGACAGCGCGTGTACTCATGGGTCACGATCGCGCCGTCGGCCGACCGGCCGCGGTCGCGATGGCAGATCATGCCCGCATCGCACTGATCGCACTCGAGCATCCACTCGCAGTTCGGATCCGCGCAGGCGATGTAGTTGGCGTAGCCGCGGCGGTTGAGAAGGATCACCGCCTGGCCGCCGTCCTGCAGCGTCTCCTCGAGCGCCGCCCGCATCGTCGGGCCGATGACCTGCACGCGACGATCGCGAAAACGCTTGCGTTCCTCGTTGAAATCGACGATCCGGACGGACGGCACCTGCAGCCCGGGGGCACGCTCGGGCAGGCGATGGAGCGTCGAGATCCCGCGCTCGGTCGCGTTGCTCCAGCTCTCGAGCGAGGGCGTCGCGCTCCCGAGAACGATCGGGCAACCCGCGAGCTGGGCCCGCCGGATCGCGACATCGCGACCGTGGTAGCGCGGCGCCTGATCGGCCTTGTAGCTGCCGTCATGTTCCTCATCGACGATGACGATCCCAAGCGACGCGTCGGGCAGCGGGGCGAAGACCGCGCTGCGGGCCCCGATGACGATCTCCGCCTCGCCCGAGGCGACGCGCATCCACATGTGATTGCGCTGCGACGCGGTGAGGCCCGAGTGGAGAATCGCGACGCCGCGCCCGGGAAAGCGGGAGACGAGCCGGCCCGCGGTCTGCGGCGTGAGGGCGATCTCGGGGACGAGGACGAGCGCCCGCTTGCCGAGCGCGAGCGTGCGTTCGATGAGCCGGATGTAGACCTCGGTCTTGCCCGAGCCGGTCACGCCGAAGAGAAGGTGCTGCGAGAAGCCCCGTCCGAGCGTCGCGCCGATCGCGTCGATCACCGCGGCCTGTCGCTCGGTGACGGTCGGCGCCGGGCCGAACGCAAGGCCGCCCCGGCCGAAGCGGGCCTCGACTTCGGTGCGCCGCTCGATCCGCAGGAGCCCGCGCTCGACGAGCGCGGTGAGCGGTCCCGGGGTGCCGATGCCGGCCCGCGCGAGCAGCTCGCGGGACTCGATCGGCCGCTCTGCGGCGGGGAGCGCCTCGACGGTCGCCAGCAGGTCGCGCTGCTTCTTCGAGAGTCCGCGCGGCGCTTTCCCGCCGCCCGCGTCGGTGGCCGGGGAGGCCGGGTCGGGTCGGGCGGCGAGATCGACGAAACTCCGCGTCACCGCGCCGATCCCCTTCCGCACCGCCGAGGGCAGGACGCCGGCGAGCGTCATGCCGATCGGACAGCAGTAGTAGCCGGCGATCCAGCGGGCGAGGGCCATGAGTTCGCCCGGGAGCCGATGGCCGCGGTCGATCCGCTCGAGAATCGCCTTGCAGCGCTTGGCGTCGATCGCCGCGATCTCCTCCGCCGTCGCGGCGCGGACGATGACGCCCTCGGTCGGCTGGTTGCCGGCCCCGAGCGGAACGAGCACGCGGTCGCCATCACCGAGGCCGGCGAGCGCGGTCGGCAGCGCGTACAGGAGGCCGTCGGGATAGCGATCGACGCCTCGCTCGACGGCGACGAGGACATGCCCCGCGGTCGGCGCGCCGGGACCGCTCGCCGACTCCGTCGCCGCCGCGCGCGGCGCCGCCTTCGACCGCGAACGCTTCGCGCTCCGCCGGCCTCGACCGCTCGGCGGTTGCGGGCGCAGGTCTCCGAACAGGCTTTCCACGCTCGCACTCTACCGTGCGACGGCAACGCTCCCTCGCCCGGAAATCGAGCCTCGCGACTGCTACGATGCACGCCATGCAGCAGCCGCGCGCGTCGATGCCCGCCCGTCTCGCACTCGAGAACGGGATGGTGTTCTACGGTTCCGGTTTCGGCGCCCTCGCCGACGGAGCCGGTCGTACCGTTGGAAAGTCCGTCGCACTCGCCGGCGCCCCGCGCACCGCGGGCATGGGTGAGGTCGTCTTCAACACGGCCCTCACCGGCTATCAGGAAGCGCTCACCGACCTGAGCTACACCGGCCAGATCCTGGTCATGACCGCGCCGCAGATCGGCAACTACGGCGTCGCGCCGGACGACCTCGAGAGCGGGACGCCCTGCGTCGCCGGCTTCGTCGTGCGCGAGCTCTCGCGGGTGCGGTCGAACTACCGCAGCGACCGCGATGTCTCGAGCTGGCTCGCGAAGGCGGGCATCCCGGCGATTCAGGGGATCGACACGCGAGCGCTCGTCCGCGTCCTCCGCACCGAGGGCGCCCTCCGCGGCGTGCTCAGTTCGGACGCGACGAAGTCCGATGAGGATCTCGTGGCGATCGCGCGGTCGATTCCCTCGATGGCCGGCCGCAATCTCGCCGCGGAAGTGAGCCCGACGGATCGCTGCGGCGCGTGGTCCGAGGACCTCGGCGGCTGGGCGCCCCAGCCGATCGCCGCATCCGGCCGCCGCTATCGCGTCGTCGCCCTCGACTGCGGCGCGAAGCGGAACATCTATCGCAACCTCGTCGATCGCGGCTGCGATCTCATCGTCCTGCCCCATGACGCGAGTCCCGACGAGATTCGCTCCCACAAGCCCGATGGCCTCTTCATCTCGAACGGCCCGGGCGATCCCGCGGTCGTCGAGACGACCATCGCGACGCTCCGCGCGGTCGCGGGCGCGATCCCGACCTTCGGCATCTGCCTCGGACACCAGTTGCTCGCGCTGGCCCTCGGGGCGAAGACCTACAAGCTCAAGTTCGGTCACCGCGGCGCGAACCAGCCTGTGCGAAACCTGTTGACTGGTCGTGTTGAAATCACGAGCCAGAATCACGGCTTCTGCGTGGACGAGGCGTCGCTCATCGCCGTCGGCGGCGAGGCGACGCACATGCACTTGAACGACGGCACGGTCGCCGGTTTCCGCCACCGTGAGAAGCCGATCTTCAGCGTCCAGTACCACCCCGAGGCGAGCCCCGGACCGCACGATTCAGCCTACCTGTTCGACTTCTTCGTGGCCCTCATGGAGAGCGGTAAGCCGCTGTCCGTAAAGGAGATGGAGTCTATTCAGGGGCGCCGGTCGGACCTCCAGGGCGTCGAGCGGCCACAGGAGTCGCAGGGCGACCTCGTGGCGAGCGCGCGGTAGCCCCGAGCGCCGTGGTCCGAGGCGGTGCGTCGCCTGCCTGGCGAGCGTTGAGCGATGCGCGCGAAGCGGGAGGATGCCTCATGCGCAGGCGACTCGCTTGCGCCGCCGGAAGGCCTTCGTGCGCGGCGATGCCACGCCTCTCTCGCGGGGTGATCGCCTGATTCGCGCGCTGCTCGCGGCGCGAGCGCACCCCGCGCAAGGCGTCGTTTCGACGCGGATTTTGTGCACTCCTGCGCGCTGGACCGCCGCGGCTCCCATGCGCGCGGGCAGAGTCGGCTGAACCCGTTGCGACAAAAGAGCTTGTCGGCGCGCGGCAATCGAACAATCGCGAGAGATCGAGGCTTGCGGAGCCTCGGTGCGCGAAGTAGTCTGCCCGCCCGTGTTGGAGGCTCCGAGGTGGTCGTCGCGCGTCGCACGCGCCCGACTCCTCGCTTGCAACCCCACGGAAACACTGGAACTGCGGAGTCCCGTGTCTCGGACGAGAGCTTGCCCGGCGGATCTTGGTTGATCGCCAGGCCCGGCTCGCACTTCGGGAACGGCAGCGTCGCCGACCAGCGTGAGCGTCACTGTTCACGCCGCGTCAGCGCCGCATGTCGGAAGGCCTTCGCAAGCCGGTGTGGAGCGTCGTTCACTTCCCCGCGTCCTCTCCACGAGGCGTTCAGGGATGTACTCGGATGTCCGGAGCGCTGTTCGCGCTCCGCACAACCCCTTCGGAAGCACTTTCGGAGTACCGCATGAATCGGTCGTTCGAGTCCCCGGCGAGCATTACCCTTCCCGTTCGACGCTCGCATGCCCCGACCTCGATCGTGGCTTTTGTTGTCGCGACGACCATTGGCGGACTGCCGTTCGCCTCTCTCTCCGGATTCTCAACGAGCCAAGGCGGTTTCGGCTTGCAGAGCGCCGTTGCGGCCGTCCGTCAGGACGCGGATCGCGACGCCGCCCGCAAGGCCTCCGCTGAGAGCCGGTGGCAGGATGCCGTGAACCTCTGGACCGCGGTCCTCAACGCCGCCCCCGGCGACGCTGAGGCGGTCGCTGGACGCGAGCAGGCCCTCGCCGCCCTCAACCAGGCGAGCACCTCGAGCGCCGTCGAGCAGGACATCATGCTCCGGCAGCAGCGGGCCCGGGCCCAGTACCAGAGCTCGATCAGCCGAGCCAACGACTTCCTCGCGGTCGACAACTTCAAGGCCGCCGAGCGCGAGCTCATCACCGCCGGCGTGCAGCTCGACAACGCCAAGGGCATCCTGCCCCCGGGCGAGTACGCGACGATGAAGGCCGACCTGCAGACCCTGCAGGAGGATGTCGCCCAGAAGCGCACCGCGAGCGAGCTCAACACGACGATCCAGCAGCGCGAGGCCGCCCGCAAGGCCGCCGAGGACGCGAAGGACGCCGAGCGCCGCGCCCGCGAGCGCTCGATCGACGAGAGCCTCAAGCGCGTCCGTCAGCTCCAGCTTGAGATGAAGTACAGCGAGGCGATCCAGGTCCTCGACGAGATCCTCTTCATCGACGCCCACAACCCGGCGGCGCTGGCCCTCAAGGATGTCATCACGACCAGCCAGATGTACCGCCGCTACAGCGATGTCGAGAAGCGTCGCTGGGAGGCGTACGGCGCCGAGAGCCACAAGGCCCTCGAGAGCATGGTTCCGCCGCGTCCGAATCTGACCGGCGCCGGCCCGCGCTCGGTCACGGGTCTCATGGAGTACCCCGAGGACTGGCCTCAGCTCTCGATCCAGCGCGGCGGCGCGGCCGGCTATCAGCCGAGCGATCGCGATCGCCAGACGCAGATGGACCTCCAGAAGGTCGTGAGCGTCAACTTCAACAACAACCAGCTCGATCAGGTCATCAACTACATGAAGACCGTGACGGGCGTGGACTTCTACCCGGACTGGAAGGCCCTCGACACCCTGTCGATCCGGCCCGAGGACACCATCAGCCTCACGCTGAATGATGTTCCCGCCTCGATCGCCCTCGCTCGCATCCTCGAGCAGCTCGGCGAAGACGAGGCCGAGCGTCCGCTCTACTCCGTCGAGGACGGCGTCGTCGTCGTCTCGAGCGACGAGGCCCTCCGCAAGAAGAAGATCACCGTCGTCTACGACATCCGGGATCTCCTCTTCGATGTCCCGATGTTCGACAACGCCCCTGAGTTCAACCTCAGCCAGTCCATCCGGCAGGCCGGCGGCCAGGGCGGCGGCGGTCAGGGTGGCGGTGGCGGCGGCTTCGGCGGCGGCGGTGGTGGTGGCGGCTTCGGTGGCGGTGGCGGCGGCGGCGGCGGTGGTGGCGGCAGCGGCGGTGGCGGCGGCAACATCTTCGGCGACGAAGGTGATGACCCCGAGCGTCGCGACCGTCAGGAGATGATTGACCAGCTCGTCAACATCATCCAGACCCAGGTCGATTCCGACGGCTGGGAGGAGAACGGCGGCAGCACCGGTTCGCTCCAGGAGCTGAACGGCAACCTGATCGTCACCAACACCCCGCGGAACCACAACGAGATCGAGGGGCTGCTCACCCAGCTCCGCGCGATCCGGGCGCTCCAGATCAACATCGAGAGCCGCCTCATCAACGTGAGCCTCGAGTGGTTCGAGCAGATCGGCATCGACCTCGATCTGTACTTCAACACCAACAAGAGCATGTACAACGCTGCGAAGGCGGTCGATCCGAACTTCCAGCTCAGCGACTTCTTCTATTCGAACCAGCCCGCCAACGGCGAGAACAAGAACGGCGACCTGAAGAAGCCGGTCGTGTTCGACAGCTTCGCGGGCACGAATGAGTTCGCCAACACGACGGCGACCGGTGCCCAGTTCGGCGTGCCGGCCCCCGGCGACCCGACTGCGATCCAGTATGTGACGGCTCCGGTCGGCGCTCCGATCGCCCGTCAGAGCGGCTGGGCGCCGATCGGCGTTTCGCAGGATTCGCTCAGCCTGACCAACACCCTCGCCACCGCTGGCGTCGGTGCGGTCGGTGCCGCGGCTCTCGCGACCCCGGCGCTCAATGTCGGCATCAGCTACCTCGACGACATTCAGGTCGACCTGATCGTCAAGGCCACGCAGGCCGACCAGCGGAATGTCGTGCTGACCGCCCCGCGCCTCACCCTCTTCAACGGCCAGCGGTCGTGGATCTCGGTGGCGAAGGCGATCTCCTTCATCTCCGGCCTCACGCCGGTCACCGGCGACTCGGCCGGTGCCTTCCAGCCGGAAGTCGGCGTCGTCTATCAGGGCTTCGTCCTCGATGTCGAGGCCGTGATCTCCGCCGATCGTCGCTATGTCACGATGACCGTGCAGTTCGGCCTCAACGAGAACGTGAAGTTCCGTGACGTCCTCTTCACCGGTGCCGCCGGCGGCGGCGGCGGTGCGGTCGGTGGCGGCCGGGCGTCGACCTTCGAGGCGACCTTCCAGCTCCCCGAGCTCCAGGGCACCGAAATCGCGACGACCGTCTCCGTGCCGGACAAGGGCACGATCCTCCTCGGCGGCCAGCGCAAGCTGAGCGAGTTCGAGGTCGAGACGGGCGTTCCGGTCCTCTCGAAGATCCCGATCGTCAACCGCTTCTTCACCAACCGCGTGACCAACAAGGTCGAGCTCACCACGCTCCTTCTCATCCGGCCGGAAGTCATCATCCAGCAGGAGGACGAGGACAAGCTCTACCCGGGTCTCCGCGACCAGCTCGGCGGCGGCATCATCACCCAGTGATTGGGAGCGTGATGCCGGCATCCGCCGGCGAAGCGAGGGCTGCGAGGGTCAAGCGACCGCCTCGGTCGCGTGCCTGAACCCGCCCCGCACATCCAGCACAACGACGACGGCCCTCTCGGGGGCCGTCGTTCGTTTGTATCCATGGTCGCCGTCTCCGCACTCCTGCTACAGTCCCCTCCGGCGGCGTCCTCCGGGCGCTCGCTGCCGCCAGGATGCGCGGCGCGTGGATGGACTTCGCGGGGACAAACCGCTCGATGAGCGAGCGACCGCGGCGTCGGTTGAGGCGTGTGTCCCCGCCACAAGGGGACCGTTCCAGGGAGTGCCGGCATGGGTTCCGTCGCATCGCGACTCAATGTGCGTGTTCAGAATGGCGTAACGCGCGTCGAGTTCGTGGACCGCAACATCCTCGAAGAGGCGAACATCCAGCAGATCGGCGAGGAGCTCACCCGCCTCGTCGACGGACAGGTGAATCCGAAGCTCCTGGTCTGCTTCAAGGGCGTCGAGCACCTTTCGTCCGCGGCCCTTGGCACGCTCATCACGGTCAACAACCGGATTCGCGCCAAGGACGGCCAACTGCGCCTCTCCGACATCAACGCGCAGATCTTCGAGGTCTTCGTGCTGACGAAGCTCACCCGGATCTTCAACATCCACGAGACCGCAGAGAAGGCGCTGGCGAGCTTTAGCTGACCGGCCCCCGACCGGCGACGCCGGCCCATGCCCCGACCTTCGGGTCGCGTCCTCTCCCTGCGAAAACCCCGCCGACCCACCGTCCTTCCCCAATGAGCGCAGCACCCGACAGCGCATCCGGCGCCTTCGAACACGCGAGCGTGCTCCGCGACGCGACCGCGGATGTGGCCCTCATCCAAGGGCTCGTCGCCGATGCGCTTCGCGATCGCGGCTATGACGAGAGCGCGATCTTCGCGATCCGGCTGGCCCTGGAGGAGGCGATCGTGAACGGTTTCCGCCACGGCAACAAGAGCGATCCGGCGAAGGCGGTGCACTTCGGCTGCCGCATCGATCGGGCGTCAGCGAGCTTCGATGTCCGCGACGAGGGACCGGGCTTCGATCCGAACACCGTGCCCGATCCGACCGAGGAGGAGAACATCGAGATTCCCTCCGGCCGCGGCATCATGCTCATCAAGGCCTACATGACCGATGTGAGCTACTTCGCTCCCGGCAATCACCTGCAGATGACCTACCGCAAGCCGGAGTGATCGGCGCGATCACGCGGGCCCGTCGCGTCGGACGCTCCGGAAGAGCGCAAGAAGCGTCGGCGGATCGAGCGCCTCCGGCCGGAGCTCCGTCGTGACGCCGGGCGGGAGCCGCAGATCGCCGCCGCTTCCGACGAGTCCGGCCTGTCGAAGGATCGCCCCAAGCTGCTTCCGTCGCTTGGAGAAGAGTTCATGCGTGAAGCGCTCGAAGGTGGCGATCTCCTCGGCTGAGGCGAACGGCGATTCGCTCCGGCGGACGAGCGCGATCATCGCGCTCGTCACCTCCGGAGCGGGCCAGAAGCTTCCCGGGCGGACGACCGCGATCTCGCGCACCTCGCAGAGAAGCTGGAGAAGCACCGAGAGGGCCCCGTAGTCACGCGTGTTCGGAGCCGAGCGTATGCGGTCGCTCACTTCCTTCTGCACCGTCACGAACTGACCGCGGCACTCCGGATGCCGCGCCGCGAGCAGGGCCATGAGCGGCGTGGCGGCGTTGTACGGGAGGTTCGCGACGAGGACGAAGGGTCGGCCCGCGAGCGCGTCGACGAGCTCCCGGCTCAGGGCGTGCTTGCCGTCGAGACAGTCGCCACCGATGAGCCGGACGCGGTCACCGAGGCGTTCGCGCACGATCGCCTGCATGTCGTGGTCGATCTCGCAGGCGATGACCTCGGCGCCGGCCTCGACCAGCGTCTCGGTCAGCGTGCCCGTTCCCGGCCCGATCTCGACCACGAGTTCGCCCGGGCGGACCGCGGCGCTCTCGACGAGCTTGCGGAGCTGGTTGTGGTCGTGGAGGAAGTTCTGCCCGAACCGGTGCTTCGGCCGAATGCCTCGCCCCGCGAGCAGGGCCTTGATCTCGCTCAGGGTCTGCATCGGCCTCGGCTCGTCACCAGGTGTACCGGACGGTGTACTCGACGGTCGTCGAGCCCTCGGCGGGCACCTCGACATCGAAGGCGATGGCTCGGGCGTTCAGCTTGCGGAAGTCCTGGCTCTTCTCGGTGATGTCCCAGTTCGACCAGCGGTAGAGCGTCTCGCGGATCTCGACCTTCTGCGGCTCGCGCTTCGCGTTCTTCAGCTCGATCCGGAAGCTCTCGACCATCTCCTTGCCCTTCTGGTTCGAGCGGAAGTTGGTCCGCGTGCGCTTGCCGGTGACATCGAAGGAATCGCCGAGCTTCAGCCGGATCGACTCGTTCTTCGGCGTGTGATCGATCACATCCTCGCCGACGAACTCGAGCGTGCCGTCGCCCGCGGCCTTGTAGACGCGCACGCGTCCCTTCGGCAGCGGCTTGCCGAGACCGCTGGCCTCGTCATTCTTCAGCGTGACGAAGACGCCGACCTTGCGGTTGCTGCCCTCGAAGACATCGTCGTCGGTGAGCCGCGCGCCGTCCCAGTTCCCGCCCCAGAAGTTCGGCGCGCCGATGTAGATGAGTTCCTTCTGGACCTTCACCTCCGGCACCGGCGGGAAGAGGGCGAGCTGCTGGGTCGCGTTGCGCGTGATCGACGCCGGGCGTGGCAGGGTGTAGAGGTGGTATTCGAGAAGCGATTCCTCCTCGAATCCCGCGGTGGCCTCGGCCGCAACGCTTGGCGTGGCGCGGGTCGGGGCACGGACCATCGGCTGCGGCGCCTGGACGCGCTGGACATCCCCGGCGACGAGGCGAAGCTGGGTGTTCTCGAAGGCCGCGCCGCTCACATTGAGAAGCGTGACCCACGGCGTGAGGCTCGCGGCGCTGTCCGTCGCGTTGAGGACGAGGTTGTAGTCCGCCCGCCAGGTGAGGCCGGCGGTCTGGTAGGTCGTTCGGATGGTCCGCGGGCCCTCGGTGTCGGCGTTCAGGGTCCAGAGAAGCGTCGGCTTCGTGAGCAGTCCTCCGGGCAGATCGCCGAGCAGTTCGACGCGCACGCCGTCGGCGGGCACGACCGCGAGGCCGTTCGCGGTGTCGACGACGAACTGGCCCTGGTTCGCGGCGAGGAGGACGCCGTCGATCGCCGTGTCCGGCTTCGCCTGCGGCACGATACGGACCTCGCGGCCGACATAGCGCTCGTAGAGCTTCGACGGGCTGACGAGATCGAACTCAAAACGCTGCTCGATGACCGAGGTCGTCGGGTGGGTGAGATCGACGAAGCCGACGGTCGTCGGATCGATGAATGCCGCGACATCGGTGAAGGACAGGGCGTTCAGCCCCTTCTTGAGCGAGACCTCGCGCGTCTCGCGCACGACGCCGAAGCCGGGCACCCCCCACACGGAGTTCGGCTCGAAGCCGGCCCGCTGCTGGGCGATGAACTGCTGCGGATCGAAGCCGCGCACGTCGGCGCTCGAGTAGATCGTGACCGAGGTTCCGGTGCTCGGCGCCGCGCGATCGGCCGGTTCCGCCTGCGGAAGCAGTGCCGTTGCGAGCGCGACGGCGCAAAGCGAGGTGAGGCTTGTCATGGTGCGATCCTGCTTTTTGCTAGAACCAGTTCTTCTTGCCGACGACGTAGGTTCGATAGAAATCCTCGTCGGTCTTCGTGAGATAGAGAATGCCCTCGACGATGCCGATGATCCAGAGGATCGATGCCCCGATGCCGAAGGTCAGGAGCGAGATGAGGAGCATCAGGATCCCCGTCCCGGTGTAGCCGAGGACGAACTTGTGGATCCCGAGCCAGCCAAGCACGATGGCGAGGACGCCAGCGGCGATCTTCTTGCCCGGCACATCGCTCGGCACCCCCTCGAAGTGCGGTCGCTCACGGGGCGGCGCGCCCCACGGCGGAGCGCCCGCGCCCGCTTGAGGCGGAACGGACTGACCGGGATTCGGTCCCGACGGCGGCGTGTACTCGGCCATGAGCGAAACTCCTCTGCGAAACCTGTGCGGAACCCGCACGAGCGAACCGGCACGAACGAACAGGCACGGAACCGCTCCACCGCGCAACGGACGGATTGGGGGCTTGCCTAGGCAGCACGATACCGCAGAGTGCCGTCAGCCTCGTATCCGTCCACCCCTACGGCTCGACGGTGATGCGGTGGCGGATGTCGCGGGACTCGGTCCAGAGGCCGCCGGTCGGGAGCGTTGGGGTGTTGTCGGCGGCCCAGGTCGTGCGGGCGCGGATCTGCGAGTTGCCGGCGAGGAGCCAGACGCGGACGACGATCTCGCGCTCGCCGACGCGCATCGTGTCGGGGTCGATCGGCACATCGATCGCGAGCGGCTCGGCCTTGCCGTAGCGCGTGTCGAGGGCGATGGCCATTTCGATACGCCGATCGCTTGAAGTGAACCGTTGCTCCGGCTGGTCGGCGAACCAAGCCTCGAAGGCCGCGATGAAGACATAGTCGCCCGGCGCGAGGAACGCATCGGAGGCGAGCCCGGCGACCTTGAGCGTCACGGTCGCCCCGGCGCGCGTGCGCGACGGAGCGGCGATCGTCGGCGTGAAGCAATGGAGCCGAATGATCGCGTCCTGCTCCGCCGTCAGCGCGCCCGAGGCTCGGGCCGCGGTGAGGATGCGCTTGGCGTCCACGCCGATGAACCGCGCGTCGCCAAGCGTCCGCACCATGCGGTCGATGAGCGCCGCGTCTTCGGCGGCGGTCAGCGTTCGGCGGCCGATTTCGTCCCAGAGCGGCTGTTCACCGAAATCCGCCGCGGCCGTGACCCCGGCGATCAGCGCGGGCGTCGGCCTTCGGCTCAGAATCAGATCGGGGAGCCAGAGCCGCGTCGTCATCGCGAAACCGATGGCGACGAAGAAGACCACGACGGCACCTGCGATCGGCCACGGGCGGTAGCGCGTCGTCCGGATGACCGTGCCTCCGAACTTCCTGGTCCACACATGGCCGCACTCGGGACAGCGATCGCTCGGATTGGCCCGCTGGTAGCCGCATTTCGCGCAGCGTTCGACCGCGGTCTGCATCTGAATGCCGCGGCGCATGAGCGGTTTCAGGATCAACGCCATCACGAGGAGAATCGCGGCGGATGCGGCGGCTTCCCAGACGCGCGTCGGCGACCGCGAGGCAAGCGGTACCAAGCTGAAGAAGAGAAGCGGGAGCGTCGAGCCGAAGCCCGGCGAGCGAATTGCGCCAGGCACACCGCCCGAGGCGGCGAAGAGCATCTTCTGGGCCTCGGTCGGCCGCGTCTCCAGCATCTCCCAGTAGCGTCGGTAGTCCGCTTCGCTCCACGACGGCGCCGCCGACGCGCAGCATCGCTTCGCATCGGCCGTGCAGTCGACGCGCTGTTCACAGAAAGGGCAGAGGAGGTTGTCCGCAGCGGCGGCCTTGGCAAGCGATCGCTCGCGGCGCACGCGGTTTCGCCGTTCGGCGAGGACGATCCCGCCGTAGGTCAGGATCGGCATGAGGAGCGCGAAGCCGATGACCGCAAAGAGTGGGAGCCACGCTGAGAAATTGAACGTGCCGGGCGCTGCGCCGGGTGGCGCGGCCGCCGAACGCGTGAAATAGAAGAGGACGCCGAGCGGCGCAAGCGTTGCGGGAACGAGGGCGAGCGCGACGAGCCAGAATCGATTGCGTTCCGGCGCGGCGGCTTGGGGGCCATCGTCCCTCATCGCGCGACCGCTTCGGCGCGGACCTCGCGAAGAACCGTCACCTTGATTTCACCGGGGAAGGTCATCTCCTGTTCGACCCGTTCGGCGATCGACTTCGCGATCGCGAAGGTCGTGACATCGTCGGCTCGCTCGGCGTTCACGATGACGCGCACCTCGCGGCCCGCCTGGATCGCATAGGCCTCGTCGATCGCCGGATGCTGCTTCGCGATCGCCTCAAGCTGCTCGAGCCGCTTGATGTACATCTCCATCGACTCGCGTCGCGCGCCGGGACGGGCGCCGGAGATCGCGTCGGCGGCCATGACGATCGGCGTGTACGGCGTCGTCGCGGGAATGTCGGCGTGGTGGCCGCCGATCGCGTTGAGGACCGCCTCGCTCTTCTCGCCGAACTTCCGGGCGAACTCCATGCCGATCGCCGGATGGCCGCCTTCCATCTCATGGTCCATCGCCTTGCCGATGTCGTGGAGGAAGCCTGCGCGGCGGGCGATCTGGCCGTTCAGGCCGAGCTGGTCGGCGATCATCTGCGAGAGGAACGCGACCTCGATCGAGTGGCGGAGGACATTCTGGCCGTAGCTCGTCCGGAAGTGGAGCTTGCCCATCGCCTCGATGATCTTCGGGTGCAGGCCGCGGATGTTCGCCTCGACGACCGCCTCGTTGCCGTACTTGTTGATCCGCTCGTGGATGTCGCGCTTGGTCTGCTCGACGATCTCCTCGACCCGCGAGGGATGCACGCGGCCGTCGGCGACGAGCTTCTGGAGGGCCTCGGCGGCGATCGCCTGTCGCACGCGGTCGAAGCAGCTCACGCTGATGACGCCCGGGGTGTCGTCGACGAGGATGTCGACGCCGGTCGCCTTCTCGATCGCCCGGATGTTCCGACCCTCGCGGCCGATGATGCGGCCCTTCATGTCGTCGCTCGGGATCTTGATGGTGCGGACCGTCGAGTCGCCCACATTCTCAGCCGCGTAGCGCTGGATCGCCATGAGGGTGATCTCGCGGGCCCGGTCGCGGGCCGAGCGTTCGGCCTCGTCGAGGAGCTTCTGGGTGAGGGCATGGGCCTCATGCTCGCACTCGACCCGCACCTCGGCCATATACGCATCGCGGGCCTCCTCACGGGTGAGCTCCGCGACCTTCCCGAGGCGGGTCCGCATCTGCTCGCGGAGCGATTCCGCCTCGCGGGCGGCCGTCTCGGTGGCCTCCTCCCGCTCCTTCGTGCGGGCCTCGCGTTGCTCGAGCTTGCCTTCCCGCTGGTTGATCGATTCGAGCTTCCGGTCGAGCGTCTCCTCGCGCTTCGCCGCCCTCGCCTGGCTCGCCTTGATGTCGGCGAGGCCGTCGGCGATCTCCTTGTCCATCTTCGCGCGCCGTTCGGCGATCTTCTTCTCCGCCTCGAGCTCCGCCTCCTTCGCCTTCGCCTCGCCCTCGGCACGGGCGGTCTGGACGATGAGTTCCGCCTCCTGCCGCGCCCGGCGACGGGAGCGGTGGAAGAGGGTGGACATGACGAAGAGGCCGACGACGACGCCGAAGAGATGGGCGCCGATGATCACCGACGCTGCGACGGCGATCTCTTGGGCGGTCCACTCCGGCGGGGGGAGACTGGTACCGGCGGTGGTGGGACCGGCCGGCGCTGCGATCGCAGCAGGCAGGCCAGCAACGAGCAAACTGGGGGAATGCGGAAGGAGCAAGCGGGCACCTCCGCCGCAGGGAGGACTGCGGCATGAACGGCCCGGCAGGGGCGCGCGATCACGCGGACTCCTGCGAGCCCGCCGCGAGGGAACCCTCGCGCGACGCCGTCGATTGACGGAGAATTACGGTTGGCGAGCGAGATCGTGAAGCGAACACGAGCCCAACGGTAGTGAACCGGCGGACTTCCGAGCGTCTGAGCGACCGCCGCGCACTGCCCAGGGCAGAGCGCGGAGACCTCGACGCAGGACTGCGGTGGCCGCGGACGAACTCATTCCGATCGCGTGCCTCGAACTGAAGGAACGAAGAGTGGAAACGCCAAGCAAATCAAACGTCAATCTATCGCGATCGTGTCGGCTTCGACCGCGATGGTCGACGCTGACAGGGTCGCGGGGCGACGGAGAACCGCCGCACCGATGAACGGTGTTGTCGCGGAAGGCGCGGCCGAGGCGGAGTGCCGTCCCGGTCGCACCGCTCGTGGCGAGGCAACGGACCGAAGAAACGGTCGGACCGGTCACCTCCGACGGAGGCGGTCGGCTCGGCCAATCGGAAGTATCGCGGCCGGAGGGGGGGTGTCAAGCCTTGAGCCGGTGCCGACCGCCACTCCATCCCAGGGCGGAAACTCCGGGTGGCTCTCGGCGCGGGCCGATGTTCTCCCGTCCAGCGTCCTCACCGGAGTCCAGCATGACGACCGCCCCCGCCTCAGTCGCCGTTGTCGCAGCCCCCGCGCAGTCGATCGGTCCCGTGACACTGCCCTCGGGATGGGACGAGTTTCTCCTCTGGCTGAGTTTCGCGGTGCCGGGGATGCTCGCGAAGGGCAATGTGAACGGGATGGCTCACGCCCTCAGGCATATGCCTCCCGGCGGTGCCATGCTGGAGATCGGGAGTTTCTGCGGGCTCTCGACCTGCGTTCTCAGCCATCTGCGACAGACTCACGGCGTCACCGCCCCGTTCTTCACCTGCGACCGCTGGGCCTTCGAGGGCCAGCAGTTGGGGTCCCTCATCGGGACCTCGGCGACGGTCACCCACGACGCCTATCGAGCCTTCGTGAAGGAGTCCTACCTCCGCAACACCCGGATGTTCTGCGGCGGCGACCTTCCCGCCACCGTTGAGCAGGACTCGGATGGCTTCTTCGACCTCTGGCGGCGACGCGTCGCCGCGTCGGATGTCTTCGGACGACCGGTCGCGCTCGGCGGCCCGCTCTCGTTCGTCTACATCGACGGCAACCACACCTACGAGTTCGCTGACCGGGATTTCCGCAACAGCGACGAGTTCCTCCTGCCAGGCGGCTTCCTCCTCTTCGACGACTCCGCCGACGGGAGCCAGTGGGAGGTCTGCCGGGTCGTGAAGGAGGTCCTCGCATCGGGCCGCTACGAGCTCGTTGCGAAGCTCCCGAACTACCTCGTCCGGAAGCTCTGACCGGGAACGAGGCTCCGTTTGAGAACCCCGGAATCGACGCCCGCGCCTTGAGACTCCCCCCGTCCTGGGGGATGCTGTCCGCACATGCCTCCCTTTGTCCTCTGGATCTCGCGGCTCCTCCCGACCAACCCGATCGTCGTGCGGCTTGTCTCGGGCGGCTCCAAGCGGTTCCGGCATCTCTACATCCGCTCCGGCTACCTCGCCGTGATGATGCTGGTGCTGCTCTTCAGCCTGCTCCAGTTCGGCGAGAGCGCCTCGATGAAGGCCCTTGCCCAGCGCGGCGCGGGCGCCTTCACGGTCATCAGCTTCGGGCAGGTCGGTCTGCTCTGCCTCCTCACGCCGATCTTCATGGCCGGCGCGATCGCCCAGGAGAGCAGTCCGCGCACCTGGGACATTCTCCTGACGACTCCGCTCACGAACCTCCAGATCGTGCTCGGCACGCTCTTCGGGCGACTCTTCTTCGTGCTCGCGCTCCTGCTCTCGACGCTGCCGCTCTTCGCGACGACGCAGTTCTTCGGCGGCGTGCCGAGCGACTCGATCTTCCTCTCCTACGCGATCGCCGCGTGTAGCGCGCTCCTCGTCGCCGCGATCGCCGTCACCCTGAGCGTCACGCGCTCGGCGGGCAAGCGGGCGGTCTTCGTGTTCTACATCACGGTCGTGATGTACCTCTTCGTGACCTACGCGGCGGATCTCGCCCTCCGGCAGCGCTCGCCGGTCGCGGTCGGCACCGAACAGTTCTTCACCACGGTGCTCACGCCGACGAACCCCTTCCTCGCCCTCGAGAGCCTGCTCTCCGCGAACACCTATGTCACGCCGGACATGAGTAACTCCGGCTCGGCGCTCGCCCGCTGGTGGCTCGGCAGTCCGGTGAGCGCCTTCTGCTGGACCTGCGTGCTGCTCTCCGTGGCGATGATCCTCTATTCGACGCTGCGACTTCGCGTGATCGGCACCCGCGGCGCGACCGTCCCGCTCTGGCAGCGGCTCTTCGCGAAGCGCCTGACCGGCGGCGAGCGGCCGGCGCGAACGGTCGGGACGAATCCGATCGCGTGGCGCGAGCGGACGAGCCGCGGATCCTCGCTCGCCGGCCGCATGGGTCGCTGGACCTTCGTCGGGCTCGGCGCTGCGGCGGCGCTCATTCTCCTCGCGTTCTATCACGGCGGGAAGCTCTCGCCGGGCGAGTTCCAGCTCGCTCTCGTGACGATCGTGCTCGCCGAAATCGTGATCGTGACGCTCGCGGCGCTGAACCTCAGCGGCGTCGCGGTCAGCCGCGAGCGCGAGGACGGGACGCTCGACCTCCTGCTGACGACGCCGATCCAGCCGGGGCCGTATCTCTCGGGCAAGCTGCAGGGACTCGTGCAGTATCTCCTGCCGATGATCCTCGTGCCCTTCGTCTCGCTCGGCGTCGTCGCCGTCTATGTGCTCGTCGGCGGCTTCGGATCGGGCGTGCCGCTCGAGACCCAGGTGACCATCAACACCGCGACGGTCACGATTCCGATCATGTTCGTCGAAGGCGCGATCCTCGTGCCGCTCGTGCTCGTGGCCTTCACCGCGTTCTGCGTGATGGTCGGCCTGCAGTGGTCGATCAAGAGCAAGGGCACGATCGGATCGGTCATCGCCGCATTCGGCGTGGTGGTCGTGATCGCGGGCATCCTCGGCCTCTGCGGCGTCGCCGCGGGGCGCAATGTGCCGTATGTCGGACCGGTGCTGAACGCCCTGAGCCCGGTGAATCTCGTGCTCGCCGTGACGAAGCCTGAGCTCGTGATCGAACCGGCCCTCAACGACCTTCGCGGCGCACGCTCCTCGCTTGCGGTCGGCTCGGTGATCGCCGCCGGCGTCTACCTCGTCGCCGTCATCAGCATGCACGCAACGATGAAGCGGACCTTCATGATGACCGTCCGCCGACTCGCGGGCACGAACTGACCGACGGGGCGGAGCGACGTGCATACTCTGATGGGCGTCGTCTCGCCACGAGACCGGACCGCTCGCATGCGATTCTCTGGAGGGTGCTGTTGTGACACGAGTGCCGGTGAAGCCCGAACTCCTTCGCTGGGCCTGCGCGCGAGCCGGGAAGCCAGAGGCCGCGCTCGCCGAGAAATTCGCATGGTTCGGGCGTGGGTCCGATCCGACCGTCAGGCAACTTGAGGAGTTCGCCAAGGCAACCCACACGCCCTTTGGGTTCTTCTTCCTGCCCACGCCGCCGGTCGAGTCGATCCCGATCCCCGATTTGCGCACGGTCGGCAGCGAACCGCTCGAACGCCCCTCACCGGATCTCCTCGACACGATTCATCTGTGTCAGCAGCGACAGGATTGGTATCGCCAAAACGCGATCGCAATGGGCGAGCAACCGGTCGAGTTCATCGGCTCGTCGACGGTGAAGAGCGACATCGTGGCGACGGCAGCTCGCATTCGAGAGTCCGTCGGATTCGATATGCCCGCGCGGGCCGAGGCTGGGACCTTCGTTGACGCGTTGCGGATGATGCTCGCGTCGGTAGATCACGCTGGCGTCTTGGTCATGGTCAGTGGAGTCGTCGGGCAGAACTCACACCGCATCCTTGATGTCGGCGAGTTCCGTGGATTCGCGCTGGTGGACAGCTACGCGCCCCTCATCTTCATCAACGGAACCGACACGAAATCGGGTCAGATGTTCACGCTCGCCCACGAGCTTGCGCATCTCTGGATTGGCGAGTCTGGAGTCTCGGATGTCACGCCAGCGTCTGCGGTCACCGCGCGATCCGAGAGTTCGGCAATCGAGCAATGGTGCAACGCTGTAGCGGCGGAGATGCTTGTTCCGCTTGAGGAGTTTCGTGACGAGTACAACCGTCAAGCCGAACTGCGTATGGAGATGCAGCGACTGAGCAGGCATTACAAGGTCAGTACGCTCGTCGTCCTTCGGCGGATGCTCGATGCCCGCGGACTCAGTCGTGATGCGTTCAAGGCCGCGTTCGAAGCAGAGTTGAAGCGATTGAGGTTGGAACTCGCAAGGCGGAAGGCGGCCGGTGGCGGCGGGGACTACTACGCGACGACCAGCGTTCGTGTCAGCGAGCGATTCGCGCGAGCTCTCTTGGCGAGCACGTGGGAGGGGCGATCCAGCTTCACCGAGGCGTTCCGACTTCTGGGCTGTCGCAATGTGAAGACACTCGAGTCGCTTGGCGCTCGATTGGGGATGGGCGCGTACCTCGATGGAGGGGCGGTGTGATGGCGTACCTTCTTGATACCGGCGTTTTCATCGAGGCCAAGCGTCGCTTCTACGGTTTCGACTTCGTGCCGGGCTACTGGGACTGGTTGGCGAGGGAGGCATCAGAGGGCACACTCCGATCGATCGAGAAGGTCGCTGATGAGATCGGAGCGCAGCAGGATGAGCTCAGTGAATGGGCGGCTACGCTTCCGAAGGGGTTTTTCCTTCGCCCTGACGCTGGATTCAGTTCGGGTTTCCAACGGGTGAGTCAGTGGGCGGTCGACTCGGGATTCAAGCCTGCCGCGTTCAACGACTTCCTGAGCGTCGCGGATTCGTTTCTCATTGCACAGGCCCTTGCGGGAGGGCATGTCGTCGTTACGCTCGAAAAGCCAGCGACGACACCAAGCAAGCAGAAGATCAAGGTGCCAGATGCGTGTGCGGGAGTGGGCGTGAAGTGCATGACGCCGTACACCGTCATGCGGCTGCATGGCGTTCGGCTGGTGCTAGAAGGTTCGCGCCGCGCCGTTCCGCAGCCGGTCCGTCGCTGATGTGCATCCTCAACAACCGACACACACCAAAGCAAGCGGGCCCACGACTTCTCGTGGGCCCGCATGGTTGTTGGTGTTGGGCGTGCTGAGGTTTGCTCAGCCCGTCCCCGCTTTCGCCCGTCCCCGCTTTAGCCGGTCCAAGCCCCGAGCAGGATGGCGAGGTCGCCGGCGTCGACCGAGCCGCTTCCGTTGAGGTCGGCCGGGCCTCGGCCGCCCCAGGCGCCGAGGAGGATCGCGAGGTCGGAGGCGTTGACATTGCCGTCCCCGTCGAGGTCGCCGAGGATCGCGGTCGTCAGCTTGATCTGCGCCGTATCCATGTCGACCGGCGCCGACTTGCCGTGCTGCACCCAGAGGTCGTATGCGATCTGACCGGTGTTGTCGGTCTTGTTCGCGTCGCGGAGGAACTCCATGTACTCGCCGGTCGAGGTCTGGTAGTAGAGCGTGACGACGGCCTTCGCGGCGCCCGCCGGAATGTCGAAGAGCGTGTCATCCCAATACTGCCCGTCGGCGTAGTCGGCGCCGATGACCGGCGCGCCGACCGCGGCGAAGGCCTCGGCGTTGTAGCCGCGCGGCGGGATGCGGTTGTCCTTGAACTTCGTGTTCGCGAGGGCGAGACGGGTCGACGGGCCGGCCTTCAGTCCGGTCGCCTTCGCCACGGCCTCGTCGATGCCGTGGATCGCCTCGTAGACCTTCGTGGACTCGGTGTCGAGATGGGTCGTCTCGTAGTCGTAGGCCCCGCGCTCCTGGACGAGCTGATCCTTCGCGTTGAGGAACTTCACGTTGATCCACATGCGCCGGCCTTCCGGATAGCCGGTCGGCAGCTTGTGGCCGGTCTGGTTCACGATGCGCACATTGAGCTGCGAGCCCTTCTGGGTCAGCTCCATGTCGCTCGCGTCCTTGAGCATCTGGACATTGCGGGCGATCGCCGCATCGACGCGGTCCTGCGTGAGGCCGTAGTAGTCGGCTTCCTCGCCAAGCTGCGAGCGGATCGCCGCGATCACCCAGGTGTTCGCGCCGCTGAAGCTGTGCTGCGGGACATCGCGGAAGAAGAATGGCGGATCCGTCGAGAACGCACACGCGCCGGCATAGGTCTTCGGCATGTGGCAGTCCTGACAGGAGCTCATGAGTCCCGTCGGATGGTCGGGGCCGCCGAAGCGATTGTCGGGGAAGGAGACGCCCGTCGTCGCGAACTCGCTCAGCGCCCACTCCGAGTAGGTGCGCTGCTCGGGGAACATGTCATGCGGGTCCTGCGTCGGATGGGCCTCGTTCAGCGTGCCGAGTCCGTAGGTCCCGTCCTTCTGCTTCGTGTAGACGGGGTTCGAGACATCGTGGCAGGTGCCGCAGAACTCCGACTTCGTGTGGAAGGGGGAGAAGATCAGCTTGATCGGCTCGCCCGTCGTCGAGAGGCCGTGGAAGTTGACGGGGACATCGTCGCGCGGGCCGCGGCGATTGTCCTGCGGATCGACGACATAGCGGCCGTTGCCCGCGCCGGTCGGCACGAGTCCCGCGTTCGCGAGGGCGTTGATGATCGGGGTGTCGGGCGACGGCGGATCGCCGGGATAGCCGACCGCGGAGTCCACGCCGAGCACCGGGTTGACGGCGCGGTGGCAGAAGTTGCAGTTGATGCCGTCGAAGTCCTCGGGCATGAACTCATCGAGGGTACCGGTGCTCGCCCGGTCGCCGAGCCACGCGCCGGGCGCGTGGCAGCGGATGCAGAACTGTCCCGCGGTCGCCGCATCCTGGTTGGCGATCGCGAGCGCCGCGTGCCAGACCGGATCACGCGCCGACTGGGCCATGAGGCTGACGACCCAGGTGTCGAAAGGCGCGGAGGTCGCGTTGTACTCCGAGTGACAGAAGGTGCAGGAGGTCGAAGGGGTGATCGGGTTGAAGAGGAAGGGGTCGGTCTCGGGCTGCGTGCCGGGCAGGAAGAAGTCCGCGCCCGTCGTCGGCACCTGGATCTGGCCGCGCCGCCCGTCGTTTCCGCCGCCGCCGCCGCGTCCGCCGGCGATGACGCTCGGGACAACGAGCCCGGCGGCGAGCAGGCCGACGCCCGCCCACACCAGCCGGCGGCGGGTTCGACCCTTCGCCGGTTTCGCTGCATCATCCCGCTCGAACGAACTCGTATTGCCACCTGCCGACATGCATGCCTCCACCAGACAGTTTCGCGCCGTGCCTCACGGCGGTCACACCACCGGAAATCGGAACCGCCGCGCGACCTTCGACGCCATCGCGGCGCTCCCCCCTCGAGCTGACGACCGGCGCGCACGGTGATCGCGCACCGCACAGACACCATTCGTCGAGTTCCCTACCTTAGATCCTGAAAAGCGTGGGTCAAGTGAATCGGGCTCGCTGCGGAAAGTCCGAATTCTCGTCGGTGAGGCATGTGCCGCCCGCGCGATCTGCGCGGCCGAGTCGCGAGTCGCGCTCGCTCGGTCCGATACACTCCGCCACGCATGTCCCGCTCCACGCCGACGACGACCGTTCAGGATCGACCGCGAATGACGCGCGCAGGCTCGCAACGCGGCCGAATCGCCTCGTGTCTCTCCGCGATCGTCGTCATCGCCGTCACGCTTGGCGGGGGATTGCCCGGGTGTGCGTCGCGCCCCTCCGACGCGCCGACGGTTCTGGCGCTCGAGAGCGCGTCCTACGCATCGGCCTTCGATACGGCGGTTGCCCTCGTCGTTGACGAGGGAATGCCCGCGGTCCTGCGGGATCGCGATGGCGGCGTCATCGAGAGTTCGCCCAATGTCTCAGGCTCGCTCGTCGAGCCGTGGGACTGGCCGCGCGGCGACATCGGTGCGGCGACCGAGAGCACGCTGAACTTCCAGCGGCGGCGCGTCCGCTTCGAGTTCGTCCCGACCGGCTTCCGTCCCCGCGAGCTGCGCGAGGACGCCCCGCTCCTCGGGACGCTGACGCCCGGTTCGGAGGATGCCTCCGCGGCCGACGCGGTCAACCTGAGCGGCTACGAGGGCCCGCTCGAACTGCGGGTCTGGGTCTACCTCGAGCGGGCCTATACGCCGTACCTGCAGCGCTCGACCTGGACCTTCCAGGGACGCACCTTCGCCCGCAATCCCGAGCGCGCCGCCGACATCGCCAACGCCGAGCGCAACGACGGCTCGACCCGCGACACGAGCATCTGGACCCCAATCGCCCGCGATCCCGCCTTCGAGGAAGCGATCCTCACGAAGCTCCGCGAGCGCCTCGCCGCCGCACCGCGCTGAGCGCGGGTTTACCAGAGAACCACAGAGGCACAGAGGGCACAGAGGGTGCACAGAGGAGGCATTGATTGAGAAGGGGAACCCGCGCGCAGGCGACTCGCGCGCGCTCTCCCGCCCTTCTTTCGTTGCCTTCTCTGTGCGACCTCTGTGCCCTCTGTGCCTCTGTGGTTCTCTGGTTGAACAACGCTCAGCCCGTCGCGGCGCCGTCGACTTCGATGCGCGGGTCGACGAAACGGTAGAGGACATCGACCGCGAGATTGAAGAGGACGAGCATCGTCGCGTAGACGAGAACGACGCCCATCACGAGGGTGATGTCCTTGCCGATCACGCCGTCGACGAAGTGCTGGCCGACGCCGGGCACGGCGAAGATGCGCTCGACGACGAAGCTGCCGGTCATCGCCGTTGCCGTCGCCGGGCCGAGGTAGGAGAGCACCGGGAGGAAGGCGTTCTTCAGGACATGGCGGACGGCGACGCGTCCGCGCGACAGTCCCTTGGCCCGCGCGGTGCGGGCGTAGTCGGCGTTCATCTGCTCGATCATGCCGTAGCGGACGAGTCGGGCGATGTACGCGGCGTAGGGCAGCGAGAGGGCGAGCGCGGGCAGGATGACATAGCGCACGCCGCCCCAGCCGCCGAGCGGAAACCAGCGGAGATGGGCCGCAAACAGCATGAGGATGCCGGCGCCGACGACGAAGCTCGGGACGCTGATGCCGATGAGCGCGACGAGCTGCGACGCGAGATCGAACGGTCCGTTCGGGCGCAACCCGCCGATGACGCCGGCGGTGAGCCCGATCACCAGGGCGATGAGCATCGCGCTCAACCCGAGCGTCATCGAGACCGGCAGTCCGGTGGCGAGAATCTCGTTCACGCTCCAGTCGCGATGCCGGAGGCTCGGCCCGAGATCGAAGGGGCGATCGTGTGCGCCGACCAGCCACGCGGCGCCGCTCGCCTTCGAGAGATACTCGCCGTAGAAGACGAGCGGATCGTCGAGGCGATACTGCTTCCGCATCGCTTCGACGACCTCTTCCGGCGGACGGCGTCCCTCGGGCTGCTGGAGCGGGTCACCCGGAATCAGCCACGCGAGGGCGAAGGTGATCGTGTAGACGACGAGGACGATGACCGGCGTGATCGCCAGGCGCCGAAGGATGAACGCGGTCATCGCCGGGACTCCTCGGCGGTGCGTCGCGCGAGTCGCGAGAAATGCTGCTCCAGCCGCGGATGGTGGGTGAGCCCCTCGATCGCCGTCGGGTCGTACATGTAGAGGGTCACGAAACCGCAGATCGGGAGGATCGGAAGTTCCTCCTCGACGAGCATGCGCTCGGCGTCGGCGAGGATCGCGAAGCGCTTCGCCGGATCGAGCTCCGCGGCGGCCCGGTCGAGGATCGCGTCGAAGCGCTCCGATGCGTACTTGCGGTCGTTGTTGCCGTCGGTCGAGCGCGACAGGTCGAGGAAGGTCGTCGGATCGCCGTAGTCGCCGTACCAGCCGCCGCGGGCGATCATGAAGTTCCCGTTCTTCAGTTCCTCGCGGAAGTCGCGGATCTCCTTGCCGCGGGCCTGCACCTCGACGCCAAGGGCGTTCCGCCACATCTCGCGGAGTGCGAAGCTGAGATCGCGGTAGCGCGGGCTACCGAGGGAGTAGAGGAGATCGACCGTGGGGAAGCGCTCGCCCGCCTCGTTCTCGACCAGCCCGTCGCCGTTGCGGTCTTCCCAGCCGGCCTCGGCGAGTTCGCGCCGCGCCCGCTCCGGATCGAAGGGCAGTCCGGCCGGACCCTCGTAGCCGGCGATCGAGCCGCGCGGCACGAGGACCGGACTCGGCTGCTCGCCGACGCGCGTCACGCGGCGGACGAGCGTCTCGCGATCGACCGCGAGGGCGAAGGCCCGTCGGACCGCCGCCTCCGCGAAGGGATTCGCCTTGCCGTTCGTGAGCGTCGGCCGGCAATTGAATGAATAGAAATCCGTCCCGAAGGCTCGCAGGCCATGGATGTTCCGTCGCTCGCCAGGGCCGGGCGGCGGCAGCGTCGCAAGGGCGTGGTCGATGCGCACGCCGCGCTCGAGCGCTGCGGCGATCGCCGCGGCGTGGCGCTCCTCGTAGCGCGTCCGCTCCGCGAGCATCTCCGGCCGGTACTCGACGAGAATCTCCGTCACCCAATCGGCCGCGCCCGCCTCCGCCGCGAGCACGGTGGTGTTCTGGTCCTCGACGATGCGGATCTCGACCGAGGCCGAGCGCACCGCAGACCGATTCCAGTACTCCTCGTTGCGTTCAAGGCGCATGTCGCGGCGATAGCGCCACGCGACGAGGCGATAGGGGCCGTTCGAGACGAGACGGCCGGCCTTCGTCCACTGCTGGCCCTGCAGCATGCGGGCGCTCGTGGCGTCGAGGCGCACCTCCGACTCGACGGTCGGTCGATGCACCGGCGAGAGCGCGGGAAACGCGACGAGATCGAGGAAATACGCGACCGGCCGCTTCAGCTCGACGACCAGCGTCCGGTCATCCTCGGCCCGAAGCCCGACCGTCGCGTCAAAGTGCGATTCCGTCTCGGCCCAGAGCGCTCGCGCTGCGACCTCGGTGCGCTCCGACGCAGGGCGCGCCGCGTAGGCCGCGAGTCGCTCGGTGCGCCACGCGAAGAATTCCTCGGCGCCGCGGATGTGGAACAGGAAGCCCGAGTAGTCCGCGGCGGTCTCCGGCAGCAGTCCCCGTCGCCAGGCGTAGACGAAGTCCCGCGCGGTCACTGGCGAGCCGTCGCTCCAGCGTGCGTTGCCGCGGAGATGAAAGGTGTAGGTTCGCTGGTCGGCGGAGATCTCCCAGCGTTCGGCGACCGCGGGCTGCGGACGCGCGCCGACGGCGTCAAGCGTCAGGAGCCCCTCGAAGATCGCCCGACCGACGCGGAAGTCCTGCGTCCAGCTCATCCGCTGCGGATCGAGCGTCGTCACATCGGCCCGCTGCATCACCACGAAGTCGGCCGGCGGCCGTGGGGCATCCGCGCTCAGCGCGATCGCGATGGCGACGAGCAGAAAGGCGATCGGGGCGAAGAGCCGCACGACGCAAGGGTAGCAGGCGGCGCGCGATCCGCCGGGGGTTCACCGACGCGCGTCGCGTCAGCGGTACGGCGCGGCGCCGACGACGGCGGTCCACTTCGCGACGAGCGCGTCGAAGGCCTTCTTGTCGTTGGCCTCCCAGGCCTTCGCGATGGCGCCGGCTGCGGTCACCTCGCCGGCCTTCGAGCGAAGGCGGGCGTCCACCACGCGGAGGAGCACCTCGGCGCTGGCGACGGCCTCGCCGTACGCGGTGGCGTTGCTCGCGCGGGCGGCGTCCCAGTTCTTGCCGGTCGTGGCGAGGACATCGACGAGGAGCGGGGCGATCGTCGGGCCGAGCTTCTCGTGGGCGGAGGTCAGCCGCGTCCACTGCTTCTGCATGTCGGCGATCGCCTTCGCGACGATCGTCATGCGGGTGTCGGAACCGGGGCCCGAGCCGGCCTGGGTCCCGGCCTGGCTCCCGATCTGGGCGAGGATCCCGCGCACGAGCTTCGCCTGATTCGAGCGGGCGAGGGCCGCGCTCGACTCGGGGACGCCGGTGCGGCTGGCGATGACCGAGAGGGCCCGGAACTCGCGGAGGATGATCGAGGCCTCGCTCTCCTTCTCGGCGGCGGCGAAAATCGCCCGGCTGATCGCGTCGAAGTCGACGGCGGTGAGGCCGGCGACATCCTCGAGCGCGTGGGCGATGGTGCTCGCGGCGTTCTGCCGCTTCGCCGGATCGGGCTCGCTCGGATCGAGGCGCCCGGTGATGAGGGCGAGCGATTCCGGGGTGCCGATGAAGGCGGCGACCTGCATCGCGTGGATCGCCCGCTGCGTGTCCGTGCCCCGCACGATCGGCGAGAGGCGACTCGTCGCGGTCGCCGAGAAGGCCCGTCGGAAGACAGGCGTGGCGGCCGGATCGCGGAGCGGTTCGACCAGGGCCCGTCGCGCGTCGTCGAGCGAGCGCGAGTCGCGGGTGGTCTCGATGGTGTTGACGAACCCTTCGATGAACCCGAGCAGCAGCTTCGACTGGTCGGCGTTGAGCGGCGCGGTCGCGGTGACGATCTCCCGCGGAAGGGTCGTCGCACCGGCCTGCGGCGCGAGCGCTGCGCTCGGCTGCGGGGCAGCGGCGGACGCAGGGAGGGCCGCGGGAACCGCGACCGTCAGGGCGAGGGAGAGCGAGCCGAGAAGGAGGGCCTTGGAGGTCGTCATCGCGCGGACCAGTCGGTATCGGGGCGCCTCACGCGGGTGGTCCCCGCGAGGGAGGTCGGAGACAGCAAGATGCATGACAGGGCGGGGGGAGGCTTGGGGCGCGGACACGATCGGCGGGAGCCAGTCGGCGTCACCGAAAGGGAACCCGAGCGAGCCCCCCACGAGACGCGATCGCGTCCGACGACCGGTGGAACCCACCTCTCCTCGGAACCCGGTGACCGTAACCGCCGAGGGCATCCAGTGTCAAAATGCGACCGCTTCGACGCGTGCCCCAAGGTCTTCGGTGGGCGATCGCCCGAGGTTCCATGCCGCAGCGCTCGGGAGAGCGAACGGCATCTGCGCGGGGGCGTAGCGGGCTCGCTCGCGCGTCAGCGGATCCCGTCCGTCTCGCGGAAAATGGGCGAATCCCGATTTCCCTCGTGCCCCGGGCTCCGAACCGCCGACACTTCCTACCTCTCTATGGATCGCCCCGCCCTCCCCCCCGTCCGTCCGCAGAGGTCCTCGCTTCGTCGCCCAGTCGGGCTGCTCGCGGGGGCCGTCATCGCCGCCGGCCTCTGGTCGGGTGCGGCGCTGGCCTCCCCGGCGACCCCGCTCGCGACCAGCCAAGCCGCCGATGACGCGCCGCCACCGGGCGCAGCGCCGGCCGCACGACCGGCGAACGAGGCCATCGCACGGGCCTCCTCCGAGAGCCTCGCTCGCGTCTTCGCGGCCTTCTCCCGTCGGAACCTCCGCAAGGACGAGCTGGTGCTCGCCGACCTCGAGCTGAGCCTCCTGCTCGCCGAGCAGGCGACGATCCTGAACCCCGCCGATGTCTTCACCTGGCGGGCGCTCCTCAACTCCGCCATGCTCAACGACGGGACCGATCCGGCCGTCGCGGCGCTCCGGCGGCAGGCGATGGACCGCATCATCGCCCTCGATCCGGGCGACGAGGTCATCCGACTCCGACGGATCGTCGACGCGATCGAGGAGGCGCCGACCGCCGAAGAGCGCGTCGCCCGCTTCGAGAAGGCCCTCGAGCCGGCGAACCGCGCCGCCGTCGGCAACGCGATCGCCTCCCAGCTCGCCCTGAAGCTCGCCCTGCTCCTGCAGCGCACGGGCGACATCGACGGCTTCGAGCGCTGGCTCGGCGAGGCCGTCACGCTCGATCCGTCGAGCCCGTCGGCGACGGCGATGGCGGCCGGCTACTTCCGCTTCGCCGCCGAGGAGTCGCTCGATCACGCGGAGCTCCTGCTCACGACGATGACCGCGAATCCCCTCGAGCGCACGGGACTTCGCTCCTTCGCGTCGATCCTCTTCGATCGCGGCGCGTATCGCGGCGCGACCCGATTCCTCTCGATCGCGGCCGAGGCCGAGTTCACCGAGCTGCCTCTCATCGAATACGAGGCGCTCCTGAGCGACCTCGCCCTCGCCACCTGGGCGTCCGGCGACGCCAAGGCCGCGGAGGGAATCATCGCCCTCCGCCAGCGGCAGCTCAACGAGTACGGGCGCCGCGTGCAGATGCAGGCGGACCAGTCGCTCCTGTCGAATCCGGAGCGGCTCGCGGACTTCCGGTTCCCGATGCTCGCGGAATCGAGCGCGGTGCGGGCGGCGGTCGTGCGCTCGATGGGCGATCCGGCGCTCGCGACGGCGGCGATGGCCGAGCTCTACCGTTCGATCGACAACCAGATCCTGCGCATCGACGGCAGGCTGAAGAGCACGCTCGAGCAGGAGAAGCGCACCGCGACGCCGGAGGAGGAGCTCGACGCGAAGGGACAGAAGGCCTCGCTGAAGCTCGAGGCGGCGCTGCTGAGCTACTGGATCGGCGAGGACGCGAAGCGCGGTGACGAGCTGGTGCGCGAGGCGGACGAGCTCATTCCGCTCAACGACGCCGCAAAGGCCCGCTACGCGGCCTGGTCGGCGCTCCGCTCGGAGCAGCCGGCTTCGGCGCTGCCGCTCTTCCAGGCGATTCGCGATCGGGGCGAGGGCGAGACGCCGGCGGCGGCGCTCGGACTGGCGCTGGCGCAGATCGCGGCGGGGGACAAGCGCGGCGGCGCGCTGGCGCTCCTCGAGATCTGGCGTGCCGGACGCAGCACGATGGTCGGCATCGACGCCCGCGACCGGCTCGCGAAGCTTCTCGGCACGGCGATTCCCGACGACGAGGAGATCGCGGCGCTCGAGTCGCTCGCGGCCAGCGTGCCCCAGAGCTTCGACCGCATGCTGCGCGAGGGCGCACGGCCGCTCGTCGCCCGCATTCGCTGGGGCAGCCGGCCCACGACGGTGCTCGAGCCGCTCCCGCTCACCCTCGAACTCACCAACACGACGCAGTGGCCGCTCGCGATCAGCGACGCCGGCCCGGTCAACGACATCTACATTTTTCAGGGCTCGGTCCAGTCGGTCAACGCGTCCGAGATCACCTTCACCGGCGAGATGGGTTCGCTGGCGCGATCGTTCGTGATTCCGCCGCGCGGCACGCTCAGCGTTCCGGTCGATCTCGCGTACACCGACTTCGGCATCGCCATGCTCCAGTTCGTGCAGCCGGGCTGTAGCGTCTCGCTGCGCGGCATGGTGAACTGGCGCATCACGCAGGGCGGGTTCCGGCCCGGGTACTTCGGTGACGAGGCGACCGCGGACCTCATCCGCATCGAGGGCATCCGGCTGACCGACGAGGGCATCGGACTCGCGATCGAGCGGGCGAAGACGGCGTCATCCCCCGCGGACCTGATCGATCTCGTCGCCGTCGCCGGCGCCGCGAGCGACGCGCACCGCAGGCCGGGCAACTATCCCGACGCCCGCAAGCTGGCCCTCGCCGCGCTCTGGGAGGCCCTTCCGGGCATCTGGTCGGGACTCGATCCGGTCACGCAGGCGTGGCTCCTCGTCGTCCTGCCCGACGAGATCCCGCCGCTCGCACCGACGCTGGCCGTCGCCAGGCAGTCGACGGATCCGCTGGTGCGATTGAGCTTCCTCGTGCGCCGCGCGTCGGTGTCGACCGATCCGGTCATCGAGGAGGCGATCGCGTCGGGCGACGCACGCATCGCTCGGTACGGACGCATCATCAAGGAGATGCTGCTGCACGACGAGGAGATCTCGCGACGCGACTTCAACCTCGGGAACAGCGGACTGCCTGAGCAGGGCGGCGAGGCGCCGGCGGGTGAGGGATCGTCGGAGCCGGGAGCCACGCAGCCTCCGCCGAACGAGTCGCCTGCGGGTACGCCTGCGGGTGATGCGACGGGCGAGCCGAAGCGGCCATAACCGTCGGCTGCGACGATGACTCCCATGAGGCATCCAACGGGGGGGTCGCATGACCCCGACGAGCCGAGCCGCGGCGTCACGATCCTCGCCGCGGCGCGACAGTGGTCCTCGCGCGCCCGGCCGATCGCGAGCCTCATCGGCCTCCTCCTGCTCGCGGCGGCGGCGTTCGTCGTCCTGCGCGAGCGCGAGGCGCTCGCTGCGGCGGCCGATGCCACGCGCTCAGCCTCGCTCGGCCTGATCGGGCTGATGGCGGCGACGATGCTCGCGAGCGTCTTCCTGACCGGCGCGGTCTTCTGGCTCCTCACGCGTCGCTTCGGTCCGGTGGGGGCGATCGAGATGCAGGCGCTCATGGCGTCGACGGCGCTCGCGAACTACCTGCCGCTCCGGCCAGGACTCGTGGGTCGGGTTCTCTTCCATCGGCAGCGCCACGGCATTCGGCCGGTTGACTCGATCCGCACCATCGTCGAGGCGATGGCCCTCAGTGCGTTCGTGCTCCTGCTCCTGGTGCCGTCGATGCTCGCCGTGCACGCCGCGGAACTGCCGCCCGCGCTCGGCGTCGCGACGCCTCTGGCCGTCGGGACGCTCCTGCTGCTCGCCCGCGATCGATGGCGCGGCCTCGCGCCGGCGTTTCTCCTGCGCTTCGTCGAGACGCTCCTGACCGCGCTCCGCTACGACCTCGCGTTCCGCATCACCGGCGCGGCGATTCCCTGGCACGCGAGCGTGGCCGTCGCATGCGTCAGCATGATCGCGACGATGGTGCCCTTCGTCAGTAACGGCATCGGCCTGCGGGAGTGGGCGGTCGGTCTGCTCGCGCCGCTGCTCGTCGGCGCGAGCCTCGAACGCGGGCTCGCGGCCGAGCTCGTCAACCGCCTCATCGAGGTCGCGGTGATCGCGCCCTGCGGTCTCGTCGGCTTCGTGTGGCTCTGGCGGAACGCGCCGAAGGGCGGCTGAGCCGAAGCGGCGCAGCGTGTTCTCCGTCCGCCGCTTCGGAGAAACCATGTATCTGGGAACTAATCCGGATATCAATGTCTCTGTTTCGTGGTCTGTCCCACCGGACGGCCCCGTGTCCGCCTCTCTCCCTCGTGCTCTTCCTCAGGACGACCCATGTCGAACCAACCCAAGTCACTTCTCCCGACCAACGAACATCCCGTCGAGCGCGCGATCCGCGTGCTGATCGGCATCGGACTCCTCTCCATTGTCTTCGTCGGACCGAAGACGATGTGGGGCCTCATCGGCATCGTGCCGATCCTGACGGGCCTCATCGGAAGCTGCCCGCTCTACACGCTGATCGGCATCAGCACCTGTCCTGTGAAGCGCCGCTAGACGACGCCAAGATCGCGCACCGTGAAGAGGGCGTCGAAGTCGATGCCCTCCTTCTCGATGTTCTCGCGGGCGCCTTCGAGCCGGTCGATCGTGGCGATGATCGCGAGCACCTCGGCGCCGGCCTCGCGGAGGACGCGCGCCGCCTCGAGCGCCTGACCGCCGGTGGTCGCGACATCCTCGACGATCGTGACCTTGTCGCCCTTCTCGAGCTTCCCCTCGAGCTGCTTCGCGGTGCCGTAGTCCTTCTTCTGGTTGCGGATGAAGAGGCAGGGCATGCCGGTCGCCATCGATGCGGCCGAGACCAGCGGAATGCCGCCGAGCTCGGCGCCGGCGAGCCGCGTCGTGCGCAGCGGGACGCGCGCCGCGAACATGCGGCCCAACTCGGCGAGCACGCGCGGCTGCGTCGAGAAGAGGTACTTGTCGAGGTAGTAGTTGCTCGTCTTGCCGCTCCGCAGCGTGAAGGTGCCGCGGAGAAGCGACGCCTCGGCGATGAGCTTCGCAAGCTCGTCGCGGGACATGGTGGTGGGCATCGTGGCGGTCATGCGGCGCATGGTAACACTCGAGCGCCTGCGCGCTCGCATGCCGCCTCGGCCGTCGCCTCACATGCCGGCGCGGACCTTCATGTTGTCGAGGACATTCATGAAGTTGATGTAGGCGTCGTACGGGCTGTCGTACGGCGAGAAGTACTTGTGGACATCGCCGTCGGCCCAGTACTTCGTGCACATGTAGTACAGGTGATCGCTCGTGGTGAGCTTGCGCCAGTCCTCGAGGATGTGCTCGTCGCCCGCGGCGTGTCGGGCCTTCACCGGACCCTCCAGGCGGTAGAGCTCGGCGGCGGCGTTGTCCTGAATCGGATTCCCGAGCCACGCGGAAAGGTCGCGCTCGGTGTCGGCCCAGGAGATGAACTTCGGAACGCGATACTCGCCGACCGGCGGATAGCAGTCGATGACCTGCGAGGGCGTCAGGAAGTCGTTGTGGCCGGGATTCGTGTCGTAGATCCAGCCCGGCAGCGCGTCGAGGAACTCGAAGATGCCCGTGTCGGCCCACTGGTGCTCGCCGAAGGTCTCGTAGTCCATGAACAGGTTGCAGCAGTAGCCGTCACCGTTGATCTGGTTGACCCACTTCGCGAACTTCTCGGCGGAGAGCGGCCATTCCTTCCAGCCGCGATTGGAGAAGCGGAAGGCGATGTCGTCGGAGAGCCGGAAGTTCTTCAGGAGGAGCTTGACCGGTCGCGCGGCGAGATCGTCGCCGCCCTCCGGCGGGACATAGACATAGTTCGGCGAGCGGTAGCCGAGGAGGCCGTCGACGCCCTCGCAGAGGATCGCCCGGTGGCGACCGCGCTTCGCGATGTGCGCCGCGAGCTCGTCGGAGTAGATGAGCTCGGTGTTGCGGAAGATCGTCGGCGAGACGCCGAAGGTCTCGCGCACGAGCCGCTCGTGATTGGCGACCTGCTCGTCGAACTCGCTGCGCGAGAAGAGAAAGCTGAGCGAGTGGTGCGTCGTCTCGTTGATGAACTCGCAGGCGCCGGTCTGGGCGAGCTCCTTGAACATGTCGATGACATCGGGGCACCACTGCTTCATCTGCTCGATGCAGACGCCGCTGATGGAGTATGCGACGCGAAAGCGTCCCTCATGGCGCCGCACGAGGTCGAGGATCTTCGCCGTCGTCGGCCGATAGCACTTGTCGGCGACCTTCAGGCAGATCTTCTGGTTCGCCTCGTTGTCGAAGTAGAAGGGATCGGTCGCGAACACCGAGTACCGACGCAGACGGAACGGCTGGTGAACCTGGAAGTAGAAGCAGACCGATGCCATGGGACACGGATGATAGAGGGAGGCGGCTCGGTCTGCGCGGCGGGGCGTTCGTGCGCCTCTGTGTTCAGGATTCTGCACAAATCACCCAGAGAACCACAGAGGCACAGAGGGCACAGAGGGCACAGAGGATGCACAGAGAGGGCAAAAGAGAGGACGGATTGTGCGCGCCTCGATGGAGAGGTGCCGGTGCCAGAGGGACTTGAGGAGCACCAGCGCTGGGCACATTGAGTTGTCCCGATCCAAGTCAAGTCCAGTCTGCCCTTACGAGTTCGCGCGACAGCGTCCCTCTCTCCGTTGGCTTCTCTGTGCTGCCTCTGTGCCCTCTGTGCCTCTGTGGTTCTCTGGTGGAATAGTGCAGATTGCTGTGTTGAATCGCTCACAAAAGTGCCGCCTCGTCACACGCCGTAGTACGCGCGGTACCACGCGACGAAGCGGGCGATGCCGGTCTCGATCGGCGTGTTCGGCCGGTAGCCGACATCGTCGATGAGGGCCTGCACGTCGGCGCAGGTGTCGGGGACATCGCCCGGCTGGAGCGGCAGGAGATTCAGCGTCGCCTTCGTTCCGAGCTCGCGCTCGAGGACTTCGATGTAGCGAAGGAGCTCGACCGGCGCGCTGTTGCCGATGTTGTAGACGCGCCACGGCGCGCCGCTCGTCGCGGGATCGGGCGCGGTCGGATCGAACGCCGGATTCGGCTTCGCGGGGCGATCGAGCGCCCGCACCACGCCCTCGGCGATGTCGTCGACGAAGGTGAAGTCGCGGGTGTGCCGTCCGTGGTTGAAGACATCGATCGGCTTGCCCGCGAGCATGTTTCTCGTGAAGAGAAAGAGGGCCATGTCCGGGCGGCCCCACGGTCCGTAGACGGTGAAGAATCGGAGGCCCGTCGTCGGCAGGCCGAAGAGATGGCTGTAGCTGTGGGCGACGAGCTCGTTGGCCTTCTTCGTCGCGGCGTAGAGCGAGAGCGGGTGGTCCACGTTGTCGTGCACGCTGAAGGGGAGCTTCGCGTTGCCGCCGTAGACCGAGCTCGTGCTCGCGTAGACGAGATGTCCGCAGCCGTTGTGTCGGCAGCCTTCGATCACATGCTGAAATCCGACGAGATTGCTCTCGACATACGCATGCGGGTTGGTCGCGGCGTAGCGCACGCCCGCCTGCGCCGCGAGATGGACGACGCCTGGAAATCGATGCTTGGCGAAGAGCGCGGCCATGCCGTCGCGGTCGGCAAGATCGAGGCGCACGAAGGTGAAGCCTCGTCGCGCGGTGAGCCGGGCGAGGCGCGCCTCCTTCAGCGTCACATCGTAGTAGTCGTTCAGATTGTCGATGCCGACGACCTCGTCGCCGCGGTCAAGCAGGCGATGGGCCACATGCGATCCGATGAATCCGGCGGCGCCGGTGACGAGCGTGGGCATGGGAGAGTGTCGTTCCAATGGTGCCGCGTTCGCGAGGGTCCGCGCGTCGCACGAGGGCTCTCGGCGCTCACCCCGCCAGGCGCGCCGCGGGGCGGACGAGCGTGCGTGCCGCGGCGTTCTCCGTCGCGATCCTGCGCACCGCCTCGATGACCCGTTCCTGTTGCATCGGGGTCATGTTGGAGCCGCTCGGCAGGCAGAGTCCATCCTCGAAGAGGCGATCGCAGACGCTCGTCTCGCCGTGCTGGACATAGCGGCACTCGGCGAAGACCGGCTGGAGGTGCATCGGCTTCCAGGCTGCGCGGGCCTCGATGCGCTCGGCGGCGAGGCGCTCGACGAATCGCTCGCGGGTCATGCCGACGACGCTCGGGTCGATCGTGCAGGTGGTCAGCCAACGGGTCGAGCGGCTCCACGCCGGCTCGGGCATGAAGGTGATGCCCGGGATGTCGGCGAGCCCCTCGCGGTAGCGGTCGAAGATCGCCCGGCGGCTCTCGACGCGATCGTCGAGCACGCGCAACTGTCCGCGGCCGACGCCGGCGAGAATGTTGCTCATGCGATAGTTGAAGCCGATCACCGAATGCTGGTAGTGCGGCGCGGGATCGCGGGCCTGCGTCGACAGGAATCGGGCCTGATCGACGAGCGCGGCGTCATCCGAGACGAGCATGCCGCCACCCGAGGTCGTGATGATCTTGTTGCCGTTGAAGGAGTAGATGCCGATCCGCCCGAAGGTGCCGCTCTGCCGTCCGTGGCAGGTCGCGCCGAGCGATTCGGCCGCGTCCTCGAGGATCGGCACGCCGTACTCGTCGCAGATCGCCGCGATCTCCGGCATGTTCGCGCTCTGGCCGTAGAGGCTCACCACGATCACCGCGCGCGGCAGACGGCCGCGGCGCTCCGCGTCGCGGAAAGCTCGCCGCAGGGCGACCGGCGACATGTTCCAGCTCTCCGGTTCGCTATCGATGAAGACCGGCACGGCATTCTGATAGACGATCGGGTTGGCGCTCGCGGCGAAGGTGAAGGAGGAGCAGAAGACCTCGTCGCCCTGACCGACGCCGAGCACCCGGAGGCCGAGGTGGATCGCCGCCGTGCCGCTCGAGAGCGCGGCCGCGTGACGCACGCCGATCTTCGCGGCGAGCTCCTGTTCGAACGCGTCGACATTCGGTCCGAGCGGAGCGATCCAGTTGGTGCGGAAGGCCTCGGCGACATAATCCTGTTCGAACTCGGAGAGATGCGGCGTCGAGAGAAGGATCGGCGTGGGCAGTTCGCGGCGGAGCCAGATGCCGACCGGCCTGCGGTCCGCATCGACGACCGGCACCTGATCGATCTTCCGAGCGTCCATCGCCTGGGCGATCGCCGAGGTCGGCGCGTCGGCCCCGAGCGTGAGACTCTCGATGCGCGGAAGCGACTCGAGCGTCGCGTCGAGCGACTGCCCGGCGAGCAGGAGTCGGCGGAGGTCGCCGTCGGTCACGGTTCGCTCGAAGCGTCCGTCGCCATCGACGATGAGAAGGACGCCCTTGGCGGCGCGGTTCATCTGGTCCAGCGCCGCGAGGAGGCGGGCGGTGCGGCGAACGATCAGGCCGTCGATCGGGAGCATGCTTCCGTTATCGGCAGGAGGGCCCCGATGGTCGCGGATTCGCTTCGGGTTCCGTGCCGGTTCCGAGAACCGCCGCGGGCCGCGCGATCAGCCCCCGCCCCAGGTCGTCCGCCAGGCCTCGAAGCTCAGCACATTCCAGACCCGGTGCTCCCAGGGCTTTCCGCCGAGGAATCCAGCCCAAAGTGCCGCGACGGCGTCGGGGCGGAGAAGGCCGCCGGAGCGGATCCGGCGGGGGTCGAGGAGCGACTCGGCCCAGTCGCGCAGGGGCCCGCGGAGCCAGGCGTCGAGCGGGACGGAGAAGCCTCGCTTCGGCCCCTCCACCAGCTCGTTCGGCAGGTGCCGGCCGAGGAGCGTCCGCAGGAGCGGCTTCGTGCGCCCGCCGCCGTGGAACTCGATCGGCAGCCCGAGCGCGTACTCGATGAGCTCGTGGTCGAGCAGGGGTTCGCGGGCCTCAAGGCCGACCGCCATCGTGCCGCGATCGACCTTCACCAGGATGTCGTCGACGAGGTAGCCGACGAGATCCGCCTGCATCAGGCGTCGTTCGAGCGGAGCGCGGTCATCAAGCATCCACGCGGGATCGTCGAGCGTCGTCGGGCAGGGGACCGCGTCGAGGAGCAGTGCGTCCGCGTCCGGATCGGTGAGGAGCACGCGCCGATACATCGACCAGCCGTCCGGCTCGGCGAGCAGCGGCGCGATCTTGTGCACGCGCGCTCCGCCGATGCGGGCCAGCATGGGCGCGGCCATCGCGAGGGCGCGGCTCGCGGCCGGGCGAAGCGCCGCAGGCATGCGCGACGCGATCTGGGCGATGCGCGGAATCGCTCGGTGTCGCTCGTAGCCGCCGAAGACCTCGTCGCCGCCGTCGCCGGTGAGGGCGACGGTGACCTGTCGGCGGGCAAGCTTCGCGATCAGGACCGTCGCGATCTGCGAGCTGTCGGCGAAGGGCTCGTCGTAGATCGATGCGAGGGTCGGCACCAGGGCGAGCGCGTCGGACGGTGATGCCCGCAGGACCACATGCTCGACGCCGAGATGCCTGGCGATCGCCGCGGCGCGCGTCGACTCGTCGTGTCGGGGGTCGTCGGTGGCGAGCGTGAAGGCCCGTATGCGCCCCGGTGCCGCGGCATGCATGAGGGCGACGACGAGGCTTGAGTCGACGCCGCCCGAGAGAAAGGCGCCGACGGGGACATCGGCGATCATGCGCCGCGCGATCGAGCGGCGCAGCAGCTCGTCGGTCCGGGCGAGCGCCTCGTCGCGCGACGGCGTCGGTGTCAGCGGGCGCATCGCGCTCGCTCGCGCCGACCAGTAGCGCTCGATCGCGATGCGTCCCTCGCGCACCCGGACGAGATGGCCTGGCGGTACCTTCGCGATCGTCGGATGGATCGTGCGCTGGCCGGGCACCGCGGAATATCGCAGCAGACCGCCGAGCGCCGCGCGATCGACGGCGAAGCGCATGTCGGGCACCGGACGCATCGCCCGGATCTCACTCGCAAAGACGAGCGAGCGATGTCCGAGCGGACCGTCCGCAAGCGCAAAGGGCGTCTCGCCGGTGGCGCCGACATGGAGCGGCTTCACGCCGAGTCGGTCGCGGCAGAGGATCAGCTCGCGTTCCGCGCGGTCCCACAGCGCGAACGCGAACATGCCGACCGCGCGGTCGAGGGCGGCGCGCGGCCCGATCGCGTCGATGAGTTCGAGAAAGACCTCGGTGTCGCTCGTGCCACGCAGGCGCGTCGCGTCGAGCGCGGTGCGCAGCTCGCGGAAGTTGTAGATCTCGCCGTTCAGGACGATGAGGTAGCGCCCGCTCGCCGAGGTCATCGGCTGGCGACCGGCTGGCGAGAGATCCTGGATCGCGAGGCGCCGAAACGCGAATCCGAGGCCGGCGTCGGGCAGCCACGCGACGCTTCCGTCGTCCGGACCGCGATGGGCGAGGGTCGCGGCCATCCGCTCGAGCGTCGTCTCGGGTTCGGCAAGCACGCCCGCGCGGTCGAGGATGCCGGCAAGCCCGCACATCGTCAGCCGCCAGATCCGGGGCCGGCGTTGGGGCGGGCGATCGCCTGCGCCCGCGGCAGCAGTGACGGGAGAAGCGCGAGCGCGAAGAGGACCGCGAAGGCGCCGACCGGTCGCGAACTGATGTGCTGGCCTTCGAACGCAGCGGCGATCGCCCACGCGACGAGTCCGGCGAAGGCGCCGGCGGCGACCGCATCGGTGCGGGCCGTCGCGGTCGCGCGACCGACGATCGCGAGGGCGAGAAGGAGCGTCAGCGCCCCGCCGACGAGGCCCGTTTCGGCGAGGGTCTGCAGATAGGTCGAGTGGGGATGGGCGAGGATCAGGCGCTCCGGATCGGTCTTCAGCCGCGCGGCCAGTTCCTCGGTCTCCGGCAAGGCCATCGCCCATTCGCGCCATCCGCCCGCGCCGATGCCGAGGACGGGATGCTCGCTCCATGCGTCGGAGGCCAGTCCCCACCAATAGAGCCGGTAGGTGGCCGAGCCGCGCGGATCGCCGCGCGACTCGCTGCGGGCGATCTGCTTCTGGGCGTTCGTCACGGCCTTGCCGAGCTCCTCGCCGCGGAGGGCGAGCACCGTTCCGGCGACGGTGAGCGTGAGGCCGAGTCCGACGATCCATTGCCCCCTGGTGATGCGCGTGGAGGCGACGGTCAGGGCGAGGAGCGCCGCGGCGCCGCCGAAGAGGCCGAGGAGCGAGCCGCGCCCGCCGGCGACGAAGGCACCGACGACGAGGAGCAGCATGGCGACGACGAGGGCGACGCGTGCGCGCGGCTTCGCGTCGCGGATGAGGGCGCCGGCGGCGAGGGCGGCGATGGTGAGCCAGAGCGTCACATAGCCCGGGTGGGAGCCGAGGCCGGTGTGGCGGTCGAAGCCGTCGTTGTGGGAGGTGACGAGCCCGGTGTAGGTCAGCGCCTGGGCGACGACTTGGACGAGCATGCCGACGAGGAGGCACAGCACCAGGCCGCGGCGGTGGCGCATGACCGGCCAGAGCGCCGGAACCACCAGCAGCATGCGGAAGGAGCCGAGCTGATCGAAGCCTTCGACCGGATCGGGGCTCCACGCGAGGCTTGCGAACGCCCAGGCGACCCAGGCGATTCCGATCGGAATCGCGCCGATCGAGAGGAGCGGCGCGTAGCAGCGCCAGGTGTGCGGCAGTCGGAGGAGGGCGATCGCGACGAGCAGCACCGTGCCGATGGCGATCGTCGAGGTCGCGACGCCGGCGCCGCCGAGGAAGAGCCCCGCGGCGATCGCGTGCACGCCGTGGCCGAAGGGATCGCGCGCTTCCGCCGCATCGAGCAGTTCCGCTGCGCTTCGCCGCTCGCGCGGCGGCGGCCACAGCGGGATCGCGGGCATCGGCAGTCGGGCGGCGCTCACGGGCGGATTATGTCAGGAGCCCGAGCAGGGTGGCGTTCACCGCGCGGACATCGAAGCGCGATTCGGCGAGTTTTCTCGACGCCGCACCCATCCGCACCAGCCGCTCCCGATCGTCCGCGAGCCGGATGCACGCGTCGGCGAGCGCGTCGGCGTCGCGCGGCGGAACCAGCAGGCCGTTCTCCCCGGGAAGCACCGTTTCCCGGCAGCCGGGCGCGTCGGTCGTGATGATCGGCCGTCCCGTCGCGAGGGCCTCGAGCGTGCTGCGCGGCATCCCCTCGCGATAGGAGGGCAGCACGAAGACATGGGCAGCGGCAAGCTCCTCACGGACATCGTCGAGCCGCCCGGGACAGGTGAGCGAACCCTCACGCACCCACGCATCCAACTCGGCCTGAGCGATCGCGGCGGGATTCCCGTCGATCCAGCCGACGAGGCGGAAGGAGCAATCCGGTCGAAGGGCCCGGACCCGTCGTGCGGCCGCCGCGAACTCGCGGACGCCCTTGTCGCCGAGAAGCCGCGCGACCATGAGGAAGCGGGTTGGTCCCTCGGGCAGCGGGCGCATCGGGAATCGCTCGAGATCGACGCCGCTGCCGCCCACCATGACCGTCGGCGCGTGCGGCGGCAGGACGCCGCGGCGCTCGAGCTCGGCACGGTCATCCGCGTTCTGGAAGACGATCGCCGTCGCCGTCGCGAGCGAGCGCCGGTAGAGCCGACAGGCGACGAGGCGGAGCGCTCGGGCCTTCAGCGAACGGCCGATGAACGCGTAGCCGAGGCCGGTGATCATCGCGACGCGTCGCCGCACGCCGAGCCGCTCGGCGATGGGCAGCACATGGAACACCGGCTTCGGATTGCTCGCGAAGACCGCATCGGGTCGCAGTGCGGCGATGAGCTCCTCGTAGTGGCGCCGCGCACGCAGCTCCTTCCGCAGGCCGAGTCCGGTCCGGTCGAGCGGCGCGTAGCGCAGCGTCGCGCCGAGCTCGGCGACGCCGCGCTCGACGGCCGCGGCGTCGGCGACCTCGGGCCTCGGAGTCGACAGCGTCACCTCATGGCCCGCGGCGACGAGATCGCGGATGAGCGGGCCGCGAAAGGCGAGCGCCGCGTCGCCGATGCCGTTCACGACGAGCATGCGGCTCACGGCCGTTCGTCGCGCTCCGTCTGGATGTTCTCGCGTTCGCCGCCGCGCGAGAGCACGTCATGCTCCTCGACCTCGGGGCGATACTCGGGCACGGCGTGGGCCAGGATCGTCCGCGCCGTCGCGGCGTCGCCGATCGCGCACGCCCGGGCGATCGCGTCGAGGGTCCGCTGCATCTCCGGCCACGGCACGGGCGTCTCCTCTGCCCGGAAGATCGAGGGATGCGAGGTCGGCCGCGCGGTTCCGTCGATGAGGAGCTCCTCGTGCAGCTTCTCGCCGGGGCGCAGGCCGGTGAGCTTGATCTCGATGCCGTCGCGCGAGTCGGGCGTGCTGGACGCCTTGCCGGCGAGACGGATCATGCGCTTCGCGAGATCGATGATGCGGACCGGCTCGCCCATGTCGAGCAGATAGACATCGCCGCCTTCGGCCAGACCCGCGACCTGCATGACGAGCTGCGCGGCCTCGGGGATCGTCATGAAGTAGCGGATGACATCGGGGTGCGTCACCGTCACGGGGCCGCCGCGGGCGATCTGCCGCTTGAAGATCGGAACGACGGAACCGGAGCTTCCGAGCACGTTGCCGAAGCGGACCATCGTGAAGACGGTCTGCGAGCCGCGCCGGGCGATCGCCTGCAGGACGAGCTCCGCGAGCCGCTTGCTCGCGCCCATCACGTTCGTCGGGCGCACGGCCTTGTCGGTCGAGATGAGGACGAAGCGCCGCACGCCGGCGGCCTCGGCGGCCTCGGCAGCGCTCTGCGTGCCGAGCGTGTTGTTGGCGATGCCCTCGGTGACGTTCCGCTCGACGAGCGGAACATGCTTGAACGCCGCGGCATGAAAGAGCGTTTCGATGGCGAAGGCGCGGCACGCCTGCTCGAGCCGCTCGCGATCGAGGATGTCACCCAGGACCGGAACGAGATCGCAGCCGCGCTCGTCGGCGAGCGCGCGCAGCTCCTGCTCGATCGAGAAGAGGGCATGCTCGCTGCGCTCGTAGAGGACCACCCGCGCCGCGCCGTGGGCGATGCTCTGCCGGGCGAGCTCGCTGCCGATCGAGCCGCCGCCGCCGGTGATCAGGACCCGGCGTCCCGCGATCGCCTTGGCGAGGAGATCGCGGTCCGGATCGACCGTCTCGCGTCCGAGGAGATCGGTCACCGGAATCTCGCGGAGATCGTCGAAGGAGGCGCGTTCCGAGAGCAGCTCGTGGAGCGGCGGCACCGAACGCACGGCGACCGGGATCTCGAGCAGCCGCTCGAGAATCGCCTTGCGCCGCTGCGGCGAGAGCGATGGGATCGCGAGCAGCACGAGGCGCACGCCGCGCTTCGCGAGGATCGACGGGATCGCCGACGGCGCGAGGACCGGCACCCCCGCGATGCGCGAGCGCTGGCGCTTCGGGTTGTCGTCCACGATCGCGATGGGGCGATAGCGGCCCATCGAGCCGAGCGCCTCGACGAGACGAATGCCGGCGACGCCCGCGCCGTAGATGATGACCGGCTCGCGCGATCCGTCGTTGATGCGGGCGAGAAGCGATCGGATCGCCCAGCGCAGCCCGCCGAGGAACGCCGTCGCGATCATGAAGTAGATGAGCGGCAAGGAGCGCGGCGCGCTCGGCGCGGCGAGCCAGTACATCGCCATCCCGAGGATGAGGCTCGCGATCGCCGAGCCCTGCACGACGAGCCGCAGCAGGCTCGATGTCGTGTGCCGCGTCACCTCGCGGTAGAGGCCGAGCACCCAGAGGACGGGAATCGTGCCCGCGACCGCGACGGCGCTCAGCCACCAGTGGCGGAGGTACTCATCGGGCATCGGTTCGCCGAGCCGCAGCGCGAAGCCGGCCCAGACCGCGCCGGCGACCAGCGCCGAGTCGAGGAGGAGGAGAACCGCCTGCTTCGTCGGCCGCGAGAGCGCGGCGAGGCGACGGAGCTGGCGGATCGGTGCGTCCATCCACGGCATCGTACTGCGGCGCTGCGCCCGCGGCCGGTCCGGCGACGCGGGGAACCCGGGGCTGACGCGGGATGACAGCGAGGTCCGGAATCTGCGACGATCCGATCTCGGACCTGCCGATCGCGAGCAGCGCCGGTCCGCCGTCGCCGGCCGTTCATGCGCATCGTCCTCGTCAACCACTACGCCGGATCGCCCCGCCACGGGATGGAGTTCCGCCCCTACTTCCTCGCCCGGGCGTGGCGAGCGTCGGGGCATCACCCGATCGTGGTCGCGGCGAGCCATTCGCATCTCCGCAACGAGAATCCGACGCTCTCGGCCGGACGGAGCGTCGAGAGCGTGGACGGCGTCGAATACCGATGGTTGCGCACGCCGGCGTACCGGGGCAACGGACTCGGGCGCATCCGGAACATGCTGACATTCCTCTGGCGCCTGCGCGGCGAGCTGCGCCGCATCGCCGACGAGGGTCCGATCGACGCGATCATCGCCTCGAGCACCTATCCGCTCGACTACGGCCCCTGCGAGCGCGCCGCGAACCGTGCGGGTGCGGCACTGCTCTTCGAGGTCCATGACCTCTGGCCGCTGAGTCCGATGGAGCTCGGCGGCTACTCGGCGGGGCATCCCTACATCCGGCTGCTGCAGCGCGCCGAGGACCGCTTCTGCCGTACCGCGGACCGCGTCGTCTCGATCCTGCCGAAGACACTCGACCATCTCGCGGGGCGCGGTCTGGATCCCCGACGATTTCGCTTTCTCCCCAACGGCGTCGACGGCGGCGCGGCCCTCCCCGGGCCTGAGGCGGTGCCCGCCGAGCTCGCCGCGTGGGTCGCCGGCGAGCGCGCCGCGGGACGCTTCGTCATCGGCTACGCCGGCGGGATATCCGACGCCTACGCGATCCGCACGCTGCTCGACGCGGCCGCATCGCTCGACGGCCGCGGCGTGTCGGTCCTCCTCCTCGGCGCGGGCCGTTCGCTCGACGACTACGAGCGGTTCGTCGCCGAGCGCGGGCTTCGTCATGTGCGCTTCGCGGGGCGATTCCCGCGCGACGCGGCGCTCGCGACGCTCGCGTCCCTCGACGCGATCTGGGTCGGCCTCCGCGCCGAACCGCTCTTCCGCTTCGGCATCGGGATGAACAAGATCTTCGACGCGATGCTCTCCGGCCGCCCGGTGCTCGGCTCGTACACGGCGGGCAACGATCCGATCGGCGAGGCCGAGTGCGGCCTGCGCGTGCCGGCCGAGGATCCGGCGGCGCTCGTCGAGGCGATCGAGCGCCTGCGGGCGATGCCGACGGACGCGCGCGACGAGCTCGGCCGGCGCGGCCAGCGCTTCGTGCGGAGTGAGCATGATTATGCGGTGATCGCCGAGCGATTCGTCGAGACGATGCGCGAGGCGAAGGCCGATCGCAATCCGGCGCGCGGAGCGCGCCGATGAGCGATCCCGAACTGGCGCGCATCGGCGAGCGCTACGCCCGCCGCGCCGAGCGGGCGGCGCCCGCTCCGGGCGATGACGCCTTCGCGCGCAGCATGATCGCGGAACGCCAGACGATCTATCGCACGCTCCTCGAGCGCCACGCTCGCGGCGATCTCCGTCGTCTCGCGCTCCTCGAGATCGGCTGCGGCGGCGGCGCGGAGATCGCCCGCCTCATCGCGATGGGACTCGATCCGGCGCGGATCGTCGGCAACGAACTGCTGCCGGAGCGGCTCGCCGCCGCCCGGGCGCGGCTGCCCGCGGAGGTGCGCATCGTCGGCGGCGACGCCTCGACGCTCGACCTGCCGGAGGGTTCCTTCGATGTCGTCTTCCAGAGCACCGTCTTCACGAGCATCCTCGACGAGAGGCTGCGCGAGCGGGTCGCGCGGCGCATGTGGGAGCTGCTCCGGCCCGGCGGCGCGATCCTCTGGTACGACTTCACCGTGGACAATCCGCGGAACCGCGATGTGCGCGGCGTGCCGGTGCGGCGCGTGCGCGAGCTCTTTCCGGCGGCGCCCGCCTTTGTCGCGCGCGTGACCGTCGCGCCGCCGATCGGACGGGTCGTCGCGCGGATGGGCGCGTGGGCCTATCGCTGCGCGCGGGCGGTGCCCTTCCTCCGTACCCACGCGATTCTCTGGATTCCGAAGCCGGCCGCCGGGCGGGAGGGCGATGCGCCAGCGACTCCTTGATCTCCTTCTCGCGATTCCGCTCACGATCGCGCTCGCTCCGATCATGGCGGTGATCGCCTGCGCGATCCTGGTCGCGGACGGGTCGCCGGTGCTCTTCCGGCAGGTCCGCGTCGGACGCGGCGGCCGTCCCTTCACGCTCCTCAAGTTCCGGTCGATGCGCGGAGCGCCGAAGGCCGGCAGCGGCGGATTCGAGCCCGGCCAGACCTCGCGGGTCTTCGCCGTCGGGCGATTCCTGCGCCGAACGAAGCTTGATGAGCTTCCCCAAATGTTCAATGTGCTGCGCGGCGACATGAGCCTGGTCGGTCCGCGCCCGGAGGTCCCGCGCTGGACGGAGGTCCACCGCGAGCGCTGGGAGATCGTCCTGCGCGTGCGGCCGGGGATCACCGATCCGGCCTCGCTCGCCCACATCGACGAGGAGGCGATCCTGGCCGCGGCGGCGGACCCGGAGGTCGCCTACCGGGACGAGGTGCTGCCGCGCAAGCTGGCCGTCGCGGAGGCCTATGTGCGCTCGCGTTCGGCGCTTGGCGACCTCCGCATCATCGTCCGGACGGCGTGGGCGGTCCTGCGGCGGATCGTCGGCCGATGAACGGACTGCGAGCGCCGTTCCGCTACACTCCGCCCGATGTCCGCAGGGGCTCCCGTGAGCGATGAGAAAGTGACCGCATCGGAGAGGAGCGGCGGCGCGGCGATGTCCGTGCCGTTCTTTCGTTTCCGTCCCTCGGGGCGCGAGGCGGAGCTGGTCCTGCGCGTCCTGAACAGCGGCTGGCTCACCACCGGACGCATGGCCCTCGACTTCGAGGCGGGCTTCGCCGCGGCGGTCGGCGCGCGGCACGCGCTCGCGGTCAACTCCTGCACCGCCGCGCTGCACCTCGCGCTCGAGGCCGTCGGCGTCGGTCCCGGCCACAAGGTGCTCGTCCCGTCGATGACCTTCACCGCGACCGCCGAAGTGGTCCGCTACCTCGGCGCGGATGTGATCGTGACCGATGTCGATCCCCGGACCCGGGCCTGGACGCCGGAGATCCTCGACGCCGCCGCGGCCGCGCATCCCGATGCGCGATTCTGCATGCCCGTCCACTACGGCGGGCATCCGGCGCCGATGCTCGACGGGCCGGAGGGACCGGGACTCCTCGAGGTCGCCGCGCGCCGCGGACTCACCGTCGTCGAGGATGCGGCGCACGCGTTTCCCGCGTCGCTCCGCGGACGGCGGGTCGGCTCCTTCGGCCGCATCACCTGCTTCAGCTTCTACGCCAACAAGACGATCACGACGGGCGAGGGCGGCATGCTCGTCACCGACGACGACGCGATCGCCGCCCGCTGCCGCGTCATGCGCGTGCACGGCATCGACCGCGATGTCTGGAAGCGATTCACGACGCCCGGAACGAGCTGGGACTACGACGTGGTCGCGCCGGGCTTCAAGTACAACATGCCCGACATCAACGCGGCGATCGGGCTCGCCCAGCTCGAGTGCGCCGAGGAGCTCCGCCGCGGCCGGCGCGCGATCGCCGAGGCCTACCGCGAACGGCTCGCGGGGCTCGCGGCGATCGAGCTTCCGAGCGTGACCTGCGAACCGGAGGGACACGCGTGGCACCTCTTCCCGATTCGCCTCACCGACGCCTCGCCGATCGACCGCAACGCCCTTTCGCAGGCCCTCTCCGAGGCCGGCATCGGCGTCTCGGTCCACTACCGTCCGCTTCACCGCATGACATACTGGCGCGACCGCTACGGCCTGCGGCCTGAGGACTTTCCCGGCGCCGAGGACGCGTGGCGGCGCTCGCTTTCCATTCCGCTCTTCGCGGGGATGACCGACGCCGAACTCGAGCATGTCTGCTCGCATCTCGTCCGTCTGCTTCGCTAGTTTCCCCGACGCCCACTCATGTTCAGCTTCGAGCCCATCATCGGCCGTCCCATCCGCGTCGCCCTCGTCGGATGCGGACGCATCGCCCGGAACCACCTGAGCGCCCTCAACGGGCTCTCGGCGGACCTGCGACTCGTCGCCCTCTGCGACACGGTGCCCGCGCGATTCGACGCCCTGCCGTGGAAGGAATGCCCGCACCTGGACGCGGGCGTGGCCCGCTACCCGCAGCTCGAGCGCATGCTGGAGGCGCACTCGAGCGGCGCGAATCCGATCGATGTGGTCGTGCTCGCGACGCCGAGCGGACTGCACGCCTCGCAGGGCATGAAGTGTGCGCGGGCCGGCGTGCATGTCGTCACCGAGAAGCCGATGGCGACCCGATGGCAGGACGCGCTCGATCTCGTGCGGACCTGCGACGACGCGAGCGTCCGGCTCTTCGTGGTGAAGCAGAACCGCTTCAACACGACGCTCCGCCTGCTGAAGCGGGCGATCGAGGAGCGCCGCTTCGGGCGCATCCACCTCGTCGGCATCAACGTGCTCTGGCAGCGGCCGCAGAGCTACTACGACAGCGACCGGTGGCGCGGGACCTGGGAACTCGACGGCGGCGCGCTCATGAACCAGGCGAGCCACTACATCGACCTGCTCGACTACCTCGTCGGCCCGATCGAGAGCGTGCACGCGATGACCGCGACGCTCGGGCGCAGGATCGAGGTCGAGGACACCGCGACGCTCACGGTGCGCTGGCGAAACGGCGCGCTCGGATCGGTCGCGGTGACGATGCTCGCGTACCCGAAGAACATCGAGGGAAGCATCATGATCCTCGGCGAGACCGGCACGGTGAAGATCGGCGGCGTCGCGGTGAACGCGATCGAGCGCTGGGAGTTCGCCGAGCCGAAGGAGTGGGACGCCGAGGTCGAGCGCGCGAACTACGAGACGACGAGCGTCTACGGTCACGGCCACACGCCGTACTACCGCAACGTGATCGATGCCCTGCGCGGGACGAGCGAGCCGCTCACCGACGGCCGCGAGGGACTGCGCAGCCTCGAGGTGCTCATCGCCGCGTATCTCAGCGCCCGCGACGGCCGCACGGTGGCGCTGCCGCTCCAGTACTGATCGTGAAGAATTGGCCGACACGAAGGGAAACGCGACGATGCTCGACATGATCGACATGCCCGGAGGCTGGAAGCGTCACGCGACGGCGATCGTCGACGAGGGCGCGGTCCTCGGCGCGGGATGCCGCGTCTGGCACTTCTGCCACATCTGCTCCGGGGCCCGCATCGGCGAGCGCAGCGTCTTCGGCCAGAACGTCTTCGTCGGCAACAAGGTCACGGTCGGCAGCAACGTGAAGATCCAGAACAACGTCTCGGTCTACGACTGCGTGACGCTCGAGGACGACGTCTTCTGCGGGCCGAGCATGGTGTTCACGAACGTCTACAACCCGCGGAGCGCGATCGTCCGCAAGGACGAGTACCGGCCCACGCTCGTGCGCCGCGGAGCGACGCTCGGGGCGAACGCGACGATCGTCTGCGGCGTGACCGTGGGGCGCTTCGCCTTCATCGGCGCCGGCGCGGTCGTCAACCGCGATGTGCCCGACTATGCCCTCATCCTCGGCGTTCCCGGTCGCCAGAAGGGCTGGATGAGCGAGTTCGGCGAGCAGCTTGACCTGCCGCTGACCTTGCCGCCGGGGCAGAGCGCGGAGTGTGCGTGCCCGGCGACCGGAGGCCGCTACCGCCTCCGCGACGGCCGAGTCGAACGGATCGAAGCATGACCAACCGACCCCGCATCGTCACCGTCGTCGGCGCCCGTCCGCAGTTCGTGAAGGCGGCGGTCGTCTCCCGCGCCTTCGCCGAGGCCGGCCTCGACGAGTGCCTGATCCACACCGGCCAACACTACGACGCGGCGATGTCGGACATCTTCTTCGAGGAGCTCGGCATCGCCCCGCCGGCGCACAACCTCGGCGTCGGCAGCGGGTCGCACGGCAAGCAGACCGCGGCGATGCTTGCCGGGATCGAGGCGGTCATGCTCGAGCGGAAGCCGGCGATGCTCGTCATCTACGGCGACACGAACTCGACCGTCGCCGGTGCGCTCGCCGCGGCGAAGCTGCATGTTCCGATCGCCCACATCGAGGCGGGACTGCGCAGTTTCCTGCGGGCGATGCCGGAGGAGATCAACCGCGTCGTCGCCGACCATCTCAGCGACTGGCTCTTCTGTCCGACGGACACCGCCGTCGAGAATCTCCGCGCCGAAGGCATCGTCGACGGGATGCGGCGCGGTCCGAGCGGCGTGCGCGTCATGCAGGTCGGCGATGTCATGCTCGACGCGACGCGGACCTTCGCGCCGATCGCCCTCGCGAAGTCCTCCGTCGTCGCCGATCTCGGCGTGCGCGGAACGCCCTATGTCCTCGCTACGGTGCACCGCGCGGAGAACACCGATCGGCTCGAGTGCCTGCGCGAGATCGTGACCGGCCTCGATGCGCTTGCGGCGCGGATCCCGGTGATCCTTCCGCTGCATCCGCGCACCCGCGGGCGGCTGGCCGAGAGCGGGCTGCAGCCGAAGCGCGTGCGCATCATCGACCCCGTCGGCTACCTCGACATGAACGCCCTCGAGGCCGGCGCGACGCTCATCGCGACCGACAGCGGTGGCGTGCAGAAGGAGGCGTTTTTCCACGGCGTTCCCTGCGTCACCCTGCGCGACCGCACCGAGTGGACGGAACTGGTCACGCATGGCTGGAACCGCCTCGCGGATCCGGCCGTTCCGGGCGAGGTCGCGAGCACGCTGCTGGCGGCGGTGGCCGCGCCGAAGCCGAGCTCCGCGCCATCGCTGTACGGAGCGGGCGATGCCTCACGGCGCATCGCGGCCGCGGTTCTCGACGGGGTCGGGGGCACGCGTGCCCTCGCGGCCGATTTCGCTAAGATCCCGTAAAGACCGGTCTCGCCGCGATTCGGTACGGTGCCCGTGTGGGGCATTTCCGTCGTGCGGCCGCGTCCGCGGTCGGATGCCCGATACACCCATGGCGCAGCAGCCCGTCCATCGCGAGACCGCACGAGCCGGAGAGGACGCCCGCCATATCGCGGCGATCGTCATCAACTCCGTCTCGCACGACGCGCGGGTGCTGAAGGAAGCCGACGGGCTCGCCGCGGCCGGGTATCGGGTCACGATCTACGGGATTCAGGACGCGAAGGTGAGCGAGGCGGTCACCGTGCGGCCGAGCGGCGTCGTGATTCGCCGGGCCGAGTGGAAGTCCGGCGTGATGGCGGCGCGCGGGCGCATCTACTTCGTGCTCGCGGCGATTGTCGCTCTGGTGGCCGTCGCCGAGCTCGCCCTCGTCGTCACCGGCGTGGCGGGCGCACCCTTCTTCGGCATGGCGCTCATGCTGCTTGCCGTCCCCTTCACGCTCATGCTGGCGCGTCGGGTGTGGATGCGCGGCGTGACAATCCAAAGGTCGGGCCAAAAGTCGGGCCAAAAGTCGAGCCCAAAGATCGCGCCGACGGCCGCCGTCACGGCCGCCGTCAGGCTGGTCGAGCCGAAGCCGACCGCGATCCCCTCGACGACCGCGACGCCGAAGGCCGCCTCGCCGAAGCCCGCTTCGGCCAGCAAGTCGACTCCCTCATCGAAGCTGCTCAGCGCCCTCGAAGGCTGGCTCGACCGACGCCTCGCCCCGTGGCGTTCGCGCTACGCGGCGCAGCTTCGTCGTCGGGCTCTCCTCAGGCTCGTCCTCGCCGATCGGCCTGACGCCGTGCATGCCCATGACCTTCAGGCGGTGCCGATCGGGCTCGCCGTCAAGCGGGCGGTCGGCTGTCCGCTCGTCTTCGACAGCCACGAGCTGCACGACGACCTCTCGCTCATCAGTGAGGCCGAACGCGAGCGAAGTCGTCGCAAGCATCGGCGCTTCGCGCCGCACATCGACGGCCTCGTCACCGTGAACGAGTCGATCGGCCGGACGCTGCGTGAGCGCTACCCGGCGCTGCCGGAGCCCGTCATCGTCCGCAACGCGACGCGCTATTCGGGCGAAAAGATCGTCGATGACGGACGGCTCCACCGTGCCGCCGGCCTGCCTCACTCGACGCGCATCCTGCTCTATCAGGGCGGTTTCGCCCGTCATCGTGGACTCGATGTCCTCGTCCGTTCCGCGCCGCTCCTGCCCGAGGGATGGGCCCTCGTCATGATGGGCTGGGGCAACTTCGAGCCGGAGCTCCGGCGCATCGCCGGCGAGGTCGATCCGACCGGGGCCCGCGTCCGCTTCGTGCCCGGTGCGCCGCAGGAAGAGCTCGCCCAGTGGACCGCCGGCGGCTCGCTCGGCGTGATTCCCTACGAGAATGTCTGCCTGAACCACTGGTTCTGCACGCCGAACAAGATCTGGGAGTATCCGGTGGCGGGCGTTCCGATCCTCGCGAGTCCCTTCCCGGAGCTCGCGAAGGCCGTCGAGGAAAACGGCATCGGCGTGCTGCTTGCGGATCCGGTGACCCCGGCGAACATCGCGGCGGTGGTCGCCGCCGTGAGCGACGCCGACCTCGAGCGGATGCGCGAGCGCTGCGCGGCCTTTCTCGCCCGCGACAACTGGTCGATCTATGAGCGCCGGCTGGTCGAGCTCTACGGCCGGGTGCTCGGTCCCGCGTCGCGCGGCGCAGCGACCGGTGCGAAGGCTGCCCCGTCGCTTCCCGCGAGCGTCGCGGCGACCGCCGATCGGTAGTACGATCGTTCCCGTCGAAAGATGCTGAACGCCGCGACCATCCGTGCGCGCATGGGCCGCTACGCCCGCACGGTCTCGTGGCTGGTCGGCGACGCCATGCGCGCCGACGCGATGCGCATCGTGAAGGTCTTCGGCCTCAACGCGGCGGGCATCGCCGCGGCCGCGGGATCGATGGCGATCGTCCTCCGCTATGTGCACTGGGCGCAGAAGCCGTATCCGCTTGGACTGATGGGCGTCTCGATCGCGGATCGGCCGACGATCGCCCTCACCGGCGTGATCGCCGCGATCTCGCTCACGCTCGGCATCGGCAGCGCGCTCCTCATCTACATCGCGGACCGACAGCTCCTCGAGGCGCTGCGGGCGACGCAGCGGCGCGTCATGGCGCGGCTCCTCGTCGCGTACGGACAGCCCTCGGTGGGCGTGGTGATGCTCGGCTTCGAGCGTCGCCTCGGCGAGGCGCCCTCGCCGATGGACATGATGAACGCGGGCGGTCGGTACGCGGCGTTCGCCCTGCGCGCGGTCCTGCAGCTCTTCCTGCCGGGCATGACGCTTCTCGTGTCGCTCGTGTCGCTCCTCTGGATCGACGCGGCGATGACCATGGGACTCGCCGCGCTGGCGATCGTCTATCTCGTTCCGCTCTACCTGATCAACCGGTCGGTGGCCCGGCACCACCGGACCTATCGGCAGGCGAACCGCCGCGTGCCGCGGGCGATGCGCGATGTGCTCTCCGTCCTGGTCGGCACGGCGGGACCGACGCGTGACCGTTCCGTCGCCGCCGGCGAGGCCGTGCTCGCCGGGCCCGACTTCGGCGAACTCCAGGACGCCCTCTTCGGCCGCATGCTCGGGGCCCGCACGCTGAACCTGCTGAACGCGTGCTTCCTGATTCTCTTCATCGCCCTGATCCTGCTCACCTTCGCGTCGAAGGAGACGATCTCCTGGACCTCGCTCCTCGCGTACATGGTGGCGCTCCGCTTCACCTGGGCGAGCGTGCGGATCGTGACCGGGCTGCTCACGAGCTTCAACCAGATCTTCGTCGAGGTCGAGCGCGTCGCGACCTTCGTGGACGAGAGCGAGCGGCAGCGGCTTGCGGACGCGGGTGTGCGGCCGGCGCCGGCCGTCGTCGCCTGCACGAACCCCGGCCGCCATGTCCGCGAGTGGAACGCGCCGCGGCAGGTCGAGCTGCCGCAGGGCTCCGTCGTCCTCGCGATCGACGCCAGCATCATCGACCGGTATGCGATCGAGCGCGCCGTCGCAGCGCTCGGCACGCTCGCCGGCGATCCGCAGGTTCTCCGTCCGGCGGTCGCCCACGACCAGCCGCGGCTCGTCGTCGGACTCTCGCTGAGCGCCCACGCCTTCGGGAGCGGGACGCCCGGAGCTGATCGCATGGCGGCGCTCGAGGACTTCGTCGCCCGCTGCGGCGTCGGCGATCGGATCGCGGAGCTGCCCGGCGGGCTCGGGTGCGTCGTCGGCGCGGAGATGGCCCTCGGACGCCAGGTGCGCTATGCGATCGGCATCGCGTACGCGGCGCTCGATCCGCCGCGCACGCTCGCCCTGAGCGCCCAGCCTCTCGTCGTCGCCGGCGAGGCGATGGTGACCGCCGTTCTCGCCGAGCGCACCGCACGCGGTGACTCCGCGGCCGGATGGACGCTTCTCGTCGACGGATCATCGGCCGTGCTCGAGGATTCGCCCGCGGTCGCCGCGGCGGTGACCCATGTGCTCGTCACGCTCGACCGCGGCGACGCGATGGTCGGCGACATCGGCTGGTTCCTCCGCGAGCGGGCGAGGATCGATGCCGAGATCGAGCGCCTCTCGAAAGCGCGCGGCATCGACACCGGGCCCGAAGAGGACGACGAGATGGATGCACTGTGATGCCAGCTATCTGCACTATTCCGCCAGAGAACCACAGAGGCGCAGAGGGCACAGAGGTAGCACA
>CAYNCG010000006.1:0-190985 GCA_964395845.1 uncultured Isosphaeraceae bacterium | reverse complement strand
GAAGCGGTCGAGCTGGGCTTCGGGCAGCGGATAGGTGCCCTCCTGCTCGATCGGGTTCTGCGTCGCGAGGACGAAGAAGGGCTTCGGCAGGCGATGCATGACGCCGCCGACGGTGACCTGACGCTCCTGCATCGCCTCGAGGAGCGCAGCCTGCGTCTTCGGCGGGGTGCGGTTGATCTCGTCGGCGAGAATGACATTCGAGAAGATCGGACCCTTCACGAAGCGAAGCTCGCGGCTGCCGGTGGCCTTGTCCTCCTCGATGACCTCGGTGCCGGTCATGTCCGAGGGCATGAGGTCAGGGGTGAACTGGATGCGCGAGAAGCCGAGCGAGAGGGTCTTCGCGAGCGTCGAGACGAGCAGGGTCTTCGCCAGGCCGGGCACGCCTTCGATGAGCGCGTGACCGCCGCAGAAGAGGGCGAGGAGCGCCTGCTCGAGCACATCGTCCTGGCCGACGATGACCTTGTGGACCTCGGTCCTGATCCGCTGGAAGGCCCGCTGCACCTCGGCGACGGCGTCCGGACTGGCTGCGAGGGACGCGTCGGAAGGGCGATCGGTCTGCATGGGCGTTGATTCCTCGGCGTGAGCCTTCGGGGACCGTCAGTGCATCGGCGAAATGGGTGGAGGAGAGCGAGCGGCGGCAGCGAGTATAAGAGTCGATCCTGACGCCGCCCTAGCGTTCCGCAGCCGGGCGGCTCAAGGGAACCCGGATCGGGGACGCGATGCCAGAACTTCCTGAAGTCGAGCACCTTCGCCGAACGCTCGCCGCACGCATCATCGGCATGCGCATCGCGGGGCTCGCGGAAGGTCCACACGATGTCCTCGATCGATCCCGTGTCCCGGGAACCCTCCGACGCGAGGAACTCCTGCTCCTCGACGCGACGGTCGTCGACCTTCGTCGTCGGGGCAAGAACCTGGCGATCATCAGTTCCGACGGACGGGTCCTCGGGTTGCACCTGGGCATGTCAGGTCGGGTGACTTTCCGGTCGGAACCGGACTCGGCCGATCACCACGCCCATGTCGCGTGGCGCCTCGCGCCGTCGCCGACCGCTCAACGCCCAACCCAACGCCCAACCCAACGCTCCGCTCGTCACCCAACTGCGTCCCCAGCCGAACCCTGGTGCGTCTTTCGCGACCCGCGCCGCTTCGGCGGTCTCGTGGCCTTCGCGTCCATCGAGGCTCTGGAACGGGACTGGGACACCCTGGGACCTGACGCCCTCGAGACCTCCGCCACAGACCTCGTGGACCGCCTCCGCGGGCGACGGCGTCAGGCGAAGGCGGCGCTCCTCGACCAGTCCCTCCTCGCCGGGGTGGGCAACATCTACGCCGACGAGGGCCTCTTCCGGGCTCGGATCCACCCCGCCCAACCGCTCGACCGGTTGTCCGACGAAACCCTCCACGAACTCGTCCAAGGCGTTCAGGCGGTCATGGCCGCGGCCGTCGCCTCGGGAGGTTCGAGTCTCCGCGACTATGTCGACGCCGACGCCCGCAGCGGCAGCTACCAGGATCTGCACCTGGTCTATGGACGCGCAGGAAGTGCTTGTCCTCGCTGCAGTACGACGCTCGGCGGTTCGACCGTGGCTGGTCGGACGACTGTCTTCTGTCCCGTCTGTCAGCGGCTTATCCACAAGCGCCGCCGAACCCGTCGCTGACGGCGTCCGGTTGTTATGCAGAAGTTCTCCACCAGGCTTCTCAACAAGACTGAGGGTCTCGTTGGGCTCCTGACCCTCTCCGAAGAACACGAAATGACCGACCGTTGGGTCAGGATCATGTGAAGGCTCTCCCTCTGTGATGAGAAGAGATACTCTGTCATATCCTTAGAATTGGGCCTGTTCAGATGTGGACAAACAGGTCTGAATCACCATAAGGCACTACAGAGAAGCCACTTCCATCACCAAGAGCCAAGTGGACGACTTGTCGGTTCGCTGTCAACGCCCGCGCGATCCGTTCATCTGTTGCAACAGGTTCGGATCCACCCTTGTGCCCCCGTCGCTTGAACCCCCAAGGCCTTGGGCCAGCGATTCATCCACAAGGTCCCCCCTGACTGGCAACCCGGCGCCAACCGGCGCCTTTCGACAGATTCTCCACACGCAAAACGACAGGGCTGACGAGGGTGCAACGCGTACAGTCTCTGTGACTCAAAGACATATGAGTACGAAGGACTCTCACAGACGGTGTTCCGAAGCGGGCGCGCGGCAACCATGAGTCCTTCAGACTCTTTCAGTCAGCTCCGGATCGCCGTCAGCGGACCCGCTGCAGCAACTGCTCTTCAAGCCTCGAGACATCGGCGAGCAGCTTGCCGTCGGCACCCCGCTTCTCGTTGATCGTCTTGATGGCGTGCATGACGGTCGTGTGGTCACGACCGCCGAAGTACCCGCCGATCTCCTCGAGGCTGTACCGGGTGTGCTTCCGGGCGAGCCACATGCACACCTGACGCGGCAGGGCGATCGACTTGTGGCGGCGCTTCGACAGGAGGTCGGTCAGCTTCACATCGAAGAAGCGGCTGACTTCCTCGATGATCATCTGGATCGTCGGCTGGCTGGCGCCGGTGCTCGGGTTGAGGTCGCTCAGGGCCTGCTTGGCGAGCTCGAGGTTCATCGGCTGGCCGGTGGCCGCCGCGAGGCCGCGAAGCTTCGTCAGGGCCCCTTCGAGTTCGCGGATGTTCGAGTCGATCTTGGCCGCGATGTAGGCGGGAACATCGTCGGGAAGGGTGAGATCGTGCAAGGCGGCCTTCGTCTTGACGATCGAGACGCGGGTCTCGTAGTCCGGTCGGTCGATCCGGGCGACCAGTCCGCAGGAGAAGCGACTCGTGAGCCGCTCCTCAAGGTCGGGGATCTCGGAGGGGGCCGCGTCCGAGCTGAGGACGATCTGCTTCCCGCCCTGGTACAGGGTGTTGAAGGTGTGGAAGAACTCTTCCTGGGTCTGTTCGCGCTTCGAAAGGAAGTGAATGTCGTCGATCACGAGGACATCCACGGTCCTGAAACGGCTCCGGAAGTCGCTCATCCGCCCAGCCTTCACCGCGTCATGGAAGAGATCCATGAAGGTGTTGCAGGAGATGTAGCAGATGCGGGCCCGCGGGTTCTTCCGCAGGATCGTCTGGCAGATCGCCTGGAGGAGGTGGGTCTTGCCCAGGCCGACCCCACCATGCACGAAGTAGGGGTTGTAGGCCCGACCGGGCTTCTCGCCGACCGCGATCGCAGCGGCGTGGGCCAGACGGTTGTTCGGGCCGACGACGAAGTTCTCAAACGAGTAGTCCGGCGAGAGCAGGGTCTGGTCGTCGAGCGCTGCGAAGACCTCGGGCTCATGCCGTCCGCCGGCCGCGCCCCCACTTGAGGTTCCGCCTGAGGTCCCGCCCGTCGTCCAGTTCGCGGTCCCCGAACCGAACCCGTTGCCATGGGTTCCGCTGTGTGGGGCATGGAAGCTCGCGTGCTCGGTCTGCGACGCAAAGCGTTCCCCGGGCTTCACTTCCGTGAAGACGGAGGGCGTCGAAAGCGGCGTGTGCCGACCCTGCGGGTCGTGACCAACCCCGTTCGGGTGCCCTGGGTCCACGCCGGGACCGGAGGAGTCCGGCGAACGCTCGGTCCGGAGATGGTCCTGGGTCGTCCCGTTCGAGCCATGCGGATGCGCCGACTGGCCGTTGCCGTGGTCGGAGGGCGGAACGCTGCTTGAGTTCGTCGTCGGGGTGGGGTTCGCCGCCTCCTCGGGGGCGATGAAGCGCACCACGAGCAGCCGGCCGGTGACGGACTGGGCAGCCTCGCTGAACTGGCTCGTGCAGCACCGCTGGAGGTAGCGGAGCTGGACGGGCTCTCGCACAACCAGTCGTAGAACCCCCGCCTGCATGTCCAGCGGCTCGATGTCGTCAAACCAGTGACGACAGAGGTCCGGGTAGTGCTTGCGCAGGTAGCCGTTGATGGAGGTTCGGAAGGCAGGATCAAGCCGCGGCATGCATCATCCCGAACGGAAGGCCAGAGAACGCGCGACGGTCGGCCCAGCGGACCGCCCAACGGCTACCGAACGAACTGGACAGCGCGCCCAGTCGGCCGCAAGGCACCCACACGCGCAGGTCGGCGAAGCGGTGCGCCAGCGCTCCGTCCCGCGACACGGCGGTGTGACCGCCCGTGTCGCCGATGGCATCGCTGTCGGTCGCGCTCGACGACGTCGAGTTGGAGGAGCACTGCTTGCTGCGACGGTCTCTAGTCCCACCTATGGACCGAAGCAACGAAGGCTGAATGTAGTGCGCTGCGCCGGGTGCGTCAACCATCCGCCGCGCGTTTCTCTCAGCCCGCCGAAACGCCTCGATCCTCCGAGGAATTCGCGTTCTTTTCGGGCGTTCCACCCGCCTCAGCCACTTGACGATCGTAGCGCTGCTTGTTCGTCCTGTGGTCCATGAGCACATGCACCCGTCCGGCGTGCGCGCCGCCGTCGATCGCCGCCACGCACTCGCGGGCGAAGGGCATCGCCGTGCGGCGCGAGATGTGCACCATGACCACCGCCTCGGCCTTCCAGACCTGCAGCAGCGAGGAGAAGTCGCCGATGTGCAGGTGCTTGCCGATCTTCGCCCGCGAGCGATGGTCCGGCTCGAAGAAGGTGCATTCGGCGATCACCACCTTCGCGTTGACGAACTCGTCGCGAAACAGAAACGGCCCCGGCTCGGTGTCGCCGGTGTAGGCGACCAGCGGGATCTCGACCGAGCGCGTGATCTCGGTGCCGCTCGAACGGAGCTCGCGGAGCTTCTCCTGCGGGAAGTCGCGAAACTCCTCCTTCAGCTTGCTGCGCCGCTCGATCACCACGAAGGCGAGGCTCGGCGAGGTGTGGCTGGTCTCGATCGCCCGCAGCACGACATTGTTCTTGATCTCGATCTCCTCGTCGGGCGCAAGGGCGATGATCTCGTGCGGCGTCCGCTGCAGCTCAAGGTCGATCCAGGAGCGCATCATCGCCCGGAGCGGCTCGGCGACGCGCGGGTGACAGACGCACTTGCCGGTTCCGATGGTCTGGAACTGCCGCTGGCTGAACCAGTAGGGCAGCCCGCCGACATGGTCCATGTGGGCGTGCGAGAGGGCCACGAGCGGTGCGGCGAGCGACGCCCGCGTGCACTGGCCCATGTCGAAGCAGATGTCGAGCTCGGGCACCTGGATGACCGTCTGCTCGCCAGCCACGCTGATGCCCTGCACCCGGAACGGGGGCAGGTACAGGAAACCCAACTGCCCCTCGCGGGGCGGCATGCTCGGAATCACGGTGAATGCTCCTGCGACGGCCTGTTCGACCGTCGGGACCTGAATGGATCGCCCGACGATAGAGCCGGCGGCCTGCGCCGTCAAACGAGGGCGGGCGCATCGGAGCGTCCCGGGTTTCCCCAGAGAATCCGAATCCCGCGCGAAGTCGCTCGCGGCGCTGGCCGATAGACCGCGCATGAACGGCCCCAATCAGAGCGGTGCTGCCCCACAGCGCGGTCCTCTCCGCAGCGAGTATGCCGACGATCCGGACATGCGCGAGATCGTGGAGTTCTTCGTGAACGACCTGAACGCTCGCATCAACTCGATCCGCGAGGCCTTCGATCGCGACGACCGCGCCCGCCTGAAGACCCTCGCCCACCAACTGAAGGGCGCGGCCGGCGGCTACGGCTTCCCGAGCATCGGCCAGGCGGCCGGCGCCGTCGAGCGCGAGCTGCTTGGCCACCAGGCCGACATCGCCAACCTCGGCGAACGCGTCGAGGACCTCATCAATCTCTGCCGCTCCGCCGTTCCGAGCCCTGAGCAGATGCCGCGGACAACGGGCTGACCGTCCCGCGCGAGCCCGAACCAGACCTCGTACCCAACCCGATCGATCGGCACACAGACGGCGGAGAAGCCCACCGGTGGACCAGAACCAGACCAGCGCAGCGAACGACCGGCTCCCGAGACTGCTCGCGATCGACGACTCGGAGCTCATCCACAAGATCCTGCGCGTGCGGCTCCAGCACGAGCAGCTCGAGGTGCACTCGGCGCTCAGCGGAACCGACGGCATCCGGATGGCGAAGGAACTCCGGCCGGAGGTGATCCTGCTCGACATCGAGCTCGGCGACCTCACCGGCTTCGACGTTCTCGGCCAGCTCAAGGCCGATCCGGAGACCCGCGACATCGCGGTCATGCTCATCTCGGCCTTCAGCGAGTCGATCGACCGCGTGCGCGGTCTCGACCTCGGCGCCGTCGACTTCATCACGAAGCCCTTCGAGGTGATCGAGCTCACCGCCCGCGTGCGTTCGATCCTGCGGCTGCAGAGCGCGATGCACATGCTCGCCGTGAAGGCCCAGATCGACGGCCTCACCGGCCTGTGGAACCGCAAGTACTTCGACGCCCGTCTCGAGGGCGAGTTCTCCGAGAGCCTCCGCCACGGACGGCCGCTCTCGCTCATCATGACCGACATCGACAAGTTCAAGTCGCTCAACGACGGCTATGGCCATCCGTTCGGCGACCTGGTGCTCGAGCGCTTCGCCCGGATCCTCTCCGGCGGCCGCACCTCCGATGTCGCCTGCCGCTACGGCGGCGAGGAGTTCGGGATCATCCTGCCGAGCACCTCGCTCCACGAGGCCGCCGATGTCGCCGATCGCCTGCGCGAACGGCTCGCCAACGAGCGCTGGCCGCGGCATGACGATCTCCGCGTGACGGCGAGTTTCGGCGTCGCGGACATCTCCTGCATCGCCCCGAACACCCTGCCGCGCTCGATGGTCGAGGCCGCCGACAAGGCCCTCTACGCCGCCAAGCACGGCGGTCGCAACAGGGTCGAGACGGCCAGCAGCGTCCTGCCGCCGCCCCTCCGCAAGTCCGCCTGACCGGCGACTTTCGGCGAATCGCTCTCCTCCGGCGACCGATGAGGGAACGGTCGGTCCGTCGTCGCGCACCCGCGGCGGCGCGCCGTCCCCCTCGCATGTCCCAGCCTCCCGAGCCAGCCTCTTCGTCGGGCGCCGAGCGCCGACGCAAACAGTGGCCGATCGCCGCGCTCGCGGTGCAGACGGCCGGACTCGTTGCGCTCGTGCCCTTCGTCGGGGCGTGGGCCGCCGTTCCGCTCGTGGCGCTCGCCGCCATCGGTGCCGCCGTCGCCGTCGATCGGCTCGTCGGCGGTCCGCGGGCCGGCGATCGCCATCAGGAGGACCGCACGCGGATCCTCCACCAGATCGCGGCCGGCGAGCCGCTCACGCGCGTGCTCGACGAGATCGCCCGCTTCGGCGCGAAGCTCAGCGGCCGCGACCTCGTCATCCTGCTCATCGAGGGCGACGCGAGCCGCGGCCGGCTGGTTCCGCTCGCGTCGGTCGGCATCGAGGGTGACCGCTCCCTCGCGATCGCCGAGGCGATCGGCGCGAGCGTCACGAGCGGTCGTTCGCTCAACGAGGCGTGTCGGCTCGGCATCCCCGAGATCGCCGTCACCGCGCCGGTCGTGGACGGTCGGGGCGATCCGATCGGGGCGATCGCGATCGTCGATTCGTGCGGATCGGTTCCCGAGCGCGTCCACCGCGAGCTCGCCGGCATCGCCGATCTCGTGTCCGTCGCGATGTCGAGGACTCGGGCCGACGCGGCGACGCAGTCGCTGGTCGAGGATCTCGAGGCCCGCAACGCGGACCTCGAGCGTCTCCACCACGAGGCCGAGGCCGCCAAGGCCCGCGCCGAGGCGGCGGCCCGCGTGAAGAGCGAGTTCCTTGCGAACATGAGCCACGAGCTGCGCACGCCGATGACCGCGATCCTCGGCTTCGCCGACCTGCTCGAGCGCGAGGGTCGCGTCGAGCATGAGGCGATGGAGCGCCGCGAGCACGCCGCGACGATCCGCCGCTCGGGCGAGCATCTCCTCGCGCTCATCAACGACATTCTCGACTACTCGAAGATCGAGGCCGGTCGCATGACCGTCGAGCGCACCGCCATGTCGCCGCTGCAGGTGATGGGCGACGCGATCGCGATGCTGCGCGACAAGGCGCGGGCGAAGGGGCTGGCGATCGTCACCCGCATCGACGGCGCGGTTCCGGTGCGCGTCGAGTCGGATCCGACGCGGCTCCGGCAGGTCCTCATCAACCTGATCGGCAACGCGATCAAGTTCACCGAACACGGCGAGATCGTCGTGCGGGCGGCGATGCTCACCGCGCCCGGCGATCCGCGGCCGCAGTTCCTCTTCGAGGTCGGCGACACCGGCATCGGCATCGAGCGCGAGGCGCTCGGCAGGCTCTTCAGTCCCTTCACGCAGGCCGACGGCTCGATGGCCCGACGTTTCGGCGGCACCGGACTCGGACTTGCGATCTGCAAGCATCTCTGCGGCATGCTCGGCGGCGACATCGAGGTCGACAGCGAATTCGGCCGCGGAAGCACCTTCCGGTTCAGCTTCGAGACCGGTCCGCTCGCGGGCGTCCCGATGATCGCCGGGCTCGATGCGCTCGCCCAGCGCGTGACCGTGCTCCCCGACGCGGGCGCCGGCCCGGAGTCCCTGCGCGGCCGGATCCTCCTCGCCGACGACAGCATCGACAACCAGCGGCTCATCGCGTTCCACCTGCGCCGCGCCGGCGGCGAGGTCGAGGTCGTCTCCGACGGACGCGATGCGGTGCGGAAGGCCCTCGAGTCGCTCGCCGATGCGCGCGGCCCCTACGGCCTGATCCTCATGGACATGCAGATGCCCGAGCTGGACGGCTATCAGGCGACGACCGCGCTCCGGTCGCGCGGCTGGACCGGACCGATCGTGGCCCTCACCGCGCACGCCTCGCCGGAGGAGCGCGGCCGCTGCACCGCGGCGGGGTGCAGCGACTTCGCCGCGAAGCCGATCACGCGGGACGCGCTCCTTGCGCTCTGCGGAAAGTGGCTCGCCGAAGGGGCCGACCAGGCCCTGCGCCGCGCCGCGTGACGGCCGGTTGTTGATAGCCTTTGACGCGTGCCGCATGTGAGCGACGAGGCCGTCTGCATACGCCACTGGGACTTCTCGGAGACGAGCCAGACGGTGAGCCTCTTCACGCGCGGCCACGGTGTCCTCCGCGGTCTCGCGAAGGGGGCGAAACGGGCCGGCGGCCGCTTTTCCGGCGGAATCGACCTCCTCTCGCGCGGTCAGGTGGTGGCCATCGTGAAGCCGGGGCGCGAGCTCGCGACGCTCACGGACTGGACGCTCCTGGGCACCTATCGCTCGGTGCGCACGCGCCTCGACGCCAACCAGGCGGCGTACTACCTCATCGATCTCGTGCAGCGGCTCATCGCCGACGCCGACCCGCACGAGCGGCTCTACGACGCGCTCGTCGCGGCGCTCGAGTCGATCGACGCCGGCGACGCGATCCCGCCCGCGGTTCTTCTCTACCAGTGGATCGCGCTCGACGAGGGCGGATATCGCCCGTTGCTCGAACTGCCCGACGACGGCGCCCAGACCGTGCGGTTCTCGCCCGGTGCGGGGGCGATCCGCTCGGGCCCCGACGCGGAGCGCCCGGGCGCGGCGACCGCCTGGAAGGTCCGCCGCTCGACGATCGAACTCCTCCTCGACCTCGCCGGACTCGCCGACGCGTGGTCGGGCGGATCGCGGGCGACGGCGCTCATCGAGGGTGCCGGGGCCGCCTGCGGGCGCGCCGGTGCCGAGAGCGTCGGCCGGGCGAATCGCCTCCTCGCCGCCTATGTCAGGCACATCCACGGCGCGCCGCTCGAGACGATGCGGGCGATGTTTCCGGACATCTGATCCCGCCGGGACTTGGGGATTGCGACAGTGAATGTTTCGTCGGCGCTCAATCGCTGTCCGACTTCGGCCGATGAGTGGGTCGGCGTGTAGTTCGATCGGTCGCACCGCCCGTCGCCCCCTGTGGACACAGGGAACGGGCCGGGTTTCGCCGTTCACGGGTCGGCGGCAATACGAGAGCCCATTCGGGACCAAGGCGGCACAAGACATGAACTTCGCAGCACTTGAAAAGGTCTTCGCGTGCCCGAATCTTCCGACGCTGCCGGCGGTGGCGATCAAGGTCCTCGAGCTCACCAACAAGCCTGACGTGCAGCTCAAGGAGGTCGCGGCCGTGATCGAACACGATCAGGCGATCGCGACGAAGGTGCTGCGCACGATCAACAGCAGCTTCTACGGCCTCTCGCGCCGATGTGGATCGATCCAGCAGGCGCTCGCGCTGCTGGGCCTGCAGACGGTGAAGGGTCTGGTCCTCGGCTTCTCGCTCGCGCGCTCGCTCGACGGCGGCGGCGACAAGGAAGTCTCCTTCGACTTCCTGAGCTACTGGCGTCGTTGTATGTATTGCGCGTCGGCGGCCCGGCACATCGCCGTCGTCACGCGGCGCTGCGATCCCGACGAGGCCTTCGTCGCGGCGCTCGTTCAGGACATCGGCATGGTCGCGCTCTGGCGGGCCTTCGGCGACCGCTATCTTCAGACGGTCGATTCCGCCGGCAAGGAACACCGGCGTCTCGTGCAGCTCGAGCGGAAGGCGCTGGAGCTCGATCACGCTGCGGTGGCCGGCGAGATGACGCTCCGTTGGCGCTTTCCCGAGCAGATCATCGAGGCGGTGCGCTTCCACCACAACAGCCAGGGCGCGTCGCTCGAGACGATGCCGCTCGCCCGAACGGTCGAGCTCGCGGGCATGGCCGCGGCCGTGATCCTCGGCGAGTGCACGAAGAGCGACGAGGCCGTGAACCGCTTCCGCGCCGCCGCGAACGAGTGGTTCGACATCAAGAACAACATGCCGCTGACGATGCTGCAGGTCTTCAGCGACAAGGCCCAGGAACTGGCCCGCGTCTTCGGCCTCAATGTCGGCGAGACGCCCAATGTCGAGGCGATCCTCGCCGAGGCGGAGAAGATCCGCACCGAACAGTCGCTCCCGGCGATGAACGTCGACCAGATCCTCGCCGCCGAGGCGAAGGAGTCATGCGACCTCGTGACGGGCCTGCCCGACAAGAGCGTCTTCGTGCGCGACCTCGACGCGGCGTTCGGGCAGCTCTCTGAGTCCGCGACCGGCACGGGCATCGGCGTGATCATCGCGCTCCTCGACGACGCGAAGGGGTTCAACACCCGTCAGACGGTGAACGCCTGCGACGCGGCGCTCAAGCATGTCGGCGACATGACCAACGAGACGGTCGGCCGCTTCGGGCGCGCGTATCGATTCGTCGGCGCCGGCGTCGTCGCCCTGCTGCCGAAGGTCGATCTCGAGCAGCTCTGCCGCACGGCGGAGGCGCTGCGAAAGCGCGTCGCCGAGAGCGTCGCGCGGATCGATCGCGATTCGGTGAGCGTGACGGTGAGCTGCGGCGTGGCGATCTGCGAGGGCGACGCGACCCATCGAGAAGCCTCGGGCATCACGAATCGCGACCAGCTCCTCAAGGCAGCGCTCGTCGCCGCCTCGATGGCCCAGCAGAGCCGCAACAAGGCCGTCCTCTACCGCAAGGAAACCGCCCGCGCCGCGGCGTGAGGTGTAGTTCCTTCAACAGAGAGATTGCGAGATTCCGCACACTTCAGCCGACGAATGACAGAGGCAAGAGAAGTTCATGGTCGAATGGGCCCCGCGTCCGAGCTTCATGACGCGATCCCATTCCGTTCCGTTCCTCTGCTCTGTGCATCCTCTGTGCCCTCTGTGCCTCTGTGGTTCTCTGGCTGATTCGCGCGGAACGCGCGTCGCCGATCACTCCGATTCGGGCCTGAGGCGCGCGACCATGCGCGGGACGAGCGGCCAGCGGCGGGCGTATTCGTGCAGGCGATCGATGGTGATCGCGTCGATGCGGCGGAGCTCCTCCTCGAGCGGGCAATACTCGCCGCGATACGCGAAAATCGTGCCGAGTCGGTTCATGCGGCCCGCGGGTCGCTCGCCGGCGAGGGTGACGCTCGTGGCGATCTTGCTGCGGGCGCGAAGGAGATCGTCGTCGCCGAGGCCGCCCAGGACCGATGCGAGCTCGCGGCGGCAGATCGCCTCGACCTCCGCGGCGTCCTTCGGATCGCACACCGCCGAGACGAGAAACTCGCCGACGCCGTCGCGGCCGTCGTACTGGGCGCTCGCCTCCTCCGCGAGTCCGGTCTCGATGAGCGCCCAGTGCAGGCGCGATCCGTCGGCGTCGCCGAGGACATGGGCGAGAAGCGTCGATTCGTAGCGCCACGGATCGTTCACGTGCGGCGCCGGCATGCCCATGATGAGGTAGTGGCGCGAGGCGTTCTTCAGGGTGATGGTCTCGTCGCGGTCACTGAGATTCCACGCGGGGAACTCGCGCGCCGGGCGGGTCGCCTCCCAATGCGAGCAGAGCCCGCGCACCTGGTCGACGAAGGCATCGAAATCGACGCGCCCCGAGACCGCGACGGTGGTGTTGTCGGCGGAGTAGCGCTCGCGGAAGTAGGCGGCCATCTCGTCGCGCTCGAGGCGCTGGATCGTCTCCCGCGTGCCGAGGACGCGGTGGGCGAGCGGATGCGCGCCGTAGAACAGCTCCATCGCCCGCTCGTAGAGGACCCAGAAGGGCTGGTCCTCGTACATGGCGATCTCCTCGAGGATGACGCCGCGCTCCTCGTTGAAATCCTCGACGCGCAGCGCGGGCCGCAGGATGTCGGCGAGGATCTCCGTCGCCGCCGCGTGGTGCTCCGGGAGCACATGCGCGTAATAGGCGGTCATCTCGGCGGAGGTGTAGGCGTTGTGGTTGGCGCCGATGGCGTCGAAATCGTTGTTCACCTGCTGGGCATTTCGCTTCGCGGTGCCCTTGAACATCATGTGCTCAAGGAAGTGGCTGACGCCCATGAGCCGCGGCGCCTCGTCGCGGGCCCCGGTTCGGAAGAAGAACCCGACCGACGCGGTGTGCGCGGAAGGGTCGGTCTCACCGACGATTTCGAGTCCGTTGTCGAGTCGCGCGCGCTGAAAGGTGACGGGCATAGGCGGGAGATGGTACGCGAGGCGTGCACGCCCTACAGACTCTCGAGCCACGCGAGGAAATCGCCGGCCGATCGAAAGCCGAGGACGCGAGCGGCCTCCGTCTGGCCCTCGCGGAAGGCGATCATCGTCGGCATGCCCTCCACGCCGAGTTCCTTCGCAAGGGAAGGTTCCTGATCGACATCGACGGCGACGACGACGGCGTTGGCCTCGCACCACGCGACGACCTTCTCGTCGCGCCAGGTCGTCTTGTCCATCTGCTTGCAGGGCCCGCACCAGACGGCGGTCGCCTTCACGATGAACCACTTCCCCTCAGCGGCCGCCGCGGCCTTCGCCTCCGCATAGGGCCGCTGATCAAACACCGGCGGCGCCGACGCCGAACCGTCGCCGCCACCCAGACCGCCGACCGAGTCGCACCCGCCAAGCGCGCCGACCATGACTCCCCCACCCACCACCGTCGCCGCGACCGACAATCCAAGCGACGCGACAAACGAAACGCCAGCCGACACACGCCGAGTCGATACGGTCATGACGAAAGTCTCCAGAAGCCGGTGCGAACGAAAGCAAGTCCCGATGTGCGGGCATGGTAGGAGGGGGATGCGGCGACCGCTGGCGTCGCGGATCGAAGCTTCGACGCTTCGACCCTCTCGATCATTCGAACCGAACGCCACGAAGAACGCCGTCGAGCATGGATTCCTGTTCCGCGGTCTTGAATGAGGCGACCAAGACCAGTGCGTACCCATGCATGATCGTCGTGTAGTAGGTTTGCCGCGCCGTCGCGGGACCGACCTGCATCGAGGTGCGCAGCGTGTCAAACTCGATCCCACCGAGCGTCCGGGTCGAGGTCTCCTCCTCGAACTGGACATTCATCTGTCCAGCATTGATGACGTTCTTCATGTGGAAGTGATAGTCCCGTCCCCGAGTGATTCCCGGCAGGTCGCGGACCCGCTCGGCGATGCACATGATGCCGGGGTTGAACTCCACGGGGCTGCCGATGGGATGCTCGAAGGCCATGAGGAGATGCACGGTTTGCTGCTCCGCCGCCTTCAGTGCCGCCTTGAGGTTCGCGTCATCGCCGGCGAGCGCGTTCGTTCCAGCCTGAACGACCTGCTGCCTGGTTTCCTGATCCTGGATGCTCCATCCCGGAGGTATCGCCACGCTGAAGCGGAAATACTCGTTGCGGTAGACCGAGTCGGTCACCGTGCCGTAGTCGATTTCGGAGGAGGCCTTTTTCTCGCATCCAACGATCAGGATGATGAGGGCGGCCACCGTCGAAAAAAGAGCAGCTCTCGTGCTTGGCATCGGCGTTTCCCTTGGTGTGTGAGGCGGCCGCGAAAATCAATCCCAAGCGTTCAGTATATTCCTGACGCCGACACCCACAAGCGAGATTCGTATGTTGGGACCACCCCGGCGAACGGCTCCCGGGCCGAGATTCTGGCCTACTCCCCCAACACGACGACATCGTCGGGGTCGACGGTGAGGGTGGTGCGCTCGCCCTTGGTGGGGACGGTGCGGGGGTTGCCTTCGAGGGCCTTGAGTTCGGTGCCGCCGGTGGTCTTCATCCGGTGTTGGGCGGACTTGCCGAGGTAGATCGTGCTCGCGTGTTCGGCGGCGATCGTGTTGTGCGGGTGGGCGTTCGGGCTTGGCGTGCCCGTTGTGGCGGCGCCGATCACCAGCGATTCGGGGCGGATCGAGAGCGTGACGCGGCCGGTGCGGCGGCTTGCGACGGAGAGGCCGCGGGCGAGGAGCGGGCCGCAGGGGGTGTCGACGAGCAGTTCGATATCCCGCGACTCGCGGACGGTGCCTTCGATAAAATTCGTCTCGCCCAGAAAGTCGGCGACGAAGCGCGAGTGCGGCCGGCGATAGAGATCGTTCGGGCGGCCGTGCTGCATGACGCTGCCGTCCTTGAGGACGACCATCGCGTCGGCGACCGAGAGGGCCTCCTCCTGGTCGTGCGTCACATAGACCGCGGTGATGCCGAGATCGGTGACGATGCGGCGGATCTCGGTGCGCATCTCGAGCCGGAGCTTCGCGTCGAGGTTCGACAGCGGCTCGTCGAGGAGAAGGACACTCGGCTGGAAGACGAGCGCCCGGGCGAGGGCGACGCGCTGCTGCTGGCCGCCGGAGAGTTCGGTCGGGCGACGCTTGCCGAGGTGGCCCATCTTGACCATCTCGAGGGCCTCGCCCACGCGACGCCTGATCTCGTCGGCCGGCCGCTTTCGGACCTCGAGGCCGAAGGCGACATTGTCGGCGACGGTCATGTGCGGCCAGAGGGCGTAACTCTGGAAGACCATGCCGGTGTTTCGCTGGTTCGCGGGCAGGTTGCCGACATCGCGATCGTCAAACAGGATCCGTCCGGCGGTCGGCTCGATGAAGCCCGCGATCATGCGGAGGAGCGTCGTCTTCCCGCAGCCCGAGGGGCCGAGCAGAAAGGTCAGCTCGCCCTTCTTGAGGGCGAGCGTGATGTCGGCGACGGCCACGGTCTCGCCGTATGCCTTGCGAAGCTTTTCGAGGCGGATCGCCGTCATGGGAGGTCGGAGGATACACGGTCGCCGCCGGCCGCTGGGTAGCATGCCGGGCGTGGATCCTCGCCTGGAACATCTCGAACGGCTCCGGCGCTATCGCGGCGGCAAGGAGCGGAATGTCGAGCTTGGAGGCATGCTCCGCGAGTTCGTCCGCGAACAGCGACGCGTCGCCGCCTCGCTCGGCGTGGTGAGCGAGTCCTTCGAGGCGATCGTGCCGGGCGTCATCGCCCGCGAATGCACGCTGGTCGGCCTGCGCCGCGGCGTGCTGACGGTCGAAACGCAATCCTCGGCCTGCCGTTTCGCCCTGGACCGCTTCCTCCGAGCGGGCGGCGAGGAACGCCTCCGCATCGCGTCGGAACCGACCGCCCAGCCGATCACCCGCGTCAAGGTCGTCTGCAAGCACGAGTGAGGGGGGTGTGTTCAGGATTCTGCACACATCACCCAGAGAACCACAGAGGCACAGAGGACACAGAGGTAGCACAGAGAAGGCAATGCAAAGACGGAATGCGTCGGACAAGATCGCAGGCTCAGCGTGGATTTGATTTGGGACGGGTCTTCCCATCGTGGCCAACGCTTGCGCTCCGCAAGTCCGGCTGGCACCGGCAAGTCTCCATCAGCGCGCGCGTAGTCTGTCTTCCATTTCGCCTTCTCTGTGCATCCTCTGTGCCCTCTGTGCCTCTGTGGTTCTCTGGCGGAATGATGCAGATTGCTGCGGTTGAATCGGCACAACGGACCCGTCAGAAGTCGTAGCGCAGGCCCGCGTAGATGCGCAGTTCGTTGCCCTCGCCGTCGGGGGCCGGTTTGCTGAGGTAGATGTCGCGGAGGCCGGCGGTGAGCGAGAGCCCGCGCTTCGCGTCGTCGATGAGATACCGGTACTCGAACTGCGTCTGCACGCGGTAATCGGCGACATCCTCCACATTCGGCGCGATGCTGGTGTTCAGGACCAGCGTCTGTCTCGGGCTGATGCGCCAGGTCCAGTCCTCGGCGATCAGGATTTCGGGCTCGACCTGGTCGACATCGCCATTCTCGTAGGTGGCGCCGACGCCCAGGCGGATCGCGAGGTCCATCGCCTCGGTGCGCAGCAGTCGGTAGCCCGGACCGACATAGAGGCTGACCCGGTGGCGCCAGGGCTGGAACTCGTCGTATTGGTATTGCCCCTGGGCGAAGAACAGCCACGGTGAGTCGCCGAAGTTCCATTCCTGCAGCGCTTTCGCAAGAATGTTGTTGTCGGTGACATCGCTATTGAAGACGCGATAGTAATACTCGGCCTCGAGCGTCGTGGTGTCCCTCGGCGTCACCCGCTTCGCGCCGATGTTGGCCCGCATCGTCACCTCCTCGTTGAGGGCGAAATTGCCCGCGAGGGCGAAGCCGATGTAGGTCTCCCAGGCTCCGTCCTTCTCAGCCACGGCTGGTTCGACGGGAGCGACCGTTGGCTCGGTTGCCGTCGAGCCCGTCGCATCGGCGAGGGCGGCGGAGGTCGGCTGGGAGGCGGGCTGGGCGGCGGGCGTGACGGCAGTCGGCACGGGGCCGTAGGACTCGATCCGCTCGAAGGGGATCGCGAGGACTCCGAGCTCGGGATGCTCGAAGCGAAGCACGCCATCGCTGCTGTCGAGGACCCGGCCCCGGAGGAGGTCGCCGCTTCGCAGGCGAAGCTGATCGGGACGCGCGTCGGCCGACGCTTGGGCGAGGGCCGTGGGCGCGATGTGGCACGCGAGGAGCACGGCGGCACCGATGAGGGCGAGGAGTCGAATCCGACGGGGCACGATCATGCGACGACTGTAGTGGAGCGGGATGGAGCGACGATGAAGGCTTCGCCGGTATCTTCCCTACGCGGCACGATGACCATCGCCCGCCGCAGCGGCCGATCGGGAACGCTGCGGCCCCCACTCCGAACAAGTCGCGGCGCTGCGATGGGCGGACGATGGGGACCTGTACCCCGACACCTGTATCCCGGCACCTCTACCCCGGCACTTCTACCCCGGCATGGGAGCGACGCGTGAGCGATCCGAAGAACCAGGACGCGATGGACCATGACAAGCTCGGCGGTGGTGCGGACGCGTCACCCGTTCCGGTCGATGCCACGGACGGCCCCGCCGCGACGCCGCCTCCGGTCGGCGCGTCAGCATCGAGCCGGGCCGTCGAGCCCGACCTGATCGAGCTCGAGCCGGAGAGCGATCCCGTTCCGCCGCGCGTCGCAAGCACGATCGGTTCGGCGTCGGGTTCGGACGCCGGGGCACCCCAGGCCTCCGCCAAGCCGATGCCGGCGGGCGCGAGCGTCCTGTCGAAGCGGCCCTTCGTGCGCGGCACGCGCGTCGAGTGGCCCCTCGCGGTCGCGGGCAGTTGTGCGGCGCTCTTCGTCGCCGCTTGTCTTGCCGGACAGCAGGGCATCTTCCCGCAGGCCGCGACGGTCGAGATCGGATTCGGCGATCGCTTCCTCGTGCTCCTTCGCGGGCTCCTCATGATGCTCCTCTCCGGCGGCTGCCTCGTCGCCGGCGCGGCGATCGTCCAGCTCGTCGAGCGCGGACCGCTTGGCGACCTGCAGGCGCTGACGGCCCGCATGCTCATGATCAGCTCGGCCGCGATCCTCACCCGAGCGGTGCCGATCCCGATCGCGTTCCTGAAGCAGAGCTACGACGTCCTCGCCCCGCTCGCCGTCGCGTGGCTGCTCGTGATCATCGTCTTCCGTCTGTCGCCGCGCGACGCGGGCATGGTGATCGGCGCGACGATCCTCTCGCTTCTCGTGCTCGCCTTCGGATCACAGGTCGTGTCCTTCGCGATCGTCGCCGGATCGACCGCCGCGTCAGCCGCAGCCCAAATGACTTTCGCCACGGGCTGTTAAGGGCCGCGCGGGCGTTCCCGCCACGGTGATCGCGGCCGCGACATCGCGGTGGACGACCGCTCCCGCGCCGACGATCGCATCCGCGGCGACGCGCACGAAGGGCAGCACGACGGCGCCCGCTCCGATGAGGACGCGATCGCCGACATCGGCGAGGCCTGCGAGCGTCGATCGCGGGGCGCAGTGCGTGCAGCTTCCGACGCGAACGCCGTGCTCGACGATCGCGGCGGTGTTCACGATGGTCGACATGCCGATCGCGGCGCTGGCGTTGATCGCCGCGAAGGCGCCGATGTAGACGCCCGGGGCGATGGAGGCGCTGGGACTGACGCAGGCCGTCGGATGCTGGATCGTCGCGAGGCGTTCGGCGCCGAAACGACTGCTCCACCGTTCGCGCACCCGGGCGTCACCGACGGCGGCGTGGACCTTCGCCCCGCGTTCGAGGAGCTGAAGTCCCTCGGCGGTCTGCTGCTCGACCGTTCCGAGCCAGGGCACCGCGAGGGCGGCGCAGCGGTGCTCGCGCGTCGGCTCGTTGGCGAGGTAGCCGACGATCTGCCAACCGGCGGCGACCGCCGACTCGGCGACGACCGAGGCGTGTCCGCCGGCCCCCAGGAGAATCAGCTCGCGTGTGGCCACTTGGCGGATTCTGTCACGGGCCGGGCGGCGACGCCACCGAACCCGCCGAGGGCCCGAAGCGGGCTCGCACCCGTTCCGCCTCGGTGCGGTCCCATCGCCGGTGGTAGCGGGCGATTCGAAGCTTCGTGTAGACGCTTCCGCAGCGGTAGCAGACCAGCCGCTCGCTGGCGAGGGCGAGGGTGGCGATGTCGATGATGAGGAGCCCGACCAGCACCGGCAGCATGAGCGGGTTGTTGCTGTAGCCGAGCAGGCCGATGATCGCACCGGCGAAGGCGAACAGGGCGACGAAGGGGGTCACCTGCGGGAGCGTCTTCTGGCGATAGAGGCGATCGCAGCCGCAGATGAGGCACTTGCGGAGGTGGCCGCCGTCATCCAGGGCTCCCTCCCAGTTCAGGAAGCGCTCGCCGCTCGTGTCCCGCACGGTCGGCGGGGTCGCCTGCTGCGGCGTCGGGGTCGCCTCCGTCTCGCTCGCCGGCGGCGGCGCGATCGGCAGACGGATGAGGTTCGGCCGGACGGTCGGATCGACCTCGACCCGCGCCAGCCGCGGATTCGTCCACGGCGTAGGGTTGTCGCGATCCGGCTCGCGCACATCGATCCGCATGACGCGATGATACGGGAGATGAACGCGCCCCTCGACGCTCGTCCTTCGCCGATGCCGCCACACCCGACGCCCAACCGCCAACCGGACCGGCAGCCAGACCGCGCTGGGACTCGCAGCGCCGCCTCCCCCGGCCCGCGCCTGCAGGCCTGTCTTCGCGGCCGTTTCGTCGTCTTCGACGGTCCCGACGGGAGCGGCAAGAGCACGCAGTTCCGCCGCTTCGCCGAGCACTGTCAGGCCGAAGGGCTCGTCGTCACCGAGGTCCGCGAACCGGGCGGCACGCGCATCGGCGAACACATCCGCAGCGTCCTCCTCGATCCCGCGAACGACTCGATGGCGATGCGCTGCGAGATGCTGCTGTACATGGCAAGCCGCGCCCAGCTCTTCGAGGAGCGCATCGTGCCCGCGCTCGATCGCGGCGAACTGGTCCTCGCCGATCGCTTCACGAGTTCCACGCTTGCCTACCAGGGCACCGCGGGCGGCCTGCCCGTCGCCGACATCCTCGCCGTCGGCAAGGTCGCGACGGGCAACCGATGGCCCGACCTGACGGTCATCTTCGATGTCGACGAGCGCACCGCGGCAAGCCGACTCTCGCCCCTTCTCGACCGCATCGAACAGCGCGGCGCGGAGTTCCACCGCCGCGTCCGCGAGGGCTACCTCCAGCAGGTGCGGGACTTCCCGGATCGCTACCGCACGGTGGACGCGTCACGCTCACCCGACGAGGTCTTCGAACAGCTCCTGGCGACGATCGAGGGTTTCTTCGTCGGGTGAGGTATCGCGCGTTCCTCGCGGTGACGCCAGAGAACCACAGAGGCACAGAGGGCACAGAGGGTGCACAGAGGAGTCGGAAACGAGGCTTCGCGCCAATGCTCGCGCAAAGAGCGGAAGGCGCTCGGACGGAGTCGACAATCAAGCGCTGTTTCGAGCAAGAGGCTCCAACCGAAACGAGAAGCACGCGGTGCATCCAGAGTCGCGCGACGAGTCTCCCCTCGCCGTCGCATTCTCTGTGCACCCTCTGTGCCCTCTGTGCCTCTGTGGTTCTCTGGACATCCGACGACAGACCTCACCGCGCCTGGGCGCGGGCGAAGCCCCAGCCGCCGACGGCGAAGCCGACGATGCCGAAGCCGATCAGCGCCGCGAACGACGGTGCGAGCTGCAGAAGCGTGAGGTCGCGCCAGACGGTTCCCTCGACCGCGTAGATCGCCCAGCGGAAGGGCGAGACCATGCTTGCGGTCGCGAGGAATTTCGGCATGAAAAGCAGCGGAATCGTGCCGCCGCCGATCATCGCGAGGATGAGGACGATCGCCCGGCCTGCGCCCTCAGCGCCTCCCTCGGTGCGGAAGATGCCGGTCAGGAACATCATCACGCCGCTGAAGCCGAAGGCGGCGACCGACGCGGCGAGGAGGAAGAGCCATGGACTTCCGATCTCGACGCCGAGGGCAAGCGAGCCGAAGAGCATGAGCAGAACGATGACGAGGAGACAGGCGATGTAGCAGGCGAGGGCCTTGCCGATGAGGACCTGCGGCCGCGAGACGGGAGCGACGGCGAGGCGCAGCAGCGTGCCGCGCGAGCGCTCCTGGGCGAGGCCCGCGGCGAAGCTCATGACGCAGCCCATGAGTCCCCACGCGATGCCCTGCGGAAAGCTGATCGAATAGGCGTTCGTCGGGCCGCGGGCGCGGCGCGGGGCGAGCTCGGTGACGGTGATGCGGGCGGGCGAGAAGTTCCCCATCGGTCCGGCCGCGGCGTTGCCTTCCGTCGCGGCCGCTCCGCTCTCGGCCGTCGCCTTCGAGAGCCGCTCGGCGCTGTCGAAGAAGGAACCGAAGGCCTCCTTCTCGGTGGACGAGAGTCCCGGAGCGACGCGGAGGGCGAGCCGCGACATGTTCAGCATCGAGGTGGTCTGCTCCGGATCGGCGAAGACGCGCGAGAGCTGGCGGAACGCCATCTCGTTCAGCTTGCCGGTGAGGAGGCCGGTCTCGGCGCGCCGCGAGGGATCGACGAGCGCCTCGAGCTCGATCCCGCCGCCGGTGAACATCGACATCGCCCCGCCGTCGAAACCCTTCGGCAGGATCACGCAGGCGAGCGCCCTGCCTTCGCGGACGAGCGACTCGCCCTCCGCGCGGTCCTTCGCGGGGAGCGTCTCGATGAGCGGATCCGCCTCGAGATCCTCGAGAAATCCCTTCGCGAGCTTCGCGCCGTTCGACTCGTCGACGATCGCGAGCACCGCCGGGGAGCCGCGATCGACGCCGGCGCCGCCGAAGACCATGCCGAAGAAGACGGCAAGCGCGAGGGGAAAGCCGAAGGTGAAGAACGCGCTCGTCCGGTCGCGGAAGAGAAGCTTCAGGTCCTTCAGGGCGATGGCGAGGATCGCGGAGGGCATCAGTCGCGCAGGCTCCTTCCGGTCAGGGCGAGGAAGACCGCCTCGAGGTCGGGGCGCTCGACGCGCAGGCCGCGGACATCGCCGTTGGAGAGCGACTGGCTGATGACGCGAAGCGGGTCGCCCGTCGCGATGCGCTCCTCGGGCCGATCGTCCCGCTCGATCACCACCGAGGTGCTCCCGCCGTGCCTGGCGATGAGTTCGCCGACGGTGCCGACATCGAGCAGCTTGCCGTGGTCGATGACGCCGACGCGATCGCAGAGGCGCGAGGCCTCCTCCATGTAGTGCGTCGTGTAGACGATCGTCCGGCCGCGGTTCGCGAGGCTCTTGACCAGCTCGAGGATGTTGTTGCGGGACTGCGGATCGACGCCGGCCGTCGGCTCGTCGAGGAGGAGTAGCGGCGGGTCGTGGATGAGCGCGACCGCGAGGTTCAGCCGCCGCTGCATGCCGCCGGAGAATCCGGCGACGCGATCGCGGGCCCGCGGTCGGAGTCCGACGAGGTCGAGCGTCTCGCCGACGCGCTCGCTCACCCGATCCAGGCGATAGAGCTTCGCGAAGAAGCGCAGGTTCTCCTCGGCGGTGAGGTTGTCGTAGAGGGCGATCGTCTGCGGCGCGAGGCCGAGGTGCCGGCGGACCTCGGCGCTCGATGGCGAGCCGAGGCCGTCGAAGTGAACGGTGCCCGCGTCGGGGGCGACGAGGCCCATCGCCATGCTGATCGTCGTGCTCTTGCCCGCGCCGTTTGGGCCAAGCAGACCGAAGACCTCACCGCGACGGACCTCGAGCGAGAGACCGTCCACGGCGGTCACCTGCCCGAAGCGCTTCACGAGTCGGTCGAGCCGCAGCATGCGTGCGGAGCGTAGCGGGGAGCGAGCGACCTGGGCGGATCGGCGCGGGCCCGCGACCGCTTTCCCGATCAGCGAGCGGGTCGGTCCAGGCGCTCGCGCACCAGGCGCGCGACCTCGTCGATCGCGCGGAAGAGATCGTCGTTGATGACGAAGTGGTCGTAGACGCCGCTCGAGCGGGCGAAGGCGATCTCGCGCTTCGCCTCGCCGAATCGCCGCTGGATGGCCTCCTCGTCCTCGCGGCCGCGGTGACGGAGGCGCCGAAGGAGCTCCTCCTCGTCGGGCGGCAGGACGAAGAGGGCGAAGGCGTCGGGGCTCGCCCGCTTCACCTGCGATGCGCCCTGCACATCGATGTCGAGGATCACGATCTTGCCTTGGGCCAGTTGCCGCTCGACCGGCTCGCGCGGCGTGCCGTACCAGCTTCGGCCGAAGACCTGGGCGAACTCGAGGAAGCGGTTCTCGTCGACCCAGCGCTGGAACTCCTCCGGCGTCACGAAGAAATAGTCCACGCCGTCACGCTCGCCGGGCGTCTTCGCCCGCGTCGTCGCCGAGACGCTGAACACGGCGTCGAATCGGCGCGTGAGTTCATGGACGATCGAGGTCTTTCCGACGCCCGAGGGCCCCGACATCACCAGCAGCAGTCCGCGTCCGCCGTTCATAGGGCGGGGAGTGTAATTGGATGGGGAGCGGCGGGCATCGGCCCGCATGCTGCCGCATGAACGGTTCGTGGATGAATCGGTGATGAACCCCTTCGGACGGGGGCGCGAGGGCCGCCCGTAGAATCCCACCCCATGTCCACCGCCTGCATCACGACGCCGATCTACTACGTGAACGACAAGCCGCACATCGGCCACGCGTACACGACGACCCTCTGCGATGTCTGGGCGCGGGCGATGCGATGGGAGCGGAAGGACGTCTTCTTCCTGACCGGCACCGACGAGCACGGCGTGAAGGTCGAGAAGTCCGCGGCGGCGCGGGGCATCTCCCCGCAGGAGCTCGCCGACGAGAACTCCGCCGAGTTTCGCCGCGTCCTCGGCCTCTTCGGGCTGACCAACGACCACTTCATCCGCACCACCGACCCCGACCACAAGCGGCAGGTGCAGGCGGTGGTGAAGCGCCTCCTCGACCGCGGCCACATCTATCTCGGGAAGTTCGAGGGCTGGTACGACGAGGGCCAGGAGGAGTACCACACCGAGACGCGGGCGAAGGAGCTTGAGTACCGCAGTCCGATCTCGGCCAAGCCGCTCGTGCGGGCGACGGAGGAGAATTATTATTTTCGCCTCAGCGCGTTTCAGAAGCCGCTCGAGGAGTTCTTCGCGAAGCATCCCGAGTTCGTCCGCCCCGAGGCCCGCCGGAACGAGGTGATCGGCCGGCTTCGCGACGGGCTCCAGGACGTGCCCGTCACCCGGACGAACTTCTCCTGGGGCATTCCGATGCCCGATGCGCCGGGGCATGTCATCTATGTCTGGATCGACGCGCTCCTGAACTACGCGACCGCGCTCGGCCGCGCCGACGGCCCGGACGGCCCGCGCGCCAACATGGGCAAGTACTGGCCCGCCGACTATCACGTGATCGGCAAGGAGATCCTCTGGTTCCACGCCGTGATCTGGCCGGCGATGCTCATGGCCCTCGAGTGGGAGCTTCCGAAGTGCGTGTACGCGCACAGCTTCTGGATCTCCGAGGGACAGAAGATGTCGAAGTCGCTCGGCAACTTCATCGACCTGCCGACGATCGAGGCCTACCACGCGAAGTACTCGCTCGACGCGTGGCGCTGGTACATGGTCACGCAGGGACCGCTCGGCGCGACCGACGCGGACTTCAGCGCGAAGCATTTCCATGAGGTGTACACGGCCGATCTCGTGAACACCTTCGCCAACTGCGCGAGCCGCACGAGCGCGATGATCGAGAAGTACTTCGCCGGCAAGCTGCCGCAGCCGAACGACGACTGGACGACCGAGGCCGGCGGCCGCCAGTTCCGCCAGGTGCTCGACGGGCTCATCGACGCGATCGAGGCCTACGAGCGCTTCGATCTTCGCGAGGCGGCGAACGCCGGACTCGGCATCGTGCGGTGGGTCGATCTCGTCATCAACGAGTACCAGCCCTTCAAGCTGGCGAAGGACCCGAGCCAGATGCGCGCGGTCGGCAACATCCTCTACGACTGCGCCCAGGCCCTCTGCTTCGCGGCGACCGCGCTCCACCCGATCATGCCGTCGAAGTGCGAGGAGCTCCTGCGGTCCTTCGGCGTCTCGCTCGAGCGGATGCGCGAATGCCTGACCATGGAGCTCGGCATCGATCCCGACGCGATCGAGATCGGCACGACGATCCAGAAGTGCGCGCTCTTCATGCGCATGGATCCCCCCGCCGCGCCGGCGGGCGGCTAAGCCGACACGACGCGGCCCGCGGGTGATGCCCGCGGGCCGCGTCGGCTTTGCGCCGGAGCGTCGCAATCCCCGTTCAGCTCCAGTTGCCGAGCAGGATCGCGAGGTCGCCGGGGCCGACCGATCCGTCGCCGTCGAGGTCGCCGCTCTCGCCCGGGCCCCAGCCGCCGAGAAGAAGCGCCAGGTCCGACGCGCCGACGGTGCCGTCGCAATCGAGATCGCCGACCGGGCCGGTGCACGGGGCGCTCGCGATCCAGGTCTGTGCCGTGCTGTAGTTCGAGTCGGCGATCGACGATCCGCCGGCCAGCACGAAGTTCTTCCGCGCACGGTCGTAGGCGAAGCCTGCGTAGGTCTTGGCGACCGCGCCGCTGTCGCTGAGTTCCGTCCAGGTTGTCCCGTCGAAGCTCCAGACATCGTCGATGGAGGCGTTGCCGCTCGCCGACGCGTGTCCGGCGTACATCACGATGCACTTTCGGTCGGGGTCGTACGCGAAGCCAGCCGCCTGCCGCGCCGGGGGTCGCTGGCTCGCGGGAATCTGGACTTCGTTCCAGCTCTCGCCGTCCCATTCCCAGGTGTCGTTCAGGAGCGTGTTGCCGGACGCGCCGCCGAAGAGCACGACGCGCTGACGGGCCTCGTCATACGCCATCACCGGCCAGCGGCGCGGTGACGGTCCGCTGAGGGCGACCTCGGTCCAGCTCGTGCCGTCGAACTCGGCGGTGTCGCCAAGCTCGGTTTCGCTGGCGTTCTGTCCGCCAAAGACGACGAGACGATCGCGGTGACGGTCGAACGCGACGCCATGGCGCATGCGCGGCACCGCGCCGAGCGGCCCCTGCGTCCAGTTGTCGCCGTCGTAGAACCAGGTCTCGGCGACCGTCGACGCGGCGCTGCCGGACTTGGAGCCGCCGAAGAGAATGACGCGCTCGCGAATCGAGTCGTAGGCGAGTTGGGTGCGGAATCGCGGACCAGGGGAGATCTCGAAGGAGCGCGGTGTCCAGCTTTCGCCATCCCATTCCCAGGTCGATTCGAGCGGCGGCACATTGCCGAGGCCAAGAGGGTTGAGACGCAAACCACCGTAGAGCACGCAGACGCCGCGCGATTCGTCGAAGGCCATCGCAGGCTGGTACACCGGCTTGAGTGAGACGCGCGACCATCGCGTTTCCCACGCGGTGCCGTTCCACGCCTGAATGTCACGGTTCGCGTCGCATGCGCAAGTGTTGGCGTTCCCGCTGTAGCTCAGGGCCTCGGCGTTGATCGGATCGAAGACCATCGCGTGATGGTGTCGCGCCGGTCCACCCGGACGCGGAGTCCAGCCGTTTGCGTCGTAGGTCCAGGTCCCTCCCGATCCCATGAAGCTCGTGTTGCTCGTCCGAAGGACGCCGCCGTACATCACCGACTCCCCGCGCACAGAATCGAAAACCATGACCGGTCCGAGGCGTGATTCGGGGATGTCGCCCTCGAGCGTTGGAACGACCCAGTCCTGCTGGGTTCCCACGGAGACATACTCCTCAAGCGAGGCGTCGATCGCGGGCCATGGAGCGTCGCTCTTCACGAGCACCGTCGCGCCTTGGAGCGGGTCGTAGGCGAGCGCCATCCCGAACTGCGTGCCGGGGTTGTTTTCCGTGCCGATCACGCTCCACGCGTTCCCGTCGAACTCAAGCGTGACGGTCGCGCCGCCCGGTGCGGATGTGCCGCCGTAGAGGACGATGCGGCCGCGCGTCGAGTCGTAGACCATGCCATGGTCGCTCCGCGCCTGAGGCAGCCACGCCGACTGCTCGCGCTGCGTCCAGGTCCGCGTCGCCCCGTTCCACTCCCAGAGGTCCTTCAGGGTTACGCCGTTGTACGAGCCCCCCGCGAGGACCACGACCTTGCGGACGGGGTCGTACACCATGGCGTGATCGCCGCGCCGCGACGGCCCCGTGGTCGCCGCGAGGATCCAAGCGTCGCTCGTGGTGTCCCAGACCCACGTGTCCGTCTCGCCGGTGCGGCCTCCGAAAAGAACCATTTCCTGCCGATCGGTGTCGAAGGCCATCGCGTGGCGATAGCGTGGGGTTGGAGAGTCATTGTCGACCTGCTGCCAGCTGAGGTCCGAGTCGCGGGCCGTGGCGGGCGACGGGTCGAGCGTGATCATCGATGCGGTGAGGAGGGTGAGAATTGCGCGGTGCCTGAACATGGGGCGCTCCAAGGGTGCGTTGCGGCCAGTCAACTCGACGCGAGCCAACTGGTCCTCCCCAGGCGGGAACGCGAGCGGCGTCGGACAGCAATTCGTTGGAAATTCCGGCGCTCGGCCGCGCCGACGCCGACTGGTACGCTGCGCCGCGGCGACGAGTCTCGCCGTGGAGGGCGACGCGGTGATGGTCAGCGGTGGCGAGATGCGCGGCTTCGACGAGGCGTTCCCGGCGGGTGGCGCGCCGCGGCGGCGACTTGACTCCAACGAACTCCTGCCGCTCGTCTACGAGGAGCTTCGCAAGCTCGCTCGGGCGCAGATGCGCGAGGAGCGGGTCGGCCACACGCTGCAGGCAACAGCGCTCGTTCACGAAGCGGTGGTCCGGCTCCAGGCCTCCGGTTTCGCTTGGGAGAGCGAGCTGCATTTCCTACGGGTCGCCGGTCGCTGCATGATGCGGATCCTGAAGGACTACGCCGACGCCCGCGGAACCCTCAAGCGAGGCGGCGGACGGAAGCGCGACTTCAACGAGATCGGGAGCCTCTCGGAACTCTGCGCCGATCTCGACGCCGACGCCATCCGCTCGCTCGCCGTGAGCCTCGATCGCTTCGGCGAGGAACATCCGCGGGCCCACGATGTGGTCCTCCTCCGCTTCATCCACGAGGTGCCCGTCGCGAAGGTCGCGGGTCTCCTCGACATGAGCCAGCGGTCGATCCAGCGTGACTGGGACTTTGCCCGCGCCTGGCTCGCCCGGGCCATGGCGGGGCATCTTTCCTGAGGAGGGTCGGGCGATGGGCGGGTCAGATTCGTTCGAGCCATCCTCTTTCGATTCGGGAAGTGACGCCGGTCTCGCGGGCATCTTCGGCCGGGCCAAGCGCTTGCCGCCCGCGGAGCGAGCCGCGTTTCTCGACCGTGTGTGCGCAGGCGACGGCGCGCTGCGGGCCGAGGTCGAGTCGCTTCTCGCCGCCGCGGAGCAGAACGCTGGGTTCTTCGGACGCGTCGGTGAGGCCGGCGATCCGCCGACGCTGGAGGACGCCCCGATCGCCGGTCTCGCCGCGGGCGTCCAACTCGGCCCCTTCGTCCTGCTTGAAGAGATCGACCGCGGCGGCCATGGGGTTGTGTGGGCGGCGGAGGAGCGCGAGCCCGTGCAGCGACGCGTGGCGATCAAGGTCCTCAAGCCGGGGATGGACTCGTCGGCGATGATCGCCCGCTTCGCCGCGGAGCGATCGACGCTTGCCCAGATGGAGCACCCCAACATCGCCCGCCTCATCAGCGCGGGCGCGACGCCGCGCGGGCTGCCGTTCGTGGCAATGGAGTTCGTCGAGGGCGTCTCGATCACGCGTTTCTGTGACGGCGAGCGACTTTCGGTGCGGGCGAGGCTGGAACTGCTGCTCGAGGTCTGCGACGCGATTGAGCACGCCCATCGCCGCTTCGTGATCCACCGTGACCTGAAGCCGTCGAATGTCCTCGTCCACCGTGACGATTCGGGAAGGGCGCGCATCCGGGTCATCGACTTCGGCGTCGCCAAGTTGCTGCAGGAGCCGATCACCGACGCGTCGGTTCATCGCATGCGGGGGTCGATCATCGGCACACCCGGCTACATGGCCCCCGAGCAGGTCGCCGACGCGCCGGACATCGACATTCGCGTCGATGTCTACTCGCTCGGCGTCATGCTCTACGAACTGCTTGTCGGATCGAAGCCGATCGAGGCGAAGTCCGGTGACGCCGAAGGTCTTGAGGAGCTTCTCGCCCGCGTGCGCGAAACCGACCCGGTGCGGCCGAGCCTGCGGGTTGCCGAGCTGCCGATCGATCGTCGGGCGACGACCGCGGCGAACCGGTCAACGAGTCCGTCGCGGCTTGAGACCGCGCTGCGAGGCGACCTCGACTGGATTGCGCTCAAGGCCCTCGAACGCGAGCGCGATCGGCGCTATGGCACGGTGCAGGAGTTTGCCGACGACCTTCGGCGTCATTTGCGGCATGAGCCGGTCCGAGCCTCACCGCCGAGCAGGGTCTACCAAATCCGCAAGTTCGTGCGGCGTCATCGTAGTGCGAGCGTGGCCGGCGTAGCGGTCGCGCTCGCGGGCATCGCGACGATCACCGGCCTCTCGATGGCCGTCGTCATGGCGGAGCGGGCGCGCGCAGCGGAGAGTCGGCGCGCCGAAGAGGTCGATTCGCTCAACTCGATCGTGCGGGGTGTGGTGAAGGATCTGCCCCGTGCGGAGGCGGGTGCGGCGCTGATCGAGCTGATCCTTCGACGCGCCGAGCAGCACGCGCGAGCGGTCGGGCGGTCCTCCGCCGAGGTCGAGCGGGAGGTGGCGGCGCTGCGCGACGCGCTCCAGCGTGTGGGCGGGACGAGCATGGCGGACGCGGTGATTGGCGCAGTGGTCCTTGATCAACTAGCCGCGGGTGCGGATCATCTGGAACAGGGACAACCAGAGAATGCAGCAAGAATCCTCGAGACGCTTGCCACCGCATACAGTGATCGCGGGGAGATCGAAGCGTCGCTTGAGAGTCAACGCCGAGCCCATGCGCTCTACGCGCAGACGCTCGGACCGGACGATCGCGAGACGCTTCGCTCGCTTGGCGACATCGCCCGATCCGAACGGAAGCTCGGCCGATCCGAGCAGGCTGCCGAAATCCTCGTTGACCTCGTGGAGCGTGGCCGCCGCGCGCTTCCCCCGGATGACGCCGATTGTCTCCGCTGGATGATTGAGCTCGGTCGGGTCCGGACGAATCTCGGGCGATTTGAAGCGGCAGAAGCGCTCATCCAGGAGACGATCGACGCGGCGATGCGGCAGTTCGGTGCCGAAGCCCTTCTGACGCTCGAGGCCCTCGCCGGGCTCGCCGATCTGCGCTCGGCCGAGAATCGCCACGCAGAGGCGATGGAGATTTGGGATCGCGTGCTCGCTGCGCTCCGCGATAAGCACCCCGACAACCTCATCGCCCTGAGGGAGATCGCCTCGGATGCCCCTCCAGCGCTCGCTCGCGTTGGCCGGGCCGTCGAGGCGGAAGCGCTCGCCAGTGAGCTCGTGGCGTTCGCCCGTGAGAGTCTCGGGGACGCGCACACGGCGACGCTCGGACTCATCAGCAATCGAAGCGCCCTCCTCTCGTCGCTCGGCCGCCACGACGAGGCGATCAGCACCCTGCGTGAGTGTCTTGAGCGAACTGCAACCGAGTCGTCGACGCGCACCTCGCGGGTGATCCTGCACTCCCAGTTGGCGGCAGCGCTTCAGCGCGCGGGACAACTTGTCGAAGCCGAGGCCGTGCACCGCACGACCTACGACCTTGCCCGCGAGGCGTACGGCGATGCGCACGACGAGACCGTCGATTACCTCATCAACATCGGAAGCTGCCTCCGCGCTCAGAAGCGGCACGCGGACGCGTCCCCGATCTTCCGCGAGGCCTATGAGCGTCGGATGCGAGATCTGCCGCTCGGACATCCCTCGCAGACGACCGCGATTGTCGCGTATGCCGACCAGTTGCGCGCCGAACTCAAGGAGGCGGAGCGGCTCGCGCTGCTGCGAGGTCTCGTTGATCGCCATCGCGACGGATTACCGAAGTCGGATCCGAGTCTCCTCACGCTCCGGGTGGAGCTCGCGACCTCGCTTGTCCGGAGCTTCAAGTTCGACGAGTGCATCCAAACGCTCGAGGAACTGGTTGAGATCTACCGGCAGGAGCGGCCGCATGATCTCGCCGGTCTTCAGCGGGCGACGGAACTCCTCGGACTCGGCTACATCGTCGCTACGAGGGGCGAGGCCGCCTACGCCCGGATGCAGGAAGCGAGCGACCTGATGATTCGCATGTACGGGCCATCGCATCCGCGCCGAGCGGCACTGGACGCCTCGCTCGAACAGGCCCGGCAGATGGCGGCGATGAAGCGGGAGGCATCGGTGTCCGCTTCCGGCGGATGAGGACCCCCCTCGTCCGCCGCCCCCCCCTCCTCCGAGATTCCGACTTTTCCTTTCCATGTCGCGGGCGGTCCTGCGCTGAAGCCTGTGAGCCTGTCCCCCGACTTCTGCTTTGCGACTCATCCGATCGTTGTTTCGGGGGCGGCTCGAGGAGATTCACCCCATGATTCGCCAGCGCTCGCGATCCCGTCGTTCCGTTGACTTCCTTCGTCCAGCGTCGAGCCGCTCCGCGCTCGTTGCCCTCTGTGCCGCCGGGCTTGCGGTGCTTGGGGCGTCGCATGCCGCCGCGCAGTTTGCCCCGGGTGGCGTCTCCGGCGGCGCGACGACTGCCGTTGGCGGCGCGCCCTTCATCGAGGCGTGGGTCGATTTTGAGATCGCGACCTTCAACGCGAATCAGGTCCCGCCGATCGCGCCAGAGGTCGGCTGTCCCGATCGCCCCTTCCCGACGATCGACTTCGCGACGAACGCGATTCGAGCGATCGCCGGCACCCCACCGTTTCCGCCGCTGTCGGCGCAGAATCCGGGACTTGTCCATGTCATGCCCGGCATCTACGGGCCGGCGACGAACGGCGAGCCGCTCCCGGTGCAGATGTGGGAGTTCATCAGCATCCAGGGCCACTCGGCGCGGGCGTGCGTGATCCGCGGGACGGGCGAGACGCCCAACACCTTCGCGTTCGTGCCCTTCACGCCGCTCGGCGATCGGGCCTTCTGGGAAGTGCTCGCCGACTTCAGCTTCCTGACCGACGACACCTATGTCGAGTTCATGGACGGCTTCACCTTCCAGTCCGGGCAGATCCAGATCTACTGCGAGCCGGAGGAGGTCGATTGCCAGTGGCGCGTCTCGAACTGCGTCTTCGACATGCTCAACATGTCCGATGTCGGTCTGCCGGGACCGGAGTTCGGCATCCTCATGTCGCACACCTACGACGCGAACTACGAGGTCGTGAAGGGTCCGAAGGGCAAGCCGGTCGGCATCGGGGGCTACCACGATGTCGAAGCGCACATCATCAACAACACCTTCATTCAGGGTTGGCAGCCCAGCAACGACGGAACGGTGATCACGGCGACCGAGACTTCGGTGGCGATCTGCGATGTCGCCAACACGCTCTGGAACGACCCGCTCTTCCCGAACGCCGAGCGCGATCCCTTCGTCGTGCTTCGCGGTGTCGGCAATCCGAACATCCAGAACAACCTGATTCGGGCGCTCGATGACGCGCCGCGCACGGCGACGCTCGGCATCGACGACGCCGACACGCGGGTCATCCTCGGGCTCCCGGCGCCCGCTCCAGGGGGCTCGCCCTCGAACGCCTTTGATCCGACCCAGGCCCTCGACACGAACGGCACCTACGACTCGCTCATCGTCGCGAGCGGAACCGGTCCGCTCACGCCTCCCGTCATCGGTGTCGTGCCGGTGCCGGCGGTGATTCCGAACGCTTCGCAGGGCGGCCGCGATCCCGGCTTCCTCGGCGAGATGCTCGGGCAGTTCGGCGGCAATCCGATCGAGTTCTCGCGCGACTGGCGGATCCTCTTCCCGTCGACGCTCTTCGATCAGGGATTCGCGCCGAACGCGGTCGGGCTGCTCGGTGCCCTGAACGGCACGACGCATGACGACACCCCTGCACTCCTCGTTGGCGAGCTTGCGAATGTGCATCCCGTCTTCGACTTCGATGGCGAGGGCTACGGCAACCTTCGCACGCGCTTCAGTCGTCCGGACATCGGCTTCGACGAACTCGACCTCATCGCCATCGCCGGCGCGACGCTCAATGACACGCTGACCGACCCGACGGCGGCGACCCTGCTCGGCGTGCAGTGCCCGACCGCTCCGGCGATTCCGCCGCTCCTGCCGCCGCTGCAGCCGTTCGCGATCTCGCCGCTCCCCGCAGCGATTCTCATGGTGCAGTCGACCACGCCGCGGCCGTACACGACCTTTGGCATCCCCTTCGCCGGCGTGTGCGGGCTTGGCAACGAGACGGTCGCGACCAGCGCGCCGACCGGTTCGCTCGTCGCGTCGATCAACAATGACATCTGGGTCGACGGGGCGCTGACTCTCCTCTTGGGTGCGCCGACGGTCGATCCGCTGGTGATTCCGAACTTCTTCCCGGATCAGACGCCCGGCTTCCCGACCTTCGGCTTCACCACGACGTTCGGAACCTATGTGCCGCTGAACGACCCCGGCGCCGCCTTCCTGGTGCACGCCATGCCGATGCCCACCCAGCCGTCCGGCTGGGGACCGACCTGCATCACGACGGTTGAACAGGGCTTCTGGGTGTCGCCACTCGCGGCGCAGGGCTTCTTCACCAACATGCAGACGACGCATCGCTGATCGACTCGTCCGTCTGTGCATGCAACCAAACGGGCCGCGCTTGAGAAATGTCATTTCTCGGGCGCGGCCCGTTCGTGCATCAAATTGCGAAACGCAAGGGCCTCGCGCACCGCGGGGCTGTTCTCGTCGCCGAAGAGCTCGCGGGCCAGACGAAGCGACTCGTCGGCGGCGGCGGTGGCCTCGACCGCGCGATCGAGGAGGCAGAGGCGATTGGCCTTCTCGCGAAAGAGGCGCACGACGCTCGGATGCACCGGACCGTAGGCCTCGAGGAGGACGCGCTCGGCGCGCTCGGTGAACTCGATCGCACCGGCGTGGTCGCCGGCGCGATCGCGTGCGGCGGCCGCGGCGCGCATGCGGTTCGCGCGGAACTGCGGGGCCGCGTTCGTGGACTCCGCCCACTCATGGGCGGTGAGGATCATCCGTTCGCCGAGGGGAAGGTCACCGAGAAGCTGAAGCGTCACGCCGAGGTTCGCGAGCGTCGTTCCGGTCTCGGTCGCGTCGGTGCCGAGGAGCTCGCGGCGCACGCGGAAGGCCTCGGCGAGCGGAGCGAGCGCGTCGGCCGGACGACGGGCGACGAGTTCGAGGATGCCGAGTTCGTTCAGCGTGTTCGCGGTGTCGACATGGTCGATGCCGACGGTGCGGCGCTGGATCGCGAGCGCCTCCTCGCCGAGGCGGCGGGCCTCGTCGAAGCGGCTCTCGTCGAATAGCGGCCCCATGAAGTCGGTAAGCGCTGCGGCAAGAAGCGGTGAGTTCGGAGCCGCGCGACGCAGGACCTCGACGGCGCGCTCGAACTGCCGTCCCGCCTCGGGAATCGTGCCGATCGAGTCGAAGCCGTGGCCGAGCATGCGATGGAGTCGGGCCCGCACGAGCGGCGGCGTCGCCTCGTCCGCATCGAGGTCGCGGGCGACATGATCGAGCACATCGGCGAGGCGCGTGCGCTCGCCGTCGCGCTCGGTGACGGGAGCGTCGAGCATCCGCGCGAGATGGCGAAGCGAGGCTTCCGAGGCGTCGCGCTCCTCGCGTGCGGTCTGCGCCGAGCGGAGGGTCATGGTGAGCCCCACGACTCCGACGCCGAGGGCAAGCGCGATCGCTGCGGCGGCGGGCGGATTGCGCTTCGAGGCGAGACGCATGCGCCGCAGGAGCGACGGCCGGCGGGCCGCGATCGGCGCGTGATCGGCCCACGCAAGGAGATCCTCGCGGAGCGCCGCCATCGATTCGTAGCGATCCTCACGGCGCTTCGCGAGGGCGGTCAGGAGAATCGTCTCGAGATCGCCGTCGATGCGAGGATTGATCGAACGCGGCGCGGCCGGGGCCCGCTCGGCGACGATGCGCGCGGCTTCGAGCGGCCGGCGTCCGTCGACATCGACGGGAAGCCTTCCGAGAATCGATTCGTAGAGGACCACGCCCATCGCGTAGACATCGCTGCGGACATCGAGGTCGCGCGGGTCGCCCTCGAACTGCTCGGGACTCATGTAGGCCGGCGTGCCGATCCAGACGCCGGAGGCGGTCGCGGCGTCGGCCCGCCCGTCGACGGTTCGATCGGCGCTTCCGTCAAGCACCTTCGCGATGCCGAAGTCGATGACGCGCGGCCGCCCGTCCCCGTCGACGAGGATGTTGCCGGGCTTCAGGTCACGATGAAGGATGCCGCGGGCGTGACCGTGGGCGATGGCGTCGCAGACGCGAGCGATGAGCCGCACACGGTCGCGCAGGCCGAGCCGCGCCCGATCCATCCAGCCCACGATGTCCAACGCCTGCGGCACGAACTCGACGGCGAGATACGGCGTCGCTCCATGGTGCATCGGCTCGATGCCGAAGGCGTAGACCTGGGCGATCTCCGGATGGCGGAGTCGGGCGAGCGTTGCGGCCTCGTCGCGGAATCGTCGGAGGACGGTGCGCTCGCCGGCGACCTCCGCACGGACGATCTTGAGGGCGACGGAGCGCCGCGGGGCATCCTGCTCGGCCTCGTAGACGGTGGACGCGCCGCCGACGCCGATGCGGCGGATGACCGTGAACGCACCGAGTCGCGTCCCCGGTTCGAGGGATTCGATCGGCTGGCGGTCGAGGAGGCCGCGGAGGGCGTCGCTCGCGGCGGGCGGCGTCGCGAGGAAGTCATCGTCGCTGTGGTGGCGAAGGAGTGAGGCGAGTTCCTCCGCCGCAGCGGGATCGCTCGCCGCGAGGTCGCTGAGGAACGCGTCGCGCTCCTCGAGGGAAAGGGCGACGGCGGCCTCGAAGAGCTGGTCGAGGGGCTTGGTCGCCTCGTCGCGAGCGTCCCGTTCAGCCGGCATGGTGCAGCTCTCGCCGTAGCCAGGCGCGGGCGAAGTTCCAGTCGTTGGTCACGGTGCGCGGCGTGACGCCGAGATGCAGGGCGATCTCGTCGGTCGTGAGCCCGCCGAAGAAGCGAAGCTGGACGACGGTCGCCTTGCGCTGGTCGACATCGGCGAGACGAAGGAGCGCAGCGTCGACCTCGAGCAAGTCGGCGGCCGCGCCTCCGACATCGGCGGGGAGTTCGACCGCGAGGCTGCTGCCGCGCGACGGCGCTGCCGCATCGATCGCCTGCTCGAGGTCGAGCCGTTGTCCTTGGCCGCCGCGGCGAAGGGCCCGTCGCCGACGGGCGTGATCGACCAGGACATTCCTGATGACGGTCGTGGCGAGGGCGAGGACCTCGTGCCGCGGGCAATTCGCGAACGCCCGGGCGACCTGGATCCGCAGGAAAGCCTCATGGACGAGGGCGGTCGGCTGGAGCGTATGGTCGGCGCGCTCGCGCCCCATCTCGCGCTCGGCGATGGCGTGCAGTTCGCGATAGATCTCGTCCATGAGCGCCGAGCGCTCCGGATCGGTCCCGCCGCTGGGGGTCGTGTGGAGGTCTCCCGACTCCATATGGGATGAGCGTATCCGCCGGGAGGTCTTGGGCCAGCGCGGCGAGTCGTCACAATTGTGCCGGTTGCTCGCATTTGGCTGTCGCACGCCGGGGTGCTCGCCCGTTTGGAGGGTGGCTCGCCGCATCGTCAGCCCTCGCTTCTGCGGGATCTGACCGGGCGGGCGTGACCTGATCATCCAATGACTTCGGAGGCACCATGAGACTTGAACGAACTCGGCTCCTGTGCGGGATGGCCACGCTCTGCGGAGCGATTGCGCTTGGATCGATGGCGGGGTCGGCGCGTGCGCAGGCGGGTGATGGTGCGGAGGCCGCGACGGCGCGGGACGAACGGAAGGCCGAGAGCGAGACGATCGAGTTCCCGATCGAGCTGGAGGAGAGTGAGATCGCCGGCTTTTTCGAGCGCGTCCAGGACACGGCGAGTCGATCGCCTGGAGTCTCGGTCGAACTCGCGGAGCGGCCCGGGCCAGAGGGGAAGGTCCGGAAGGTCATTCTGGTGCGCGCGACCGATCGCGAGGAGGCGCTCGCGAATGGCCGCGCACAGTCGTTCTTCCGAATGATGGCCCAAATGCAGTTGGACCGGAGAACGGACCACAACCGGAAGCTCATGCGAATCACCTTGAGCTTCCCCGGCGGCACCGTCGAGGAGTTCGTGCGGGCGGTCTCGGAGCGCCCGAAGCTGCCGAAGCCGACGTTCGCGTCGTCCTATGTCGCGAACCTGAAGATGCGTCCGATCGAGCTGAGCGGACTGGATGTGCGAAGCGCTTTGCAACTACTGAGCAAGCTCCCGCCGACGAACTTCGAGGGTGTGCCGGTGCCGCTGACGGCGAGTTTCGTTGGAGCTGAGACCTCCGCTTCGGAGGACCCGGGCATGGCACTTTCGAAGCTCCAGCGGTCTGTCTTCATCATCGGCCCCGAGACCTACGCGCCGGCGAATGCCGAAACCACGCGTCGCGCCGCCTTCTGGCTCGGAAGTGACGCCGTCAGCGACGAGGCATTGAAAATCCTCTTCGACGCGATCAAGTTCGCGACGGACTTCGAAAGTGAATCCACGACATTCAAGGCGAAGTACCACCAGCCGAGTCGTCTGCTCATCGTGCGCGGGACGCGCGACGAGCTTGGCGTCGTCGCGCAGATCGTGAAGTCGCAGTTCGCCGGGGCGCGGGCCGAACTCCCCTCGTTCGAGCCGACGGAGGAGTCGGACCGCGAGTCCGTGCAGACGAAGGAAGAGATCCGGTATGTGCCCGACGGCCACTGAGTCGCGTCGCCGTCACCCCCCGCATGCCCTCCGAACCGGAGATCGCCTACGACGACGCCTGGGCCCGTCGCGTCTCCGCTGGAGTCGCGGCGGGCTCGCGCGATGCGCTCGAAGCGCTCTACCGCGCTCGCTATGTGCGGCTCTTTCGGTTGGTGCGATCGACGACGCGGCGCGACGATGCGTTCGCGCTCGACTGCGTGCACGATGCCTGGCTGCGGGTCGTGCGCGGGTTGCCAGCGATCGACACGGTCGCCGGGCTCGATCGCTGGCTCGCGCGGGCGGCGATGTCCGCGGCGCTCGATCGGTTGCGAGCGGAGTCGGTGCGCGATCGACACGAGTCCGCCTCCGCCGCGCCGGAGGAGAGGACCGTGTGGCGGGACGAGGAGGAGCGCATCGATTCGATGCAGCGAGAGCTCGAACGCCTGAGCACCGAGGATCAGCGGGTCATCGGACTGCGCTTCCGCGGCGGCCTCTCGCTCGAGGCGCTTGGCTCGGCGCTCGGAATCGGCATGAAGGCGGCTGAAATCAGGCTGCGCCGGGCGCTCGGTCGGCTGCGGGAAGGACTGGGAGTCGAGGAGGTGCGCCGTGACGGATGAGAGGGACATGCACGAGGAACCGCTGTCAGAGAGCGTTCGGCGCGCCCGCGAATCGCTTCTCATCGAGCTTGTTCAGGCGCAGCGCGGCCGCCGGCGCGAGCGCCGTGCGCGGCGGGCGCTTCTGTCCCTATCACTCTTCTCGTGCGCGCTGCTGGCCGCTCTCGCGTGGGCGGTGACGGGTCGAGCCCACCGCGAGGCGTCGCCGAACGCAACCGCAAACGAGAGCGAGAGCACGATCGAGATCGTGACGACACCCGATCGTCCGCTTGAGGTGGAGTACCTCACCGAGCAAGAGCTTCTCGAGACGCTTCTCGCCGAGGGCTTCGACCTCGGACTCGCAAAGACGGACGGCCAAGTACTTGTCGTCTGGCGATGAGCGTGTCGCCTCAATCCGGCGAATGCCCCACGCTCATGTTGCTTATCGACATGGACCTGCGGTGACAGGTTGTTCAACGCGCGCCCGGATTGTCTTCGAACCCCGCAACCGAAGCGCTGCTGTGCGACTATGGGCGTTGCCATGCTCAACGCCTCCCGTTCGGTGATCCGCGCAAGCGGACTGACTGCTCTTCTGCTCACGACGCTCTCGGCGTCGACGCTCGTTGCGGCGCTGCCGGCCCCCGCCGCGCAGGCGGCGGACCAGCCCGCTGCAACGCCGCCGGTCGACGAAAAGCTCACGCTCGAGCGGATCTTTCCCGAGAAGAGTTTCTTCGGCCCGAGCGCCCGAAGCATGGCGTTCAGCCGCGACGGGCGATTCTGTGCGTTTCTCTACGCGCCCTATCTTGAACGGCGGCATGGCGAGGATCTCTACATCCTCGACACGAAGACGAATCAGGTGCGGCGCATCACGAGCGTCGGGCGCATGGCCGAGTTCGACGCCGAGACCCGCAAGGTCCGCGACGATCGCGAGGCGAAGGCGAAGAAGGCGAGCGTGACGCTCGCTTCGCTTGCCGCCGAGCAGTTTGATGCCCTCGCGACGCCGCTCGCCTGGACCGGTGCGTGGCTGCCGGGAGCGTGGTCGGGCGAGGCGACGGCCGAGGCGGGCGGGACGGCGATGCTGGCGCCGGGGAACACCAAGCTCACGCTGCGCGAGACGAAGCCGGGCGAGTATGCAGGCGACATCCGCATCGGACTCGCCCGCATCAGCGTGAAGGAAGGTCGCTTCGACGCCGAGAAGCGCGAGTTCACCGCGAAGGTGAACGAGTCGAATCCGAAGGTCGAGGGTTCGATGTCGCTGACGCTTGCGGATGGTGCGTTGAAGGGCTCGCTGACGCTGAAGGAACCGGCGCAGACGCTTGCGATCGCGTTGACCCGCGCGGCGGCCGGGGCAGCCGGTGAGGAGGACCCGAAGAAGCGCGTGCCCGTCGGCGTGATCGGCGCGATCGGTGAACGACTCACCTTGGGCGATGTCGTCAACGCGGATGACGCGACGATCAACGACGAGAAGGACGGCAAGCCGCCGAAGGATCCGGCGCCACGCTATTCGGGCGTGAGCTCGTTCGAGTGGCTGCCCGCGCAGGTCGGCGCCGACGGCATGCCGGTCGATACGAGCGCGGTCGATGCGAAGGCCGCGGAGATGCTCCTGATGTTCGACGGCGATCTTTTCCGACTGACGATCGATATCGCGCAGTGGGAAGCGCCGATCGGCGGACCCGAGACGGTCGCTGCGAAGCCTGCCGAGACGAAGGCGCCAGAGACGAAGCAGCCAGAGACAAAGCCGCCAGAGACGAAGCCGGTGCTTCCCTATCGCGGTGAACTCACGCGCCTCACGCGGACACGGGAGCGCGAGAGCGATGTGCAGTATCTCCCCGACGGTTCGGGCTATACCTATTTGCGAAACAACGCGCTGGTGCGCGTGCGCTTCGGCAGTCACGAGATCGTGCAGCTCGATCCGGAGCTGAAGGACGGCGAGCGGATGGTCGGCTATCGCATCAGCCCCGATCAGCGTCGGCTCGTCTTCCTCGCGACACGCGGCGGCGGCGGCGGTCCAGGCGAGCGCGGCGGACGCACCGTCACGATCGTCAACTACCGCGACCGTTTCGCGAAGGCCAACGAGGTCCCGCGCCTGATGCCCGACGACCCGTTCCCGGAGAGTCATTCGAGCGTCTATCTCTATGACCTTGGCAAGCATGACACCGAGGATGGACAGCTCGAGCGCGTCTTCACGAAGCGGGTCTCGGGCCCGCGCGATGTGATCCGCGTGCCGGAGTGGTCGCCCGATTCCTCGCGCGTCGCCTTCGCGGCGTTCGAGCAGTCAACTGGGCTTGTCCGCATTCTTGAGGCTGGATTCCGCAAGGAAGAGGACAAGGAGAAGGACGCGAAGCCTGAGGAGGGTGACGCCAAAGAGAAGAAGTCCGAGACAGACGCGGCCTCCGACGCGAAGCCTGAGGAGACGAAGCCGAAGGCCGGCGACGACAAGAAGCCCGAGTTCACGATCGAGAACGCCAAGGTCGTCTATCAGTTCCTCCACAACGGTGGTCCGAACACGCCGGGGATGATTGCGCCGCTCTATCTCGCCGACAGCCGGCGCATGGTTTTCATCACGGAGCTTTCCGGCTTCCGGCAGTTGCACATGCTCGACCCGCGCTACGAGCAGCTCACGCAGGTGACCTCGGGCAAGGCGGAGGTCTATCCCTTCGCGCAGACGCCGGACTATCGAACGCTTTTCTATTCATCGACCGAGGTCGATCCGACGCAGGACCACATCTTCGCCCTCGACCTTGAGAGCGGTGCGTCGCGTCGCCTGACGAAGGATCCGGGCACCTACGGGCGTCCCGCGGTGCGGAACGACGGCTCGCTCGTCATCGCGACGCATGTTGATTTCGGCACGCTCGGCGAACTCGTGTCGATCGCGACGCCGGGTGCGGAGTCGGCGACGATGACGCGGCTGACCGATTCGCATCCGCATGAGGCGTTCGCGCTCACGCGGGCCGCGCCGACCTACTTCACCTTCGAGAATCGTCACGGCCAGACGATCCACGGCCACATGTTCAAGCCGAAGGACTGGAAGCCGGAGGATCGGCGGCCGCTTCTTCTGTATGTCTACGGCGGACCGCTCGGCGAGCGGAACATGGCGGCCCGCGGGTCGTTCGACACATCGAGCTATTTCTTCGCCCGGTACATGACCGAGGTCCACGGCTGGGTCACGGCGACGATCGACCCGCGCGGCGCGTCGGGCTACGGTGCGGTCTTCGAGAAGGCGAACTTCGAGCAGGTCGGCAAGCCGCAGACCGAGGATCTCGTCGATGGGGCACGCTGGCTCGTCAAGAACCACGGCGTCGACGAGAAGCGCATGGCGATGCACGGCTGGAGCTTCGGCGGTTTCCAGACCCAGATGGTGATGTACACCGAGCCGGATGTCTTCGCCGCGGGCATCGCCGGCGCCGGACCGACCGAGTGGCACAACTACAACGCGTGGTACTCGACCGGAACGATCGGGAAGAACGAGCCCGGCAAGGTCGATCTCGAGAAGTACTCGCTGTTGCCGCTCGCGAAGAACCTGAAGGGCAAGCTCCTGCTCGTGCATGGCATGGAGGACGCGAATGTCCTCTACCAGGACACGGTGCGGGTCTACCGCGAGCTCCTCAAGGCGAAGAAGCAGACCGTGGTCGAGCTCTTCGTCGATCCGACCGGCGGGCATGGGCTCGGCGGCGATGTGAAGAGCTTCGGCCGCTTCTCGAAGTACGAGGAGTTCCTCCTGCGAACGGTCGGTCCGTGGGTCGCGCCGAAGCCGGTCGAGCCGGCGCCGGCGCCCGCACCGGCGGCGGCCCCCGCAGCGCCCGCGGCCGATGCGGAGAAGAAGGAGGAGGTCGGCAAGGCGACGGAAGGCGGCGCTGGCGAGGAGACGAAGAAGTCGGAGGGGAGTACGGGCGCCGGTGGTGGCGCGCCGGAAGTGCCCTTCCGGTAGTGCTACGCTGCGGGCGTGCTGATCGAGACGATTCGCTATCTCGCCCGGGCGACGAAGTGTCGCTATCGCGACCATCGCGTTGAGCTGGATGCGCTGCTCGCCGCGCTCCGCCCGGGCGATGTCGCCGTCGACATCGGGGCGAACAAGGGAGCGTTTCTCCTCGCCCTGGCCCGCCGCGTCGGCCGCGAGGGCCGGGTGCTTGCGCTGGAGCCGCAGCCGTCGCTTGCCGAAGGCCTGCGGCGGCTGATGCGTTCCTTGCGACTTCCGCAGGTCGAGGTGCTTGAGCTGGCCGCGTCGGATCGCGCCGGGAGTTTCGCGATGCATGTGCCGCCGCGCGGGACCTCGCCCGGCGCGACGCTCGTCGGAGGGTCGCATGTGCCCGCCGACTGGATCACGCGCGAGGTGCGCACGCAGCCGCTCGACGAAATCCTCGTCGCCAAGGCGGAGGGACGACGGATCGGAGCCATCAAGATCGATGTCGAGGGACACGAGCCGGCGGCGCTGCGCGGCGCGGAGGAGACGATTCTCCGACATCGCCCGACGATCGTCTTCGAGTGCGAGGAGCGACATCTCGGAGCGATCCGCGGAGAAAAGGCGGACGAGTCGTCGGGCATTGCGAAGGACGGGGAGCGGGCGCGCTCGAACCGCGTCCCGGAGGCCGGTCACGGCGTGCGCGGCGTTGTCGCGTGGCTCTCGGAACGCGGCTATGCGGTGAAGCTCGTGACGCCGCGCGGCCCGATCGATGCGGCCGACTACAGGCCTGAGGTCCATCAGCGGCGCGACGGCGAGCGATTCTGGGATGCGCCGGAGTACTGCAACAATTTCGTCGCGACGCCGCGGTGAGCGATCGAGGGCGAATCATTGTGCGTGCAGCGTGGTCGCGTTCGTCGTGGCGGCTACCATGCGGCGTCGCGTTCTCGAAAGCACAGAAGGAGTTCGCTCATGCCCGGATATCGCTCGGTGGTTGCGGCGGTTGACTTTCACGGCAATGCGCAGTCCGTACTCGATCAGATGCTTCGCATCGGCGGCTGGAACCGCAGTGCGATGCGCGTGGTCCATGTGATCGACGCCCTGGTGATGGTGGAACTCGAAGAGGCGGTCGCCCAGTACACCAAGGACATCCGGGCGAATCTCGTCGACGACGCGAAGAGGCTCTGGGCCGACCGCGTTGCCGCGATGCCCGGTGCGGCCGCGGCGACGCTCGCCGCAGCCCTCGATGTGCGCATCGGACGCGCGTCTGACGGGATTCTGCAGGCCGCCAAGGAGGCCAAGGCGGACCTCCTGGTGCTCGGAGCGCATGCGCCGGGCGACTCCAATGTCGGGTTCGGAACCGTCGCGACGGCGTGCGTGCGAGGCGCGGAGGGCGATGTTCTCCTCGTCCGGGAGGGACAGCGCGGGCCCTTCAAGCGGATCGTTGCGTGCGTCGACTTCTCCGAGACTTCGGCGCTCGCCCTCGAGCGGGCGGTGAGCCTCGCGACGCAGGACGGCGCTGCGCTGCATGTCGTCCATGTCTTCGACGCGCCGTGGCATCGGCTGCATTACCGGGGCCCGACGCCGCAGGCGGCTCCGACCTTCCAGGTCGAGTACCGCGAACTGCTCGCCAGGAAGCTCAAGGGCTTCGCCGGCGAGGTCGGCGCGGACCTCGGGTTCCTCAAGCCGGAGTTCGTCCTCTTCGACGCCGGCACCCACCGACACGGCATTCCGGAATACGCAAAGGAGTCAGGCGCCGATCTCGTCGTGATGGGGACCCGCGGCAAGAGCAATGTGCGGGATGTGCTTCTCGGTAGCACCGCCGAGCGAACGCTGCGGAAGGCCCCCTGCTCGGTGCTTGCGGTGCGTTCGCCGAAGGCCGATGCATGAGTGCTGCGGCGGGGTCTGAGGGGCGCGCGAACGAGGCGTCGAGGGTCTCGTCGCTCTTCGCCCGAGCGGCGATGGCTCGGCAGGCCACGACCGCATCGCGCGTTGTCCCGCAGCTTGCGCTCGATGGCTACTTCGCTCGCGTCGGTTTGGACAAGAGTGATCCGCGCCTTCGGGAGCCGAGCGTCGCCACGCTTGAACGGATCGTCGCGGCGCATGCGGCGGCGATTCCATTCGAGAATCTCGATGTCCTGCTGGGGCACGGCGTGTCGCTCAACCCCGAGGCGGTCGAGCGCAAGCTGATCGGGGCACGCCGCGGCGGCTACTGCTTCGAGCAGAATGGCCTGCTGCTCGCAGCGCTCCATGCGATCGGATTCGAGGCGACGGCGCATGCGGGGCGCGTGCGGCTGCAATGGCCCGCCACGGAGCTGCCGCCGCGGACCCACATGTTCCTGCGGGTGATGGTGGACGGGGATGCGTGGCTCGCCGATGTCGGCGTCGGGGGGCTGACGCCGTCGCGGCCGCTTCGCATGGATGAAGCGAATCCGCAGCCGACGCCGCATGGCGATCATCGCGTTCTCCGCCGCGGGGACATCCTCGTGCATCAGGCGTTCGTCGACGATTCGCACGGCGGATCGGAGCATGGCCCCAGTTGGATTGACGTCTACGAATCGACCGGCGAGCCGATGGCGCCGATCGATCAGGAGGTCGCGAACTGGTGGACGAGCACGAGCCCGCGGGCGAAGTTCAGCCAGAACATCCTTGTTGCGATGGCACGAGGCGAAGGCGTTCGCGTGACGCTGCACAATCGGCGATTCGTGCGTCGCAAGGGCGGACGAGTCGTCGAGCAGCGCGAGTGGAGTGATCCCGATGAGCTGCTCGCGTTGCTGCGGGTCGAGTTCGACCTGCCGTTCGAGCCGGGAACGCGATTCGGCGGGCCGAACGCTCCCTGGTATCGCGGGTGAGCGGCTGCCCGAGATCGAAGGCGTGCGCGTTGCGGTACGACGGCGCGGCGGACGGAAACCTGAACGGTCGAGGGATCGGCGGACCCCGAAGGCGCGATCGTCCGGCTGCTATCGTGCCCCCGCGCTGAGGGACGGACCCTCGGGCGAGGCGAGGAACCCAAGACGATTCCTGAGGGATGTATCGATGAAGGAGAGAGGCATAGTTGGCCAACGATTCGTGGGAGCGTGGAGCGCCGCCTTGACCGCGGTCGGTGCCGGAGCCCATGCGAGGGCGGATGCTCCATCGGGCGTGTCGGTTGCGGACGGTCCTCTGGCCATGCTGTCCGCATCGGGCTTCATAGGCGTCCCGGGGGTCCTCGGATTCGGCGGATTTCCGTTCGCCGCCGGTGCGGTCGAGACCACGACAACCCAGTGGATCGTCGCGGCGAGCGTCGCGACGCTCGTGGCGCTCGTCCCGATCGTCGTCCGCAGCGTGCTCGTCGGGCGGCTCCGGTCGGGCGGCGGCGTCACCCACGCGCCGCGGCAGGTTGTGGCGGCGCTGCTTGGCAAGCTGAACTTCGTGCTCTTCCTGGGCATCGGCATCTGGGCCGCGAGCCTCACGCTGGATCTCGGCGAGCGGCTTGCCCTCGGACTCCGGGTCGTCGGCGTCATCTCGATCGCGGTGCAGTGCATCCTGCTGAGCGTTCCGATCGTCGATGCGTTCCTGAGCTATCTCGCCTCGAAGGCTTCGGACGGCGACCAGCAGACCAACGAGACGCTCGTCAGCAGCATGGGCGTCCTGCGGTTCTTGGGCATCGGCTTGGTGACCGCGTTGGCGGTGCTCGTCGCCCTCGACAATCTGCACATTCAGGTCACGCCGCTCCTCACCGGTCTTGGCATCGGCGGCATCGCCGTGGCCCTCGCCGCGCAGAACATCCTGGGCGACCTCTTCGCGAGCGCGTCGATCCTCCTCGACAAGCCCTTCGTCGTCGGCGACTTCATCATCGTCGGCAACAAGATGGGCACCGTCGAACGCATCGGCGTGAAGACGACCCGCGTCAAGGCCCTGTCGGGCGAGCAGCTCATCTTCTCGAACAGCCAGTTGCTCTCGGCCGAGATCCAGAACTTCAAGCGGATGCAGGAGCGTCGCGCGGCCTTCACGATCGGCGTGACCTACGACACCGCGATCGACCACCTGCGGGCGATCCCGCAGATCGTGCAGTCGGCGATCGAGTCCCGCGAGGGGCTCCGCTTCGACCGCTGCACCTTCAAGACGCTGAACGCCTACTCGCTCGACTTCGAGACGGTGTTCTTCGTGGGTAGCCCCGACATGCTTCTCTATCTGAAGCACCAGGAGGCGATCAACCTCCGGCTCATCGAGGAGTTCCGGGCCCGCGGCATCGAGTTCGCGTTCCCGACGCAGGTTGAGATCGTCCACGAGATGACGCCGAAGCGCGCGTGAGCGTGCAGGCCCGCCGGAAGCGACGGCCGGACCGGCGGGATCGGCGGGACCGACCAGAATGACGGAGGCCGCAGGCGTTGCCTGCGGCCTCCGTCGCTGTCTGAACCGGGCGCGACGGGCCATCGCCTGGCCGAGTCGCGTCCCGGGTCACCGAGCAATCACTGGTGGACCATCTGGAGCGTCCACGCGGTCAGCGTGCCGACATCCTGCGCGGCCAGGTCCTGGACCCGGAGTTGCCAGGTGCCGTTCGGCGACTTGCCGTTGAAGGCACTCAGCGCTTGGGCCGGAGCCGTCAGCGTGTCGTAGGTGGTGTTGATGTTGTCGGCGCTGCCGCCGGTCTGGTTGTGGAGGATCACCGCCGTGCCGTCCGGGTGGACGAGCGTCACCCGGAGGTCACCCTTGTAGGTGTGGGTGATCGCGACGGTGATGTTCACATCCTGAAGCGTGCCGGTGAGCCCGGAGACGGCCAGGAGCGAGGTCGCTCCCGTCGCGTTGTTGTCGGGGATCGACTTCGGGACATCGGTCGCGGTGCGGTTCGTCGTCGTCGGGGGCGGGGCGACGGTCCCCGTCTTCACGATGAGCGACCAGCCGTTCAGGGTGCCGATGTCGGTCGAGGCGAGATCCTGCACGCGGAGCTGCCAGGTGCCGTTCGGGTTCTTCCCGACGAAGGCGCTGAGCGGCTGGGCCGGGGCCGTGAGCGTGTCGAAGGTCGTGATGACATGGTCGGCGCTGCCGCCGGTCTGGTTGTGGAGGATGACGGCGGTGCCATCGGGGTGGATGAGCGTCACGCGCAGGTCACCCTTGTAGGTGTGCGTGATGTTCACGCTGATGTCCACTTCCGCGAGGCTGCCCGAGACGCCCGAGACGGTCAGGAGCGAGGTGACGCCGGTCGCGTTGTTGTCGGGGATCGACTTCGGGACATCGGCGGCGTTGATCGTGATCGTTCCGCTCGGCGGTGGCTGCGTGCCACCGGCGGCGGCGACCGCAGCGGCCGCGTTCACCTTGCCGTAGCCGTAGAGGTTCGAGAATCCGTTGACATAGCCGCCCGCAGCGGTGTCGATCTTGTCCGCGGTGCCCGTCAGGACCCCGTAGGCCTGGGTCCAGGTGAGATCCGGGTTCTGGGAGAGCACCAGCGCGCCGACCCCCGCCGCAAGCGGGCAGGCCGAACTCGTGCCGCCGAAGTTGTTGGCGTAGTTGGTCGAGGAGTACCCGACCGTGCCGGTGCGATCGGTGGTCCAGATGCCCGTCGTCACGCCGCCGTTGGATGGGGCGACGATGTCGAGCGAAGGACCGTAGTCGGAGTAGGAGGACCGCTTGTCCTGGTCGTTCGAGGCGCCGACGGCGATGACATTCGCGTACTTCGCGTAGCCGTCGAGCTCCATCGACTCGTTGCCGTTGCCCGACGCCCAGAAGATCAGGCAGCCCTTGCCGCCGCGACCGTTGTTGCGGGCGTCGTCGATGGCCGACTTCACATTGGCCGGGAGCGGGTAGTTCTGACCGGTGCCGTCCGGCGGACCCCAGGAGTTGCTCATGATCGCGGCGCCGTTGTTCTTGGCCCACGCGATCGAGTTGGCCTCCATCGTCGTCGTCATGCCGGCGCCGACGAGGCGGATCGGCATGAGCTTGCAGTTCGGGGCGATGCCGCTCAGGCCCTTCGCGTTGTCCTGCCGCGCGACCGCGACGCCCGCACAGGCGGTGCCGTGGTTGTCGCCGGTCCCGGAGGGGAGCGGCGTCGCGTCGTTGCCGAGGAAGTCGAAGCCCGCGACCGCATTCGCGCTGAGGTCCTCATGGGTGTATTCGATGCCGCCGTCGATGATCGCGACGATGATCGACGCGGAGCCGCGCTGGGTGTCCCAGGCCTCCGGCGCGTCGACATCGGCGTCGATCTTGGCCCCGCCCTGTCCGGTCGAGTGGAGGTGCCACTGGTTGGGATAGCTCGGGTCGGCGGGCGTGTAGCGCTCGACGCGCTCGACGACGAACTCAGGCAGGCTCCATTCGAAGAGCCCCATCTCCATGAGCTCGGTGGACAGCGTGAGCGCCGTCTCCGTCGAGCCTCGCTGCATCTCGAGGAGATATCCCTCGTCGACATAGCTGATCGGTTCGATGACGCGGAGTCCGAGGCGCCGCGCGAGCGCCTCGACCTTCGCCTTGCCGGTGCCCTTGCGACAGGAGACGAGCAGGCGATTGGTGAGGCCGAGCTTCTCGCCCGTGCGCCAGACGACCGGCTGGGCGTATTCGATGCGCGGGTCGTTCGCGAGGGCGAGCCTCGCCGTCTCGACCTCGTCGAGCGTGAGTCCGGCCCGGAGCGGCACTTCGATCCAGCCCAGCTCGGAGATGGTGGCGGTGGCGAGCGCGTCCAGATCGGTCTCGCCCCGTCCGGCGAGGGTCGCGCCGATCGACTCGGCGGTGAAGCCGGGGCGGAAGCGCACGGAGAGACGCGTCACATCGGGCTCGACCGGATAGAGATCCGGGCCGTTGTAGTAGCGCCACGGCCCGACCGCGGTCGGATCGACGCCGAACGCCGATCCTTCGGCCTGATCGCCGTCGATCGCCATGAGGTCGGCGGACTCACCGCCCTGCGCCTGCGCGGCTGGTCCCGCCGACGCGTTGGCCGCGAAGGCCTGCGGCGCGAGCGAGGTTCCGATCAGTCCGATGGCCAGTACCGCGGTCGCGGCGACACGGGCCCAGCGGCCGCGCGAGACGCCGTGCGCCGAAACGGATTGGCGCACATCCCATCCACGTACATGCAACATGCCCACGACTCCTGCAATGAAGAGCGCTTCGGTCCCCCACGCGATCAGATCGGGCAACCGGGCCCGACCGTGAGGATCCGTGACGATGCCAAGCTACAGCGCCCGCATCCGACAACCCAAAGTCTTGGCACATTTTTCCGATGATTGCGCAATTGACAGCCCCCGCCACGAACCTGCGACGATGCGGCGATGCCCGCTCCGCCTGACGCACCGCCGCCGCTCATGCCGCTCGCCGATCTCGCTCGGCTCGAAGAGCGCCGCCTGACCCTCGGACTCGGCGAGATTGCCGATCGCTCGCTTCCGCTCGCCGGCGGCATCGCGGCACGCGGCGAGCCGGGAGCATGGATCAACTGCGCGGTGGGCATGGGCTTCGCGGGGCCGGTCGAGCGCACCGCGGTCGATGCGCTCATCGCCTGGTACGCGGACGCGGGCATCGAGCCACGCGTCGAACTTGCGCCTCACGCCGACGCGGCGCTCCTGCGACATCTCGCCGATGCGGGGTTCGTCGTCCGGCACTTCGAGAATGTCTTCGTCCGCTGGCTCACCGCTCGCGATGCCGGCGCCGCTCTTCCCGCCCTTCCGCCCGGCTACCGCATCGACTCGGTCGACCCGCAGGACGACGCTTCGGTGACCGCCGCCGCCGAGGTCGTGACCAAGGCCTTCGCTGGGGATCTTGACGAGGTTCCGGAGCAGTTCGTCGAGCTGAACCGCCGCATCACGCGGCATCCGCGCACGACGACCGTCGCCGCGTTCTCCCCCGACGGTCGCATCGTCGGAGCCGGTTCACTCGAGGTGCTCTCGGGGCCGGAAGGCGATCCCCACGGCGCCTGTTTCAGCCTCGCGGTCGATCGCGCCCACCGACGCCTCGGACTCCAGCAGGCCATGCTCGCCTGGCGACTGCGGCGCGCCGCCGAGCGGGGTGCGGCCTTTGTGACGATCAGCGCACGCCCGGGCGTCGCGACCGAGGGAAACGCCCGCCGGGCAGGCTTTGTGGTGGCGTACACGAAGGTGATTCTGGTGCGGCCGGGGTCGCGGCTGGTGCCCGTTGTCGAGTAATGGGGCGAAGACCGCTGTCTCCGCACGGTCGTTTCGGCGAGAGTTCTCTGGAGAAAGACGACTCGATTCAGGTCGCTGCATTGTGCGGAGGCCCCTCGAGTCCCAATCGCTCCGGATCGCACCATGCTCACAGCCTCCCTCACCTGCGTCGCCGCCGTCGCGCTCGCGGCGCCGCCTGAAGTCACCTTCCTCCCCGCAAACAGCTTGGCCTACAAGGTCTCGAATGACGGTGGGGTCGTCGTCGGCAGCGTCGGCGTGAACGCGTTCCGCTGGACGGCGAGCGGCGGATATCAGGTCATCACGGGCGTTCACAACTTCAGCCCGCTCATGAGCGTGTCCGGCGACGGTCAGGTGATGGTCTCGGACGCGCCGAACGCCCAGAACAAGATGAACGCGGCGATCTGGCAGGGTGGCAGCTCCTGGTCGTTGCTGCCGACCACCGGCCTCGCGAGCTGTGACGCGTTTCTCCTGAACTCCTACGACACCGATGCGGACGGCTCGGTGATCGTGGGCCTCGCATGGCATCCCGGCTGCGCGGCACGAGCGTTCCGATGGGACGCGGTGTCGGGCACGGTCGATCTCGGGACGCTCGTACCGGGTCGTTCGACGCGGGCCAACGCGGTGAGCGCTGACGGCACGCTGATCGTCGGATGGCAGGACGCGGCGAACGGTCAGCGTCGCGGCGCCCGCTGGGTGAATGGCGTCCAGAGCTACATGCCGGCCTATGTCGCGCCGAGCGGGACGAGCTATGTCGTCGGCGAGGCGCTTGGCGTGAGCAACAACGGCCAGCACATCGTCGGCTACAACGTGTTCAACGCTCCCGGCGGACCGGCGTGGCACTTCTCGGCGCCGTCGGGCGTGATGAGCGCGATCCAGAATCTGCCGGAGTTCGGCGGACAGGATGCGCTGGCCAGCGCGGTGACCGACGACGGAACGATCATCGTCGGGACGAGCGGAGGCATTCCGATCGGCCGCAAGGCGATCATCTGGATCAACGGTCAGCCGCAGGACCTGAGGACCTACATCGAGTCGAAGGGCGGTTCGATCGCGCCGTACACCTCGCTCGGCACCGCGATGGACATCACCCCCGACGGTCGCACGATCGTCGGCTGGGGTGCGGGTGCCGGCAACCCGCCGGGCGCGTGGATCGTCCACTTCCCCGCCCCGTGCGAGGCGGACCTGAGCGGCGACGGAACGGTCGGGCCGGAGGATCTCGCCGAGCTGCTCGGCGCGTGGGGCGGCGCGGGCGACGCTGACCTCTCGAGCGACGGCACCGTCGGGCCGGAGGACCTTGCCCTTCTGCTTGGGGCGTGGGGTTCCTGCGAGTGATGCGCGTCGGCCCGTGACGCGCTGACGATCCGATGAGAACACACCGCCCCCGGAGCGATCCGGGGGCGGTGTGCGTTGTGAGATGTCATCGCTTCGCGGGTCAGCCGCCGCAGACGCTGCCCCACGATCCGATGAGGAACGCGAGGTCGGCCGCGTCGACGGTGCCGTCGCCGTTGATGTCGCCGAACGCGCAGGAGTTCGTGCACGCGCCCCACGAGCCGAGCAGGATGCTCAGGTCGGTGCCGTCGATCACGCTGTCCTGGTTGAGGTCGATCGCGGCGCAGTCCGGATCGAGCGCGATCGGCTGAAGGTCATTCGCCGGACCGCGGAGGACGACGCGATTGTTGTAGGGGCGGAGCTCGAAGCCGGTGACCGTGAAGGCCGCGTCGCCCGCGGTCACCGGGAAGTTGTGCCAGTACTGGAAGGCGATCTCGAACTCGCCGCCGGCGAGCGGCGTGATGTCGAACTCGAGGAAGCCGTAGTGCTTGCCGCCGCCGAGGAGCTTGTTGCCGACCCAGGTCTCCGCCTCCGACTGGTCCGCGGACCAGCGGTGGTAGGGATTCGGCACCCAGGCCTGGCCCTGCGGATTGAGCGGGTTGTTCCGCCACGAGGTGATGTTCGCGTTGGTCGCGCCCACCGCGTCCTCGACGCCGCGCAGGCCGTCGCCGGCGGCGCCGACATCCCAGAGGTGCACGCCGTAGCCGTCGTTGTCGAGATCGAAGTAGCTCTGCTCGGAGACCTCGCTGTGTCCGCAGAGGACGGCCGCGACGCGGTACTGCTCCATGAGCGGCGCGTAGATGCGCATCGCGTCGCCCGACTGGTTGCTCGTCACGCTCGTGCCGTGGATGCCGCGGCTGAAGGGCGTGTGATGCCACTGGACGATGATGATCTGGCCCTGGTTGCGGGCGTCGGCGAGCTGCTCGACGGCCCAGTTCCACTGGGCGGTGCCGATGTTGAAGTCGGGGATGTCGCCGAAGGGATAGGCGTTGAGCCACGCCCGGTTCGTGTCGAGATTCTGCGGGAAGTTCGGGTTGATGTCCTGACCGACCGGCGGGGCGACATTGTCGTTCGCGCCCATCGCGCCGACGCTGCAGAGGGTGATGATCGTGACCGGGCCGTAGTCGGCGCGGTAGTAGAGATCCTGGGCGAGGGCATCGCCGTTTCCGGGCCATTCCCAGTAGGAGGACCACTGCTTGCGGGCGTACTGCACGTTCTCGTTGGTGCCCGGCGCGCCGGTGCCGTTGAAGATGCAGTTGTTTCCGATCGCCGCGTAGATCGGCAGGCCCGAGAGGAGATCGTCGTACTCGCCGGCGTTGTGGCGCCAGAACTCGTCCCAGCGGCGCTGCTGCTCGTTGGCCGTGCCCTCGATGAGGTCGCCCGGCATGATGAGGAGATCCGCGTTGCGACTCTCGATCTGCTTGATGTTCTCGCGATAGCCAAGGGTCTCGGTGACGAGATAGTCGGTGCGGCCCGGGCCGGTGCCGGCGGGACGGCCGCTGCTGCCCGGGGCCTGCGGCGTCGTCTTCGACCACTCGCGGAAGCGGGTGCGGCCGAGGACGAGCGTTTCGCTGTCCGAGATCGCGATCATGCGAAGCGAGCGCGTGGTGTCCGCGGTCGGCGCGGTGCGGAAGGTGTTCGAGTAGCTCGTGCCCCCCTGCGTGACGGTGTAGGCATACTCGGTGTCAGCGCTCAGGCCGCTCACCTCGACGAGGTGGCGCCAGTTGCGGGCGGGAACGCCGGGAGCGGAGAAGATCGCGGTGGTCGCGAAGGGGAAGGCGCCGCCGGCGCTGAGCTCGGCCGGGGCCTGGTAGTCGAGGACCGGATCGAGCACCGGGGTCGACGCGAGCACGATCGGCTTCGCGAGGCCCGGTCCGCTGATCGTGATCTCGCCCGGGACATCGTCGATCGTGAACCAGGTGAAGAGCATCCCGTCGGTCGTGGGATTCTGGAGATAGGGAAGGACGCGGAAGTCGCCGACGCTGGCGAGCGAAGAGGGCGCGAGCGCGACGGCTGCGGTGAGGGCCGCGACGGCGGCGAAGGTTCGGATGCTGGGCATCGTGGATCCTGTGGACGGGGAGAACGCGCACGCGGCGCGACCGTCGCGCCGCGCGTCGTCCGTTCGGTCATGCCGAAGTGATGACAGGCGAGCGTCAGCGCGGCGCCGCATGCGGCGCTTGATGCGCGCTCGATGGGCGCGTGCTCGGCGCTCACGCGGCGCAAGGGAAAGGCCCCGACGGCGCGAGCGCCGTCGGGGCCTTGGGAATCCGCGAGTTCGACAGGCGCGTCGCGCGCCGGATCAGCAGCCCCAGTTCGCGAGCACGATCGCGAGGTCGAATCCACCGACCACGCCGTCGTTGTTGATGTCGGCGACGCAGCTCGAGCAGAGGCCCCAACTGCCGAGCAGGATCGAGAGATCCTCGGCGTTCACCTGGCCGTCGGCGTTGAAGTCGCCCTCCGGTCCGATGCAGTTGTATTCCTCGACCGAGGCCTTTTCGATATAGAACTCCGCACCCTCGGTGCTTGCCGCGTAGACGATGAAGAGGCTCACCGGGCAGGTGGTGTTCGTCGCCTCGACATACTCCCACTCGCCGATGGTGTCGAAGAAGCGGTCGGGACCGGTGCTTCCGCCGTTGCCGGCGCCGATGAAGATCGAGCCGCGCTTGAGGTAGATCCAGGCCCCGTGCGTCACGCAGACCGGACCCGTGCCCGGCGCGCCGAGGATGTGCTCGATCCCGTTCGAGGGTCCGAAGGTGTCGACGCGGAGCATGTAGCCGTCGGAGATCGCCGAGGGCACGAGCTCGGTCTTCGTGTCGCCCGGCGTGTTGTGGAAGACATACCACTCGTCGGCCGCCGATTCGCCGACGAGGAGGTAGCCCGAGTGCGTGAGGCCGAGCTCCCGACCGCTGGGCGTGTCGAAGCCCGGATTGACGAGGAGATTCTGGGCCGAGGCCGAGGCGGCGAGGAGGAGCGAGGCGGCGGCGAGCGGACGAACGAGGGCGTCGAGGTGCATGGTGGTTCTCTCTGGGTTCCGCGCGGCGTGGGGGCCATCGCGGCCGACCGAAGGCGCGGGATCGCCCCCGCGCCTCCGAGGCCGCGTGCCCGTTTTTGCCGGATATCGGCGGGGACTCAGCGGGCCGACGGCGACGCCGGCGGCTCGCCCCGGATGGCGGCGACGAAGCCAGCGACCATCGCATCGAGATTCCAGGCGTTCGGGCCGGTGACGGTGGCGAGCGCTCCCTGCCGAAGCGGATCCGTGGCGTCGGCGCGTCCGAGGCAGCGGCCGATCGCGTCGGCGAACGAGGCGACATCGCCGTCACGATAGAAATGGCCGTTGCGTCCCGGTTCGAGGGCCTCGATCTCGGGGCCGTGCGGCAGGCGATCGTCGCTCGTGACGACGGGCAGGCCGTAGTGCAGGGCGTGCAGCATGCTCAGGCCGATCGCCGCCGGAAACGCGAGGCAGGCCGAGCCGAGCATCCACGGCGCGATCGCCATCTCGTCGTAGAGGGCACCGACGAATCGAAGTCGATCGGCGATGCCGAGTTCGCCGGCGAGCGCCTCAAGCCGCGGGCGATCCTCGCCGTCGCCGATGATGACGGCGGTGAGGGCCGGGTCGCTCGGCGCGAGCCGGGCGACCGCCTCGAGGAGGAGATCCACGCGCTTCCAGCGCTCGAGCCGCGAGATGTAGAGAAGCGTGCGCCCGGGAACGCAGCGGTGGTCACGAAAGTGCGACTCGACGCGCTCGCGGGGCCACGCGGCCCGCGCCGCGTCGATCGGCGCCGGATCGACGGAGTTCGGCGCGACGAAGATCTTCGAGCGGGGCTGCCCCTCGGCAAGAAGCGCGTCGGCCTGTCCCTTCGAATAGAGAATGCAGGCGTCGGCGAGGGCGATGAGTGCGTTCCGCACGCGGCGCCTGAGCCAGGTCTCGCGCTTGCCGAGTCCGTGGCCGAAGAGAATCGTACGCACGCCGCCGACACGACCGCGGAGAAGGGCCGGGACGAGCTGCACATAGCGCGAGTTCCACGGCATGATCACCGCGTCGGCGGGGGCGCGGACGGCCTCGAGCTCGCCCGGTTGCCAGAGGAACGGGCCGATCTCGCGATAGGGCCGATGCACGCAGCGAATGCCGTCGAGTCCGCTCGCGCCGCGGAGACTCCCCTGCTTCGGCTGGAGATCCGCCCAGACCTCGAGCTCGATGCCGGGCTGCGCCGCGAGCCTGCGGATGAGCGCTTCGCGATACTTCGGAATGAGCGGCTGGACGAAGCGGACGCGAAGCGGCCGACGCTGCGCGGTGGCATCGCTCTGACTCATGGCCGGGCCGTCCCTGCGGCGAAGCCGGCGGTCGCGAGCGTCTCGATGCCGATCGCGGTCCAGTCGAAACGACGGGCGACGCAGGCGCGGGCCGCCGCTCCGAGGGCATCGCGCCGCTGCGGGTCGCGCTCCAGGCTGATCATCGATTCCGCGAAGGCCCGTCCGGAGCCGCGGGCCATGATCACGCCGTCGCGCTCGCCGTCGATCGGGAGGAGGCACCGCTCGCCGATGATTGCCGGCGTGCCGAGCGCCATCGCCTCGAGGACCGCCATGCCGAAGCCCTCGTATCGCGGGCGGTGGACGGTCGCGATCGCGTCGCGGAGCGCGGCGAGTTTCGTGCGGTCGTAGAGCGGGCCGGTGAAGTGGACATGCCGCGCGACATTGGAGGCCCGCGCCGCGGTTTCAAGCGATGCCCGTTCGCCCCAGTCGGGGCCGATGAGCACGAGATCGGCGTGCGTGCCCATCGCGCGGGCGATGAGGTAGCTCTCAAGGAGGTCATCGAGCCCCTTCACGCGATCAAGTCGGCCGAGATAGACGAAGTAGGGACGCCCCTCGAGCGGCGCGAAGGCGTTGCGGAAGAGGCCCGGCGCGGGAATCTCGAGCGCCGGGACATCGAAGCCGTTCGGGACGATCGACGCGACGGTCGCCCTGGCGATGCGATCGACCTCGCGGCGTTCCTCCTCGTTGAGCACGAGGACGCGTCGCGCGTCGCGCAGCATGCGTCGCCAGCCGAGCGCCAGCGCGGTGCGCTTCTTCTTCGCGCCGAGCCGGAGCATCTCCGGGTGCATCGCGCCGTGCGAGCTGACGAGGTACGGCACGCGCAGGGCCCGGGCCGCGCGGGAGGCCGCGAGAGCGATCGGGTTCCAGACGCCGTGGGCGTGGACGAGGTCCGGCGGCGATGCGAGGGCCTTCGCGACCCGCTGGAACTGGCCGTAGAGAGCGTTGAAGAGCTTCGTCTTCGGGACGAGCTCGATCGTGACCCGCTCTGCGCCGCGCGTGGCGGCGAGGAGCGGGCCGACGCCGTCGGCGTCGCTGCCCGGCGCTTCCGCGACGATCGTCACCTCATGGCCGAGCCTGGCCTGCGCGGCGGCGACCGAGAGCGCCACCACCGGCGGACCTCCGCGGTCCGGGTGGAGGCCCTCGATGGCGTGCACGATCCGCAACCGGCGTTGCCCGTCGGGGGTCAGACTCACGCGAGCACGATACGGCCTTCCATCTCGCGGTGGAACGCGCGGAGGGCGTCACGGCTGTCGACCACGAGGCGGGCGTGCTTGGCGACCATCGCCCAGTCGAACGCCGCATGGTTGGTGGAGACGAGCACGCAGTCGTACCCCTTGAGGTTCTCAGGGGTGATCGCGACGCTCTTCATCTTGAGGTCGTGCTTGCGTCCGGCCCAGGTCTCGGGGCAGTGCGGGTCGCTGTAGTCGACGAGCGCGCCCTTGCCCTTCAGGATCTCGATGAGCTCGAAGGAGGGGCTTTCGCGGACATCGTCGATGTCCGGCTTGTAGGCGAGGCCGAGGACGAGGATCTTCGAGCCCTTCACGCTCTTCGCGCGATCGTTGAGGGCCTCGATCACCCGGTCGACCACATAGTGCGGCATCGAGGTGTTGATCTCGCCGGCGAGCTCGATGAAGCGGGTCGACTTGCCGACCTCCTTCGCCTTCCAGGTGAGGTAGAAGGGATCGATCGGAATGCAGTGTCCGCCGAGGCCGGGGCCCGGATAGAAGGGCATGAAGCCGAAGGGCTTGGTGCTCGCGGCGCGGATGACTTCCCAGACGTCGATGCCCATCGGGGTGAGCACGGTCTTGAGCTCGTTCACGAGCGCGATGTTGATGCAGCGGAAGATGTTCTCGAGGAGCTTGGCGCTTTCGGCGACCTCGGCGCTCGACACCGGCACGACTTCCTTGACGCCCTTGCGGTACACGCTGGCGGCGAGCTCGGTGGAGACCTCGCAGAGTCCGCCGACAAGCTTCGGGATGGTCGAGGTGGAATGCGACTTGCGGCCCGGATCCTCGCGCTCGGGCGAGAAGGCGCCGAAGATGTCGCGGCCGAGCTGCAGGGACTTGCCGCGTTCGCCGGCGGCCTTGAAGATCGCCGGCATCATGTCGTCGCGGGTCGTGCCGGGGTAGGTCGTGGACTCGAGGATCACGAGCTGGCCCGGGCGCAGCGTCCGGCCGATCGCCTCGGCGGTGTTCAGGATGTAGCTGATGTCCGGTTCCTGGTGCCGTCCGAGGGGCGTCGGCACCGCGATGATGATCACATCAGCCTCGCCAAGGCGGCTGAAGTCGGTGGTCGCCTCGAAGCGGTCGCTGTCGGCGAGCGAACGGATCATGTCGTCGCCGAGGTGCTTGAGGTAGTTCTCCTTGCGGGCGATGCAGTCGATCTTCCGCTGATCGATGTCAAAGCCGAGGACGGGCAGGCCGCCGCCGTGCAGCGCGGCCGCGAGCGGCAGGCCGACATAGCCCAGGCCGATGACGCCGACGACCGCTCGGTCGGTCTTGATGAGTTCACGGAGCCGCTCGGCGGCGGGGGCTGCGGGACGGGCGGTAGCGGTGGGCGTCGTCATGGAAAACCTGCGTGGGGTCGGACGGGGGGACTGGAAGCTGCGAGCGCCTCGCGGGCGGGTGAGGCTGGCTGGGCCGGGTCTCTTCCCGATTCGAATCGGCCCTCGGGGCGGAGAGAGTAGCCGGAAGCCACTGTCGTGGTTCAGCGGTCTGCCGTCGGCGTGACGGTTCCGCCGAGAGCGGCAAGCGGGCGCCGCTCGCCGAGGCTAGCCGCGCACGCTGATCCGCGGACCGGCGTTCGGGTCAGCTTGACGAGAAGGGGTCGCTGAAGCGGAACCCATTGGGTCGGCGGAGCTTGGGTTCGCGCCACCGGCCACCAGTTCCTTCATGAGGAGGGCCCAGGTCTCCCGGTCGTACTGGAGGAGACCGATGACCTCGGCGACGATCTCCGCGTCCTTCGAGAGGCTCGCCTCGACCATGCGCTTGTACATGTAGGTGTACAGGGCCGAGAGCTTCTCGCAGAGCTCCGGATTGTGCTCGGGCCGGAGGCTGCACATGAGTTCGGTGAGGATCGCTTGGCACTTCGTGGTGCCGTCGAGGGCCCGCTCGAGATCGCGGGACTCGTAGCCACCCTTCGTCTGCTCGGCGAAGCGAATCGCCCCGTCGAGCAGGAGGAGCCGCAGCTCGGCCGGGGACGCGGTGAGGACCTTGGTACGGAGATACGCCTGCGGGACTGCCGACATGCTGGTTCTATCGGCCCGCGAGGGCCCTCACTTGCTTGGGGAAGGCTGCCGATTTGGAGGATTCTCGCGCCGTCCGGGCCCCGACGCCGGTCATCCGATCAGGCTGGTGATCGAGCTGATGGACGCCTGCTGGGTCTGAAGCTTCGCCAGGGCATCCTCCATCGCGGCGAACTGCTTCTGAAGCCGCTCGCGGCGGTTGTTCAGGCGGACATCGAAAATCGAGATCCGCTCGTTCGCCCGGGTGATCTGCGCCTGGAAGGACTCGCTCGACTTGGTGAAGGCGCCGTCGACGGCGCTGGTCAGCCGGTCGATGGCGGCGTTGAAGATGTCGCCGATGCCCGAGGCGGTCGTCACGACCTGTGAACTGCCGACCGTGATGCCCGGAATGTCGGTCTCGACCGCATCGACCTTTTCCTGCTTGAGCGTTGCGAAGAGCGCCTCGACCGACTCCGGATCGGCGGCGTAGGCACTGTCGAACTTCGCCTGATCGATCTCGAGCTTCCCCCCCTTCCCCGGACGAACGCCGACCTGGCTGAGGAACTGGTAAGCGCCGTCGACGCCCTTCACCCGCCCCTGGGCCGCGCTGAAGAGGACCTGCCGCGCCCGAGCGATCGTCGGATCGCCGAGGAGCGCGCCGCGCTGCTGGGTATCGACATTGAAGAAGTCGTAGGCGTTCACGCGGTCGACGACGGCGTTGAAGGCATCGACCCAGGAGGTCACGGCCTTCTTGATGCCGGCGGTGTCGCGGTCGACGCTCACGGTCGTGAGTTCATTCGACGCGGACTTGACGGTGACATCGAGGCCGGTGACGACATCCTCGAAGATGTTGTCGGAGCTGCGGAGCACGAGGCCGAGAGCGGGATCCTCGTTGCCGAAGAGGATTTCGGCGTCGCGACCCTCGCTCAGCGTCGTGAGGCCGAGGTCCACCCCGCCCGTGTCGATGAGGAGCTTGCCGGCGGAACCGGAGATCGTCGAGCTGAGCGTCAGGTAGAAGGGCGTGGCGCCAGCGCCGATGTTCACGGTCGTCGCGTTGACCGGCGCGCCTGCCGCATTGATCTTCTGGATGACCTTCTTGATGCTGTCGGTGGTGTTCAGATCGATCGTGCGCTCGTAGGAGCCGTCGATGTCGCCGCCGACGGTCGCTGCGGTCTTCAGGATGCCGAGGTTCTTCGCCACCGCTCCCGAGGTGTCCTCGACCTTCATCTTGCCGGTCGGGGTTGCGGCGGTATCGACGAGCAGCAGGCCGTCGCCGGTGTCGTTCACGCGGGCCTCGATGGTGAGACCGCGCGAGTTGATCTCGCGGATGACATCGTAGAGCGTGACCGAGTCGGATCCGATGTCGACCGAGGCGGTCGCGCCCGTCGAGTCGGTCAGACGGAAGGTGCCGGTGCCCAGTCCCCGCCCGTAGTTCAACGAGGTCTTCGTCTGGGCCTCGCTGATGTACTTGATCTCGAGGTTGCCGCCGCGGATCGTGTTCGCGGCGACCCCGGCGTTCTGGATGCCGAGCGCCGACGCGGCGCTGCCGCCCACGATGAGGTTGCCGGTGCCGCCGCTCGAGTCGGTGACGAGCAGACTCGCGTTGTCCGAACCGACGCCGAGCGTGATGTCGACGCTCGCCGACTGGGCCGCGCTGTTGACCGCGTCGATGAGGTTCTCGAGCGTCGTGTAGCTGTTCAGGTTGTTGATCGTGAATGACGCGCCGCTGCGATCCTGCAGCGTGAGCGCGTTGGTCGAGCTCGTCAGGCCCGCGCCGCCGTTGATGTTGCGGGCGAGGATCGTGCCGGCGCCGGAAAGCACGCGGCTGCCGATCGTGTTCGAGTCGGTCAGGTCGAAAATGCCAAGATCGCGGGCGGTGCGCTCGGCGATGGCGGTCGACTGCGACGAGCCGTCGCCATCGCCGGCGACGACCGCGAACTCGAACGCGCTCGAGAGGCGCAGGCCCGTGCCGGCGGCGTTGATCGTTGCGGTGACGGCGTTGCCGGTCGCTTCCGCGATGCGATCGATGACATCCTGAATCGTCGCGGCACGCGGCGTGGCAGCCTCGTTCACGATCTTTGAACCGGTGATGATGGCACCCGAACCGGTCGTGCCCGTGAAGATGCCGAGGTTCTTCGCCGTCGTGTCACCGTTCGGCCCGCTGCCGAGGACCCGGAGCGTCTCCGCGCCACCCATGGTGTCGGTGAGGATGAAGCGATCCCCAGCCGGGTTGATCGTCATCACCACCTTGCCGACGCCAAGCTCGTCCGCGAGCTTCCCGTTCACGCGGTCGAGCATCTCCTGGACCGTGGTGACCGCGGGTTCGTCCACGCTGCCGTCGGAGTCGAGAAGGACGCCAAGATCGATCTCGACCTGAGCCCCGGTCGAGGTCTCGACGATCAGGTCGGCGGCGTCGGTGGTGTTGATCTTGACGCCGCTGCCGTTGTTGAGCGCCGAGAGCTCGGTGGTCCCGGTGATCGGGAGGTTCTCCCGTCCGAGCGAGACGTTGTATGTGGTCGGAGTGACTCCATCATCGACGAAGATCTTGAAGTCGCTTACACCGTCTCGGATCAAGACGCCGAGGCCATCGTTCAGGGACGCTAGCGTCGTATTGACGCCAAGACGGTTGATCTGCGACGAGGTGAGGGTGGACCCGCTGGTCGAGCCGACGATCCCCAAGTCGGTTGCGGCGAAGCTCCCCGAGCCGTTGGCGATGCTGAGCGACCCGACGCCACCTGATGTGTCCGTGATGACAAGCCGCTCGCCGTCGATCGCGGCGCTGATCTCGGCGTCGTTGGTTGCGTTGATGGCTGCGACGACCTCGTCGAGCGTCGTCGCCTTCGACAGGTCGATGGTCGCGTCGTTGCCGCTCTTGTCGGTGATGAGGATCTTGCCTCGTCGGACGCCTTCCCCGCCGTTGAGCGAGCTCAGGTCGACCGACCGGCGGGCGCCGACATCGCCAAACTCGAAGCTGATGGAGTCAAGTCCAAGCGGGGCCGCGTCAAAGCTCGAGTAGCCCTTGCTACGCATCTGCGAGCTGGTCGCGAGCTGCTTCACGAAGAACTGGTAGGAGCCAACGGGCGTCGAACTGCTTGCGGTCGCGGTCGCGGTCGTGTCCGCCGAGCTCGTGGCGATGGCGGCCTGGAAAACCTTCTGCACGCGGAAGGCGGTCGAGGCGGACTTCAGCGCGAGGAGTCGCGAGTTGACATCAAGGAGGGCCGTCCGCTTGCCGGTCAGCGAGGCCACACGCGCGGAGAGCGAGTTCTTGCCCTGCGACTCCAGCGCGATCAACTGCTCGATGAGCTGCGCGGAGTTGATGCCGCTGACCAGACCGACGCCGGAAGTGATCGATCCCATGGTTCATTCCTTGCCGAAACGGGCGTAACCGAGTCGGGCGCTTCTTGCGCGTCCCGTCCCTACCCGGCACCATCGAGGGGGCTCGAATCGGCCCGTTCGAGCGTTCAGGGCCGATTCCCGACGACGGGCACCGGCGATCCGCAACTCCCGCGCCACGCTGCGCGAGCGGCATGCAGCCGGGTTGTGTCCGTCATCACGCCGCGCGTCGCGTTGGCGGCTCTGGCTGGAGGGCGCGTGCGTCGGGCGAGGCGTTCGAGGCCTTCAGCACCGCTGGCCGCGCAGCCTGTTCCCAGCGGGGAACCCCGCCGGTTGTTCTCCGCAGGACAAGGGTGTCAGAGGCCCACCCGGGCAACATTCGCTGCAGCAGCATGCGTGCCTCACGGACGCGTCGATCCGCATCAACCTGACTCACGAACATCGGCTGACCTCCTTGGCGGTGGATCCAGGGCCGAGGGCCCGGATCAAGGACATCCCTGTCCTTCTCAGTGAGCATCGGGCGTGCGGAGGGGCGAGTTGAGGCTGACTGGACCCTGCGGCTGATTTGCGCGGGCGGCTTTGAAAGTCCTAGAACCACTAATTGACAGGTTGTTGTTGGATCCGGACTTTTTGCGTCCGTTTAGCTAGTTGACAGGCCTGTCGGATCCGGGAGCGGTGAAAATGCCCGCCCGCAGAAGGGAGCGAATCGATGACAGGCGAGAACCAGGGAGATCAGAAGAAGAACGCTGCTCGCAAGCTTGGGAGAGGTCTGAACGCATTGCTGAGCGTCCCGGTGGAGATCAATCTCGCCGGTGCCCCTAGCCGCAATCCGGTGACCGGCGAAGAGCCGCGCGATGCGCGCGGGTCGCGTGCCAACTCGCCTAGCGAACTGGGAGCCAGCGCGGTCTCGATGCCTCCCGTCGCCGCGCCCCCAGCGTCGATGCCTCAGTCCTCAGCGTCCCTCGGCGGTGCCGATGCCGGCGTACCGCCAGCGGGTGTTCCACGGGGAACAGCGAGGCCCGAGATGGGAGGAGCCGCGTCGTGGAGCTCGGCCGTACCAGTGCCCTCTGAAGGTCGAGCCGATGTTCCCCGTGGAACGCGCGAGCCGCGCGGTGAGGGGAGCGGTGGTGAAGTCGCCCTGCTTGGGGTGGACCAGCTCCGCCCGAATCCGCGCCAGCCCCGACAGGACTTCGACGACGCTGCGCTCGCAGGCCTGGCAGAGAGCATCCGGACCGCCGGGCTCATGCAGCCGATTGTGGTGCGAACGATCGCCGACGGTAGCTACGAGATCGTCGCGGGCGAGCGTCGGTGGCGAGCGGCCCGCCGACTGGGCCTTGCCTCGATTCCTGCCATCGTGCGGGACATCGATGATCAGACCGCGGCAGAATGGGCTCTGATTGAGAACATCCAGCGTGAGGATCTCAATCCGATGGACCGGGCGTCGGCCCTTCGCCGCCTCGCGGAAGAGTTCCAGCTCACGCACCAGCAGCTTGGCGAGCGAGTTGGGCTCGATCGAGCGACGGTCTCGAATCTCCTTCGCCTTGCCGACCTCGACCCGTTCACGGCGGACGCCGTGCGGCGCGGCAAGCTGACGCAGGGACACGCGAAGGCACTCCTCGCGGTGTCGCGCGTGGATCACCGTCAGACTCTCGCCGCCGCAGCGATCTCTGGCGACTGGTCGGTGCGCGAGCTCGAACGACGCGTCCAGCACACCAATCGACAGATCGATCCGGCGCAGCGGGTTTCCGCCGCGGCTAGCGCGGTCAAGGGGTCTGCGCACCTCGAAGACCTTGAGCGACGGCTGAGCGAGTATCTCGGCTCGCGCGTCACGATTCAGCTTGGGCGGAAGAAGGGCTCAGGCAGGATCGCGATCGACTTCTTCACCCTCGATCAGTTCGACGGCGTCGTTGCGAAAATGGGCTTCGTCGACCGCGGCTAAAGCGAGAGCGCCGATCGAGTCGTTTCGCGCGAAGCGTTTGCTCTGCTCGTGAAGGCTGTTGCTGCGCCCTGGGCACGCCGGTGTCTTGACGACTGGGTGCGACCGTTGACCCGTTCACCCGGCCATCGGGCCGCCGGGCTCTCGGGCCATCGGGACGACAGGGTCTGCCATCCGCCGGCTTCTATCAGCTAAGTCCCTGCAGGATAATGACCTCGGTGTCATGACGATGAGCACCGAACGAACAAGCCATTTGTTATAGGACTTCCTACTTCAGCGTCTCGAGGTACGCGACCACATCCCGAAGTTCCTCAAGCGACAGGATCGGACCCATCGGCATCATGGCGGAGACGGAGCCGTATCCCTTCGCGATCTCCGCATTTGGATCCACCAACGAGCGAAGCAGGCCTGCTCGGTCGAGGCGCGTGGCGACACCATCGAGCTTGGGGGCGGCGTCGCCACCGCTCCCACCGACCGCATGACACTTCAGACAGGTGGCCGAGGTGTGCGAATGGACGATCGCGAAGCCTCGCTGCACATCGCCACCCTCGAGGGCCAAGTCATACCGCCGCGTTGGGCCCTGCGCATCGAGCGACGCCAACCACGCCTCTGCGCGGCGCGAGCTTTCGGATCCCGCGCGGGCCTGCGCCGCCCGCACCACATCCAGGTGCAGGCTCCGCTCGAGCGTTCCCGCCTCGAGCAGCGCAAGCTGATCGAGGACCAGCGCGTCGGTCTCCGCGGCGCGGATGGTCAGCAGCGACCGGACCGCCGCATGCCGTTCGACGTCCGTTGCGGCGGCAATTCCCTCACGAACCAGTGATGCGGCCTTCGATGGGTCTCGCTCGGCGAGCAGCGTTCGCGCCACCGCGCGGAGCCCCGCATCCTCGTCCGCGATCGCGATCGCCAGCGCATCATCAGCCCTGCGATCCTGGTCGCGGCAGAGCTGTCGGAGGCAGGCGATTCGCTCCGCGACGGGCTGCTTGGCGTCCGCGACGACCTGGAAGTTCGCCGCGCCATCGAGCGTGACGCCGGCGGTCGTCGCCAGATCGCGCGCCGCCGCGCGCACTGCGGGCGATCCGAACTGCGCGAGGCCGGGGAGCTTCTGGCGAAGAACGGTCGCGTACGCATCGCGGTCACGCCGCGAGGCGTCGATCGCCCGATAGGCTCCATGCACGCGATCGCGCGGACCGGGCTGGGCCCATTCGGCGAGCGCCGCGAGTGCTTCGACGCGCATCCCCTCGGTGAGCGCCGTCGAGCGAGCGAGATCGGCGAGCAGTTCGGCCGCGGCCGGCGCGTCGGTCATCACGCAGGCGTTGATGACCCGACGAATGATCGGCGTCTCGAGCGGCGGGAAAATCCCGGCGCCGATGGGGCGCTCGATGTCGCCGTTCGGCCGCCGCCATCCCACCATCACGAAGTCCTCGCCGCCGCCCTCGGCGTGACGGGCCTCGAGGACATAGCGCTTGCCGGCCTCCAGCAGCACCGGCTCCGAGGTCTGCCCGGGCTGGCCCTCCCAATCGCCGCGCGAAGCGTATCCCTCGACGAAGGCGAGCCTCGTCCGCGCCTCGGGGCGGTCCTCGGGACTGATCCAGAGAATCGAGCCATCATCGCTCGTGATCTGGAAGACATAGGCACCCGTCTCCGGCGGCACGATCACGCCACGGAGCCGTTGGATGAAGTTGCTGCCGTGATTGGAGCGGCCCTCGAAGGCGGTGGAGATGTCCTGCTCCGAGGGCGGACCCGCGAAAGCGCTGTCGTCCTCGAGGGTCGCGTTCGTCGCGCCCTTCACATCCCTCCAAAGCTCGCGCGTCACCTCGAGCGTCGAGCCGGTGGGGGCCGACGCCTCGCTGACGAAACGCCGGGCGAGTGCGACGAGCTGCGGAACCGCCTCCGGAATCGGGAGATCGTTGATCGCCCGCGCGGCCTCGGCGACCACGCGATCGTCCGAATCCTGCAGGAGCCGCGCGATGGACGGATCGCGCCATCGGCGCATGACGAGGGCCGCACAGAGCCGCAGCTCGGTCTGTGGCTCAGCGGCCAGCAGCCGCGTCGTCTCTCGCTGATCGAGCCACGCCAGGGCCATCACGCCCGCATGCCGCAGAAACGCGTCCTTGCCGTCGTTGTCGGCGAGCATCGCCACGATCGGCGCGTGCGCATCGCGGACGCCCATGCGACCGAGGGCCATCGCGGCGAAGTAGCGAACTCGCAGCGACGGATCGCTCAGCGCGCGAATGAGAGGCTTCGAGGCCCCGAGGAATCGCGCCTCGCCGAGCACCTTCGCGGCCTGTGCCCGCACTTCCGCATCGCGGTCGTCGAGGCGATCGACGAGGCCCGCGACCGCGCCCGGCCAGAACCCGTCGCCGGCGATCATGCCGAGGGCCCAGATCGCGTGAATTCGGGCGAGTCGATGCTCTCCGACCGCCGCCTCGCGGGTCAGCATCGGCACGACCTCCGGTCCGCGCTCCGCGAGCGCGAAGTGGGCGCGGAGACGCACGCGCTGATCGGCGTGGGCGAGCAGCCGTCGGAGCTCGCTCGCGTCGCGATGACGGAATCCCTCGCGGAACAGGCGGCCGACCTCGGCGATGCGCGGATCGTCGATGCGCGTCGGATCCCAAACGGCGTAGATCTCACCGTAGCCCTTGCTGTACCAGCCTCCGCCCCAATCGGAGATGTACATGCGTCCGTCGTAGCCGAAGTCGACATCGGTCGGCAGCACGTTCTCGACGAAGGGGTGAACATCGACCACGCGGTAGCCAGCGCCATGCTCCTCGAGGCGGAACGCAAGCACGCGGCTGTAGGCGTCGCCACCGAGGAAATCGCAGAGGAAGAACGCCCCGCGATACCGATCCGGCAAGCCGAGCCCGGGATAGTGGACGAGCCCCGACGGTCCGCTGCTCACATGCTGGAGCGGCGGCAGCGTCCACGCCGGCTGCACCGGCGAGAACTCGCGCACCCGGTCGGGGGCGAGGTCCGGCCGCATGGCCCAGATGTCCTCCTGGTTCCACGGGCCGCGGACATTCGCTCCCTCGAGCGTCTGGTAGTCCATGCTCCAGCCGGTCTCGCCACCCTCGGCGCAGTAGACGATCCTGGCCTTGTCGCCCGCGTCGGAGTTGTTGTCGCCCGTGATGAGGTTGCCGAAGTCGTCGAACGCGAGTTCCTGCGGATTTCGCAGGCTGAAGCAGAAGACCTCGATGTTCGTCCCGTCGGCGTTGCAGCGGAAGACGGCGCCGCTGCGTGGATTCGCGAGAACGCGGCCATCCTCCGTCGTGATGTGGTATCCGCGGTCGCCGATCGACCAGTAGAGCTTGCCGTCCGGTCCCCAGGCGAGGCCGTGCATGTCGTGGCCGCGAAGGGCGACGCGCACGCCGAATCCGCTATGGACGCGATCGCGGATCTCCGCGACGCCGTCGCCGTCACGGTCGATCAGCCGCCAGAGGTGGGGGATGTTCGTGTACCAGACCTCACCCTCGCGGGCGATGAGTCCCGCACCGGTTCCGTCCAGCGGTTCGTTGAAGGGCCCCGCGAAGAGCGACTGCCGATCGGCCCGTCCGTCGCCGTCGGAATCTTCGATGCGACGGACCCGATCGTCGTAGCGGCGGTAGTAGTCCATGCCGCCCTCGCGCTTGTCGGCCCATTTCTCGTACATCCGCAGCCGATCCTCGACCGTGACCGACTGGAGGTCGTCCATGAGCCACCACTTCGACGAGCGGTTGTCCTCGATGCCACGCTCCTGGCGAGCACTCTCGGCGATGTAGAGGCGCCCGGCGTCGTCGAAGCAGAAGGCGACGGGATCCTCGACAAGCGGCTCCTTGGCGAAGAGCGAGCTGGAGAGCCCGGCGATCGGACGGATTTTCTGCGGAGCCCCGTACTGGGGCCGATCGGGGGGAATCGTGGTCGGTCCGGTCGGAGGTGGGCGAACCGGCTCCGGATGCGGAGCGTTTGGGGACGCCGCGCGCGACGCCGCGTTCGCCTCGCCGCTGTGGCCGAACCCGCTCCCGAGACCCACGATGACCACCGGAGCGACGACGAGAGTGAGGGGAACGGCTGCGATGGAGGCGGCAAGGCGACCGATCGAGGGGCGACGGATGGACGGGCTCGGCATGTCGACGCCATGCTAAGCCGCTGGGGTTCGGGAAGCGGACATGGCGGGCGGGGGAGAATGCCCAGCCGCCCGCGAGCGTCCGACGAGCGCCGCGTCGATCCGTCGAGACTCGGGAGCGTCCGAGAGGTCTCGGGCGACGAAGCGGAATTTTCGAATCAACCCCCTCGACAGCGGCAATCGCCTGAGTAGGATGATCGTTGTTGGAACAGCTTTCTGGTTTTCGACCCACTTCTTGGAGCATGAACCCTATGTCCACGCAGACTCGCTTCGCCGTCTTCGCCACAACCGCCATCACCGCCCTGGTGGCCCTTCCCCTCGTCGCGGCTCCCGTCGCCACCTCCGCACCGGCAGCCGCACCCGCTCAGGCGACCGCCGCGGCCGCTACGACCTACGAGATCGACGATGTCCACTCCGCGGCGTTCTTCCGCGTCCAGCACCTCGGCGCGGGCCAGTTCTGGGGCCGAATCAACGACATTTCCGGCAGCTTCACCACGGCTGGCAGCGGTCCTGAGGGGGTTTCCTTCGACATCACCGTGAAGGTCGACAGCATCGACACCGGCACCAAGAAGCTCGACGAGCACCTCCGCAGCCCTGACTTCTTCAACACGAAGGAGTTCCCGAACATGACCTTCAAGAGCACCGGGGTGAAGAAGGGGGCCAACGGCCTCGAGCTGACCGGCGACTTCACGATGCGGGGAGTCACCAAGCCCATCACCGCGGCACTTGAGTTCACCGGTCAGAAGGCTGGCCAGATGGGCGACCGGGCCGGGTACGAGGCGATCTTCACCATCAAGCGGGCCGACTTTGGCGTCAACTATGGCGTCGAGAACGGAAGCCTCGGCAACGATGTGCGGATTGTCGTGAATCTGGAAGGCGTGAAGAAGTGAAGTGAGCGGCAATCGAGCGTTGAAGTCCCGACCCCCGCGTTGAGGACGCCGCTCGATTCCTGAGCTCGCGCTCGGGATTGCCGCGTCTCTGTGCGACCCGGCGGGGCGGCTCGTCTGCCCCGCCGGTGTCTCTTTTGCGCGGTTGGAGCGACTCCGCTCCAAACCATCGCTTGTGTCCGCTCGCGCGGCGACCTCAACCAATCGAGGAGCAAACTCGTGGATCCGATTCAGAGCGCCCTGCACATGGTGCTGGGTGCCTTCAGCGCCGCTGGTCTGGTCGCGCTCGGAAGCCGGCTCGGCGGCCAGCGCGGCGCGACGGTCGTGCCTGTTGCTGCGGCCATTGCGACCGCCTGGCAGTTCGGCGTCCAGGAAGGGGGGCTCGCCCTTCGCCCGGACACGAAGTGGGCGCTCCTGCCGTGGACAGCCCTCGCGGCCGCGAGCGCAGCCGCCGTGATCGGACTCCTCCTCTCCGGCCGTCCGTCGATCGAGCGGGCGACGCTTGCGGGTTTCGCCGGACTCGTCGCGACGACGCTGGTCGGCGACGCGCCACTCCTCGACGGCGTCCAGCCGCTGCATGTTGCGGCGGTTCTGAGCCTGATCGTCGCCATGGTCCTCCACCGCTCATCGGAGCGTTGGCAGGGAGTGTCCGCTGCGGCGTGGACACTCGGCATCGCCAGCACCTTCGTCGGTGTCGGGGCGCTCGCCTTGCTCGGCTCGATCGCCAAGCTCGGCATCGTCTCGATCACCACGGGTGTCGCGGTCGCGGCGATCGCGCTCCCGGTCTGGTGGTCCGGACGGGCACTCGCGTCGACCTCCTTCGCCGGACTCGCGTTCCTGCTTGCGGTGCTCGCGGGCTTCGGCGCCGCGTACTTCACCGGCCCCTTCCCGTTCTGGCTCTTCCTGGTGCCGATTCTCGCGCCGCTCGCCGCCTTGGCTGTTCGTCCGACGATCGCGCTGCGTCGCCCAAGGCTCGCGCAGGCGATGCTCATCCTGGGCCCGGCATCCATCGTCGTCGCCAGCGTCGCGGTCGCCGGCGTCATGTCGCTGTCGAGCGCGGAGGAGGACGAAGGGGACTCGATCGACTCGAGCGTCTACGGGATGGCGGGCGGCTGATCGCTCCGCTCGTACGATTCCGACATGCTCCACGCCGCGATGCTGGCGATGTCGGTGGTCGCGCTCGACGACTCGTCGCGCGGCGGCGCCGCATGGGAGAACCACGGCGTCGTCGTGTGCCTGCGGGTCTCTCCGGCGACGCTCGACGGCAAGGGCTCGAGCGATCGGCCCGAAGCCGATGATCTCTTCGGCGGCGCCGCGGGCGACGGTCCCGGCGCACAGCCCGCGCAATGGGCCCGTACGCTCGCCGAGGCGGGCGTCCGAACCCTGCTGCTGCATGCCCGAACGGACGAGGGATTCTGTCTCTGGCCAAGCGCCCTCGCAGAGCATTCGACGCGCCAAGCCGTCTGGCGCGGCGGTAGCGGCGACCTTGTGGCGGAGTGCGCCGAGCGAGCGGCTGAGCACGGCATCGGCTTTGGCCTGTCGCTCTCGGCCGACGGCGTCGATCCCGCGATGTGGACAGGGCTCATCGGTGAGCTCGGCGGACGGATGAAGGCTCGACCCCTGTTCGCCCGGATCGAAAGCGAGGAATCCGAGCCCGACGCGGCACGCATCGAGGCCCTTCGGCGAGCCTTCCCCGGAACGCCGATCGCCGCATCGGCCGACGGTGACTTCCGGTCGCTCACCGAAGCTGAGGGCATCGGCGAGGACGCGCGGTGGACGCCGCGCGAGGTGAGCGTGCCGATTCGCCCGAACTTCTTCTGGCGACAATCAGAAAGCGAGCATGTGCGCAACCTCGCCCGACTCGAATCGCTCTGGTACGAGACCGCGGGACGCGGGGCGCTTCTCCTGCTCCATGTTCCGATCGACGGCGACGGGCGCATCGCCGAACCGGACGCCCGGCGGCTGCGCGAGTTCCATCAGCTTCTCGCCTCGACCTTTCGTACGAATCTGCTGCGGGGCGCTGGCGTCGTCGCCGAGGCGGGGTTGGATCCGGCCGCGTCCGATCTCGCGGCGGTGATCGATGGCGATTCATCCACCGGCGTCGCGATCCCCGCGGCGTCCGTCCCCGCTGAGTACCGCATCGCGCTCGAGCGCCCGCTCGCGATGAACCACATCGTCCTGATCGAACATGGCTTGGCGCTTGGGCGCATCGCGTCCTGTTCGGTCGAGGTTGAGACGGATGGCGGCGATCGGGAAGCGGTCGGCACCACGGGGGGGATCGGACCCCGGCGCGTCCTGCGATTCGGGACCCGCGCGGTGCGTGCGATCCGGATCACGGTGCAGACGGTGCCGGGAGATGAACCCGCCTCACTCGCCGAAATTCAGGCCTTCGCCGCGCCGCCGGTCGTCACGATCGACGGGCCGGTCGGCGCGTGGTCCGAACCTGTCGCGATCACGCTTCGGTCGGACGATCCGACCGCGGTCATTCGCTACACGCTCGACGGGCGAACGCCTTCCGAGAGCGATCCGATCTACACGGAACCGCTGCGGCCGCAGGGAACGACGCGCATTCGCGCGGCGGCGTGGCGCGGCACGGAGCGATCGACGCGCGTCGCCGAGCGCACCTTCGTTCGAAACGACGCGACGAACTTCCGCTCCGCGCTGCAGTTCATCGTCGCGCCAAAGCCCGGTCTTCGCATGCGGCGCTTCCGCGGCGGGTTCATCACCGTGCGGGCGATGGATGCGCTCGAACCGCTCGAGGATCGCGTCGTCGAGCGACTCGGTCTGCCGAAGGACCATCCCCCCGACCAGTTCGGGCTGATTTTCGAGGGATTCATCGAGGCGCCGCACGACGGCGTCTACACCTTCACGCTCCGCTCCGACGACGGCAGCGTGCTTGAGCTCCACAACGAGCTCCTGATCGATCGCGACGGCGCGGCGAGCTGGGAATGGCATCAGGGGCGCATCGCTCTCGCCGCCGGCTGGCACCCGATCCGCCTCGCCTACTACGACATCTCCGGCGAGGAGCGTCTGCAGGTCCGCTGGAGCGGGCCCGGGATCGAGGAGTCACCGATCCCGAGCCAGCGGCTCGCGCACTGACGATCCGCGTGCACCGCGCACGTCAGTTCCCGCGCTGCACCGGGTGCTCCGCCGCCGAGCGAATCACCGTCGGCCGCAGCAGCACGATGAGACCATGCGACGGATCGCCGTCCGCCGCGGGCAGTACGGCGACGACCGCCTCGCCCTCCACGAGGCGCTGCGCGTCGAAACCGAGATCGACGCCTTCGCCAACGGGACCGTCGAAGAGACGCATCGAGCCCTCGAGCGCGCCGTCACGCTCGGCGAACGAGAGTTCGACACGGACGCCGACGACGTTGCCGGGCTTGTCCGTGCTGCCCACCTCGATCGCGCCGGGGGCGCCGGGCATGAGCAGGATGGCCGGCGCCGCGAGATTCTCGTAGCCGCGAAGTTCCCTCATGCGCTCGAAGATCGCCGCAGCACTCGCCGGCGAGAGCACGCGATGGTGCGTGCCCTCGTCGCGACCCTGCTCGATCATGCCGGCGGCCGAGAGCGTGAGCGGCCCGTCCGCCCGGACGAGATTCACCATGCAGAGGACCTGCGGGTACGTCGGCGCGTCGGCGCCCCGCGACGTCGCGTCGGACGTGAAGAGCGTGTTCAGGATCGGGAGATCGCGAAGGATCGGGACGGCGCGCGGGGCAGGCTGCAGCTCGAGCAGGATCGTCCGCTGCACCGCGCCGGTGACGCCGAGCGCCGCCGCCTGGTTCGTGCCCAGCTCGACCGTCGCGGTCCGCTGGGCGGCGATCGCGCCGTCCGAGCCGGTCTCGACGAACTCGAGCTCGACCGTCCTCTGGGGCGCGATCGAACGGATCACCGCGGCGTGCAGCGTGATCGTGCTCGCGTCGTTGCCGATCGTGATGGTCGCCCGCTCGCCGGTGAGGGTCACCAGTCGCGGCGCCGCGAGTTCCGAGACGGTCGCGGTGCGGGCGAGCAGCTCGAGCTGATCCGCGCGGATCACGGCGGTTCCGTCCGGACCGACGGTATCGATCGAACCGCCGAGGATCCGAAGGTGGATCTCATGCTGCTCCGGCGCGGCGGTGCCGGGTTCCGCCCGCGCCGACGGTTCGGTGGGCGACTCGGGACGGGTGGTGAGCTGCGCGGCCCCGCATGCGGCGAGCAGGGCGGAGGCGCCGATGGCCGCAGACGCCTGGAAGCCCAGCGCCCATCGTCGGCCCGAGCGGCGGATGGAGGCGATGCGCTCGTGGAGGGCGCTGCCGAATCCGAGCGCGACGCCGAAGCGCCGCGGCGGGCTCGTCGAGGCGAGGTCGATCAGCGCACGGCCGTACGCGCGTCGGGCCTCGACATCGGCATCGCGCAGCGAGCGCTCGTCGCAGGCCATCTCCATCAGGGCGCGAACCCGCGATGCGGCGCACCAGACCGCGACGATCGGCCACGCCGCGATCACGGCCGCGTGCAGCACCGCCGCCAGCAGCGGATCGCGCCGCGCGACGTGGGCGGCCTCGTGCCGGACGATCGCACGGACGCCCTCGATGCCCACGCGGTCCACGAGCCCGGAAGGCATCACGAGGCGAGGGAGTCGGACGCCCACGAGCATCGGCCCGGCGCTCGGATGTTCGACGATGTCGAAGGTTCTCGCGAGGCCGCGGAGCCAGGCGGGCGCGTCGGACGACTCGCGCAGGATCGCCCGGAGACGCTGCGATTCCCGCCACCAGCGAACGACGAGGAGCGTCGCCACCGCAAGATAGGCGACGGGCACGAGGGCGGCCGGCGCGAGAGCGAATCCGCCGGGAAGCGCCGACGGATCGGCGGACGACAGGGCACCGATCGCCTCCGTACGCGCCGGTCCCGCGGCGACCTCGTGCGCCCGGGTGACCGCGACCAGCGGCAGCGCGATCCCGACGCCTTGCGGCAGGAGTAGCCGCACCGCGACGGGAACGTAGAGAAGCGCACGCCAGCCGGCGGCGACACGCGCCGAGAGCAGGCGATCGAGCGCGAAGGCGAGGGCGAAGAGCGCGGCGGCCCAGAGGTTGGCGCTGCCGATCCAGGCGACGAGGGAGTCTCCCAGCGACGCGAGTCGCGCGGAAAGCCAAAGGACGCTGTCATTCATGACTGCTTCTCCTGTTCCTCGAGAAGGGCAAGCAGCGCCTCGCGCTGCTTGCGGGTGAGCCGGGCTTCCGACGCGATGAACGCGAGCGCGGGTGCGACCGCACCGCCGAACGCGCTGCCGACGAAGCGCTTCCACGCCGAACGCCGCGCGTCGTCGGGGCGCACGGATGCGGTGAATTCCCACACATTCCCGACCTGTCGCGCTTCGACGAGCCCCTTCGCCGCCATGCGGTCGAGCATCGTCTTGACCGTCGAGTAGGCCCACTGCTGCGCGTCGTGGAGCTCGTCGGCGACCTGCCGTGCGGTCGCACGCTCCAGGCTCCAGAGGGCCTCCAGGAGCCGCCATTCGGCGTCGGTAATCGGGTTCTCCGGCTCGGGCATATGGGGTCTCCGCTGCATGGCTCGCGAGTGCGACACTTGTCGCCACGCCACTACAACTGTAGTGTCATCGGCCGGCGACGCAAGCCCGCTCAAGCGATTTCGCACGAATCGTGACACGGGCGTTACGCTCAGGGCCATGGCCCCCGTGTCTCCCGCCTTCCCTGAAGTCCCGGTCCCCGTTCCCTTCGCCGAGCCCCGCTCGCGCGTCGAGCTCGCCTTCCGGCACTACCGCCCCGACGAGCTCGTCGAGGGCAAGCCGATGCGCGACCACTTGCGCTTCGCCAGCTGCTACTGGCACACCATGCGGAACGGTCTCGCCGATCCCTTCGGCGCGCCGACCGCCCGCATGCCGTGGGATGACGGGACGGACTCGATCGACAACGCGAAGCGACGGGTCGGCGTCTTCTTCGAGTTCCTCGAGAAGTGCCGCATCGACCGCTGGTGCTTTCACGATCGCGATGTGGCTCCGGAGGGGCGGACGCTCGCCGAAAGCCATCGGAATCTCGATGCGCTGTTGCCGGTCATGCGATCCGCACAGGAGTCGACCGGCCGTCGGCTGCTGTGGGGAACGGCCTGTCTTTTCGCCCATCCGCGCTACGCCTCGGGCGCCGCGACGAGTCCCTCGGTTGCCGTGTTCGCGTACGCGGCGGCGCAGGTGAAGAAGGCCCTCGAGATCACCCACGAGCTCGGCGGCGAGGGCTATGTCTTCTGGGGCGGCCGCGAGGGCTATACCTCGCTCTGGAACACGGACATGAAGCGGGAGCGCGAGCATCTCGCCCGCTTCCTGCACATGGCGGTCGAGCACAAGCGGGCGATCGGATTCCGCGGGCAGTTCTACATCGAGCCGAAGCCGCGCGAGCCGAGCGTGCATCAGTACGACTCGGACGCCGCCGCCTGTCTCGCGTTTCTCCGCGAGTTCGACCTTCTTCCGCACCTGAAGCTGAACATCGAGACCAATCACGCGACGCTCGCCGGCCACTCGATGGAGCACGAGCTCACCGTCGCCCGTGATGCCGGCGTGCTCGGCTCGATCGACGCGAACACCGGCACCGACCACTGCGGCTGGGACACCGACGAGTTCCCGATCGACATCCGCCTCACCTCGAAGATCATGCTCATCGTCCTCTCGATGGGCGGCTTCACCACGGGCGGGCTCAATTTTGACGCGAAGCGACGGCGCGAGAGCTTCGAGCCGATCGACCTCTTCCACAGCCATGTCGCGGGCATGGACGCCTTCGCCCGCGGACTGAAGATCGCCGCCGCGATCCGGGCCGACGGGCGCATCGAGGAGTTTCTCCGCCGGCGCTACCGCTCGTGGGATTCCGATCTCGGCCGCTCGATCGAGACCGGCCGGTCTTCCCTCGCCGCGCTCGAGCAGCTCGCGCTCGCCTCCAACGAGCCCAACCTCGAGAGCGGCCGTCAGGAGATGCTCGAGGCGATCGTCCAGGAGTATCTGTGAATCTCCCCATCGACGCGGCCCGGTCGCTCATGCGCGAGTGGGTCGCGAATCCGTCGCTGCGCGTGCACATGGAATCGGTCGCCGCCTGCATGGCCGCGTACGCCGCACGGGTCGAACCCGCCGAGGCCGCCCGCTGGACGGTCTGCGGACTGCTGCACGATTTCGATTACGAGCGGCACCCGACGCCCGACGAGCATCCGCGCGTCGGCGTGGCGCACCTGCGCTCGCTTGGCGTCGACGAGGAGATCCTCGATGCCATCATGGGGCACGCGGAGTACACGGGCACACCGCGCGTCAGCGCGATGGCGAAGCATCTCTTCGCCGTCGACGAGCTCGCGGGCTTCATCGTCGCCTGCGCGAAGGTCCGCCCAGACGGGCTCGCGACCCTCGAGCCCGCAAGCGTCGTGAAGAAGCTGAAGACACCCGCGTTCGCCGCGGCGGTCAGCCGCAGCGACATCGAGCAGGGCCTCGGCGAGCTCGGCGTTGACCGGACCGAGCACATCGCTCTGTGTATCGCGGCGATCCGTGACGGACACTGCCTTTCGATGGGAGCATGAAGATGAGCGCGCCGACCTCCAAACCAACATCCGACCGCGACGACGGCCTCCGCATGGTGATCGTCATCGCGCTCCTGACCTTCGGGCTGATGGTGCTCGTGGCCGGCATCGCGATCGTCTCGCTGCTTCGCCCGCCTGCGGAAGCGCCGATGGCGTCACCCGAGTCGATGCGCGCGGCGGCGCTCGCCGCGACCGCCCCGCCGGTCGAGACGCCGCCCTCCGCCGACGGCATCGTGATGGCGGAGGGCTTCGTCGCCGAGCGCGTCGTCGCCGTGCCGAAGGACATTGGTTCCATCGCCTCGATGTGCGCCATGCCCGACGGCTCGATCATCCTCGGCCCGCAGAAGGGGAAGCTGGCCCGGCTCGATCCGACCGGCGGTGTGATCACGCCGATCGATCTCCCGATCGGCGACGCCCAAGGACTCGTTCTCGTCGACGGCGCGCTCTATGTCGTCGTGAACGGCGACGCGGCCCAGGGACAGGGGCTCTATCGCGTGCGGGACACGAACGCCGACGGCAGTTTCGATCAGGTCGAGCTGTTGCGGGCGATTCCCGGCGACACCGGCGAGCACGGCGCGCACGGCATCGTGCTCGGCCCCGACCGCAGGCTCTATCTCAACATCGGCAATCACGCGAAGGTGCCCGAGCCCGCGTCGTCGCTTGCGCCGCGGGTCTGGGCCGAGGATTTTCTCCTGCCGCGCATGTGGGACGCGAACGGCCACGCCGTCGGCGTCCTCGCCCCGGGCGGATTCGTGATCCGCACCGATCTCGACGGCAAGGAGTGGGAGATCGTTTCCATCGGATATCGCAACGCATACGACCTCGCGTTCTCGCGCGAGGGCGAGCTCTTCACCTATGACTCGGATATGGAATGGGACATCGGCGCGCCCTGGTACCGCCCGACGACGGTCTGCCATGTGACGAGCGGCAGTGAGTTCGGCTGGCGCTCCGGCTCGTCCAATCCGCCCTACTGGTATGTCGATGTCGCCGCACCGGTGCTGGCGATCGGACCGGGCTCGCCGACCGGGCTGGTGTTCGGCGACGGCACGCACTTTCCCGGCCGTTGGCAGCACGCGCTCTACTGCCTCGACTGGACCTACGCGACGATCCACGCCGTTTTCCTGACGCCCGACGGATCGAGCTACTCCGGCAAGCGCGAGCAGTTCCTCGCCGGCAAGGGTCTTCCGCTCACGGATGCGATCGTCCATCCCACGGACGGCGCGATGTATGTCTCAACCGGCGGTCGCGGCGCGGCCTCGTTCGTCTACCGCATCCGGGCCGTCGAGCCGGTGAAGCCGACCGGAGCGGCGCCGCCATCGCCGAACGCCGCCACGGTGCTGCGGCGGGAGCTTGAGGAGGGTCACCGACCGAACGCCTCGGACGCCCTGCTTGCGAAGGCGATTCGCTCGCTCGATTCGGACGATCGCCGCGTCCGCATGGCGGCACGGACGCTTCTCGAACATCAGGAGCCCTCGCGTTGGGCCAACGCCGAGAATCTCGGTCCGCGCGGCATCGTCGAGCGCGAGCTCGCCGCGGCCCGAGTCGGTGGCGAAGGCATCGCTGAGCGCGTCGTCGCTCGGCTGCTGGAACTCGGCGACCTCGCGAAGCTTGATGCCGCGCTCCGACGCGATCTCCTCCGCACGCTTCTCATCACGCTTGCCCGCCACGGCAAGCCTGCGGACCCGCGTCCCCTGCTGAACCGGCTGGAGCGAATCTTTCCCTCCGGCGACCAGCTCGCGGATCGCCTCGTCGTCGAGATGCTGGTCGCCCTGGACTCCCAGGTCGTCATCGCCCGCGCGCTTCAGGTGATGGAGTCGACCGATGCGTCGAGCGATACATTCGACGCGTCGCTCCTCTCGCGCAACGACAATTACGGCTCGGTGATCCTGAAAATGGCCGCGGACAGTCCGCGGCAGCAGCAGATCGCGATGGCCGCGGCGCTGCGCGAGGCGAAGGTCGGGTGGAACGACGGCTATCGCGATCGCTACTTCCGGTGGTTCCCGATCGCGAAGCGTGCCGCGGGCGGCCATTCCTTCGCGGGATTTCTCGATCGCATCCGCGACGACGCTCTCGCCAAGGTGCCCGATGCCGCACGCGAACGGTGGACGCGCATCGCGGGAGGGGGCGAGACGGAACTGGTGGACCGCCCGCGAGCGGAAGGTCCCGGGCGGCGCTGGACGACCGCCGAGATCGAGCGCGTCGCCGGAACGCTCGGATCGGGACATGACTTCGCGCGAGGCGAGCGGATGTATCGCGCCGCGACCTGCGCCGACTGCCATCGCTTCGCCGGCATCGGCCAGCTCGGCGGTCCGGATCTGACCGGCGTCGGCCAGCGCTTCGGAGCCCGCGAGCTCGCCGAAGCGATCGCCGAGCCGAGCGCGGTCATCTCGGACCAGTATCGTTTCGAGGAATTCACGATGAACGACGGCAGCAGCCGCGTCGGGCGCGTCGTGAACCAATCGGAGAAGACGATCACGATCATCGAAAGCCTGCTCGCCCAGCAGGTGACGAGCGATATCGAGATCGCGAATCTCGCCAGCCGCCGCCCAAGCCCCGTCTCGCCCATGCTCGCCGGCCTCGTCGACGCGCTCTCCGAGGCGGAACTGCGCGATCTCCTCGCATATCTCAAATCCGGCGGCGACCCCCGCGACCCGATGTTTGCAAAGTGACGAAAGTCACCGCGCCGCCAACCGCCAGCGGCCGATTCACTCGGCCGCGCCCGGCGGATCAGAGCGAGTGTGCGCCCGGAGGGTGCTACGGAGCGCGGCCCGCGCCGCCAACCGCCAGCGGCCGATTCACTCGGCCGCGCCCGGCGGACCAGAGCGAGTGTGCGCCCGGAGGGCGCTACGGAGCGCTAAAAACGGAGCGCTAAAAACAGAGGCGCCGTACACGACATACGGCGCCCCGGAGGGAAGGGGGAGACTTGGTTGGAGCGCGTCAGGACGCGCTGGTCGTGAGTCGAATCACGCGGCGGCGCGGGTTCGGGTCTTCACGATGCGGGGCTTGCTGCTGCGGACATCCTTGTGCGAGATCAGCTTGTCGAGAAGGTCCGACGGCGAGCTCGCGGTCATGTCCGCACCAATCTCTTCGGCCAAACCGGGGGCTCGGTTGAAGATCCCTCCACCAACAACGATTTGCATACCTGGGCAGGCTGCGACATCGCGGATGGTGTCGATAAGAACGCGGATGTTGGGTGCGTCGCGGTTCGACGAGGCGAACATGAGAAGGACATCCGGCACGGTCTGGCCGACTTCGGCCAGGATTTCGTCGTTCGCGACGCCGCCGCCGGCGAACTTCACGTCGTAGCCGTCCGCCTCGCACAGGTCCGCGACGAGCTGGCCGGCGAGTTCCTCGGGCTCGTTCGCGCCGCAGAAGAGGCAGATCGAGCGGCCGCGGCGGATCTTCTGGGCGTAGCGGGCCTGGGCCTGATCGACGAGCGTTCGGAGGAGACGCGTCGCGTAGTTGTGGGCGAGCGTCGTGATCTGGTCGTTGCGATAGAGCGTGTGGACCATGTCGAGCGCCGGCCAGAAGAGCTCGCGGCTCACGGTTTCGGCGGGAATTCCCGAGTCATAGAGGTCGTGCACGAGGGCGCGGGCTGCGGTGCGGTTGCCGGAGACGAGGTGGCCGAAGAGCTGCTCAAGGGTGGCTTCGAGATTCATTGTGTGCCGAGAGGATTCGATCGGACCCATGCGCCTCCACGCGACGGTCCATTGATGCTGAGGCCCCGAGATCCTCTCGGGCGTTCGTGCCGTCGGGCCGCGTTTGCGGTGCGACCCTCGTGACGCGAGTTCTTTCGGCTCTGCCGTGTCCCGATCGCGCATGCCAGGCAAAGAGGCTGATAATGCGCCGCGGTCGCGCAACGCACATCGCTTATCGGTGACAGCGGTCGCAGCACCTGCGCGATTCGGCCCGTTGCGGGCGGGTGATCGCCGCATCGGGCCCCATCGATTGCGACAGTCTCGAAGCATGTTCTCGCCGTTCCGCATCAGCCTGCCGCTGGCCCCGCGGCATCTCTCCTCGATCGCGGTCGCGTCCGTCGTGGCGCTCATGATCGCGATGCCCGGCGCGCCGGGTGACGCGCTTGTCACCTGGTGGTTCGCGCTGGTGCTCGCGGCGTTCACGCTGGGGGCCGTCTTTCCGCGCAACGCGACGCTCGTCGCGTGCACGCTCGGCGTCGGTGCGCCGCTCGTCCAGCTCGTCTCGTCGATCGCAGCGGGGCCTGCCGCCGTGCTTCCTCCGATCGACGACCATGCGCTCGCCGCGATCCCCGCGATCATCGCGGCGCATCTCGGCGCGTGCGCTCGTCGCGCGATGCCGCAACCGGCGCTTCAGCGCTCAGCGTGACGGTGCGACGCGGACCTGCGCCGCGAGCATGCCGACGAACATGAGCGTCGCGCCGAGCGCCTGACGGCCGGTCGCGGTTTCGCCGAGCAGCAGGATCCCCGCGACCAGGGCGAAGACCGCTTCGAAACTCAGCAGAATCGCGGAGTGGGCCGGCGGCGCCACGCGCTGGGCGACCGTCTGCAATCCGAAGGCGATCACCGTCGGGAACACCGCGGCGAAGAGAAGCGCACCGGAAGCGTTCGCGATCGCCTCGGGTGCGGGGCGCTCGAGCGCGAGACCGAGGACCGTTCCCACCGCGCCCGTCAGCGCGAACTGGAGGAAGGTGAAGCGCAGCGCATCGACCTTCGGTGCCCAGTGGCCGATGAGCAGGATGTGCGCCGCCCAGGCGAACGCACACGCGAGCACGAACGGGTCGCCGCCGCGATAGCGATATTCGTCCGTGATCGAGAGGAGCCACAGTCCCGGAAGCACGAGCGCCACGCCAAGCCACACCGGTCAGCGGACGCGGTGGCCAAGCATGAGGGCAAAAAGCGGGGCGATCACGACATAGGTCGAGGTGATGAAGCCGCCGTTGCCTGCGGTCGTGTCGCCCATCCCCCATTGCTGGAGGACCGCCGCGATCGCCATGACGACTCCGGCGATGAGCCCGCCCGTGAGATCGCTCCTCGTCCACGCGGTGCGCAGTCCGCGCAGGACGAAGGGGGCGAGGATCAGGGCCGCGAGCCCGAAGCGCAGGCCCGTGAAGGACAGGGGACCGAGATGCTTCGAGCCGAGGATCTGGGCGATGAAGCCGAGGCCCCAGATGAGCGCCGCCAGCAGCATGAGGGCGTCGGCGCCGAGGGGTGTGAGTCCTCCGCGCCGAGCCGGGGCATCCGGTGTCGCGGGGCCGCTCATCGGCCCGGCGTGTTCAGGAGGTCGCGAGCGGTGACCGGCTTCCATGGCGTGCCGGGGGTGCACCACTGCAGCGTGAGGTCGGTCTGGCCGGCCTGGTTGAACGCGTAGACCTCGATCATGTGCAGGCCGCGGGTCAGGGGCGCATAGCCCTCGACCTCGCGGAACGAGTGCAGGCCATCGTTGTCGATGACGCGCCGCCGATTGATGTCGAGCACGCTTCCGTCGTCCGAGCCGAGCTTGAAGAGATAGAGGCCGTCGTAGGGCACGCGCAGCATCGCCCGATACGCCACGCCGAAGTTCTCCTTCTTGCCGGCGGGCATGCGGAAGTCGACCGATGGGTTCGCCCGCCAGCCGTCGGCCGGGAGCGCCGCGACAAGCTCGGCGACCGTGCTGAAGGATCCGTCGACGACCGCCATGCGCGGGGAGGAGCTGTCGGTCGTGCGATCCCGGAAGTTCGGCCAGAGCGTCAGCCGCTCGAAGTGACGCGTGGCGGTTTCGCCGATGGGCTTGCCGTCGAGGAAGGCGCGGGCCTTGATGGTCGTGCTGTTTCGCAGCGCGACCGCCGTCAGCACCTCGCTCGTCGCCGTCGGCTCCTGTCCGTCGCGCGTGAAGCGCACGACGATGCCCTCCGGCATCCGGGCCGCGGAGACCTGCACGGCATCCACGAACACATCGCGATCGGGAAGGACCTTCACCGGTCCGATGACGCTCGGCTCGCCGTCGACATCGACCGCGATGACGGTCGCGACCGGATCGGGTGCGCTCGCGGGCAGGGCGATGCGGAGCGAACCCTCCGACGATGTCGCGTCCACCGCGCCGCCGCCGAGGATCGCCGCCGAGCGCACGCGATTCAGCAGTCCGGTGACGACGAGCGTTCCGTCCTTCGGCCAGTCGAACACATGGAGGTAGATCCGGGTTCCGCCGTCGATCGGCCGCATCGTCGCCCGTCCCCACGAGAGGCTCGCGAAGGGTGACGCCTGCGTCGCGTGGATCGCCTCGCCGTTCGTGCGCATCCAGCGTCCGATCGCCGCGAGCCGCTCGACCGACTCCGGCGGAATCTCGCCCTCGGCCGTCGGTCCGACATTCAGGAGGAAGTTGCCGCCCTTGCTCGCGATGTCGGACACCATGCGAATGAGCGTTTCGCTCGACTTCCAGCTCTGGTCGTGCTTGTGGAAGCCCCACGACTCGTTCATCGTCATGCAGGTTTCCCAGTCGGCGCCGGGTACGCCGGTCGCGGGGATCTGCTGCTCGGGCGTGCCGAAGTCGCCGCGGAACTCCGCGTTGCGGCTGAAGCCGACCATGCCCTCACGGCCGACATCGACGCGATTGTTCACGATGATGTCGGGCTTGAGCGAGCGCACATAGTCGTCGAGATCCTTGCCGAACTCGTGCGTCCAGGTCGATTCCCATTCGCCGTCGAACCACAGGACGCCGATGTTCCCGTAGGTCCCGCTCAGGAGTTCCTTGAGCTGTCCCTTCATGAAGTCGCGATAGCGGTCGTAGTCGGCGCTCTCCGCGGGCCGCGTGTCCCATGCCCGGCGCGGGAGGTAGTCCGGGTGGAGCCAGTCCATGATCGAGTGATAGAAGCAGAGGCGGATGCCCGCCGCGGTGCAGGCGTCGGCCAACTCCTTCAGGATGTCGCGCTTGAACGGCGTGCCGCCGATGTCCCACTCGGTCAGCGCCGAATCCCACAGGCCGAAGCCCTCGTGATGCTTGCTCGTGATCACGATGTAGCGCATGCCCGCGTCCTTCGCGATCTCGACCCAGCGCTTCGCATCAAACTTGACCGGATTGAATTGCCCGATGAGCGGCTGATAGTCCTCCGGCTTGATCTGTGCCGAGTTGAGGATCCACTCGCCGGCGCCGGGGATCACCTTTCCGTTCCACTCGCCCGCGGGGATGGCGTAAAGACCCCAGTGGATGAACATGCCGAAGCGCGACTCGCGCCACCAGCGCATGCGGGCGTCGCGCTCCTCCTTCGTCTCGGGCTGGAGCGGCATCAGCACGCCAAGCGGCTGCCCGGAGGGCGAAACGGGCTGGGCGGCGAGCGAGGCGGTCGTGGCGAGCGAAAGCCCAGCCGCGGCGACGAGCGATGCGATTGGCAGCATCGCTAGAGACTAACAAACGCACGCGACCGCTGGCCATGGGGCCCTTGCTGCAATGGAAACCGCTCGCGCTTCCGGTACCGTGCAGCGGTCGGCGCGGAGGTCGGTCCGCGATCGGCGCCGGTCGTTCGATGAGTCGTCTGGAGGGAAGATCGTGATCAGCCTACGAATGAAGCCGTTTCGGCACAGCTCGCTTCTCGCGGCGCTCTCCGTCTTCGGTTGTCTCGCCTGCGAGCCCGCGAAGCCCGCGCCGACGCCGGCGCCGGCCGCACGGGACGGCGGCGCAGCCGCCGCGACGACGATCGCCGTGATTCCGAAGGGCACCTCGCACGAGTTCTGGAAGGCGGTGCAGGCCGGCGCGATGAAGGCCGGCGAGGAACTCGGCATCGAGGTGATCTGGAAGGGGCCCGCGCGCGAGGACGATCGCGACGACCAGATCAAGGTCGTCGAGGACTTCACCACCCGCAAGGTCGACGGCATCGTCATCGCCCCGCTCGACGACACCGCACTCGTCCGGCCGCTCAGGGAGGCGAAGGACGCCGGCATTCGCGTCACGATCATCGACAGCGGGCTCAACTGGGACGGCTACGAGAGCTTCGCCGCGACCGACAACACCCGCGGCGGCGAGATCGCGGCGGAGGAGCTCGGGCGGCTGCTCGGCGGCAAGGGCCGCGTCGTCATGATGCGCTATGTCGAAGGCTCGGCCAGCACGCGGCAGCGCGAGGAGGGATTCCTCGAAGTCATGCGGACGAAGTTCCCCCAGGTCGAGATCCTCTCGAGCGACCGCTACGGCGGCGCGACGCTCGAGAGCTGCCTGAAGACCGCGGAGGATCTCCTCACGCGATTCCCGGAGTTCGAGGGGGCCTACGCGCCGAACGAGCCGAGCGCCGCGGCGCTCATGAAGGCGATCGACGACGCCAAGCGAAAGGACCGCGTGAAGCTCGTCGGATTCGACGCGAGCGTGGCGCTCGTCGAGGGACTGAAGGCGGGGCGCATCGACGCGCTCGTCGTCCAGAATCCCTTCCGCATGGGCGAGCTCGGCGTGCGGGCGATGGCCGACGCGCTCGCCGGAAAGACGGTCGAGCGGCGCATCGACACCGGATGCGCGCTCGTCACGAAGGCGACGATGGACTCCCCCGAGGCGAAGGAAGTCCTCGCCCCGGACCTGGCGCGATGGATCAAGTGAGCGGGATCGCACGCGAGCCTTCCCTCGGCGCGGCGCCGGCGCTTGCGATGCGCGGCGTTCGCAAGCGATTCGGCGGTACGGTGGCGCTCGACGGCGTCGATCTCTCGATCGACGCGGGTGAGATCCACGCCCTGCTCGGCGAGAACGGCGCGGGCAAGAGCACGCTCATGCGCATCCTCGCCGGGGCGATCGCGCCGGACGCCGGCGCGATGGAGCTTCGCGGTCGCCCGCATGCGCCGCGCGATCCGATCGAGGCCCGCGACGCCGGCATCGCGATGATCCACCAGGAGCTCACGCTCGCCCCGCATCTCACCGTCGAGCAGAACCTTCTCCTCGGCCGCGAGCGTCGCGTGCGCCGCGGGGCGGCCATGACCGCACTCGCCGCGCTCGGACTCTCGATCGATCCCGACGCCGAGGTCCGCCGTCTCGGCCCCGGTGAGCGGCAACTCGTCGAGATCGCCCGGGCGCTCATCGGCGACGCGGCGGTCGTCGTCCTCGACGAGCCGACGAGCTCGCTCGGACCGCCCGAGGCGGAGCGGGTCTTCGCCGCGATGCGCAGGCTGCGCGAGCTCGGCGCCGCGGTCGTCCTCATCACCCATCACCTCGACGAGGTGCGGGCGCTCGCCGACCGCTACACGATCCTGCGCGACGGCCGCACCGTCGACGCCGGACGGATCGCCGACGCCACCGACGACCAGCTCGTCGAGCGCATGGCCGGTCGGCCGGTCGCCCAGCTCTTTCCGCAGCGCGAGCGCAGGGCGGGCGAGGTGATCGTGCGCGCGGAACGACTGAGCGGCGTGCGCATGCCGAAGGGGGTGACGCTCGAGATTCGGCGCGGCGAGATCCTCGGACTCGCGGGCCTCGTCGGCGCGGGCCGGACGGAGTTCCTGCGCGCGTTCTTCGGACTCGATGTCCTGCAGAGCGGCCGCATCACGATCGGATCGTGGACGAGCGATCGCCCCGCGGCCGATCCGTCGCTCCGCATCACCCGCGGCGTCGGCATGCTCAGCGAGGACCGCAAGCACGAGGGACTGGCCCTGCGCCTGCCGCTCGCGACGAACGCGATGCTCTCCTCCCTTCGCGCGTCGTCGCGATTCGGCATCCTGCGCCGACGGACGCTGGCGGCGCGGACCCGCCGGTGGTTCGAGCGCCTCGCCATCAAGGCCCACGATCCGTGGCAGGCGGCGGGGGAGCTCTCCGGCGGAAACCAGCAGAAGATCGCGCTCGCCCGGCTTCTCGAGCGCGATGTCGACGTCTTCCTGCTCGACGAGCCGACGCGCGGGATCGATGTCGGCAGCAAGGCCCAGATTTACCGATTGCTCGCCGATCTCGCCGCGCGGGGCAAGGCGATCCTCATGGTCTCGAGCGTCGCGGCCGAGCTGCTCGGGCTCTGCGACCGGATCGGCGTGATGTCGCGCGGCGCGCTGGTCGCGGTGCGCGGCGCGGACGAGTGGAGCGAGGAATCGCTGCTCGCCGCCGCGAGCGCCGCGTCGGAAGGAGATCGCGCCTCGTGATCCGGCTCCGCGACATCACCGCCGTCCTGCCCGCGCTCATCGGCATCGCGATCGTCTTCCTCACCTTCGCGATCCTCGCGCCGGAGACCTTCCTCTCGGTCGGCAACGCCCGCACGGTGCTGGCCCAATACGCCGGGCTTCTCATCGCCGCGATCGGGATGACCTTCGTCATCGTCTCCGGCGGCATCGACCTCTCCGTCGGATCGACGGCGGCGCTCGCCTCGGTGACCACCGCGATGACGCTTGCCCGGACCGGATCTCCGAGCCTCGCGGTCGCGGTCGGCATGGCGACGGGTCTCGGCGTCGGGCTGGTGAACGGCCTGCTCGTCAGCGGCCTGCGCATCACCCCCTTCGTCGCGACGCTCGGAACGCTCGGTGCGGCCCGCGGATTCGCGAAGTGGCTCGCGAACGACCAGACCGTCCGCGTCGCCGATCCCGGCTGGCTGCCGGATCTCTCGGCGAAGGTGCCCTCGCCTGGCTGGCTCCTGCTGCCGCCGAGCGCGATCCTCGCCCTGACGGTCGCCATCGTCGCCGCGTTCGTTCTGCGCAACACGATCTTCGGCGTGCATGTCTATGCGGTCGGCTCGAGCGAGCCGACCGCGCGGCTCTGCGGCGTGCGCGTCGCGCGGACGAAGCTCTTCGTCTACCTGATCGCGGGGCTCTGCGCGGGCATCGCGGGCGTCCTCCTCTTCGCCCGCGTCGGCGTCGGCGATCCGACGGGCGCTCCGGGCATGGAGCTCGCCGTCGTCGCCGCGGTCGTCATCGGCGGGGCCAGCCTCACCGGCGGCGAGGGCCGCATCGCCGGCTCGATCCTCGGCGGCCTGATGCTCGCGTTCCTCGCCAACGGCTGCAATCTCCGCGGCTGGTCGAACTCGATCCAGGAGATCATCACCGGCGGCATCATCGCCCTCGCGGTCGCGATCGACGCGTGGCGCCATCGGCGGTGAGGGTGGCGCGGTACGCGCGACGGTCCGTTGCGGGGAACGGCCCCGCGCATTGACTTCCCCGTTCCGCGCCGCGACGCTGTCCGGATGCTCTTGGCCAGCGCGCTCGTTCTCACGACCTCGATCGTCATCGCCGCCGCCGATACGGCGCGTCCCTCGATCGAGCCCGTGCCCTTCACTGCGGTGCGGATCACCGACGCGTTCTGGGCGCCGCGCATCGAGACCAACCGCACGGTCACGATTCCCGCCTGTTTCAGGCAGTGCGAGGAGACCGGCCGCATCGCGAACTTCGACGCGGCGGCCGCAGCGCTCGCGGGACGCGAGGGGCCGAGCTTCAAGGGCAACTGCTACGACGACTCCGATGTCTACAAGGTGATCGAGGGGGCCGCGTACGCTCTCGCCCAGCATCCCGATCCGGCGCTCGACGCCTATCTCGACGCGCTCATCGCCCGGATCGCCGCGGCGCAGGAGCCCGACGGCTATCTCTACACGATCGCGACCGCCGGTCGGCGCGGGCCTGACGCGCGATGGAAGGACGAGCGCTGGAGTCATGAGACATACTGCGCCGGACATCTCATCGAGGCGGCGGTCGCGCATCATCAGGCGACGGGCAAGCGTTCGCTGCTCGATGTCGCGGTGCGTTTCGCGGATCTTCTCGTCGCGACCTACCTGCCCGGTGCGACCGCCGCGCCGCGTTCCGAGGTTCCCGGCCACCAGGGGATCGAGATCGCGCTCGTGAGGCTGCATCGCGTGACGCAGGAGGCGGCGCCGCCGGGCTCGGGATCGTCGAAGTATCTCGATCTCGCGCGGCATTTTTTGGTGCGCCGCGGCGACGCCGCCGGCCGCGAGCTCTACGGCGACTACTGCCAGGACCACGCGCCGCTCGTCGAGCAGCGCACCGCGGTCGGGCATGCCGTGCGCGCCGGATATCTCTACACCGCGATGGCCGATGTCGCGTCGGTGACCGGCGAGGCGACCTTCGACGCGGCGCTCGACGCCATCTGGCGCGACACGGTCGGCACGAAGATGCACATCACCGGCGGCATCGGCGCCCACGCCCACAACGAGGGCTTCGGCGATGCCTACGACCTCCCGAACGAGAGCGCCTATCTCGAGACCTGCGCGGCGATCGCGAACGCCCTCTGGAACCACCGCATGTTCCTGCGTTCGGGCTCCTCCGAGCCGATCGATGTCCTCGAGCGCACGCTCCACAACGGCATGCTCGCGGGGGTGGGCCTCTCGGGCGATCGCTTCTTCTATCCGAACCCTCTCGCCGCGGACGGCATGCGCCGATTCAATCACGGCACGAACGGCCGCGCCGCGTGGTTCGGCTGCGCCTGCTGTCCGGTGAACATCGCCCGCTTCATCCCGTCGATCAGCGGGATGGTCTATGCGACCGGATCCTCGACGATCTACGCCAATCTCTTCATCCAGTCCGAGGCGACCGTCGCCCTCGACGGCATCTCCGTCGGGATCGATCAGACGACCGCGTACCCCTACGACGGACGGGTCTCGATGCGCATCCGCCCGAGCGAGCCGCGCGAGTTCACCCTTGCGGTGCGCATCCCCGGCTGGGTCCGATCGCGTCCGGTGCCGGGCGAGCTCTACCGTCCGGTCGCGAGCTCGGGCGTGCAGGTCGGGGGCATGTGGGTCGTTGCGGTGAACGGGCAGCCGCTGGTGCCGCCGCCGATGCGCGACGGCTACGCGCTTCTCACGCGACGGTGGAAGGCCGGCGACGAGGTCACGCTCGCCCTGCCGATGAGCGTGCGCCGCATGGAGAGCGACGCTCGGATCGTCGCGAACCGCGGCCGCGTCGCGCTCGAGCGCGGTCCGCTCGTCTACGCCGTCGAGGCGGTTGACGCCGGCGGTTCGGTGCGCGATCTCGTGGTCCCCGACACGGCCCGCATCGCGATCGAGATGCGCGACGGTCCGGCTCCCGGCGTGCCGGCCCTCATCATCAGCGGCGAGCGCGTCACGACCGACGGCGCGAGCGAAACGAGGTTTGCCGCGATTCCCTATGCGCTGTGGGCCAATCGACCCGGGCCACAGGGCGTCGGCGAGATGGCCGTGTGGCTCCCGCGCGGCCGCGAGCTCGCCGAGCCGAAGCCGGCGCCGACCGTGGCGAGTCGCGCGTCCGTGCGGGCCTCGCACACCTGGGACTCGGACACGGAGTTCGCCGTGAACGATCGGCGGTTGCCGTCGTCGAACGCCGACACGACGATTCCGCGCCACACCTTCTGGCCGCGGAAGGGCAGCGTCGAGACGATCGAATACGCGTGGAGCGAACCGGTGACGCTCGACGGCGCGGAGGTCCACTTCTTCGACGATACGAGCGTCGGCGGCGGCTGCGCGCTGCCCGCCTCGTGGCGGCTGCTGGCCCGCGGCGCCGGGTCCGCGTCCGACGGTGAAGGATGGACGCCGATTGACGCCGAGTTCGTCGTCAACGGTGAGGGGCCGAGTGCCGTCCGCTTCGCGCCGATGGCCGTCACGGGCCTGCGGCTCGAGATGACGCTTGCGCCGGAGCGTTCCGCCGGCGTGCTCGAGTGGAGCGTTCGTGAGGCCGACGCGAAGCGATGAGTGACGACGCCCCCGCCTGGCTTGCCGCCTTCGAGACCCGCACCGAACGCTTCGTGCACGGCGATGCCGACTGGTCGCTGGTGCTGCCGCGCTCCTCGGAGGATCTCTTCGACGCAGCGGCGTTCGAGGCGGACGAGCGCTTGCCCTACTGGGCCGACCTCTGGCCGAGCGCGAAGGCCCTGGCCCGCTGGGTGCTCGATGGCAACGCGCCGGAACGCGAGGCGATCGAGATCGGGAGTGGCGTGGCGCTCGTCTCGCTGGCGCTCAGGGCCCGCGGCGTGCGCGTCCTTGCGACCGACTACGAGGAGAGCGCTCTTCGCTTCGCCGCCGAGAACGCGCGGCGGAACGGTCTCGGCCAGCTCGAGACGGCCCGCTTCGACTGGCGCGACGCGAAGGGCCCCGACCCCGCTCCGCTCGTGATCGGTGCCGATGTGCTCTACGAGGCCCGCAACGCCGTGGCGATCGCCGATCTTCTGCCGCGAATCGTGGCGCCCGGAGGTCGAGCGGTGCTCGCGGACCCGCGCCGGCCGTGGCGCGGGAAGTTCCACGAACGCCTCCATCGCGCCGGGTGGTCCGTCACCGAGCGACCGCTCGGGGCCGAGCCCGGACCGAGCGGAACGGCGGTCGACATTGTCCTGATCGAGTGTCGCGACGGATGTCGCCTGTAGCGAAGCTTTTGCGCGGTGCCGCAGGCCTTCACCTCGCCGCGCTGCTCCCAATCGGGCGATTTTCGGCGTCGGGCGTCTTGCCTCTTTGGGGCAGCGTGTCAAGATAGAAGGTTCGCTCCGCCGACATTGCGGAGGCCCAGCTCAGGTTGGGCGACGGGAACCGCCACGCTCCAGGCTGCGGATTCCGAGCCGTTCACTCACCGTCGGGATCGTCTCCATGTCGCGCTTCGTTCCGCACACGCTCGGCGTCGCACCACCAATCCGAGGGTACGCCTTCGACGGCACCGAGCCCGCCCTCCGATCCCTTGATCCGCGCACGCTGCACCGACTCGGACTCACGCTCGGTCGTGTGATCATGGTGCAGGAACTTGCGTGCCGACCGGAGGCCCAGCGGGACGACATCGCGGCGCTCACGGAGGCGGCTCGGCGCCTCGAGACCTGCGACGGCTCGCGCGTTGTTGCCAGCGAACTGCGCCGCTTGGCCGAAGAACTCCTCTCGCCGGAGGGAGCGACGGCGGCCCACGACGAGGTGCGAGCCCTGCACCGCACGGTTGCTCCGCTTGTGGACGAGCTTTTTGCGATCGAAGTCGACGATTTGTAAGCAGCGATGTTGATGATTTCCTGGCGGTCGATCGTTCGGACTGAGCGGGGGAGTGCGGATGTCGCTGGAAGCGTTGGAGCGGCTGCTATCGGATTCGAGTGGCGAAGTCGAGGCGATCCTCGCAGCCATTCGAGCGCGTTCAGATCGGCCGGACGCTCCAAGCGCGCGTTTTTTCGAAGCTGCGGCATCGAGCTTCGACATGCTGCGCGAAGAGATCACCAAACATGCGGAGAGCCTACGCCTCGTACGCGAGCGGATCGAGCGCACCGAATCTCTGCCAATACCCTTCGAAGGACTCGAGCGGAGGCTCTGGGTGGATGTCGAACGCTCGACCCAGCGCATCGCGCGAAACGGTCGTCACTATCTTCAGAGCGTTGAGTCGCTCTCCGACACCGTACCGGACCTCGCGGCACTGATCGTTCATCTTCATTCGCTCTCACCGCTTACGCGCGAGATACCTTTTGGAATCGCGTTTGGCGACATGCGCGTGTACCACTTGAAGTCTGATGCTCCCCCGGTGTACTACATTCCAGCTTGGTATGAGCGAGTGGCTCGCCTTCGACCGCTTCTTCTCCACGAGTTCGGGCACGTCCTTTTCAAGATCCTAGAACGCAAGGACCCTTCCCGCGCTTTGCAGCCAAGTGCGCGTCTTCATAGCGCATTGCAGGAAGCCGTCAAGTCTGGGTGCGTCATCGAGCCAGCGGAGGTAGCGCGCAACGAGCAGCATCGAGCTGCGTGGTTCTGCAGCCTTGGGATCGAGCTCTGCTGCGACGCGATCGGCCTTCGTATCGGGCGCGCTGCGTTCGCTCGCGCGTTCGAACAGCACTTTCGTGTCGAATGGGGCAACGCTCGCGGCACTGAGGGGCATTGTCGCGATGACAAGCACCCCCCAATTCATCTTCGTATGCGCATGCTTGAACTCCTCGATGTGGCCTGGACAGTTGGTGCAAATCCACGCTTCAGCGACGAGAAGCGAGACGGCAAGGCCTGGTGGCATGGCAGGGCGCCAGCGTGGCAGCAGCAGTGCCGAAGCGCGATTGACGATCTTGTGGGAAGGTCGCTTGACGGGGTGCCGGAGGAGCAGCTTCGTTGCGTTGCGTTGGCTCTCCATTCAGTTGCTGCGCCCCGGACTGCTCCAGCGAAAGCGGCGACATTCGGCGCGAAGAGATTGCGGGACATCGCCCACCGGAGCATCTGTTCTACCCTTGCCTCCGGATCACGCTCATGACTCCCGCCCGCTCCCGCACCGCTCCCACCATCGGACTCGTCGGCGGCATCGGCAGCGGGAAGTCCGCCGTCGCGTCGCTGTGGCGCGAGAGCGGCTGTTGCGTCTGCGAATCGGACCAACTCGCGCGCGAGGCGCTTGGCGACTCGGCGATCCGTGCCGCACTCATCGAACGCTGGGGCCCGAGCATCGTTGGGGTTGACGGTGCTCTCGATCGGGCGGCGATCGCCCGCGTCGTCTTCGCTGATCCTGCCGAGCGGCGCGCCCTTGAGGCGCTCACACATCCTTGGATTGAGCGGATGCGTCGGGCAATGTTCGCGGGGGCGCCAAAGTCGACCCCGGCCTTTGTGATCGACGCCCCGCTTCTCCTCGAGGTCGGTCTTGATCGCGAGTGCGATGCCATCGTCTTCGTCGACGCTCCCCGTCGTGATCGGCTTGAGCGCGTGCGGGTGAATCGCGGCTGGACAGAGCAGGAACTCGATCGCCGCGAGAACGCCCAGTGGCCGCTCGACCGCAAGCGGGCGAAGGCAACCCACATCATCTCGAACGACGCGGATCTCGCCACGCTCCGCGAGCGGGCGGCGGGGACGCTCCGTTCGATCCTGCTCGGCGCCTAGCGGCTTCCGCGCTTGCGGAAGACATAGATCCCGCAGCCCCAGATGCAGCCTGCGTTGGTCCGAAGCAATTCCTCGGTGATCGGCACGTCGCGGTGCATGTCGCCGCGATCGTCCACGAAGGAGAAATGCTCGAGATCGAATTGCGGCTTCGCCATCGCGAGCGGCGTCTCGATCGCGAAGACGCGGTGGGCGTTGAATTCGTAGCGCTGCGGTCCGATCGGCATCGAAAGGTAGAGTCGGCCGCCCGGCGCGACCATCGCCGCGAGACTGTCGAAGCCCTTGCGGTGGCCGTCGGCGTCGAGCGGGTCACCATAGCGCCCGAGGCCGAAGTGCTCGAGGGCGTGCAGGCAGGAGACGGAGTCGGCTGCCTCGCGGAGATCCTCCGGCAGCCGCATGAGATCCGCCTGGCGAAAGGTCACATTGGGAATCGAGACCGAGAGCGGCCTGATGTCGAGGACTTCGATCGGCCGAAAGCTCGCGACATGGGCGACGAAGCCGTCCACGCGCGACGCGACATCAAGATGCCGCCGGGGCGACGCCTCGAAGACCTTCTGGGCGACATAGAGATCCTGATGGAAATACGCTCCGCTTGCAGTGCCGCTCTGGTCCAGGTCGTCGGTCAGGCAGGGGTAGAGCTTCCCTTCGCGCCAGGCGAGCTGTCCCTCGGCTCGTGCCCCGGAAGCCGCTGCGGCCGCGCAGAGCTCGCGAAACTGCGAGCGCTGGCGAAAGAATCGCGGGAGTCGGCGGAGCGTCGTCAGGCCCTTCACGGGATCGAGTCCAACGAGGCGAGCAAGATTGAGGAATCGCGGCATGCGGGGCCATTATCGCCGCACGAGGCGCTCTCGCTTCAACCGCGGCTCCTCGAATCGCACGGGGGCGAACCCAGCCGATCCCCGCTCATCTCGGTCCGACGCCACGACTTCCGCTTGACCGACCCCGCCCGCAGGTCGATGATTCTGCGTAGCGACCCCTCCCCGGTCGTTACTTCGGGGCCCCGCCTCCGCGGATCACCTTCGGACTTGACGCGCCCGCCGCCGTGCGGAACGCGACGAGATCGATCCCGCCCCACTCCACCCATCCTCCAAGTCGATCGCCTTCCTTTCCGGCTCCGCAGCCCTCGGCCGCCTTTGGGCGTTCGACGGCGTTTCGCGCAGCCGCTCCGCCTCTGCCCACTCGCTTTGTCGATGGGTGCGGCACCTTCTCGAGTCCGTCATGAGCAACAAGAACGGCCGTCGTCGTCGTCGCAAGGGCACCGCAGTGCCAGGCACCGAGGGGGCTACCGCGCCTGGAGCTGCCGCTGGTGCCGAGCCCACGGGGGGACTTCCCAGCGACGAGCAGCTTGAGGCAGAGGCCCTCGCGCTCGAGCAGGAAATCCAGGGCAAGTACGACATCGCCAAGAAGGACGATCTCAACCTCGCGATGCTGCAGGCGATGAACGGCGACCAGCTCGCCAAGGTCGCGCGAGAGGAGGGTGTCGAGGATCTTTCGATCCCGAAGCAGCGACTCGTCTTCGAGATCCTGAAGGCCCGTGCGAAGAAGCACGGTCTCATGGTCGCGGAGGGCACGCTTGAGGTCATGCCTGACGGCTTCGGATTTTTGAGAAGCCCTGAATATTCGTATCTGCCCTGCGCCGACGATGTGTATGTGAGTCCCTCGCAGGTGCGTCGATTTGGGCTGCGCAAGGGTCAGGTTGTGAAGGGGCTCATTCGTCCGCCGAAGGAGGCTGAGACTTACTTCGCGCTGCTGCGGGTCGAGAGCGTGAACGGCGCCGATCCGGCGGTCCTGCACGATCTGCCGACTTTCGAGAACCTCACGCCACTCCACCCGAACAAGCGCATTCAGCTTGAAATCCTCGGCCAACCGACCAAGATTGAGACCCGCATTATCGATATGGTCACGCCGCTCGGCTTCGGCCAGCGGGCTCTGATCGTCGCACCGCCGCGCACTGGCAAGACGGTCATTCTCCAGCAGATGACCAATGCGATCGCGACGAACCATCCTGAGGCCCATGTGATCGTCCTCCTGATCGACGAGCGCCCCGAGGAGGTCACCGACTTCCGGCGCAGCACACCGAAGCGCGTTGAGGTCGTCGCGAGCACATTCGACGAGGAGGCGTCCCGGCACATTCAGGTCGCCGAGATGGTGATCGAGAAGGCCCGGCGCATGGTCGAGTTCGGCGAGCATGTCGTCATCCTGCTCGACTCGATTACCCGACTCGCCCGCGGCTACAACAACGCCATGCCGAACTCTGGAAAGATCGGTTCGGGCGGCGTCGACAACGCGGCGCTCATCAAGCCGAAGAAGTTCTTCGGTTCAGCGCGAAACATCGAGAACGGCGGCTCGCTGACGATCATCGCGACGGCGCTCGTCGACACGGGCAGCCGCGCCGACGAGGTGATCTTCGAAGAGTTCAAGGGCACCGGCAACGCCGAACTGCATTTGGACCGCAAGCTCGTCGAGAAGCGCGTCTACCCGGCGATCGACATCGCGAAGAGCGGTACGCGTCGCGAGGAGCTGCTACTTGACAAGAAGGAACACGAGCTGATCGTTCGACTTCGCAAGGTCATCAGCGACATGAATGTGGTCGAAGCGATGGAACTTCTGAAGACCCGCGTCACGAAGACGAAGTCGAATGCGGAGTTCCTCATGACTATGCATGTAGGCTAAAGCGGGGCATGCAGGCTCAAGCGGGGCATGTCGGCTCAAGCGGGGCGGCGGCGCCCCCGAGCACCTGTTTCGGTTAGTCGACTATGGAAGGATTGAATGCGTGGTGGACGAGCGACTTGTGCAGAAAGAACCGACTGAAGCTGGCGTCGACGGATCGCCGGGTGTCGCGCGATCATTTGCACGAAATGTCTCGTTCTTGGCCATCAGCGCCATCGTCTCGCGGATCACGGGGCTGCTTGCCCAACTCGCTCTTGGGCGACTGCTGACGGATGAGGAGTTTGGCGTCTTTGGTATCGCGCTCGGAATTATGATTTTCACCGGCTGCCTGCGTGGCGGAGAGGTCCATCACTACCTCCAGACCATTCGAAGTGACCGCTTCGATCAGGAAGCGCCGCCTTTTGTTCGTGTTGCGTGCGCCGCTTCCATGCTGGGCGCGTTCGCAACACTTGTGGCTGCGGGAATCACTGCCATCTTCGTGCCCGATGGCTGGCTGCCACTGGTGCTCGTCGTTCTTGCGGCGCACGCTGGTATGCCGTTCGTCAATGCGCCGCTTCGCGCGAGGCTACTCGTTGACGGGCGAATCGACCTGCTTACCAAGGTTGATATCGGGAACTCGGTGTTTCGAGTGGTCGTTGTCTTGGGTGCGGCGCTCCTCGGCGCCGGACCTTTGACTCTCGCTATCCAGCTCTTGGCGAGCTCGGTCGTCGAGGCCGTCGTCTTGTGGTCATTTACGCGGGTGCCAGTCCTTCGGATGGCGTGTCAACGCGGCGGTGAGCGTGAGGCGTTCGGCGTGGTCCGATGGACCGTGCTCACGGGAATTGCGACGACGAGCGTTCTTCAAGGCGACTACCTGGCCGCCTCATTGTTCGCTGAACCGGCGGTCATCGGCGTCTACTACTTCCTGTTCGGACTCTGCAATCAGTCGGCGTATCTCGCTGCGACCATGCTCCGAGAGGCGGTCGGGCCCGCTATTGCGCGGGTTCGTGACGACCCAGATCGGCGCGCATCTGCTGCTCGGAGGATCGCGAGCGGACTTGCACTCATCATCCCGGTTGTCGTCTTCGCTGTTCCGGTGATCTTCCCGGAGCTCGATCGAGCGGTTTGGAATGGGCGGTGGGGCACATGGGAATGGGTCGCGATGGTTCTATCCGCCCATGTGTGCCTCCTCATCACGACGACACTACTCTACGGGACCCTTCAGGGGATGCGAGACTATCGCACGCCCGCCCGACTTGAGTTCTGGCGAGCGCTCGGGATCATGGTTGGAGCTGGAGTGGGCGCGTGGCTCTCGCCGACGCCGATGGGTATCGCGGTTGGTGTGCTCGCGGTGGGTGGCACCATCAGCGGGCTCAACACCGCCGCAGTTCTCTCCATTCATGGAGTTGGGCGGGCTCGTGCGATCACGGTCGCCTTCTTGCCCGTCTTACTTGGCGTCCTGCTCGCGTCCGCGTGTCGGTGGCTTCTCGGGCACATCTCTGGATGGACTGGCGCGGCGACCCCCGGGGATCCTCGCTGGCTGATAGAGCTGAGTGTTGCGGGCTTCGGCTTCCTTGCCGTGTACACGGTCCTAGCCAGAACCCTGTTTGGATCGCTGGTCCGTGACCTAGCAGCAATCGCGCCAGCCCGCGTTGCCCGACTCCTTGCACTCGTTGGTATTCGGTAACAAAGAGTGCCCACCGCGCGAAACGACAATTCACGATTATTCAGATGGTGCCCGACGTTCAAGTTTGACGAGTAGCTGCTGATAGCAAGACTGATAGCGGGCACCGATGAGTCGGTCGTAGATCCGCGGCAAGAAGCGGAGCGGTCGTGGAAAGTACAATTCCCATTGGAGCGCTGGATAGAGGTAGAAGGTTGCGTCGGTGAAACCAGCCTTCGCGGCGGCGTTTGCGATGCCCCGAACAGTATTGAGTCGATACGGGGTCGGTATCCGGTTGAGCCCCTCGTAGTCGCCACCAATCAATGTCTTCAATCGCAGGGCCTCAAGCACCTTCACGCACCATGCAAATGGGTGGTTTCCGTGTGGCGTCATGGCCCAGACCACGCCATCGGGCTTGAGCGCACGAGCGACGGCGTTGAGAAAGCGAGCCGGTTCGCCGACATGCTCGAAGACGTTGAAGGAGATGATGAGGTCGTACGATCCCGGTGGGATCGGTGCGTCTTCAAGTGTCGAATGCCAGCGGTTCGTCAGGCCCGGATGGCTGTTGACATCAGGACCGGGGTCGAGACCGTCCAGTTGCTGTGATCGTGCCAGCAACGGCCGAAACAAGTTCTCTCGACGATGGTTGAGAGTCGTGGGCCCTTCGCTACCGCATCCCACATCGAGGACAACTCCCTCGAGTCGTGGCTCCTTTTCAAGGATGGTGGCAAAGTACTCGGCGAACCCGTGACGGTTTTGATCGAGCTCGGCGAAGCCGCCCGCGATCGGAGGAGTAGGGACGATAGTGACGCGCACGGGTGGATCGTACTGACATTGGACACCCTCGCTTGCACTCGTCGTGGTTCTCGTGGCCGTTCATGGCGCGGCGTCTCGGCTCGGTGCCCCCGCCGAACTTGCATCACGATCGGCTTCAATCGCAAGAGCCAACTCCTCGGCGAGCAGCTGCTGGCCAGCCGCCGAAGGGTGAATCCGGTCATCCATGGGCCTGACATCGGACTTGTTCGCGGCGGACGCAAGTCTTGGCCCGGTGTCATAGACCGTCAATCCAAGCCCGGCAGCGATCGACGAAATGACCGCGAGTGCGGATCGGGGCCGTTCATCACGTTGCTCGAGGCTATCCCAATGCAGGACCACAAGCGTTCGAGGGATCTGGCCTTGAAGGAATGTGAGGAGTTTGCGAAGGTGCTCCTCGCCGACGGTGCGAAGTGCCCGCTCGTCTTCATCCGGTGCCGCTGGCAACGCCCCGGGCACGATCCGCGCCCAGGCCAGGCCGAGCACCTCGGTGATCGCACACCATGGTTGGTTCATCACCGCCCCGTCCTCGCGCCGCGCACGCTCCATCTGCATCGGCAGGTCCACGAGGTCGTGGCTCGACAGGACCAGGACCGCGATGTCCGCGTCGAAGGTCCCTTCCGCATCGACGAAGGCGAGTTGATTCGCCGGTCCCCAACTGTTGGCGCTGGCGTTGATGACGAGCACCGGACGCATGAGTCGCTCCGCGAGGCCACGCTCGAGGATCGCCGTGGCGAGCGAGTCCTGATCGACATGCGAACCACCTTGCATCACGCTGTCGCCGATCACGAGCACCCGCAGTTCGTTCGGATCCTGCTTCCGCAGCTCGAAGGGCCGGCTTCGGAGGCCGAGGGCGTTCGTCTCGATCCGCTTCCCGAAGCGGCGAATCGATTGGTTTGGGGCCATCCGATACTCATATCGGGCGTCCCACTGGACGAGGATCGGGGTGCCGAAGCCCCAGATCGACCGGAGGAGGATCTCCGTGAGGCCCAGGACGCCGATCGTGCCGAGCAGGAGGATGGGGAGTCGTCGGCGCGTCATCGGAGGGAGATTTCGGCGTTCTCGTCGCGTCTGCCCGAGGATCCGATGCGTACAGAGTCGGGGTCCCGCCGAGCGGGCCGCGCGGTCGCCATCGCGTCCTCGCGTCCGGAACGCTCGGGTGGGCCCGCATCTGATCGGGTCATCGACTGCTGCGTCTTCGTCACGGCTCCAGCCGTCCCGCCCACCCAAGCTGGAGCGACTGCGGCCAAAGTCCGGCGAAGGGGCTGCAACGGAGGCCGATGCCCCGGTACAGTGGCTGTTTCATCTCGTCGACGCGATCGCGTGCGCCGCGCATCCCCCTCTCCGCCGAATCCTCCCGAGGTCACGCCCCACACACAGGCGTCGGAGGAGTTCGCTCGGGGAGTGCAGGGAGCGCCGGGTGCTGGCCCGCCCTGGCGCGGGCCTCGTAGGGCCAGCGCGCCGCTCGATCGCGTCCTGTCAGAGCCAAGGAGATCCGTGTGACTCGTCGCCTCCCCCGTAGCGTTGCCTGGCCTGCCATCCACCTTCACGGTCCGCGTCGCGAACGGCAGCGACACCTGGGCGTCTCGCTGGTCGAGGTCCTCACGGTGATCGGCGTCATCGCGGTGCTCATCGCGATTCTGCTGCCCGGTCTCTCGACCGCCCGCAAGAACGCGATCATGGCCAAGAGCCAGAACAACCTCCGGCAGATCGCGACCTTCTTGACTGCCTACGCGCAGTCGAATCGCGAGACGATCGTCCCGGCCGCCTTCGATTACAGCTCCCAGCTTCCTGATCCTCGCGTTCGTGTGCGGACCGCTTCGCCCTCCGGCGTCGTGCCGCCGATCGGGGATGCTGGCGTCGGGACATGGTCTGACATCCTCTGGACCGAGAACAAGCTCGGACCGCTCCCCGACCTCGACGATCCCGCGGCCTATAACTACGGCTTCGACTCGCCCGACCGACTCTTCTACGAGAAGGATGAGGACTACGACAAGAACCCGCTGCGCTCCGCGGCCCCGATGACCAAGTCCTCGCAGGCGAACGAGGCCCTGCCATTCGGGACGGGGAGCGCTGCCTCCGAGCTTGGCCACCCGGGCTACTTTGCGGCGAATGCCTTCTTCGATGCCCGTCCGCCGGACGCTTCGAACCCGAATCGGGGAAAGTGGTGGGTGAACGGGCAAATCCTGCGGCCCGCCCAGTCGGTCTACCTCATCGACAGCTACGGCGGCGAGGTGACGACCCTCAGCGGCGGCGATGTGGACAGCCTGACATGGACGGAGATCGACTACCGCTATGTCGGCGACAAGTGTCTGATGCTCTTCATGGACGGCCATGTGACGCCGGAGGACGGCTTCGACAACCTGCGCGACCTTGAGGAGGCCCGACAGATCCGGACCCTCAACCTCGACCGGCAGAAGCCCTTCTATGTCCCGTGACTTCGCTCGCGACGGATCGCTTGGTCCGGGGTGGGGACTCCACCCAGCCGGGGAAAGCGCCCTTTTGACATCGCTGGGATGAGTCAAGGTTGTGCCGAGCGGCTTGCTTTCGCTCGGGCCTTGGTTACACTCCCCGCTCTACCGTCCCGCGAGGGGCGGTTTTTCATCGGTAGCGCGGGCGCGAGCTCGAGGGCCGATGGAGCAAGGCTGCGGCGTCACGGATCGACGACGCATCATGCTCCTGACGTTCGACTACAACGAGATCGCGCTCGACAGGACATGCCACCGTAGCTCAGTGGTAGAGCACACCCTTGGTAAGGGTGAGGTCGTGGGTTCAATCCCCATCGGTGGCTTTCGCGATGCGACGACGAGTCGGATCGTGCAACGCCGTCCGCTGGTACCTGTCGTAGGTACCGATCGCGGGACGGTCACCATCTCGAAGCGTAGCGCATCGCTTCGCACGCGAATTCAGTCGGAGACTCTTCAATGGCGAAGGAAACATTCGTCCGGACAAAGCCCCACGTCAACGTGGGCACCATCGGCCACGTCGACCACGGCAAGACGACGCTGACCGCCGCGATCACTGCCGTTCAGGCTGCGAAGGGCTTCGGCAAGGTCGTCAGCTATGACGACGTCGCCAAGGCTTCCGCTTCCGAAGGCCGTCGTGACGCGACCAAGATCGTGACCATCGCGACCTCGCACGTCGAATACGAGACCAAGAATCGTCACTACGCGCACGTCGACTGCCCCGGCCACGCCGACTACGTCAAGAACATGATCACTGGTGCCGCCCAGATGGACGGCGCCATCCTCGTGGTCTCGGCGGCTGACGGCCCCATGCCGCAGACTCGCGAGCACATCCTGCTCGCTCGTCAGGTCGGTGTGCCGAAGATCGTCGTCTTCCTCAACAAGGTTGACCTCGTCGACGACGCCGAGCTCCTCGACCTCATCGAGCTCGAGGTGCGTGAGCTCCTCAACAAGTACGACTTCCCCGGCGACACGACCCCGATCATCCGCGGTGCGGCCTACCCGGCCCTCACCAACCCGGGTGACGCGGCGAAGAACAAGTGCATCGGCGACCTCATGGACGCCCTTGACACCTTCGTCCCCGAGCCGCAGCGCGAGACCGACAAGCCCTTCCTCATGTCCGTCGAAGACGTCTTCTCGATCAAGGGCCGCGGCACCGTCGCGACCGGTCGTATCGAGCGTGGCGTCGTCAAGGTCGGTGAGGATGTCGAGATCGTCGGCCTCCGCAGCGACACCAAGAAGACCGTCGTCACCGGCGTCGAGATGTTCCAGAAGACCCTCGACATGGGCCAGGCCGGCGACAACGTCGGTCTCCTCCTCCGTGGCGTCGAAAAGGCCGACATCGAGCGCGGTCAGGTGCTCTGCAAGCCGGGCACCATCAAGCCGCACACCCAGTTCCTCGCTCAGGTCTACGTCCTGACGAAGGAAGAAGGCGGCCGTCACACGCCGTTCTTCAGCGGCTACAAGCCCCAGTTCTACTTCCGCACCACCGACGTCACCGGCAAGCTCGAGCTGCAGGGTGGCGCCGAGATGTGCATGCCCGGCGACAACATCCAGATCAAGGTCGATCTGGAGGAGAAGCCGGTCGCGATGGAAGAGGGCGTGCGTTTCGCCGTCCGTGAAGGCGGTCGTACCGTCGGCTCGGGCGTCGTGACCAAGGTCATCGTCTGATCGAATCAACCCGTCCGTCGCCCCCGTGGCGACGGGCCATTGTGAGGTGATCCGCCGCGGGTCCCCTCATTCTCGTGCGAACGCCGGCGCCGGGGTCCTCCCCGGCGCCGGCGAATCCCGCGAACGGGCCGATGTCTCGGCGCGTCGCGGACTGACGGAAGGAATTGGCCATGGCCAAGAAGGCTCTCGATCGCGAGTATGTCTGGCTCCAGTGCACGGAGACCGGCGACCTGAACTACCGCACGAACATCCGCGTGAAGGGCGGTATCGCTGAGAAGGTGAAGGAGGGCTTCATGAAGTACTGCCCTCGCCTTCGCAAGCACACGCTCCACAAGATCAAGCGCAAGTAATCAACCTTCGGCGCCGCGAGCGTCGGCGAGCGTCCCCGCTCGCCTCCGCGCGCGGCACGATGGAGCGCCAGTAGCTCAATTGGCAGAGCAGCGGATTCCAAATCCGCAGGTTGAGTGTTCGATTCACTCCTGGCGCGTTGCCCGATCGGGCCTTGGGAGCATGTCCGCGCGAGCGGCCGTCTCCGCATGGGCCGCGTCGGATCACCTCTGAGGTTGCCCGCATGGCATCTGGGATCTACAAGAGCGGACAGGGCTACTACACGCGGATGGGCACCACCGTCGGCGCGAGCCTGCTCACGCTGCTTGGACTGCGTTGGCTGTGGGATTACGCCGCGCAGGTCAAGATCGGCACCATCAACCAGACCTATGTCGCCTTCGGCATCTGCGGTCTGGTCGGCGTGGTGATCGGCACGCTCATCTACCTGTATGTCTTCCGCAAGCCCGGTTCCGGCGACTTCCTCATCGCCACCGAAGGCGAGATGAAGAAAGTCAACTGGTCGACCCGTCGGGAGATCTTCGGATCGACCGCCGTCGTCATCATTCTCATGGCCGTTGCGACCACCTTCATCTGGCTCGTCGACAACGCCTTCGTCTTCGTCTTCCAGCAGATGGGCGTCCTCGAAGGTCAGTGACCTCGACGCCAGGTTCGTCGAGCCGCACCGGTTCGACGCCTCGCCCCTCTCGCCTTTCCGCTCCTCCCTCCGAGCACTGATGCATATGGATAGCCTCCAGAACGAACATCCGGACGACAGCCTCGAAGGCTCCGCCGGCGAGTCCTTCGATGACGGGGCGATGGCCGAGATCGAGTCGAAGCAGGGAAAGACGCTCGTGTCCGGCAAGTCCGCGGCCCAGGCCGCGGGTTCGACGCTCAAGGGAGCGGGCGTCGCGACCAGCAAGGCGATCACGCCTGGTGCGGGCAAGAAGGGTCAGGCGGCCGCCGCCGACAAGGCCGCAGCCGCGAAGGCCGTTGAGGCTCGGGCCACGCCCGCGCCGGCCACGGGCGACGCCCTCGACGGCTTCGATCCCGCGTCGGACCTCCCGATGTATCGCGAGGGCATGGACTGGTTCGTCCTCCGCGTGGCGAGCAACAAGGAGTCGAGCGTCCGCGAGACGCTTCTCCGCAAGGTCCAGATCGAAGGCATGGAACACCTCGTCGGCCGCATCATGGTGCCGACCGAGAAGACCAAGACCCTCAAGGGCGGCAAGCAGCGCGTCACCGAGACGAAGCTCTACCCGGGCTATGTCTTCGTTGAGATGAAGCTCGAGCCGGACGGTCGCATCCCGCAGGATGTCTTCTTCCTGATCAAGGAAACGACCGGCGTCGGCGACTTCGTCGGCACCGCCGGCCGTCCGACGCCGATGGCGCCGCACGAGGTCGAGAAGATGCTCTTCGACTCGCGCCGCCCGGAGGAGACTCCGCAGGTCAAGATGGAGTTCGCCAAGGGCGACTCGGTCACGATCAAGGAAGGCCCGTTCCAGAACTACGAGGGTTCGGTGGACGAAGTGCTTCCGGAGAAGGGTCTCGTGCGCGTGCTCGTCACGATCTTCGGCCGTCAGGCTCCGATCGAGCTCGAGTACTGGCAGATCGCAAAGGCACAGTGATATCCGGCGGGGCGGCGATTGGTTGGGGCTGGCGCGTGGAGTCCGCGGGTATCACGCGGCTCGCTGATGCCGACGGCTGCGCCGCGGCATAGCTCACCTTTTCGGGGCGTGATGCGACCGCTGCGCGGCGGCATCACGCGGGAGGAGGGGACCGATGCCTGTTGGTGGGGGTATAGTGCGGGCATGCGATTGCTTTGCGCTTCTCTGATCGTTGTTGGTGTGGTTGGGCTGCAGGCTTGTGCACCTCGACAGACCTTTCCGGCGACGGTCGGGCAGCCATTCTTTGATCCCGGCGTGCCGCCGACGCCGCAGGTGATGGCGATGGCGATTGAGGCGGCGCATGCGAGAAGCTCCGCCCGTGGTCAGGCGATCGTGTTCAACCTGCCGGCGGGGGCACGCGAGCCGACTTGGGAGGATGTGTGGAGCCGCCTGCCCGAGGGTTCGCTCGCGGCTCGCCCCGGCGCCACCGGCGTCACGAGCGTCGAACAGGTCCGGCTCGACGGCGGAACAGCCCAGGTCGATGTCCTGGTGCCACAAGGCGAGTACTTCCAGCTCTTCACGGTGCACCTCGAAGGCGCGGCGATCGGGCCCTGGAAGGTGCGCGTCGTCCAGCCCTGGACGCTGCGAATCGAGCCGCCCACGATCAATGAGCCGCGGATCGCGGCTGATGGTCGCTGAGTCGACGAGCACGCTCCGATAATCAGAGTTTGCGATCGTTCAAATCGAGCAAAGTGCGGGGTGTGGCCCACTTTTGGGGAGGTCACCTCGGTACCTTGACGCGAAAGGGCCACGCTCGGTTTCGGGCGTGGAGATGGCGTCGGGCACCGTTCGGTGCGCGCCGCCGTCACGGAGGTTGAGGTTGCGGCACTGCGCGGGAACGCAGTGGCGCGTGCACTTCGACGGGCAACGCGCGTGATCGTGATGATCGTGCGCGCATCCGTTCAAAGGGCGCGCACAGACCGCAGCATCGGGAGTTTCGCTCCGTCCCTTGTCTATTCGCGCCGTCGGCAGTCGACGCGCGAAGTGAGAGAGAGACGCGAGAGGAAACCAACCATGCTTCGAACCAACCTGCCCATCATCGCTTCGGCCTGCGCCGTCGCGGCATCGATCGCGAGTGTCGCGAGCGCCGATGTCATCTTCGAGAACGCGCCGACCTCGACGCTCGGCTCCGTTGCCGAGGCCTTCAGCTCGAACGGAAGCTACGCGTTCGGCCAGAGCCTCGCGCAGCGCTTCTCGCTTGAGGACTCGTTCAACCTTTCGAGCCTCTCGTGGTGGGGTTCGAGCCAGAACTTCAGCGGCGGCGATCTCGCGAACTTCAGCGCGTTCGAGATCGTGATCTGGAACAGCGACTTCTCCGCACAGGTCGCGACCTTCACCGTCGATCTCGGCTCGATCGCGACGACCGAGACGGGCCAGATCAACTTCTTCGGTTCGAAGGAGTATCTCTTCTCCGCGGCGATCGGCGGCACGCTCGGGCCGGGCGTCTACAACATGAACATCGGCGCGGTGCTCGCAAACGGCGGCGGCGACGCGTTCATCTGGTCGGCGGGCACGGATCAGACCGGCCGCTTCTTCACCTCGCCCTCGCAGCCGTGGGGCACCTGGAAGCAGATTCCGCCGGGCATCGGTGACGACGGATTCGGCTCGTTCCGCCTCGAGGGAACGATCGTTCCCGCGCCAGGCGCGATCGCGCTCCTCGGTCTCGCCGGACTCGTGACGGTCCGCGGCCGGCGCCGGATCGCGTAAGCGAACGCCATTTCGATCTACCCACATAACACCGCCGCCCGCGAAGCTCCTCGCGGGCGGCGGTGTTTTCGCGCGGAACGGTCGCCGGCGATTGGATCCATCGTGTCGAGGCGATGCTTTGCGCATCGATATCATCTGGGAACGGCCCTCGACGATCGTCCGCGCTCCGACTTCGCACGCGAGGCGCGGAGCGAGTCCATCGCCCACGGCTCAGTCAATCGCGGCGCGGGGTCGCCCGACCTTGAGTCGATCATTGATGAACAATGGCTCGCGTGGTACCTGCTCACTCCCATGGAGCGGTGGAATGCCGCCCAAGAGATGTGGCGCGAGTACCTGGCCATGGGCGGCTCGCTCGAGCCTGAGGTCGATTCGCAGAGCCCGTTCTTCGATCTTGATGACACCATCAACGCGCCCCTGCCCGACTCGAGGGGGAGGGGGGAGACGGCATGATGACCCCTCAGCCAGCAGCCATGCATGTCTTCAACTCGCTTCGTCAGCACGGCGTGAAAGCTCTGCTGATGGGAGGTCATGCGTGCATTGCATACGGTGCGAGCGAGTTCACCCGCGATATCGATCTCGTCGTCCTTTCCGAACAGTCGAACATCGAGGCGCTTCAGCGTGCTCTTGGTGAAATCGGTGCGGTTTCGATTGCGGTGCCCCCGTTTGAGCGACGCCATCGCTTGGCTGGGCATGCCCTGCACTTTCGATGCGCCGGCGGGGCCGTCGATGGACTGCGATCGATGTCATGAGCTCCATGCGCGGCGTCGCGTCATTCGATGACCTGTGGGCGCGCCGGTGGGAGCTCGCGAACGGCGTTGCTGTCCTGGGGCTCGCGGATCTCGTTCGAGCGAAGAAGACGCAGCCGGATAAGGATTGGCCGATGATTCGGCGACTCATCGAGGCGGCTCGACGCGGTGCGAACGAAGAGGAACTCGCATCGCTTCTCAACATCGAGGAAGCCGCCGAGAGGCAAGCGGCCGGGCATACTGGGCACCACTGCGCGAAGAGCTTGAGCGGCTACGGCAAGCGCGACGAGACTAGCAGCGCGTTCGCAGGAGGCGGGCTACGCTCTCAATACGCCTTCGCGAACACCACCCGCTTTGTCGCGGGCTTGCCGGTCAGGACGCACGGACCCGGATCGTCTGAACCCTCGAGCGGGATGCAGCGCACGGTCACGCCGAGATCGTCCTTCAACTTCGCTTCGGCGGCCGTGTCCATCGAGAACCGCGCCATCGCGAAGCCGCCGTGGATCTCCGGCTGCTCGTTGTCCTTGGCCGCCTTCTTGGGCGTGAAGAAGTCGGTGAGGTCCTTGAGCGAATCGATCTTCCGCGTGTGCTCCTCGCGGTGAGCCTTCGCCTTCGCGAAAAGCCCAGCCTGAATGTCGTCGAGGATCGTGGTGAGCGTCGCGATGAACTCGGCGCGCTTGACCGACGCCTTCTCCTTGTGCGGCTTGTCGCGGCGGGCCATAAAGACGCTGTCTTGTTCCATGTCGCGCGGGCCGACTTCGATGCGCACCGGCACGCCCTTCTTCACCCAGCTCCACATCTTGTCGCCGCCGCGGATGTCGCGGTCGTCAAGTTCAACAACGACCGGCCGGCCGCAGTAGGTCATGCCGCGGAGTTCGGTCGCGAGCTTCTTGCAGTATTCGAGCACCGCAGCGGCGGACTCAGGCTTGTGGAGGACGGGCAGGATGACGACATGCGCCGGGGCAAGCCGCGGCGGGCAGACGAGTCCGTCGTCGTCGGAGTGGGTCATGATCAGGCTGCCGATCAGGCGCGTCGACACGCCCCACGAGGTCGTCCACGCGTACTGCAGCGTGCCCGACTGATCGAGGAACTTGATGTCGCTGCCCTTGGCGAAGTTCTGGCCGAGGAAGTGGCTCGTGCCGGCCTGGAGGGCCTTGCGATCCTGCATCATCGCTTCGATGCAATAGGTATCGACCGCCCCGGGGAAGCGCTCGCCGTCGGTCTTCTTGCCCTTGATGACCGGGCACGCCATGAAGTTCTCGGCGAAGTCGGCGTAGACATCGAGCATCTTCATCGTCTCGATGACCGCCTCGTCGGCCGTCGCATGCGCCGTGTGGCCTTCTTGCCAAAGGAACTCGGCGGTGCGCAGGAAGAGGCGCGTGCGCATCTCCCAACGGACGACATTCGCCCACTGGTTGATGAGAAGCGGCAGGTCGCGATAGCTCTGCACCCACTTCGCGAAGCTCGCGCCGATGATCGTCTCGCTGGTCGGGCGCACGATCAGCGGCTCTTCGAGTTCACCGACCGGCATCAGCTTGCCGTCGGGTCCGGGGGCGAGGCGATGGTGCGTCACCACCGCGCACTCCTTCGCGAAGCCTTCGACATGCTCGGCTTCCTTCTGGAAGAACGAGAGCGGGATGAAGAGCGGGAAGTAGGCGTTTCGGTGGCCGGTGTCCTTGAACATCTTGTCGAGGACCGCCTGCATGTTCTCCCAGATCGCGTAGCCCCACGGCTTGATCACCATGCAGCCGCGGACGGCGCTCGTCTCGGCGAGATCGGCGGCCTTGATGACCTGCTGGTACCACTCGGCGTAGTTGTCGGCGCGGGTCGGCGTGATGGCGGTCTGGGCGGCGCCGGAGGTGGATGCCTGAGACTTCTGGGGCTGATTCTGGTTCGACATGACGGCTCACTTATCGCGCGTGGATGGCCTGTTCGTTGGTGCCGCGCGAAGAGGGGGGAGCGTAACAAAGCCCGAGCGGATTGCTAAGAACGCGGCTCCTCGCGCCAACGGACGCGTTCCCCGATCGCGCGGCCGTCGAGTGTCGGTAGAGTGAAACGCCGATGCACCTGACGCAAGGCGGCAATCATGGGGTCAATCGCGGTTCCTCGCAGGCGGACCACCTCGCGGTGGAGCGCGCGGGTCGCGCCGAGCCGATCGTTGACGTGATGGCGACGCCAGCGCCGGCCCCAGCGCCGGACCCAGTGCCGGAGTCCGCGCCGGCGGAGCAGGCGCCGGCCATCGACGAGACGAACGCGGCACCGGCACCGCGGCGACTGTCGGCTGCCGAGCGCGTCATCGAGAGCTGGTCGGCGATCCTCGAACGGGCGCGTGACGCCGCGGCGCGTCACCCCGGTGCGAAGAGGCATGATCGTTCTGGCTTGGTCAAGACCGTGCGGAAGGCGACGAAGACCGGCCGCGCGCTGTTGCGACTGATCGACGGGGGAGGCGAGCGGCTCTCGCGCGAATCGCGCGACGGCATCGAGCGGATGCTCAGTGACGCCGCGGCGATGCTCGCTCCGATTCGCGACCGCGACGCGATGATCGAGACGATCGAGCGACTGCTCGCAGGCAAGTCCGGCGAGCGGGCGGAGCAGGCCCGTGAGCTGCTGCTCGGGGTCGTCATGCCGCCGGCGCCCGACGATGATCAGGTTGCGTTTGAGGATGCCCTCGTCCGTCGGGCGATGCTCCTCATCGAAGCGTCGGACAGCGCCCTCCGCGCTGCGGGCCTCGATGCGATCGACGCGGACGAGCTCGCCGACGGTTTGGCTCGGATTTGGCGGCGCGCCCGGCGGCGCGCGAACCGCTCTTGCCTCGGCGGATCAGGCGGACATGGCGACAGCGAGGACGCGCACGAGGTGCGCAAGGGCTGCTCGCGGCTCGTCCACCAGCTCACGCTGGTTGAGCCTGATCTCCCGAAGCGGGTCCGGCGCTTCCGTCGCAAGCTCCGCGAGGCGACGGCGGCGCTCGGCGAGGAGCATGACTTGGCCATCCTCTCACAGAGCATTGGGTTGCACGCGGAGCGTCTCGGCAGCACCTTCTCCGAGGCGGTGCTGGTCGTCTGCCGACGCGGCCGCGAGCGGCTCTGCGAGGAAGCCGGCATCGCCCTGGCCGAGGCAATGACGCTGAAGCCACGCGGTCTCGCGCGGGCGGTCGCGAAGCGCTACAACGCGCGGGGGTAACCGATACGGGTTACGCTTCCGGCGTCCGATCGGGTCAAAGCGGCTCGATCCAGGCCGTTCGCCCGTGCCGAGGTCCCCATGAAAAAGCTCGTCCGACTCCTCCTCGTTGGCGTCGTTCTCCTCGTCGCCCTCGCCGTCGCCGGCATCTTCTACATCGATACCGTCGCGAAGGCGGCCGTCGAGGTCGCGGGCACGAAGGTGCTCGGCGTGAAGACGACCGTCGGTGGCGTTTCCATCGGGCTAACCTCTGGAAAGGCGTCGCTCTCGACGCTCAAGGTCGCCAATCCCGACGGCTGCCAGGGACCGACCTTCCTCGAGCTCGACACGGGCGGCATCGCGGTGACGACGGGGTCGCTCCTCGAGGATGTGGTGCGCGTGCCGAAGATCGAGCTCGCCGGGATGCGCATCGACTTCGAGCAGCGCGTCGGCGGGGACTCCAATGTCGATGTCATCCTCGCGAACGCGAAGAAGTTCGCCGGCTCGGGCGGCGGATCGCAACCCGCGGGCGATTCCGGCGGCAAGAAGTTCGTGATCGACGAGCTGACCCTCAGCGACATCTCGGTGACCGCGCGCGCCTCGGGCATTCCGCTGACGGACAAGGGCATCGAAATCAAGGTGCCGAAGATCGTCCTGAAGGACATCGGCAGCGCCGGGTCCGATCCGGTCGGCCTCGAGCAACTCACCGGGATGATCGTGCAGGCGGTCATGCAGGCGGTGATGGAAGCCGGCGGCGGTCAGCTTCCGCAGGTCTTCGCCCAATCGATCACCAACGGTCTCGCGGGCCTCGGCGATGTCTTCGCGAGCAAGCTGTCGGTCGATCTCGGCAACGGCCTCAAGGATCTTGGCGGCGGCGTGGGCAAGGCCGTCGAGGATGTCGCCAAGGGAGCGGGCGAGGCGATCGGCAAGGGTGTCGAGGATGCCGCGAAGGGCATCGGTGACGCGGTCGATGGCCTCTTCAAGAAGAAGTGAGACGAGCGCGCCGCTCGGCTACGACTCGTCCCGTCCCGCTCGCGTTCGGCCGATGCCCGAGCGGTCGAAGCGCCGTCCCTCGTGGGTGAACAGCTCGGGCTGGCCGTCGATCTCGACGACGGCGAGTTCGTAGCCGAGCGCGGCGAGCTCGGCCTCGAGCGCGGCGTCGTCGAGGCGCACGACCACGGGTCGTTCCGCCCCTTCCTCGGAACGGCTCGATTCGCCCGCGATCGCGCGGTCGCCCGCCACCGGCCGCGCCGCGAACCGGCCGAGCGCCCACGCGCCCGCGATCGCGAAGAGCGCAAGCGACGCGAGGGCCGCGAGCGCCCGCCGTCCGCGCCGCACCCGGACGCGACCGGCAAGTGCCTGCTCGGCTCGCAGGAGAATCGCGTCCTTTCGGCGCCGGCCTTCGGGCGAGAGCGGCGTTCCCTGTTCATTCGACGGTTGCATGGTCATTTCTCCCCTTCGGTCTGTGGCCGGACCCCGCGCAGGCGGCCGAGGATCCGACGAATGCGGCTGTCGATCGCCTTCGGCGCTTCGCCGAGGTGTCGGCCGATCTGGTCGAGCGTGAGTCCGCGCACGAATCGCAGCGCGAGGAGACTTCGCTCGTCCTCGGGCAATCGTGCGAGCATCGCGGCGATCTCGGCCATCGCATCGAAGTCCGCATCAGGTGCACTCCGCGCGGCGCTCGTCGCGGGCGTCGCATCGGCGTCGGCCGACCGCACCCGCTCCGCCCGCAGCCGATCGATCGCCGCATGCAGCGCCACGCGCGTCAGCCAGGCGTCGAGTGCCGCGTGGGTCGGCATCGGACCGAGTCGCGTCGCGACCCGGATCATCGTCTCCTGCACACAGTCCAGGATGAAGCTCTCGTCGCGGCGCGTCGCCCGGCGGAGCGATTCGACGAGCGTCGTAAACTTCGCCTCGTAGAGCACGCCAAGCGCCTCCCGCGATCCCGACGCGATGCCCGCGGAAACGCGGACCGCCCACGCGTCGGATGAAGACGCGTGGGCTGCGGCCCGGTCGGTGTGGGCGTGATCGCCTGGTGGCATGCGAGACGCTTCGGCGGGAGGGAGCCCTCATCGCCGGAGGGCTACTCCTGCGATGAGCGGCTCAGCGCCTGCACGGTTCGGACGGCGATGTCCAGTTCCTCTTCACTGCCGCGGGCGAAGAGAAGCCCCGTTCCCTCGTGCAGCGAGAGCTTGAAGTGCTCGCTCGCGCCGTTCAGCGCGACGGCGGCCCGAACGGCGTCGATGATCGCCGGGAGCTTCACCGGATCGGCCCGCTTCGCCTCCTGGAGGTCGAAGATCTCGGTGCGAAGGGCGACGGCTCTCGTCGGCTGCTCGTTCATGAGGAGGTCGAGCACGAGCACCGACTCCGCCTCGATCCCTTGGGCTTCGGGATCGCCCGGCACATGCTGCACGCCGATCGCGGCGCTCGTCCCGTCGAGGCTGAAGCGAAGGCTCTCGAGGAGCAGCACCGCAGCGGTCCCGGTGATCTTCCGGACGCGGACCGGCGGCATGCGCAGGGCGTTCATGCGCTCGTCACCGATGACGATGTTGCCGACCTTCGAGGTCTTCGCGACGAGCGCGAGATACTCGCCGAGCGTGCCGCCCGCGAAGTCGATGGTGATCGACTTGGATTCGGTGGCATCGCGGGCCATCGCCTCGCGGGCCCGCGCATGGTCGTCCGCGGCCATCTGACGCATGCGATCCGCCTCGCGGCGCTCCCGTTGCCGAGCCTCGGCGAGCTGATCGAACTCCTCGATGTGCGCGGCGATCTCTTCGATCCGTCCGCTGGCTGCGGTGACGGTGACGGTTCCGGTGCTCGCGGATCCCGTCGCGACGACGCGGTGGTTGAGCGTCAGAATCGCCGCCAACTCCATCGGGTCCGCGACCCGCAGGGAGAACTGCCTGACGATCAGGTCGTCCGGCGCGCTCGCCCCGGGAGCCTGGGCCGCAGGGGCCGGTGCCTGGGCGAGTGCCGTGCGCGGAAGATGGGAAGCGAGGATGCCTGTGCCGAGGAACGCGATGCAGGTGAGGTGAACGAGTCGTGGCATGGTTGGGTTTCTCCAGATTCACAGGGAAGACGATCGGGAGGGCCCGCGTTCGTCGCCGCAGTGCACAGTTTCCGCAAAGCGATGGTTTTGTGCGGTCCGTTCAAGCGCCGTGCTGCGAGAACGCCGCCGAAACGGCCGGATAGCATCCGCTTCGATCATCGCGGCGGCCTCGTCGTCCGCCGCATCCGACCGCTCAGCATTGCCATGTTCCACAACGCCTCGTTCACCCATCGTCTCGCCGCCGGATCGCTCGCCCTCTGCCTTGCGACGATCGGCTCCTCCGCACACGCCGACATCATCGAGATCGCCTCGCCTTCACCGGTGGGTTTCGGGCAGTTCGGCATCAGCGTCTCCGGCATTCCCGACATCAACGGCGACGGCTACGGCGACTTCATCGTCGGCGCCTGGGCCGAGACGGTTGGTGCGACGCTCGAAGCTGGCCGCGTCCATGTCTACTCCGGCCGCACTGGCGCGCTCATCCGCTCGCACTCGTCGCCGAACCCCGAGTTCGACGGCGCCTTCGGACATGATGTCGTCGGTATTGGCGACATCAACAACGACGGGCGCGGCGATTACATCGTCGGCGCGTATGCCGAGAACGGCCTGGGTGTGACTGATTCGGGTCGGGTCTATGTGTACTCAGGTGCGACCGGCAATCTGATTCGCACCCACACGATGCCCAGCGCCGACAGCTTCGGTCGGTTTGGCTTCAGCGTCGACGCGGTGCCAGATGTCACCAGCGACAATCGACCTGACTACATCGTCGGCGCGCCGGGCGGCGGCGGCGGACTCGGTGGCGGCGAAGCGTTCATCTTCTCTGGCAGCTCCGGAGCGCTCGTGCGGACGATCATTGCTCCATTGAGCGCGGATGGTGGCAGTTTCGGTTGGTCTGTCGCGGGTGTTCCCGATGTCAACAGCGATGGCTTCGGCGACTTCGCTGTCGGTGCTCCATTCTCGGATCCCGGTACGAGTCCATCTGATGCCGGTCGGGCATATGTGTATTCTGGCGCGAACGGCGTCCTCCTTCATGAGCTGAAGTCGCCCAATGAAGAGATCTCTGGTCAATTCGGCGTCCATGTCGCTGGCGTCCAGGATGTCGGCGGCAACGGCCTCGGCGATGTGCTCGTCGGGGCGTGGCTTGAGGACGCGGGCGGCGTCGTGAGCTCGGGCCGTCTCTATGCCTTCTCCGGTACCTTCGGCTCGCTGAACCAGTCCTTCGAATCGCCCAACCCCGATTCGAGCGGCAACTTCGGTCTCTCCGCCGCTGGCGTCGGCGATCGCAACGGCGACGGCTACGAGGACCTCCTCATCGGCGCGTCTGGTGATGGTGGCGGCGCGTCCGCGTCGCCGGGCCGTGCGTATGTCATGGATGGCTTCACGGGCGAGCTGCTCGATTCGCTTCAGTCGGCCTACGCGAGCTCCGGCAATCGTGAGTTCGGCTTCGCGGTGAGCGCGGTGCCCGACGCGAACAGCGATGGTCTTCCCGATTTCATCATTGGTGCCGACGAAGATGAGGGTGCGGACGGTCTTCCGAACGAGGGACGCGCGTATCTCATCCGTGATCTGCAGAACGATGCATGCGGAGCGTTGTTTACGACGATTCCGGCGCTGACGGAGGGCGGCACGTTCTTCACCAACATCGGCGCGACCGGTGGCGGATCGGGCACCGGCTGCGTGGGTGATACCTTCCAGAGCGATATTTGGTACAGCTATACCGCGACCTGCAACGGTTCGGTGACGATCTCAACCTGCGCATTCACGAACTTTGATACGAAGATCGCTGCCTATCAGGGTTGTGGCTTTACGCCGCCATTCTTGCTTTGCAACCTCTCGACGCTGCTTGCGTGCGACGACGACGGATGCGGCCAGTTCGCCGGTGGATCAACGATCACCTTCAATGTGACAATCGGTCAGTGCTACCGCATTCGTGTCGGTGGCTTCAATGGAGCGCAAGGCGAGGGCGTGATCGTTGTCGACTGCGTGCCGGCATGTCCTGGCGATCTCAACTCGAATGGCGTCGTTGATGCCAGCGACCTGAGCGTCCTCCTCGGCGCGTGGGGCAGCTCGACCGCCGGTCCGGACATCGATAACAACGGCATCGTCGACGCGGCTGACCTCGCGGCGCTGCTCGGCAACTGGGGACCCTGCTGATCCCCGCCGAACGCAACCGCTGACACGCCTCGAAAGGCCCGGGCATTCGCTCGGGCCTTTTCTCTTACGACTGCCGCTCGGTCTGCTCGCGGATCTCCTGCGGCAGCGCCGCGAGACGGCCGTGCACGACGGGGCCGTCGAGCATCGCGTCGTGGCGGGCGCGGTCCGCGGGATCGGCGAAGCGCTCGCCGATCTTCTTCGCCGGAACGCCGGCGTGAATCTCGTAGGCGGGCACGCTCTTCGTCACGACCGCGCCGGCCGCGATGATCGCGCCGCGTCCGATGGTCACGCCCTGCATGATGATCGCGCCGTAGCCGATCCACGCGTCGTCCTCGATCACCGTCTTCACCAGCGGCGGTCGGCCCGCAAAGATGATCGGTTCGCCCGGGCGGTTGAAGATGTGATCCGCGCCGACGATCGCCACATTCGGGGCGAGCATCACATATCGGCCGAGTTCGACGCCAGCGCTGACGATGCAGCCTTGGTTGACGAAGCTGTATTCCTTCGCGACGAGATCGTGGGCGGCGAACGCGCCTTTCACCATGTAGAAGGTCGGATGCACGCGCTTGAGACCGAAGCGAAAGCGCCGCCAGGCCATCGCGCGTCCGCGGAGAAAGTAGAAGAACTTCCCGCGACCGAGGAGTTGGCGAATGAGCTTCATGCGTGGTCCTCCTCGCGCATCCAGAAGAGATCGTCGGCCGCCTGCCCGCGCACCGCACGGGCGATCGCCCGGCGCTGCATCGAGGGGTTGTAGAAGCGGTCGGTCGCCCGGTGGCACTCCGCGCGCGTGGCCGGATCGACGCCAGGGGTGAGGAGCCAGGGTCGCATCGCCTCGGCGAGCGCCTTCGCGTCGTTCCTGCGGAAGAGCGAGCCGTTGCGGCCGGGAATGATCGCTTCCCACTCGGGCATCTGGTCGTCGGCCTCGTCGTGGGTGATCACCGGCGTGCCGAAGGCGAGGCTCTGCATCGCGGTGAGGCCGACCTTGCCCGGTGCGACGGTCACATTCGACGCCATCGTGTATCGGGCGAGTTTCGCCTCGTCGTAGCAGGCGCCGGCGAAGTGGGCGGGCACGCCGCGCTCCTTGGCGAGACGCTCGAGGTTCGCCCGCTCCGGGCCGTCGCCGACGAGGAGCAGGACGACCGGCAGGCCTTCGGCGCGCAGCATCGCGGCCGCCTCGATGAGGAGATCGAGCCGACGAATCGCGATGAGCCGCGTCGAGCAGATCGCGACCGCGACGGCGTCGGTGCCGAAGAGCTCGCGACGGAGCGTGCGCTCGTCCTCGGGCGAGACGGTCGCCCGGGCGGCGCGCTGCGCGTCGTAGTCGAGGCTGTTGTAGATGACATGCAGCCGTCCGGGATCGAAGCCCGATTCGATGCCGTACTGCTTCGCGAGATGCCCGTAGAGGAGAAGCCCGTGGGCGAGGCGATAGAACGCGTTGCGGAACGCGCCCTTCGCGCCGCGCGGCGGCGTGATCCAGCCGTGTGTCCAGAACAGGATGCGCTTGCCGCGCAGGCGACCGAGGATCGCCGCGAGCCAAGTCGAGGGCCAGTAGGCGTTGCCGAGCAGGATGAGGGTGTCAAACTCCCCTCCCAGGGCGAGACCGACGACGCCCTTCTGCCACATCGCACTGCCGCGGATCCGCCGACATGGCGCCAGACGGAAGGGGATGTCTGAAGGCGTCTGCCAGGCCTTGATGTCCGACTCGTAATCGCCTGCGTCGCCGACGAGGGTGACATCGAGGCCACTCCGCCGGGCGAGTTCGACCATGACGGCAGCGCGGTAGTGGGCGAAGAAGTGATAGACGATCGCGACGCGCGGGCGGCGCACCGTTCGGTCATCGGTTGAAGGGCGGGCCCCGGTTGCCGTCGCCATCGTCACGCCGCTCCCGGACTCGGACTCGGACTGCCGCGCGGCGGCTCGGCCGTGGCGTCACCCGAGAGGTCATCGACGAACTGAGCATCCTCCTCAGCCTCGGCATCATCAAACTCCCCGGCGGCGATCGCCCGGGCATCGGCGTCAGACTGAAGGGCTGTCAGCCGGCCGAGGAGTACAAGTCCAAAGAAAAGATCGTACTGGGCCCAGATGATGCCAGCCTTGTTCGCAAGCGCAAATTCATAGGCAATGAATGCTGCGAGAAACGCGACCATGGCGCGCGACTGCGGATCGTGACATACGGACGCGAACAGTTGCTTTGCGTTGCCGACCGCACCCCAGAAGATGGCTACTCCGAGAATCACCCCCGGAACTCCGAGCTCGAAGATCAGGTCCGCAATGAGCACATGCGAGTATGGGTCACCGCTCCGTGTAGGGAGGTCATGGAACGCAGCCGAACCGATTCCGGTAAACCACAGCAGTGGTCGGTCAAGATAGAGCAGAGCAAGATCTTGCACGTTCTCAAGGCGTCCCAGCGGCCCATAGATGAGCCCTTCCGTGCTCCATCGATCCTCGTTGTCGGCGCCTACGAAGATGGACCTGATCGCGTAGACGCCCACCACGAAGATGAGGGATACCACCGCTGTGCCTACGAACTGTCCGAAGTTGTTAATCCGTCGCGCGACTGGCAGAAAGACAAAGGCGAAGACGATCGCAGCGAGCACCTCACCTCGAGAACCGGACATGAATCCGAGACCGAGACCGGCGAAGAAGGCTGTAATGCGGAGTGCAACAATGCCGGGCCGGACCTCGCTTGAGGGCCCGAGTACGGAAAGCAGTACGAGCATTCCGCCGAGTGCTCCGATCGCGAGGGGATTCGTTCTGGAATCCCTGTCGATGTTGACGACGTAACGACCGTTGACCAACTCGAAGCCCGGGCTCAGGATGATAAGCACCGCCACGATTGATCCAACTACAAGCATCGCGACCCGAAGTTCGCGAAGGTCGTCCATGCTGCGAATGAGGAGCGGCGCGAGCGCAAGCGTGACAAGAATGTACGGGGAGGTCCACCGGATGTACTCGGCCAACCACTCCGGTGATGCCGTCCACAGCCATGAGAACCCGGCATATCCATACAGTAGAAGTGTGAGAACCGATGCCGTATTGATCCACCGACTGGTTTGAAGTGTGCCAGCGAGGAACGACTTTCCGAGCGCCAACAGCACAACGCCGCCCACACAGACATTCGCGAGCGATCCGTAAGTGCGGAAAATGCCCGAGCTCGCCTGAAGGAGCTGTTCAGTCGCAAACATGGTGAGGACGACGGTCACCGCCCACGCCGGTCGCCAAACAGCGACGAGGTAGAGGCAGCCGACGAGAACCAATGCGGCGATCGAGATCAAGCGGGGAAATTCCTGCGGAGCATGCTATCGGTTCGACGAGCGATCGGGACAGCGTCGGTTGGCCGACCCCGCGCCCCAGAGCTTCAAGCCGCTTCTTATGGCTCTGCGTGGTTGGCAGCGGAGCGGGAATGAGGCTGGTGGAGATTTCGGCTCGATTCCCGTACGCGCTGAACCTTCCGTTTAGTTCGCGCGAAGGCGAGAAGGATGGTACCCTCAGTCCGAAGCGTGTTATCGGGTCGCTGAATCGAAACCGCCCGCGTCTCGTGACGCGGGCGGAGGGGTTTCGTGCTCGGGATTCGGTTCAGCCGCCGTTCGCCGTCGCGACGGCGCTGGTAGTCGTACGTGGTACCGTGGCTTCGGCTTCGCGGACGAGCTTCACGTATCGCTCGACGAAGGATCCGACGCGAGAGCTCAGATCGACCTTCGCATCGGCCGTCGTCCATGTGCCCGGCGCGGCACCATCGAAGAGCAACTTCGTGAGAATGTTCCGGGCATTCGATCGGGCAGGCTCGCCAGCTGTTGGCACCCACGCCAGCGTTGCGACCCAGGCGTTGTAGTCAAGTGCAGACCACATCGCGAACCCGTCAGCACCGTGAGCGATTGACGGATCGATCTGATCAGAGCGGAACTCACCGCCAGCGATTGCGTCCCAGGGGGTAGCAGTACCGTGCTCTGAGTACACAATGCCGACGGCGGGGATGATTGGAAGGTCTGGGCGACCAGCCGCCTTTCGAAGCGCATCCGAGATACGCATCACATTCTCGCGGTACTTTGACTCGCGCGAGGCGATGATCGGGCGGTCGGCGGGGGGATGCTTCTCAAGATCGAAGCGGTCATAGACGCTCGGATTGAGCCAGTCGAGCTCCTTGACGATTCCGAGATACTTCTCCAGAGTCGAGTCGTGGGCTTGGACGCGGGCCCACTCCGGCATCGCTTCCCAGCCCTTGTTGCTTATGTAGTAAAGGACGTTCGGGACCCCGTAGTAGGTGAACTTGCAGTTCGGGAGATGCAGCTTCGCGTACTTCACCCCTTCGATCATCGACGCGACCATGGGTTCGAATCGCGGATCGGACTTGCCGTTGTAGAAGACCGTATTGAAGGGGATCTCGTAGTCCAGCATGACCCAGCCCGAGGGATTCTCGCCACGCGCGGCCTTGACCGCAGCCACGATCTTTTCACCGCTCACCTTCGCCGTCTGCATTGACTGCGGGTCGAAGTTCTGCGGATAGAGGACGAGCATCTCCTCAACGCCCATCGCCTTCATTTCCGGCGTGAAGTACTGTCCGACTGGGAGATTCACGAGAATGGTGAGCGGCTGCCGCTCCGGCGCCACTTGGGCTGCCTGCTGCGGCACAGGAGCTGTCGTGGTCGTCTTCGCGATGGGCTTCGGGGCGGTCCTGCGCGGTGGGACCACCTTCTTCGCTGGCTTCTTCGTACCAGCCTTGGTGATGGACGACTGCTTCGTGCTCGATGAGCCCGCCTTCGCGGAGGCTTGCTTCTTGGTGCTGATGACCACCTTTGGTGAGGTCGGTTTCGCCTTGTCCGCTTCCAGTCCCTGGGGCAACGCCCCGGCAATCGGAGTGAACGCAATGAATGAGGCGAGCGCCGATGCGAGTAGCCCGCGTGGGCCGAGTCGTCCGAGCGGTCCAGTTGCGGGTGCGAGCGTGCTGTTGGCCATGGTGAAACCCTCCTGTCGAGCGGAACCCGCTCGACCGAGAGGATCTTAGATTCCAGTTGGCTCTTCGGCGATTCCTGCGCGTGTGTTGGAGCAGCGATGGGACGATCAGCGAGACTTTCCCGTCTATGCAGCCGGTTACTGGTCGTGACCAATGCTCTGCGGCAGCTTGTGGCCGGCGTCGCGCAGCGTGCGTTCGCGGCTGGCGAGCTCGAGATCGTGCTCGACCATCATCACCGCAAGCTGCTCGACGGTCGTCGACGCTTCCCAGCCGAGCTTGGCCTTCGCCTTGGTGCAGTCGCCGAGCAACTGCTCGACCTCCGCCGGGCGGAAGTACCGCGGATCGATCTCGACGAAGTCCTTGTAGTCGAGGCCGACATGGCCGAAGGCGAGCTCGCAGAAGGTCCGGACCGAGATCATCTTGCCAGTCGAGACGACATAGTCGTCGGGCGTCTCCTGCTGGAGCATCCGCCACATCGCATCGACATAGTCGCCGGCGTAGCCCCAGTCGCGAAGGGCGTCGAGGTTGCCCAGAAAGAGCTTCTTCTGCATGCCGAGCTTGATGCGGCCGACTGCGCGGGTGATCTTCCTGGTGACGAAGGTCTCGCCGCGGCGCGGGCTCTCGTGGTTGAAGAGGATGCCGCAGCTCGCGTGCATGTTGTAGGACTCGCGGTAGTTCACCGTGATCCAATGGCCGAAGACCTTCGCGCAGCCGTAGGGCGACCGCGGGTAGAAGGGGGTCGTCTCCTTCTGCGGGACCTCCATGACCTTGCCGAACATCTCGCTCGAGCTGGCCTGGTAGAAGCGAAGTTGCTTCCCGCTCGAGTCCTGATAGCTGCGCACCGCTTCCAGCAGCTTCAGTGTGCCGGTCGCGACGACATCGGTGGTGAAGATCGGCTGGTCAAAGCTCACCCGGACATGGCTCTGGGCGCCGAGGTTGTAGACCTCGTCAGGCTTCACATCGTGGATCAGCCGGGAGAGACCGTTGCCGTCCGAGAGATCGCCGTAGTGCAGCTTGAGCCGAGCGCCGCGCTCATGCGGATCCTGATAAATGTGGTCGATGCGGCTGGTGTTGAAGCTGGCCGATCGCCGGATGATCCCGTGGACTTCGTACCCCTTCGCGAGGAGAAGTTCGGCGAGATAGGAACCGTCCTGGCCGGTGATGCCGGTGATGAGGGCGCGCTTCATGGGATCTCGATGCTGGCGTCGTGGGTGGAGGCGACCCGAGGAGCCCGTCGCCCGGGTGTTCGCGTCCTTATCGGGCAGCGTCGCGGGAAGCTTGACGCCGAGCCGCCGGATCGCGAACGGAAGGGGGGCGAAGTCTACCGGATCGGTCGCCTCTCCCGGGGCCGGAGCACCCTCCAGCCTTCGGGTATGGTCCGGAGCCTCACGCTGCCGATCCGCCGCGAAGTCCCCGAAACCGGTCCGGTCCGATCGACCTGCGGGCCGGACGGGTCGATGTTGAGCGGTCCCCCTCCAGAGCCAGTCACACAGCAGACCTTATGGACCTTTCCAAGCAACGCATCGTCGTCACCGGTGGCGCCGGCTTCCTCGGCCGCGCCGTCAGCGAGAGCCTCCAGCGCCGAGGCGTCACCGAGATTCTCATTCCGCGTAAGCGCGACTTTGACCTCACGAACGAGGCCGATGTCGCACGCATGTACGCCGAGATGCGCCCCGATGTCGTCCTCCACCTCGCCGCGGAAGTTGGCGGCATCGGTGCCAACATGGACAACCCGGGCCGTTACTTCTTCGCCAACATGGCGATGGCCCTCCACCTGATCGAGCACGCTCGGATCAACCGGCTGAAGAAGTTTGTGCAGGTCGGGACGATCTGCGCGTATCCGAAGTTCACGCCGGTCCCGTTCAACGAGGAGAACCTCTGGAACGGCTATCCCGAGGAGACCAACGCTCCCTACGGCGTCGCGAAGAAGGCGGCCATGGTGATGCTCGACGGCTACCGTCGGCAGTACGGTCTCGCGAGCACCTATCTGCTGCCGGTGAATCTCTATGGACCGTGGGATAACTTTGATTTGCATACCTCGCATGTGATTCCCGCGCTCATCCGCAAGTGCGTTGAGGCGATCGACGCCCGCCGCGACCACATCGTCTGCTGGGGCACCGGCTCGGCGAGCCGCGAGTTTTTGTATGTCTCCGATGCTGGCGAGGGCGTGGTCCGCGCTGCCGAGGTGATGGATGAGCCGACGCCGATCAATCTCGGCACCAATATGGAGATCACGATTCGCGATCTCGTGCATCTCATCGCCCGGCTGACGGGATTTCAGGGTGAGATCCGTTGGGATGCGACGAAGCCCGACGGTCAGCCTCGCCGCTGCCTCGATACAGAAAAGGCCGCGAAGCTTCTCGGCTGGCGCGCTCAAGTCGGCTTTGAGGAGGGCCTCGAGCGCACGATCGCGTGGTTCCGCGCCAACGCGACGCGGTAACGCAGCATGAAGGTTCTCCTCCTCAACCAAGTCTTCTATCCCGACTCCGCCGCGACGGCGCAGCATGGATGGGACCTTGCGCGCCACCTGAAGGCCCACGGCCACGAGGTGACGGCGATCGCATCGCGCTCGCTCTACGGCGACGCCGGCGCGCGACTCGCGAATGAGGAGGTCGTCGACGGCATCCGCATCGTGCGCGTCGGCAAGAGTTTCTTTGGCAAACGCGGCATCCTTGCCCGCGCCTTCGACTTCGGATTGTTTTATATCGCTGCGCTTCTCGCGGCGCTGCGATTGCCGAAGCACGATGTCATCGTCTGCTTTACGACACCGCCTTTCATCGCGTATGCGGGACTCATCGTGCGCCTTGTGAAGGGCACGAAGTGCGTGCAGTGGGTGATGGACCTCTATCCCGATGTCGCGATCGAGTTTGGCGCGATGCGCCGCGGCTCGCTCGTCGCCCGACTCTTCGAGCGGATCGGCGTGCGCATGACCCGGAAGTGCGATCGCTCGGTGGTCCTCGGGCGCTGTATGCGCGACCGGATCGTCTCGAAGGGCGTGCCCGCCGAGCGCATCGACCTCGTCAATGTTTGGTCCGACGACGAGGAACTCGCTCCGATTCCGCCGAACGAGAACGGCTACCGGCGCGAGTGGTCGCTCGGCGAGCGGTTCCTCGTGATGTACTCGGGCAACTTCGGCATCGGTCACGATGTCGACACCTTCCTCGCCGCGGCGGAGGCGCTGCGCGACGACGATCGCATCCGCTTCGCCTTCGTCGGCAGCGGCAAGCGCAAGGCCGAAGTCGAAACCTTCGTGCGCGAGCGGTCGCTCGCGAACTGCATCATCGCTCCGGTCCAACCGCGCGAACGGCTTGGAGAACTGCTCTCCGCCGCGGACGCCCATCTCGTCACGCTGCGCGAGGCGAGTCTCGGCCTCATGGTGCCGAGCAAGTTCTACGGCATCATGGGCGCTGCCCGTCCCACGATCTACATCGGTCCGCCCGCATCCGAGGTCGGCCGCACGATCGGGGAGACCCACTGCGGCGCGACGATCGCGATCGGCGATGTCGACGGCCTCGTCGCCCGGATCCGCGCCTACGCCGCGAACCCGCAGGAGGCCCGCGCCGACGGCGAGCGCGGCCGCAACGCCCTCCGCGAGCGATTCAACAGGGCGATGAGCTGCGAACGCTGGCGCGCGATCCTCGAACGCGCGGCCGCGACACGCTGAGATCGCGGGATTCTGCGCGATTCAGATTCAACACAGAGGGTGCACAGAGAAGGCAAAAGAGGAGACGGGTTCCGCGCGCGTTGATGGAGACGGCCGGTACCGGAGGGACTTGCGGAGGGCAATCGCTGGACAAGGTGGGAAGACTCGACCCAAGTCAACTCCATCCTGTGCCGGCGATTGTGTGCGTCAAATTCCGTTCTTCTATTGGCTTCTCTGTGCTACCTCTGTGCCCTCTGTGCCTCTGTGGTTCTCTGGATGATTTGTGCAGAATCCTGTTGAACAGACGACGCGAACGGCGCAGAAAGCCCATCACTCATCCGTCGGGAAGCCGAGGCCGCGGGCCCAGCATTCGAGCGTGATCGCGGGAATCGCCAGCGGTCCGGGGACGCCGATCGAGCCGGGGGCGATCGATGCGGCGAGCGAGCGGGCGGCTTCGGGAGAGAGGACGCCGGCGCGGACGAGCGCGCCGCGGGCGAGCTTCGGCCCGCTCACCCGCGCGATCGCGTTGAGCCAGCTTCGCCAAGGCGAGCTGAAGCCCTTCTTCGGCTTCTCGAGCAGCCACTCCGGCAGAAGATCGGCAACCGCCGCCCGGAGCCACGCCTTCGGAGCGGTCGGAATCGCGTCGGCGCCACGACAGAGACCGACCGCGATCTCAGCGAGTCGATAGTCGACGAGCGGATTGCGAAGCTCGACACCGTGCCACATGCTGATGCGATCGGCCTGGGCGAGTCCGTTTTCGCGCAGATAGACATCGATGAAGCGGCCCATGACCTCGAGCTCGATCGGCAGGCTTTCGCTGGTGCGCTCGGCGTGGCGGAAGGGGCAGTCCGACCGTGACGCCTCGCCAAGCAACGGGCCGGCGAGTGATGGCAGGAGGCGCCGAGCTTCGCGGAAGCCGTCGTTCAGATCCCAGAAGCGCAGTCGGCTCGCTGGCGAAACACGATCGGCGCGCCATTCGTCATAGCCCGTTCGCATGTTGCCGAGCGAGCGCAGCCAATTCAGCCCCTGCTGGAGCGAGCGCGGCGGTTTAGTCGGTCGAACATAGCGAAGCATGGACGCGAGGCCTTGTTGACCGGCGAGCTTGCGCTGGTTGGCGAGAATCGCCTTGCGGTGCAGCGGGTAGCCGAAGAAGAGCTCGTCGCCCCCCTGGCCGGAGAGCATCACGAGCAGGCCGAGCTCGCGGCATCGTCGCATCATCACATGAAGCGAAATGCCAGCGAGATCGCTGAAGGGCTGGTCGCGGGCGAAGGCGACCTCCTCGAACGCGCCGGCCGCGATCTCGTCGCTGATCTCGACGCGATGAAAGACGGCGCCGATGCTGCGCGCGAAGCGCTCCGCGTCGCGGCTCTCGTCCTGACGGGCGTTGCCGCTGAAGCCGACCGAGACCGCCTGCACGCCAGCCTTGCTGCGCCGCTGGACGAGCGCGGCGACGGCGCTTGAGTCGACGCCGGCGCTGAGGCAGACCCCGACGGGTACATCCGCCTGCGTCGTGAGATCGATGACCCGCTCGAGTTCCTCGCGGACGACCCGCGCGGGATCGCCGGTGATCGGCTGCGCCGCATGGATGTCCCAATAGCGTCGCTCGCGAAGTCGCCACGAATCCGTGTCGACGATGAGCATCGACGCTGCAGGAAGCTTGCGCACGCCGACGATGGGCGTACAAGGATCGGGCACAAACTCGTAGTGGAAGTAGTCGACCACCGCCGCCGGATCGAGGCGTCGCTCGACGAGACCTGACTCGACAAGTGGCCGCAGTTCTGAGGAGAAGATCACGCTGCCCTCGCGCTCGGCGAGGTAGAGCGGCTTCTCGCCCATGCGGTCGCGAGCGATGATGAGGCGATTGCGGCGCGAGTCCCAGACCGCGCAGGCGAACATGCCGCGAAGATGCAGGACGAAGTCCTCGCCGTAGACCTCGTAGAGGTGCGGGATGACCTCGCAGTCACTTCCACTCCGGAAGCGGATGCCCTGTGCTTCAAGCCGTGCGCGAAGCTCGCGGTGGTTGTAGATCTCGCCGTTGGCGACCACCGCGATCGACTTGTCGCCGTTGTAGAGCGGCTGCGCTCCGCCGCTCAGGTCGACGATCGCGAGTCGGCGCATTCCGAGCGAGACGGCGGATCCGTCGTAGAAGCCCTCACCATCAGGTCCACGATGGCGCGTGAGTTGCGCGAGGCGTCGAATCGACGCGCGATCATCGGCGGACGCCGCGCCAGCGCGCACGATGCCGATGATGCCGCACATCAGCGGATTCCCCCGCTCGGGGCGTGCTCAGAAGGGGCACGCTCGCAACCGCCCAAGATGAACATTTCTACATCTTCGGCGAGATGTAGCTCAGTGTGATCGACTTTTCATGAAAATGGCTCGCGAGCACGGTAGGACAAAACCGTATACCAAAGCCGCGAATCGCTACACCTCGTTCCATGTCGTCATCACGTGTCCGCGCTCCCGCGCGACCTTGCCGAAGCTGACGCACTCGACGCGCTCGACATCGCGCCACGCCTCGGTAACGCCGGGGTGCACGCCGACCTCAACGATCGCCGTTGCCGGGACCGTCGCCTCAATACGGGCGAGCGCTGGTTGGGTCCAATCGCGGTCCCACGCCGTCGTCGGCATGTAGAAGTGCGGCGTCGTCAGGAACTCGCTGCGGATCGCCCGCCGCCAGAAAGGACCCAGCCAATAGGCGGGGCTCTTCAGCGGGCGGCGGAGAAACAGGTCCTGCACGGTGCGGACGCGGCGAATGCCGAAGCGGGGCAGGACGCGCCGAATGGCTCGACGCAACTGGCCGTACTTGTGCACATGCCCGTGCGAATCAACATGCGATAGGGGAACGCCCATGTCGCGGAGCTTGCCGAGCTGCGCCTCAAGCTCGGCGTCGAGCTGCGCATCCGGAAACCGGTTGCGGAGCGCGCCGCCGCGGAAAACAAGTGCCGGAAGAAACTGCCCATTCTCACCCGTAATGTCAGGGATTCGGCTTCGCGGTAGAACGGGGTACTCGACGCCATCGCTCGTGAAGGTGAGGTGCGCCCCGAAGCTGAACTCGGGATGGGCGCGGGCGAAGGCGACGGCCGCGTCGGTCGCCCGCATGTTGGCCATGATCGTGGCGCTGGTGAGGCCGCCCTGCTCGAAGCACTCGATGGTGGACTTCGTGGTCTCGTCGTCGAACCCGAAGTCGTCAGCGTTGAGGATGATGCGGACCATGGTGTGAGCGCGGTGCGTCCGGAGATTCAGCCGGGGAGATTCTCGCCGTCGCCGGGGCGAAGCGTCCATCGTCCGGGATCGATGAACCGATCGCCAGCCAAGGGGCTCTTCGGACCGGCCTTCCACATCCCGCTCATCGTGCCAGCGGGCAGGAATCCGAGGGTGCGAAGGCCGTGGAGGAGGGGATCGGTCGGGGCGGCACAGACCTCGAGGGCATCGGCCCCGAGATCACCGGTGGCTGCAACTGCTGCGTGGATGACATCGCGCGGTCGGAGGCTCGTGGAGTCGAAGAGCTGCCAGTCAGCCAGCGTCGCGAGAGTCAGGTCGGGGAAGGCCCGATGGGTAGCTGTCGGGTAGAACTTCACCTTCATCAGGATGTAGCCGAGCATCGCACCGCCCTTCCCGCGAAGAAGATACAGGGCCCGTTCGTGTCGGCGCTGCTCCTCGAACTGGGCACCGAGCACCCAATTGAGCCACGCTGCCGAGCGATGACCGCGGACGGAACCCTCGGGGCCGGGCGCGCGAAGCGTCTCGTCGAACTCGTCAGGCATCTGAGGGACGCGAACCGGGCGGGCCCGAACTGCCAGTCTACGAAGCGCGTTCGTCACACCAAGGGCGAAGAGGCCCGCGTCGGCGACCAGCCTAGCGGCACCGCCAAGCACCGGATTGGGCAGGTATCGGCGGACGACCGAGCGCGAGCCGCGCAGCAGGATGAACCGTTCCAGCGGCACCTTCGTGAACTTGAGCTTCTCGTAGAGCGGGAGGGCCATCTGCGACGGTCCGTGGGCACCGATCGTCGGCGCCACCGTGGCCGTCTTCATGAGCACCATCACGCCCATCATGCTCTTGCGCTCTTCGGGCGGCACATAGAAGTTCGAGCCCCAGAGGATCGGTACCTCGAGCGGGCGGCCGTCGGCGACGGCCCAGAGCTCGCTCGCGACCAGATCCATGCGGCCGATCACGCGCGTCCCGCGGGTGCCGATAACCTGCATGGCATCGTCGCGCGACCGGACCAGCGGGTTGCTCAGGAGCGCGCTCAGTTTGCGTTGTGAGAGACGGGCGGAGCAAACCCTCTCGTCGATCCCTTCGTACCAGCGACCCTCTGCCACGGCGCTTCCGCTGAGCACGTGGAGCTTGACTTGGTCAGCGGTGGATTCGCTCATTCGCTCTCCGGATTCGTCGCCGCCGGCGTCGGGCGACCGGTACCAGCCTTGGCATTATCATCGCACGTCCCGACCGATGAGGTCGGCAGCAGATGGGAGACGTCGCTTGAACAGCCCGCACGACCCGAATCCCCCGCTGGCTGCGCTTCGCGCGCACCACACCGGCGTGGCCGTGCGGGACATGGATTCTGCGCTGACGTTCTACATCGACGTGCTCGGACTTCGGCTGCTCTCGGGCCCATTCGACGATCCCATCCAGAAGGTGCGGGTCTGTTTCATCGGATCGGGCGTGCCGGCTGATGCAGTCATCGAGCTGATCTGTCCGCTGCCGTCGCCGGCCGGGGATGACGCGCCGATTCACCAGTACCTGAAGAAGGAGCTGGGGGCCTATCACATCTGTTACGAAGTGCGTGACATGGCCGGGACGATCGCCAAGCTGCGGTCGAAGGGGTCGCTGGTCATCAGCGGCCCCGTGCCTGCCGTCGCGTTCGAGGGTCGCAGCATCGCGTGGGTCTACCTCCCGACGCGACACCTCGTGGAACTCGTCGAAGGGGCCGCTGACCGTGTCTGAGGGGAACGAACACCAGAAGAGCCCGGCCGAGCTTCGCGCCGACGCTGACGCCGCGATCGCCAACGGTCAGTGGCAGGCCGCCAAAGCCACCCTGGACGCCCTGTGGCGCCTCGATCCCGGACCGGCGACCGCCGCGTTCCTGTGCGGACGCGCCGAACGACTTCGCGGCCACGTGCCACTGGTCGCCTGCCGCATCTTCTTCCTCCGCTCGTTCACCGTCGAGAGCGTGGTGCCCCTCCTGCGGGCCCAGGCGTTCGTCGGAGGCATGGACATCGAGGCGATCGTCGGCGACTTCAACGCCTACCAGCAGGAGATCCTCGATCCGGGCAGCCAGCTCTACGCGTCGACCCCGAAAGTCGCCATTCTCGCCGTCCAGGCTCGCGACATCGCCCCCCGGCTGGCGCTCCGATTCGCCGACCTCCAGTCGGACGAGGTCCCGGCCGAGATCGACGCGGCGGCATCCGCCTTCGAGCGGTGGATCGAGACGTTCCGCTCGCACTCCGACGCGCACCTTATCGTGCATCTCCTTGAGGTTCCCGAGCCGTCGCAGGGAATCGTCGACGCGCAGCTCGAGCTCGGGCAGGCCGAGGCCATCGCTCGCGTGAACGGCCGGATCCGTGCGGCGTGCCGCGCGAAGCGATCCGTCTACGCGCTCGACATCAACCATCTCGTGGCTCGCCGCGGCCGCGACCAGTGGCATGACGAGCGGATGTGGCTCAACGCTCGACTGCCGATCGGCCCGAAGGAGATGGTCCATCTCGCCCGTGAGTGGGCCCGCTTCCTCCATCCGATCGCCGGGCGCGTCTGCAAGTGCCTCGTCTGCGATCTCGACAACACGCTCTGGGGAGGCGTCATCGGCGAAGATGGCATGACGGGCATCCGCATCGGTGCCGAGCATCCCGGCGCGGCGTTCCAGGCGCTGCAGCGGGCGATCCTCGACCTGGCGCAGCGTGGCGTCATCCTCGCCATCGCCAGCAAGAACAACCCCGACGACGCGCTCGAGGCGATCCGCGACCACCCTGGCATGCTGCTGCGGCCCGATCACTTCGCGGCCCTGCGCATCAACTGGATCGACAAGGCGACCAACCTGAAGGAGATCGCCGCCGAGCTGAACATCGGCGTCGACAGCCTGGCCTTCATCGACGACAACCCCGTCGAGCGATCGTGGGTGCGCGAGCGGCTGCCCGAGGTGACGGTCATCGACCTGCCGCGCGATCCGGCCGGCTACGTTCGTGCGCTGCGTGACTCGATGGTGTTCGAGCGCCTGACGCTCACCGCCGAGGATCGCGAGCGAGGTCGCCAGTACGCGGAACAGCGCGTGCGATCGGAGCTGCAGCGGCAGGCGGGATCGATCGAGGAGTTCTACGAGTCGCTCGAGCAGGCGGTCGAGATCGCCCACGTGACGCCGATGACGCTCGCCCGCGTCGCGCAGCTCACCAACAAGACCAACCAGTTCAACCTCACCACCCGCCGATACACCGAGCAGGACATCCAGCGGATGGCCGACTCGCGCGACTGGCGCGTCTACTCGATCGTGGTGCGCGATCGCTTCGGCGACAACGGGCTCGTCGGCGTCGCGATCAGCCAGGTGCGCCGCGACGGCGACCGGACGGTCTGCGAGCTCGACTCCTTCCTGCTCTCCTGCCGCGTGATCGGTCGCACCGTTGAGACGGCGTTCCTTGCGGCGGTGGTCGAGGAGGCCCGGGCTGCCGGCGCGACGCTGCTCCGCTCCTGGTTCATCCCGACCAAGAAGAATCCCCCGGCGAAGGACTTCCTGTCCAGCCAGGGATTCACGAAGATTTCCGACATCGACGGTACCCAGACCTGGGAGTTCGATCTCACCACAGGATCGATTGATTTCCCGCGATGGATCCGGCGCATTGGCGCGTCGGTGTCCACGACCGCCACACCGAGCGCTTCCCGATGACCCACGCACCCACCCAGCCGGCGACCGCCCTCACCGTTGACGACATCCTCGCGGCGCTCCCGGCAGGGGCCACCTGTGGGCCGCTCCTGCGGGCGATGTACGTCGACAAGGCCTGGCTTCTCAAGCCGATGCTCGAGGCGCTCGACCGCTCGATGCTGCCTGCCTACCTCCGTGAGGTCGAGGACATCTGGGGCATCATGCGCGCGGCCCGCGCGCAGACGCCCGAGTCGCAGCGAATCGCCGAAGGAATGAAGGGACTCGCGTTCCACAGCATGGAGTTCCTCAAGCGGCAGATCGAGTTCGCGAAGACCGGCGAGTACAAGGCCAACGACTACGACACGGTCTACCGCGAGGTCTACTCCAACGAGGCCGTCATGGCCCAGTATCTGGACGGTCTGCTCCTGACCTACGTCGCCTGGCCGAATCACTACCGGCTGCTCCATTGGTATCGCGATGCCTTCCTGGCGAAGGCGAAGCCGGGCGAGTGCCTCGAGATCGGCCCGGGCCACGGGTGGCTGGCGCTCTGGCAGCTTCGGTCGAACGCGGCGAACCGCTTCCTCGGACTCGACATCAGCCCGCACTCCGTCGCCTACACGTGCTCCGTGCTCGGGGTTGCGGGCATCGACGCGGGCCGCTGGAGCGTCCTTGAGCGAGACGCGCAGAAGGGCATCGAGGCCCATCCCAAGCCCTTCGATCGCGTGGTCATCGCCGAGGTGATCGAGCATCTCGCGAAGCCCGAGATCATCGTGAACGCCGCGCGCGAGCGGTCGCACGCGGAGACGCTCTTCTTCATCACCACCGTCGTGAACATCGAGGCGGTCGACCATATCCACCTCTTCCGCTCGCTGCAGGAAGTCCGTGACTTCTGCACCGACAAGTGCGGTCTCAGGGTCGTCGACGAACTCGACCTTCCGCTCAGGATGAACCTGAAGATGGAGGACGAGGCCTACGAGGTCGCCCTCGTCTGCCGCCCCGCCTGACCCTCCGTCATCAGTCGCCCCGCGTCCCACCGATCCCCATATGGCCGACACCACTTCCGACCACGTGCGCCGCGTCGTCTCCGACGTTCTCGGCATTCCGGCAGCCCAGCTCACCGAGACCACGTCTCCAGAGACAATCGAGAGCTGGGACTCCGTCCAGCATCTCAGCATCGTGCTCTCGATCGAGCAGGAGTTCGGCATCCAGCTCGATCCCGAGGACATCGAGAAGGTCCGGTCCGTCGGAGCGTTGGAACGGCTCGTCCGCGCGAAGCGCGGCTGATCGCGCTCACTTCGCCTTGCGCACCGGCAGTCCCGGGATCTCCTGACCCTCGGCGATGCGGTGGAGCTTGTCGCGGAAGAGCACGCTGATCATGTACTCGTAGTTCGCCATGAGGCAGGCGAGGTGGAAGCCCGGGCGGCCGTCGAGGAACCCGAGGCGGAGGAAGTACATGTAGACGAACCGCATGAGCGGCCGGCCGGGCAGGCGCGGCCAGAGCGTGCGTCGGATCCACTGTCGCCAGCGGAGGTGGTCCTTGAACATCCGCTGCGGGTCGGCGCCGCCGCCGGCGCCGAAGTGGGCGCGGACCCATTCGTCGCTCTCGAGGTCGGCGTAGCTGATGTGCTTCTTCAGGTACTCGGAGATCGTCTCGCGGCGGATGTGGAGCATCTCGCCGTCGAGATAGCTCGTCGGCCCGTCGCAGAGCATGTGCTCGTGCACCGCGCGATCCTCGTAGCGGCACCGTCCGCGCCGGAAGAAGCGCAGGTTCCACGAGGGATAGAGGCCGCCGTGGCGCACCGCGCGACCCATGAAGAGGACGACGCGGTTGACGAAGTAGCCGGCGATCTCCTTCTCGCCCTCGGCGACGCGCAGCAGCTCGCGGGCGAGATCCGGCGTGATCCGCTCGTCGGCGTCGAGGATGAAGATCCAGTCCGCGGTGAAGCCGAGGTTGTCGAGCCCCCAGTTCTTCTGCCGCGCGTAGCCCTCCCAGGCGTGCTCGACGACCGTCGCGCCGGCCTTGCGGGCGATCTCCTGGGTGCCGTCGGTCGAGCAGGAGTCGAGCACGAAGACGGGCCCGACCTTGAGCGCGTTGCGCACGGTCTCGTCGATGTGCGCCGACTCGTTGAAGGTCGGGATCAGGATCTCGATGAGCGGTGGGCGCTTCTCGCTCATGGCGTGCGCTCCTCGAGCATCTTGAGCGCGAGCTCGTCGGTCTTCGATCGCCAGTTGCGCTGCTGTTCCTTCAGCTTCAACTCGATCCAGTATTCGTACATCGAGATCATCGCCGCATAGTGAAATCCGGCGCTGCCGTCGAGGATCGCGAGACGGATGAAATACATGTAGATGAAGCGGACGAGGCCGCGGAAAGGCGGGAAGAAGCTGAGGTTCTTGATCGCCCGGCGGCGCACAGCCTTGTCAGCATCACGGGCGAGTCGAAGCTGCGCCGCGAGGCCGCCGCCGACGACGCGCATCGCCTCGCGGGCCTCCATCTGCGAATAGGAATTGTGCTTATGAAACCAGGGCACGAGGCCCTTGTTGAAGCTGTAGTGGATGAAGTGCTCGCTGAGCTCGCCGAGCGATCCGTCCACGACCGGGTGCGCGTTCACCTCGCGGTCCTCGTAGTGGACCTTCTCCGGCCGGAAGAGGCGCAGGATCCACACCGGGTAGATGCCGCCGCGGCGGATCCACCGCCCGAGGAACATGTTCTTGTACCGCAGGCGATACGCCACATGCGGCGATGAGGCGTCGTTCGTCCGGGCGAGGATCTCGTCGCGCAGCTCCTTCGGCATGCGCTCGTCCGCGTCGGAGTAGTAGACCCACGGATACTTGAACGGAATGTTCCGGAGCGCCCAGTTGGAGTGCGCCGACCAGTTGTCGAACTTCCGCTGGATGATGCGCACGTTCGGGAATCGCGCCGCGATCTCGAGCGTGCGGTCCGACGAGTAGCTGTCGAACAGGACGACGTCGTCGGTGAAGTCGAAGCAGCGGAGGCACGCCTCGATGTTGACCTCCTCGTCCTTCGTGAGGACGAGGATGCTCACCGGGGTCTTGCCCTGCGGCAGCGTCACGCGGAAGTTCTCGATCGGTGCGTCGGTCACGCGGTCCTTCCCTCTCCGACCCTGATCGGCCTCGGTCTGGCCCGCACGGCGCGGGCGGGGTTGCCGGCGACGATCATCGCCGCGGGCACGTCGCGCATGACGACGGAGCGGGCCCCGACGAGGGCGTTGTCGCCGATCGTCACATCGGGCCCGACGAAGGAGTCCGCGCAGACCCACACGCCGCGACCGATCGTGATGAACGAGCGGAGGAGCGGAAGGTCCTCGCGGTGATAGTCGTGCGTGCCGGCGCAGAGGTGAGTCCGCTGCGAGACGACGGTGTGCTCGCCGATGCGGATCGGGCCGAGGTTGTAGACGAGCACCTCCTCGGCGATCGTGCTGTGCGGGCCCATCGTCAGGAGCCACGGATGCTGCACGCGGGCGGTGCGGCGGACGACCGCGGTCGGGTGCATCGATGCCCCGAACATGCGGAGAAGCCGCGTGCGCCAGCGGTTCGCCCGCTTCGGCGACCAGCGAAAGAGCGTCGCCTGGACGAGCTCCCAGAGGATGCGCTTCGCATACTCGCTCTTCGGATAGGGCGCGCGGGCGGTCTTGTCGAGCCGCTGATAGGGCTCGAACGGAGCGTCCGCCGCCGTCGTCGTCGCGTCGCTCATGCGGTCGCCCCCGTCCGCGCTGCGGAGGCCTGGGCGACGGCCCAGCGCACGGTGTTCGCGATCCCCTCGTCGAACGCGGTCACCGGTGCGTAGCCGAGAAGCTCGCGGGCCCGGGCGATGTCCGCCGAGGAGTGTCGCACATCGCCGGCGCGCGGCGGCCCGAAGCCGGGATTCGCCGTGCGCCCGAGCGCCCGGGCGATGCTCGCGATCGTGTCGAGGAGCGTGATGCGGGCGCCGGTGCCGATGTTGATGACCTCGCCCGCAAGCGGTCGCGTCGTCGCCGCCGCGAGCAGGTTGGCGTGCACGATGTTGTCGATGTAGACGAAATCCCGCGTCTGCAGGCCGTCGCCGAAGACGGTCGGCTCGCGTCCCGCCGCGAGAATGTCGGTGAAGGCGCTGATCGCCGCCGCGTAGGGCGACTTCGGATCCTGCGCGGGGCCGAAGACATTGAAATAGCGAAGCGACACCGTCGAGATCGGATGGCAGCTCGCGAAGGCCCTGAGCAGGACCTCGCCCGCGACCTTGCTCGCCGCGTACGGCGACCGGCAGTCGGTCGGATGGGACTCGCTGCTCGGAAGCTGCGGCTCGCCGCCGTAGGCCGCAGCGCTGGCCGCGAAGAGCACCCGCGCGACCTTCGCCGCGACCGCTTCCTCGAGGACGATCTCGGTGCCGAGGATGTTCACCTCGGCACAGCGCGTCGGCTGCTCCACGCTCTGCGGAACGCTCACCATCGCGGCCTCGTGGAAGACGAGATGGCACCCCTCGATCGCCCGGCGGACGAGGGGCCGATCGGTGACCGACCCTTCGAAGAGGGTCGCCGCGCTCGGAACGCGATGGCGATGACCCGAGGAGAGATCGTCGAGAATCCGGACCTCGGCCCCAAGCCTGAGCAGGTTCTCCGCCAGGTGTCCGCCGATGAAGCCCGCTCCGCCCGTGACGAGGGCCCGCCGGCCGCGGAAGGCGTTCCGATAGGGCGCGGACGCAGGATGGGTGTCGGGGTGGTAGGGCATGGCGGGTCGGTGGTCGCGCCGCCCGATCGGCGGTCGGGGCGGGGCGGCAACTATACAGGTTGAGCGCGGGCGTTCGTGGAAGGCTATCGGCCAGAACGGCGGGCGACTCGACGCGGTTCGCCGCCGGACGCCAGACCCCCGAAGGCGCGGCAAGAACCTCCCGAATGGTGCCGATACCATCCGACCCGATGTCCGCGCCAGTCCTCACCCTCCACAACACGCTCACCAAGTCGATGGAGCCATTTCGGCCGATCGACCCCGCCGGCCGCCGCGTCACCTTCTATTCCTGCGGCCCGACGGTCTACGACTACGCCCACATTGGGAACTTCCGCTCCTTCCTCAACGCGGACATCCTGCGGCGGACCCTCGAGCTCCTCGGGTACGAGGTGCGGCATGTCATGAACATCACCGATGTCGGCCACATGACCGACGACGGGAACGCCGACGGCGGCGGCGAGGACCGCATGGCCGTCGCCGGTCGCCGCCTGCTCGAGGACAAGAAGAGCGGGAAGCTTCCCGCCGATGTCGCGATCGACCCGAGGGACCCGTACGCGATCGCCGAGTTCTACGCCCGGGCGTTCCTCGAGGACTCGAAGACCCTCGGCCTGAAGGTCGCGATCGACCGCGAGCGCGATCCGAGCCTCATGCCGAGGCCGACGAAGTACATCAGCGAGATGATCACGCTCGTCGAGCGGCTCATCGCCAAGAACCACGCGTATGTCGGCCGCGATGGCGTCGTCTACTTCGATGTCCGCAGCTTTCCCGCGTACGGCCGACTCTCGGGCAACACGCTCGACAGCCTGAAGGAAGGCGCAGGCGAACGGATCAGCGCCGAGAACCAGGCGAACAAGCGAAACGCAGCGGACTTCATGCTCTGGAAGCCCGACGCGACGCACATCATGCGCTGGCCGAGCCCGTGGGGCGAGGGATATCCGGGCTGGCACCTCGAGTGCTCGGCGATGGCCGCGGGGCTCCTCGGCGACGAGATCGATCTCCACTCCGGCGGCGAGGACAACATCTTCCCGCATCACGAGTGCGAGATCGCCCAGAGCTGCGGCGCGAGCGGTCACGCGCACTTTGCCCGTCACTGGTTCCACACCCGGCACCTAATGGTCGAAGGCGAAAAGATGAGCAAGTCGAAGGGCAATTTCTTCACCGCCCGCGACATGTTCGAGAAGGGCGTGACGCCGGCGGCGCTGCGGCTCGAGCTCGTCCGCACGCACTACCGTTCGAACGCGAACTTCACCATGCAGGGGCTCGCCGACTGCCAGCGGCAGATCGATCGCTGGAGTCGGGCGCATGAGGCGCTCCGCGCCGCGGCCGCCGGAAAGTCAGCGGATTCGTCGAAGGCGAAGGGCCCGTTCGAGATCGCGCTCGTCGCGTTCACGGAAGCGCTCTGCGACGACCTGAACATCGCCCGGGCGATGGCGGCGATGAACGAGGCACTCGGCGGCGACGGCACGAGCGCATGCCCGGTGCGCGAGGTCGCGGCGCTTGAGCGCATGAACTCGGTCCTCGGCGTCTTCGAGCGCAACGCGACGATCGCGAGCGACGACGGCCTCGAGGCGAAGGTCCAGGCGCTTCTCGAGCGGCGCACCGCGGCCCGCGCCGCGAAGAACTGGGCCGAGAGCGACAAGGTCCGTGACGAACTTGCCGCTCTCGGCGTCGCGATCAAGGACGGCCCGCAGGGGACGACCTGGTCGCGCATCGTGAAGTGAGTCGGCGAGGCTCCTTACCGACAGTCGCCCCAGGCTCCGAGCATGATCGCGAGGTCACCCGCGTCGACCTTGCCGTCCTTGTTGAGGTCGGCGTTGCATGCGGCGGGTGCAACGGTGAAGGGAACCTGCACCAGGTCGTCCGCTGCGAGCAGGGGGATCTCGGCGATCGCTCCGAACGGCCCGCCCATCTGCGTGACCTGAACGAGCATGTCGATGCCGTCGGTCGTCTCGAGCCCCGGAATCGCGATCCCGCGGACGATCTGCGTGAGCTTGCCGCTCGAGCAGACGCAGCTCGTGAGGCCCGTGCCCGGCATCTCGACCTGCTGACAGTCGAGATCGACATTCGCTCCGGCGCAGGAGCCAGAGCCGCACTCGCTCGTGCCGCAGGTCTGCGTTCCGCAGGACACGCCGGTCGTGATCCACGGATTGTTGTGGCAGGCGTCGAAGGACGCGAACGCCACGCCGTTCAGCCGAAGGTCAAAGGAGGTCGCCAGGTTGATCGATCCGCTGAGGCCGGAGAAGTCATAGGCGATCGTGTAATGCAGGTCGTAGAGATCGCTCGCCCCGGGACAGTCCGAGGGCACGAGCTCCGCGGCGATCAGCCGACGGTTCCAGAAGGTCTGCGTGCCGTTGAAGGTGAGGGTCTTCACGTTGTTCGCCGTGAGCTGATCGGGCGTCGCGCCCGACGCTGCGGCGATCGTGAAGGTGAGCGTGTCGCCCGCGACGAGGGCGACGGGATTGGGGAGTTCCGTCGCGGTCGCGAGGCTCGCGGTGCAGACGCCGGTGCCGCCGTTCGCGCAGGGGCCACACGCGCATGGACCGCCCGAGACGCAGATGCAGAGCGTGCCCGGCGCGCAGACCGAGCAGCCGCCGCCGACGGACGCGATCGCCGCCACGGTGGAGGTCCAGATCGTCGAGCCGTTGCGGGCGAGCGTGAGGACCGAGCCCGCCGTCAGCGTCGTCGAGGTCGTGGCGTCGATCCCCCACGCCACCGAGATGCGATAGGTTCCGGCCGGATCGCCGGCCTTGGCGACGACCGCGATCTGGTCGGCCTGTCGATCGAGCGTGTTCTGGCCTGCCGCAGCGCTTCCGAGGCCGGCGGCGAGCATGGAGACAGCGGCGAGGCCGAGGGCCCGCGAGGTTCGAGGCATCATGATGTCGTTTTCCTTCTGAGGTGATGCGTGGAGTGTGGTCCCGCGCCCAACGGCGCGCGGACGACCGCACGAACGGCACCCCAAGAGCGGCAGCCCGCGCGGGCGTGCGCCAGATTCCGTCGAGATTCGCGCCGACGCGCCGTCGTACGATCCTCTTCCATGAGCGTGCCCGAGGAGGATCCGAGCTTCGACGAGATCTACCGCATGCTGCGGGCCCAGGCCCGCGCTGCGATGGCCAACGAACGAGCGGGCCACACGCTGCAGGCGACAGCCTTGGTGCACGAGGTCTGGGCCCGCCTGGCCGCGTCCGACGCGAAGCGGTGGGCGTCGCCGAAGGTCTTCGCTTCGCTCGCCGCGCAAGCCATGCGCCGCGTGCTCATCGACCACGCGAGATCGCGCGGCGCGGTCAAGCGCGGCGGCGGCGAGGCGAAGAGGTTTCCGCTCGAGATCGACGAAGCGATGGATCTCGCGCGCTCGCCCGATCCCGAGGTGATCATCCGTTTCGACGAGGTCCTCGAGCGTCTCGCCGCCGTCGACGAACGCGCCGCCGAGGTCGTCCGCCTGCGCTTCTACGCGGGGCTCAGCGCCGAGGAGACGGCTGAAGCGTTGGGGACCTCGCTCTCAAGCGTGAATCGCGACTGGCAGTTTGCCCGAGCGTGGCTGAAGCGCGAGCTGGGGCGGTAGGCATCGGAGCGAATCGTGCCGATGACCAATCGCTTGGTGATGTGCAAGAACCTGAACGGGGCGAATCCTCCTCTCACCCGCCCAGCCGCACCACATCCACCCATCGCTCGACCGGCGAACCGAGGAACTCCTCGAGGCTGACGCCGTCGCCGCCGATCAGCAGCGTGCGCGTCGGTTGGAACGCATCGGTGAAAGCTCGGAGCCCAGGCAGGCTGTCCGGCGAGCGCCCGCTCTTCACTTCGATCGCGGTGAGTCGGTCGCCCTGCGAGACGACGAAGTCGACTTCGCGTCCTCGATCGCGCCAGTAGTGGACCGCGTACTCGCTCTCGATGGCGCCGTTCACGAGGTGGGCGCCAACCGCCGACTCGACCAGGCGTCCCCATCGCTCGTGATCGGAACGGAGCGTTTCGGGGCTCTCGGCCGAGAGCGCCGTCATGAGCGCCGTATTCATGACCTGGAGCTTCGGACTCGACGCCCGCTGCCGCGTCGCACCGCGAGCGAACTTCTCGACGCCGCACAGCATGCCGGCGCCGGCGAGCAGCTCGAGGTAGTGTGCGAGCGTCGTCGTGTTCCCCGCATCATGCAGTTGGCCGAGCATCTTCGTGTACGAGAGGATCTGCCCCGAGTGGCGGCAGCCGAGATCGAAGAGGAGTCGCAGGAGCGCGGGCTTGTCGATGCGATTCATCAGGAGGATGTCGCGCGAGATCGAGGTCTCGATGAGCGAGTCGAGGATGTATCGCCGCCAGCGCGACGGATCCGGCGTGGCACCAGTGACAAACGACGCCGCTCCGGGATAGCCGCCGCAGAGCACGACATGCAGCGGGCACTTCGCGCGTGTCGGCGTCCCACTGCGCTTTCACGATGTCGGACCACGCTGGGCGCTTCTGCACTTCATCCAGGATGAGGACCGCACCGGCATGGCGGGAACCTCCTCACGGCGCCGAGTACTTTCACTCAGTACATTGAGCAAATCGTCGAATCGGTCTCGGGCTGTGTCTGGCGCCGACAATATACGACCAGAAGCCCATGGAAACGCAGATCGACTCTCCTCCGCATCCCCTCTCGGGCACGCTCAATGAGGCCGCGAAGCGTCCAGTCCTCCAATCTTGAACCGCGCCGCCCGCTTCCTTCGCCTGTCCCTCTGACCGCCCGATCCCAACGGCCCCGTCGCTCTCGATGGTGACGCCCAGCGGATCTCAGGACAGGATGCACCAAGTGGGAAGCGATCACGACGCGAATCAACCGAACGCCGCTCGGCTCAAGGACCTTCTTGCGGAAGCGCTCGACCTTCCGGAAGCCGACCGCCACGCGTTCCTCGCGAACGCCTGCGGCGACGACCGCGCTCTCTTCAACGAAGCCGAGTCGCTTCTCCGCGCAGCCCAAGCGAGCGGCTTCCTGAAGTCACCCACCGCGAGCTTCGTCGCTGATCTGCCGCCGAGTGAATCCGCTGGCGGGAAGATCGGGCCGTACAAGCTGCTGCAACAGATCGGCGAAGGCGGCTTCGGCGCGGTCTTCATGGCCGAGCAGACTGAGCCGATTCGGCGGCGCGTGGCGCTCAAGATCATCAAGTTGGGCATGGACACGAAGCAAGTCGTCGCCCGCTTCGAGCAGGAGCGGCAGGCACTTGCGGTGATGGACCACCCGAACATCGCGAAGGTCTTCGACGCCGGCGCGACCGAGAGCGGCCGCCCCTACTTCGTGATGGAGCTCGTGAAGGGCCAACCGATCACCGAGTACTGCGACCGCCAAGGCCTGTCGATTCCCGAGCGACTCGAACTCTTCTCGCAAGTCTGCCACGCGGTGCAGCACGCCCACACCAAGGGTGTCATTCACCGCGACATCAAACCTCGCAACGTGTTGGTGAGTACGCACGAAGGCAAGCCGCTCGTCAAGGTGATCGACTTCGGCATCGCGAAGGCGACCGACCAGCGGATGACCGAGAAGACGCTCTTCACCGAGCACCAAGCGATGATCGGGACGCCCGAGTACATGAGCCCCGAACAGGCCGAGGGCTCGCTCGACATCGACACACGAACGGATGTCTACTCACTCGGCGTCTTGCTCTACGAACTGCTCACCGGCGCGACGCCCTTCGATGGCAAGTCACTCCGCGAAGCGGGCTACGGCGAGATCTGCCGAATCATCCGCGAGGTCGACCCGCCACGCCCGAGCTTGCGGGTGAGTACCAAGGCTCAAGCCGCGTGGGCGAGCGGAGCGCCGAGCAGCGCGAAATCATCGACACCGCAGCAGATCGCAAGCGTGCGGCGCACCGAGCCGAACCAGTTGTTCGGGATCTTGAAGGGCGACCTCGACTGGGTCGTGATGAAGGCGCTCGAGAAGGACCGAACTCGACGCTACGCGACGCCGACGACGCTCGCAGAAGATGTCGCGCGCTACCTCGCTGGCGAAGCGGTGACCGCCGTGCCGCCGAGTCGGTGGTATCGGGTGAGGAAGTTTGTGAGGAGGAATAGGTTGGGGGTGGTGGCGGGGGTGGTGGTGGCTGGGACATTGGGAATCGGTGTCCTTGTCGGGTGGCAACTCCTAAGCGCGAGGCGAGCCAGCGAGTTCCGGGCAATCGAGAGCGAGGCAGCGCGAAGCCGTGCAGCAACTGAGCTCCAAGTTGAAGCCCACGCGCGGTCGATTGCTGAGGCTCTAACCGCAGTCCTCTCCGACAAACCCGCGGATGCGGACAAGAGTCTCGCAAGGTCCTCTGAGAGCCTGCGGCACTTCGAGTGGAGTGTCACTCAAGCTATGGCAAGTGAGGCACCGCGCGCCGTGAGCCTTGACGCGTGGCCCCAGTCAATCTTCTCATCGGACGGTACCTGCTACCTGATGCTGGAAGGCGACGAACTGGTTGCGATCTCAGTTCCGAATCTGTCCGTCCTCCGTAGGTTCGCACTCCCGCAGGGCTGGAGAACCAAGCACGTCGCAACTTGGACAATTCGGATCTCAGCTGATGGAGAGAGGCTTCACTTCGCTGCACGGGACTTCATCAGATCGTGGGAGTTCCGTACGGCTGCAATCGTCTCGACTTGTCGGCTCGCTACTCCAGACGTGATCGTTCAAGATGTCTCAAGCGATGGGCGCTGGGCTTGGGCAAGAGGTGAGGGGTCGGCTCACTTGCTCTTGCTCGCTGGCGAACAAGTGCACCCCGTCTGGGAAACAAGCGACGCGGTCGCGATGGAGTTCTCCCCCGACTCGACTCGGATGGTCACACTCCATGCGAACGGAAGACTTCGACTGTGGCGGCTCGACTCTCAAACTGGACTCGACCTGGAGCCTACCGAAGTCGACTTGGCGAACGGAACGGATTTGCGCGCGGTTCGTCTGACTGACCGACATGTCGCAGTGTTCGGCGTGGATGAAACGGCATCAGGGCGGGTCCTTGCCGTGGCCGACGGACGTGAGCTTTCGGACTCGCGGTTTGCGCAGCTCGTGGGTGTGGATGGATCAACCTTTATCGTGGTGCGACACCCAGGTGACACTCACCTATCTGAGTATCACGCAGACACCGAGACTTGGACGCGAGCTGGCGCCGTAAGGCCGAGTGGTTCAGTCAAGCCAACCGCGGACCCCGCGATAGCAGTTGTACGATCGGGCGAAGACTCGCCGCTGGGCTGGAGCCGGGTGACTGGGCGCTGGGCAGAACTTCCTACCACGTGGGCGAAGAGCGGAGTCGGCTGCGGCCACTCTCCGGATTTCACCCTGTTGGCTGTCGTCCCGGCGGATGAAGAGCAACTGCGTTTCGTCTCCGCGAGACCCTCGGTGGGATTCTCCGCGTCCAGCGTCGCTGACGATCGCCACCAAGTGCAGGCGCTCAACATTTCTCGCGGGAGCAAGACAGCGGTCATCCTCACCCTCCACCCCGACGCTCTTCTCACCTTCGATCCCATGCGGATCGACCGCTTCCCCGTTTCGGGCGTGATATCGAACGTCCTTCTCGGCGCAGCCAGTGCTGACGGCGAACGCCTCGTCGCGATCAACCAGGACTCGCTCCAGATCATCGACGCCGACGGACTCCATGAGCGGCTTCGTGTCGATCACCCCGGCGCGACCACGCGAGCGGTCGCGCTGAGTGCGACGGGCGAACTTCTCGCGATCCTTGATGCGAGCGGCGAGCTTTCGCTGCGGTCGGCGCTCGACAACACCGTGCTCGCTCGCGGCAGCGTTTCGGCTGAGTTCGCGTCCGCATCGCCGCGGTGCGCGATTGGCTCTGACGGCTCGATCGCCGTGGCGAACGGTCGAGGCGACATCGTTGTCTTCGCTCGCTCGAACGACCAGCTCACTGAGCGCACGCGCACATCGGTCAGCGGCGGTGCGGTGACAGCCATCGTCGGCGTGCCCGCTCGCAAGGAGTTCCTCGTCGGCATGAAGGACGGCAGCACGCATGTCGTCGACGGGGCGTCACTTGCCGTTCGCGTGACACTGCCGACAAATGGTCACGCAGTCGGCGCGATGACCCCGAGCTTCGATGGCCTCCGCTACTTCACCGCGTCCGACGACGGCTCGATCCGCATCTGGCACAGCGAGACGGGCAAGGAACTCCTCACCCTCAACGAAGAGCGCATCACCGCAGCCCCGACCGCGATCTTCATCGAGCCCAACAACGAGCGTCTCGTCGTCGGCTACGCCAACGGCGCCGAACGCATCTGGGACGCCGTCACCTGGGCCGAGCGAGTCCGCCGTCGTGGCAAGCCGGAGTGGCCGAACACCGAGCCGAAGTTGGTGCCTGTGGGCGCGCAAGCGGACGCGCCAGACAACCGCTGATCGGGCTGCTCCCGAGATGTCAGTGCCTTGATCGCCCTTCGTGCCTCTTCGTGGTCTTCGTGGTGAACGATCCGCGCCGAGCGGGACTTGGGTAGCGGCATGGCTTCACCACGAAGGACACGACGAGGCACGAAGGGCAGCACGCGGCGCGCTGCAATGAGGCCCAACCGACGAGGCTATCTCTCATCGTGATCCTTGCAGAAGCACCGCCCCATGGCTCTTCTGCACCGCTGCGTACATCAGCGCCGCTCGCACATCGTTCGGCTCAAGCGACGGGTGGTCGTCGATGATCTCATCAATCGTCGCGCCGCTCGCAAGAAGCTCGAGCACGTCGGATACCCGCATGCGCAAACCGCGAATACAAGGGTGTCCCCCGCACTTCCCGGGCTCGATCGTGATCCGCTGCAGAAGAGAACTAGTCATGACAAACGGCCTATCGCTGTTCAGTCTGGCCGCCGTAGGTGATGATGGTTACGCCATCGACGCCCGTGAAGTCCCTGCCGTTGTGCGTGACCAGCGGCACGCCGTAGCGAAGCGCGGTGGCTGCGATCCAGCAGTCGCCGCAACTGATCGGCCTGCCCGATCGCGCTCGGGCAACTGAGATCGTCGCCCAAGCTTCTGCGAGTCCTGCATCGAACGGAAGGACGACATACCGCCGCAGACTTTCGTCAAGAGCTCTCCGCCGAGTCTCACCCCAAGCTCGCGAGATCGCCCACCGATAGAGTTCTGCGACGGTCATGAACGAGAGGCAACCTCGCTTTGCCTCCAGATGCGGGGCATACTGACTTGCACGCGAATCTCGCTTCAGCAGGAACGAGAACACGTCCGTATCGACGAGCACTGAATCGATCATGCTCGTGACGCTCGAATGGAAGCGAGAAGTTCTTCGATCGGCTCGTCGTCAGCCCAGTCAGCGTGGAGGCTCTCAATGCTGTCGATGGGGCGCACGCCCTGCCTCTCGGCAAGTGTCTCGACGCTCTCGCGGAGCCAAAACTGGCTCGCTAGTCCCTGGGGTCCACCGATCGGTTGACAGGAGACCTCGGTACCTTCGGGAAGCGATACCGGTTCCGTGGGACGGATCACACCATGTTCGTATACGCCGCGAAAGTCCATCATGAATCCTCCGGTCACCGAGCGACGCACCGAGTGTAGCAATGGCGGGTAGGGCGTTGCTAGTGGTTCCAGCACATCGCGTTGGGTCAGCCTTTGGGATCGCCGACCCGGACGCCCCGAACTTGCGCACAGTCTCGCGACGCGCGCGGTAGGACATTCACTCCGCGACTCACGCCGACCGACGCGCTCGCTTGGCAGCGGCAACCGTCGTCGACTTCCTCGCGGCTGTTGGCTTCGCCCGCTGAATCGCCTCGGTCTTCAATGCCTCCCAGAACTCCGGCGTCGCCTTGACCGCTCGTCCGCTGGCCAGCCCTTCCGCGAGGAGCGACTCTAGGCGCTCACGGGCGAGGCGCTCCTGATCAGTCCGAACGAGATGGCGGAAGTACTCGCTGACATTACCCCAGCTCCCCGAGCGCATGCGTTCCAGAATGAAGGCCCGCATGGGGGTGGGCATGGTGATGCTGAAGCTGCTGTACCGCATGCTGACTCCTGTGAATAGATGCCAATAGACCACACAATACCTATGGGGCGTTCCGGAAGTCACGGACATTTCGTCCGTACGAGCATGCTTCGGCGGCCTTTGATCGTCGCCAACTGCTCGATCCGCGGACTGGGATGCCGTCACCTGGGCCGAGCGTGTCCGCCGACGGCGGACCGCTGAATCAAGGTGGACTCCGCTTGCTGAACCGAAAGCGCCCAGTTTGATCGACACCGTTTGAGTGTCGATCAAGCGAGGTCACTTCTGCTTCCGCCTGCTCGGACGCCTCGGCGTCTGCCGCGGCCTCGCCCTTACTTCCCGACGCAGAAGCTTGCGAAGATCCGGCCGAGGATGTCGTCTGGGGCGATGGTGCCGCTGATCGAGCCGAGGGCGTCGAGCGCCGTGCGGAGCGAGGCGGCGACGAGTTCGGGGTCGCGGCCGCCTGACGCGCGGACGAGCGTCTCAGCCTCGTCGAGGGCGGCAAGCGCGGCGTGAAGCGACTGTGCATGCCGTTCCGCGAGCACCAGCGTTTCACCGCCGAGATCCGCGAGTCGAGCTCGAAGCGCATCGGCGATGCGTCGGCGCAGGTGATCGATGCCGCCGTCCGCGCCGCTGCGGGGGCGGATACTCACGCGCAGGTCGCTCGTCTCTTCAGCAGTCTTCGCCGGGTCATCGAGATCGCACTTCGTTCGGACCTGCAGGACCGAAACCTGTGCCGGAAGTAAATCGAGCGCCTCGCGTACAGCATCGGTCGGCGGCGCGTCCTGCGACGCGCAGAGAAGCACCAGTTCGGCCCGGGCGATCGCGTCGAGTGCCCGCTCGCGCATCGCCTCGGCGAAGCGGGCATGGCCGGTCGCTTCGTCCTCGAGTCCGGCGACATCGACGAGCCGAATCTCGCTTGCAGGCCGCCCCGGCTCGAGTTCGACGCGCTCCTCGATCGCGTCGCGCGTCGTGCCCGCGATCGGCGAGGCGATCACCCGCGTTCGACCTGCGAGTGCATTGAGGAGCGAGCTCTTTCCCGCGTTCGGCGCGCCGACGAGAACGACGCGCGGCGCGGCGTCGAAGCGTTCCCATGCGACGCTCCCGGCGAGCCGAGCGCGAAGCGTCGCGCGGAGTTCCGCGAGATGCTCCGCGAGCGTCTCCGGTGCGATCGCGACGACATCCTCCTGATCGGTGAAGTCGATGCCGGCCTCGACGAGGGCGAGGTCATGGGCGACGCGCTCGGCAAGGCCGCGGGTGAAGCGACCGAGTCCACCGTCGGCGAGTTGCCGCGCCGCCCGCACTTGGGCGTGCGTCGTCGCCGCGATCGCCGCCGCGATCCCTTCGGCCTGCGTCAGGTCGATGCGCCCGCGGGTGAAGGCCCGCAGCGTGAACTCGCCTGGCGCGGCCGAACGAAGGGGGATCGCCAGGTCTCGCGCGGCCTGCAGGAGGGCGGCCTCGACCGTCGCTACGAGCGTGTCGTTCGCGGGAAGCAGGAACTCGAGGGTGTCCTCGCCGGTCGCGCTCCGCGGCGCGAGCGCCGCAAACGCGATGCAGGGCACCGATCCGAGCTGCGTCGCGAGCCGAACGGTGCTCGCGCCGCGCTCGAACGACGCCTCTCCGGCGACCGCTCGCCGCAGCGCCCGACATCCGTCGCCTGACAAGCGCAGGATCGCCCGATGACCGACGCCCGGCGCCGAGGCCCGGGCGACGATCGTGCTCGCGAGATCGATTGTCGGAGCGTTCATGACATCACGCGGCGCGCCGGCCGCGGCGTCACTTGCGTTCCTTGTACATCTTGGCCTGGCGCTCGGCTTCCTTGCGCTTCTGGATCTCCATGAACTTCGCCGCGAGGCCGCTCGAGGACTTCTTCGCAGCCTTCGGCGGATCGGCGAGTCCGTACTTGTCGATGTGCCGCTTCACCATGCGGCTCTCGAAGATGCCGATGCAGGTCGAGGTCAGGATGTAGAGCGTGAGGCCGCTCGGCGCGATGTAGAGCATCGCCGGGAACATCAGCACCATCATCCACTTCATGATCTTCTGCTGCTGCTCCTGCTCCGGCGTCATGTTCGGCGTCGGCGGCGTCATGTACTTCTGCTGGAGGAAGAACACGAAGCCCATCAGGATGGGCAGGATGTTCAGTCCGTCGAGGGCGAAGAAGTAGAGGTTCAGCGGCGTCGCGAAGGAGATGAAGAGATCCGGCCGCGAGAGGTCCGCGAGGAACTGCCAGCCGCCGATCGACTGGAAGAGGCCGAAGAACGCCGGCTGCTGCCGCAGGTCGAAGTTGAAGTAGAGCACCGCGTACAGGGCGATCCAGATCGGCATCTGGAGGAAGGTCGGGAGGATGCCGCCGACGCAGCCCGCGGGATTCACGCCCTTTTCGCGATAGAGGCGGATCTGCTCCATCTGGGCGGTCTTCGGATCGTCCTTGTAGCGCTTCTGGATCGCGTCGAGCTCGGGCTTGAGCTCGGCCATCATGCGGCCGAATCGCTGCATCTTGATCTGCGAGCTCTTCATCAGCGGGTGCAGCAGAAGCCGCACGACGATGACGAGGACGATGATCGCAAGCGCCCAGTCGAAGACGAGATAGTCGTGGATGAGCGAGAGGAAGCTCGCGAGGAAGTTCGCGAGCCACGCGAAGGTGCAGAAGGAGCAGCAGCTCGAGAGCAGGTAGACGATCGACTGCTTCATCGAGAGCGAGACATAGGGCTCGACGCCGCCCAGGACCTTCGGGTCGAGCGGACCGGCGTAGACGCCGAGGTCGAAGGAGGCCGACGCTCCCGGAGCGATCTCGCGCGGCGGGCTGATGAGGCCGGTGAGGAGTCGGACATCGGGGCTCGCCGAGGCGTTGTTCGACTGGACGGTGACCGAGTCGACGATGTCGCCGATGCCCTTGTTGCCGGAGCCGACGCGCTCGCCGGGGGCGTGCACCGCGAGGGCGAAATAGCGGCTCGTCGTCGCGATCCACGAGGGGGTGAATCCGCCGGCCTTGGCCTCGTCGTTTGGCCAGAGATAGTTCCGCTGCTCGAAGATGCGCTGGGCGATGCTGAGGGCACTCGAGTGCTCGTACATCTGACCGGTCGTGACGACATAGGTCTGGTCGGGGTCGCGGTCGCGGCCGACGAGGTGGCCGATGTGCACGCGGCGGACTTCGATGCTCGCGCCGGGCTCGGAGGGCAGGTCGCTCGGTCCGTACTGGAACCAGCGGACCTTCGCGGGGGCCGCGGTCAGGTTCGTCACCGTCTGGCGGAGCGACAGGTCGAAGGAATCGGGCTTCAGGGCGAAGACGCGATCGATGCGGACCTGCGGCGTGCCGGCGGCGTCGACGATCTCGGTCGCGAAGCTGCCCGGAGCGACCTCGCCCCAGATCGGGCCGAAGAGGTCCACCGTGACGCCGTTGACCTCAACCGAGTGCGCGGCGAGCACCGGCACGATGGTGACGCCGCCCGCCCAATAGAGCGAGGTCGCCGCCGCGAGCACATGGCGCTCGGTGTCCGGCGGCATCGGCCGTGAGGGATCGTTCGCGTGCGCTCGCGCAGCCGTGAGGGCTCGCGCGGTGCGCCAGAAGTCACTGAAGAGAATCGTCTGGATGCCGGCGCCGTAGGTCGAGAACTCGATCCGATAGCGATGGGTCTTCGGATCGAGCGAGCCGATCGTCGCCGGCGAGGTCGGAGCGGTGAGGCCCGCGGGCACGCGCGCGGAGAGCGCGGACGGGGCCGCGACCGTCGGCACGGAGGGTGCCGTCGGGGTCGTCGCGTTGGCGTTGGCTGCGGGCGGTGTGGTCTGCCCGGCCGCGGATTCGGTCGGGACATCCGACGCCTGCTTCGCTCCTTCGGCTCCGTCGGCGGGGTCCGTCGCCTTCCCGTCCTGCGACGGCGACGCGGTCTCCGTCGCCTTCGTCTCGGATGCGGAGGCGGTCGGGTCGGTCGCCGGCTTCTTCGGGCTCGAGAGCGCAACGACCGTGAAGATCGTGGCCGCGGCAAGGAAGGTGACCAGGGTGACGACGATCTTGCGGGCGGCTGGGGTCATCGGCGGATGCGGCGGACGAGTGCGGGTCGCGCTCGAGGGCGTGATGAGGAAGGAGCGATGAAGTCGGTGTCGTGGCGATGAGCGCCCGCGACGCCGTTCTGGCGTCGGCGGCCTGTCCCGCGGTGTCCGAACCGCGCGACGCCACCACCTGCACCGACAGCACCTGGGAACCGACCCTCCACGCGCTCACGGCCCATCCGACGGGCGAGCCGGCGGCGGCACGAAAGGGGGCGATGGTCCGCTGCCCGCCGAAATCCGTTCAGCGGCCTTCGAGCAGGCGATCCCCGAGCCAGTTCGACAGTTCGGGAATCGCGTGGATCCGTTCCACGGTGCGCTTCACATCGTACTCCACCCGATGGAACTCGATCCGGTGGATGGTCTGGTCACCCCCAAGCGAGGGCTCGACCAACTCCTCCAGCACGGCGTAGCTCGCCCGCGGGTCGCCGTCGCGGGGCTGACCGACCGAGCCGGGGTTGATGATGGCCTTTTCCTCCGGCCGCAGGACATACACGCCGTCGAAGTCCTCCGGCGGGTAGAAGTCCGGCTCGTCCGTGAACACCCCCGGCACATGGGTGTGCCCGACCAGGCAGTAGCGCGGCACATGCCCGAAGATCTGCGAGACCTTCTGCGGACTCGACAGGGTGTCGTCGGGGAAGAGGTATTCGTTGATGCACTTCCGCGGCGTCCCGTGGACGCAGATGAAGGGACCGAAGGCCTTCCGGACGGAGAGCGTCATGATGAACTCAAGCCGCCGCTGCCGATCGGCTTCGATCTCGCGGGATCGGCGCTCGAAGGTGTCGGGACCAAGCTCCCCGGCGGAGCGAAGCGCTTCGAGCTCGCCCATCAGCCGGAGGTGGTGGTTGTTGATCTGGTCGCGGGTCCAGAACGCGGCGCGGCGGGCGGCCTCGTTGAAGTTCGTCGGCTCGTAGAGCACCGCACAGTCGTGGTTGCCCATCAGCGACCACTCGCAGCGCTGGGCGACGAGATCGACGCATTCGACGGGATCCGGGCCGTAGCCCACGATATCGCCGAGGCAGATGATGCGATCGACCTGCTTCGTAGCAATGTGGGCGAGGACCGCCTCGAATGCGGCGAGATTCGCGTGGATGTCACTGACGAGGGCTGTGCGCACGGAGTCGGATCCGAAGAGCGGGAATGCTAGCAGGACGCGAAGAGGGCGTTGGATCGGCGACGCATCCGCCCCGATCGGCCGGCGGAGGGCGCGCATTCGGACCTTGTCCGCACGAGTCCGGAGCGGGCCGCCATCAACGAGCGTCGGTCGGTGATGGCCTCCGGCGTCCCATGCAGGAAAGCGTCATTCGGGCGCATCGAGACCGCCAAAGCTGCCAGTCGCGGCGTTTTCCCGATCAAGTTCGCTCGGCGGGGGTTGCGGCCTTGTCGGCTTGGGGTTCCACTGGCGTCGGCATTGGCAGCGGTACGGGCGTCCGGGCGACGCCAACCGATTCCTCCCGAGGACTTCCACAGATGATGCACCGAGCCTTCCCCCGTGCGGTCGCGACATGCGCCGTGATGTTTGTCCCCATGCTGACCGCGACTCCGCGGTCGGTCGCCGCACCGCTGACGCAGGTCGCGAAGGCACCGGGGACGACCGAATCCGGGCGGACGCTGACGGCGGACGAGGCCCTCATCGAACGGCTGGAGACCACCCGGACGACGGTGGACTACGCCCCGGAGGATCTCGTCAAGGTCATTGATGAGCTGCGGGAGAAGCACGGGCTGAATGTGCAGATCTCCTGGGGCGTCCTCGACGCCGCGGGCATCCGGAAGGACCGCCGGGTCGAGCTGCGGCTCAAGGATGTTCCGCTCTCGGTCCTTCTCGACAACATCGTGCGCGAGATCGACGCCAGCGGCGGCACGACGCTCGGCTGGGCCGTCGATCGCGGCGTCGTCATCATCACGAATCGAGCGGCGCTCGACCGCCAGACGATGCTGCGGGCCTACGACGTCCGCGATCTCATCGAGAGCGGATACGCGATCCGGCGCTTCGCGAGCACGCCATCGCTCGGCCTCGCGACGACCGGTCGGGAGTGGGTCGGCGGCGATCCGGTCGCGAAGGTCGCCGGTGGCGGCGGCTTGGGCGGCGGCTTGGGCGGCGGCGGCGGCGGCGGCGGATCGATCTTCGGCGACGAGGCCGACGATCCGACGCGGATGGAAAAGATCGAGTCGCTCGTCGATCTCCTCACCCAGCAGGTCGATCCCGATTCGTGGCTCGACAACGGCGGCGCGATCGGTTCCGTCAGCGTGCGCGACGGCGTCCTCCTCGTGCGGCAGTCGCTTCGTAACCACACCGATGTGCGGGCGCTCCTGGACCTCCTCCGCTCGGTGCGCCCCGAGCCTCTGCATGTCGATGTCGCGATCGTGCGCCTCGCTCCGCAGCGTGCCGCGGCGGTGCGCTCCGCAGCCGAGGGATTCCCCGTCGTTGCCGGGAGCGTCGCCGACCAGCTCGCGTTCGGAGCGCAGGTCGAAGGCGTTCTCTTCCGCAGCACGGTCGGCACGCGCAACGGCGAGGGGGCGTGGATCTCGGATGTCTCGCAGATCGATGTCGTCGCCGCCGAGCGGGCGACGGTCGCCCAGCAGGCCTCGGCGACGACCGCGATTCTCGGACAGGTGCACAGCGGCCTCGAGATCATCACGCTGCCGCTCGTCGAGCAGAACAGCGACCGCGCCGAGGTCGAGGTGACGATGGCATGGAAGGCGACGCCCGAGGTCATCATGGCACAGGGCGGGGAATCCGTCGGATCCTCCCTGGACCGGACGAGACAGCGGCTCCGCACGATCTCGTCGCAGGTCCGATGTGCCCTCGGGGAGGCGATCGTCCTCTCGATTCCGGCGTCGCCTTCCGATGCCGGAAAGAGCATCGAGCATGACGACTGGCTGGTGATTCGCGTGCGGCGCAGCCGGTAGGCCGCGCTCGACCGCCGATCTCGAGAGAGCCTCCGCTCCGACGGGACTGCTACACTCCCCCTCCCTCCGCGCCGTCGCGGCGCGAGTGGTTCCATCTGGCCTTTTCGACCCTTTCGATATGGATACGAAGCACTACGACCTCGTCGTGATCGGTGGCGGACCGGGCGGTTATGTCGGCGCGATCCGCGCCGCCCAGATGGGCATGAAGGTCGCCTGCATCGAGCGCAACAAGCTCGGCGGCGTCTGCCTGAACTGGGGCTGCATTCCGACCAAGGCGCTCCTGCACAACGCCGAGCTCTACGCCGAGGCGATCCGCCACGGCAAGGAGTGGGGCATCGAGATCGATCCCTCGCATGTGAAGGTGAACTGGGAGAAGGTCATCGGCCGCAGCCGCGACATCACGAAGCAGCTCAACACCGGCGTCGGCTTCCTCTTCAAGAAGAACAAGGTCGATCACATCGAGGGCCACGCTCGCGTCGTGAGCGGCAAGACCTCCACCGGTCCCTGCCGCATCGAGGTGCTCGAGGCCGACCAGGACTACTACAAGGGAACCGGCTCGAAGGTCGCCGGCACGATCACCTGCGATCGCATCCTCATCGCCACCGGCGCGGCCCCGCGCGAGCTTCCCTTCGCCCCGAAGGACGGCAAGACGATCATCTCGAGCTACGAGGCCCTGACGCTCCCGAAGCGCCCGAACAAGATGGTCATCATCGGCTCCGGCGCGATCGGCATGGAGTTCGCCTATTTCTATAACGCCTTCGGCACCGATGTCACGGTCATCGAGATGCTCGATCGCATTCTCCCCGTCGAGGACGACGATGTCTCGAAGGCGGCGAAGCGGGCGTTCGAGAAGCAGGGGATCAAGTTCCTCGTCGGCCACACCACGAACAAGATCGAGAAGAAGAAGGACGGCGGCGCGACGGTGACCGCGGTGTCGGTGAGCGACGAGAAGGCGACGCAGACGCTCGACGCCGATGTCGTCCTCGTCGCGATCGGCGTGCAGGGTCGCACCGACGGCCTCTTCGGTCCGGGGGTGAATGTCCGCATGGAGAAGGGACACATCTGGACCGACTACAAGGAAAAGCCCGAGCCGACCTACGCGACCAGCGTGCCGGGCATCTTCGCGATCGGCGACGTCATCGGACCGCCGTGGCTCGCCCATGTCTCGAGCGAAGAGGCGATCACCTGCGTCGAGCGGATGAAGGGCCATCACACGCTCGGCGTCGATTACGGCGCCATCCCGGGCTGCACCTACACGAACCCGCAGATCGCCTCGATCGGCATGACCGAGCGCGACGCGAAGGCGAAGGGCATTCAGTACACCGTCGGCACCTACCAGCTCAAGAGTCACGGCAAGGCCATCGCGGTCGGCGCGACCGAGGGCTTCGTCAAGATCATCACGAGCAAGCCCTACGGCGAGATTCTCGGCGCCCACATCATCGGTGAGGACGCGAGCGAGCTGATCGCCGAGATGGGTCTCGCGAAGCGCCTCGAGGCGACCGCCGAGGACATCATCTCCACGATGCATGCCCATCCGACGATGGCCGAGTCGATCCACGAGGCCGCGCTCGGTACCGAGGGTCGCATGATCCATCAGTGACGGGAGCCCGAGCATGACCGAGAAGGAACTGCGTCCCCAGTCCGGCTGGCCGATCCTCACGCTGATTCTCATCGTGATGCTCGTCCTCGGGCCCGTCTTCTTCGTGCTCCCCTCGCTGCTCGGGGCGAGCGCCGAGGCGCGGGCGATCCTGGTCGTCGTCGGCATCCTGCTCGAGGTCGCGGCCCTGATCGCGATGGTCGGGCTGACGATCGTGAATCCCAACGACGCGCGGGCGCTCGTTCTCTTCGGCGACTACCACGGGACCATTCGCCGCGAAGGGTTCTACTGGGTCAACCCCTTCTATTCGAAGAAGCATGTCTCGCTTCGCGCTCGCACCTTCGAGACGGGTGAGAACGCGACGGGCGAGGTGAAGGATCCGCACGGCCGCGTCGTGACGCCCGCGTCGCGCTCGCGGCAGCCCGCGAAGGTGAACGACCTCGACGGCAATCCGATCGAGATCGCTGCGGTCGTCGTCTGGCAGGTGGTCAACACCGCCGACGCCCTCTTCGAGGTCGACGACTATGTCGAGTTCGTGCGCGTGCAGAGCGAGGCGGCGCTCCGCAATCTCGCGAGCAAGTACCACTACGACTCCGCCGACGCGGGAGGCCGCTCGCTGCGCGGGACGACCGACGAGGTCGGCGAGCATCTTCGGCAAGAATTGCACGAGCGGCTTCAGAAGGCGGGCGTCGAGGTGCTTGAGGCGCGGATCAGCTACCTCGCCTACGCCGCGGAAATCGCCGCGGTGATGCTCCGGCGGCAGCAGGCCGAAGCCGTCATCGCGGCCCGACAGAAGATCGTCGAAGGCGCGACCGGCATGGTCGAAATGGCCCTCCACCGGCTCGAAGAGAAGGGCATCGGCGGCTTCACCCCGGAGCAGCGGGCCCAGATCGTCGGCAACCTCTTGGTCGTTCTCTGCAGCGAGCAGTCCGCCCAGCCGGTGATCCGCGCGGGGTAGGAGCGCACGGGCTTCGTGCCAGTCGTCACGAGCGCCGACTTTCCCGCAAGCTCCACATTGGCGCTTCGGGCCGCGTGCTCGGCGCAGTACATTCCGTATGGTGGGGGCACGCGTTGGGGGCTCTGGAGCATTCGGGCAGATGGGAGCGATTCGCTACCCGCCGACAGGAGGCGCCATGACCGAAGCGACCGATTTCGTGGGCACGACCCTCGACCGCAGCGTGACGCACGGTCGGGACTTCGACGCCATCTACCGCGCCGGACTCGCCGGCGAAGGAGCGATCCCGTGGGAGGATGGCCGGGCCCATCCGCACTTCCTCGCGTGGCTCGACCGATCGGCCCAGGACATCATCCGCCCCGGAGCCCGCGTCGCAGTCGTCGGTTGCGGATTCGGCCACGACGCCCGAGCCCTTCTCTCGCGCGGCTACGACGTGACCGCATTCGACATCAGTCCTGCGGCGATCGAGCACGCGAAGCGCCTGCACGCCGATTGGGCCTCCTCCTTCTGCGTGGCCGATGTCTTCAGCCTCCCGACGCGCTGGCGTCGCCGCTTCGACCTCGTCGTCGAGATCTACACCATCCAGTCGCTCCCGCCGGAGACGCGACGCGGCACGATCGGAGCGATCGAGTCGCTGCTGCATCCGCACGGGGCGCTCTTCCTCCTCTGCCGAGCGAGCGACCACGCGGTGCGCCGCGAGGAGGGCCCGCCGTGGGCCCTGACGGTCAGCGACATCACCGACCTCGCCGCGAGCATCAACTACGAGCCAGTTGACGGCATCGAACTCCTCGTCGACGACGAGACGCCGCCCAAGCGCCGACTGCGCACCGTGCTCCGGCGAGCGTGATGGAACGAGGGCGAAGCGGCGCGCCCCGCCAAAGCGATCAGGCCGGCGGCGCATGAGCGCCACCGGCCTGATGTGGGACGAGCCGCGATTCCGCGCGGGCTTCGAAGATGAGCCAGAGGTCAGCGGCGCTCGCGGTTAGCGCGTCAGCGACTCGACGGTGCGCTTCGGATGAATGATGAAGCGGCCGGCCTGTCCAGGAATCGGATCGGCGTGTTCGCGGATGACCGCGATGACCTGGTCGGGCGTGAGTTCGGGACGGAGCGCGAGGAGCTTCGCCGCGAGATTGGCGACCTGCGGAGCGGCCATCGAGGTTCCGCTGAACTCGATCGTCTCGCCGCCCGGCACGAGGCTCGGGATGCGATAGCCGTTCGCGTAGAGCTCGACGCCCTTACCGGTTGAGGTGAAGGTCGTGAAGCGGTCCTGGGCGTCGATCGCGCCGACCGTCAGGAGGTTCGGCAAGCGCAGGCCGGCGGGGACATACTCGGCGAAGTCGACATCGTTGTCCTCGTTGCCCGAACCGGCGATGAAGAGAATCTCGGGCGCGCTGCGGATCGCTTCCTCAAGTCCGTCGCGAAGACCCGCGAAGATGCGCCGCGAGAGCTCCGCCCGTTCGGCGGGTGATGCGCCGACGCCCTTCGCCTCGAGCATGCCCTCGAAGGCCGAGCGGCCGACGCGCCAGCTCATGTTGACGACGCGGGCGCCGCTTTGCTTGAGATATGCGACGGCCTGCTTCGCGGAGAGGCCCCAGCGCTCGCCGAGCTCGACGGTCGGAGCCTCGTCGGGAATCGACTTCCACGGCCAGTTCTCGGTGATGTGGACGATGCGGGCGAAGGGATTGCCGGCGATCGCGACGCCCGCGACATGGGTGCCGTGCACATAGCTGCCGAGCAGGCTGAGATCCTCGCCGAAGGAGCGCATCTCCGATTCCTTCAAATTGCGATAGTGACTTTGAAACGCCTCAACCCTTTCATTTTGAATGCCCGCCTGCATGTCCTGCGAGGCGGCGATGAAGCTCATGAGTTGGGCCTTGTCGCCCGTGAGGCCTTCGAGCGAGGCGAGCGGACCGACCGTCGGCCGGCGGTCGAGTCCAAAGGCGATGCCGTGGAGGTCGTCGACGAAGCCATTGCCGTCGTCATCCTTGCCGTTCAACTCCTCGCTCGGATTCGTCCAGAGATTCTGCGGATAGAGCGCGGTATCGACGCCCGAATCCCAGACGCCGACGACGACCGGCGTGGCCTTCGCGGCCGGATCAAGGGCGATGAGACGCGGCGTCCAGCGGTCCTCTGCGGCGACGGCGTTGGCGTTCGCGTCGATCTTCTCGCCGAAGACTTCCGCCATGATCGGGATGAGCGGCAAAGTGATGGTGAGCGTGTTGTTCGCCTGGATGAGTGCCCCGATGACTTCCGGCGGCACGCTGCCCTTGCCCGCGGCGATGAGCGGGTCGAGCGACGCGCCGAGGCTCGCCTCGATGAGATCCTTCGAGATGATCTTGGCCTGGCTCCGCACCGCGATGAGTTGGTCCTTCACGAGCTCGTAGGGAATCGGAGCGATGGCGGCGCGAAGCTCCTCGCGGAAGCGAGCGAGGTACGCGGCCTCGTCGGAGCCGGCGCTCTTCCGGGCAGCGATGCGGGCACGCAGGGCCACGCCGCGCATCGCCTTCTCTTGCTCCTTGGTCTCAAGGGCCTTCGCCTTGTCGGAGAACTCGAGCGCCCGCTCGGAGTCGCCCTTCGCCGAAAACGCCGCCGACAGTCCGTCGTAATAACCCTTGAGAGTCGCGACATCCTCGATGCGATACTTCTCGAGATCGGCGAGCGAGTCGGCGATGGCCTTGTCGACGAGCTTCAGGAAGCGTTCCCGATCGCGCAGGATTTCGACCGACTTGCCTTCCAGCGCATAGGTGTGTCGGGGCAGGTCATCGATCGTGCGGACCGGAATCCGATCGTCGGCCGTCGCGCCGGCGAATCCGAGGCTGGATGCCGAAAGGGTGACGAGCAGGGTTGCCGTGAGCGCAGAGACAGCGAATGGCCGAGATGGCATGGAGCGACTCCTGTTTGGCGATGGAGAGACGGCGTTGCCGGTGGAAGTTCGTCGCACACGCGACGACTCGCTACCGGCGAGTGCGGTTGGTTGATGAGGAGGGGGCGGACTTTGGTGCGTTTCCGCGCGTCTTTTTCGCGGCGGATTTCTTCGTTTGGGTTTGGCGGGCGCGCTCAGATGGCGAGCGACCGGACGACGCCGGTCTTTCGGCCGCTGCGGGGCTTGTCATGTTCGGCGGGTTCGCCCCGCGGGCGTGTCGACGCCGCGTGACGGGCGTCGCGATCGCAAGAGTCATGTAGAGCCGGCCGCTCGGCGATCGCTTGCTTTCGTCCATGATCGCCTTCAGCCGACGGATGAGAGCGCGGACTTCGGCGAAGCGCTCGGGCGTCAGCCATCCGAGTTCATAGTTCACCGAGATGTTGCGCGAATCCGCCGAGAAGTCGATCTGACGAGCGGCGGCCGAGTCCCGCACCGCTCGTGTGATGGCCTTCGTGAAGGACGCGACGGAGTCGACGATCGCCTTGTTCTCCGCGGCGCCGCCCCGATCACGAAAGTCGATCGCGAAGTCATCGGCGATCACATCGACCATACGCTCGGCGTTGCGGCCAGCCTTGCGGTACCCCGTCTCGACGACGACCCCGACGGATTCGAGCACCTCGAGATGGCGATAGAGACTGTCGGCAGGCCGATCGAGGGCTGCGGCGATCTCGGCCACCGAGCAGGGGCCGAGAAGTCGAAGGGCCTCGAGGATCTCCGCCCTCACCGGTGCCATGAGCTGGCTCCAGGTCTTCGGGTTGCTGATGAGTTGGACGGGGATTCGCGGCATCAGGGGACGGGGGAGGGGAGGGTCGGCAGAAGCCTACCCCACGATTGTCAAACAGGCAAGAAACACAACGGTTGCACAGACGAGATTTCGAACAACGGTAGGCGGCGGTAGGCGGCGGTAGGCGGCGGTGCGTGGCCGCGTCCGGACCGCGTGTCGCCATCTGGCACAATGCGACCGTGAAGCTGCGAGAGACCCTGTGGACGCGCACCCGGCGGACCTATGTCACCGCCGATACGCATTTCGGCGACGCCATCGCGCTCCGCAAGTTCCGCCGTCCCTTCACCGGCGTCGAGGCGGCCGACGAGGCGATGGTCGCGGCGATCAACGAGCGGGTCGGCGCCCGCGACATCCTTCTCCATGTCGGCGACCTCTTCGGCGAGCGCGATTGGACCGCAGCAGACAAGCGACGAGCAGCCCGCCTGCGCGACCAGATCGCCTGTCGTCGCATCATCCTCGTCACCGGCAATACCGACCCGGTCGGCGAACGCTGGTTTGACGCCATGATCGATCAGGCGTATGACATCCTCTCGTGGCGAGGCTGGCCCGGCGAGGATCGGATCCGTGTCGTGGCCTGTCACTATCCGATGCGCCAGTGGCAGGGCTGGCCGAGCGGCGCGGTGCATCTCCACGGCCATGTGCACGGTGCGCTGCCTGAAGAAGGTCGCTCGACCGATGTCGGCGTCGAGTGTTGGGGGTTCGCCCCGATCGACCTTGCGGACCTCCTCACGACGCTCGCCCGCCGTCCCTTCACGCCACCGACGAGCTGGCCGCGCGCCCAGCCGACGCGAAGCGCCGCCGCGCCACAGGAGAGCCCCGCCCGTGACCGCCGAGGCGGTGCGACATGACGGAGCGTTCCGAGCGCGACGCCGAGCTCATCGAGCTGCCGCGCGGCTGGTATCGGATGACCCTCGCCGCGCTCGCATCCTTTGCGGTCGGCTGCACGCTCGTCGCCTGTTCGCTCGTCGCGTGGTGGCTCATGCTTCTCCCGACCGGCGAAGCGTTCCGAGGCATCGTGCGACTCTTCTATGACCGTTGGTCGCTCGCATTCGGACTCTTCGCCCTTGCCGTCGGCGTGGCGTGTTGGACGCGCGCCTGGATCCGGCTTCCCCGCATTCTGCCGCCGCTTGCGCTCCTCCTCGGCATCGTCCTCATCACCGTCACCGGCTACCGCGAGGTGCACGCGCCGGCCAGGTCCGCCCCGCAGGTGACGCATGCCCTCATCGGACTCGGGGCGATCGTCCTGACGCTCCTCGGGCTCGTCGCGGCGCCGCGGGCATTCGGCCCGCTCGCAGCGCTCGTCGCCCTCGGCCGACCGGCGCGTCGCCTCGCCACCGCGATGCGCATCGTCGCCTATCTCGGCCTCGCCCTCGGCACGCTCGTGCCCTTTGCGCCGCGACTCTTCGGCGACGCAACCCCGGCTGCGTGGTCGCTGCGCATCGCCGCTGCCGGCGCGCTCGTCTTCGCGCTGCCACTCTTTGCGACGGCCGCAGGTTCGCTTGCGTTCCTCATCATGATTCGCCGCGCCCGCGCCGCCGCTCCGGTGTGCCACGCCTGCGGATATCCGCGGCCGCCGCGCACCCGCTGCCCGGAGTGTGGTCGGCAAGCCTGACAGCCCGCGGCGAAAGTCATTCGGCGTGTGGACGAGCGTGATCGCCTGACTGATCAGAATCCTCTGTCTCGATGACAGCCTCCGGTCCCGCTCGACGGCTCCGACTGGCGACACCAGCATCGACTGTCAGGTCGATGCCGAAGACCTGACGCTCTTGCTCGGATCCTGGGGTCCGCGCGAGGACGCGCCGGTACGCGAGGCCGACCTCGACGGCGACGGCGAGATCGGCCCACTCGACCTCGCGATCCTGCTCGGGGCCTGGTCGCCGGCGTGAGCGGAGCGTGGGACTTGACGCGAGCGGGCGAGTGACTTTCCCGCGTCCTTGGTGGAGCTTCGTGTGCGTGACAGAGCCGGTGCGATTCTGTCACAATCCGCGGCCCGACCGTATGCCGCCCGACCGCCCAGCCAGCCTTGAGCATCGCGACCGCCCCGAACCTTCGATCGCGACCGAGATCCGCGTCCGCTACTGCGAATGCGATCCGATGAATGTCGCGCACCACAGCGTCTATCCGATCTGGTTCGAGATGGGCCGCACGGAGCTGCTGCGGGCGAGCGGCCAGACCTATCGCGCTTTCGAGGAGGCAGGCGTCTTTCTCGCGGTCGTCTCGCTGTCCGTGAAGTATCGGCGGCCGGCGAAGTACGACGATCTGCTGACGCTCGTCACCCGTCTCCGCGATGTCGGCCATGTGAAGATCGAACACACCTACGAGCTGCGGCGCGGCGATGAGATTCTCGCGGTCGGCGAGTCGACGCTCGCGTGTCTCGATCGCGAAGGCCGGGCGCGTCCGCTGCCCGAACTGCTGCGAGCCGGCATCGGCGGGGCGGTCCACTGACATGCCGCTCCTTCGCTTCACCGATCTCGTCGCCGGCTACGGCGGCATGCCGCTCCTCGATCATGTCGACCTGACGATCGAGCGGAATGACCGCATCGCCCTCGTCGGCCGCAACGGCGCCGGCAAGAGTACGCTTCTCAAGGTGCTCGCGGGCGAGCTCGACGCCGACTCCGGCGAACTCTGGCGCGAGCCGGGGCTCCGCATCGCGACACTCCTCCAGCAGGTGCCAGTCGGGCTCGGTGGCACCGTCTTCGACATCGTGGCCAGCGGTCTCGGTGCGGGCGGCGACGCGCTCGCCCGCTTCCACCGCGCCCAGCACGATCATGACGAAGCGGCGCAGCACGAGGCTCAGGCGGTCATCGACGCGACCGACGGCTGGTCGAGACTCCACCAGATCGAGGCGACGATCACGAAGCTCTCGATGGATCCCGACGCGACGATCGCATCGCTCTCGGCGGGACTGAAGCGCCGGGCGATGCTCGGCCGTGCGCTCGTGACCGATCCCGATCTTCTTCTGCTCGACGAACCGACGAACCATCTCGACATCGCGAGCATCGGTTGGCTCGAGGATTTCCTGCTGAAGTGGAACGGCGCGCTGCTTTTCGTCACCCACGATCGCCGCTTTCTCGGGCGCCTCGCAACCCGCATTATCGAGGTCGATCGCGGCAAGCTGCGCGGGTGGGCCTGCGACTACAAGACCTTCCTGGAGCGCCGCGAGGCGGAGCTCGAGGCCGAGGAGAAGCAGAACGCCCTCTTCGACAAGCGCCTCGCGGCCGAGGAAGTCTGGATCCGCACCGGCATCAAGGCTCGGCGGACGCGCAACGAGGGGCGCGTGCGGGCGCTCGAAGCGCTCCGCATCGAGCGAAGCCAGCGCCGCGACCGAGCCGGCTCGGTCCGCATGGTCGCCCAGGAAACCGAGCGCAGCGGCCAGCTCGTCGCCGAGGCGACCGGCGTGAGCTTCGCCTATCCGAACGGGCCGACGATCGTGCGTGACCTCTCGACAATCGTGTCGCGCGGTGACCGCATCGGCATCGTCGGCAGCAACGGCGCCGGCAAGACGACGCTCATTCGGCTGCTCCTCGGCGAACTCGCCCCGACGGCCGGGACGGTCCGCCTCGGCACGAAGCTCGAGGTCGGCTACTTCGATCAGTTGCACGCCGGTCTCGAGGAACGCAAGAGCGTGCAGGAAAACCTGACCGGCACCGACACGATGGTGATCGGCGGACGGTCGCGGCACGTCATCGGGTATCTCGGGGATTTCCTTTTCACCCCCGATCGGGCCCGATCGCCGGTCGCGCTCCTTTCGGGCGGCGAGCGCAACCGACTCCTGCTCGCAAAGCTCTTCTCGCGCCCGGCGAACCTGCTCGTCCTGGATGAGCCGACGAACGATCTCGACGCGGAGACGCTCGATCTGCTCGAGGAATTGCTCGCGGAGTTCAGCGGCACGGTCCTCATGGTCAGCCACGACCGCGAGTTCCTGAACCGCACCGTGACGAGTCTTCTCGTCTTCGAGGGCGACGGAGCGGTCAAGGAGTACGCCGGCGGCTACGACGACTATGTGCGGGTGAGCGGTCGCACCGCGCCGCCGCCGATCGATCGCCGCGAGATCGTCGAGCCCGTCGTGAAGCAGGCGCCGGCCGCTCCCGCTGCGCCAAGCGCCCAGGCGAAGGGGCGCAAGCTGACCGCGAAGGAGGCGATCGAACTCGACACGCTTCCCGCGACGATCGAAAAGCTCGAGATCGAACAGCGGGCGATCGAGGCCAAGATGGCCGCGCCGGGTTTTTATCAATCAGCGCCGGCCGAGATCACGAAAGCCGCCAACCGCCTCGACGAGATCGGCCGGGCGATCGAGACGGCCTTCGCCCGCTGGTCCGAGCTGGACCAGTTCCGCCGCTGAGCGGGTCGGTCCTGTGGGCTCCATTCCAGAGAACCACAGAGGCACAGAGGGCACAGAGGATTCACAGAGGAGGCGGAATGGGCGACACGCATCGCGTTGATCGAGACCCGCCATTTGGCAAAGGGACTTGAGAGGCGCGAGCGCTGGCCACAGTGAGAAGTCCCGAACCAAGCCGAAGCCACTCCGCACCTGCGAGTTCGTGCGACGAATCCCCTCGTTCTGTTGGCTTCTCTGTGCTGCCTCTGTGCCCTCTGTGCCTCTGTGGTTCTCTGGCGGATTCGTGCAGAAAGCTGGTGGGACCTCGCGGCGCCCCCGAGGATCACTCCTCGTCCGGGGCTTCCTCGATCGCGGGCTTGCCGAAGATTGCGCTGCCCACGCGGACCATGTTCGAGCCGCATTCGATGGCGATCTCGTAGTCGTTGCTCATGCCCATCGAGAGGATGTCGAAGCGATCGCCGCCGACGCCGGCGCGGCGGATTTCCTCGAAGAGTTCGCGAGCCCGGGTGAAGACGCGGCGGAGAACGCTCGGGTCGTTCGTGTTCGGGGCCATGACCATCATGCCGCGCGGCTTGAGCGAGAGCATCGTGTCGACCATGTCGACGAGATGTCGGGCCGCCGCGGGGGCGATGCCGTGCTTGCTGGATTCCTCGGCGACATTCACCTCGACGAGCACCTCAACCGGCTTGTCCCGTCGCTCCGCCGCGACCTGGAGGTCCTCGGCGAGCCGCAGGTTGTCCACCGAATGGATGAGGCGCACGATCTCGATCGCCTTCTTGATCTTGTTTCGCTGGAGCGTGCCGATCATGTGCCAGCGCACGGACGGCGGGAGCTTCGCGTTCGCCGGCGCCCCGAGCTCGCGCCGGCGGGTGAGGAACTCGTCGATCTGCGCGGACCGCTGCTGGAGCTGCTGGACGCGGTTCTCGCCGAGATCGACCTGGCCGAGCGAGATCAGCTCGCGGATCTGGTCCATCGACGCGGTCTTCGTGACCGCGACGAGGATGACATCGCTCGCCCGACGCCCGCTCCGGACCGCGGCTGCCGCGATGCGGGAGCGCACCTCCTCGTATCGCTCGCGCAGCGGCCGTTCGGCTGCGGCGTCGGAGGTTCCGGTCGGGAGGTCGGTCTGGCTCGTCATGCCCGAAGGGTACCCCGAACCGTGTAGCCTGCGCACATGAACGCCCGAGAGTCCTCCAGCGTCCGGCCCGGTCCAGCGTCCCTCCGCTCCATCCCGCTCGTCCTCGTGATCCGGGACGGCTGGGGACGCAACCCGCATCCGGAGCACGCCGCGTTCGATGCGACGCGCATCGCCCGGACCCCGACCGCCGACCGGCTGGCGCGGGAGTGGCCGAGCACGCTCATCCGGACGAGCGGGGAGGATGTCGGACTGCCCGTCGGCCCCGACGGACCGGTCATGGGAAACTCCGAGGTCGGCCACCAGAACATCGGTGCCGGCCGCATCGTCGACCAGGAGGTCATGCGGATCACGCGGGCGATCCGGGACGGTCGGTTCTTCTCGAATCCGACGCTCCGCGGCGCGTATGCGCACGCTCGCTCGACCGGCGGACGCGTGCACATCCTCGGGCTCGCGAGCGACGGCCAGGTCCACTCCGACCTCTCCCACTGTCTGGCCCTCGTCGACATGGCGAAGCGCGAGGGTTTCCCCGGCGATCGGGTCTTCGTCCACGCGATCACCGACGGGCGCGACACGGCGCCGCGTTCCGGCGTCGGCTATCTCGCGACGCTCGAGCGACACTGCCGAACGCAGGGCATCGGTCGGATCGCGACGGTCATCGGCCGCTTCTACGCGATGGACCGCGATCATCGCTGGGAGCGCGTCCGGGCGGCATACGACGCGCTCGTCCGGGGTACGGAGCGCTCGGCGACGAGTGCCGTCGAGGCGCTCGAACGCTATTACGCCGAGCCGAGCGACGCCTCGCGCGGCGGCGACGAGTTCGTCCTGCCGACGGTGATCGCGCCGACCGACGCGCCGGACCTTCCCGGCGCCTCGCGGATCGCATCGGGCGATGCCGTCATCTTCTTCAACTACCGCGGCGACCGTCCGCGCGAGATCACGAAGGCGTTCGTCTACGACGACCAGGCGTGGCAAGCGATCCAGGGCGGCGGCTTCGATCGCGGTGAGCGGCTCACCAATCTCTGGTTCGCGACGATGGCCGAGTACGAGGACGGTCTGCCGGTGCGGGTCGTCTTCGACCGGCCGGAGCGGATGCCGATGATCCTCGGCGAGACGCTCGCCGCAGCGGGCGTCGCCCAGTTCCGCTGCGCCGAGACGGAGAAATATCCGCATGTCACCTTCTTCTTCAATGATTATCGCGAAGAGCCCTTCCCGCTTGAGCGGCGCGAACTGATCGCGAGTCCGCGCGATGTCGCGACCTACGACCTGAAGCCGGAGATGAGCGCCGAGGGCATTCGCGATGCGGTCCTTCGCCGCCTCGCTGCGGCCGACTGCGAGCCCGTGATCATCGTGAATTTCGCCAACGGCGACATGGTCGGCCACACCGGCAAGCTCGACGCGGCGGTGCGGGCCTGCGAGGTCGTCGACGCCTGCGTCGGCGCCATCATGGACGCGACGCTCGCCCGCGGCGGATCGCTCATCGTCTTCGCCGATCACGGCAACTGCGAGCAGATGTGGGATCCGGTCGCCAACTGTCCGCACACCGCCCACACCAACTTCGAGGTTCCGCTGTTCGTCGTGGGCGAGGCCTTCCGGGGCAGGCGGCTCCGGAGCGGCGGGAGGCTCGCGGACATCGCTCCCACGGCCTTGGCGATGATCGGACTCGCGCAGCCCGCTGCAATGACCGGCGTTTCGCTCATCGAATGACGGTGCGGCACCCGCCTTCCCGTATCATCCTCCCCCCATGCTTCCCCGTATCGCCATCATCGGGCGACCCAATGTCGGCAAGTCGAGCCTCTTCAACCGGCTCGCCGGACGCCGCGTGTCGATCGTCGACCCGACGCCCGGCGTCACGCGCGATCGGGTGAGCCACACCATCGAGATTCCGGCTCCGAGCGACCGCGAGGGGGCCGAGCCGCGCTTCGCCGAGCTCATCGATACCGGCGGCTACGGCGTGTACACGGCGGAGGGGAAGCGTTTCGACGATGCCGGCGAGGATCTCTCGCGCCTCACCGGCGCGATCGAGGCCCAGATCCGCGCGGCGGCCGACGAGGCGGACCTCATTCTCTTCGTCATCGACGCCCACGACGGCGTCACGCCGCTCGACCAGACCATCGCCACGATGATGCGCCGCAACGGCCACGCGCCGAAGGTCGTCATGGTCGCCAACAAGGTCGACGACGAGAGCTGGGAGTCGAACGCCCTCGAGGCGGCGTCGCTCGGCTTCGGGAATCCGATCATGGTCTCGGCGGCGAGCGCGTATCGGCGGCGCAGCTTCTTCGAGGCGATGTGGGAACGGGTGCCGCAGGAGTCGGCGCCGGGGCGCGACGCCGAGATGAAGCTCGCGATCGTCGGTCGGCGCAACGCGGGCAAGTCGAGCCTCATCAACGCCCTCGCCGGCGAGCCGCGGGTCATCGTGAGCGAGATCGCCGGCACCACGCGCGACGCGATCGATGTGCGTTTCGAGATCGAGGGGAAGTCGCTCCTCGCGATCGACACCGCGGGCGTCCGCAAGCGGAAGTCGTGGGCGGACGAGGTCGAGGGCTTCGCCCATCAGCGGATGCTGAACGCGATCGGCCGGGCGGATGTCTGCGTTCTCCTGCTCGACGCGACCGAGAAGAGCTCGCAGGTCGAGAAGCGGCTCGCGCAGGAACTCGAGGACCAGCACAAGCCGGTCGTGATCGCCGTGAACAAGTGGGATCTCGTCGAGAAGAAGCTGAAGCCGTCGGCCTATCTGGAGTACCTCGAGCAGGAGTTCCCCGGCCTCGCCTTCGCGCCGATCGTCTTCCTGAGCGCAAAGTCAGGTCTCGGCCTCCGCGACCTCGTGCGGATGGCCTTCAACCTGCATCGGCAGGCAAACCACCGCGAGACGACCGGCCGCCTGAACGGCGTCATCCGCGACATCCTGAGCGAACGCGGCCCGAGCTCGAAGCTCGGCACGCGGGCGAAGGTGTTCTATGTCTCGCAGATCGATGTCCGCCCGCCGACCATCGTGATGGTGGTGAACAAGCCGGAGCTCTTCAAGGGCCAGTACGAGCGGTACTTCCTGAACCAGCTCCGCGAGCACCTGCCCTACTCCGAGGTCCCGATCCGCCTGATCTTCAGCGAGCGCAAGCGGATGAAGATCGGCGAGCTGCTCTCGCGCAGCCGCGACCGGAGCGCGGATCGCGTCGCCGGCGAGGGTGACGCCGCCGATCACGACGACGGCGGCGACGAGGAGTGAACCCCGCGTGTGCCGATCGCGGGTCGCTACACTCTCCCCGCCGTGTCGATCTTTCCGCTCCCCGTCTTTGAGGCCGATCGCGATCCGTCGCACCGCGATGCGTTGACCGACGCGGAGGCGTACGAGCGGCTCAAGCCGCCGACCTCGATCGTGGTGCGGATCGGGCGGATGAAGCATGTCGGCGAATATCCCTATCGCGGCGACGCGAAGCCGGGCTGCGGGTCGAAGCTCGTCGCCCGCACGCACCGCGGGACCGAGATCGTCGAGATGCTCACGACGACCTGCGGCAACAGCGGCTGTTCGAAGTCGGTCTCGCGGCAGGAGATGCTCGAGTACATCGAGAACTCCGGCGGTCGCGACTACCCTTTCCACACCGACGGCCAGGTGCTGCGGGTCGCGACGATCGAGGACCTGAACCGCTGGTCCGAGGTGCAGGCGGCGACCGCGGCCCGGGTGCGCGACGTCAAGCGGATCGTCGTCGAGAGCGGCCTGCCGATGAAGGTCGTCGATGTCGAGCCGGTGCTCGGCCAGGAGCATCTCACCGTCTACTTCATGAGCGAGGATCGCGTGGACTTCCGCGAGCTCGTTCGGCGGCTGGCCGCGGAGTTCCAGTCGCGCATCGAGATGCGCCAGGTCGGGGCCCGCGACGAGGCCCGACTCGTCGCCGACTACGAGCGCTGCGGACAGCACTGCTGCTGCAAGAACTTCCTCAAGGTGCTCAAGCCGATCTCGATGCGCTCGGCGAAGGTGCAGAAGGCGACGCTCGATCCGCTCAAGATCTCCGGCCGCTGCGGCCGCCTGATGTGCTGCCTGCGCTATGAGGACGAGACCTACGAGGACCTCAAGAAGCGGCTGCCGCGCAACAAGACGCGCGTCGGGACGAGCGAGGGTCCGGGCATCGTCATCGACGGCAAGATCCTCGTGCAGCTCGTGCTCGTGCAGCTCGAGCACGACGGCCGCGAGATCGCCGTGCCCGTCGAGGAACTGATGGATCCGGAGACCTGCCCGAAGCCGAAGGCGGCCGCCGAGGCGCAGCCGGAGTCGGGCGACGCGAACGGCGGGGGCCGGACCTCCACCTCGTCCGGCGGGCCGCGCGAGCGGCGCGGCGGCGGGCGGCGCGGCACCGAGTCACGGCGATCCGACCCGCTTCGCGGTCTCTCTGCCGATGAGGTCGCCCGACGCGTCGGCGACCGGGATCGCGCGGAACGCGGCGAACGCCCGCGGGCCGAGCAGCAGGATGCCTATCGCGCGAACGCCGAGGCGGAGTCCGGCGCCGAGTCGCCGCAACCGTCGGCCGAGGGCGCCGAGGGCGACGCCGAGAGCGCTGGCGACGGTCAGCCTCGTCGCCGCCGTCGCCGCCGTCGTCGCGGCGGCGGACGCGGACCGGATGGATCCGCCGGCGAGCCTGGCGCCCCAAGCGATCCGGGCGCGGACCCCTCGTCGTAGCCTTCGCCCGATCGGTCTCCGCGCCGCTTCGTCGCGCCAAACGCCAGTCCGCACCATCATCGAACCGATTCCGCAGGCTTCATGTCCTCCAACTCCGAAACCAACATCGTCGACACGCTTCAGTCGCTCACGGTGGCCTTCGCCCTGGCGATGACGGTCCGCTCGTTCGTGACGGAAGGGTTCGTGATTCCGACCGGCTCGATGGCCCCGACGCTGCTCGGCGCGCACTCGACGATCCGTTCGCCCGAGACCGGCTACGAGTACGCCTTCGACTACGCGCCGCTCGCCGCCGAGCGTCGCGCTGCGGCGGAGCGCGGCCGCCCCGTCGCCACGGTCTCGCTCGTCGATCCGATGGTGAATCCCGTCGTGCCGGTCTTCGCGGAGAGCGCGAACCTGCTGAAGGAGCAGATGGGCGATCGCGTCCTCGTGCTGAAGTTCCTCTATCTCATCCAGGAGCCGAAGCGCTGGGATGTCGTCGTCTTCAAGAACCCGAGCGACCCGGTCGGCGAGTTCCAGAACTACATCAAGCGCCTGGTCGGACTGCCGAACGAGCAGCTCCTGACCGTCGACGGCGACATCTGGACCGCGCCGCCCGGCGCGCCGCTCTCGGAGTTCCGCGTGCAGCGGAAGCCCGAGCATGTGCAGCGGGCGGTCTGGCAGCCGGTGCACGACGCCGACTACGCCCCGATCGATCCGGCCGGCGCGAGCACGCGGATGCGCCGTCAGTACGACGGACCCCCGTGGATCGGCAAGGGGTGGGATGTCTCGACGCCGGCGTATCGCTGCGAAACCGCCGAGCCGACGGTCCTCTCGTGGCGCTCGTCGCTCATGCCGATCGACGACCGGTCGCCCTACAACGCCCTCCGCAACGCCGTGCCCTACAGCGTGAGCGACATCCGCGTCTGCGCCGCGATCGCGGCGGACGACCCGGCCGCCCTCACGACGGAACTCGCAATCAACGCCCGCTCGCACACCTTCGCGTGGTCGATCGCGGGCGGCAAGGCCTCGATGCGGATCACGCACCGCGCGAGCGGTCAGGAGCTGTCGTCGGTCGAGCTGCCGCTCGCCGCTCCCGCCGTCGGAAGCCCGTACGCCCTCGAGTTCTGGCATGTTGACCAGACGATGTCGCTCTGGCTGAACGGCTCCGAGGTCGCGTCGCTCCCCTACGACGAGTGGACGGTCGAGGACCGCGTGCGCTTCGCGTTCCCCGATCTCTCGCTCGACACCTATCGCGTCGATCCGGTGACCCGCCAGCCCGAGTCCGCGATGATCGCGTGGAACTTCGCCGGCTCGCCCCTCACCCTCCACCGGCTCCGGGTCGATCGGGACATCTACTACCGTCCGGCGATCACGACGGCGGGCGAGCAGTTCCAGAGCAACGGTCCGCCGATCGTCGGCCTCGGCTTCGGCAGCGACATCGCGAAGCCGGCCCAACTCGGCGAAGACCAGTTCCTGATGATGGGTGACAACTCCGCCTTCAGCAAGGACGGTCGGATCTGGGGTCGGCCCCACACCCTCGTCCAGAAGCAGCTCGCCATGGAGGCGGCCTTCGTCGTCCCCCGCGAGCTCCTGCTGGGGCCCGCCTGGAGCGTCTACTTCCCGGCTCCGCTCACCCACGCCGCGAAGCGGGATCTGGCGGTCGTCCCGAACTTCGGATCCCTCCGCTTCATCCGGTAGGGGCGACTCGAAGGCGCACCGAGCGGGGATCATTGGGGACCAGTGGGGGTCTGCGGGCGTCCGCGGGCATCCATCAGGGAAACACTGGATCCGCCAGCCCGCGCTTCGTTCACTCCGAAACAAACTCCGGAAAAGAGCAGCGCCTTCGCCCAGACCGGCGGTATGTTGGAACCGCCGATCCGCTTGCGGACCGGTTTTCGTTATCAGACTTGACCAGCATGAGCCGCACTGGAATGAGCGCTGAGGCAGCGCGATGGTCCGGTGTTGGCATGTCCCGCCCTCCGGAGGAGCCTGTGCGTTCGATTCGTCTCTCGCTGATCGTTTCCGCCGTTGCCGCCGTCGCTTCGTCAGCGTCCGCGCAGCAGTTTCAAAACCAGACCTCGACTCGGTTCCCGACGGCGGGCAACAACGAGTACACCAACCAGATGACCTTCGTCGACCTCGACGGCGACGATGATCTCGACATCGTCTGGGCGAACGGTCAGAGCTACTCGAGCCAGGGCGCTGCCCTCAAGCCGCGCATGTACATCAACAACGGCTCGGGCGTCTTCGCCGACGAGACCGACGCCCGCGCCCCCGGCATCACGGGTTGGTTCCGCGGCGTCGAGGCCGGTGACATCGACGGCGACGGCGACTGGGATCTCATCCTGGCCCAGGACTTCAACAAGAAGCCGATCCTCCTCATCAACAACGGCACCGGCACCTTCTCGAACGGCTCCGCCCAGCTCCCGAACATCAACCTGAGCTCGGCCCGCGCCCAGTTCGGCGATGTCGACAACGACGGCGATCTCGACCTCATCTTCAACAACTCGGGCACCGTCAGCCGCTTCTCGACGAACGGCCGTCCGCGCCTCTACCGCAACGACGGCACCGGCACCTTCACCGACTCGGCCACTGTCCCGACGCCGAACATCGGCGAGCAGATGGACATCCTCTTCGCCGATGTCGACAACGACCTCGATCTCGACATCTTCGTCGGATCGCGTGCGGCGAACAGCCAGCTCTGGCTGAACGACGGCACCGGCACCTACACCCGCGTGCCGGCGACCGGCGGCGGCATGCCTGTCGGCGGCGCCTGCTACTCGTACGACGCCGGTGACATCGACGGCGACGGCGACATGGACTTCATCGGCGTGAACAGCGGTCCGGGCTCGCAGGAGCTCCTCCTCCGCAACGCCAACGGCCTCGGCACGCAGTGGACGAACATCTCCGCGTCGATCTCGCCGAACCCGAGCAACGACGACAACGACAGCCGCTTCTTCGACAACGACATGGACGGCGACTTCGACCTCTTCGTCGGCGCCCTCGGCGGAAGCGATCGCTACTACAACAACAACGGCAGCGGCGCGTTCACCAGCGCCGCGGGCATCTTCCCGACCGGCTCCGACTCGACGATGGACTGCAAGGTCGTCGATCTCACCGGCGACGGCCGCGCTGACATCGTGACCGGCCAGGGCGAGAGCGGCGTCTTCACGAACAAGATCTATGTGAACGTGACCGGCGCCCTCGACACGCTCGCCCCGAACATCAAGCTCACCGAGCAGGTCGTGCCGGGCGCGAGCACCGGTCCCTTCGCCGTTCGGGCCCAGATCTTCGACCAGACCGCCAACGATCGCGGCTACGAGTTCAAGGCAGGCGCCGTGAAGCTCGTCTACACGATCGACGGTGGCGCACCGATCGAGATCCCCATGAAGTGGGTCGGCGCATGGAACTACCGTGCGATCCTCCCGGATGTCGGCGACTGCGCTGATGTCGCCTACTGGGTGGTCGCGACCGACCGCAACAACAACACCGCGACCGGCCCGACCCGCACCTTCTCCACCGAGAACTGCGGCGTGCCCGCCGATCTCGACGGCGACGGCGTCGTGAACGCCGCCGACCTGGCGATCCTCCTCGGCCAGTGGGGCGGACCGGGCTCGGCCGACCTCGACGGCAACGGCATCGTGGATGCCGCTGACCTCGCCCAGCTCCTCGGGGCTTGGAACTGATCTGGCGGAACCTGATTCGCAGGTCGGTCAGATGCGATGAGCGACGCGCGTGAGTCGCGCGAGTCCTGCGTCCGAATCGGCTTATCCTGCGGAATCGACTGGCGGACGCCCTCGCGATGGTTTAGCCTCGCGAGGGTGTTCGCGTTTTCCGCGCGGGCGCCACTTCGGAAGTCCATTTCGTCGCCGGGGAGAGCCCACTGGACGCTTCGCGCTAGCTCGCGCGGAGTCCCCGTGGGGCGCATCTCGCCGTCGGGGAGCAGTGGGCGTCCGGCCTCGTTCCCCGCTCGCCGCGACCCTCGCGCGGTCCTGAGCGTTCCCTCGAACCCGATCGGCGGGAGTCTGTCATGCGTCAGGCATCGTTGTCTGTGTCCCTTGCCCTTTCGTGCCTCATCGTCAGCGGCGTCCACGCCGCGTCGATCGGCGTCACCACGGCGACCTCCTACACCTCGACGACGGGGTGTAACGAGAGCTGTGATGCCCTCCTCGGCGATCCCTGTTCACTCATCTGCGACAACCAGACCGACACGCTCGTCGAGTTTGCGACCGCACAGGTCGCGGTCACGCCGATCTCCTTCACCGCGTCGGCGACGGCCGACGGCATCACCCTCGGCGGCAAGACCAAGGCCCATGTGATGGCCGGCTTCAATGTTGAGTTCACGCTCACCGAGCCGACCTTCGTCTATGTCGAATGGAACATCTTCTTCCCGGTCGCCGAGAACAACTTCCTCGTGCCGCCGCTGCCAGCGGACGGCATCTGGGTCGGACAGCTCCAGCCCGGCAGCTACTTCGCCCACGCTGACCACATGGTGATGGGTGAGGGGGCTCTTGCCTCGGGCGTTTTCGTGCGGGTGATTCCCGATCCGACCGCCGACTGCGACGGCGACGGCGTCTTCGACTACCTCGAGATCGTGAACGGCACGCAGCAGGACGCCAACTTCGACGGCGTTCCCGATGACTGCGTCGTCGAAGGCGATCTCGACGGTGACGGCGCCGTCGGCGCGTCTGACCTCGCGATTCTCCTCGGTGCCTGGGGCGGCGCGGGCGATGCGGACCTCGACGACGATGGCGTCGTCGGCGCGTCCGACCTCGCGGTGCTGCTCGGCCTCTGGGGCTGATTCGGCGCGACTGTCTCTCGCCCGGCCGTGAGCGACCTCACGGCCGGGCGTTGTCGCGCGCGCACGGCGGACGCGATCGCGAACCCCTCGCTACGCTGCCTCCTTGGCGAGCGCGGGTCGCGCGACGCCGATAGGAGGCTTGTCCGTGGCGTCAGATGCAGTGTCGGCTTCGCTCTCGGTTCCGGACTTCACGCTCGGCGGCCGGCGCGCGCTCGTCTCCGGCAGCACGCAGGGGATCGGCAAGGCGATCGCCATCGCCTTCGCCGCGGCCGGCGCGACGGTCGATCTCGTCGGCCGCAATCCCGACGGACTCGCCCGCGTGCTCGGTGAACTTCCGCGGCCGGCCGGCCAGGCCCACACCTCGCTGACCGTCGACTTCGCCGACTGGCGTTCGGTCGAACGCGCCGCGCAGGAGCACGCCGGCCGCGTCGGCACGGTGCACATCCTCGTCAACAACACCGGCGGGCCGCCCGCGGGCCTCGCGATCGACGCCCGCCCGGAGGAGTTCGTGCAGGCGATGGCGATGCACCTCGGTTCGTTTCAGGCGCTCGCCCAAGCCTTCGCCCCGGGCATGCGAGCGGCCAGATACGGCCGCATCATCAACATCACCTCGACCTCGGTGGTCACGCCGATCAAGGGGCTGGGCGTCTCGAACACCGTCCGCGCAGCCGTCGCGAACTGGACGCGCACGCTTGCGACGGAGCTCGCCCGATTCGACATCACGGTGAACAACATCCTGCCCGGATTCACCAAGACCGCGCGTCTTGACGCGCTCATGAAGGGCAAGGCCAGCCGCGCCGGCGCGACGATCGACGAGGTCGAGCGCGACGCGATCGCGACGATCCCCGCGGGCCGGTTCGGTTCGGCCGACGAGATCGCCGCCGTCGCGCTCTTCCTCGCGAGCCCGGCGGCGAGCTATGTCAACGGCGTGAACCTTCCCGTCGACGGCGGGCGACTCGCGGGGCAGTGACGGGCTCGAGCGCGCGGCCCGTGTAGCCCCAGCGCGTGCCGATGTTCACCCTGCGGAGGAACGCGGTGAGTTGCCCGACATGGTGCTGGAGATGCCGAAGGCTGTAGATCGGCAGCTCCGCGCGGTTCACCTTCACCCAGGAGAAGCCCGATGGGCCCCGCAGCGATCGTGGCGTCTCCGCCTCGATCGAGGCCTTCACCTGCGTCGCGCAGTGCTCGACATAGGCGAGGAGTTCGGCCTTCGTGAAGCGGCGGCTCGGAAACTCGTCGGTGAGTTCCGCACGACCGGCCGGATGGAAGGTCGGATGCGGCTGCCACGCGTCGTTGCTCGGCGCGGCATACAGATCGACATAGCAAAGCGCGTGATATGCCACCTGCCAGAAGGGATAGCGCCCGATGATTCCCTCCCAGTGCTTTGCCGGGCAGCGGCGGATGGCGTGCGCGGCCATGTCGAGCGCTGCCTCAAACTGACCGAGGACGATTGAGCGGTAGAGGTCGTCGTGCATCTCGGGAGCCCATTCTCTCGCGTACGCTCCGCTTCGCAATGCACACGCTCTCGAACTTCATCTCCAATCAGGACGCCCCGTCCGTCGGCGGCGGACGGCTCGATGTCTTCGAACCGGCGACCGGCGCGGCGTACGCGACGATCCCCGACAGCGACGAGCGCGATGTCGCCCGCGCCGTGGAGGCCGCGAAGGCCGCGTTTCCCGGCTGGTCACAGACGCCGGCGGCGGAGCGGGCCCGCGTCCTGAACGCGATCGCCGACGCGATCGAGCGGCGCGTCGACGAGTTCGCCGAAGCGGAATCGCGCGACCAGGGGAAGCCCGTCAGCCTGGCCCGTTCGCTCGAGATCCCGCGGGCCGCGGCGAACTTCCGCTTCTTCGCCGGCGCGATTCTTCATGAGCGCGGCGAGTTCTATCGAAGCGACGATCGGGCGCTCAACTATGTCCTCCGCCAGCCGCGCGGCGTCGCCGGCTGCATCTCGCCCTGGAACCTGCCGCTCTATCTGTTCACCTGGAAGATCGCCCCCGCGCTTGCGACCGGCAACACCGTCGTCGCGAAGCCGAGTGAGGTGACGCCCTACACCGCGTGGATGCTCGGGCAGATCTGCCGCGAGGCGAAGCTGCCGATGGGTGTTCTCAACATCGTCCACGGGCTCGGCGCGAAGGTCGGCTCGGCGATCGTCGCCCATCCCGATGTGCCGGCGATCAGCTTCACCGGAGGGACCGCGACGGGCGCCGCGATCGCCGCCGTGGCCGCGCCGATGTTCAAGAAGCTCTCGCTCGAGCTCGGCGGCAAGAACGCCACGATCGTCTGCGAGGACGCGGATCTCGAGAAGGCCATCCCGATGATCGTGCGGAGCGCGTTCCAGAACCAGGGCGAGATCTGCCTCTGCGGCTCGCGGATCGTCGTGCATCGGGCGCTTCTGAAGGAATTCACCGAGCGCTTCGTCAACGAGGTCCGCTCGCTCAAGACCGGCGATCCGACGGCCACCGACACCGATGTCGGCGCGATCGTCTCGCGGCAGCACCTGGAGAAGATCCAAAGCTATGTCGCCCTCGCCAAGATCGAGGGCGGCAAGGTCGTCTGCGGCGGCGGCGCGCCGCATCTCATCGCCCAGCGCTGCCGCGGCGGGTGGTTCCACGAACCGACGGTGATCGTCGGCCTCTCGCCGACCTGTCGCACCGCGACCGAGGAGATCTTCGGGCCGGTCGTCACGATCCACGGCGCCGACGACCACGGAGAGGCCGTACAGATCGCCAACTGCACGAAGTACGGCCTCGCCTGCTCGATCTGGGGACGCGACATCGAACGCATGCACAGGATGGCCGCCAAGATCGACGCGGGCGTCGTCTGGCTCAACACCTGGATGATGCGTGACCTGCGCACGCCCTTCGGCGGCATGAAGCAATCCGGCGTCGGCCGCGAAGGCGGCGACGAGGCGCTCCGCTTCTTCACCGAAGCAAAGAACGTCTGCGTGGGGTGGTGAGAGCGGATGCGCGGAGTAGCGGAGGCGCGCGTCGCGCGTTTCGGCGGGATCTTGGGTAGGCTGGTGGAGATGCGTCTTTCGGATGATGAGCTCGATGCGCTGGTGGCTAGCGGCGAGTCTGACCGCCTTGAGTGGAAGGAGTCGCTCGCGGGTGACGCGCCGACGAAGCTGCGCGAGGCGATTTGTGCCTTTGCCAATGATCTGCCTGGGCATGGGTTCGGCGTCGCCATCGTTGGCCTGAGGGACGACGGGCAACCCTCGGGTGTGCAGATCTCGGATCGTGATCTGCAGCAGCTTGCGGGCATGCGCGAAGATGGCCAGATCGTTCCGCCGCCGACGATCACGGTCGAGAAGCGTCGGGTCGGGAGTGGAGAGGTTGCGTTGATCACCGTGCTCGCCTCCGACTCGCCGCCCGTTCGCTACCGCGGGAACATCTGGATTCGAAGCGGGCCGCGGCGGTCGCGAGCGACTGCCCAGGATGAGCGGCTTCTGAATGAGCGACGGCGTCATGGCGATCGGCCGTACGACTTGTCCCCAATTCGTTCGATGACGCTCAGGGACCTCGATGTCCGGCTGTTCGAGGAGGAGTACTTGCCGAGCGCCTTCTCACGAGAAGTCCTCGACGCGAACGAGCGATCACTGGTGCAGCGACTCGCCGCCACCAAGATGATCCTGTCGGAGGACGAGCCGACGCCAACCGTGCTCGGAGCCCTGGTCCTCAGCCCGACGACGCGGGACTTCCTGCCGGGTGCGTACGTCCAGTTTCTGCGCGTTCAAGGGGATCGTCTGAGCGACCCGATCATCGATGAGCAACTCATCGACGGTACGCTCACGGCCGTCGTGCGCCGCTTGGACGAGAAGTGCTCCGCACACAACACGACGACCGTGGATCTCGTCACGGGGCCGGTCGAGCGTCGAAGGAGCGCCTACCCCATCGCGGCGATCCAGCAGTTGACCCGTAACGCGGTCATGCATCGGACCTATGAGGCCACCAACGCGCCCGTTCGCTTCACCTGGTATGACAACCGTATCGAGATCCTGAGTCCCGGCGGGCCGTTCGGCCAGGTCACTGTTCGGAACTTCGGCCGAGCGGGTCTTGCGGACTACCGGAATCCGAATGTTGCGGAAGCGATGCGGGTCTTGGGAATGGTGCAGCGATTCGGTGCGGGCATCGATACGGCTCGCCGCGAACTCACGAAGAATGGCAATCCTCCGCTCGAGTTTGAAGTCGACAGCGATTGGATTGCCGCGACGCTGAGGCCAGCCTCATGAGAACCGTCGCGTTCTTCAACAACAAGGGCGGCGTTGGCAAGACCTCCTTGGTCTACCACCTTGCATGGATGTACTCGGAGCTCGGCATCCGCGTCGTCGTCGCCGATCTCGATCCGCAGGCGAACCTGACCAACATGCTGATTGGTGAGGACGAACTGGAGCGGTATTGGATCGACGAAGACCACGCCAAGACGGTCTTCGGGGCGATTCGTCCGCTGCTCGAAGGTACGGGTGATCTCGGGCCCGCGCACCTCGAACCCATCACGCCTCATCTTGGTGCGCTTGTCGGCGACCTGTCGCTCGCGTCGGCCGAGGCTGAACTCAACGCGCAGTGGTCCGTGTGCGCGGACGGCGGGGCGCGAGGCTTCCGCGTCGTCTCCGCTCTCTGGAGAGTCATCGAGCGGGCCGCGGTAGCGCACGATGCTCGTCTCGTGCTGATCGATGTTGGTCCGAATCTCGGAGCGATCAATCGCGCAGCCCTCTTGTCCGCGATGCATGTCGTTGTTCCGCTTGCGCCCGATCTGTACTCGGTTCAGGGGCTCCGGAACCTCGGTCCGACCTTGAAGCAGTGGCGAAAGGAGTGGCGTTCGAGAATTGCGCGGAACCCGGTTCCGGGCCTTTCCCTACCTCCGGGGGAGATGCGGCCGAGTGGCTATGTGGTCATGCAGCACGCCGTCCGCATGCGCTACCCGGTCAAGGCGTACGACCGCTGGATTCAGAAGATCCCGGCGTCCTATCGAACGCAACTTCTCGACTGGACTGCGGATCGCGAAGTTCCGCCGCTTGGCTCGGACCCAGAGTGTCTCGCGCTTCTGAAGCACTACCGGAGTCTGATGCCGCTTGCCCAAGAGGCGAGGAAGCCGATGTTTCTTCTTCGCCCCGCAGACGGCGCGATCGGCGGACACGCCACCGCGGCGCGAGAGTGCTGGCGAGACTTTGAGGCGCTGGCGAAAGCGTTGCTCGAGCGGTGCGAGGGGGCGACCGCATCGCGGTAGCTCGATGGATTGCGCGTGAAGTGACCGCACAGCTCTCGTGCCAGATCCCCCGCATCGTGGCGTAAGGCTCGTAGGCCATAGGGGCGCTGTAGTGCTAGAAGAGCCGAGGTTGTGGACGAGGGAAGGAAGATTCGTTGAGCGAGGCCCCTGTTGCCTCTATGCTGTGGTCCGGAAGTCGCCGAGTCCATGATCGAAGAGCGCATCACAGTCAACCCGAATGTCATGGGAGGCCGTCCCTGCATCCGGGGCTTGCGCTTTCCGGTCTCTCGGCTGCTCGGTCTGCTCGCTTCCGGACAGTCAGAGGCGGAGATCCTGAAGCATCATCCTGACCTTCAGGTCGAAGACATTCGCGCGTCGATCGCGTACGCGGCCGCCATCGCCGACGAACGAGTCATCGTCCTGAAGTCGGCATGAAGCAATCCGGCGTCGGCCGCGAAGGCGGCGACGAGGCGCTCCGCTTCTTCACCGAAGCAAAGAACCTCTGCGCCTCTGTGTTGAACTCCTCGACCGCTCATCGCTTCCCCGACACCAGGTAGAAACGGCTCACGATGGCGTTGAAGACGCTGCCGTCGTCGCGTTCCATCTCGTAGGTGCCTTCCATCGTGCCCCAGGGGGTTTCGAGCGGGCAGAAGCTCGAGTATTCGAACTTCTCGCCCGGACCGAGTTCGGGGAACTGACCGACGACGCCCGGGCCCTTCACCTCGTGGCGCTCGCCGTCGGCGTCGACGATGAGCCAGTGGCGGCTGCGGAGCTTCGTCTTCGTCGCGCCGTCGTTGGTGATCGTGATGTGATAGGCGAACAGATACTTGCCCTGCGCCGGATCGGACTGCACCGCGAGATAGCTCGGCACCACGCGGACGCGCACGCCGTCCGTGGTCGTCTCGGACCCGAGGAACTTGGGTTGCTCGGCGGTGGCGGCTGGGGCAGAGGGGCTTGGTGAGACCGGCTGGGTCATGGTGGCGTCGCGAGAGGATCGTCGCCTTCGGCGGCGGCAGGGCGCTGTCGGGGCCGGGGACGAAACGCCGAGTATAGACCCGAGGGCCCGTCGATTCTCGTTCGTCGTTCTGGCCACTCGTTCTGGCCACTCGTTCTGGCTAGTCGTTCTCGCCGAGAAGCCGACCGAGCGCCTTCCCGGGGTCCGGCTGCCGCATGAGGTACTCGCCGATGAGGGCGATGTTGACGCCATGCTCGCGCAATCGCTTGAGGTCGTCGCGACTGGTTATTCCGGACTCGCTCACCAGCACATCGCGGTTCTCGACGAGCTCGACGAGCCGGAAGGTGTGGGTGATGCTCGTCGTCATCGTCGAGAGATCGCGATTGTTGATGCCCAGGAGCGAGTAGCCCGCATGCGGGAAGCCGATGTGGTCGCGGACCTTCAGGAGGTTCTCGACCGAGTGGACCTCGACCAGCGTGGTCATGCTGAGTTCCGTCGCGAGGATCTGGAGGTCGATGATCTCGCCTTCGGAGAGCACCTCCGCGATGAGCAGGATCGCATCGGCGCCGGCGGCCCGCGCTTCCCAGACCTGATACTCGTCGACGATGAAGTCCTTCCGGAGCACCGGCAGGGGCACCGCGTCGCGGATCTGCTGGATGTAGGAGAGATGCCCGCCGAAGTCCTCCTCGTCGGTGAGGCAGGAGATCGCCGATGCCCCGGCGTGGTGATAGGCTTTGGCGATCGCGACCGGGTCGAAGTCGGCGCGAATGACCCCCGCCGACGGACTCTTCCGCTTCACCTCGGCGATGACCCTCGACTCCTCGTGGTGGTGGGCATCGACCACGGCGCGGAAGAAGTTGCGGGCCCTCGGCATTCCCTCGCAGCGTGCGCGAAGCTCGTTCATGGGCACCGTCGCCTTCGCGCGAGCCACCTCCTCGCGCTTCCGGGCCACGATGCGATCCAACGGCGAACTCATGCTGCGACTCCCGGGTGGGCCCTGCGCGGGGCCTGCGATGAATGGTGACCGCACCACGCTCCGTGCGACGCGCCGGCCGCGGCTCGCCACCGTCCTCTCCGCCGCGCTGACGCTTGCCATCGCTGCCGGCGCGTTCGGAGGAGCGGAGGTTATAGCGTCGAACGGATCGGAGAACCAAGCGGAGGCCGCCGGGACGAGCGCGGCGGGCGGGTGGATGCTCGTCGCGGTCACGCTCCTCCTCGCCGGAGTCTCCCTCACCGTCGCGGTGCGTCGCGGCTGGCTCCTCATTCCCCGGAGGGCTGACGCGGCTGCCCCCGCCGAGCAGATCCTTCCGACGCGTCCGCCGCAGACCGACGCCGCCCTCTGGTTCGCGGCGCTCTTTCTCCTCCAGCTTCTCGCCCCGGCCGTCCCGGTCGGACTGCTGCAGGGGCTGATCGCCGCCGACACGCTCGCGGGCCGCGCCACGCTGCAATGGATCGCCTACGCGGCCCAGATTCCGCTCGCGGTGCTCATCGTCCTCCGCATGCGCGGGGCGTTCGGCGACCCCTTCCGCCACACCCCGCTTCGGATGGCCGCGCTTGGAGCGATCGGACTCGCCCTGGCCGCGCCGGTCATCCTCGCCGCCTCACAGGTCGCCTCGCTCCTCCAGCAACTCCTCACGAGCGTCCGTCCCGACGAGCTCGGGCACGAGACGCTGCGGGTCCTCGTCGACCGTCGCGGCGATCCGTGGGCGTGGGCGGTCATCGCGGCGGTCACGATCGGGGCTCCGATTCTCGAGGAAATCGCCTATCGCGGCGGCCTGCATGGCCTCCTTCGCTCGCTCGGTATCGGACCGTGGGCGACGGTGCTGCTCGCGTCGGTGTTCTTCGTCGTGATGCACCTGGGCATGATTCCCCGCGACGCCGCAGGCGGCGCCCTCGCCGGTCTCCTCACCCTCTCGATCCTGCTCGGACTGCTCCGCGAGCGAACCGGCGGTCTCGTCGCGCCGATCGTCGCCCACGCCCTCTTCAACGCCGCGAATCTGGTGCTTGCGTGGCTGTTGAGCCCCTCGCCGGCGTAGCGGGGAGAGGATCGGCGTCCGCTATAGTCCGCGTCCCTATGGCAGCCGCAGCGTCATCGCATTCGAAGCCCCGCATCCTCACCGGCGACACGCCGACCGGAATGCTGCACCTCGGTCACTGGGTGGGCAGCGTGAAGCGCCGCGTCAGCCTGCAGGACTCGCACGACTGCTACTTCATCATCGCGAACATGCACGCGTACACCACGCGGGTCGAGAAGTCCGAGCAGATCCGGAAGGACTCGATCGAGATCGTGCGCGACTACCTCGCGATGGGCATCGATCCCGATCGTGCGACGATCTTCCTGCAGAGCGAGATTCCGGCGATCGCCGAGCTGACCTTCTTCTTCGCGATGCTCCTGCCCTTCAATCGCGTGATGCGCAATCCGACCCTGAAGGACGAGATCAAGGTGAAGGATCTCGGCGAGACCTACAGCTTCGGATTCCCTCTCTACGCCGTCGGACAGACCGCGGACATCCTGGCGTTCCGCCCCGTCGGCGTGCCGGTCGGCGAGGATCAGGTGCCGCACCTCGAGCTCACCCGCGAGGTCGCCCGGCGCTTCAACCAGATCTTCTGCGGCGTGAGCGATCAGGCCGAGGATGACGATCATGTGAAGCTCGGCGGCGTGCTGCCCATTCCGCGCGCGGAGGTCGGCGAGGTCGGCCGACTCGTCGGCACGGACGGCGTCAACAAGATGTCGAAGTCGCTCAACAACGCGATCTTCATCAGCGACCCGGCGAGCGAAGTCGAGAAGAAGGTGAAGAAGATCTTCACCGGTCGCCAGAGCGCCACCGAGCCGGGCGACATCAACAACGCCCTGTTTCAGTATGTGAACACCTTCCACAGCGACAGGGATCGCGTCGAGGAACTGAAGCGGAAGTACGCGACCGGCGACAACATCGGCGATGGTCACATCAAGGTCGAGCTCGCCGCCGAGCTCAACAGGATGCTCGAGCCGATGCGGCAGCGGCGGAAGCTGTACGAGGGGAAGGACGAGGTCATCCTCGACATCCTCAAGACGGGCACCGCTCGGGCCAACGCGATCGCCGAGGAGACCCTCTCCATGGTCAAGGAGAAGGCGAACCTGATCGCCTTCCCGCGGTCGCTCTCGTTTCGGTGAGTGTCCGTCCGTGTCCGCCAGTGTCCGGAACTCGGAGTGTTCGCAAAGATCGCGATTTGTCGCGCAACCGATTGGATGATGTCCGTACTTCCCTTCGTCGGAAGCGAAAGGAAGGTCGTCCATGTCTCGTTCTGTCCATATTGCGCGCGCGGGTTGCTTCGCACTTCTCTCAACTGCTGTTCTCGCCCACGGCTCGATCGCCCTGGGTGCGGAAACGCTCTGGACGGCGCCCGCCGGTGGCCTCTGGTCCGACCCGGCCAACTGGTCGAATGGTGTCCCCACCGGCTCGGTGACAGCGGTGCTGCCCCTTCTCGACAGTGACGGTTACGCGATCACGGTCGGAGGAACCGCCTCCTGCGCGGCTCTCCGCGTTGAGTCGCCCGGGGTTTCGATCGTGGGTGGCATCATCCAGTGCGGCGGCCCGCTGAGCGTCGGCGCGGGACAGTCGGTCGGAGACCTCTCCCTTGTGAGCGCCGCGCTCTCGGCGCAGTCAGTCAGCGTCGGCGGAGCGAGCGGCGACGGCTCGATCAGCGTCGCGATCGGCAGCGGTCTTGTCACGACGGGTCCGCTGAAGGTCGCCGATCCAAACGACGGCGGTGGCGTGGGTCTTCTCGACATCGACTCCGGCGCGTATGTTTCGGCGGGTCAGGTCACGCTCGGGCCGGGTGCAACGCTCGATCTTGAGGCCAAGTACCTTGCTAATCCGATCCTCATCGCGCAAGGCATCGCCGCCGACGGCACGCTGACGATCACGCCGCATCCAGAGCTCACATTCCCCGATATCTGGGTGCAGCTTACATTCGCGCCGGTGAGCGGCGCCTTCGATGTGGTCAATCCGCCGGTCGTCTCCGGTACGCCCATGCCGGTGAATGTGAGCGTCTCAGGTATCTCGCTGCCGCTTCAGAATCCGTGGGTCGGACTCGAAATCACTGTCGCCGAAGGTACCACGGTCGTCGGCTTCGAACACTGGATCACGGTGACGGCCGTTCGGCTGTCTGGGCAGACCCAGATCGTGACGCTTCAGTCGACATTCGACCTGCCCGTCGGTGACGAAAATGTTGTGCTGATTGGGACAAGTCTCATCCCGCTCAACACGAGTCCCTTCACCCTTCAAGCGACGGCCACGCTGGACGGTGAGGTCGTGACTGGTGAACTGTCGATCACCGCGCTCGCCGATCCTGTGATCACCTATCCGCGCGTCGATGTTGCAAGCGACGGTACGCCCGGCGATGGCGTACTGCCGACCGATCTTCTCGGCGAGATTGTCTACAACATACCGGACATGACTCCCGACGGTCGGTATGCGGCGTTCGTGAGCACCTCTTGGAATCCCAGCTCGCAGGCCCCACTTGGCGTGTGGGTGAAGGATCTTTGGACGGGGGAGCTCGAGCGCGTCGACGACGAGCTACCGATAGCCTCCGTGGGCTCGATCGTTCTTGGCGCAAGCATCTCCGACGACGGGCGGTTCGTCGCGTTCACACGGCAATTGACCTCGGTGCCGATGACCACGATGGTCTGGCTGCATGACCGGTGGATGGACACGACCACGCCTCTGTGCCTGAAGCCCGACGGTACGATCGCCGCGGGGCAGCCTGGATATGCGAAGGTTTCGGGTGACGGCAGCACCGTCGTCTACAGGTCGACTTGTGAGGGGCTCATCGAGGGTGTGCCCGCTTCGCCTGCCCAGATCATCGCCTACGACATCGCAACCGGCGTGAGCACTCTGGTGAGCGCGACGGCGGCAGGCGAACCGGCCAACGCTCCGTCGGCGCTGCCGGTGATCTCCTGCGACGGGCGTCTCGTCGCGTTCCACACGAACGCGTCGAACCTTGTTGGAGGGAACCTCTCGAACACGAAGATCGTCCTGCGCGATCGGGTCGCGGGCACCAACGAGCGCGTCGATGTCGGCCCGCTCGGTGCAGGCAACGCAAGCGCGGTCGATGCGTCGATCTCCTGCGACGGACGCTTCGTGAGCTTTGGAAGCAACGCGAGCAATCTCGCCGCGGCCGACACCGACGTCGCCTCCGACATCTTCGTGCGTGATCGGCTCCTCGGCACGACCGCGCACGCGAGTCCGAATCTGCCGGACGGAGCGTCTCTCAACGGATTCCGTCGTCCGATGGTGAGCGACGATGGCGCCTTCGTCACCTACATCGGAACGGCTTCCCTCGGAAGCCAGTCACTGCATCCGGCCCGCGTGCTTCGGGCGCACCTGCCGACGCTCGCGATCGACGATGTGGCCCTCACCGCTTGGGGTTCGCCGATCGGCGTGCCGCCCTTGGGCCTATGGCAGGCGAACTGGGGTCGCAACTGGATCTCGGGCGACGGCCAGCGGATTCTCTTCGTCGGCGACTCGAGCGCCCTCGCTCCGACCCAGCCACTCGGCGTTCCGTACGGCGGCAACAACAACGGCCTCTTCATCCGCAACTTCGCTCCGCCGCAACCCGCCGACCTCAACAACGACGGCTTCGTGAACGCCGCCGATCTCGCGCTCCTGCTCGGCGTCTGGGGCAGCTCCGGCGGCCCCGCCGACCTCGACGGCGACGGCACGGTCGGGGCGGGAGATCTTGCGCTGCTCGTGGGGGCGTGGAGCTGAGTATGCCCGCGCTCGGCGCGCCGCGACATTCGCGAGCGTGCCAATCATGAGGGTTGATCATTGCAACGCTAGAACTCTCCAACTAGGCTCATGGCGACCATCGGGCTGCATGCTGATCTGCCGAACGGGATCACTCCCGATCGCAGGTCAGCATCAGCCCCGTCGCCGTTCGCGGTTGTCCGCCGTCGCGATCCTTCACAGTCCCCGATGCGCATCCCATGTTGCGGGAAGCGACCATGTCTCAGGACGACACGCGGCAGAGGGGAATCATGCAGATCGCCATTCGTATCGCTTGCGCCGCGCGCCATCTCGCGCCACTCGTCGTTCTCCTTGCGGGCACAACGCTCGCCCCCGCAGTCGCAGCAGCGGATTCGACGACCACCTGGACCAACGCCGCTGGCGGCGCTTGGTCCGATCCTGCGAACTGGTCCGATGGCGTCCCGGGGATCGGTGATTCCGTCGTCTTTCCGGATCTCGGTCCAGACGGCTACCTCATCGATCTTGGCGGGCAGCGGTTCATCGGGACCTGTCAAGCGCTCGGCATGGGTGTCACGCTTGCAGGCGGTTCGCTGCAGTGCAGTGAGTCGGTGCTGATCGGCGACGCGGACGGCGCGTCACTTCGGCTGTTGAATGCGATTGCGAGCGGTGCGGAGGTGCGAGTGGGCACCGACGGCGCGGTCGGATCGGTCCAAGTCGAGGGTGGGTCGTTCCTCATCGGCGGAACGTTCGTGTTGGGCGATCCGATCGGCGGCGAAGGCGATGGATTCTGCGCCGTCAAGGCGGGAGCTCGGCTCATCTTCACGACAGCCGCGCTGCGCGCGAACGGCACGCTCGAGGTCGAAGCGGCGCCAGGCGGCCTTCCCGCTCTCTCGGCCACGACGATCGCCTTGGGCGGTCAGCTCCAGATCACCCTCGCACCCTCGTATGCACCGCCAGCGCCGGCGCAATGGCTACTCCAGAGCAGTTTGCCCATGACGGGAGCCTTCTCTTCCGCCTTGCTCCCCGCCTACGACGGGATCACCTTGCGGCTCGCCGCAGCCTCGACATCCGTGTCTCTTGACTCGTTCGACCCCTTCGTCTCGTTCTCCGTTCTGAACGATCTCGACCCCGCCTACGTCGGCTTTGAACATCCGCTCGTCACGCGCGGCACTCGATTCTCCGGCATCGTCGAAACGCTCACCGCCACGACCGACTTCGACCTGTCGCAAGGCGAAATGTCCGCGGTGATCATCGATGACGCGTTCATCCCGACAGATGCGGGGTCATTCGTCGTGCGGGCGACAGTGACGATCGAGAATCAAGTGCTTGAGGCCGAGCGGCGGTTGGCCGCGCTCACCTGGACATCGTCCTCGTTGCAACGAATCGACCGGGCGGCGGACGGTACACCCGGCAACTTCAAACTCGCCGTCGATGGTTTCCTGGCGGATAGCGCTCCCGAGATGACTCCCGACGGTCGGTACGTAGCGTTCGTGAGTTTCGCAACCAATCTCGTCGGCGCCGATCCGGATCCGACGCGTGCCAACGTCTTCGTGAAGGATCGATGGACCGGCGGTATCGAGCAGATCGATGGAGACCTGCCACTCGCGCCGCTGAGCTATGTGTCTTCGTTCGGCGCGAGCATCTCCGATGACGGACGCTATGTGGTGTTCGGCCGTTCGATTGCCGGGCCGCCATCCACGTCGATGATCTGGCTGCGCGACCGTTACGAGGGGAGCGTGATCCCCCTCTGCCTGAACGGTGCGGGTCAGGCCGTTCTCGGATCGGCCTTCGGGCCGCGGATCTCGGCTGACGGCAGTACGGTCGTCTACGCGACGACGAAGGCCGGGCTTGTGCCTGGACTCAACTCCGGGTTCTCGCAGATCTTCGCCTACGACATTGCCTCGGGTCAGACAACGCTCGTGAGCCAAACCTCAGATGGTTCGCCTGCCAACGGTGGATGTTCGGCACCGAGCATTTCCTGTGACGGACGCTTCGTTGTCTACCGTACCGCGGCGACCAATCTGGTACCGGGTCTGGGCGGGGGGGCGGCGATTGTGTTGCGCGACCGATGGAAGGGCGTGAACGAGCGGGTCGATGTCGGCTTGGAGGAAGTGGCCAACATGAACTCGGATGACCCGTCGATTTCTTGCGACGGCCGCTTCGTGGCTTTCACGAGCGCTGCGGACAATCTTGGAGCACCCGCCGACTTCCTGTTCGACGATTGCTTCCTCCGCGACCGGGCGCTCGGCACGACGGTCTTTGTGAGCCCCGATCCCGAAGGCGCCCCGCCGAATCTGCACTTCCGTCGCGGCCGGGTGAGTGATAGCGGCACGCATGTCGTGTATCAGGTCGACTCCCCTCTCGTCCTCGGTGTTCGGACGATCCGCTACTCGGTGGAAACCGGTGTCATGGAAGACGTCGGTGTCACACCGTGGGGCGAGCCGGCCGACCCGCCAAGCGGAATTTCTTCGCTTTCCTGCCACTGCGATCTCAGCGCCGACGGCCAGCGGGTGCTCTTCGTCGCACACCCCGCTGGTCTTCTTGCCAACGAGCCGCTTGAGGAACCCTATGGCGAGTTCCATCTGGCCCTTCTCATCCGCAATTTCGCTCCAAGCGAACCCGCCGACCTCAACAACGACGGCGTTGTGAACGCCGCCGATCTCGCGCTCCTGCTCGGCGTCTGGGGCAGCTCCGGCGGCCCCGCCGACCTCGACGGCGACGGCACGGTCGGGGCGGGGGATCTTGCGGTGCTCGTGGGGGCGTGGACGAACTGATCGAACCTGCGACGATTGGCGCATGCTCACCGTCGCTTCGCTCGTCGTTGCCGTTGTCTCGCTGCAGGAGGCGACGCCGGCGCCTCCTGCGACGCCAGCGGAATCCGAGAAGACAACCCCCGTCTGAATGTTCGCCAGGCGGGGGAGTGACCGAGGGTAGAACTCGATGCTATGTGCCTTGGGTAGACGTAGCTCGACCGATCCGGCGCGCGTGACGCTAGTTCTCGGCTTGAAGCCGTTCGCGTGTCCGCGTCGCGAAGCTGAGCGTTCGTACGGGCCGGCCCCGAGCGTGGCGAGTGCCCGTGACGTGGTGTCGCTGCGCCTGCATGAAGGGCTCGGCAACGAATGCGAGCAGGTCGTTGCGCTGTGTCGAATCGTTAGACTATTCGAGGCGGGTCATGGTGGGTCTCCTTATTTCGCTCGCAACCAGAGCACTCATGACCCGTCGCTCATGCGGCGTTCAGGGTTTGCGTGTGGAATGGGCAGCAACCGACCTTGATTGACAGGCTGTGCACGGCGGATCTCCAGACGAGACGGTACACGGGCTCACCATCGAGCCCATTTTGAAAGCCACATTCTGAAGACACGCCGATTTTCTCGAGCCGCGAGACGCTGTTCGTCGATTGTCGCGAATGCTGATGGCATCAGCCCCGTAGCTGTTGCTTCATGGTTCGGCACCCTAGTGAGACGAAAGAACCATGAACATGAAAGCGGTAAGTACCTTGGTCGGGTCGCTCTCAGCCATCGCGGCACTTGTCATCGGATGCAATGCGTCGGGGCAGTACTTGGATAGGCTAGTGGTTGATGACGTGGTCGTCTCGCCGGATTGGACAACCGGAGCCGCGCGCGAAATGATGATCGATTTGGGCATTCCTTGTCCGCAGACGGATTCAGCTGGTTTCTCGGCGACCGGCAGCTTGGGGTCAACCCTTACCTTCGAGTGTGTCGCGAACGACTCGCTACTCGGCCAGCAGGTTCAGGTGCGGGTCTCAAACTCGGTCGTTCTTGCCAACACAACGAAGTCGTTGGTAGACGCGAATGGCCAGGTGATTGGCAACTCCGTGTATTCGACAGTCCTTTTTTATGGGTCAATTGGCAACTCAACGACCCGAACGCCAGTGCTCGCCATCGCGACTACTTGCTCGGCGACGCTCGATGCCAACCCGACCGCGACACTGACCGCAACCAATGTTCAACCGATCGGGGAGGCGATCACTCCGGCCCTGGCGACCGCTTACGTCAATCAGGTGAAGGAGTGGAGAGAGGTAGCCGCACAGCCCCCAGGAGGAACGACGGTTGACTGCATCCCCGTCTGCCTTTGCACTTGTGATGCTCTCCACAAGGAGTGTCAGCATCTTTGTGCCAATGCGTTCTTTGCGTGCTGCCTCGGCGTGTTCATAGGCGCGGACCTGGTGTTCTTGGGAACTTGCGTGGTCGGATGCGCCGCTACGGGTCCGGCGGCTCCTGCATGCTTCACACTCTGCACGCAACTCGTGGGTAAGGCCGCTCTTGCGGCAATGGCTGAATGCACAGCCTATGTCGCGGCGTGTTACCTCGGATGCCAGGTCGGAGCGAACGCTTGCGAACAGGTTTGCGAAAACTGAATCGATAGCTACCCATTGAGCGGAAAAGACGCAATCCTGCACCCTCTTCGAATGCACCTGACCGCGTGCGTGCTGTGGGGTGCGAGTGCCCTCGTTCCCCTCTGGGCCGTCGAGCCGCTTACCCGGATCACTCCTGGTCCCGTCAGCATCGCGATGGCCATTCTGGCGGTGCTGGCGGGGGCGGGCGGCACACTGACAGGTGCAATGGCGTTCCTCCGTTGGCGACAAGTCAAGCAGGGGCTGAGTGTCTCTTGTTGTCGTTGCCTTGTTTGCTTCCATGAGCTGAGTGCTACCGCGCTATGCACTGAATGCGGCGCGCCTGATGATCCAACGAAACGCGATCCCCTCCTGCGCAAACTTCTCGCGTTCTTGTCGCTCGGAACGATGAGGATCTGGAACTTCTTTCTGGCGCTTGCCGCCATCGGGATCACGGTCGCGATGATCGTCGCCGCGATGAACATGCTCGCGGGCCGGACGGGCGGCGACGATTGGTATCGATGGTTGAGGCAGACGGTGATCCTTGTTCAGGGCCCCGCAGTTCTGTCGTTCGCCGCGTCGCTCAGCCACGCAAAGGCACTGCGACAACTGATGGCCAGCCTTGGGAGACCCGCTGTTGGACAGTGAGAGGCACATCTGGCGATGGCAATCTGGGGTGTTCGCTTTGGGGATGTGCACTGTGGACAGCCACATTCTGATCCTCTCGTCCTCGGTGTTCGGACGATTCGCTATTCGGTGGAAACCGGTGTCATGGAAGACGTCGGTGTCACCCCGTGGGGCGAGCCGGCCGACCCGCCAAGCGGAATTTCCTCGCTTTCCTGCCACTGCGATCTCAGCGCCGACGGCCAGCGGGTGCTCTTCGTCGCACACCCCGCTGGTCTTCTTGCCAACGAGCCGCTTGAGGAACCCTATGGCGAGTTCCATCTGGCCCTTCTCATCCGCAATTTCGCTCCAAGCGAACCCGCCGACCTCAACAACGACGGCGTTGTGAACGCCGCCGATCTCGCGCTCCTGCTCGGCGTCTGGGGCAGCTCCGGCGGCC
>CAYNCG010000005.1:0-197581 GCA_964395845.1 uncultured Isosphaeraceae bacterium | reverse complement strand
GTCGTAACAAGGTAGCCGTAGGGGAACCTGCGGCTGGATCACCTCCTTTCTAAGGGAATGTACTTAGACGGTGTTCCGGAGAGATCCGGACCCGAAATCGTCAACACTCTCTCGCCCGCGTTCCCCATCTCTTTCGGACTCAACCCTGAGGGTGATGGATCGCGGATAAGCGCATGGCAACATGCGTTGAAGGCACCCAACTGTTTCTTGATATACGGCAACCGCCGCGCACCGCTTCTGCGGGTCGCGGCGGTTGTCAATTGGTCGTTGCGCGCTGGTCGTCAGCGTGCGGCAACGACGTCGGCTGCGTCGGCGGTGGCGTCGTCGGTGTCAGCGGTGACGGCACGGGCGAATCCGGCGATCGCGTCGTCGTCGGCGGCGCGCGTGTCGCGTGTCGCCATCGGGCGCGTAGGCTGGAGTGATGGCTCGACCAGCGCGGCGTCCTGTGGAGCGGCAGTCGCTTCTCTTTGGCGACACGGCTCGTGATCGCGCGTTGGCTCAGGTGCCTGCGGCGACGGGACTGGACCGGTTCGCGTCGATCGCCGCGAACTTTCCGGCGTCGATCCGTTTGGGCACTTCGTCGTGGAGCTTTCCGGGGTGGCGCGGCCTGGTGTACGCGCCGCAGGCGTCAGCGTCTGCTCTCGCGCGCCTTGGGTTGGCTGCCTACAGCTCGCATCCGCTCCTCCGGACGGTGGGACTCGATCGGGCCTTTTACGCGCCGGTCGATCGCACGGAGGCGAGCGAGCTCGCGGGCCTTGTTCCGGGCGACTTTCGCTTCCTGGTGAAGGCCCATCAGTCAGTCACGCGGCCGCGGATGGACGCTTCGGGCAGCACCTTCGGCGACACCGCGTCGCTGCGGACCAGCGGTCAGCGGAATCCGCGGTTTCTGGATGCCGGATTCGTCGCCGATGAACTGCTGCCGCCGCTTGTCGAGGGATTCGGCGCAGCGCTTGGCCCCATCGTCTTCCAGTTTCCGCCGTTCGCCTTTGGTGAGCAGAGTCCAGACGGGCCAGCGTCGGCGTGGATCGACCGACTGGAGCCGTTCCTCGGCGCGCTGCCTGTCGGGCCGCTGTATGCCGTCGAAGTGCGGAATCGCGAGCTCGCTCGCGGGCCACTCGCAGAGCGGCTCATCGCCGTCCTCCGGACCCATGCGGTGAGTTGGGGCTTCGCGGTTCATCCCACGCTTCCGCCGCTCGAGGAGCAGGTTGCGCGTCTCGAGCAATGCGGGTGGCCCCTGGAACGCCAACCTTGCCTCACGATCCGGTGGCTCCTCGGTCACGGCCTCGGCTACGAGGAGGCGAAGGCCGCGTACGGCCCCTTCGATCGCATCGTCGCCCCGGACGATCCGACGCTCAGCGTGGTCACCGCCGCGATCCTCCGGGCCGTCGCCAGCGCCGTGCCCGGCTGGGTCATCGTGAACAACAAGGCCGAGGGGAGCGCGGTTCGCACGGTCGAGCGGCTCGCGGCCGCGGTCGCGCGGGCCGCACCGAGCTGAAGTGTGATAACCGCGGTGGGGCGGCGGTCGCGGGCACCGACGGTCCATCGGCGGCCAGTTCACGAGAACTTGGGCAAGTAGCGTGGCGGGGTTCGGCTCACCCTTCCGTCTGGGATGACGGGGCCCACATCGCGTGTGAAGACTTTTTGGGGCAAGTACTTGCAAACGGGGTGGAGACCGGTCATAGTCCCCTCGGAGTGATCGCGGGTTGGCCGTTTCGGCGGCCCGCGAAAGTGGCTCTCCTGCCACTGATGGGAAAAGGGGACATATGGGCGTTTCCCCGTTGGCCATGTTGGTCAGCGGTCTTTGTTCCTGCGGTTCATGATGAACCGCCCCTTGGGTCAAGAGGAGAGTCAGATATGAAGCTTGCTATTGGCGCCGGCGTTCTCGCCGCCGCGATTGCCGCCGGAGCCTCGGCGGACACCAACATCAGCCTCGGCAACAACACCCTCACCGGTGGCCAGTCGAACACCTACACCTTCAACCTGAGCGGCACGCTCAGCGACTTCTCCATCTCCTTCGACTATGTCGACGGCGGTGCGAGCGAGTGGTCGTCGGACATGATCCTCCAGATCATCGATCCGAACGGCGTGTCCCGTCACTGGGGCGGCTTCAATGTCACTCCCTCGCCGGCCTCGACCTTCGTCGCCTTCTGGTCCTTCGACGGCGCTGCCTCGACCAACAGCGGCGCCTACAGCGACACCAGCAACCTGACCAGCAACGCGCTCAGCGGCAACGGCACCTGGACCTTCAAGATCTACAACGGCTGGAACGCTGCGGGTCCGTCGCAGTACAACAACGTCCAGCTCGCCCTCAAGGGTTCGATCGTCCCGGCTCCCGGCGCGATTGCTCTCCTCGGCCTCGCTGGTCTCGTCGGCCGTCGTCGTCGCGCCTAATCGCGTCGACTTCGTCTGAACGAATCGCGTTGATCCTGCATCAATCGTCAGCCGGCCGTCGAAAGACGGCCGGCTGTCGTTTGCGAGATCGTGTGGCGATCGCCGCCGCTTTCGCGCAATCGCAGATTCCCCATTGACGCGGTGGGAAACATGACGCACCCTTCATCACGGCGGCGTCGCCGTCGTCCCGCGTCGGTGACCGTTCCCTCGAACCTTCGGAGAGCGCATGCGATTCCCTGTCGCGTCCTTCCTCATTCTCTCGCTGGCTGCCCACGCAACCGCCGACATCACCCCCTTCACGAGCGAGGCGGGGCCTCGCGGCATCAACTACGCGATGATGCCCTATCCGCCGATCAGCGGCTATTACGGTTTCGGCTGCGGATTCGTGGACTTCGACTCGGATGGCGACGCTGATGTGATCGCCGTCGGCGCCGCGAACGGGACGGTCGGGATCTTCGAGAACATCGGCGGATCCTTCGTCAACCGCACCGCGACGAGCGGCATCTTTCCGATGACGGCGCTCTCCTCCTTCGCGACCGCCGACTATGACAACGACGGCGACGAGGATCTCTTCCTCACGCGCGTGGACGAGCCGAGCATGCTCTTCCGCAACGACGGGAACTTCCAGTTCTTCCCGGTGACCTTTGCGGCGGGCATCGATACCAGCCGCCTCGCGAAGGGTGCGTGCTGGGGCGACTACGACAACGACGGCTGGCTGGACCTCTTCATCTGCAATTACTTTTTCTTCTTCGGCGGTCCCAACGCGAGCGAGAACCAGCTCTATCGCAACAACGGCGACGGAACCTTCACCGATGTCGCCCCAGCGCTTGGCCTGAACAGCACTGGCGCGTCCCTTGAGGCCGTGTGGACCGACTACGACCGCGACGGCGACCTCGATCTCTATGTGAGCAACGACCGCGGACCCTACACGGGCTTCCCAGCGAACCAGCTCTATCGCAACAACGGCAACGGCACCTTCACCGATGTGAGCGTCGCGACGAATGCCGATGCGCGCCTCTTCTCGATGGGACTCGCCTGCGGCGACATCGACGGCGACGGCCGCGTCGACTTCTACTGCACGAACACGACGGATCCTGCGCCGCCGCTTCTCGGCGCGTTCCCGCTGCTTCTCCAGCAGAAGCCCTCGACCTTCGTCGAGGCCCAGGTCGCCTGGGGGGTCGCGCATCCGACCGTCGACTGGGGCTGGGGCTCGACCTTCTTCGACTGGAACAACGACGGTCGGCTTGACCTCTATGTGCATGACCAGTTCTCGGCGAACTCGCTCTTCGAGAACACCGGCTCGCTGCCCATGGTCGATGTCGCGGTCGCGGCGGGCATCACCGGCTCGGACCTTGCGAGCTACTGCTCGTCCTTCGCCGATGTCGACGACGACGGCGACATCGACGTGATCATGAACAACATGGGCGAGCCGCTCACGCTCTTCATCAATCGCGAGGGCGAGAAGCGCAACGCGATCCGGCTTCGGATCGTGAGCGAGTTCTCCCGGGCCTCGGCGGTCGGCGCGAACGCCGATCTCGTTGTCGGCCGTACGACGCTCTACCGCGAGAGCTACGCCGGCGGCAACGGCTATCTCGGGCAGAACGAGCTCCACCTCCATTTCGGTCTCGGCTCGTCGACCGTTGCCTCGTCCGCGACGGTGCGCTGGCCCTCTGCGGGACCGGTGAGGACCCTGAGCTCGATTCCCGCGGGAAACTGGACCATCTATCCGCCGGCAAAGCTCGGTGACGCGAACGGAGACGGCTCCGTCGGCGCCGCCGACCGGCTTGCGCTCTGCGATGCGAGCGGCCCTGTCGTCGAAGGCACCGAACGACTCGACATGAACGGGGACTTCGTGATCGACGCGGCGGACACGGCGCTCTTCCGCGTCCGCTACGAGGCCAGCGGGGCCCGCTGGTCGGATCTCGACGGCGACGGCCTGGTGAACGCCTCGGATCTCGCGGTGCTCCTGGGCGCATGGGGTTCGCTGGACTGCGGCCGGGATCTGAACGGCAACGGCGTGGTTGACGCCGCCGACCTCAGCGTCCTCCTCGGCGACTGGGGTTGAGTTCCTGCGACTGTCACGACCGTCGATGCGAGGGGATACGCTAGACAGCGAGCGCGACGCAGCGCTGATCGCCTTCTCGGACCGTCGCGCGAGCTGAACAATCGCCCTGCGATCGCGGGATTGTCGTGGGGAAACCCATTGACCATCCTTCATTCAGGGGTACTCTCCCCGCACCGGTGCGATTCCCTAGCGATGGGTGTCGCGCAGGCTCGCTTTGCCTGTCGTGGGCGGCGAATCCGGGGGCGCGATGGCATCGCGCGGTCGCGGCCCGCCTCGGGCCGTGTGGGGTCGAGAATGAAGCTTCCAACGCGACAGCTCGTCGCTCTGGCATCGCTCGCGTGGTGCGGCATGGCCGCAGCGGATCTCGTGAAGTTCAGCGATGTCACCGCGGCCGCGGGGATCTCGATGTCGCACGGACCCTACGCGCCGGGCGTTCCGGGCTTCAACGAGTGGATGATGAGCGGCGCATGCGTCGGTGACTTCAACAACGACGGCTGGCCCGACATCTTCATCCTGAAGGGCGGCAACGGGACCGACAAGCTCTTCATCAACGAGCGCAACGGGACATTCTCCGACCAGACCGCCGCGTGGGGTCTCGCGACGCCGCAGCACTGCGGGAACGGCGCGGCGGTCGGCGACTTCGATCGCGACGGCTTCGCCGACATGTATGTGTCGAGCTACGGCAAGCAGAACGGCAATGTCGGTGAGGTCGGCAAGCACAAGCTCTTCCGCAACACCGGGCTCGGCACCTTCCAGGATGTCGCCGTCGCGGCCGGCGTGAACATGACCTCCTCGACGGTGAGCGTCGCCAACGGCGTCGCGTGGGGCGACTATGACCTCGACGGCGATCTCGATCTCTTCGCCGCGGCGTGGAGTCAGACCGTGCAGGGCAATCGCCTCTTCCGCAACAACGGCGACGGCACCTTCACCAATGTGACCGGAACGGCGATCCAGATCCCGCCGATCACCTGGGGCTTCCAGCCGACCTTCGCCGACCTGAACGGCGACCGCTATCCGGAGATCATTCTCGCGGCGGACTTCGCCACGACGCGCCTCTATCGCAACAACCGCGACGGCACCTTCACGGAGATCACCGGGGAGAGCGGCTTCGGCTCGCCGATCTTCGGCATGGGACTGTGCGTCGCCGATCTCGATCGCGACGGCGATCTCGACTCCTATGTCACGAGCATCTTCGAAAGCCGCTCGCCGAATCCGAACTACCTGAACGGCAACGCGCTCTTCCGCAACGAGGGCGCTGGCACCTTCGTCGAGATCGCGGCCGCTGCCGGCGTCGACGACGGCGGCTGGGGTTGGGGTGTCGTCGCCGGCGACTTCAATCACGACGGCTGGCTCGACATGATCGAGGTGAACGGCCGGAGCTCGGCGGAGTGGGCGAACGAGCTCGAGTATTTCTATCGAAACAACGGTGACGGGACCTTCACGCGCGATGAGACGGTGAGCGCCCAGTTCCTGAACGCCGATGCCCGCACGATCGTGACGCTCGACTACGACCGCGACGGCGATCTCGATGTCCTCATCTACTACAACCTCGGGCCGGCCAAGCTCTACCGAAACGACACCGTGCACGCGCCGGGCGAGGGCCAGTGGCTGCAGGTCGACCTGCGCCACGGGACGAATCCCTTCGTCGCCCCGTTCGGATACGGCACGAGGCTGGTTGCCCGCGTCGGAGACATCGAGTTCGTTCGCTATGTCGACGGCGGCAACGCCTACCTCGGATCGAGCGAGCTCATCACCCACTTCGGCCTCGGCGGAGCGACGGTCGTCGACGAACTGCGCATCGAATGGGCCCGCGGATATGTCACGACACTCACGGACATCGCGACCAACCAGCGGCTGACGATCGTCGCGCCGGTGCTCGCCGACCTGAACGCCGACGGCGTCATCGGCGCCGCGGACATCGATGTGCTCGTGACCGGTTGGGGCGCGGTGACCGCGGACACCCTGCACTGCGACCTGAACAACGATGGTGCGATCGATCGCCGCGATCTCGCGATCATTCTGGGACAGTGGGGCGGCTGATTCGACGGGTCGAGCGGCGCGGCTCGCACTGAGCGTCCGGACGGAAGTGGCCCGGTTCTCGGTTCGCGGTCGATCGGAACGCCGAAATCGCCGAGAGCGAGGGCGGTCGCCCGTCGCCAACGGCGTCGCGCGCGGCCACCGTTATCATGCCCTGCGGGTCCGGGACCGACGCGCCGCCAGCCGCGATCGCCGTCGTTTCCCCGGCGTCCCGCACCCTCTCACAGCGGAGCAGCAGCGTGTCCGTCGCTTCCGATTCCCCGTCCGTCGCGCCCCCGGTCAGTTCCTCGCCGCACGCCATGCGGGCCGGCACGCCCTTCGATGTGCCGGCCATCGATCAGCTCGCGATCAACACGATCCGCACGCTCTCGATGGACGCGGTCCAGGCGGCCGACTCCGGTCACCCCGGCACGCCGATGGCGCTCGCGCCGGTGGCGTACGCGCTCTGGCAGCAGACGCTTCGCTTCGACCCGAACGATCCGCGATGGCCCGACCGGGACCGTTTCGTCCTCTCGAACGGCCACGCGTCGATGCTGCTCTATTCGCTGCTGCACCTCGCCGGCGTCGCGGAGTGCGACCACGCCGGGCACACGACCGGCCGCCTCAGCGTCACGCTCGACGACATCCGCGCGTTCCGCCAGCTTGAGAGCAAGTGTCCCGGCCACCCCGAGTCGCATCTCACGACCGGCGTCGAGACGACCACCGGACCGCTCGGCCAGGGGCTTGCGAACAGCGTCGGCATGGCGATGGCCGCGCGTTGGATGGCCGCCCGCTTCAACCGTCCTGGGTACGAGCTCTTCTCGTGGCGGACCTGGGTCATCTGCGGCGACGGTTGCCTGATGGAAGGCATCTCGAGCGAGGCCGCCTCGCTTGCCGGCCATCTTCGTCTCTCGAACCTCTGCTGGATCTACGACAACAACCGCATCACGATCGAAGGCAAGACCGACCTTGCCTTCAGCGAGGATGTCGCCACCCGCTTCTTCGGCTACGGCTGGAATGTCGTGCGGGTGAGCGACGCCAACGACATCGGGCTGCTCGCGAAGGCCTACCGCGCCGCCCAGGGCGAGCAGGGGCCCGATGCCCGTCCGACGCTCGTCATCGTGGACAGCCACATCGGCTGGGGCGCTCCGAAGAAGCAGGACACCGCGTCGGCCCACGGCGAGCCGCTCGGCGACGAGGAGATCCGGGCGACGAAGCGGTTCTACGGCTGGCCGGAGGATGCGAAGTTCCTCGTTCCCGAGGGCGTGCGCGAGCGCTTCGCCGAGCAGCTCGGGGCCCGCGGCGCGACGCTCTCCTCGGCGTGGCACGAGCTCTTCGCCCGCTATCGCACGGCCTACCCGCAGCTCGCTGCGGAGCTTGAGTCGATCATGCACGGCACGCTTCCCGAGGGGTGGGACGCCGAGCTTCCGAGCTGGAAGCCCGATCCGAAGGGGGTCGCCACCCGCGTCGCGGGCGGCAAGATCCTCAACGCGATCGCGAAGCGCGTCCCGTGGCTCATCGGCGGCAGCGCCGATCTCGCCCCGTCGACGAAGACGCTCATCGACGGCGAGGCGAGCTTCGCCCGGGCGACGCCGCAGGGACGCAACATCCACTGGGGCGTGCGCGAGCACGCGATGTGCGCCGCCGCGAACGGCATGGCCCTGTGCGGCTTGCGGCCCTACACCGCCGGCTTCCTCATCTTCAGCGACTACTGCCGCGGGGCGCTCCGCCTGAGCGCCCTGATGGGTCTGCCGGTCCTCCACATCTTCACCCACGACTCGATCGGCGTCGGCGAGGACGGTCCGACGCACCAGCCCGTCGAGCATCTCATGTCGCTTCGGGCGATGCCGCAGATGAACCTCTTCCGGCCGATGGACGCGAACGAGGCCGTCGAGTGCTACCGGGCTGCGATGCGGCTCTTCCACGAGCCGAGCGCGATGATCCTGACGCGGCAGAACCTGCCCGTCGTCGATCGGACCGCCTACGCGCCGGCCGCCGGTGCGGCGCGCGGCGCCTATGTCCTCGCCTGCTCGGGCGATCCTCAGGTCATCCTCATGGGCAGCGGCAGCGAGGTCTCGCTCTGCCTTGAGGCCCACGAGCGCCTGAAGGCCGAGGGGATCCGCTCGCGGGTCGTCTCGATGCCCTGCTTCAGCCTCTTCGCCCGAGAGGACGCGAGCTACCGCAACGAGGTCCTGCCCGATTCGGTGCGGGCCCGCGTCGCGGTCGAGCAGGGCGCGACGCTCGGCTGGGAACGCCATGTCGGTCTCGACGGCGAGATCGTCGGCATGCGGACCTTCGGTGCGTCGGCCCCGTTCAAGGATCTTCAGCGGCACTTCGGCTTCACCGCGGATGCGGTCGTCGCCGCGGCCCGCGCCAGCATCGCGAAGGCGAGCGGAGGAGCGCGATGAAGATCGCCATCGGATCGGACCACGCGGGATTCGTCCTGAAGCAGCAGATCGTGCCGCTCGTCCGGGCTCTCGGGCATGAGGTCGTCGACTTCGGCACCAACTCCACCGACCCGGTTGACTACCCCGACTACGCCGAGGCCGTCGGACTCGCCGTCGCCCGCGGCGAGGCGGATCGCGGCATCGTCTTCTGCGGCTCCGGCATCGGTGCGAGCATCGCCGCGAACAAGATTCCCGGCGTGCGCGCGGGCAACTGCGCCGACTACTACAGCGCCCACCAGGGGGTCGAGCACGACGCGATGAATGTCCTCGTCCTCGGCGGGCGCATCGTCGGTCAGGCGATCGCGGAGGACATGGTGCGGGCCTATCTTGCGGCCCGCTACACGGGCGAGGAGCGGCACGCCAAGCGGCTTGCGAAGGTCGAGGCGATCGAGGCCCGCGCCGCCGACATGCTCGCGCGGCGGTAACGCGGCGCATCACCAACCAACGACAACGCCGCGCGACGGAAGCGTCGCGCGGCGTTGTCGTTCGTTGAAGGTTGTGGGATCAGCCCTGCGGCTTCGTGCCGGAGGGCGGGGCCGGCGGAACCGTGCCCGAGGAACCCGGAGCCCGCGGCGTGCCGGCGGGCGTCGGCGGCGGGGCCGGCGGGGCGTAGTCGGTGTCGATGAGCTCGACATCGAAGATCAGCGTGGCCTTCTGCGGAATCACCGGCGGACGGCCGCGCTCGCCGTACGCGAGGGCGTACGGAATGATGAGCTTGCGCTTGCCGCCGACCTTCATCGTGCCGACGCCTTCGGTCCAGCCGGGGATCACGCCCTGGAGGACGAACTCGGCGGGCGAGCCGCGATCGACGCTCGAGTCGAACTTCGTGCCGTCGGTGAGGTAGCCGGTGTAGTGGACCTTGACGCGGCTCGCCGCGCTCTCAGGCGCCTTGCCGGTGCCCTCGGAGAGCTCGATGTACTGGAGCCCGCTGGGGAGCTCGACGACCTCGCCCGTGGTGAGCGTACCGGGGAACCGACCCATGGCTTCCTTCGAGATCACTTCACCGGTCTCCGCGTTGAGAACGACCCGATGGGCCTTGCCATCGAGATAGACCATGACATTCGCGACCGGCGGCTCGACCTTGAGGTCGAAGATGACGCTGCGAACGGCGCCCTTCACCGCTGCGGTCGCCTTCTCGATGGCGCTCGCGGTGGTGAGCGTGACCGTGCTCACCGCGCCGGACATGCCGTCGACGACGGCACGCTTCAGCATGCCCGAGGCCTCGACGAAGATTTCGTAGTTCACCTGCGCGCCGGCGGTCATCGCCTTCGCCTCGACGACATGTCCGCCGGTCGCCTTCTCGGCCGCAGCGACGGCCTGGGCGAGGGAGACATGGGCGGCGGTGAGCTTCTGCTCGACCTCGGCCGGCTCCGGCGGAATGGTCGTGTAGTCAGGCGTGGATTGGGCGAACGCCGAGGGCGCGGTCGCAAGAAGGGCGAGCGCTGCGGTCAGTCGAAGTCCGCGAGCGAGGCCCACGGTGGGGCTGCGGTGCAACATGCAATGGGTCTCCCGTGGAGTCGGATGGGCCGGCGGTCGCCGCCAGCAAGACGCGGATGGTAGGGGCTGGCGGGAACGCCCGCATCCGGTCACCGGTAGCATGGGAGACATTGGAGAATCTGACCATGCCGACGCTCCCCTCCCGCCGTTCGCTCGCCCTGGCTCTCCCGGTCGCGGTCCTCGTCCTCGCCGCCGGAGGCTGCGAGGAGCGGGTCGGCCAGCCAACCCCGCCGCCGCCCGCGCCGGCCAAGACCGTCATCGAGGGAGCCGGCTCCGCCGCGGGCAAGGCGGTCGAGAGCGGCCAGAACCTCGAGAAGCAGGTCGGCGAGCACAACAAGGCGCTCGAGAAGCAGATCGAGGAGATCGGCAAGGACTGAGCGCGCCGGCGTGGTCGAGGCGTTATTCGCACCTTCGTCGTTCGGGCGACGCGCGCGGCGGCCTCGTTCCTTCCAAACGATGTGGTGAATCCGTCGCGGCGGTCGTCTCGATTCGATACGACGATGATTGCCTCAGGATGTCTCCATTGCGACGAATGTGACGACGCGCCCCTCGATCAGCTCGCCGGAAAACTCGCCGGGCAGAAGGGCACGACATCCGCGCAACCGATCGGCCCCGTGGATCTCCCCCGCATGGAGCGCGCGGTGCGCGAACTCCTCCTCGGGCTCGGCGAGGATCCCGACCGCGATGGTCTCCGCGACACGCCGCGCCGCGTGGCGAAGGCATTCGTCGAGATGTGCGCGGGGCTCCGCTCCGACGCCGCGGACCATCTTGGCCGCGTCTTCGAGCAGCGTTGCGACGAGCTGATCGTCGTCACCGGCATCAACTTCTTCTCGATGTGCGAGCATCATCTCCTGCCCTTCCACGGCAAGGCGCATGTCGCCTATCTGCCCCGTCACGGGCATGTCGTCGGGCTGTCGAAGCTCGCCCGCACCGTCGAGGTCTTCGCCCGTCGCCCGCAGCTTCAGGAGCGTCTCACCGACCAGATCGCCGACGCGCTCGTGACCCATCTCGATCCCGAGGGGGCGATCGTCATCGTCGAGGGTGAGCACATGTGCATGAAGATGCGCGGCGTGCGCTCGACCGACAGCGTGATGACGACGATCGCGCGGCGCGGCGTCTATCGCCACGACGAGGCGAAGGGCCGCCACGCGGTCGACTATGTCCTCGCCGCCCGCTCGCGCGGGTGACGGCTGAGACCGCTCGTTCAGCGGGCGCCGAGACGATCGGGGTTCAGGCCGTGCAGGTCCGCCGGCACGAAGAGGCCGTCCTTGCGGATGAGCTCGCCGTCGAACCGGATCTCGCCGCCGCCGTGCTCCGGACGCTGCGAGCAGACGAGATCCCAGTGGATCTCGCTTCGGTTGCCGTTCTCCGTCTCCGCGTAGCAGCGGCCCGGCGTGAAGTGGAAGCTGCCGGCGATCTTCTCGTCGAACAGGATGTCCTTCATCGCGTTGAGGATGAAGGGATGGAAGCCGATGGCGAACTCGCCGACGAAGCGGGCGCCCTCGTCGGTGTCGAAGATGGCGTTGAGGGCGGCGCTGTTCTGGTCCGCCGTGGCCTCGACGATGCGACCGTTGCGGAAGACGAGGCGGACATTCTCGAAGGTGAGGCCGTTGTAGATCGTCGGCGTGTTGTAGTGGACGACGCCGTTGACCGAGTCGCGCACCGGCGCGGTGAAGCACTCGCCGTCCGGGATGTTCCGGTCGCCGCAGCAGGGCACGACGCCGATGCCCTTGATCGAGAAGGTCAGGTCGGTGTCGCGCGGTCCGCGGATGTGGACGCGGTCGGCCTTCGCCATGCGCGCCGCCAGCGGCTTGCACGCCTCGTCCATGCGGGCGTAATCGAGCGTGCAGACATCAAAATAGAAATCCTCGAACGCCCGCGTCGACATCTGGGCGAGCTGGGCCATGCTCGGCGTCGGCCAGCGGAGGACGCACCACTTCGTGTGGTTCACGCGGCGCTCGAAATGCACGGGCTTCTGGTAGAGCCGGGCGACGCGCTTCATCTGCTCGTCGGGCATGCCGGCCATCTCGCTGACGTTGGTCGCGCCGCGGATCGCGATGTAGGCCTGCATGCGGCTCATGCGGTCGAGGTCGTACGCGGCCCACGCCGAGAGCTGCTCCTCGCTCGCGCCCTCGTTCAGCGCCCGCATGAGGCGGTTGTCGCGGATCTCGAGGTGCGGGTTCCCGCCGACCGCGCGGGCCTCGTCGATGAGCGCCTCGCCGATCTCGGCCGGGGCGTCGAACAGCTCGATGAGGAGATGTTCCCCCTTCGCGAGCTTCGTCGAGTGGCGGACGAGGAGATTGGCGAGCCTGCGGACGCGTGGGTCGATCATGATGCCGCAGAGGATAGCGGTTTCGCCGATGTCGTCAGGCCAGCGCGGCGCGGACGGCGGCGATCGCCCGATCGACCTGGTCGGCGCTGACATCGAGGTGCAGCACCGCCCGCACGCGCTGCGGATCCATCGGGATCATGAGGACCGAGGCGCTGCGCAGCCGGTCGCAGAGCGCTTGGGCCGTGCCGCGCGCCGGATCGACGAACAGGAAGACCATGTTGCTCGGCGTCGCGTCCGGCGCGAACTGGAGCCTGATCCCGGGCACGCCCTCGAGTCCGCGGGCGAGACGGCGTGCGTTGGCGTGGTCCTCGGCGAGTCGCTCGACATGATGCTCGAGGGCGTGGATGCAGGCCGCGGCGAGCAATCCCGACTGCCGCATGCCGCCGCCGAACTGCTTGCGAAAGCGCCGCGCCCGATGGATGAGCGCGGCGGGGCCGACGAGGGCGCTGCCGACCGGCGCGCCGAGTCCCTTCGAGAAGCAGATCGAGAGCGTGTCGACATGGCGGGCGTACTCGACGGCGGGAACGCCGCTCGCGATCGCCGCGTTCATGAGGCGGGCGCCGTCGAGATGCACATGGAGACCGAGGCGCCGCGCTTCCTCGCAGCAGGCCCGAAACCGGTCGGGAGGCCAGACGGTTCCGCCGCCGCGGTTATGCGTGTTCTCGAGCACCAGCATCCGCGAGAGCGGCGCGTGGATGTCGCGATGCCGGATCGCCGGGGCGATGTCCCCGGGCTCGAAGAGGCCGCCGTCGCCGTCGAGCGGCCGGATCATGCAGCCGGAGAGCGCCGCGGGTCCGCCCGTCTCGTAGTGGATGATGTGGCTGTCGCGATGGGCGACGATCTCGTCGCCCGGCTCGCAGACCGAGCGGATCGCGAGCTGGTTCGACATCGTCCCGCTCGGCACATAGAGCGCCGACTCATGGCCGAGGAGCGCGCTCACCATCGTCTCGAGCCGCTGCACGGTGGGCTCGTCGCCGAGAACGTCGTCGCCGAGCGGGGCCTCCATCATCGCCTTCCGCATGGCCGGCGTCGGACGGGTCACGGTATCGCTTCGCAGGTCGATCACGCGGAAAGCGTAACGGCGTCAGTCGGCGGCTGTCGCCGCGGCGGAGCGCTCCGCGAGCGGAACGATCGAGAGGCCGGCGGCGGCGTCCACGAGCAGCTCGTAGCTCTCGCCCGGCCGCACGGGCTTGTAGACGGCCTCGCCCTGGGCAACGCTCACGCCGAAGGAGCGGGCCGCCTCCGGATCGGAGGCGAGCCTCCAGAAGCCGGCCCAGACGGCCTGCTCGAGCCGGGCCCGATCCGAGCCCGCGTAGCCCGTCGGGATCGCGCCCGGCGTGTCGATCGCGAAGCCCTGCGAAGGCGGAAGCTGCTCGGAGTAGATGCGGCGGAAGAGCACGATCGTCCGATCGCGCAGGGGATTGCCCTCGGCAACCGACTCCTTCGGGAAGCGGGCGGTCCACGCGTCGACGAAGAGGACATCGCCGGGGATCGTGAAGTCGCGGCGGCCGAGCTCGCGGCCATCCTCGTCGACCTCGATGAAGCGGACATCCGTCGAGACGATCCGCGTGCCGTCACGCGGGCTGGCGAATCCCTCGGGGCCGACGCGCTGGTCGAGGATCTCGATCCGGGCCTTCCGGTAGCTGCGGCTGAGCCGGTCGATCATCGCCTCGCGCAGGGCGATCTCCGCACCCATGCGAGCCTCGATCGCGGCGATCTCCTCGCGGAGCCGGGCCTCGCGGTTCGCGCTCCACATCCAGAGCCCGCCGAAGGCGAGCAGGCTCACGACGACGGCAAAGGTCGCACTGCGGAGAAGCGGGGTGAGAAACGACTGCATCGGTGGGTCCTGAGCGAAGCACTGTTATCGGCGACTCCGCGGCGAGGTTCGCAAACTCGGCAGGGGAATCTCGCTGCGGTTCCCGCCGAGTCCGGTCGATAACCCGATGCCCATGCGTCGACCGTTCCCGCTCCTCTCCTCGCTCGGTCTCGCCGCCGCGATGACGCTCCCGGCGCATGCCGCACCGCCCGAGGATGCGCCGCCGAAGCGGCCGCCCGGACCGGAGCTCGTCATGCCCGGCCGCGATCGGCCCGCGGCGACGGCGCGGCCGGCGGACCTCTCGTCGCTGCGCCGGCTCGTGCGCCAGTTCGACTTCGAGGATCCCGAGCGCTTCCCGACGGAGATGCCGCGCGACTGGTATCGCCTCCTCTCCTCGACGAGCGGACGCCCCGGTTACCCCGACTTCGGCACCATCGCCCTTTCCGACCGGATCGCCCGCGAGGGGAAGTGGGCGCTCGAGTTCGCCCTGGACGGCGGCTCGATGGCGACCGCGCTGCCGCCCGGCATCGTCCGCATCTTCCCCGGCAGCCGCTATCGCATCTCGGTCTGGATTCGCACCGAGCGACTGCAGCAGGCGTCCGCTTCGATGGTCGTGCGGCTCCATGACCGCGACGGCCGGACGACCGGCGACGAGTACCGATCGGAACCGCTGCGCAGCGAAGGCGAGTGGACGCAGGTGCGCATCGACCTTCCCGAAGTGCCCGCGTTCGCGTCGGATCTTTCCCTCGAGCTCGAGGTCACCCAACCGTCGAGCTCGGCGCGCGACGGCGAGCGTCGCGTCGGCGACGACCTCGGCGGGCGGGTCTGGTTCGACGGACTCGAGATCTGGCAGATCCCGGCGATTCGCTTCGGCAGCCGCAATCCGGCGCAGGTCTTCACCGGCGACGGACCGCGCGAGATCGAGATCGAGCTGCGCGACCTGGTCAGCGACGAGCTCAGCGCGGACATCGTCGTGCGCGACATCGACGGCGTGGTCGTGCACGAGTCGCGCATGCCGCTCCCCGGCGCCGGCGCGCTCGTGCGCGTTCCGCTGCCGGACATCGGTCCGGGCGCGTACACCGCGTCGCTCGCGGTCGCCGCGGACGGCATCGTGCTCGCCCGACGCACCGTCGACATCTCCGTCCTCGACGAGGCCGGCAACGACCGGGCGCGCGGCGCATCACCGCGCTTCGGCGTCCTGCTGCCCGCCGTGCAGGACGGTGACCTCGGCCTCATGCGCTCGATCGTGCGGGAGATCGATCCGGATTTCGCGGTGTTGCCCGCGTGGCCCGAGGACTTCGACCCCGCGCGGACCACCGCCCGCATCGCCGCCGTCCGCGATTTCGTCGACGCCCTGCTCGACCGGCGCGTCGAGCCGGTGCTCGCGATCACGAGCGTGCCGGCGGCGCTCGCCGCACCGCGACATCTCGACCGCTGGCAGACCTTCGACTACTTCGGCGCCGACGACGCGGCGAGCCGCGAGAGCCTCGAGCCGTGGCTGCTCGCCTTCGGTCAGCATGTCGAGCGCTGGCAGCTCGGCGATTCGACGGGTCCGTCGGCCCGCGAGCCGCTCGACCGCGAGGAGGCGACGCGGGTGCGGGCGATGCTCGACGAGCGCGTCGCCGGTCCGCTCCTGATCGCGCCGGCGGAAGCGGACTGGATCGATGCGCCGCCGCCGCCGGGCATCGCCCGGCATGTACGCGTGCCCTGGTCGGCGCGGCCCTCGGCGATCGGCGATCACCTCGAACCATGGCGCGATCCCGAGTCGATCGTGACCTTCGAGCTTGCGCCGCCCGAGATTCCCGATCGCACGAGAATCGACGACCTCGCCGTGCGGGCCCTGCATGCGTGGCGGCTCGGCGTGCGGGCGATGGCCATCGATCTCGCGTGGCGGCCGGCGGTCATCGCCGATTCGCAGCCCGCGTCGCTCCGCAGCGAGGCGATCGCGTGGCGGGAGCTCGGTCGCACGCTCTCCGGCCGCACCTTCGCGGGCGAGCTCACGCTTGCCGACGGCGTGCGGGCCTGGATCGCCGACGGCGCGAGTCCGGCGCTCATCATCTGGTCCGACGAGGCCCTCGCGGAGAGCCGGGAAGTCCGTCTGGCGCTCGGGAACAGCGCGGTCGAGACCGTCGATCCGCTCGGCCGGCGCAGCGTGCTGTCGCCCGCTCCGGGCGGTCACGGCATTCCCGTCACGACGACGCCGATCGTCATCGAGGGGATCGACGGCGCGCTCCTGCGGACCATCGCCTCGGCGCGGCTCGAACCCCTGAGGCTCGAGAGTCGCCGCTCGCCGCAGGACGCGTTCATCACGATCCACAATCACTTCGGCGTGGCGATGGGCGGATCGATCGTGATCGCCGACCAGGAGTCCTGGGAGATCGCCCCGCGCCAGCAGCAGTTCTCGATCCCCAGCGGGGCCGAGGGTCGGATTCCGGTGCGCATCGGCCTGCCGCGCTCGACGCCCGCGGGGGACCACGAGCTTCGCGTGCGGCTGGAGTGGGTCGCCGGCGAGAATCATGTGGCGGAGATCCCGCTCGTCGTTGCGGTCGACTGGAGCGAGGTCGAGGTCCGTTCGAACTGGCGCTTCGCCCGCTCGGTCGAGACCGGGCGCGTGGATGTGGTCGCGACCGTTGCGGTCACGAATCGCAGCGCAGCGCCGATGGACCTCGAGGCGTTCGCGCTCGCCCGCGACTACACGCAGACCCGCCGCCCGATCCTGAAGCTCGGTCCGGGCGAGACGGCCATCCGCGTCTTCCAGTTCCCCGACGGCGCGCGGCGGCTCTCGGGCGCGTCGATCTACGCCGGCGTGACGGAAATGGAAGGCGATCGGCGTCTCACCCAGCTTCTCTCGGTGCCCCCGCTCTTTCCGAAGGCACCGGATCCGATGCGCGCCGACGCGGCCTCGGGCGATCGGTAGTCTGCGCCGGCGTCAGAAGCTGCCCGGTTCGGGCGTCGAGTTGCCGATGCGCCGCGCGGCGATGCGCTCGATGCGCCACGAACCGTCGCGCTGCTCGGCGACCCGCAGCCACCAGGCGTTCGGCGTCGGATAGGGCGCGAGGCTGACCGTCGTCACGCAGGCGAGTTCGACGGTCGCGGCGCCGCCGCGCTCGCTCTCGGCGTCGAGCCGCGTGATGCGGTTCGAGTCGATCGCATAGCGGCCGCGGAGGAGTCCGATCGAGGGTTCCCACATCTCCCGCGGAAGCCCGGGATTCTCCGGCGCTCCGTAGTGCAGCGTGCATCCGTCGGTGAGGAGCCCGAGCATCGCGTCGATGTCGCCGGCCTCGGCGTGGGCGACAAAGTCCCGCACGACGACCTTCGCCCGCTCGGCGCTCGTCGTGATCGCAAGCCCGAGCCCGAGGACGATCGCCGCGGCGGCGAGGCAGCCCGCCGCGACATCGCGATAGGCCCGCTCGCCTTCCCGCAGCCACTTCCAGCCGAGGCCGGCCCCGATCAGCCCGAGGAGGATCGCGAGGGGCCACGGATTCTCGAGGACATACCGGCTGAGCAGTCCGGCGAGCGTCGGGGTCGCGACCGTCGGAGGCGGGGTGAGCAGGGCCGGAAGGAGCGAGGGCAGGGCTGGGGAAGGCACCATGGCGAGCCTCAACGCGGAGGGCGGCGACGGCTTGCCATCCGCAGAAATGGAGTGGAGGTTCCGCCGCCGCCGATAGTCGCAAGTCGATCCCGCGAAACTCGCCCCATGCCGTCCGCCCCCGAGCCCGTGACCTCCGCAGTGCCCGCCGTCGCACACCCGAGCGAGCAGATCCTCGAGCGGAACCTCGCCGCGCTCGCCGTGGCCAATCCGGGGCTCGCGGAGCGGATCCGCACGGCTCCGCCGAGTCCCGCCCGGTTCTTTCCGGCGGCGGACGGCTCGGTCACCGGCGAGCTGCCGGTCGGCGGCGCGATGCGAACGCTCGGCAGTCGCCATCGTCCGCTCGAGGAGGCCGAGGAGCTCGTCGCCGAGGTGGACCTCGCGCAGCACGCGGTCCTCATGGTGATCGGCTTCGGACTGGGCTATCACCTTCGGCGCCTCGGCGAGCGCATGGAGCGCACGGGCATCGTCGCGGTCTACGAGCCCGATCTCGCGCTCCTCCGCGATGTCCTCCTGCGCATCGATCACGCGGCGTGGATCCGCGGCACGAATCTCATTCTCCTCACCGACACCGAGGATCGCGGCGAGTGGTCGCGGCGCATGGGCGGCTTCGACGTCATGCTCGTGCAGGGGGTGCGCATCGTCGAGCATCCGCCGAGCCGCGCGCGGCTCGGTGACGCGGCGAAGCGCGTCGGCGAGCGCATGGCCGAGTCGGTGCGGACGGCGCGACTCTCGATGTCGACGACGCTCGTGCGGAGCGTCGCGACGGCCAACGCGTATCTCGGGAACATCGCCCTCTACGCCGGCGGCGGGGGCTGCGCGGAGCTCAAGGACATCGCGAAGGGATCGCTCGGCATCGTGGTGAGCGCCGGGCCGAGCCTGCGCCGAAACATCCACCTCCTCGCGGCCGAGGGGGTGCGCGATCGCTGCATGATCGTCGCGACGCAGACCACGCTGCGGCCGCTGCTCGAGGCGGGCATCCGGCCGCACTTCGTCTGCGCGCTCGACTGGCATCACATCTCGACGCGCTTCTACGAGGGGATCCGCGAGGAGGATGTCGCCGAGACGACGCTGATCGTCGATCCGCAGGCGAATCCGGTCATCCCGCGCAGCTACCCCGGTCCCGTCCGCGTCTTTCACGCGGATTTCCTGCGGGCGATCCTCGGGCCGGCCGCGCGTGACATGGGACGCGTGCAGACCGGCAACACCGTCGCACACCTGTGCTACAGCTTCTGCCGCTGGCTCGGCTGCGACCCGGTCGCGCTCATCGGCCAGGATCTCGGCTTCACCGACGGCCTCTACTACGCGCGCGGCACGGCCATCGACGAGGTCTGGTCGCCGGAGCTCAACCCCTTCAACACCGTCGAGATGATGGAGTGGCAGCGCATCATGCGCCATCGCCACCACCTGCGCAAGGTGCTCGACGTGAACGGACGTTCGATCTACACCGACTCGCAGATGGAGAGCTATCTCAACAAGTTCGAGATGCTCTTCACCGCCGATCGCGAGGCGGGCCGACGGACGATCGACGCGACGGAGGGCGGCGTCGCCAAGGCGGGCACCGAGGTCCTCGCCCTCGAGCCGACGCTCGAGCGGTACGCGAGGGCGCGCAATCCCGCGATTCCGCTGCCCGGACGCGCGCCGAACGCGGAGCTCCTCCGCGTCGCCGCCGCGCGGGTCCGCGCCGTGCGCCGCGAGATCGTCGAGATCCGCGAGATCAGCGAGCGCACCGCGGGCATCCTCAGCGAGATGATCGAGCATCAGGCCGACCGCCAGCGCATGGATCGGCTCTGGGCGCGCCTCGGTCGCGAGCGCAAGGCCGTCGAGGAGCGCCTCGCGTCCTTCGAGATCCTCGGGCAGTTCAACCAGCTCGGCGTCTTCAAGCGGGCCCGCGCCGATCGGCGCCTGCACTTCGCCCGCGGGCTGCCGCCGCTCGAACTCCAGCGTGCCCAGCTCGAACGCGACCTCACGAACGTGCGATGGAGCGCCGACGCCGCGAAGGACCTCGCGGAGTCGCTCGAGCGCTCGATCGACGCGCTCGAGGGACGGGAGACGATCGAGGTCGACGAGAGCCGAGCGACGCAGCGCGCCGAGGCGGTGATGGACGAGGCCGCGGCCGACGATGTCGGCGTCGGTGTGCGGGTGCGCGCGGCGTTCGTCCTCGCCGTCGATCCGACCCTCGGCGGCCTCGGCTCGCCGCGATCGCTCGCGAGCGAGTTCGGCGGGCGCAGCGTGCTGCAGCGCACGCTCGAGCGCCTCGGACGCTCCCGCGAGGCGGAGTCGATCGTCCTGCTGCTGCCGGAGGGATTCGATCCGGAGCCCCTCATCGACCGCCGTGCGATCGGCCTTCCGATCGAGATCGAGCGCTGCGGCGACGGTCCCTTCACGGCGGATCGCGAGGCGATCGCCGCGGCGCGCCTCTGGTCGGACATGGCGTGGCGCGGCGGAATCGCCGGCATGTCGGTGTACGACGAGATCGTCGCCCCGCGCTCGGCCCTCGCGGCGATGCGGCGGCTCGAGCTCACCGCCGCGATCTTCGTCGGACCGGACTGGCCCTGCGTCCAGGTCGACGGCGAGGGCGGCTGCGATGCCCTCGTGCGCCGGCATCGCGAGGGACCGGAGCGCCTGCCGATCGTCTTCACGCAGTCGCCGCCGGGACTCTGCGGCATCCTGCTCGAGCGCACGCTTCTTGAGCGCCTCGCGACGCGCTCGCGGCTCGCCACGATCGGTTCGCTGCTCGTCCATCAGCCGCACCTGCCGCAGCCGGATCCGATCTCGCTCGATGTCTGCGTGCCGATCGACCATCGCGTGCGCCGCGGCTCGGTCCGGGCGATCTTCGACACGCCGCGCTCGCGCATCCGCATGCGGCGCGGCCTCGAGGGACTCATGAACGACGCGGACCATCAGGGCCGCGCCGAGGCCCTCGATGCCCTCAGCGTCGTCAACGCGCTCGAGGCCCAGCTCTTCAACACCGTCCCGTACTACGGCCCGCAGCATGTCCTGCTCGAACTCTGCACCGGACGGCAGTGCTCGGGGGCGATCAGCCCGCACCGTTGGGGCTCGATCCAGCGGGCGCCGATGACGCTGCGCAGGGCGGAGCGAATCTTCTCGCAGCTTGTCGAGAGCGGCGACGCCGTCGTGACCCTGGGCGGGGTCGGCGATCCGCTGCACCATCCCGACTTCGACCGCATCATCGCGATGGCGAAGGAGGCGGGCGTGCGCGGCGTCCATGTGCGCACCGAACTCCTGGCCGGCCCCGACGCGATCGACCGGCTGCTGGCCTCGCCCGTCGATGTCGTGAGCGTGGATGTGCAGGGGGTCGGACCCGCGACCTATCGAGCCCAGATGGGCGTCGACCGCTACGGCGACATGCTCGCCGGATTCGGGCGACTCCTGACCGGCCGTCGGCATGTCGCCGGCCCGCCCGGCCGCGAGGGGCTTTTCCTGCCGTGGGTCTGTCCGCGGATCCAGCGGCGCGTCGAGAGCTACGAGGACATCGATCCCTTCTGGGAACACTGGAGCAGGCAGCTCGGCACCGCGCTCATCGAGGGACCGATCCCCTTCGATCCGACCCCGGAGCGTCCCGCCGATCCGCTCGCGAGCGCCCGCGTGCCGAATCGCGTCGCGTATCGCGAGCTCCATCGCCGCATGACGATCCTCTCCGACGGGACGGTGCCGGTCTCCGAGCTCGATCTCTTCGGCGAGCGCAGCGTCGGGTCGGTCGACGCGACGGCCCTCATCGACCTGTGGCGCACGCTCGTGCAGCGGCGCCGACAGATCCACCGCGAGGAGGGCGAGGGGCACGAGTCCCTGCGCTTGCGCACGCCATGAGCGGCCACGCCCGATCGGCGGATCGCGACGAGGGCGTTCTCGCCGTGATTCTCGGCCGCGCCGGCTCGAAGGGACTGCCCGGCAAGAACGCCCGGCTCCTTCGCGGACGGCCGATGGTCTGTCACACGATCGCACACGCGCTTGCGGCGCGCAGCGTCGATCGCGTCATCGTCTCGACCGACGGCGCGGAGATCGCCGCGGCGGCCCGCTCGATGGGCGTCGAGGTCGTTGACCGGCCCGCGGCCCTTGCCGACGATCTCGCGACGGTCGACAGCGCGGCGCGGCAGGCGCTCGAGGCCTGCGGAAGTCCGGCGGAGATCATCGTGATCCTGTACGCCAATGTCCCGATCCGGCCCGATGGCCTCATCGACCGCGCGGTCGAGACGCTCCGCGCGACCGGCGCCGACAGCGTGCAGAGCTACGAGCGGCCCGGGAAGTATCACCCCTACTGGATGGTGCGGCTCGGCGCGGAGGGCGAGGTCAGCGCCTGGCAGGAGAACACGGTGTACCGCCGGCAGGACCTGCCGCCCGCGTTCATGCCCGACGGCGGCGTCATCGCGGTGACGCGGCGGAGCCTCCTCACCGTTGTGCAGGGGCAACCGCACGCCTTTCTCGGGCGCGACCGCCGCGGCATCGAGAATCCGCAGGGTTCGGTGATCGATGTCGACCATCGGGTCGATCTGCTCGTCGCGGAGGCGATGCTGGCCGATCGGGAAGGCGAGGCGCTGCGCACGGAGGGAATGACGCGATGAACTCGACGGCACACGGACGACGGACGCAGCGGTTGGCGGCAACGCCCGATCCCAGGTCGCGCTTTGCGATCGCGGGACGGCCCATCGGACCAGGTCACGCTCCCTATGTGATCGCCGAGATCGGCGTGAACCACGACGGCAACATCGTGCGAGGGCAGGATCTCGTGCGGGCCGCGCACGAGGCCGGCGCCGACGCCGTGAAGTTCCAGCTCTTCGAGGCGGATCGCCTGATGAGCGAGGACAGCCGCCTCGCCCGCTATCAGGCCGACGCCGGCGCGACCGATCCGCGCGAGATGCTCCGGGAGTACGAACTCCCCGTCGAGCTGATGGAGATTCTCGTCCGCGAGGCCCGCGACCGCGGGATGCATCCGATCGTCACGGTCTTCAGCGATTCGCTCGTCGCCGACGCGGAACGCCTGAATGTCGCCGCGTACAAGCTCGCCTCGCCCGACATCGTGCACCGGCCGCTCATCGATGCGCTGCGGGCGACGGGTCGGCCGCTCATCCTCTCGACCGGCGCCGCCGACGAGGGAGAGGTCCGCCGCGCCGAGGGCTGGATCGGCGACTCGACCGCGGCGTATCTCCAGTGCGTCAGCAGCTATCCGACCGAGGATCGCGACGCGTCGCTCGCGGGCATCACCGATCTCGCCGCGTGGACCGGCCGCGTCGTCGGATACAGCGACCACACGACCGGAGTCGACACGGGTGCGCTCGCCGTCGCCGCCGGTGCGTCGATCCTCGAGAAGCACCTGACCTTCGATCGCGCCGCCGCGGGGCCGGATCACGCCGCGAGCCTCGACGGCGCACAGTTCGCCGAGTATGTCCGTCTCGTCCGGCGGGCCCACGCGATGCTCGGCTCGGGCAAGCGCGTGCTCGACGCCGAGGGCGATGTGCGCTGCGTGAGCCGCCAGTCGCTCGTCGCGGCCCGCGATCTCCGCGCGGGCGAGCGGATCGCCGCGGCGGACCTTGTCATCAAGCGTCCGGGTACGGGCATCGCGCCGCACCGGATCGGCGAGATCATCGGACGCTCGCTTGGCCGCGATGTCGGCGCCGATCGCGTGCTGTGCGACGGGGATCTCGCGTGACGGGAGTGCGTCGGATTCTCGGCGTCACCGGTACGCGAGCGGAGTTCGGCCTGCTCGTGCCGGTCTTTCGCGCGATCGAGTCGCGGCCGGAGCTTGAGCTTCTGGTCACGGTCTGCGGCGCGCACCTGCTGCCGCCGGCGCGGACCCGCGACGAGGTCGCGACGAGCTTCACCATCGCCGCGGAAGTCGCGATGCAGCGCGAGGGCGAGTCCGGCCGGATCGCCGACGCCCACGCCTTCGCCCGCGGCGTGCACGGCTTCGCCCAGGTGATCGACGCCCTGCGGCCGGACGCCGTGCTCGTCCTGGGGGACCGCGTCGAGGCCTTCGCCGCGGCGAGCGCATCGGCGATCGCCGGCGTGCGCGTCGCCCACATCCACGGCGGCGATCGCGCCGAGGGCGTCGCCGACGAGAGCATGCGCCACGCGACGAGCAAGCTCGCCCATCTGCACCTCTGCGCGAGCGCCGGGAGCGCCGAGCGGCTCTGGCGCATGGGCGAGGACGACAGCCGGATCATCGTCGCGGGATCGCCCGCCCTCGACGGGCTCGAGCTCATGCAGGCGATCGACGATGCGCGCTTCGAGGAGCTGGGCCGACCGGAACTCGTCGTCCTTCTCCACCCGACCGGGCGAAGCGACGCCGAGGAGCGTCGGTCGGCGTCGATCCTGCTCGAGGCCGCGCGGGCCCGTGGCCGCGTCCTGTGTCTCGATCCGAACTTCGATCCGGGCCGTGAGGGCATCGTCGAGGCGATTCGTGCGAGCGGGATTCCAAGCGTCCCGCACCTCGCCCGCCCCGAGTGGATCGGTCTCCTGCGCCGGATCCGGGCGCTCCTCGGCAACTCGAGCGCGGGCCTCCTCGAGGCGGCCGCGCTCCGGCTCTGGGCGGTGAATATCGGTCCGAGGCAGGCGGGACGCGAACGGGCCCGCAATGTCATCGATGTTCCGCTCTGGAACCCCGATTCCGTCGCCGCCGCGATCGACACGGCGCTTGCGGCGCCCGCTCCGCTCGCCGGACACCCCTTCGGCGAGGGGCAGGCCGGGCCGCGGATCGCCGCCGCGCTCGCGTCGCCCGGATTCGCCCGCCTGACCCTCACAAAGCGCAACAGCTACTGAGATGTGCGGGGCGGAGGCCTCTCGGGCGAAGCGCTCAAGTGCCCCTTGCCGCGGGTCGATGACGAGCCGTCGGGACCTTTTGTGCCGTCGCGCCGGTGCGCCGAGTCGGCGTTCCGTCAGGAGCAGGGAGCACGCATGCAGCCACAGTCGATCCAGGGAACGCCAGCCTCCGCAACGCCCGCCGCTGCGCCCGCGGCCGCCGCTGGCGGTGCCGGACTCGAACCCGCGATGATCGCGGCGAATGCCGTCAAGGGCATCAGCCACATCGCGACGCTGCCGGAGATCACGCTCAGCATCATCGAGCTGGTCGAGAATCCGAAGAGCACCTCGCATGACCTGAACAAGGTGATCTCGAACGATCCGGCGCTCTGCAGCCGCATCCTGAAGGTCGTCAACAGCGCGTTCTACGGACTTCCGCGGCAGATCGGGTCGATCGATCGGGCGATCTCGCTCCTCGGCCTCAACGCGGTGAAGAACCTCGCGATCGCCGCGAGCCTCGCGAAGCTCTTCAAGGGCGGCTCGCTCTGCAACCGCTTCGACGCGAAGGATCTCTGGTCCCACTCCGTCGCGACCGCCGCGGCATGCCGGCTCATCGCGACCACCCTCAAGGTCAACTTCGCCGACGAGGCCTTCCTCGCCGGCCTCATTCACGACATCGGCATCATGGTCGAGCTGCAGCACGACCGCGAGAAGCTCGCGAGCGTCTTCAACAAGCTCGAGGTCGACAAGGACGGCAACTGCTCGTCGGACTTCATGGCGATCGAGCGATCGGTCTTCGGCTGCGACCACAGCCTCTTCGGCGCGACCCTCTGCGAGTCGTGGAAGTTCCCGAAGTCCTTCGTCTGCGTCTGCGGCCATCACCACGATCCGAAGCACCTGCCGCACGAGAATCGCACGCTGCCGTGGATGGTCTGGATCGCCGATCGCCTCTCGGCCGAGGCCAAGCGAGGCTTCCGGCTCGACCTCACGAGCACCGAGATCACCGACGAGGCGCTCGCCGCGATCAACATGAGCCGCGACCAGCTCGCGGCCGTGCGGGCCGCGCTGCCCGCCGCCCTCCAGGCCGCCGAAGCGACGATGGGCCAGCAGTAGCGTTCGCTACGGCACCCGTCCCTCAGCCTCGCGGATCCTGCCGGTACCATCGGCTCAGGACGCGATAGAGGTCGGCGTCCCATTCGGCGAGATCGTGCGGGCGCTCGAAGAAGACCTCGGTCGCGACGGCGAAGAACTCCGCTGGATTCGTCAGGGCGTAGCGGCGCAGCGGCGGCCGCGGGCCGACGCTCCAGCCGCGACGCAGGTCCTCGGCGAGCCGTTCGTAGGCCGCGGTCATCGTCTCGCCCCACTCCCGGGCCTGCTCCGCCGACTCCATCGTCGGCGTGCCGTTCACCGGCCCGTTGGCCATGTCGAGCTTGTGCGCGAACTCATGCAGGATGAGGTTCTCGCCGTCGGAGTCGTTCGTCGCGCCCTCCCACGAGTGCTGCCACGAGAGGATCACCGGACCGCGGTCATAGGCCTGTCCGAGCACGGGCGTCCCGCCTCCCTGGACGATGCGCGGCGACCCGCCGCCGAGGATCGGCGCCGCGGCGGGGCCGGCGAAGTAGCCGCTCGGATAGACCAGAATCGATGTCACGTTCGCGAAGCGCTCGCCCGGCCGTCCCAAGAGCAGCCGACATGCCTGCGCGGCGATGATCACCTGCATCGACTCGGTGAGCTCGAGTCCGCCGCAGCCCTCCCAGTGCCGTTCGGCGATGAAGAAGCGCAGCTCGTTCTCCATGCGCTCCTGCTCGTCACCGCTGAGTCCGGCCCAGAATCGGTTCGTGTCGTTGAGCAGGCGTCGCCACGCGGGCGGAAAGGGCGTCCGGCGGATGCGCCGCCTCCGAAGCCATCGAAAGAGCATCACGCGCCTCCGTCGGACGCCTTGGCGAGGCGCTCGTGGTTGCGGAGCATGCGGCGGAACTGCCAGTAGCTCGGCGTCGTGTAGCGCTCGCCCGGCCCTTGCGGGCGGGCCTTCGCACGGAGCTCCTCGAGATGCTCGCAGACGAAGGCGAACGCCCGCGGCACGCGCGCCCGGGAGACGGCCATCATCCGTCGGACGGTCGCCTCGAGCGTCTGCTGGAACTCGATCGGGTAGCGCTCCTGATAGAGAATCGCGCCCGCATCGATCTCCTTCGCGACCTGATGGATCGTGAAGCCCGTCTCGGTCCGGCCGTGGTAGATCGGCCAGAGGACGCTCTGGGCCCCCTGATACTCCGGAAGGAGTTCGGTATGGATGTTGAGCATGCCGAAGCGCGGGATTGAGAAGACGCTCGGCGCGATGTAGCCGTTGCCGAGCGAGAGGCCGAGATCGGCCTCCGACGACCGGAAGAGCTCGCGCGTCCGGTCGCAGTTGATCCAGTCCGTCTCGACGAAGGGAACGCCGTGGCGCGTGCAGAGTTCCCCGATGTCCTCGGCCTCGTCGTCGTGGTACCACGCCCGCATGCGCACGCCGTTCAGGGCGCCGAGCGGACCGATGCGGGCGACCTTCGCGATCTTGCGGCGCATCGAGCGCGAGCGGTTCGGCGAGCCTCCGTGGGCGAGGATCACCATCCGCAGGTCGATCGCCGGGTTTCCGACGAGCGCGGGCAGGCAGCGCGACGCGATCTCGCGGCGCATGCAGGTGAGGATGATCACGCGCAGCGGCGTCGGAGCGCTCATCGGTTCGCCTCCGCCGTCGAGGTCGGCGCTTCCATGTTCCCGCGGGCGAAGTAGAGGACATGCGCGAGCGGCCACTCCGCCTCGAAGTGATGGCGCGGCACGCTGAAGCGGTTCGTCTCGCCCGGGCGCACCGTGCCGCGATAGGCGCCGAAGCAGAGGTCGTAGCCCGCGCGCTCGGCGGCCTCGAGCGACGGCCGGTCCGCGTCGGTGCGCTTGCCGAAGGGCCAGGAGATGGTGCGGCAGGGGACGCCGAGGCGGGCCTCGATCTCGCGCTTCGATTCCGCGATCTCGTCCTCAAGTCGAGCGGCGTCCGAGGAGATGTCGCTGAAGCGGGCGTGCGTGCGGGTATGCGAGCCGATCTCGAAGCCGTCGCGCGCGAGCCGCGCCGCGTCGTCCCAATCCATCAGGCGAATCGGCGCCGGATAGCCGATGCGCCGGCAGTACGCCCGAGCGGTCGCCTCGTCGGCACCGACCATCGCGCTTGGGACGAAGAAGGTCGCGGGAACTCCGAGGTCCCGGAGGATCGGGGCCGCGTTCGTCGCGTTGTTGAGGAAGCCGTCGTCGAGGGAGAGGTGAAACGAGCGACCGAGGATGGGCTGCTGACCACGGACCATCGCGATGCACTCGTCGGTCGTCACGAAGCGGCCGATCGCCTGAAGCTCGCGGATGATGCGGGCGAAGCTCTCGCGCTGGTCGTCGAAGACATAGTGGCAGAAGACGCAGCGCAGGAAAGCTCGAGCCGGCTGGTCACGGAGGGCGCGCTGCGCCCGAAGCGAGATCAGCGTGTCCCGCAGGAACCGCTTCGTCCGCTGCCGAAGCCCGACCGGAAGCTGGGCGGCCTCGCGCCAGCGCGTCGCGAACGGGCCGTTCGGAACATCCGCGTCGGGGGGCTTCACGGGGCTGGAGTGCGGCGGATCACGCATGGATCGGCCGATAGGGTACCGGCGCGAGCACCGACACGGCGTACGATGCGGGCCATGGCGGAGACGATCTCCCTCGACTTCGGCAAGCCCGTCGCCCTGTTCCCGCTCGGTCAGGCGATGCTCCTCCCGCACGCGGTGCAGGCGCTGCACATCTTCGAGCCGCGCTACCGGCAGATGATCGAGCATGCGCTCGAGGCGATGGAGGGCGACAAGCTGCTCACGGCGGCACCGATCGCGATGGCCACCTTCCGAACGCGCCCCGGCGCCGCGGGCGCGGCCGCCGAACTTCATCAGCACAATCCGCCGCTCCGCCCGGCCGTCTGCGTCGGCAAGATCGTGCAGCACCAGGGACTCGCCGACGGCCGACACAACATCCTGCTGCAGGGAGTCTGCCGGGCCCGCATCCGGCAGATGTTGGAGCCGACCGGCGGGCGCCTCTTCCGCATGGCGATGCTCGAGCCGCTCGAGCGCGTGACCGATCCGCCGCCGGCGATGCCCGGCGTGCGCGCCGCGTTTCGGCGCATCCTCTCGAGCCCGCGCCTCTCGCGGCTGAACGGCACGCCCGCGGTCCTCGAATGGGTCGCGCGCCGCGACATTCCGATGCATGCCCTGCTCGAACTCATCGGCTCGACGCTGGTCACCCATGACGGGTTGCGCTATCGCCTGCTTGCCGAGCCCGATCCGCGCCGGCGCGCGATCCTGACCTATCGCGAACTCGATCGCATCGACCGCATCGTCGCGAAGGCGAGCGAGCAGGACTCCTCGCGCTGGCCAAAGGGCGTGAGCTGGAACTAGGCCCTTCCTGAAGACCCCTCTGGAGTCGATCGGCTACGGTGAACGCTGGTAGCGGCCGGCTGCATCGGTGGCACGAGAGCCGCCTGCTTCCGACATCACCTTCGCCGCCGACGGTGGACGAGTGCCGGCAGAAGGAGCGTCACGGCCACCGGCGGCGCCGGAATCGGATGGCCGATGTAGAAGTTGTCGGCCTCAAGCGTCGTGAAATTGCCGCCGTCGATCTTGATCGCATCGAACGGCCGGTCGAGGATCACCCCGACGAACTCGGACGCCGAGAAGATGCTCGCATAGTGATTACCAGAATCGAATATCAGCGAGCCCTGGGAGAAGAGCTGGAAATGCACGCCAAAGATGTACTCAACGCCAAACGCGGCGCGTCCGCCATCGAGCGCGATCGGAATGACCGGATTGACGACCGAAGAGCTCTTGACACCCCATCCGTCGAGCGGAAAAAAGGTGTTTCCGAAAGTCGCAAACGCCGTGCTTCCGTCGAAGTGCACGCCGTAGTTCGCGTATTGCTCGTCGAGGAACTGGAACGACCCGACTTGGAAGTCAAGGGTGTCATATGCGCCCCCCGTCGCCGCCATCCATTCCGCCGATGAATTGAAGAAGGTCGCTCCCGCAGTCGCATGTGAGGCCGTCGCAAGCACTGCGACGAGCACACACCACTTCAATGCCGCGGCTCTGCGAGCGGCAGCGGGCATCCAGATCGGCTCGCCGACGCGTTGCGCGGATTCGCTCCAAGCGATGGCGCATCCAAACATGGCACCATGCGGGCTTCGCTGTGGCTGTGTCATTGGCCGTCTCCTCCTTCGGTCGGTGTATCTCCCGCCCTGGCGAGTGCCACGAGCACTTCGCCGAGCGCCTGCACCTGTTCGGGTGTCGCGCCGGCAAGCCAGGTCTGTAGCGCAGTGATGTCGGTCAGGCCAAGCAGCGCGAGCGCCGCGTCAACTCCGCTTTCGGTGATTTCGACGCCAAGCTGAGACTCGTTCGCCTCGCCGGCCAGCCCGGCCAAACCTGCCGAGCAGAAGAACGGATGAAGGTCCGCGACGGTCCCCCATGCGCCGAGGAGAGTCGCAAGGTCAGTCGAACCGACCTGTCCGTCGCCGTCGAGATCTGATTGCGTCGATGTCAGGCCCGTCGGAACCGCTCCCCAGTCTCCGATGATCAACGCAAGATCTGGTCCGGAAACGAGAAAGTCGCCATTGATGTCGGGGGCGATCGTCAGGATCGCCGGAAATGCTCGGTCGCCAGACTCGATCGAGTTGCCTCGAAGAAGGATGACCATTTGGCCAAGCGCATTGACATCATGCACTGATTCGATCTGCCACGCAGCGAGGTCCAAGCCGTATGCGGCGTCCATCGCGCCATCGACATTGAGTTCGTCCCAACGGACGCGCGGGACGAGATTCGGCGCGGCGCCCGAAAATGCAACGAACGACCGTTCCCAGTTCGATCCGTAGCCGCACCAGCAAACCGCGCGCGGAACGGGAGCGGTGTTGTCCTCGCCGCCAACGAGCAGCACAGGCCGATTCGGGGTCCGTTGCGAGAGACCGAAAGCTCGGCTCGAACCATCCGCCCCCTCCGGTGTCGAGCCGTACTGCCGATCGATATCCCAGCCCTGCCACCCAACCATCGACTCGTACCACCAGAATCCGGCGCGATGACGACAGACTCCCGGCGTCGGCGGGACGGTGTCCGTATGGTCGCGAGCGCCGACGCCGGCGAGCTCGCCGACGGCGTTCGCACGATTCACGCGGACTTCCGCTCGAAATCCATCCGAGCCAATGTTGCCGCTGTACTCAATCGGCGGCAGTACCTCATCGACGCGGTCGCGGAGGAAGGGCAGCTCGTCAGCAGTCCAGAGGGGATTCTCGTCGTTGTCGTCCCACGGACCGAACCAGATACCGCCGAAACGATGCGAACTGAAGCAGGATTGTGAACAAGGTCCAAGCGGACCGTCGCACGGATCCAGCGTCGCACCCCAGCAGTCGTAGCTTCCCCCAACGATGAAGAGATCGTCTTCGGTCTCTGCGTTGGGATGGACCGCAATGTCGCGCGCAGACGACTTGAATCCGCCGAGTGGCATGCCCCAGAGGGAAGTCGTGTCGGGCAGTTGGTCGAGGCGCAACCGAAACCCCTTCCAGCGTTCCGGCTGCTCGCCGCACGCGTGGGTGAACGAACCAACGAAGATCGGATAGGCGTCGCCGGCTTCGTGTCGGACGGCAGTTCCAATGCTTCGATCGCCTGCAAGGGCCAATTCCGGCTGCGCTGGCTCGGCGTTTCCAAGCAGGGGATGGAGATCGGTCGCGGGTATCGAAGTCAGCGATCCCGCCGAGCTGACCGCCGCGGCGAGGTTCCACGCCCATGCCTTCGAGTTCAAGCTGAATGGATATCCCGATGACCCGGTGACCCATGCGCTCGTTCGCGAGACATCGACCGCGATGCTTCGACCGTCGGTAGGGAGTGCCCCGAGCGTGTGCAGGTCAAGAACCTGGCCACGCGGAACGAAAGCGGGCAGGGCCATATAGCTTGCCGGAATCCACACAAAGGCTCGGGCGCGAACAGGATTCTGTTGCCCGAACGCAGTGGCAGCGGAGCAGGGATCGAGAGGAAGCCCATAGGCACCCACGACGAGCCCATCGTCGTTGATCGCGAAGGAACTCGTCTCCAGATCGAACGAGTAGGTCGGGTCCGGTATCCCAACGGTCTCGCCGATCGCGGATGCCTCATTCCTGTACGGGATCTGCACCGCTTCGAGCCCCGGCGTCGCCGCGCACACATCAGCCTTCAGTCGAACCAGACGAAGCTGGGGGGGGGGGGTATACCGCCGCCGGACTGCGCGAGCCCGAACGCCGGGCCCCCTGCAATCAGCAGCGAGAAACCGACAACGGAAGCAGCAGCGGGTACCGCGCACACGCTGGCCGGACGCTGGTGACGACTTCGCCGTTTGTAGCTCGCCATTCGAGAAATCCCTTTTCAAACCCGCCGACGCCGGACCTGATCATGCGGAAGCGGCGGTCCGCTCTCCACCACAGCTCGTGACGATCGACCACGGCGCGAGAGGCGGAGTTTCCGCGTCTCGTTCTTGGACGGTATCACCGTCGCAGAGGGACGCAAGGAGCTTCCTGCGATTTTCATCATGTGAACAATCGAACAGAAGCGGTTGCATGAACGGTTGGCGGCCTTCGGCGCAGGCTCATGAAATCACTCCCGCCGCCGTTCTGGCTCACGACTGACGCAAATCGTCTGTCACCCAGCTTTCTGCACGATTCGCGTCGTTCATTCACCACAGAGGACACAGCCTTCTGCACTATTCGCGTCGTTCATTCACCACAGAGGACACAGAGGCCACAGAGGGGGCACAGAGCGGAAAAGCCGGATCGAACGCGACGAGAGCATCCGTGATCCACCTCAGGCGCGTGTGTCCTTCTCGCTCGCCCCTTGGCCAGCTCACTCATTTGGAGAGATGTGAGATCGACCATGACTCGAAGCTGGATGGGCGGTCACGACCTCAGAGCACGCTCTTTTCCCTCTCTGTGCCCCCTCTGTGCTCTCTGTGTCCTCTGTGGTGAGTCTGGTCGAATCGTGCAGAATCCTGAACCCAAAGACCCAACGCACTTGTGCGCAGATGCTCCCGCGCTCACTTGCTCGGCAGCGTGCCGTCGACGGGACGGTTCGCGGGCACCTCGCCGGTGCGGCGGTCGGGCGTTCCGGGCAGCGTTCCGGGCGGCAGTTGTCTGGCCTTCGCAAGCTCCTCGAGCGCGGCGGCCCACTGCTGCGTCTCCGGCTCGAAGGCCGCGAGCAGGGCATCGACATCGCCCTCCAGCGTGATCGACTCGACGAGATCGCCCTCCTCAAGCGCGACGATCGCGTCGAGTCCCGAGGTGACGCGGCCGAAGATCTGGAAGTCGAGATTCCAGCGCTCCTGGTTCTTGATGGTGATGAAGAATCGCACGCCGTTCGCCGAGTCCGCAACCTTGTCCGACACCTTCGCCATGCACAGATTGCCGCCGCGCGGATCGTCGAAGGTGAGGTCGGGGGCGAACTCGCGAGGGAGCGTGTAGCCGATCGCGTTGGCGCCGGTCTGGCGGATCACCCGCGTGAAGCCGGTCCACGGCTTGCCGTCCCAGAAGCCCTTGCGGGCGAGGAACGCGAAGTTCGCGCAGAGCGTCGGCGTCTTGTGCACGAAGAGCTCGAAGCCGACCTCGCGACTCGCGCCGCCGCTTTGGGTGCGGATCGTGCCGGTCACGCTCTTGATGTCCTTCACCCGCTCCTTGGGCTTGGGTCGCTTCGCCTGTTCGGGCTTCGCGGTCGGTTGGGACTCCGGCGCGGTCGGCGGTGGCGCGGTCGGCTGTGGCGGCGGCGTCAGGCCGAGCAGCGAGGCGATCAGCAGGGGGATGGCAGCGGGAGCGAGGCGAAACATGGGATGCATGCGTAGGGCGTGATGCGAGCGGCGCGTTCGTCCGCTCAGCGCGGTCCGTCGCGCCGCGAGCCGCGGCCGTCGCGGCGCGAGCGGTCCGAGCGCGGGGGCGGTTGGGTGCGCGGCGCTTCTTCGGCGCCGGGCGGATTGCCGTCGCCGGCGGTCTCGTCGGCGGTCGGCTCGGCGGCTTCGGGCGGAGCATCGCCGACCGGCACGGTCTGCGGCGGCGTGGTGGTGCCGGTCGCCGGATTCTGCGCCGCCGCGGCGGGCGTCTCGCCCATCGCGAGCAGCGTGCGCAACTCCTCGTCGCGCCGGGCGAGCTCGGCCACGAGAAACGCACTCGCGCGATCCTGTGCCGCAAGGGTCGCGAGCGTGTCCTTGAGCCGGTCCTGGGCGGCGGTGAGTTCGGCCGGCACCGAGGGCGCGAGGAGTCCGATCGCGTCGCGCACGAGCTTGCGCCGCTTCGTCAGCAGCTTGTGCATCTGCCCCTCGAGGGCGATGCGCACCTGCGTGCCGTCAACCGGCGGCAGTCGCTCCGCGACGACCATGCTGTCAGCGAGATCGATCGCCTGCTGCCCGACCGGCCAGAGCTGGTCCTCCAGGGCGACGAGCCGATCGATCGCGGCGTTGCGGGCCTCCGGCTCGATCGAGGGAATCGCGAGGTACTCCTCCATGAGCGCGCGAAACAGCCGCTCTTCCTCGAAGATCTCGGGATGCACGATCGCCTGCCACGCCGCGAGCACGCGCCGCGCTGCGGGCGGCGGCAGCGACTTCCTGATCCGCTCGATCGTCTCGGCGTTCAGGTCGCGCAGGCCGGCATCGGAGCGGACCTCGAGGATGTCGAACTCGGCGAGCTCGCGTTCGACATCGAGCGCCTCGGGGATCGTCCGCCCGGCGCGCCATTCCGGCCCGAGGGCCACGAGCGCCTCGCTGCGCTCGAGATCGTTCGAGCGCAGGGCGCGGTGTCGCGTGCGGAGCATCTCGACATAGCGATCGGTGTAGCGGTCAAGCAGCAGATCGAGGCTCTCGAGTTCGCCTGTCGCGAGCCCGGCCTTCGGCAGGAGCTCGAGCAGGTTCACGCGGGCGCCGGGCAGACGCACCGGAGCGGCGTAGAGCGTCTCCGCACGGGCCGCGCGAAGGCGACGCCATGAGGGACGATGCGCGGCGTCGGCGAGCTGCCCGAGATCGCGGGCGAGCGCCTCTTCGGCGCTGACGACATCCGCGCCGATCGCCTCGCCGAGACGCAGGGCGTTGATGAGTTCCGGCGTGTGGACGGGCTGGAAGGCCGCGTCGCTCGAGCTGAATCGGAACGCAGCCGGAAGCAGCCGAAGGAGTTCGCGACCGCGCTCGTCACGAGCCTTCGCGGAGGCTTCGAGGTATCGCCCGCGCGCGGTGTCGAAGAGTTCCTTGGCGGCGGCGTCGAGCCCCAAGCGCCGAGCGAACTCGTCGAGTTCCTCCTGGGTCAGTGGCTCGGGGAGGAACCGCCGGCGCAGTTCGAGTTCCTTCTCCTTCCGGACCGACTCCGGATCGGACGGCTTCGGGTCGGTCGGCTCGGCCGCAGCGGCCGGAGGCTTCGGCGCGCTCTCGGCAACCTCCGCCGGCCGTTCGGTGCCGCCCGACTGGGACGCCGAGGCAAGTCCGCAGGTGGCCACGATCGCGCCCGCGGCGAGGCCGACGAACGCGAGCGAGCGGCGCTCCGAGCCGCGTCGGATGGCAGGATCCTCGCGGGGCTGGCCGTGAGAGTGCCCGGGAGAGCGACCAGGAGCTGGATCGAACGGCGTGGCGCTGGGGTGGGGCTGGGCGGCGTGGGGCACGGGGATCGCCTCCGTTCGGGTGACTGTGGGACGCGGCGAGCCTGGCGTGGCGGAGCTGCTGCGGCCCGGGTGACGGGCGGTAACGACGCCGAGCCCACCGGTGATGCAACCATCGGTCCGGTCCCGGGGGGTCCTTGGAGTTTGTCCGTGACCGTCTCCGAAAGGGCGGCTCGGGTACGGTGCTGGCATGCCGTGGCTCGTCAAGACGGAACCGGAGACCTATTCGATCGACGACCTCAAAAGGGAGCGTCGAACCCGCTGGGATGGCGTGCGAAACTACCAGGCGCGGAACACGATGCGGGACCTCATGCAGGTCGGGGACGAGGTCCTGATCTACCACTCCAACGCCGAGCCGCCGGGCGTCGTCGGTCTGGCCCGCGTTTCGGGACCCGCCGCGCCGGACCGGACGGCCCTCGATCCGACGAGCCCATACCACGATCCGAAGGCGACGGAGCGGGAGCCCATCTGGCTGGCGATCGAGCTTGCCTTCGTCGAACGCTTCCCGCGCCTCGTCCCGCTCGAGGAAATCCGGGCAACCCCGGCGCTCCGCGACATGCCGCTCCTCGCCCGCGGTCAGCGCCTCTCGGTCCAGCCCGTCTCGCCGGAGGCGTTCGCGACGATCTTGCGCATGGCCCGCGCGGCGCCCGCGAAGCCGCGTACCGCCGCCCGCTCGGGGAAGCGGTCATGAGCGACCGTCTCGCCATCTTCGACATCGACGGCACGCTCACCCGGACCTCCGAGGTCGACGACGCCTGCTACATCCGCGCGGTACGCGAGGAGTGGGGCGTTCCGTCGATGTCGACCGACTGGTCCGAGTACGAGCACTCGACCGACAACGCGATCGCCGCGGAGATCTTCCGTCGTGCCCGAGGTCGCGAAGCCTCGCCGGCGGAGCTGGCCGCGCTCCGCGATCGCTTCGCCCGGCTGGTCGCCGAGGAGGCGGCGCGGGCGCCGGAGCGATTCCGTCCGATCGCCGGCGCGCCGTCGATCGTCGTCGAGCTGCCCCGTGCAGGCTGGGCGGTCGCGATCGCCACGGGGGGCTGGACGCCGTCGGCGCGCACGAAGCTCGCGTCCGCCGGGATTCCCGCGGAGGGCATACCGGCCGCGTTCGCCTGCGACGCGCGGCCCAGGCAGGAGATCATCGCGATCGCCGCGAGGCGGGCTGCCGAAGTCTGCGGCGTTCGCGGCTTCGGCCGAGTCGTCTATCTCGGCGACGGCGTGTGGGACGCGCGGGCCTGCGCGGCCGCCGCGATGCCCTTCGTCGGCATCGCCGAGGGGCAGCGCGCCGAGCGCCTGCGCGCCGCGGGCGCGAGCGTCGTTCTGCCCGATCTCGCCGACATCGCGCGGGTGCGGGAAGCGCTCGAGCGGGCGTCGGTGCCGGTGCCGCGACGGGAAGCCGGTACGCTTGCCTGAAAGGCGCGAATCGCGAATCCTATGAACGCTTTCCGGCGCGTCGGCGGAGCGTGAGGTTCCGCCGACGGCTGACTCGCAACCGATGGAAGCGCCGCACGGGGCTTCCGGGAAGGAACGACTCGAATGGGTATTGGCATCATGGGGATCGTCGGATGCGGTGGCCTGCTCGTCCTGATCGCGGTCGGCTTCGCGCTCTACGCAATCGGCGTCTTCAACGGGCTTCAGCGGAAGCGCGTGGCCGCCCAGACCGCGTGGTCGGACATCGATGTGCAGCTCAAGCGGCGGCATGATCTCGTGCCGAACCTGGTGAACACCGTGAAGGGCTACGCGACGCACGAGCGCGAGGCGTTCGAGCGGGTCACGAAGGCCCGCGCGGCGGCGATGGGCGCGACGAACATCGACCAGCAGATCGCCGCCGAGGGTCAGCTCACCGCTGCGCTCGGCCGTCTCTTCGCGGTCGCCGAGGCCTATCCCGAGCTCAAGGCGAACACGAACTTCCTCCAGCTTCAGGAGGAGCTCACCTCGACCGAGAACAAGATCGGCTTCGCCCGCACGAACTACAACCGCAATGTGGCCCAGTTCAACGAGTCGACGCTGGTCTTCCCCGCGAACATCGTCGCCGGCATGTTCGGCTTCCAGCAGATGAAGCTCTACGAACTCGACAGCGCCGACGAGCGCAAGGCTCCGACGGTCCAGTTCTGAACCTCCCGTGACGATGTCACAGTCACCACCGCCCATGCCCGATGACGACGAACGGTCGGGGACGGCCCGCGAGGGCCGTCCCGCCGTCCGCGCGTACCCGCCGAACGTCACCTACGCGAACCTCATCGCGGAGAACCGCCGCAAGAGCGCCTTGCTCATCGCGGGAATGATCGGCCTGCTCATGCTGCTCGGCGCGGCGATCGCGGCGCTCGTCGTGGGCAGCGGCCGATCCGAGGTGCTGCTGCCCTCGCTGCTCACCGGCGCGGTCGCCGCGGGCGTCGTCGGCGGCCTGCTGAGCCTCTGGTCGTGGTACGGCGGCGCGAACGCGATTCTGCGGATGGCCGGAGCCCAGGAGATCGAGAAGCGGGACGATCCGCAGCTCTTCAACATCGTCGAGGAACTCGCGATCGCGGGGGGCATGCCGCTTCCGAAGGTCTATCTCATTCCGGACCAGTCGCTCAACGCCTTTGCGACGGGTCGCGATCCGGAGCACGCGGCGGTCGCGATCACGACGGGCCTGCGGGCACGACTCACGCGCGACGAGCTGGCGGGCGTCATGGCCCATGAGCTCGCCCACATCCGGCACTTCGACATTCGCCTCGCGATGCTCATGGCGACGCTCGCGGGACTGGTCGTGTTCGCGTCGGATGTGGCGCGACGCATCGCGTTCCACGGCGGAGGCATCGGCGGCGGATCGGGCCGCAGCTCCCGCTCCGACTCGAAGGGCGGCAATCCCCTCGCGATCATCATCATCGTCCTCGCGCTCGTCCTCATCATCCTCGCTCCGATCGTCGCGACGGTCATCCGCCTCGCGCTGAGCCGCCAGCGCGAGTATCTCGCCGATGCCGGCGCCGTCGAACTCACCCGCTACCCGCAGGGGCTCATCGGTGCGCTTCGCAAGCTGCACGACTGCCGACAGCCGCTCCGCGTCGTCAATCAGGCGATCGCGCCGCTCTTCATCGTGAATCCGCTGAAGCGGGCGGTCGAGCGCGGCCGTCACGATGTCTCGAGCGTCTTCCTGACGCACCCGCCGCTCTGCGAGCGGATCGCGCGACTCGAGGCGCTCCTGTGACGCCCGCGCTCCTCTGCCTCATCGTTCCGCTCATCATCGCGGGGATGATCGCCATCGGCATCGCCGCCCATCGCGCCGAGGTGCGCCGACGCGAGGCGTTCGCCGCCGCCGCCGCGGCGCTCGGGCTGCAGCATGACCTCACGCCCGATGCCTCGTGGAGCGCCCGCTACGGACACTTCGAGTGCTTCCAGCGGGGCCACTCGCGAAAGCTCCGCCACCGCATGTACGGGCGGCTTCGCGGCAGCGGCCCGGTCTGCTCGCTCGGCGAGTTCGAGTTCCGCGAGACCCACGGCAGCGGCAAGAACCGGCGCACCGTCACCTACCGGTTCGGATTCGTCATCATCGAGAGCGGCTACGGCCAGACGCCCGACATGCTCATCCGCCGCGAGCATTTCCTCGATCGCGTCGCCGGATTCCTCGGCTTCGACGACATCGACTTCGAGAGCGTCGAGTTCAGCAAGCGATTCATGGTGAAGTCCTCCGACAAGCGCTTCGCCTACGACCTCATCGATGCGGGAATGATGGAGTTCCTGCTGCGCGAGGGGACCCCGAACATCGACCTCGGCCACGGCGGATTCTGCCTGTGGTACGGTCACAACGTGCGGCTCGAGCCCGCGGAACTCGCGTCGCTCGCCGACTGGGGCGTCGCCTTCCTCGAGCGCTGGCCGCGCGTGCTCGTGGCGAACCTCACCGGGCGAACGCCCTCCTCGCCGCTTCCGCCGCCCCGTCCCGCCTCCTGACCGAGCCTCGCGCGATGTTCCTTCCGCACCTTTCGCCCACGCTCGCAGCCGCCGAAGTGATCATCATTCCCTGTGCCATCGTCGCCGCGATCGTGATCCTGCCGCTCATCTGGGCGATCGCGACCTACAACCGCTTCCAGTCGGTGCGCCAGCACATGCGCGAGTCCTGGTCGGATGTCGATGTCGAGCTGAAGCGGCGCTATGACCTCATCCCGAACCTCGTCAGCACGGTGAAGGGATACGCGGCGCACGAGCGGGCCGTCTTCGACCGCATCGCCGAGCTCCGCACCCAGGCGATGGCCGCCCGCGACGCGCACGAGAAGCGGCCGGTCGAGTGCGAGCTGACGCGCACGCTCCACCGGCTCGTCGCCGTCGCCGAGGCGTATCCGACGCTCAAGGCCGATCGCAACTTCCTCGCCCTCCAGGAGGAACTTGCCCTCACCGAGGACCGGATCGCCGCGGCGCGACGCTTCTACAACGCGAATGTCCGCGAGCTGAACACGCTCTGCGCGACCTTTCCGAGCAACCTCGTCGCGGGGGCGTTCGGCTTCCGTCCCGAGGATTTCTTCGAGCTCGACGCGCCCGACGAGCGGCAGGCGCCGCGCGTTTCGTAGAACTCGCGCGTCGATCGCATGGCGGAACCGCCGCGCTTCGGCGAGAATGGCCGCATGGCCCGCGATCGCGTGGTATCGACGACGGAGCGCGCCGGTCCGGAGGACCAGGCGAATCACGCGCTGCGCCCACAGCGGCTCGACGAGTATGTCGGCCAGCCGGCCTTGGTCGAAAGGCTGCGCATCGCCCTCGACGCCGGCCGCGGGCGCGGCGAGCCGATGGAGCATGTCCTGCTGCACGGTCCGCCGGGACTCGGCAAGACGACGCTCGCCCACATCATCGCCACCGAGATGGGTTCAAGGGCCTATGTGACGAGCGGTCCGGCGCTCACCAAGGCCGCCGACCTGATCGGCACGCTGACGAAGATGCAGGAGCGGGATGTCCTCTTCATCGACGAGATCCATCGCCTGCCGGCGGCCGTCGAGGAGTACATCTATCCGGCGATGGAGGACTTCAAGGTCGACTTCACCGTGGACAGCGGCATGCACGCGAAGGTCGTGACCATCCGCCTCAAGCCCTTCACGATGATCGGCGCGACGACCCGCGCCGGCCTTCTCACGAATCCGCTGCGGAGCCGCTTCGGCATCTCCCACCATCTTGAGTTCTATGCATTGCCGGAACTCATCGCGATCCTCCATCGCGCGGGGCGCATGCTGTCGATGCGGGCGCTGACGCCCGCGGTCGCCGAAGCCATCGCCGCCCGCAGCCGCGGCACGCCGCGCGTCGCCCTGCGGCTCCTCCGCCGCGTGCGCGACTTCGCCCAGGTGCGGGCCGCCGGCACGCTCGACGGCTCGGTCGTCGACGCGGCGCTGCGTCTGGAGGGGGTTGACGCGCTTGGGCTCGACGAGCTCGATCGGAAGTATCTCCGCACCATCCGAACCACCTACGAAGGCGGACCGGTCGGTCTCGAGGCGATCGCCGCGACGATGGGCGACGACGGCGACACGCTCGAGGATGTCGTCGAACCCTATCTTCTCCGCATCGGCTTCGTGGCTCGCACGAGGCAGGGGCGGAAGCTCACCGGCGCCGCCGAGACATATCTCGCGGGACTGTAGCGGGGCCGCTCAGAAACTCCATTCGCGCTGCGGCCAAGCCTTCGAAGCGAGTTCCTGAGCAGCCTGCTCGCGCCGCACGGCTGCTACGCTTCGCGCCGATGGAAGCGATCCTCGTCCTCCTCGCCGCGTCACTCGCGCTCCTTGCGGGCGTGCTTGTCGCTTCGGGCATGTTCGGGGGTCCCTTCGGACGGGCGACCGGCGAGCACCCCGTCTGCTCGCGCTGCGCTCGCGACGCGCGGACCGCGCGTCTCGCGGGACGGGCCTGCGACTGCGGCGCGGATCTCGCTCGCACGGGTGCGGTCCGTCTGGTCGGCGTGCGCCGATCGGGCCGTCGCGTCGGCGTCGGACTGCTCTGCGCTGCGGCCGCGCTCGGCACGCTGCTCGTCGGCCTGGCCAACGCCCGCGCGGGGCTTCGAGCCGTCGATCGTGCGCCGCTCTGGGTCCTCTCGACCGGGCTCGCGTCGTCGGCCGAGTGGGCGCGGGCGTCGCTCCTGCGGCGAATCGAGAGCGGGCGCGTCGACGCGGAGAGCGCGCCGACGATCGTCGCCGCCGTGAATCGCGGCATCGAGGCTGCGGAGCGCGGTGACACGCGACCGCTTCGGCTCGGTCTGGCCGCCGAACGGCTTGCGTTTCTCCTTCCGCCGGAAAGCCCGCTCGCGGCGGATTTCGCCAGACTCACGATGCCGCATCGATTCGAGCGGTCGGGCGACGGCACCGCTCGACCCGGCGATGCGGTGCGGTTTCGGCTGAGGTCCGACGACCTCGCGGACTTCGACGAGATCGACCTGCGTTTTCATCGCATCGACGAGGTCACGATTGGTGATCGGCCGGTGGCGTGGCGCGTCGAGGGAGATGGGCGGCCCACGGCCGCGTGGTCCGAGCGGATCATGTTTCTGACTTTCGACGAACTGGTCATCACGCTCCCGAGCGATCTCCCGTCGGGCAGGCAGAGGCTCCGCGTGACGCTCGAGAGCGGGTGGTGCGACCTGGCGCTCGAGGCGGTCGCCTCGCCGGAGCCTCCGAGCGCGTGGCGGACGGGCGTCCGGTCCGCGCGGCTGGAACTGACGATCGAGCTCACCGTCGACGGCCAGCGGACGGAGGAGTCGAAGTGATCGCCCCGCCCTTTCCCGCCGAGATGATCCTGCCGACCGCCGTGACGATCGGCGCCGCCGTCGGCGGTCTCGTCTTCGGCGGCTGCCTTTCGATCGCTGCCCGACTCGCCCAGCGTCGTCGCACGCTCACCGATCCGACCTGCGCGGCGTGTGCGATGCGCCTCGCGGCGGTCGACGCCCGCATGCCCGAGCGTTGCCCGGAGTGCGGCGCGTCGCTCGCCGAAGCCTCCGCGACGGTCTGGGTGCGCTCGCGGCCGCTTGCGCTCGCGAAGAGCGTCGTCATCGCGATCGGTCTCGTCGTCGCCGCGCTCGCCGGACTCGGCGCTGGCATCGTGGCCCGCGATGCGGCGCGAGGCGTCGCCCGAGAGGGGATCGACACGACGATGGAGGCGCGGCTGCGGCTCTGCGAGCGGCCCGGCATCGAAGGAGCGCGCGCCCTGCGCGATCTCCAGCGGCGCATCGCGCGCGACGGCCTCTCCGTCGGCGAGGGCATCGTCTTCGACCGCTGGCTTGCAAGTCTCGATCCGACGGTCGTCGCCTTCGGCACGTCCTCGCCGGACCGGACCGACGCCGATTGGCTGCGGGTCGCGGACTTCGTGGACCTCGTCGTCTTCGCGATCGAGCATGAGGGCACCTCGGTCTGGGTCGCCCGACAGGCGATCGGCGCGGTGCTGCCGAAGTCCCGCGTCGAGGCGCCGCTCCGCGTCCGGCCCGGCTCGCTCTTCGCCGTGCGCTCCGGGACGGGCCTCCCCTCGACGCGCCTCGTCGTGCAGGACGGCGGGCTGTGGATCGGCGACGATCGCATCCCGCCGCTGCCCGAGCATCGTCAGGTGATGGACGATGTCCATGTGCGCATCGTGCGGGCGCCGAACGAACCGGGCTCCTATCGCCTGCGGCGCGCATGGACGATCGACATCCTCTCCGGAACGCTCTCGATGCCGCCTCGCTCGGATGCGCCACCGAGCGGACTTCCGCGGCGCGAGGAAGACACCTGGATGCTCGAGGTCGCCGAAGGAGCGGAATCGATCGCCGTCGTCGACGATGCGGCGGCGGATCCCTTCCGTGCGGAGGGGACGGCCATGCTCGTCGAGGTGATGGTCGGCGAGCGTTCGACGCTCATCCGCTGGTTCGGCTGGCCGTCCGCGACCGCATCGCCCGCCGGCGCGTGGGCGATCGAGCTCGCCCCCGAGGGCACGGCGGCCGCCGAGTCGGTCTGGCAGCCGCTCGTCGGTGACGATCCTCTCGTCCTCACGCGGGGTGCACTCGTCGACGGACAGCCGCTTCGCGATCGCGATCGGATCCGGGTGCGCTACACGCCGGCGGAGTCGCCCGCGCTCCCGGGCGACGAGACGCCCGCGCGCCGCTCGGCGCGCCAGGCCTTCGCCGCGGAGCGCACCTACGAACTCGTTTTCTTCGAGGAGCGAAGCCTCGGGTCGACCACCGTCCTCCGCTCCTATCGGCTCGCGCCGCTCAGCGAACGCTCTCGAAGCGACGACCGCCGGCCAGCGAACTGACCGCGTTCGCCGAGCCGTAGTCGGCCGGGATGCGCAGCGAGACCGCGACGCTCGTCTCGTCCTCGATGAGGTCGTAGCCGGCGGTCAGGTTGAGATTGAAGTCCGGGAAGGACCGGCCGAGCGAGCCTCGGATGCTGCGCATCTCGCCCGCGTTGAGGTCGTACTGCGGGCTGAAGGCGATGAGATACTTGCGACCGACCTCGTACAGGATGCCGAGCTGGAGAAGATCGCTATCGGTCGGCGCGACATATCGATACTCGACATAGGTGCGCACATCGGGCGTGTGCCGCATCTCGAGGCCGAGCGAGCCGCGGGCGAGGTTCTCGAGCGGCGAGCCCGATCGCGTCACCGTGTCCCGGTCCTCGAGCATGTAGTTCGCGGTGCCGGCGAGGGTGAAGGTGTCCGAGATCTGCCACGACGCGAGGCCGTAGAGATGGCTGCCCCACTGCGACAGCTCGGGGCGCCACGCGTAGAACGCGGGCAGCGCCGACTGGGCCATGACGAGCGGATCCTGGGCGTCCGACTGCTGGAACTCGCTGCCCTTGTCGTTGACGACCACGCCGGTGTCGAGCGTGAGGAAGTTCACCGATTCCCACGCGCCGGCGCCGCCGCGCTGCGTCTGCCACTGCTGCCGGACGCCGACCTGCGCAGCCGCGCCGCCCGAGGTGCCCTCGATGTCCTGGTCGTAGATCGGCGTCTCGCCGAGCTCGCTGTTCGCCCAGCCGCCCCAGAGCGTCGCGTTCGGCTCGATGATGTGGCGAAGGCGATGGATGTCGAACAGCCAGCTCTCGGCCGTGTCGTCGATCCGCACGAAACGGGCGCTCGCCCGCACGCCGCCGCCGACGAGATATCGAATGTCCTCGGACTCCTGTGAGTAGGCGTCGAAGTCCTCGAGGAAATAGCCGCTCGCCTCGGCCGACGCGAAGGGCGTGAGCGTCCAGTTCGCCTCGCTCCACGGCAGGCTGAGCTCGTGTCGCGTGTGGACGCGCGTGACATAGTTGTCGCTGTAGCCCGCGTCGAAGTAGGCCTCGTCGATCTCGATGAAGCGGCCGGTGAGCCCGAACGCCGCGGGGCGCACGCCGAGCGACGCGGGGGTGCCCGTCGTCGGACGGATCGACATGAGGCTCGCCCCCCAACGCTGCGTCCACAGCAGTCCGTCGAAGATGTTGTCGCCGTAGCGGCGGTAGCCGAGGTCGGGAAGCTTGTCGACCTGGTAGCCCGGTCCCGCGAGCAGGTAGGAGTTCGAGAGCCAGTCGTTCAGGTTGTGCTTCGCAAGCAGCGTGAGGGCGGTGTTCTCGCTCTGCGACTTGAGATACGCGCTCGTCTCGAACTCGCGCCGCTCGGCGAACTCGCCCTTCCGCCACGCCGACACGAAGGTCCGGTCGCTCGCGTAGGCGAGCTGCGTCTGAAGCTGGAGTTCGGGCGAGAGATAGCTCTGGAACTCGCCCTCGAGGATGCCGCGGAACGCCGAGTCCTGCTCGACATCGACGCCGCCCGCGGTGCGGTCGGTGCCGCCGCCGTCATAGAGGCCGAAGCCGTCGATGGATCCGGCGGTCAGTCCCTTCCGGTAGCTCCACCGCGAGCCGAGCGCCGGGCCGCGGCTCGTGTAGCCGCCGAAGGTGAGGTCGGCGTCGACCCCTTCGGGCGGAGCGCTGCCGAGGAGCTGGTAGAGATCCCAGCGGGTGAGGATCTCGGCGCCATAGTCCGAATCGAACGACATCTCGATCTCGCGCAGCGGATTCGGCGCGAGATCGCCCTCGTATCCGGGCAGGAAGAAGAAGGGGATGCGCCCCGCGCGGAGCGTGATGTCGTCGGCCACCAGGCGCATCGGCATGTCCGAGCCGTCGGGCGGCTGGGTGACGGTCACGCGCTCGGCGCCGACCGAAAGATGCGGTACGAAGAACTCGCTCGCGGAGACCGTCGCCTGGTCGGCCTGAAACTCGGTCCGCGAGACCTGTCGCATCTCCGCCGCGCGGGCGTAGAGCGTGACGGTGCGGCTGAGTCGCGCGTAGGTGCGGAGGACCGCGTCCATGACTGTGGCGCGATTGTTCACGAAGTCGTAGTAGATGCGCGAGCCGCGCACCGTGTAGTTGCCGTCCGTCGCCGTGACGCCGCCCTCGAGATAGATGCCGAGGATGGACTCGGCGCCGAGCGTACGGCTGCCCGCGCGCAGTCCCGCGAGGACGCCCTCGCGGAGGAAGAGCACGGCCCGCTCCGCCCGCATCTCGAGTCGCTGCGGGCCTTCGGGCGCGTCGCCGTCGTACTGCACCATCACGCTGCCGGTGATCGAGATCGAGTCGGTCGACTCCTCGATGAGGACATCGGTCGCCGAGAAGGACACCTGCCCCTCCGGGCGGACGATCGGCAGCGGTTCGTCGGGGAGCGGCAGCTCGACGCTTCCCGGGCCGCGGCGGGCCTCGGTCGTCTCGGGCGGCATCGCCGGGGCGCCAGGCACCGGCGGCGGTTCGGGCGGCTCGGTCGGAGCGTCCACCGCGAGGATCGGCGAGAGCCGTGCGCTGCCGTCGTCGATCGACGCGAGCAGGGATCGCAGATAGCCCGCGAGGCGCTGATTGCCGCGGCGCAGGCCCGCGGTCATCGTCGGCGCCCGATCGACGCGCTCGGTGACGCGGAGGGCGACCTCGCCTCGGGCGCTCGCGGTCACGAGAAGGTCCTTGCCGGCGGCGCCGAATCCGGCGCGGCGGGTCGGTTCCGAGGCCTCCTCGAAGTAGATCGCGATCTGGTTCACCTCGCCCTGCGCCGTCGGCAGGCGGTTGATCCACACCCACGCCCGCTCGGCGGAGAACGAATAGCTCCCGACGCGGATGCGCACATCGCCGCGCAGCTCGAGCCGTTGCGTGTCGTCGACCTGCCAGGTCCACGCCTTCGACGCGCTCATCGTGAGGTTCGTCGAGAGCGGCGCGACCGGCAGCACGAATCCGCCGAGCCGGTCGCCGCCGATCGCCACGCGCTTGAGTTCGCCCGCCTCGCCGTCCGACACCGCCGGGCTCGCGGGGCTCGACGCCGGCGCCGGAACCGCGATCGCCGCGGCAAGCGAGGCGCAGGCCGAAACGGTGAGGGCGAGCCGTCGCGACGGTCGGGTGCTGCGGAAGGCGGTCATGCGTCGCGGAGGATACCTGCGGCGTTCCCCACGCGCCGCTATCGCTCGCGATAGCCCGCCGGAATCGCCGCGAGCGTGCCGAATTCCTTGAGCGCGGTCATCACCAGGAATCCGCCCGCCGCGACGCCGCCGAGCATGAGGGCCTGCGTCCAGAGGCCCATCGCCGCGAGCCAGGCGACCGCGTAGAGGCTCTGCCACATCGCGCCGTACCGGCGGAGCTTCTCCGCCGCGACCGCACCCTCGGCGCCGCGGATCTTCCGGCGGGCGACGAGGACGAAGCCCGCGACCGCACCCATCGGCCAGAGGAGTCCCGGCCAGAGCGGCGTGTCGAGCGGCCACGCGCCGCCGGTGAGCCACCAGCCCCACGCGAGGATCGTCGCCGACCAGAAGATCCAGCCGACGACGGTCAGGGCGAGCGAGCCGGTCGTGATCGGCGGTCGCTTGTCCTCGAGGCGATGCACGAGGAGCGAGATCGCCATCGCGTGGGTCATCGAAAGCCAGATCGGAAGCGTGAATCCGAACGCATGATTCGGGATCGCCATGTGGATCGCGTGGAGCAGCCCCATCGTCACGAAGGCGACGGCGGGAACATGCTTCGCGAAGCCGTTGTAGAGAACGATGCCGAGGACGAGCAGCGCGAAGGTCATCACGGCCGGCACGCCGAGCAGGGCCGCGCCGATCGCCGCGGACGCGAGGCAGACGCTCGTGACGATCACCGCCTGATGCGGGCTGATGCGCCCCGCCGGAATCGGGCGGTCGGGACTGAACGCGCGGTCGCGCCGGGCGTCGAGCACATCGTTGAGCGAGGCGCCGAAGGCGAAGAGCCCGACGGCGACGATCAGTCCGGCCGCCAGCGCGACGGAGAGCGGAAGCGTCGCCACCGGCAGGTCGCCGAAAGCCGGCTCGACGCGGGAAAGCAGGATCACCAGCCAGACATCGGCGATCGCGCCGTAGGCCATCGTGAGCCGGGTGAGCTGCACGGTGGTCAGGAGTCGCAGGAGCGTGCGTCGCACGCGGAGCATGCTACCGATGCGCCGCAGGTCGGCTCGACCGCCGGCCAGCGGTCGCCCGTGCGGGAACGGAGAGCGGCAGATTCGCTACGATTCCTCCCCTTCGCATGCGCGTTTCGCTTCCCACCCAACCCGACGCCCGCGGACTCCGCATCGGCCTCGTCGTCAGCCGCTACCACGACGCGATCGTCGATCGTCTCGCGGACGGCGCCGCCCGGATCTTCACGAAGGCCGGCGGAGACGCCGTGGACCTCGTGCGGATCGACGCTCCCGGCGCGTACGAACTCCCGGTGGTGGCGGCGGCGCTCCTGCGTCGCGGCGACATCAACGCCGCCGTCGTCCTCGGCCTCGTCCTGACCGGCGAGACCACGCACGACCGCTACATCAGCGACAGCATCGCCCATGCCCTGCAGGAGCTCGCGATCGAGACGGGGAAGCCCGCCGCGTTCGGCGTCCTCACCTGCCAGACGCTCGCCCAGGCCGAGGCCCGCGCCGGCGGCGACAAGGGCAACAAGGGCGAGGAGGCCATGGCCGCGGCGATCCTCGCGGTGAGCGCCGTCCGCGCCGCCCGCGAGCTTCCGGCGCGCGGCCGACGGGGGACGATCGCATGAGTGAGACCCGCCTCAACCGTGATGTGCGGCGCTGCGCGCTCCAGTCGATGTTTCAGTTCGATGTCGTCGACGGGCCCGACCACGCCCTCGTGCGCTCGACGCTCGACGAGGCTCCCGGCACCGCCGACGACCACGCCCGCGGCTTCGATCTCGCCACGCTCGCCTGGGAGTTCCGCGACGAGGCGGACGCCGCGTTCGCGCCGCTCTCGCCGGAGTGGCCGGTGCACCGGCAGCCGCCGATCGACCGGAATCTCCTCCGCCTCGCATATTACGAAATGACGGTGGCGGGCACGCCGGCGCGCATGGCGATCAACGAGGCGATCGAGCTCGCGAAGGAATTCGGCACCGAGCGCTCGCCCGCCTTCGTGAACGCGCTCCTCGACCGGATGTGGAAGCTCCGGAGCGGAGGCGCCTGAGATGGGGCTCTTCAAGTCAGCCTTCAACGCCATCAAGCGCGGTCTGCAGAAGACGGCGGAGGTGCTCGGACGCGGACTGCGCAGCCTGCTCCGCGGCCGACAGCTCAGCGAGGAGCTCATCGACGAGATCGAGCGCCGGCTGATCGCCTCGGATGTCGGGGTGAAGGCGACGAACGAGATCATCGCGAAGCTCCGCGAGGACTACCGCGCCGGGCGCATCGCGAAGGGCGATGAGGCGCTCGAGTTCCTGAAAGCGCAGCTCAAGGCCCGCTGGACGACCGAGGATCGGCGCATCGCGACCGCGCCGACGCGTCCGACGGTGATTCTCGTCGTCGGCGTGAACGGCGCGGGCAAGACCACAAGCGTCGCGAAGATCGCGAAGAGCCTGCGCGACGAGGGACGCAGCGTCCTCCTCGCCGCGGCCGACACCTTCCGTGCAGGGGCCGTCGCCCAGCTCACGATCTGGGCGGAGCGGCTCGGCGTCGATCTCGTGAAGGGGGCCCAGAACGCCGATCCGGCGGCGGTCGCCTTCGATGCGTGCGACGCGGCCCTCGCCCGCAAGGTCGATGTTCTACTCATCGACACCGCGGGCCGCCTGCACACCCAGGATCACCTGATGCGGCAGCTCACGAAGATCCGCTCGGTCGTGCAGAAGAAGATTCCCGGAGCGCCGCACGAGACGCTCCTCGTCCTCGACGCGACCAGCGGCCAGAACGCCATCGAGCAGGCTCGGATCTTCAAGAACGCCGCCGAGATCACCGGCATTTTCCTCGCCAAGCTCGACGGCACGGCCAAGGGCGGCATCGTCGTGGCGATCCGCGACACCCTCGATGTCCCGGTGAAGCTCGTCGGCGTCGGGGAAACCCCCGAGGATGTCGAGCCCTTCGATCCCGACCGCTTCGTCGAGGCGATGTTCGAGGAGGAGGACTGAGCGGATTTCCTCGGCGAATTCCGGCGCGAGCGCTGGAACGCCGCCCCCTCGCGCCGATATAACGGTCGTCACGAAGGGGGTCGCATGGCCGACGGAGCGGATGCTGCTGGACGGGACGCGGGGGGAGCGGAGCGGTCGCGCGCCGGCGGACGCCGCCGCGCCCGCGGGTTCACCCTGACCGAGCTGCTCGTGACGATGGGGATCATCGTCCTCCTGATGTCGGTCATCATCCCGACCGCCCGGACCTTCCAGGCGGAGGCCCGCTCGGTGGTGTGCTCGAACAACCTCCGTCAGATCTGGGTGTCGATCGAGACCTATCGCACCGGCAACAAGGATCTCCTGCCGATGTGCGAGTTCCTGCCCGTCGCGACCGCGAACGGTCCCGAGGGCGGACTTCCCGAGACGCTGAAGGGATATGTCGAGAAGGACTGCGCGTGCTGGGCCTGCGCGGCCGACTTCGACGAGGACGGTTCGCTCTCGACCGGAACGAGCTATCTGTATGTGCCCGGTCTGATTCGCTATACGCCGCAGATTCAGTTTCAGGTGCAGCAGGCGATGGTGCCCTACACGATCAGCCCCGGCCTGAGTCCGGCGATCGTCGAGAAGATCCGGCGCGAGACCGAGGCTCGGCTCGTGACCAGCTTCTACGAGGGAGCCTCGAACTTTGCCGTGCTCTGTGACAGTCAGGACCGCCATGTCTACGGCGACCGTCAGCCGAAGAACGCGGTCTTCTTCGACGGCCGCACCGGCCAGGTGCTTTTCGACCAGGACAATCCCGAAGGGGGAGGAACGCCATGAGCGGACTGCTCGAACGCCTGCCGAGCTATGTCGAGCTGCGCGACTCGATCGACGAGTTCCTGACCGAGCGCCGCGGGGCGATCGGCAAGGGCATCGCGGCCCTCGCCGTGGTCGGCGCGATCTGGGGAGCGGGTCACTACTGGTTCGTGGTGCGCTGGCAGCCTCCGCCGTCGATCTTCGACACGCCGGTTGACGATGTGCTCGGCTACCTCGCGATGGACGACTTCAGCAAGCTTCCGCTGAAGGAGCGCATGCGCTTTCTCCTCGACTTCGCCGACCGCTTCCGCGCCATGGGCCAGAACGACTCGGTGCTGATGAGCGGCTTCCTCGCCGGGCTCAGCGGCCCCACGCGCGAGCAGCTCACCCAGAATGCGCGGCTGCTGGCGAAGGACATTCTCGCCGAGGGCGCTGCGAAGTATGTGGACCTGCCCGAGGCCGAGCGGGCGCAGTTCATGGACGAATGGCTCGCGGAGTGGCTCAAGACCGGCGAGCGACTGGCGACCGGCAAGGCGAGCGACGAGCCGGACGGCGAGCGGGTCAAGAAGTTCAAGGACGACGCGAAGCGCGACGCCACGCGCGAGCGCGACCCGAACCGCATCCCGGGCCTGAACGAGAAGGGCGCCTCGCGCTTCCTCGACTTCTACGAAAGCGATGTCCAGAAGACGGCGTCGCCGAAGGAGCAGGGGCAGATCACCCGCTTCATGGACGATCTCCGCAAGCATGTCCTGAAGTGATTCGCGTGCGTCTGTGTTGAATCTGCCTGCTACAGCACGCGTTCCGCGCGGGGATAGCTGCCGAGGACCTTGAGTTCCACACAGTGTGAGCGGGCGCCGTCGAGGGCCGCCGCCATCGCCGGGGCGCTGGCGTGGGCGTCGCAGTCGATGAAGAAGGTGTACTGCCAGTTCTCGCGGCGGCTCGGGCGCTTTTCGATATGCGACAGGTTGACGCTCGCGTCGCGGAAGGCGGCGAGCACATCGACGAGAGCGCCCGGGCGGTGCTGCGTCGTGAACATGACCGTCGTCTTGGCGTTGGCGGTCGGTTGGGCGGCGCTGCGCGAGAGAACCAGGAAGCGGGTCACGTTGCCCGGCTTGTCCTCGATTCGCTCGAAAAGAATCCGCACGCCGTAGAGTTCGCCGGCGAGCGCCGATCCGACCGCGGCCGAGCCGGGCCGCTCGGCCGCTTCGCGCACCGCGGCGGAGGTGCTTGCGCACTCGACCTGCTCGATGTCGGGGAAATGGCGCGAGAGCCACTGTCGGCACTGGGCGAGCGCCTCGCGCTTCGAGACGATCCGTCGGACCTCGTTCGGCGCGCAGTTGGCCATGAGCGCCTGGCTCACGCCGACCAGCGCCTCCGCGCAGACCTGCACATCGTGCGTCTGGAAGGCGTCGAGCGTTTCGGTCACCGAGCCGCCGATCGAGTTCTCGTAGGGCACGAGGCCATGATCGACGCGTCCCGCGGCGACCTCCTCGAAGACATGCTCGATGGTGTGGAGGTCGAGGAGCTCCACGCTCGAACCGAAGTGACGGATGGCGGCGAGATGGCTGAAGCTGCCGGCCGGGCCGAGGAAGCCGATGCGCGGCGGCGTCTCGAGGACGAAGCTCCCGGACATGATCTCGCGGAAGACCGCCTCGATCGTGCGCGAGGAGAGCGGGCCGGGATTGCGGGCGACGGCGCGTTCGATCACCTCGCGCTCGCGGTGCGGGACATAGACCGAGGTGCCGGTCGTCCGCTTCGCGTGGCCGACCTCCTGCACGATGCGGGCCCGCTCGGCGATCAGTTCGACGAGTCGCGCGTCGACCGCGTCGATGAGCCGGCGAAGCTCCTCGAGGGGACGGGGCGGGGGATGCGGGCTGCCGCGCGAGTCGGACTGGTCGGCCATCGGATCCGCACTATCGGCCGAATCGAGCATCCACGCCAGCGTGCCGCTGTCATACGCTCCGGCCCGTGCCGCCTGCCGAGTCCGCCCAACCCGCCTCTCCGGCCCTCCCCGTCCTGGCGATCCGCGAGCGGATCCTCGACGCGGTCGCGCGGGGCAATCGCTTCGTCCTGACCTCGCCGACGGGCAGCGGCAAGACGACGCAGGTGCCGCAGATGCTGGCGGGCTCGCCCAAGGTGCGCGGCCAGGTGATCGTGCTCGAGCCCCGCCGTCTCGCCGCCCGCATGACCGCCCGGCGCGTCGCCTTCGAGATGCGGAGCGAGATCGGCCGTCTCGTCGGATATCAGACGCGATTCGAGTCGAAGGTCTCGGCGGAGACGCGCATCCGCTTCGTCACCGAAGGCGTCTTCCTCCGGCTCGTGCAGGAGAGTCCGCGGCTCGACGGCGTCGGCGCGGTGCTCCTCGACGAGTTTCACGAGCGATCGATCGACGCCGATCTCGCCCTTGGCCTGCTCACGCGGCTGCAGGAGCAGCGTCCCGACCTGAAGCTCGGGGTCATGAGCGCGACGCTCGATGCCGAGCGCGTCGCCGGCTACCTCGGCGACGCGCCGGTCCTGAGTGCGTCGGGCCGCGTCTTTCCCGTCGCGATCAGCCATCTCGACCGGCCGCCGACCAAGCCGGCATGGGAGCTCGCCGCGGAGGCGCTCGAACGGGCGCTTGAGCACGAGACGCTCGGGCATGTTCTTATCTTTATGCCCGGCGCCTACGAAATCGACCGCACCATCGAGTGCTGCCGCCAGGTGACGCGCCGGCTCGGCGATGACTTCGACATCCTTCCGCTGCACGGTTCGCTGCCGCCCGCGGAGCAGGATCGCGCGGTCGAGCCCTCCGAGCGCCGCAGGATCATCGTCGCGACGAATGTCGCCGAGACCTCGATCACCATCGAGGGCGTGCGCGTGGTCATCGATGCCGGCACCGCCCGCATCCACCGCGTGGATCCGAAGCGCGGGCTCAACACGCTGCGCGTCGAGCCGGTGTCGCGGGCGACGGCGGACCAGCGAGCGGGTCGCGCCGGTCGCGTCGCGCCGGGGCGCTGCATCCGACTGTGGACCGAGAAGGACCACCACCAGCGGCCGGCCTATGCCGACGCGGAGATCCTGCGCGTGGACCTCGCCGATCCGACGCTGCGGCTGAAGAGTCTCGGCGTGCGGCGACACGAGGATTTCCGCTGGTTCGAGCCTCCCGCGCGGGACATGGTCGAGCGGGCCGAGGCCTGCCTCCGGATGCTCGGCGCGACCGATGCCGAGGGCGCGATCACGGCGCTCGGGCGCTCGATGGCCCGCGTCCCCGCGGAGCCGCGTCTCGCCCGCGTCCTCATCGAGGGTGCGGCGCGCGGTTGCCCGACGCTTGCCGCGCGACTCGCGGCGATCGCCGCCGAGAAGGAGTTCGTCCTCGACGCCACCGCGATCGCGCTGCGCGAGGCGCTCCTGAAGGGCGATCCCGTCTCCGATGTCCTCGCCCGCGAGCGGATCCTCGCGGCGTTCGAGCGCGGCCGGATCCGCGACCTGCGCCACCGGATCGACCTCCATCCGGTCGCGGCCCGCGAGTGCGCGCAGGCGGCCGAGCAGCTCGCCCGCATCGCCCAGCGCGTGGCCCAGCGCGACGGAGTTCCCGCCACGCACGAGGACGACGGCGAGGCCGCGATCGCCTGCCTGCTCGCCGGATTTCCCGATCATGTCGCGTGGCGCCCGGATCGCCAGCGCCCGCACTGTCACATCACCGGCCGGCGCAAGGTCGTCATCGACAAGGAGTCGATCGTTCATGACGACGGCTTCCTCCTCGCGATGGACATTCGCGAAACGGGGCAGGGGGACGATCGCCTGGCGACGCTCTCGATGGTGAGCCCGATCGCGCGGGCCACGCTTGAGCGGGCGATGCCGGAGCGCTTCACGCGGGTCGTCGAGCCTCGCTGGAACGCGGCGTCGAAGGCGATCGACGAGATCGAGGAAGAGCGCTTCGACGCCGTTCCGATCGCGACCACCGCCCGGCCCGCCCGTCCTTCGGCGGCGACGGAACGCCTGCTCGTCGAGCGCATCAAGGACGGGACCATCGCGCTCGAGCATTGGAACGAGACGGTGGAGGCATGGCTCGCCCGCGTGCGCTGCGTGGCCCAGTGGTTCCCGGAGCGCGGACTTATCAATTATTCCGATGAGGACCTCGATGTGATCCGCCATGAGATCGTCGCCGGCTGCGTGCGGGCGAGCGAGGTGCGCGACCGGCCGGTCATGGATGCCATCCGCAACGCGCTCTCGTGGGAGGAGCAGGAGTTCGTGCGGAAGATGGCGCCCGAGTCGATCCAGCTCAGTCGCGGCTTTCGCATGAAGATCGAGTACCAGCCCGGCGCGGCGCCGCGCGGGCGGGCGAAGATCCAGGACTTCTACGGCGAGGAGCGGACGCCCACCGTCGCGGGCGGCCGCGTGCCGCTGACGCTCGAGATTCTCGGCCCGAACTACCGGCCGCTCCAGGTCACGAGCGACCTCGCCAACTTCTGGAAGACGCTCTATCCCGAGCTTCGCAACGAACTCCGTCGGCGCTATCCAAAGCACGAGTGGCGGTGAGCGTGCGACCGCGTGCCGATCGGTGCTACACTTTCCCGCACTCGCTCGGGGCGTCGCGATCGTGATCGTGACTGAGAAGCACCCGTCGAACCTGATCCGGTTAGGACCGGCGTAGGGAGCGCGAGCCTGCCGTGGACGCCTTGTCGTCGCGCCACCGGGTCCGCACCTCATGCGTTCGGAACCCCCGGCGTGAGGAGTCCCCGTGATCCAGCCGAAGCCCACCACGACCCCGTCGCACACCCTTCCGCAGGAGGCGCTGCCGCTGCATGGCGCGCACAACCCGTCGACCGGGCGGCAGGGGACGACGCCCGGGTCCTTCGCCCTCAAGGCCGACATCGGCGGCCCGCGGAGCTTCGCCTCGCCCGACACGCCCGGCATGCCCGAGCCGAGCGAGCGGACCGCGTGGGACTTCCTTCCGGAAGGCTGGTCGATCGTGGCGGCCTCGTCGCACGCCGACGGCTGCTCAGGCCACAACCGCACCGACCTCGGTCGCTTCATCCGCTGCGTGGCGCCGAAGGGCTTTGAGCCGATCACCCAGCTCGAACACGCGCGGCTCGGCGTGATCACCCGCGAGATGCGCCGCGTCGCCGAGCGCGAGCCGCACCTGACGGCGGAACAGGTCCGCGACGAGGTCGCCGCCGGCCGCATGGTCATCCCCGCGAACCGCGTCCACCTCGGCTACCGGCTCGATCCGATGGCGATCGGCCGCGCGACGAAGACGAAGATCAACGCCAACATGGGCGCGTCGCCGGTGTCGAGCTCGACCGACGAGGAGGTCGAGAAGCTCCGCTGGGCCGAGCGCTGGGGAGCGGACACGGTCATGGATCTCTCGACGGGCGGCGATCTCGACGCGACGCGCGACGCGATCTGCCGCAACTCGACCGTGCCGATCGGCACCGTGCCGATCTACTCGATGATCATCGGCCGCAAGATCGAGGATCTCGACGAGCGCATCGTGCTCGAGACGCTCGAGCATCAGGCCCGTCAGGGCGTCGACTACTTCACGATCCATGCCGGCGTCCTGCGCGAGCATCTCGGCTTCATCCGCAACCGGCTGATCGGCATCGTTTCCCGCGGCGGATCGCTGCTGGCGAAGTGGATGATCGTGCACGGCAGGCAGAACCTGATGTACACGATGTGGGAGGACATCTGCGACGTGATGCGCCGCTATGACGTGACCTTCTCGATCGGCGACGGCCTGCGGCCGGGCGGCCTCGCGGACGCGAGCGACGCGGCGCAGTTCGGCGAACTCCTCGCCCTGGGCGAACTCACCGAGCGGGCGTGGCGCAAGGGCGTGCAGGTGATGATCGAGGGACCGGGACATGTCCCCTTCGACCAGATCGAGTTCAACATGAAGCTGCAGCGCCGCGTCTGTCACGGCGCGCCCTTCTATGTCCTCGGCCCGCTCGTCACCGACATGTTCCCCGGCTACGACCACATCACGAGCTGCATCGGCGCGACGGCCGCGGCCTATCACGGCGCGAGCATGCTCTGCTATGTCACGCCGAAGGAGCACCTCGGCCTGCCGAAGCGCGACGACGTCAAGCAGGGCTGCATCGCCTACAAGATCGCCGCCCACGCCGCCGATGTCGCCCTCGGCATCCCCGGTTCGCGCGACCGCGACGACGAGCTCACGAAGGCCCGCGCGGCCCTCAACTGGCAGCGACACTTCGAGCTCTCCTTCGACCCCGACACGGCGCGTGCGTACCACGACGAGGATCTCGATGTCGACACCGACTTCTGCGCGATGTGCGGCCACGACTGGTGCTCGGTGCGCATCTCGAAGGAGATCGTCGAGTTCGCCTCGGGCAAGAGCGAGGAATACGCGTGGGAGAAGCCCAAGCGATCCGACGCCCTGACCGCCGAGCAGCAGGAGATCCTCGCGAAGCGCGGCGTGCTCTCGCCGGAGGAGATCCACCGGCTCGCGAGCAAGACCAAGCGGGCGGTCGGGGCCGACCAGGGCAAGGCGAGCTGCCACAGCGACTATGTCGATCCCGAGACGGCGAAGGCCGTCCAGGGCGCGAAGCTCGTTCAGCTCAACACCGCACCCGCGCACGGGCTCCCGTCACACGATCCGATCATCTAGGCGGTGAGGGGATTCCGCCAATCCGCCGTCTCCTCTGAAGCCGGCGGCGGTGTCCTCCGATGGACTCCATGTGAGGCATCGCACCCGGTACCATCCTGCCATGGCCGTGCCGAGCCCTGAACGCCCTCCAGCCGCCGCTGGGGAGAGTCCGGTGAGTAGCGATTCGTCGGCGTCGGCGTCGCGCGATTCTCGGACCGCGCCGGCGGATGCGGCGGTCGCCACGGACCTCGGTCTCGCCCCGGAGATGCGCCACCAGTCCGCGTATGTCTGGCTCATCTTCTTCTCGAGCCTCGACATCATGCTGACCTGGGCGATCCTCCGCCGCGGCGGCGAGGAAGTGAACCCGATTGCCCGTCAGGTGATCGACATGTGGGGACTGCACGGCGCGATCGTCTTCAAGTTCGCGCTCATGCTCTTCGTCATCGTTTCCTGCGAGGTCATCAGCCGGAAGCGCGAGCATGTCGGGCGACGGCTGTCGTGGGTTGCGGTCGGCATTTCGGCCTTTCCGGTCGTCTACTCCTTCGGTCTTCTCATCGATCACATCCTGCTGCGGCCGCCTCCGGTGCAGTGATCGCGCTGACGCGCCGCGCGCGGATCATGGGCTACGCTACCGCGATCCCATGCGCAACCCGATCCTCGCCCCACTCGTCCACGCGCTCGTCATCGTCGCGGCCATCCTGTCCCTCGCCGGTCCGGCGGCGGCACAGGCGGCGGCCGAGGGGGCACAGCGGCTTCGTCGCGTCGCGGTGATCGGTGATGCCGCCGCCGTCGGCGCCGGACCGACCGCGCGTGTGGACGCGTGGCCCGAGCAGCTCGGGCGGGCCCTCGGATCCGGCTATGCGGTCCGCTCCTTCGTCCGACAGAACGCGAGCGTCGATCCGAAGTCGCCGCGCTTCGTGCGCGGCCTGCCCGAGTGGACCTGGCTCACGGACTTCGCGCCGGACGCGGTCGTCATCGCCCTGGGAAGCGCCGACGCGATGACCGTCGGCTTCCCGGCCGCGTCGCGACTCGACGCCGGCATGCGCGAGATCATCGAGTCGCTCCAGGCGCTCCCGACGAAGCCCTCGCTCTTCGTCTCCCTTCCGCACGGGTGCGCGCCATCGTGGCCACGGGCGGCGACCTACCGGGCGAACCGGACGCGCGTCCTCGAGGCGTGGACCCGCGTGGTCGGCGCGACCGGCGTCACGGCCATCGACCTTGACCCGGCGCTCGCCGGGCATGAGGCGGCGCTCAAGGACGGCGTCGCCGCCGACGCCCTCGCAGGCGAGTCGATCGTCCGCGTCGTCGCGACGGCGATCCTGAGCAAGGAGGGGATCGACGCCGAGGCGTTCCTCGCCGGACGCAGCACGGTCTACCGCCCCAACGCGGCGCTCCCGGCGCTCGGCCGGATCCGCGCCGTCGTCGACGGCGAGGTCGTCGAACCGATGCGCGGCGCGGAGACCTGGACGCGCGAAGGCAGCGCCCTCGTCGGAACGCCGGCGAGCGCGACGCTCGCGATGGATCTCAACGCGGGCGAGGGGCCCTTCCGCTGGCGCATGCGACTGCGCGTCGATGGCGGCGAGGGCTCGGCCGCGCAGCTCTTTCTCGACGATCAGTACTTTCTCCTCGAGAACAGCTCGCGGCAGACCTCGTTCTCGGGCGAGCTCTTTCGCGGGAAGCCGGTCGTCGGACCGGCGATCGATCTCTGGCAGCGCGGCGAGGAGTTCGATCTCGAGGTGCGCCGAGCGGGCCACGACCTCGAGTTCCTCATCGACGGCAAGGTGATCTTCGCCTGTCCCGCGGGCGGCTGGAGCTGCAAGGCGATCGCCCTCATCCCGATGCAGTCAACGGTCAGCCTGCGCGCGTGGACGGTCGAGGTCGGCGATCCGTCGAACGAGCCACCGACCTTCGTCGATCTCGCCGACCGGACCGACCTGCAGGTCGTGGTCGATCGTCGCGAGGGGCAGTATCTCGGACATCCATCGACGGTCCTCCTCGACGACGGCCGCACGATTCTTCTCGCCTATCCGCTCGGTCACGGGCGCGGCGCGATCGTCTTTCGGCGGAGCGAGGATGGCGGTCGCACCTGGGGCGAGCCGCTTCCGACCCCGACCAACTGGGCGACGAGTCTCGAGACGCCCACGCTCCATCGCCTGAGCGATCCGACGCGCGGCGGCGCTCCGCGCCATGTGCTCTTTTCCGGCCTCCATCCGACCCGCATCGCATCGAGCGAGGACAACGGCGTCACCTGGACGGAACTCGCGGCCGTTCCGACGGTCGGCGAGAACGCGGTGCCCTGGGGTGGGATCGTCACGATGTCTTCGGTCATCGAGACGCGCGACGGCCGGGCCCTCGCCTTCTTCCACGACGACGGCCGCTTCTTCCGCCCGAACGGCCGCGGCACCGGCGTCTCGACGGTCTACGCCACCGAGTCACGCGACGGCGGGCGAAGCTGGAGTGCCCCGCGGGCGATTCTCTCGCGCGAGCGCGTGTTCCTCTGCGAGCCCGGCGTCGTCCGGTCACCGGACGGCAAGCGGCTGGTGATGCTGCTTCGCGAGAACAATCGCGTGGCGAACTCGTTTCTCTCGATCTCCGACGACGACGGCGCGACCTGGAGCGAGCCGCGCGAGCTGCCGTGGTGGCTCACCGGCGACCGTCATGTGATCGCCCGCCTCAAGGACGGCCGCTTCCTCGTGACCATGCGTGACATGGCCCGCACCTCGCCGACCTATGGCGATTGGGTGGCGTGGGTCGGCTCGTGGGAGGATCTTGAGCGCGGTGATCGCGGCGACGCGCGGCTCCGGCTCATGAACAACTTCGACGGCACGGACTGCGGCTACGCGGGTCTCGAGGTCCTGCCCGACGGCACCGTCGTCGCGACGAGCTACGGTCACTGGATCGAGGGACAGCAGCCGTTCATCGTGACCGTGCGGCTTCCGCCGGCGCTCCTGAAGACGCTCGGGACGGACGATGCGGGCGCGGATGCGGCTGGCGAGGAAGCGTCCGGCGACTCGACTAGCGACTCCGAGGGGGAGACCGACGACCCGGACGCTGCGGACTTTCCTCCGGCTGACGCGCCATGAGCCGTTCGATGTCGGCGACGCTCTTCGGGATCATCGCGGTGAGCACCGTCGGCTTGCGGCCGACGAGAACATCGTCCTCGATGCGCACGCCGAGCTTCTCCTCGGGCAGATAGATCCCCGGCTCGACGGTGATGATCGCGCCCTCCGGAATCGGACCCTCCGGCGTGATGTCGTGGGTCTCAAGGCCGATGTGGTGGCCGATGCCGTGAATGAAGTAGTCGCCGTAGCCGGCCTTCACGATGATGTCGCGAGCCGCCTTGTCGATCTGCCCGAATGTCGCTCCGGTCTTCGCCGCGGCGATGCCCGCGAGTTCGGCCTTCAGGACGATCTCGTAGATCTCGCGCTGCCGCGCCGTAAACCTCCCGTTGACGGGATAGGTCCGGGTGACATCGGCCGAATAGCCCTGATATCCCGCGGCGGAGTCGATGCAGATGAGGTCGCCATCCGCGAGCGGCTGGTTGTTGTGGTGATAGTGCAGGACCGTGGCGTTGAAGCCGGTGCCGGCGATCGTGCGGTAGGCGGGACCGCGGGCGCCGTTCGTGCGATACGCATGTTCGAGCGTCTCCTGCACATCGAACTCGGTGACGCCGGGGCGGATCATCCGGACGACCGCCTCGTAGCCCTTCGCGGTGATCGCCGCGGCGTGCTCGAGCACGCTCCGCTCGGCGGCGCTCTTTCGAGCCCGCATCTCGGCGATGACATGCGTGCGGTCCTCGATCGCGAGTCCGGGGATGCGCAGCGCCGCCTCGCGGAACAGGGCGAGATCGGGCGAGACCGGCGCGTTGTACGCGGCGTAGGTGTGGAGGCAGGCGACCTTCCGCGAGCGGCGCAGGGCATCGGTCACCCAGCGGGCCATCGCGGTGGTGCGCATGATCGTCGAGGCGCCGTAGCGGTCGCGCAGCCGCTGCGAGATCGTGTCGCGGAAGCCGTCCCACTTCTCCAGCTCGGGGTCGAGCGGCTTCAGGAACAGAATCGCCCGCCGCGCCGGCACCGGGCTCTTCGGATCGAGCAGAAGCACCGCGCCGGGCTCGTCGGTGATGCCGGTGAGGTATTCGAAATGCGGCGACGGACGCCACTCTGCGTGCAGGCTCGCGTTCGCCTCGCCGGCAAAGACGAGACCGACCGCATCCTTCAGGGCGGCGAGGACATGCTCACGACGCGACGCGTATTCGCTGACGGGAATGGTGGGCGCAGACATGGGATCCGCAGCGTACAGCGCACAGATCCCGCGCGGCGTGCGGGCTGTGAGTCTTGCTCCGGGGGATCTTGAGTCCACGGCCGACCGGGGGCGCATGGGCAGTGGTGCCGATCCGATTCGAAGTCGACTTCATTCTCATCAAGCTGCGGTAGACTGGGCTTCCGGACGACCGATCGAGTTTCGTTCCCCTTCTTCAGAATCCGTCCAGACCATGCGAAAGCTGAACGACAAGAAGTCGACTCGCCGGCGCAGTCAGTCTGCGATAAGCGGCGCGCGAATCAGATGCGTCGACTTGTTCTGCGGTGCTGGTGGGCTCACATTTGGACTTCGGAAGGCGGGCGTTGAAGTGGTTGCGGGTGTCGACTTTGATCCTGCGTGTGAGTTCGCCTACGGCGCGAACAATCCGGGAGCCCGCTTTCACCGTCGAGACATTACGGAAGTCGCGTCGGAAGAGGTGGCTGCCTGGTTCGGCGACCTAAGCTGTGTTCGCGTTCTCGCTGGGTGCGCGCCGTGCCAGCCCTTCTCAAGCTACTCACAGCGATATGAAACGGTAGGAACGCCGAGATGGGGGCTGTTGTCGGAGTTCGGACGGCTGGTCGAGGCCATTCAGCCAGATATCGTCACCATGGAGAATGTCCCTACCATCGGTAAGCACGAGGTGTTTCGCGCGTTCGTTCGGGTTCTTGAGAGCGAGAAGTACCACGTATGGCTCGGCGTGGTTGACAGTGCGAAGTTTGGCCTGCCTCAGCGGCGGAGACGGACTGTCTTGCTTGCTTCGCGATTCGGAGGGATCGAGCTTGAGCCACCAGTGAAAGGCCCGACGCCGACCGTTCGCGAAGCGATCAAGGATCTTCCGCGGTTGCAGCATGGCAAGACGGATCCGCAGGATCCACTTCACACCGCATCACGGCTTTCCCCATTGAACCTACGAAGGATCAAGGCATCCAAGGCCGGCGGTTCCTGGAAGGACTGGCCAGCGGAGCTTGTTGCTCCGTGTCACCGGAGGTCTACCGGGAAGTCCTATCCCGGCGTCTACGGCCGGATGACCTGGGATGCGCCTTCGCCAACGCTGACGACCCAGTTTTTTGGATTTGGAAGCGGACGGTTCGGTCACCCGAGTCAGGCTCGAGCCATTTCGCTACGAGAGGGCGCTCTCCTTCAGGGGTTCCCGCGTTCCTATCGCTTCGTCCCTGAAGGGCAGCAGGTGCAAATGAAGACACTTGGGCGGCTTATTGGAAACGCAGTCCCCGTTACGCTTGGGGAGGCGATCGGGCGGAGCATCGTGCGACATGTGCGGGCGCAGGCGATTCGGTAGCCGCGCCAGGTAATGGAGAAGATCGTGTGGGCTCATCGGCACCTCGTTTGCGAGACGACAATTCCGAGGGGTTCGAGTACGCTGCGAGCGATTGCAGCGTTGTGAGCGTGAACAGTCTCGATGCGTACCGATGTGACCCCAATTGCTAACTCTGCTGTGGCCGTCGCTCCTGAGCCCGGCATGCTTGTCGAGGTCCGTCGTCGGCAGTGGCTCGTCTCCGAGATTGACGGGACGAGAGTCTCCCAGGAGCAGCGTTCACAGCACCTCGTCAAGCTTGCCTCGATCGACGAAGACTCGCTCGGCGAGGAGATCGAGGTCCTGTGGGAGCTCGAACCCGGCGCCCACGTCATCGAGCGCGCGGGCCTGCCTACGCTCTCGGCGCTCGACGACTCGTCGATGCTCGACGCCTTCCTCGACGCGGTCCGCTGGGGTGCAGCAACCAACGCTGATCGAGGCTACCTCCAGGCGCCGTTCCGCAGTGGTGTGAGCATCGAGGACTACCAGCTCGATCCGCTCGTGCGCGCGATCGATATGGCGCGCACCAACCTGCTGATCGCCGACGATGTCGGCCTCGGCAAGACCATCGAAGCCGGGCTCGTCATCCAGGAGATGCTGCTGCGCCACCGCGCGCGGACCATCCTCGTGCTTTGCCCATCGTCGCTGCAGGAGAAGTGGCGCTCCGAGATGGCCGAGAAGTTCGGCCTTGAGTTCCGCATCGTGGACACCGAGTCGGTGAAGCGCTCGCGCCGTGAGCGCGGCCTCCACGCGAACCCGTGGACCTCGTTCCCGAGGCTCATCGCCTCCATCGACTGGGCGAAGCAAGGCGAAGGCATCCGGCTCCTGCGCGACGTACTCCCGCCGCAGCCGACGTTCCCGCGCCGCTTCGACATGCTCGTCGTCGACGAGGCCCACAACGTCGCGCCCACCGTTGGCAAGTACGCCGTCGAGAGCCTGCGCACGCGCCTCGTGCGCCTGCTCGCGCCACACTTCCAGCACAAGCTCTTCCTCACCGCGACGCCGCACGACGGCTACACCGAGTCGTTCACAGCGCTCCTCGAACTGCTCGATGACCAGCGCTTCTCGCGCAACGTGCTCCCGTCCGAGGAGCAGCTAGCCCGGGTAATGGTACGCCGTCTCAAGAGCGATCTCGTCGACGCTAAGGGCAAGAGGCTCTACCCGGTGCGTCGCCTCGAAGCGCTGAATGTCGAGTACACCGCCGAGGAGCGCGAGGCCCGACAACTTCTCGAACAGTACATCGCGAGCCGCGAGAGGCAGGACGAGCGTGAGGGCACCGCCTCGCACTTCGTCCACCAGCTTCTCCGCAAGCGCCTCGCGTCGTCACCCGCCGCCTTCACGTCGACGCTTGCGCGGCATACCGCGACCATCGAAGGGAAGGGCGAGACACGCCGCACCTCGGGGCTCGACGAACGCATCCTCCGACGCGCGATCGCGAAGACGGAAGAGGACTACGCCGACGACGACACGCGCGAAGCCGCCGAGTCCGAGGCCATGGAAGAGGCGAGCCGTCGGCTGCGACCGCTGTCGGCCGAAGAAAAGAAACTCCTCGGCCGCCTGCGCTCGTGGGCCGAGCAGGCAAGCCACAGGCCTGACTCGAAGGCCGAAGCGCTCCTACGCTGGCTCGAAGAGAACCTACGCCCCCGAACGTCGAAGGGGGGCCAGTGGTCGAACGCGCGTGTGATCCTCTTCACCGAGTACCGCGCGACGCAGAAGTGGCTGCACGAGATCCTCGCCAGCCACGACCTCGGCGGCGACCGCCTCGCGCTGCTCTTCGGCGGCATGGACCCGAAGGAGCGCGAGACCATCAAGGCCGCGTTCCAGGCTGATCCGCGTGAGTCGCCGGTGCGCATCCTGCTCGCGACCGACGCGGCCTCGGAAGGCATCGACCTTCAGAACCACTGCAACCTACTGGTCCACGTCGAGATCCCGTACAACCCGAACGTGATGGAGCAGCGGAACGGCCGCGTCGACCGTCACGGGCAGAAGCAGAGCGAAGTGGTCATCTGGCACCCCGTCGACGCGAGCGGCGGCCACGGCGACGACATCATCCGCGCGCTCAAGAAGCTCGACTCGATGCGCGCCGACATGGGCAGCGTGAACCCGGTCATCGCCCCGCAGTTGCCGGCGCTGCTCGAAGGCCGCCGCCGCGAGCTCGACACGGGCCTCGCCGAGAAACGCATCGAGCGTGCCCGCCGCTATGTGAAGGCCGAGCGTGAGCTTCGCGAGCGCATTGCCAAGCTGCACGAGCGGCTGACGACGACACGCAGCGAGCAGCACCTTACGCCCGACCGCATCGAGCGCGTGGTGCGCGTCGCCCTGGCGCTCACCGACAAGCCCGAACTTACGCCCGCCAAGCTCGCCGACCTTCCCGAGGCCCGCGTGTTCCAGATGCCCGCGCTCGCGGGCTCGTGGTCGCGGTGCCTCGACGGGCTTGAGCACCCGTACACCAAGCGCATCCGCCCCATCACCTTCGACCACGACGTCGCCAAGGGGCGCGATGGCGTAGTGCTCGTCCACCTGAACCACACGCTCGTCCAGATGAGCCTGCGGCTGCTGCGTGCCGAGGTGTGGGCGCGCGACGACGTGAAGAAGCTGAACCGCGTCACGGTGCGCACACTGCCCGACGCGAAGCTCGACGCGCCCGGCGTCCTCGTTGTCTCGCGACTCGTCATCACCGGAGGCAACCACCATCGCCTGCACGAGGAGCTGACGGAAGCAGGCGGCTACCTGCGCGACGCCGGCTTCAAGCGCGAGGACGGCATCACCAAGCTGCGCGACTGGCTCGACTCGTCGGCGCCGGGGGCCATCGACGACTCCCTCTGTGATGCCCTGCGCACGCGGTTCACGAAGCACACCGACGCGGTCCTGAGCGCCGTCACCACGCGCTCGAGGGACCGCCTCAAGGGTCTCGTGTCCACGATCGAAGCCCGCAAGCGCAAAGAGATCGAGGAGATGACCCAGCTCCTCGACGACCTCGCCAAGAACCTCGAGGCCGAGCTACACAAGGAGGAGCCGAAGCAGCTCTCACTCTTCTCCGAGGACGAACGCACGCAGCTCCGGCGCGACAAGCTCGCCCTCGAAGCACGCCTACGCCGCATCCCCGAGGAGCGCGAACGCGAGCGCCTAGCCATTGAGGAGCGCCACACCGGTCTCGTCGACCACACGTTCCCCGTTTCGGTGATCCTCCTGGTCCCCGAGTCCCTGGCGAAGCGGAGCCCTGCTGATCGGAGGCGGGCGTGAGCGCCAAGCACGAGTGGCTGAACCTGCTTGAGGTCTCGGGTCCGTTCCTCGCTGTGCCCGTGCTCCGCGAGGTGTTCCCGCAGGGGCTCGAAGAGCTGGACGCCTCGCACGCCAAGCGGCTGCGCAGCGCCTACGAGGAGTGGCGCGACGCGGTCGATGGAGACGACGCCGACCGCGACAAGCTCCACACCGCGTGGATCGACGAGGTGCTGCGTACCGCGCTCGAGGCAGACGACTCGCTGCTGAAGCCCGGCAAGGACGTCCCGGCCTCGGTCGTCGCGCTCCCGGAACACGACACCACCATCACGCCCGATCTGGTCTTCATCGACCCGACGCACGACGGGGCGGTGCTCGCGCCCGTCCACGTCTTCCCGCCCGACACCGACCTCTCGGCGTCGATGAAGTTCGGCGGGCTTTCGTGCTCGCCCGGCGACCGCATGGCGATGCATCTGCGCGCGCTGAACGTATCGTTCGGGCTCGTCACGAACGGCGAGCGCTGGATGCTTGTCCACGCGCCCACGGGCCAGGTGGCGACCTTCGCGAGCTGGTACGCGCGCATCTGGGGCCAGGAGCCCGCCACGCTGCGCGCGTTCGTGTCGCTGATCGGTGTGCGCCGCTTCTTCGCGCCCGCGCAGGACCGGCTCCCCGCGCTCTTCGAACGCTCGCTGAAGCATCAAGACGAGGTCACCGACGCCCTCGGCGACCAGGTTCGGCGCGCCATCGAGGTGCTGGTGCAGGCGCTCGACCGCGCCGACCAGGATCGCAACCGTGAGCTGCTGCGCGACGTGAAGCCCCAGGACCTGTACGAAGCCGGGCTCACCGTGATGATGCGGCTCGTGTTCCTGCTCGCCGCCGAGGAGCGCGGGCTCTTGCTCTTGGGCGAGCCTCGCTACGACTCGTTCTACGCGGTCTCGACGTTGCGCATGCAGCTCCGCGCCCAGGCCCATGAGTCGGGCGACGAGATCCTCGAACGTCGGCGCGCGGCGTGGTCGCGGCTGCTCGCGGTGTTCCGTGCCGTCTTCGGTGGGATCGACCACCCGACGCTGCGATTGCCTGCGATGGGCGGCTCGCTCTTCGATCCCGACCGCTTTCCGTTCCTCGAAGGTCGTCTCAAGGGCACGTCGTGGCGTCAACACCGCGCCGAGCCGCTGCCCATCGATGACCGCACGGTGCTCCTGCTGCTCGAAGCCATCCAGACATTCGAGGGGCGCACGCTCTCGTACCGTGCGCTCGACGTCGAGCAGATCGGACACGTCTATGAGGGCCTCCTCGAGCGCACCGTCTCGCGCGTCGAGGACGTGACGCTGGAGCTCGAAGCGGGCGCGCAGGCCAAGGACGCGCGCGTCACGCTCGGCGAGCTGGAGTCGGCGCGCCTCGACGGCAAGGCGGCCGTGGCGAAGCTCCTCGTCGAGCGCTCGAAGCGCTCGCAGTCGGCCATCGAGAAGGAGCTGGTCGGCGACGTCGAGCCCCAGCAGAGCGCGCGGCTGCTCTTGGCGTGTCGCGGCGACGTGAAGCTGCGCGACCGGCTCGAGCCCTACGTGCGGCTGCTGCGCACTGATCCGTGGGGCTACCCGCTGGTCCACCCGAAGGGCGCGTTCGTCGTGGTGCTCGGCGCCGACCGCCGCGAAACCGGCACGCACTACACGCCCAAGAGCCTCACCGAGCGCATCGTCGAGGAGACGCTGACGCCGCTCGTCTACGACGGCCCCGCGAAGGGCGCGCCGCGAGCCGCGTGGAAGCTGAAGACGCCCGAACAGATCCTCGACCTGAAAGTCTGCGATCCCGCGATGGGCTCTGGCGCGTTTCTCGTCCAGACCTGCCGCTTTCTGAGCGCGCGACTCGTCGAGGCGTGGGCCATCGAAGAACAATCGGGCCGCGTCGTCGACCTTACCGGCCGGGTCCACGAGCCGGGCATCAGCGTCGAGAGCATGCCGCCGGGCGTGGAGATGCGAGCCGAGAACGCGCGGCGCATCGTGGCCGAGCGCTGCCTCTACGGCGTCGACCTGAACGCGCTCGCCGTCGAGCTGGCGAAGCTCTCGCTCTGGCTCGTCACGCTCTCGAAGGGGCGTCCCTTCGGCTTCCTCGACCACAACCTCCGTCGCGGCGACAGTCTGCTCGGCATCAGCCGTCTCAAGCAGCTCACGGAGCTGTCGCTCGACCCGGCTGCAACGAATCAGGGCCGCCTCTTCGGCGAGACCATCGAGCACGCTGTGGCCGAGGCCGTCGAGCTACGCCGCAAGCTGCACGAGGTCCCGATCCGCGACATCCGCGACGTCGAAGCGATGGCGACGCTCGACGCCGACGCGCGCAAGAAGCTCAAGACCGCCGAGCTGCTCGCCGATGCCTTCATCGGCGCGGTGTTCGCGGCGGACGGCGGCGATGTCGAGACGCGCACCGCTGCGCTGGCGGCCGATGCCGACCGCCTCGTGAAGGGTGAGGGGCGCGCGACCGAGACGCTCGCGAGACGCGCCGCCAAGGACCTCGCGAAGGACTCGCCGAGCGGTGGTGCCCGTCCCACGTTCCATTGGCCGCTAGAGTTTCCCGACGTCTTCCAGACCGCAACGCCAGGCTTTGACGCCATCGTTGGCAACCCGCCGTTCCTCAACGCGATTGAGCATGCAGGTGCGCGAACACAAGCTGTGAAGACCTACTACGCACGGGCGTACTCAGTCTTTGCGCAAGGGGCATACGATTTGTGCTTGCTGTTCTGGGCGCGCGCAATGCAGCACCTCCTTCGCGGAACGGGGCGCTACGGCCTGCTTGGCCCCACAGCCCTCCTCTCGGACGGCGGTGCCTGGAAGCCATGGGTTCACCGGCACTGGCGGCCTGTCTCAATGTCTCTCTACCCCGTGGACTTCTTCAGCAAGGCGAGGATCCGCACGGTTGCAGTCGTCGGGGCGAGCGGCGAGTCACGCGATGTGGTGGTCGCGAGTCTGGACTCTCAGGCTGGCTTGCTTGAGCCAACGTCGAGGATATGGGATCACTACTCCGCGAACTGGTACGAGGTCGTCTCCGGCCTTTCAACGAGCCAGCACTCTCGGAACGCATCAGCCTCGCCCGCGATTGGCGCGGCCACCCTCGTAGATCTAAGTGACATCGCAGACGTGTCGGCCGGTTGCACGACCGCTGATGCCTACAACTTGAAGGGTGAGATTGAAGACTCTAACGAAGCACATGGCCTCAAGTTGATCACCACGGGTGCTATTGATCGGTACACCTCGAAGTGGGGGCGGATGACGATCCGTTACTTGAAGGACGACTATATCTACCCGCGCTGGCCCAGGCATCCCAGCGATCGGGGGGTCGAGCGCGCCCTTGCCCGGCAGAAGGGGGCCAAGATTCTTGTGGGGGGGCTTACTGCGGTCTTGGAAGCCTGGTTCGATATCGATGGCGACTCCGCAGGAATCGTTCAGACGTGGGTGGTGCGCCCACGAGGCGAAGTGCCGACAACGACTTCCTCGGATGCCTCTTGGTGGCTGACCGCAATTATCAACTCTGCCTACTTCTCACGAGTCTTTGCCTCTCGCTACGGCGCTCAGGCGATGTCGGGCAAGCAAATCACAATCAAGAAGTCCAGCCTATTGGCGATGCCGGTGCCGCAGCCAAGCCTGAGTGAGGAGACCTCAGCGGCAGTCGACAGGATGACCAGTCCATTCGGTGCGTCGGCGACAGCCCTTGACGCGTTTCTCGTTCAACTTTGCAAGGCAATGCAGTTGGGCGAGCACCCGCCGGGCGAGTTCGCCGTGCTTGACAAGATGGCCCACTTCCTCGGTGGGGTACGATACGGCCGGACGCAGGAAGAGTGTGAAGCTGACTATCGGTGGTGGTGCAACCGGGCGAATGTCAAGCCTGCTGAGGACGATTGGGCAACCGGCGTTCGCTTGCTTGAGAGCGTCACTCACGGGGAGAGGTAGGCATGTTCGACTTCAAGATCTGGAATCAGGGCAATGACGGCAATACGATGGGCATTCGGGCGGCCGACGTCGGTGTCGTCGCTCAACTCGGCCCGCGGTTCAACCGAAGCTCTGACGACGGTGTGTACGGGTCGCTCGACCAGTACCTCTCGGCCATCGCCGTCGCCCAAACACCCCCGGCTCCGTACCGCAGGTCCGTCGACATCCTGTGGCGGACTGCGATCGGCTACGGGAGCCACAGATACTTCACGGACCGCGTACTGGAAGTCACGTACACCGGCAATGTTCGGCAGAGCGGTGGCTTCGCGGCCCAGTGCTACGTCATTGTCGATCCGAACGGGTTCCAAGCACTCGGCTCTCACCACACGGTGCCGACTACCGTAATTGTTGTTCCCGGCATCGGCCAGCGGGACCTGCTCGAAGTCACCGTGTAGCGACGAGCCGGAGACCAGGAATGAAGACCACCACGGACCGCGCCGAAGCCAGCCCAACGAAGCAGTTCTTCGTGTCGATGCTCACGCGCGACATCAAGCTCGAGGACGCCATCCTCGACTTGATCGACAACTGCCTCGACGGAGCCCTGCGCCAAGGGAACGGGGGCAAGCCCAAGTACGACAAGTACTGGGTGAAGATCACGCTGGCGAAGGACAAGTTCTCGATCGAGGACAACTGCGGCGGCATCCCGCGCGAGGTCGCGAAGAACTACGCGTTCAAGATGGGCCGCGAGCCCAACGATAACCGAGACTCCGACACCGAGACGATCGGCATGTACGGCGTCGGCATGAAGCGCGCGATCTTCAAGATGGGTCGCAACGCGATCGTGAAGACGCGACACGACAAGGATGGCGATCAGGACACCTACGAAGTTCCGATCACGGCAGCTTGGCTCGACGCGACGAACTGGGACCCGCTGCCGATCAACGAACCCACGGAGGCGAAGGAGAAGCTCAAGGCCCCGGGAACGACGATCTACGTGACCGACCTGAACGAGGGCGTCGCCCGACACTTCGCCAACCCCGCCTTCGTGAACGAGGTGACGACGGCCATCTCGCAGCACTTCACGATGTTCCTCCAGTGGGGGTTCAAGATCGAAATCAACGGGGAGTCCGTGAAGCCCGTCCACGTCGAGGTGCTCGTCTCGCCCCGCGAGGATGGTCCGGCCCCGTACGTATTCCGCAAGACGAGCGGGGACGTGACGGTGTCGATCACCGTCGGCCTCAACACGAGCCGTCGCGCCGAGGGCGACGACAACGAAGATGACGCGGACTTCGCAGGCCAGCGTGCGTCGGCTACGGCGGGCTGGACGGTCCTCTGCAACGATCGCGCGGTGATCGTCGGCGACAAGAGCCGCCTGACGGGCTGGGGAGACCTCCCGCTCGTTCCTCTCTACCACCCGCAGTTCGCGGTCATCACCGGCATCATCGAGTTCCGCGCGAAGGACGCGAAGAAGCTCCCGGTCACGACGACCAAGCGCGCCCTCGATGCGTCGTCGGAGCTCTGGCTGGAGTCCCTCGTGAAGATGAAGGAGGGCATGCGGGTCTGGATCTCGTACACGAACGACTGGAAGAACCACCCTCGCTCCGACCAGCAGAGCTACTGGCAGGACGCGCAGCCGTTGCCACTCAGCAAGGCGATCGAGGCTGTCGCCGCGCGCAAGACGGCGAAGAGGTCGAGCGCGATCGACGAGGCAGGCGATGACGTCGAGCTCGTCGAGTTTAACCCGAAGAAGAACAGCGTCCTGCCGAAGCCCGAGGAGAAGAAGCCCTCGTCCAAGAGGATCGTCTTTTCTCGTCCTGTCGAAGAGGTGCGGGCGGTCTCGAAGATGCTGTTCGACGACCCCGACGTGAACGCGGGCACTGTCGGCGACGAGTGCTTCAAGATCCAGCTCGAATTGGCCAAGCCCTCCAAGAAGCGGAGGAGCTGATCGTGAGCACCGGTTCTTCAGTGCCGTACAAGCTGCGGCCGAACAAGGCCGTGGACCGAGAGCTGTTTCTCTCGCTGTTGACCCGCCTCGCGCCGGCGTTGGCGCTGGAAGGACATCACTACATCGGGCTCGGAGGCTCGTTCCTTGAAGACTTCCGGCTCGTGCATGCGCGCCTCGGCATCGACCGAATGACGAGCGTCGAATCGGAGGAGGAGGTCCACAAGCGACAGATCTTCAACCGCCCTACGGCGTCCGTCGAGTGCGTGCATTCGAGCCTTGAGGACTACCTCGACGCCCGCGATTTCGATCGGCCCGCGATCATCTGGTTCGACTACACGGCTCCGAAACCAGTCGAGCAGATCGGACGGTTCGCACGCACCGTCGGCGAGGTGAAGCTCAACAGCATCCTGCGCCTCACGCTCAACGCCCAGCCCAGCGCGTTGGGTGAGCCGAACCCGAAAATTTCGGGGCAGGCCCTATGGGAGTGGCGGCTCGAGAAGTTCAAGGACCGACTCGGCTCGCTGTGCCCCACGGACATCACCGCAGCGGGCATGGAGAAGAAGACCTACGGCCCCAGTATCCTTCGCGCGCTGTTCCTGGCCGTCGAGAAGGAGGTGCTGAGCTACGCGGACCGAAAGGTCGTGTGGGCGCTGAGCACGCACTACGCGGACGGCCAGCCGATGGTCACGGCGACACTCGTCGTGTGCGCAGCCAATGACACCGTCCTCGAGCCCCTCGTGAAGGGGTGGACGTTCTACTCGCCGCCCAACGACCCTCTGCGCATCGACCTCCCGGCGCTCTCGACGCTGGAACGTTTGACGATGGAGTCGAACGGCGACGCCAGGACGAGGCTCGGGTTCGAACTGCCGGAGCCGGGGCTCGGAGAAGACCCCTTCGAGGTGTTCAAGAAGTTCTACCGGATCTACCCGCACTTCTCGCGGGTGGAGCTGTAGCGAGAGGAGCAACTGCATGACGACGACCACCGCACCGAACGCACAGGCATGGCTCGCCAAGGAGGCGACGTCGCTCGGCCCGTTCGTCGTTCGGCTCGACGGTGATCGTGTCGGCTTCGGAGCGCTCGCGACGGGCCACTGGGTCATCGTAGTCGACGCGGCGGGCGCACTGAAGCGTGTGGGGCGCATCCTCCGCATCCGCGCCCACCTCGAAGCGAGCACGCTCTACTTCGACAAGTTGCACACGGTGACAGTGGCGGGCTCGCTCGCCGACCTCGGGCTGACGCTGCCGCAGGGGCTCGTCACGCGGCTGCGCCCGGAAGACCTCTCGGCGGTCCTTGCGAGCGACGGGGTGTCGTCGCCCGAAGACGTCCCGCTCATCCAGGACGCAGCGTATGTCCGCGAGCTGCTCGAGCTGGCGACTCGTGATGACCTGCTCGGCCCGGCCAACGGCCCCGAGGAGCTGGTCGTCGACATGAGCGTTCGCGACCGCTACCTCGTCGGCAAGCTCGCGCCGCGCGCCCCGGGTGATGCGACGACGGCGAACGAGGTCGAGCCCTCGGCGGCTGCCGACGAGGAGGACGACTCCGAGCACGAGGAGAAGGCGCCACTCCACGAGCCTGGCGCCGAGTTCAATCGCGCGAGCGGGCGCGTCGAGCCCGAAGACGACGCGCTCGACGAGATCGACACGACCAACAACCAGTCCCTCGTGCCGTCGAGCCTGGGCCTCACGTTCTGCGTCGGGCCCGACGTCAAGACGCTCGACGTCACTGCTCGCTGGGGAAGCTACGCCCGCGTTCCGAATGAGGAGCACGACTACACGCGGCCGAGGAAAAACCGCGAGACCGCCGAGGTCCAGGACTCGAAGGTGAAGGTCTGGCGCCGCACGCCGCGCGGCGGGCTCGTGACGCTCACGCTCAAGGACGGCGTCATCAAGCCGATCGCGCCCGACGCGGAGCAGGACGAGGTTCGCATCCAGGGGGCCGTGCGCACCAACGCCAAGGGCGAGCGCCTCGTGACGCTGTTCCTGGTGAACGATCAGCGCGAGCCCGAGACGAACCGCGACAGCGCCTGGCTCTTTCAGCCCGAGCTGAGTGTGAAGGGCTCGGGCGAGGCCAACCGCACGCCCGTGTTCCTGCGCCGCCCGAGCAACGACGTCGTGGTCGACGACGCCGAGCGCGATCACCTTGGGCTCATCTACCGCCGCCGCGTGGAGTTCGCCGTGGGCCACGGGGTGGCTGTACACGCAGAGACGCCCGAGTCCGATCCGACGCGCGCCGTTGAGGTCCGTACCGAGGTCATCCCGAGCTTCGAAGTGCCCGCCACCGAGACGCCAGGCCTCCAACCCGAAGACCGCCCCGCGATGAAGAAGATGGTCGAGCGAGGCTGGCTCGACATGCAGTCGCTCGCCGATCTCGACAAGGGCGAGCTCGAAGAGGCGCTGAAGACGCTCGTCGACGACTACGCGGCATGGATCGACGACCAGCGCGCCCGCGTCGGCCAGGAGATCAAGGGCTACGACGCTCCGGCCAAGGAAGCCCTCGATCGGTGCGCGATCACGCTTGAGCGTTTGCGCGCGGGCCTGAAGGTGCTGCTCACCGATCCGAATGCGCTGGAGGCCTTTCGCTTCGCAAACCGTTCGATGGCCCGCCAGCGCGTCCGAGGCATCTACGCGCTCAAGCGCCGTCGCGGCGCGGAGCTGACCTTAGACTCGGTCGATGTGCGGAAGAACCGCTCGTGGCGCCCGTTTCAGCTCGCCTTTCTGTTGCTGTCGATCCCGTCGCTCGCCGATCCGGAGCACCCGGACCGCACGAGCCCCGCCGAGGCCTTCGCCGACCTGCTCTGGTTCCCCACGGGCGGTGGCAAGACCGAGGCGTACCTAGGCGTCGCCGCCTTCGCTATGGGTATCCGCCGCCTGCAGGGCATCGTCGAGGACCTTGATGGTGGGCGTGGGCTCACCGTCATCATGCGCTACACGCTGCGCCTCCTGACGCTGCAGCAGTTCCAGCGCGCTGCGACGCTCCTTTGCGCGATGGAGCTCATCCGCACCGCCGACATGTCCAAGTGGGGCGCGGAGCCCTTCACGCTCGGCCTGTGGGTTGGCAACAAGGTGACCCCGGGTACAACCGAAGCGTCACACCAGGCCATCGAAGCCATCCGCGACAAGGACCGGAACCGCGCTGGCATCGCTTCCCCCGCGCAGCTCACGAGTTGCCCGTGGTGCGGGACTGAGATTCAGCCCGGGCGTGACATTGAGGTCGACAAGACCGCTGGGCGCACCGCCATCTACTGTGGTGACAAGCTCTCGCAGTGCGAGTTCAGCAAGGCGAAGTCGAAAGGCAACGCACATCCTGGGCTTCCGGTGAAGCTCGTTGACGAGGAGATCTACCACCGGCCGCCGACGATGATGATCGCCACGGTCGACAAGTTCGCCATGATGGCGTGGCGTCCTGAGGTGCGGACGCTCTTCGGCAACGTGCGCGAGGAGTGTGGTCGCCACGGGCTGCTTTGGCCGGAACATGACTGCGGCTCTGGGCACCGCGCTCGGGGAACGCATCCCGCGGCCCAAGTGAGGCCTGCTCGTTCGATTCGTCCGCCAGATCTCATCATCCAGGACGAGTTTCACCTCATCAGCGGACCTCTCGGCACAATGGTCGGGCTGTACGAGACGGCCGTCGACGACCTCTGCTCGTGGAAGAGCGGCGGTCTGACCGTTCGCCCCAAGGTCGTGGCCTCGACCGCCACGGTTCGTCGTGCCGCTGATCAGGTTCGCAATGTGTTCATGCGGCGACTCGCGATCTTCCCGCCGAAGGCGCTCGATGTCGAGGACGACTTCTTCTCCGTGCAGCGCCCGATTGCCGTCAGACGTGGCCGTCGGTATCTCGGCATCTGCTCGCCCGGAAGCTCGCGGCCGGCGGTCCTCATCCGCGTCTATTCCACGATGGCCACGGCCGCGCAGGCGCTCTTCGATACGTTCGGCGTCGTCGCAGATCCGTACATGACGATTGTCGGCTATTTCAACGCACTTCGGGAGCTCGGGGGCATGAAGCGACTTGCCGAGGACGATGTCCAGACGCGATCGCTCCGGGTCGACAAGGGGCTCACGCAGCGACCGGGACTTCATCCGCGATTCGTTCGGACAATCGCCGAGCTCACATCACGTGTGAGCAACGAGGCCATTCCTCGTGCTCTCGACCAACTTGAGACGCCCTTTGACGTGTTGGTCGACTCGAATGAGGCGAGGATCGCGGGCAAGGTTCGGGACAAGGACGCTCCATGGCCGATTGATGTGGTGCTTGCGACCAACATGCTTTCCGTCGGCGTTGATGTGAACCGCCTCGGAGTCATGGTCGTCAACGGACAGCCGAAAGGCACCGCTGAGTACATTCAAGCAACCAGTCGCGTGGGCCGTGCATTCCCTGGTCTTGTTGCATCGGTCTTGACCTGGGCCCGGCCTCGAGACCTATCGCACTACGAATCCTTCGAGCATTTTCACGCGACCTTCTATCAGCATGTTGAGGCACAGTCGGTCACGCCGTTCTCGCCGCGTGCGCTCGATCGAGGCCTGACCGGTGCGATGTTGGCTGTTCTCCGGAATCGGTACGAGACCTTTGCTCCCAATTCCGGGGCCGCCTCCCTGAGCTCTCCGAGTCGAGCGGAGTTCACTGAGACGATCGAAGTGGTCGCGGATCGAGTGTGGGAGGTGAGCGAAGACTCCGCGCGAAAGCACCTCGCGGTCGCCGAGATGAAGAGCCGCGCGGATGAATGGGCCAAGGAAGCGGCCGTGGCGGGACGCACGCTTGTGTACGACAAGTACCGCGGAGGTCCAACGGCGGTCCCACTGCTGGAGGCACCTGGCACCAAGCCTTGGTCGCGCTGGACGGTCCCGATGTCGATGCGCGAGGTTGAACCGGGCGTGAACCTGGTGATGGAAGACGATCGATCTAATCAGGATCCGCCTTGGTGTGCTCGCCCATTGCCGGACGGTGATGACGACGACCAGAATGGGAACACACGATGAGCCGTACAGCCGTCGGCGAAGTTCGGCCAAGCCAGCTCCTGTGGACCTACGGGCCGGGGGCATTGGTCGACCTTCCCAATCTCTCCGTTGTCACCATGGGCACGGACCGCTGGGACTCGGGGCGCTGCCAGTTGATCACGGAGGCTCGCCTACTAGCGGGCGTTCGCCGGGCGCTGGGGAATCAGGTTGAGTCCCTCCGCATGCCACCGCTCCAGCAGGGGAACCCAGATCCACGCTCCGCGGAAGCACTGATCGGCGTCCCGGTCAAGCCCTTCCCCCGTTGGATGCGGTGCGTCAAGTGCGGGCTCATCTCACCGTTCGACGCCGGGCTGTTCGAGCTGAAGGCAAGTCCGTTCCGGCCCGAGAGAACCTGTTTCGTGCACCGGGATTGCACAGGCTCCCGAGGTGATCAGCGAGCCCGTGATGCAGACGCGGTGCCGGCACGCTTCCTCTTGGCATGTCGTGCCGGCCACTTAGATGACTTCCCTTGGCATTGGTTTGTGCACGGCGGGGACAGCTCCTGCAAAGGCACGCTGCGGTTCTTTGAAAGTGGCGCGTCACTCCAAACGGAGAATCTCTGGATTCGCTGCGACTCTTGTGGAGCCGCGAAGAGCATGGCTCAGGCGTTCGGTCAGCCCGGACAGAAGAACTTGCCCGGATGCCGTGGCCGTCATCCGCATCTCAATCGGTTCGAGGACAACTGCACCGAGCAGCCGCGCGCGATCCTGCTGGGAGCGACCAACGGCTGGTTTCCGATCACGATGTCCGTGCTTGCGATTCCCCAGACGGCGAGCCCACTGCCGCAGCTAGTGGCGGATGGATGGACATTCTTCGAGGATGTCCAGAGCGCTGGCGAGGCCTCGGCGGTGGTTCGTACGCTCAAGAAGTCTGGCCATCTTGCTGGTATCGAGTCGTACACGGGCGAGCAAGTGTGGGAGGCGGTCCGGTCGCACAGAGGCGGAGGCGAGGCCGAGCAGGAGGTGGACCTGAAGGGGCCCGAGTGGGAGGTGCTCTCGTCTCCCAACCCACCGAGGGACTATCCACATTTCATGAGCAAGAAGACGGAGGTTCCGAAGGGATTCGAGCGACACTTGTCGCGAGTCCTCCTCCTGGAAAGACTCCGTGAAGTGAACGCGCTCGTCGGTTTCACGCGAGTCGAGTCGCCGACGGAGGGATCTGGTACCGAGCGGGCCCCGAGAGCTCCGATCAGCCGCTCTGCACCAAACTGGGTGCCTGCGACGCAGGTGCACGGCGAAGGAATCTTCTTGGAGTTCCCCGAGGACGTCTTGGCGGCTTGGGCGGCGCGGCCATCCGTTTGGGAGATCGATGCTGAGCTTCGCCGGGGGCATCGTGGGTGGCGAGCCCGACGCAAGCTGGATCCGGATGCCGATTACCCAGGCGTCCGCTTCGCGCTGTTGCACACAGTCTCGCACCTGCTCATCCGCGAGCTCTCTCTGGACTGTGGCTACAACGCGGCCAGCATTCGGGAGCGGATCTATGCCGATGCGGATGCGCAGCGAGGCATCTTGATCTACACCGCAGCCGCGGATTCGGACGGCACCCTCGGCGGTTTGGTCGAGCTTGGCCGCCCCGAGAACCTTGGGCGGCTTCTGCGTCGTGCGCTTGATCGTGCGAAGGTCTGTGCTTCTGACCCGCTTTGCGCAGAGCACAACCCGAGGAGGGACGGATCGCTGCATGGCGCTTCCTGCCACGCATGTTCGTTCGTGTCGGAGACCTCTTGCGAGTGTGGGAACCGCTATCTCGACCGCACGCTGGTGGTTTCGACTCTGCACCATCGCGACGCGGGATTCTTCGAAGGGCTGTGATGAAGGAGCTTCTGGACGCAGTTGCGGGGTTTGTGGCTCTGGTGCCACCCACACGCGTGGCTGCGGTCGCTTCGGCTGTCCGCGGGAGATCGCGAGAAGCCGCGAGCACGACCGTCCGATCCCTCGTCGAGACCCACTCGGCTCGCGCGGCTGTAGAGCGAGTCCTCGATGCTTGGGGTTGCTCCACAGTAGGTGGAGACGAGCTGAGCGGGATGCTGCTCGGAGCTGCGGAGTACCGGTCTCGAGCCGAGCAAGAGTTGAGCGTGGAGCTCGTATGGACCGGTCCGACGACCAGCTTCGTTCCAACCCGAAGGACTGAGCAAGTCTTGCTCGATGTCATCGACCGAGCGAAGTACGAGCTATGCCTTGTCAGCTTCGTGGCTCACAATGTGCCGACTATCACCGCCGCGCTCTCGGCGGCATGTTCGCGGGGCGTGAGGGTGCGAGTCCTGCTTGAGGCGGCACGCGAGCATGGCGGCACGCTCAATCAGGATCTACTCGGCTGGATCCGCTCGAACATCGCTGGTGCGGTCGTTCTGACTTGGCGGCAGCGAAGCGGCCCGTTCACGGATGGGAAGGTTCACGCCAAGGTCGCGGTTGCAGACTCCGCGGTGGCCTTCGTCACCAGTGCGAACCTGACGGGCCACGCGCTCGAGAAGAACATCGAGGCTGGGCTAATCGTGCGCGGCGGCGCCGTGCCCAAGCTGCTCGGCGATCATCTGGAAGCGCTTATCGACCTCGGAGTGCTGGGCCAGGTCTGACTCAGGTCCCGGCGTCGCGTCACGCGCCGCCGCTCACGCCGCGTGCGTCGCCTTGCGCTTCATCGAGAGGAGCATCTCGGCGTAGCGGGTCATCGCGTCGCGGAGCTGCTCGAAGCTCTCGAGCACATAGAGAATCGGCTGGTAGTGGTCGATCTCGAAGGCGGTGTCGCAGACCCGGTCGAAGTCGAAGGGGCGACGATCGACTTCCGACGAGGTGAGGGCGTGCTTGCTCTCGCCGGGGCTCGAGATGAGGCCCGAGCCGTAGAGCTTCACGCGGCCGTCCTCGCGCACGAGTCCGAACTCAACGGTGAACCAGAAGAGCCGGGCGAGGCGCTCGGTGTGATACGGGTCGTCGGTGAGAAGCGCCGCCTGGCCGTACGTCTGGAGGAAGTCGGCGAAGATCGGATCGGCGTGCAGCGGCACATGCCCGAAGATGTCGTGGAAGATGTCCGGCTCGGGCAGGTAGTCGAGCGACTCCTTCGGTCGGATCACGATCGTCGTCGGAAACTCGCGCCGCGAGAGGCACGCGAAGAAGCCCTTCGCGGGGATGTAGCCCGGAACCGCCTTGCTCTGCCAGCCGGTGAGCGGCAGCAGGCGGCTGTTGATGTCCTTGAGATCCGGAATCCGCTCGCGGTTCAGGTTGATGATGCGGGCCCCGCTCAGGTAGGTCTGCGAGGCGTTGTCCGCGAGAAAGGCCATCTGCCGGTCGAACAGCACCCGCCACGCTTCCTGATTCTCCGCGCTGTACCCCTCGTAGCGCTGCTCGATGTAGAGGCGCGTCGCGTCATCGAAGCCCGGCTGACCGAAGTGGTCGGCGTAATGCTGGGCCGCCTTGGCCTGCGCGTCATCGATCATCGCGTGGTTGAGGCTGCCGGACATGTTGCTGGCCATGTTGCCCATTGGGGGGAAGCTTCCGGGGGTGTGCGGGGGTCGGAGACCTCATGCTAGTCCAAGGGGCCGCCTCTCTCGGAGCCGCAATCGGAAGATGGTGGGCAAAAGCCTGATTCGCGGTCGCTTGGAAAAAAAGTCGGTCCGCATCTGAGAGATCAGCGCAACTCATCCGGAAGTGGGGTGGGAACGCCGTTCGGAACCGCTGGTCACCCAGCGACGCCGGACACGCCGGGGCCAGGACCCGAATCTGGCACCGGGAAGTCGATGGGGCGTCTCGGATGGGCATCCACAGGGCTGGAGAGGCTTTCGAGCCTCCGAAGTCCCGCCAGACCCGCGTCCTGCGGGGAGCCTCTGGCGCGAGAGAGGAGATGCCCTTCCGACGCGTCCACGGCGACTTCAGCCAGCCGCGCGGGCCGCGGGTCGCACGAGCGACCGGGTGGCACGCTCAGGCCGGACGCAATCGGGACAGTGAGGAGAGCCCGTGGTCGCGGGCGCGGCTTTGAGAGGACCGCCGCCTGCGATACGGAGCCGCACCCCGCCTTGGTCAGCCCCCGCGAGTACACCCTCGAGCACCCGCTCGAGTGAGGGGCGAAGCAGGGCACAGCCGGGGAAACGCGCGGCTCGTAGGGGGGCTCCCGACACAGAGAGGGGCAGCGGCTCGTGCGAAAGCGCGGGCCGCTGCTTTTTCGTTCGCATGACGCGCCGCAGGCCTCAGGCCGGCGGGCCGGCGACGAGCTCGGCGATCGCCTGCATGACATCCCGTTCGCTCGCGAGGACGATCGGCGACTCGAGCCGCACGACATCGAAGGTGCCGCGCACATCGAAGCCGAAGGGATCGACGCCGACGACGATCGGACGCTCGAGCACGATCTCGTTGCGCAGCCGGCACGCGGTGCGGATGTCGTCGGTGCGCTCGGCGTTGAGGCGCTTGCAGAGCCCGGCCTCGAGCTTCGCGAGCGGGTTCGGCCGATGCATCGCCTCGCCGTCGATGAAGAGTCCGTCGAAGCGCACCGCGTCGATCCGCACCATCGCCCAGCGGACATCGGGCGGATCGCCGTGATAGATGCGCCAGCGGTCGCAGAGCGCAGCGTGCTCGCCGCGGTCCTCGATCTCCTCGAGCGTGACATGCATGTGCATCGACGCGTCACCCTCGTCGGGCAGGTAGAGCGTCGTGTCGACCGACCTCAGCATCGCCACCATGGCCGGCATGACGAGCGCGCCGTCGGGAGCGACGACGATCTTCACCGGACGCACCTCGCCTTCGAAGCGAAGGAGGCCCGCAAGATGGGCGCGCATGAACGCGACCGACTCCTCGATGGCCTCTTCGGCAGTCATGTCGTCCGGGTCGGTCATGGGGCGGAGTGTACCGACGCGGTCGCGCGGCCCGAGCCGTGGCGTGGCCGGACCCCGCCCGTACACTCCGACGCCGATGACGCACCTCTGCTGTCCGCTGCATGTCGACTCGCCCGAGCAGGTGAACGAGGCGCTCGAAAAGGCCCGTCGTGCCGCGGAAAGGGGGGCGACGCTCATCGAGTGGCGCTGCGACCTGCTGGGCGAGGAGGAACACGCGGTCGCGCTGGCGGCCATTCGCTCGCTCGTCGCCGACTCGCCGCTCCCGTCGATCGTGACGATCCGGCCGACCTGGGAGGGCGGGCTCTACGGCGGCAGCGAGACGGATCGCGTGAGTCTCATCGAGGCGATCGGAACCGACGCGTCCGCGCCGGCCTATCTCGACCTCGAGCTCGACGCCTACCGCACAAGCCGCAACCGGCGACAGAAGATCAATCTCGCGGTGGACCACGAGGACCAGGTGCGCAGCGTCACGCCGCGACTCATCCTTTCCTCGCACGATTTTCGCGAAAGACCGAGCGACCTCATGCAGCGCGTGGCGGCGATGGCCGCGGAGCCGGCGTGTGCGGTGATGAAGATCGCGTGGCAGGCGCGATCGCTCCGCGACAACCTCGAGGCCTTCGAACTCCTCAGCGAACGGGCGAAGCCGATGAGCGCGCTCTGCATGGGCGAGTTCGGGCTTCTCTCGCGCGTGCTCGCTCCGAAGTTCGGCGCGCACTGCACCTTCGCGGCGCTCGAGCGCGGCGCCGAGTCCGCGCCGGGCCAGCCGACGCTCGACGAGCTCTGCGATCGCTATCGCTTCGCGGCGATCACGCGCACGACGCGGGTGTACGGCGTGCTCGGGTGGCCGGTCGCCCATTCGCGCAGCCCGGCCTATCACAATCGCCGCTTCGCCGAGGCCTCCTTCGACGGCGTCTATCTGCCGCTGCCGGTGCCGCCGGAATGGGAGCATTGGAAGGCGACGGTCGGTTCGCTCATCGACGATCCGAGGCTCGACTTTCGCGGCGCGAGCGTGACCCTGCCGCACAAGGAGCATTGCGTCCGACTGGTGCGCGAGCGCGGAGGCCGGGTGAGCGGACTCGCCGCGGCGCTCGGCGCCGCGAACACGCTCGTCGTCGGAGCGGACCGCTCGCTCGCCTGCGCGAACACCGACGCCCCGGCGGTCGTCGCGTGTCTGCGCGGCGCCTTCGACGGCCGCGCGACGCTGGAAGGCCTGCGCGTCGCGGTGGTCGGCGCGGGCGGCGTGGCCCGCGCCGCGGCCGGCGCGATCGCGCTCGCCGGCGGCACCGTCGTCATCATCAACCGGTCGGTCGAGAAGGCCGAGGCGCTGGCCGAGGAACTCAACGCATCGCTCGGCGCGATCGAGGCCGATGCGCTCGATCCATGCGAGCGCTTCCCGCTCGCGCGGCGACCGGGACGCATCGTCGTCGGCCGCGCCGATTCGCTCGGATGCGGCTGCTACCACGCCTTCGTGCAGTGCACACCGGTCGGCATGGCTGGAGGCCCCGCGCCGGATCGGAACCCCCTCGAGGATCTCGCCGGCGCGCATGTGCCGCTCGGCGAGGCGGTCGTCTTCGACACGGTGTACGCCCCCGAATGGACGCCGCTTCTCGCCGAGGCACGCTCCGCCGGAGCGCGCTGCATCAGCGGCCTCGCGATGTTCGACGAGCAGGCCCGCCGACAGTCCGAACGCTGGCTCGGCGCGTGACGCGGGCGACCAGATAACCACAGAGGCACAGAGGGCACAGAGGGCGCACAGAGAAGCCAACAGAAAAAGGCATTCTGTCGCGCAAACTCGTATGGGCAGACTGGACTTCACTCGAGGCCGGGTCTCTCAATTTGCCCAGCGATTACGCTCCTCAAGTCCCTTTGGCACCGGCATGTCTCCTTCAACGCGCGCGGAACCTGTCTCGTCTATTGCCTTCTCTGTGCACCCTCTGTGCCCTCTGTCCCTCTGTGGTTCTCTGGTCGATGTGCGCAGCGTTGAATGTTGAACGAACATCGCACGTCGCGCACATCGCGCACATCGCGTCTCCTCAGCCCGCGTGGTCGTGGCGATCCATGAGCCCCTTGGGGGCGAGGCGTTGGAGGAGGCGCATCGGCAGCACCGCGCAGAGGCCGGCGATGAGGCGGTTCACCGTGCCGGTGATGACGACGGGATGGCCGGCCTCCGCCGCGTCGAGTCCGATGCGGGCGACGGCGTCCGATTCCATCCAGAGCCATTTCGGCAGCGAGTTCATGTGGGCGCGATTGCCCATGACATCGTGAAACTCGCTGTAGGTGAACCCCGGGCAGACGGCGGTTGCGGTGACGCCGCTCCCGTCGAGCTCGAGCGCGAGGGCGCGGGTGAAGCTCACCATGAAGCGTTTCGTCGCGGAATAGAGCGAACCGGCCGGCTCCGGCGCGAAGGCCGCGAGCGAGGCGATGTTGATGACGCGGCCCGCGCGCCGCTCGCGCATGCCGGGCAGCACGCGGTGGGTCAGCTCGACCGTCGAGGTGAGCATGACCTCGATAAATCTCCGATGCTCCTCCCACGACAGCTCGCAGAAGCGCTGCGCGAGTCCATATCCGGCGTTGTTGACCAGGACATCGATGCGGCCGCAGCGGTTGAGCGACTCGTCGACGAGCCGCGCTGCCGTCGTCGGGTCGCCGAGGTCGGCGGCGATGACCTCGGCCCGCACGCCACGGGCGCGGATGGCCTGCGCGACCTCCTCGAGACGCTCGACGCGGCGTGCGGCGAGGATCAGGTCGTGCCGCCGATGGGCGAGCAGTTCCGCGAACGAGCGGCCGATACCTGCGGAGGCGCCGGTGACGAGTGCGACGGGGCGGGCGGAGGATCCGGTCGGGTCAGGTCGGGAGGTCATCGGTGGTGGGCCGCGCGGGCGATTCCTTCACACTATCATCGCCGATCCCATGGCCCTGTCGTACCGCACAGCCGGAGAATCACACGGTCCGGCGCTTCTCGCCCTCGTCGAGGGATTGCCGGCGGCGCTGCCGATCGACCTCGACCTCATCAACGGCGAGTTGCGCCGCAGGCAGGGCGGATACGGTCGCGGCGGACGGCAACGCATCGAGACCGACACCGCGCGGTTCCTCTCCGGCGTGCGGCTCGGTCGGACGATCGGATCGCCGATCGCGATCGAGATCGCGAATCGAGACAGCCGTCTCGACGACCTTGAGCGCACGCCGCCGGTGCACCGCCCGCGCCCGGGACACGCTGATCTCGCCGGCAGCGTGAAGTGGCTGACCAACGACTGTCGCGAGACGCTCGAGCGGGCGAGCGCGCGGGAAACGGCGGCGCGCGTCGCGGCGGGCGCGCTCGCCCGATGCTTCCTCCGGGCGATCGGCATCGAGTGCTTCGCCTTCGTGCGCGCCGTCCTCGATGTGCGGACCGCCGTCGGCGTGACGCCCGAAGGATGGACCGCGCTCCGCGATGCGCGCGATGCGAGCGAGGTCTACTGCCCCGACGCCGAAGCCAGCGCGGCGATGATCGACCGCATCCATCGCATGAAGACGGAGCATGACACCGCCGGCGGACTCGTCGAGTGCCATGTCTTCGGATGTCCGATCGGACTCGGATCCTGCATGCGATGGGAGGACCGGCTCGATGCCCGGATCGGCGGAGCGGTCATGGGCATCCAGGCCTTCAAGAGCGTCGAGATCGGACTCGGCCGCGAGTGCGCGTTCCGGCCGGGATCGCAGGTCCACGACCCGATCGCCTACGACGCCAGCCGTCAGGGCGAGCGCCATCTCGGTTTCGTGCGTTCCTCCAACAACGCCGGCGGACTCGAGGGCGGCATGACCAACGGCATGCCGGTGGTCGTGACCGGGGCGATGAAGCCGATCGCGACGCTCGGGAAGGGGATGCCGAGCGTCGACCTGACCACGAAGGAGGCGACCGGCTCCCAATATGAGCGAAGCGATGTGAGCGCGATCGCCGCCGCGAGCGTCGTTCTTGAGAATGTGGTTGCCTTCGAGATCGCCCGCGCGGCGCTCGAGAAGTTCCCCGGTGACACGATGATCGAGGTCGAGTCTGCGGTAGACGCCTACCTGCGCATGGCTCGTCAGCTTCCGCTTCCGCGACGCTGACGCGCGAGCAACTGAACCGCGCTCCGCTACTGTGGCGGCATGACCGCCATGCCCGCTCCCCAGGTTCGTCCTCTTCCGCAGCCGATGCAGGCGAAGACCGACGCCGAGCGCGTCCCGACGCATGTCTACGCGCGCTCGCATGATGTCAATGTCGTCGTCGCTCGCGAGATCGCCCAGCTCATCAACGCCCGCGCGATCGCCGGGCAGCGCTGCGTGCTCGGGCTCGCGACCGGCTCGACGCCGACCGGGATCTACGCGGAGCTCGTGCGGCTTCATCGCGAGGAGGGGCTCTCCTTCGCGAATGTCGTGACCTTCAATCTCGACGAGTACTTTCCGATGCGACCGGAGGAGCTGCAGAGCTATCACCGCTTCATGCGGGAGCATCTGTTCGATCTCGTCGACATCGATCCGGCGAATGTCCACATTCCCGACGGGACGCTCGGCGACGAGGCCGTCCGCGGCTTCTGCGAGGGATATGAATATGCGATCCAGGAAGCCGGCGGCATCGACATTCAGCTTCTCGGCATCGGTCGCACCGGCCACATCGGCTTCAACGAGCCCGGCTCCGGTCGCTCGAGCCGCACGCGTCTCATCACCCTCGATCGCGTGACGCGGAAGGACGCGGCGAGCGACTTCTTCGGCGAGGAGAATGTCCCGCTGCGGGCGATCACGATGGGCGTCGGCACGATTCTCGCGGCCCGCCGCGTCGTGCTGGTCGCCTTCGGCGAGGGCAAGGCGCCGGTCGTCGCCCGCGCGGTCGAGGGCCCCGTCACCGACAGCGTCGCGGCGAGCTTCCTGCAGGAACACGCGAACGCCCAGATCTATCTCGATGCAGCGGCCGCAGCGGAGCTCACCCGCTGTCGCTGCCCGTGGTCGCTCGGTCCGGTCGAATGGACGCCGCGCATGGTGCGCAAGGCCGTCACCTGGCTCGCCCGCGAGACGAAGAAGGCGATCCTCAAGCTCACCGCCGAGGACTACAACGAGCATCACCTTCAGGATCTCCTCGCGATGCGGGGAAAGGCCTACGACATCAACCTCCAGGTCTTCCGCGAGCTGCATCGCACGATCACCGGCTGGCCGGGCGGCAAGCCGTCGAGCGCCAAGCAGGCGGGCGACATCGATCGGCCGGTCGATCGGATCTATCCGAAGCGTGTCCTCATCTTCTCGCCGCATCCCGACGACGATGTCATCTCGATGGGCGGCACGCTCCTGCGGCTCGTCGATCAGGGGCACGAGGTGCATGTCGCCTACCAGACCTCGGGCAACATCGCCGTTTCCGACTCGGATGCCCTGCGATTCGCGGATTTCGCCGCGGACTTCAACCGGATCTTCGGCTTCGACGGACGGCGCACCGAGGACTTCGAGCACGCCATCCAACGGAAGCTCCGCGAGAAGCGGCCCGCGACCGTCGATCCGCCCGAGGTCCAGCAGCTCAAGGGGCTCATCCGGCGCGGCGAGGCTCGCGCGGCGGGCATCTTCTGCGGCGTTCCCGAGGATCGCCTGCACTTTCTCGATCTTCCGTTCTATGAAACGGGCCGCGTGCGCAAGCGTCCGCTCGGCGAGGAGGACGTGCGCATCACGCTCGAACTCCTGCGCCGCGTGCGCCCGCACCAGGTCTACGCGGCGGGCGACCTGAGCGATCCGCACGGCACGCACCGCGTCTGCCTGAGCGCCGTGTTCCGGGCGCTCGACATCGCCCGGTCGAATGCCGACGATCTCGCGTGGTTCACCGAGTGCGAGACCTGGCTCTACCGCGGCGCGTGGCAGGAATGGGGACTCGACGAGCTCGACATCGTCGTGCCGCTCTCTCCCGACGAGGTGGCCCGCAAGCGCGCCGCGATCTTCCGGCACCAGAGCCAGAAGGACCGGGCGATGTTCCCCGGAGCGGATGATCGCGAGTTCTGGCAGCGGGCCGAGCAGCGGAACCGCGCGACCGCGGAGCTCTTCGACGCCCTCGGACTCGCCGAATACGAGGCGATGGAGGCCTTCGTCCGCTGGGACGGAACGATGCTCGACGCATAAGGCGGCCGCGCCAGTCGCGCGGGTAGCATGCGATCCGGTCGGAGCCTCGAGCGAAGGAGCGTCCCGCCATGCACATCGTTGACGACTCCGGCGCCGAAGTCCCGGCGCCGGCCCTCCGAGGGGGCGTCCTGCCCGACCCGGATCATCCCGCGACGCGGGCGATGTTCGCGCGGCTCGTCGATCGCATGTTCGGCGAGTCGAGGGGCTGCCTGCATCTTCTTGCGTACGGCCTGCTCGTGCCGTTCTTCATCTTCGGCAGTTGCATCGTCGGCAACATCATTCAACTCGTCTTCAATGCACCCGCGGTCGCATTCATCGTCTGGCTCAGTCTCGTCGTCGGCGCGTCCTACCTGCTTGTCCGCCTGCTCACGCCGAACATGGCATCACAGCTCGCCCACGGCATGCGGCATGTCGGCCGGTGCGGCTCCTGCTGCCATCCGCTCGTCCACGCCCCCGACGCCCAGGGCCTGACGCGCTGCGCGGAGTGCGGCGCGGCGTGGCAGAGTTCGACGATCGTCGAGGTGCGCGTTCCCGACGCGGACCGCGGCGGAGCAGGCCGATTCCGCAAGACGCTGACCCATCTTCGTTCGCCGAAGGTGCGCTTCCGCGATCGTCGCCATCGCTTTGTCTTGCCGCGCTGGCCCGCGGCGCGCTGGCTGCGAGGCACGCCACACGCCTCGGCCGGTCGTGTCGTGCGGTGGACGATCATCGCGCTCTGGTGCCTGACCATTGCGATCACGGTCGGCGCGATCCTGCTCGTCTTCAGTACCGACGGCCGCACCGCCTCGCTCATCGCGCTCGCCGTGTCGTTTCTCGTCTGCGTCGTGATCGGCGCCTTCGGACCGCCGCTTCTTCTCATCCACATGCTCTCCCGTCGCGGCGTCTGTCCGGCGTGCATCAATCCGCTCGAGCCGGAGCGCTGGTGCCGCATGTGCGGCTGCGTGTGGGGCAGTCAGCTTCCGCCGGCGCCGCCTCCGGCACCGTCGGGTTCGGCCCATCCGCCGATCGCGCCGCCTTCGGCGCCATCTGGCTGAACCGGGCCGCATTCACTTCGGGATGCGATTGAGCGTGTAGTACGCGTCGGCATGCAAGAGTGGATGGCCTTCCGCGCTGCGCACGCCGGCGCTGATCAACTCGTGCACATACATCGCCCGCAGTCCGTCCACGGTGAGATCGACCGAGAGTCCGTCGGCCGCGACCGTCGCCTTCGTGATCGCGCAGGGCTTCGTGTCCATCTCCGGACTGCCGTAGGGCTCATGCAGCGCGTAGGTGTACGAGGTCATCGCGTAGCTCGCGAGATTCGACGCGCTCGTCGCGTCAACGGGCTTCGTGAATCGCAGGCGGAAGCCGTCGGGCGTCGCCGACATCGTGTGGATCTCGAAGGGAACCGCACCGGTCCACACCGCGCGCTCGATGCCCCACGGCTTCTGGCCGCGCGATCCCCAGCCGCGATTCGTCTGGCCGACCACGAGCGAACCGTCGGAAAGAAACGCACAGCGGATGATGCCGCACTGGAAGCCGGAGCGGAAGGGATAGCAGGCGCCCTGCCACTCGCCGTCGACGCGCTCAAGCGAGACGCGCATGACCGAGGCGTGATGCTGATCGGTCACGAAAACCTGTCCCGAGAACGGGCCGAACTTGCCTCCGGTGGTGTCCCAAACGAAGCCCGCCGCGGACTTGCCCATCTTGTCGTAGGGGAACCAGATCGCGGGAAGCTTGAGATTCGGGATGAGGCGCATCGCCTCGGGCATGAGCAGGCCCTTCTTCGCGATCTCCTCGACATCACCGGGATAGGTCACCTTCGACTCGGGACGCTTCGCGCTCGCGATGCCCCACGGGTGGCCGTGAAACTCGCCGCGGCGCAGGTGAGCGAGCTTGTTCGTCGCGCACCATTCGCCCTGATTGTCGGTGTAGAAGACCTCTCCCTCCGGGCTCGCCTCGACGCCGCAGGGGGAGCGCAGGCCCGCGCACTCGAAGGTCGCGCTGCCGTCGGCTGCGATGCGCACCGCCCAGCCGCGCCAGTCCTTCGGTCCGAAGGGCTCCTCGCCGAAGGGGCGATTGAGCGTGAGCCAGAGATCGCCGTTCGCATCCTGCGTCGGACCGAAACAATATTCGTGATAGTTGCCCGAGATGCCCCACGCCGCCGAGACGGTCTCGAGGCGATCGATCGTGCCGTCACCGTCGTCGTCGCGCATGCGCGAGAGCTCACCGCGCTGCGAGGTGTAGATCCAATCGGTCGGACCCTTCCATCCCTTCGGGGCGAGCAGGCCGAGGGGCTCGCTGAGACCGTCGTAGGCGAGCTTGAACTCCGGCTTTTCGCCCCACGGATCGGTCACGATCCAGATCTCGCCGCGGCGCGTCGACGCCATGAGCCGGCGCTCGTCGAGCTGGAGGAGGCCCGTGACCTCCATGCAGATCGTCTCGGGAACCGCGAGCGTTTCGATGCGCCAGTAGTCGCCCTCGGTCGGCGGGGCGACGGCGGCCGAGGCGAGGAGAAGCGAGAGTGCGAGCGTGGTCATGGGCATCGTTGGGTCACCAGAGAAGGTCCGCTTCGGTCGTTGCCTTGTAGCGCGGCGTTTCGCTCTCGAGATACTTGAGATCGACCGGGAGCAGCAGCTCGCGCTGATCGCCCACGGTCCGCACGAACGCTCCGGGCGAGACCGGAACGACGGTCAGCGAACCGTCGACGACGAAGGCGTTGCCCTTCTGTTCGATCGCGCGTCCGACGGCGAGGCGGAAGTAGAGATCCGAGCGATCCGCCTCGGCCCAGACCTCGATCGTGCGGCGAAGCGCGACGCCCTGCGCGGAAAGCGACGGCAGCGCCGACTCGCGCACGCGGAGCCCCTCTCGCGGCGCCTCGGGAGTGCCGCCGAGAACGCCGCCGAGAAAGCCGTTGAATCGCGGCGTGCGATCGCGATCGCGCTCCACGCCGACGAAGCGCAAGGAGCGATCGGGCCACGGCGTCTCGCGCGACGCGAGCGCCGCAAGCGAGTCACCCGGCGGCAGGTCGATGACCGAGGTGCCCGCCGGTGAGGAGAGCTGTCCGGCCCGACCCTCCCAGGTGCCGGCGGCGTTCATGAACGCGCCGCGCCACGCCTTCGCGAGCCGCGATCCCTCCGCGTCGTAGGCGATGTGCACGAGGTCCGTGAAGCCGACGCAGATCGTCCTCGGACTCACGCCGCGCATGAAGGTCGTGAAGACCAGCGGCTCGTCGACGGGGATCAGCTCCCACTCGCCGTCGGTGATGCGAAGCCCCGCGGGCGGCGTCATCGATTCGCCGAGCGAGAGGTAGTTCCAGATCGCCTCGCGCTGTCGCTTGCCGTCGCCGGCGAAGATGTTCTCGAAGATCCGCGTGTCGGGCAGCCAGAAGCGCGTCATGCGCGTGCCCGGCGTGAAGCGGTCGGGATGCTCGAGGAAGGCGAGGAACCAACCCGGTCGCAGGCGATCATGCATCTTGCCGAGATCGACCGCAGGGACGCCGAGTGACGCTCGGCCGTTGAAGGTATGGCAGGTGATGCAACTCACCCCGGTGGAGCCGACGAGCGTGCGTCCGGCCTGGGCCGACTCGACGGAGAAGGTCGGCGCCGCGTCATGCGCGGGAACGCGATCCGCGCGCCCGAACTGCTCGGCAAGACCGCGCGTCGCCGCGTCGCCATAGACCGGCATGCGGGTGAGCATGTAGGGCCGGACCTTCGTGCCGTTGGCCAGGACATCGGCGAGCGCCTCGGGGCGCAGCTTGTCGCCGACGCCGTCGAGCCGCGGTGGAATGCGCCCCTGGTCACCGAGCTCCGCATGGCCGTCCGAGACGAAGAACTCCGCGGTGAACTGATTCGGTCCCCCGAGACCGTCGCGCTGGTGACAGCTCACGCAGCCGAGGCGGTGCACGGCATGCTCGACGAAGCGAGCCGGCGGCAGCGGCGCGCGGAGGTCGTTCGCGTGGTCGAGCGCGTCACGCAGCGCGGTGCGCGCCGCGGCGTCCAGTCCGAAGTCCGGCGCCGCGGCGGTCGGCCGATCGGCGAGACAGCCGCGCGTGCCGCGCAGATCGGCGAACGCGATGCCGCCCGTCGGAGCCTGACCGGCGTGACAGCTCGCGCAGCCGAGCGATCCGAAAAGCCGTTCTCCCTCGGCCGCGAGCGTTGCGTCGGCTGCGGGCATCGCCGGCGGACGGAGGACGAGCGCCGCGTGCGTGAAGTGCTCCGCGGCGATCGGCTGGCGCTTGATGCCCGGCCCCGACCACTCGAGGCGCAGGTCGTCATCCACGCTCAATTCGTAGTAGACGAGCCGGAAGGCCTTCGGACCCTTCGTCAGCGTGACGCGCTTGGACTTGTAGGCAAAGCCGTGCGCACCCCAGTGGTCGATCACGACCGCGCCGTCGAGCTCGAGCCGCGAGCCGTCGTCGGAACCGAGGTGGAACTCGTACTCGCCGTCCGCGGGCACCGTGAGCGTGCCGGTGAACCGCGCTCCGAAATGCTCCTCGCGCCGCGGGAAGTCGAGCGTCGGCGCGGCGAGCGTGAAGACGCGATCGGGTCCGGTGATGTCGTCGGTGAGACCGTCGCTCGTGAACTCGCGCTCGTAGTACTCGACGCGGAGGCCCGGGGCTTCCGCCGCGGCGACGGCACCGCTCGCGTCCTTCGCCTGGTCCGCAAGCATGTGGGCGGCGATCGCACGGGCCTCTTCGTCGCTCATCGGCACGCGTGGCATGAGCCCCGATGGGTGCGTCGCGAGCGGATCGAGGATCAGGGCGGTGAGCGCGTCGAGGTGCGTCGCCCGGGCGAGTCGCGACTGCTCCGCGACATTGTGGCATGCGGCGCAGCCGCTCGTTCGATAGAGGCGCTCGCCCGCGGCGAGGAGATCGGGGAGGACGACGCTCGGTTCCGGTGCGGTCCAGGAGTTCGGCCGCTGGGAGCTGAGATACGCGCTGAGGGCGTGTGCCTGCCGCTCGCGCTCGGCCGGTTCGAGCGCGTGCAGCACATGCGGCATGCGGGTGCCGCGCTTGGTCGCGTGCGGATCGGCGATGTAGTCGCGGAGATACGCCGGCGACAGTCTCGTTCCGACGCCGTCGTCACCCAGGAGCGTCGGCCCCACCAGCGGACGGATGCGCTCGACGACTTCCGCGCCGGCCGTGTGGCAGGCGGTGCAGTTGCCGCGGGCGAGGAGCACTTCGCCGGTGCGATGGGCGAAGGTGGGATCGGGCGCCGACTCGCCGCAGGCGGTGAGCAGGCCCATAAGGCTGAGCGCCACGAGCGCCGGAGCGCCGCGCGCGATTCGACTCTGCATGCGTGGAACGATATCGACTCTCGCCGTGCAGACGCCGCTCGGGAAAGTTCCTACGCTCTCGCACATGCAGAACCCAACACACTCCGCGCATGCGCTCGACGAACGGCTGCGCGCGATCGTGCAGCGCTTCAGCGCGGACACGGGAACGCTTCATCTCATCGATCGCGGCATGCTCAGGCTGAGCGCCCTGCACGGTGATTTCCCACCGCCGCTCATCGACATCATTCGGACGATTCCGATCGGCAAGGGCATGGCGGGACTCGCCGCGGAACGCCGCGAAGCGGTGACCGCGTGCAACATTCAGACGGACACGAGCGGCGATGTGCGGCCCGGCGCGAAGGCGACCGGCATGGAGGGCGCGATCGTCGTTCCGATCATCGACGACGCCGGCGAGCTGCGCGGCACGCTCGGCATCGCGAATCGCAGCGCGCGCGATTGGACGGCGGAGGAGACGGAGCAGTTGCTTCTCTGCGGGCGTGAGCTCTGGCTGGCCTGCGCGCCGAAGTGAACGGCGCGATGCACCGGCGGCACGACTCACTCGGCCGCAGCGCGGTCGATCCAGCGGATCGCGGTCGGCGGTGCGCCGAGGCCATCGAAGTCGAGTTCGATGATCTCGTCCACATAGCGGACATTCTCGCGAATCGTCTGACGGAGCCCTTCGATGTCCGGTTGGATGCGGAGCGTGATGCGCCCGGCGCCTTCGAGCTTCGACGGGTCGAGGAGCTTGCCGCCGCCAAATCCGCCGCCTCCGCTTCCGCGGAGGTCGTAATAGAAGGTTCCCAACTGGCCTTCAACGAACTGGCCTTCGGGCAGACCCTCCCGCTGACCCGCCCGAATGGTCATGACTCCGCCGTAGCGGATGTCATCGCCATCGCCCCGTCCCGCCCGGCCGCCCATCGGCATCTTGAGCGAGACCATCGCGCCGCGGCGCTCGAGCTGCAGTTCGCGAAGCGTCGGTTCGATCAGGGCGCGGATCGACTCGCCGCGCAGCGGCTCGACGGTGAAGGAGCCCTGCGTGACGATGTCGATGCGTTGCACAAGCCGACTCGTGAGAATCTCGCGATCGTCGAGCGATTGGTTCGGCTCGAGCGGCATCACGAGGTCGACGGTGATCTCCAGCTCGAGCGCACCCGGCTCCGTCGGATGGATGGTCGGTCCCATGAACTCGGTCGTGATCGGCACCTCAGTCCACGGCGCGTCCGGACCCGGGCGGCTGCGCACGCTCCGCACCCGCGGCTCGGGTCGGACGCGACCGCTGAACCAGCCGGGATTGAAGGAAGCCGAGATCGTTGCGCTCTCGCCGGCGATCACGGTCTTCGGCACATGGACGCGAATCCAGAGCGGAAGAAGCGCTTCGGAGGCGAGGAGCAGGCGCTTCGTCAGGTCGCTTCCGCCTCCGGCGAGCCGCTGTGCAAGTTGGGCGACGCGCACCGCGTGCGCGCCGTTCTCCTCCGCCGCCGCCTCCACGAAGCGCCGCGCGAGTCGGTTCTCGAACGCATCCGGCGACGATGCCGCATCGGCGGGGCGAAGTCCCGCCGAGTCCTGCTGTCGAAGGATGTCGAGCGCGTCCATCAGCGGACGCTCGTTCGGCCAGCCTGACGGCGGTCCGGCGTAGAGTCGGGCGATCTCGTCGAGCGCCGCGCTCGCATACGCCTCGTCGGTGACGCGCTGCATGTGAATCGTCGATGCGAGTCGCGTGCCCGCGAGATGCTCGGCGTAGATCGCCGCCGGCGGTAGCGTGCCTGCGAGCGTGGCGCGGAGCGTGGTCGTCGTGAGTCCGAAGGAGGGCGCGACGCCAAGGGCGACGCAGAGCGCGCCGGCGGAGACGCGACCCCAGCGGGTTCGCCTGCGTCCGGCGCGCACGCCATCACGGCCCGTGAGATCGAAACCGCACTCGGGGCAACGGGCGTCGGGCGCATCGAGGGCGACCGCGCGCAGGTCATGGCGACAGCGACGACAGCTCGGCTCCCACCCGCGGGCCCCAAAGAGCCCGAGCGCGAGCAGGCCGCCGCCCAGGATGCTGAGGAGCACCGGTGCGAACGAGAGGGCGTCCCACAGCGGTTCAAGGAAGACGATGTCGTGCAGCATGGAAGAACGCCCGGTGACGAGCCGATCCTCGCCACACGGGCATTCTGCCATACGGAAACCGACGAGCGACTCGGACACGCGCCCGCGACGATTCTCCGTCGTCGCGGTGCGCCGCGGGCGTCACGCCGTCCCGGCGGCCGGTTGGGCGTCGGCGGGACGCGCCTCCGCCGTGCCCGGGCGACGCTCGAAGGTGAAGCTCTTGCCGGCGTAGCCGACGACGATCGTGTCGCCGGGCTGGAACTCGCCGACGAGAATCCGCGTCGCCAGGGCGTTCTCGATCCGCTGCTGGATCACCCGCTTGAGCGGACGGGCGCCGAACTGCGGGTCGTAGCCCTCGGCCGCGAGATGGTTCTTCGCCTCGGTCGTGACCTCGAGCGCGAGCTGTCGGTCGGCGAGCCGCTTCCGCAGGTTGCGGAGCTGGATCTCGACGATGCCGCCGAGCTCCTTCCGGCCGAGCTGATGGAAGACGACCTTCTCGTCGATGCGGTTGAGCAGCTCGGGCCGCAGGTGCTTCTTGAGGATCGAGGTGACATGGGCCTCGATCATCGCGTCGGGCTCGCCCTTCTCGGTCATCTCGAGAATCATCTGCGAACCGAGGTTCGAGGTGAGCACGACGATGGTGTTCGAGAAGTCGACCGTGCGGCCCTGGCCGTCGGTGAGGCGACCGTCGTCGAGGACCTGCAGGAGGACATTCGACACGTCGGGGTGCGCCTTCTCGAACTCGTCGAAGAGGACGACGCAGTAGGGACGGCGGCGCACCGCCTCGGTGAGACGGCCGCCCTCCTCGTAGCCGACATAGCCGGGCGGCGCGCCGATGAGCCGCGCGACCGCGTGCTGTTCCATGTACTCGGACATGTCGATACGGACCATCGCCTCCTCCGTATCGAAGAGGAACTCCGCGAGCGCCTTGCAGAGCTCGGTCTTGCCGACGCCGGTCGGTCCGAGGAAGAGGAAGGAGCCGATCGGGCGGTGGGGCTCGCCGAGCCCGGCGCGGTTGCGGCGCACGGCCTCGCTGACGGCGCGGACCGCCTCGGCCTGTCCGACGACGCGCCGGCGAAGGTCGTCCTCCATGTGGATCAGCTTCGCGCGCTCGCTCTCGACGAGCTTGGAGACGGGAATGCCCGTCCACTTCGCGACGACCTCGGCGATCTGCTCCGGATCGACCTCCTCCTTCACGAGTGCGTTCCCCGCGCGCTGCCGCCGCTCGAGGGCCTCCTCGGCGCGGAGTCGCTTCGCGTCGAGCTCGCGCAGCTCGCCGTACTGGATGCGGCTCGCCGTCTCGAAGTCGCCGCGCCGCTTGGCCTGCTCGAGTTCGACGCTCTTCCGCTCGATGTCGTCGCGGATGCGCTTCACCGCGTCGAGCTCGCCCTTCTCGATCTCCCACTGCGCGGTGATCGCGCGGTTCCGCTCCTGGACTTCGGCGATCTCGAGTTCGAGCGTGCCGAGCCGCTTCTTGCTCTCGGCGTCGCTCTCGATCTTGAGGGCCTCGCGCTCGATCTCGAGCTGCATGAGCTTGCGCCGGACCTCGTCGAGCTCGACGGGCATCGAGTCGTTCTCGATGCGGAGTCGCGACGCGGCCTCGTCGAGGAGGTCGATCGCCTTGTCCGGAAGGAACCGGTCGGCGATGTAGCGCTGCGAGAGGCTCGCCGCGGTGATGAGCGCGGAGTCCTGGATGCGCACGCCGTGGTGCGTCTCGTAGCGCGCCTTCAGGCCGCGCAGGATCGCGATCGTGTCCTCGATGCTCGGCTCGCCGACGAAGACCGGCTGGAAGCGGCGCTCGAAGGCCGGATCCTTCTCGATGTGCTTGCGGTACTCGTCGAGCGTGGTCGCGCCGATGCAGCGGAGTTCGCCGCGCGAGAGCGCCGGCTTCAGCAGGTTGCCGGCGCTGACGGCGCCTTCGCTCTGCCCGGCGCCGACGATCGTGTGCAGCTCGTCGATGAAGAGGATGATGCGGCCCTCGCTCGCGCTCACCTCGCGCAGCACGGCCTTCAGCCGCTCCTCGAACTCGCCGCGATACTTCGCGCCGGCGAGAAGCTGGCCGACATCGAGGGCGACGATGCGGGCGTCACGCATGCTCTCGGGACAGTCGCCGTTCACGATGCGAAGCGCAAGCCCCTCGGCGATCGCGGTCTTGCCGACGCCGGGCTCGCCGATGAGAACCGGATTGTTCTTCGTGCGCCGCGAGAGGACCTGCATGCAGCGGCGGATCTCCTCGTCGCGGCCGATGACCGGATCGAGCTTCCCGGCCGCCGCCCTCTCGCAGAGGTCGATGCCGTACTTCTTCAGCGCCTCGAGATTGCTCTCGGCGTTCTGGTCGTTCACGCTCGACACGCCGCTCGCCTTGCGGATCGCCTCGATGGCGGCGAGGGCGCGCTTGCGATCGAGTCCCGCCGCGGAGAGGACCTCCTTCGCGGCGGTCTTCACCTCCGTGAGGGCGAGCAGCAGGTGTTCGGTCGAGACATAGCCGTCGCGGAGGCCCTTCGCCTCCTTCTCCGCGTGGGCCAGGACCTGCATGAACGCGGAGCCGGTCTGCGGCATCGTGCCGGAAACCTTCGGCAGTCGGCGAAGTTCCGCCTCGGCGATCTGGCGGACGCGAGCGGCGTCGATGCCGGCCTTCGCGAGGATGGAGGCGGCCACCGACGTCGAGCCGGCGGGCTGACCGCCCTCGCCCGGGGCGAGCATCGTCACCAGCAGGTGCACCGGCGAGAGTTCGGGATGTCCCTCGGTCGTCGCCATCGATTGGGCGGCGGCGAGGGCCTCTTGGGCGAGCGTCGTGAATCGGTCCATGCGCATGGCGTGAGTTCCTCCGGCGGACAGGTGCTCGCGTCAACGCAAGCGGCGCGCCCGACGGATCAGCCGTCCGGAGCGGAGCCTTCGGGCCTCGCATGGGGGCTTCGGGACCGTCGTGCCTGCCGAACGGGCAGTCGAGCGCGCGTCGATGCGGTCAGCGCGGCAGAAGTTCGGCGAGCGGGCGGACCGGAAAGTCGGGCGGAATCAATTCCGGACGATCATTCAGCCAACCGACAAGCCACTCGAAGGCATCCACCAGCCGCGGCCCGGGACGGTTGAACATCTGATTGCCATCGACCGCGACGACATGCTCGGCTCGACCGGAGAGCGTCGCCGGCAGAAGGGGCCACCATCGTTCGGCGACGAGCGCCGGGGCCTCGCGGGCGATCGCGGCGAGCCCGTATCCGCAGGGGCAGACGATGATTCGCTCCGGCGCCGCCGCGACGAGATCCTCGGGAGCGATCTGCCGACTCTTGGCCTTCGCGGCGTTGAGCGAATGGACGCCGCCCGCCGCCTCGATGAGCTGCGGCGTCCAGTGGCCGCCGGCGAAGAGCGGCGCCATCCATTCGAGAAACGCGACCTCCGGTCCGGGCACATAGGGATTCACGAAATCGACGGCCCGCCAGTAGCGCTCGCGGAGCGCGACCATCGCCTCTTCGGCGGAGCGCTCGAGTCCGACGGCCGCGCCGACGGTGAGGAGATCGTCGAGCACCTGAAAGATGTCCTTCGGATCGAGGCTCACGATGCGCGGGGCGTTCGGCAGCGAGGCCGCGACGCGGCGCACCGTCGCGAGGTCGATCGAGCAGACCTCGCAGAGATCCTGGGTGAGGATCACATCGGGGCGCAGGTCGGCGAGGCGATCAGCGTCGAGGGTGTAGAGCGACTGGCCCGCGCCGAGGCTCGCCCGCACCTCGGCGTCGATCGCCGCGGAATCCGCGGCGTGCGTGCGTTGCCCGGTGAGCACCGGTCGGTCGGCGACGGTCGGCGGCCAGTCGCACTCGTGGCTTCGTCCGACGAGCATCGCTTCCCCGCCGACGGCGCAGAGGATTTCGGTGGCGGAGGGGAGAAGGCTGACGACGCGCGGGACGGGCATGGGGAAGGCGAGGATAGTCGCGAGTCGGCGGGCTGATAAGCGACGAGCGGCGGGCGGTCCGGGAGGGGAGCCGCCGTGTGGTGCGGCCGCGCAGACCGCACAGGCGATACCGGTGACCGGCGGTGCGCGCGGCGTCGAGCGCCGAAGTTGCCCGTCGCGTGGGCGGTGGCAAGATCGGGCGTCGTCGTCGCACATCGCGCGGCGACCCCGTACGGCAAGGTGCGGGCAACCAAGGAAGGGAATCCAAGAGATGACTCGACTCACCACCCGGCGCCGGGCGGGCGCGATCGGCACGACGCTATCGCTCTCGCTTGCGGCTCTCACCCTCGCAACGCTCGTCTCCTCGCCGGCCTCGGCGGACATCGTTCAGGTCGGAGCAATCACCCAGACGAGCCCGCGCCCGAACATCATCTACCAGGGCGCTTTCGGAAGCTACATCTCAAGCGAACTCGTCAGCAACGGCACGCAACGCACGCTCGTCACCGTCGACCTCCACGGACTCATGCAGTCGGTCGGCCTCAGCTTCATCGAGAGCATCTCGATCATCGACGGCGGCAACAACCAATACAATTCGAGTCCGGGGGCAGATATCGATTATGTCGCCCTTGACGGCCTCGGCGCGAATGTCATCACGACGCTTGGGTATGTCGGGCCGAACACGCCGCACACGCTCGAGGGGAGCGCGGTCCTCACCACGCGCACCGCACTCATGGACGCGGTCACCGGCGATCAGGACTACAACAGCTTCCACTTCGTCTCGCTCGGCTACATGGGCGCGCTCACCACGACCTTCACGGTCACGGCGCCGGGCGGTGGAGGCGGCGGCGGAGGCGGCGGGAGCGGACCGGGCGAGTTCGAGGGCGGCGGAGGCCCCGGCTCGGGAACCTCGAATCTTCTCGCGGTGTTCCCCGGTCTGAAGCTTCGCATCAGCGAGGCCGGGCTCGGCGAGCGCTACCTCATCCAGATCAAGGGCTCGGCCGTGCCGGCGCCGGCCGCGGGCGCGCTTGCGGCTCTTGCCGGACTCTGCGGACCGCGCCGCCGTCGGCGGCGCTGAGCGGTCGCTCCACGACGCCCATACCGATCACCCTTCCTTGCTGGGGCGGACATCCTCGTGGTGTCCGCCCCATTCCCGCGCGCATGACCGGAGTATTCTGACGCCGTGCCAGCGTTCAGCTATGTCGCCCGCGACGGATCCGGGAAGCGCCTCAGCGGCCGGCTCGAGTCGGCGTCGGAGGCGGCGGCGCTCGGCGAACTCGCCGCGCGCGGTCTCGTGCCGGTGCGGCTCGAGGCCGTCGGCGAACGGGCCGCGCGGCGTCGACGGATCGGCGGCCGGCATCTCGCGCGGCTCTATCGCCAACTGGCCGACCTGCTCCGCGCCGGCGTCCCGCTGCTGAAGGCGCTGCGTCTTCTGGGCCGCGGCAAGAGCAATCCCGCGCTCGCGTCGGTCGTCGCCCAGATCGCCGAGGAGATCGCCCAGGGCGAGCGCTTCGCCGACGCGCTCGCCAGGCATCCGCGGGTGTTCCCCAGCTCGCAGGTGGCGATGGTGCGGGCCGGCGAACGGGGCGGCTTTCTCGAACAGGTCCTCGGGCGCATCGGCCTCTATCTCGAACGGCAGGCGGAGGTCCGGGCCCGCATCGTCGGAAGCCTCATCTACCCGGCGATCCTCATCGTCTTCGGATCGCTCGTCATCCTCGGCACGATGATCTTTCTCGTGCCGCGCTTCCGCGACTTCTACAAGCGGATCGAGGTGCCGCTTCCGACGAAGATGCTGCTCGGCGCGAGCGATCTCTTCACGACCTACTGGCCGGCGCTCGTCGTGCTGGCGATCGCCGTGCCCGTCGCCGCGTGGTGGGCGATGCGCAAGCCCCGCGTCAGTCTGTTCGTCGCCGCGAATCTCCTGCGGATTCCGACCGTTGGGCCGCTCATCAAGGGAGTGAGCACCGCGCGGTTCACGCGCACGCTCGGCACGCTTCTCGAAAACGGGATCCCGGTCCTCCCCGCGATGCAGATCGCCCGCGACGCCGCGGGACATCCGATCCTGGTGGACGCGATCGATCGGGCGATCGAGGCGGTGCGCGCCGGCGACAGCCTCGCGCCGCCGCTCGCGGCGAGCGGATTTCTCGAGGAGGATGTCATCGAGATGATCTCGGTCGGCGAATCGGCCAATAATCTCGCGCAGGTGCTCCTGACGATCGCCGACACGCTCGAGGCGCGAGCGGATCTCCTGCTCGGCGTCTTCGTGCAACTGCTTTCGCCCGTGATGCTGCTGACCATCGCGGGCTTCATCGGATTCATCTTCCTCGCGCTCGTCGTGCCGATGATGAAGCTCTCGTCGCTGCTCTGAGCGACCGCTTGAGCGTGCGGTGGGCAGGATTCGCTCGCTTTCCGTGAAGAACTCCTGTGAATGCCCACCATCGCCCGCTGCAATCGGCGGTCGGCTCACCGGTTCTTGTAGACTGACCCGTCCGCTCCGTCCGTGTCGGATGCGGAGACACTGGAGAAGACCCTGATGCGTCCCAACCGCGGTTCCCGATCCCTCTCGCGCCGTCGCGCGGCCTTCACCATCCTCGAGCTCATGATCGTCCTCGCGATCCTGATCGCCATCATGGGGATCGTGCTGGTGAACGTGATGGGGCAGAAGGGCAAGGCCGACACCAAGATCACCCAGGCCCAGATCAAGGCCTTCGAGGGAATGCTCAACAACTTCAAGGTGGACCTCAACCGCTGGCCGACCGACGAGGAGGGCCTGGCGGTCCTCTGGTCCAAGGACGCCCTCACCGAGGACGCCGACAAGGAGAAGTGGGGCGGCCCCTATGTCACCGAGCCGAAGCCCAAGGACGACTGGGGAAGCGACTGGATCTATCGCGCCCCGAGCGACGGCGGCAGCAAGCCGTTCATCGCGTCGGCGGGTCCCGATAAGGAAGAGGGCACCGACGACGACATCACCAACGGCGGCGGCGAGGGTGGCGAAGGCGGCAGCGGCGACGACCTCGGCGACTTCTCGAGCGGAAGCTCCGGTTCCGGTTCGGGTGGATGAGCCGCGCGAGCCGATGAGGTTCGCTGGCCCGTATGGCGCCCACACGCATGCATCAGACACCGCGCAATACCGCGAACGCATCGGGAACGGCGAGCGCCGAGCGCGACGCCAGCCGACGGTCGCGCGCCCGCGGGCTGACGATCCTTGAGCTGATGCTCGTCGTCGGCGTGTTGCTCGCGCTCCTCGCGATCGCCATGCCCGTCACCCTTCGCACGCTCGAAGCGCGCGAGCTCGAATCCACCGAGGAGAGCATCGCGTCGGAACTCATCAAGGCTCGCGTGAAGGCCCAGGAGAGCGGCCGCCCGGTCGAGGTCCTCGTCTTCGACGCGCCGTCGCGCGTCGTGAGCCGCTACTTCGCGACGGGGAACGACGAGGGGCGCGCCGAGCGCTCGCCGGTGCCCGCCGCGCGCGACCGTTCCGCTCCGGTCGATCCGGTTCGGGACAGTTGGTGGGAGGAATCCACGCTCCATCCGTCGGTGTCGCTGGCGACGCCCGATGCGGCGCCCGACGCCGCCCGATCGCGTGATTCCGAGCGGTCCGCACCGGGCGGCGTGCGCCTCGCGATCTACCTGCCCGACGGCACGACGCTCTTCGCGACCTCGCTCTTCCTGATGCATCAGAGCGGCCTGCGGAGCAGCGTGTCCGTCGATCCCTTCACCGGTCAGCCGGCGATCCGGCGCGAGCAGCGCGGCGACGCCCGTCCTGCCGAGCGCGGCTCCGAGTCGGAGCGCGACGCGGAACGCCTCGACGACGAGCGCGTGACGCCCGCGCCCGCCGACGCCGACGATCTCGACGCCTATGAGCCGAGTCCGCTCGGTTCGGACGGTCGGTGACGCCCGTGCGTCGGCGCGGCTCGATTCTGCTCGAGGCGCTGCTGGCGATCGTCCTCTTCGTGGCGGCGGCGCTCTTCACGCTCGCGTCGCTTCGTTCGGCGCTCGACGCCACGCAGCGGAACGCCCTTCGCGCCCGCGCCGCCGACGCGGCGCGCACCGCGATCGCCTCGCTTGAGGCCGGGCTCGTCACCGACAGCGAACTCGTGCGCGAACGAAACGCCCGACGCGACGACGGGCTTCTCGTCGAGGTCCGCACCTCGCCGAGCGCCCACCCCGGGCTCACGCTCGTCGAGGTGACCGTGCGCGCGGACGATCTCGACGATCGCATCCTCTTCGAGCTGCGGCAGCTCCTCCGCGTGCCGGACCGCGCGGCGCTCGGCACCGAGCGCGGGAGAAGCCCATGAGCCTCCGTCGTCGCGGGTTCACGCTGCTCGAGGTGATCGTCGCCGCAGCGCTCATCCTCGCTCTCGTCGGAGCGATGGCATCGTTCCTCAGCGATGCGCTCAGGATCCGCACCCGCGTCTCGGAGGAGGTGGAACGGGCCCGCGCCGCCGATGTCGCCATCGCCACGATCGAGCGGGCCCTCGAGACGGCGATCGTCGAGGATCCGCGCTTGGGACCCGGAATCGTCGGCGACGCGAGCTCGATCGCGGTGCTGCGCGTCGGCCTCTCGAGCTGGCGGCTCGGCACGGCGGATCGGGCCCGCGCGCTCGAGGAGTGCGATCGGCTGCGCGTGCGCTTCGACGCCGCGACGGGACGCGTGTTCGTCACCCGCGGCGACGCTCCGGAGAGCCCGCTCGGCGGGCCGATCGCCCGGCTCCGGCTGCGCTACTTCGACGGACAGGTGTGGTCGTCGCGCTTCGACAGCGTGCGTGCGGGCCGACTTCCCGCGGCGGTCGAGATCGCGCTCTGGCTTCGTCCCGATGCCCGGCCCGAACAGCCTGCGGAGCGACCCGAGTTCGACATCGAGCCCGAGGAGACCGAGGTCGAGGCGGAGCGCGCGACCGACGCGGTTCCGCCGGATCGCCTGCGGATCGTCGCGATTCCCGATGCCGGACCCGAGGTCGAACTCGAATCGGACGGGAGCGGCCCGTGAGCGTCGCGCGCTCCCGACGCGGGCTTGTCCTCTTCGCCGTCCTCGTCATCGTGGGCAGCGCGGTGCTCGTCGCGACGACGGTGGTGTTCCTGGTCGGCGGCGAGGTCTCGGGCGGCGCGAACGAGCGCGAGGCGCTGCGCACCCGCGCGGCAGGGCTGAGCGCGGTGCACGCCGTCGCCGCCCGGATCGGCTCGCAGCGCAGCGCGCTCCTCGAGGGCGCCGCTCCGCTGATCGATCGCGAGATCCTCCTGTGGGAGTCGGCCGACGAGACCGCGACCGCCACGCTCATTCCCGTCGACGCGCTCGACAATCCCGTCGTCGCCGAGAACGCACGCGTTCCGCTCGCCACCGCGACCGTCGAGTCGCTCGTCGCCTCGGGGAGCGTCGACGAGCGGCTCGCCGGCCAGATCCTCGCCGCGCGCGATGCGGGGCGGAGGCCGATCTCGATCGATGCGCTGCTCGCCGGGCCCGGCGGTGACGGGCTCTCGGCCGAGGAGCTGTACGGCGATCTCGAGCAGCTCGCGCGATCGCTCTCGCCCGAACTCGGCGACGCCCGCGAGCGGGCCATCCAGGCGGGCATCGCCCGCACCGAAGGCCGCGTCGCGATGCGCGATCTCCTGACCGCGCTCTCCTTCGAGCCGCCCGTCGCGATCGACGGGACCCCGCGGCTTCGCCTCGATGTCGAGTGGACCGACGACCATCGCGGCGCCGTCGACGCTCGCCTCGGCACGGGCAGCGCAGCGCTGCTCGAGGCGGCGATGAAGGAGGGCGAACCCACGATCGCCTCGCTCTTTTCGCTATGGCGCACGCGATTTCCGGAGCCTGCCCAGTGGCATGCGTTTCTCGACGGCGTGACGCTCGGCGACGGGCCGCACGAGCACCGGCTGGATGTGACGCGGGCCGGACTCGAGGCGCTTCGCACGCTGCCGGGCGTCAGCCGCGACATCGCGGAACGCATCATCCGCGAGCGCGAGGGTCTGCCCGTCGAGGCGCGGCGCTCGATCGCATGGATCGCGGAACGCGGCATCCTCGACGCGGAATCCTTCGATCGCATCGTCGATCTCGCGACCACGCGCAGCCTGCTGTGGCGCTTCCGCGTGGTGGCGCGCATCGATCGTCCGGGCTCGGCGCCGCAGGGGCGGCGGGCGATCTTCGAGGCCGTCGTCGACTGTTCCGACGAGCGCCCGCGCATCGCGGCGCTGCGCGACCTCTCGGGCCTCGAGACCGTCGCTCAGATGCTCCTGCAGCGTCCGGAGGAGGGAAGCGATGCGGCGGCCGCGGACGAGCTCGATCCCGTGCTTGAGGCCCTCGCCGCGAGCGAACGCGGCGAGGGGCTCGAGGAGATGCCGCTCATCGAGGCTGACGAGGAGGACCCCGAGCGATCGCCGCGGTTCGACGACGACTCGGCGTTCACCCTCCCTGACGCCGAGGGTCGCGCGCCGGACGCGCCGCCCGAGACGCCCGGGCGCCGCGGCGTTGGTCGATGGCGTCGCGCGCAGTAGCATGCATCTTTCGCTCGGCACTCGACCCTGACCGTCGCGCCCGCATGGCAGCCCGCTCCTATCTCTGCATCGATCCGACCGGCCGCGGGCTCCGCGCCGTGCTCGTCGTCGTCGAGGGGGGCGTTGCGACGGTCGAACGGGCCCTCGTCGTCGCCGCTCCGCCGGAGGCGGAAGCGACCGAGCCCGATGCGAAGGAGACCGACGCCGGCGGCCGCTGGGCGGCGGACGCTCTGCGTTCGGCGGGCTTTCCGACCGGCAGCGCGGTGCATGAGGTCATCGTCGCGCTCGACCGGGAGCAGGCGACGATCCGGCGGCTGTCGCTCCCGACGGACGACGCCGACGAGTTGCCCGACATGGCCCGCTTCGCCATCCAGCGCGAGACGCCGACCGAGGCGGGCGCGCTGGCCGTCGATCTCGTGCCGCGCGAATCGGCCGGCGGGACGACGACGGTGGTCGTCGCGGCGGCGCCTGCGGCCGCCGTCGAACGGGCGCGTCGCGTGGCCGACGCGGTCGCGAACGGCGCGCCGGTGATCGGACTGCGGGCCTTCGGCGTCGCTCGGCTGCTGGGCGATGCGCCGCAGCGCCCGGCCGAAGCGGGGGCGGCAGCGCCCGCGGCGCCCGGCGTCATCGCCGCGTTCGACTGCTCCGGCGAGACGCTCGAGCTGGTCGTCGTGCGCGGCGGGGAGATTCTGTATTCGCGCGGCGTGCGCGTCGCCGATGCGGCGGCGGCGGCGAGCGAGGCGAAGCGCTCGTGGATGGGCTACCGATTCACGCAGGCCGACGAGCAGCTTTCCGCCGCGTATCTCCTTGCGTCGGAGTCCTGGCACGCGGAGTTCGGAGCCGCCCTCGATCGCGCGCTCGGCATGCCGCTCGTCGCGTTCGCGCCCCCCGCGACGCTGCGCGTCGCGGCCTCGGTCGATCGCGAGGCGCTCGGCGCATGCTGGTCGCTCGTCGGGCTCGCCCTCGAGCGGAGCGGGCTCGAGGAGAGCATCAACCTTGCCGCGCCGCGCCGTGCGCCCGATCGCGCCGCGCGACGCAGGATGCGGGCGCTCGCCGCCGCCGGCGTACTCGTCGTCGCCGGGCTGCTCGGTTGGACGATGGGAAGCTTCGGACGCGAACGGGCCCGCGCGGAGGTCGAGGCCCTGACCGCCGACGCGACGGCGAAGCTGCCGAGCCATTTCCGCTATCGCCGCGACGCGCTGAAGCTCGAACACCTGCGGTCGTGGGAGAGCGCGGCGCCCGATTGGCTCGAGGAACTGCGCTTCATCCACGGCTTCGCACCCGACTCGACGAAGGTCGTACTCGATTTGTTCAATGCGAGTCTCGAGGCGTCGGATGTGCAGTACGACCGCTCGAAGCGCTGGAAGATCGCCGCCGACCTGAAGTTCGCGATGACCGGCGAGGCCCGTGATCGGGCGACGGCCGATGCCCTGCGCGACGCGCTCGTCGAGGACGGGCGCTTCACCGTCACCTCGACCGGCGCCGACACCGAGGGCGGCCGACGGCTTGCGTCCCCCTTCACCTATGTGCTGCGCGGCCCGGTGCGGCGCGAGCCGGAACGCAGCCAGAAGCCCAGCGAAACGAAGGGAGCCGCGCCATGAAGCGGCTTGCCCGGCAGCCGATCATTCGCGTGCCGCGCGGACCGCGCGATGCGGTCGCGTGGACCGTCGGTGCGGCCGCGATCGCGGCGACGATGGGGATCGGCTACCTGATCGGGGCGGGCTCGCTCTCGGCCGAGCGGGCGGCGCTCGAGGCCGACCGCGAGAAGGCGACCGCAGCGCTCGTCGGGATGATCGAGGAGAGCGCGAAGCGTCCGCTGCAGGAGCGGCAGATCCAGGGCTTCGTCGACCGCACGCTCGGCTCCGATCTCGATTCGACCGACAGCGCCCTGCGCTCGCGGCTCAACCGCATCGGCGAGGAGTTGCGTCTCGTCGACCTGAGCGTGAAGACCGATCGCGCGACGGTGCGGGCGAGCCCGGCGAAGTCCGAGTTCCAGGCCCGCGGCTCGCAGAAGGCGATGCGCGACGAGCCCGATTTCGTCGAGCTTCCCGCGACGATGAGCGGTGAGGGCACCATCGATCAGGTGCTTCGGCTCGTGCACCGCATCCACGCCGAACCCTGGATCAAGCGGCTCGATGGCGTGCGCCTCGAGCAGGCGAAGGCCGGCGAGCGCGTCCGCATGACGCTTCGGCTCACGACGCTCTTCCTGCCGGGCAAGCGGTCGAAGAGCGACCCGCGTCCCTCCGACGCGGATCGCGTCGCGATCGAGCAGAACTTCGAGCGATTCCGTTCGCTCGTCGCGGCGAATCCCTTCCGGGTGCCCGTGCCCGAGAAGCCTGCGGCGCCGACCGCGACCGCGCAGGCGCCGCCTCCGGCGGTGCCGGTGCAGCTCGGATTTCCCTACGACCAGTGGCTCCTCACCGGGCTCGTGGACGGTCCGACGGGCGTGGAGGCGTGGGTCCGCAACCCCGCGACGGGCGAACGCCGCGAGCTGCAGGTCGGACAGGTCATCGGCGAGATTGCCTTCGCCGGCGCGATCGGCGATGTCGCCGAGTTCACGCTCGGCCAGGAGCGCTTCGGCGTGCAGGTCGGTGCGGCGCTGAACGCCCGCGGGCCGATCGGGCCGCGCTGACGGCGCCGCGGCGCGTCGGCGCGGGCGCTCAGGTGCGGTAGGCCGACCAGCGGAGGCCGAGCTTCCGCATCCTCGCCCGCAGCGTGTGCGGATTCACCTCAAGCATCGCGGCCGCGCCGCGCGGTCCCTCGATGCGGCCCTGGGTGCGCTCGAGCGCGCGGGCGATGTGGCGACGGATCGCCTCGTCGAGTGACTCGATCGCCCCGGTCGGCGACCGGTCGGGCGAAGCGATCTCCGCGGCCGGACGAGCCGGTTCGGCGCCGAGCGCGACAGCGATCTCGACGCTGTGTCCGCCGCCGAGAATCACGGCGCGGTCGATGACGCTTGCGAGCTCGCGGACATTGCCGGGCCAGCGGTAGCTCGTGAGAAGCGACATGTCGGAGGCGGCGATCGGCACCGACGGCAGGCCGAATCGGTTCGCTGCCCGTCGGGCGAAGTGCTCGGCGAGCTGCGGAATGTCCTCGATGCGGTCACGAAGGGGCGGCAGGAGAACGGGGAAGACGGCGATGCGATACCAGAGATCCTCGCGAAACTCGCGGCGCTGGACGAGCGACGGGAGATCGCGATGCGTCGCCGCGACGATGCGCACATCGACCCGAAGTGCCTTCTGTCCGCCGACGCGGTGCAGCGTGCCGTCCTGGAGGACGCGCAGGAGGCGCACCTGCGCCGGGAGCGGCAGCTCGCCGACCTCATCGAGGAACAGCGTGCCGCCGTCGGCCTGCTCGAACCAGCCGCGGCGCATGTCGGTGGCGCCGGTGAAGGCGCCGCGCTCGTGACCGAAGAGCTCGGAGTCGATGAGATCCGGCGGGATCGCGCCGCAGTTGACGCGCACGAACGGGCGCTCGTGCCGATCGGACCGGTCGTGGACCGCTCGCGCGAGCACTTCCTTGCCGGCGCCCGTCTCGCCGAGAATCAGGACCGGCACATCCGCGCGCGCAGCGAGTTGGATGCGTTCGAAGACCTGCCGCAGTCCGCTGCCGGTGCCGATGATCTCATCGCCGGCGGCGCGGCCGGTGCGCGTCCGTCGCGCGTTCCGATCGGTGTCCGCGGAGAGGCGGAGGCGATGCAGCTCCACGCGCTCGCGTTCGTGTGCAAGGATCGCTCCGCATGCGGCGCGGAGCTCCTCAAGGGGCACCGCGGGTGCGTGTCCGCGGACGGGCGCGGGAACGGCGATCGCAATCGCGTATCGCGGGGTCTCGTCCGGAGATCCGATCGGCGCCGCGTGAACGGCCGTGCCGGGCGCGAAGCGGACCGCATCGTGGAGGGCGGCGGCGAGTGGAGCGAGTTCACCCGGCTGGCGACCGATCGCGAAGTCGGTCGATCGATCCCGATCGAGCCAGCGGGTCAGCGCGGCCAACGCCGAGGGTGCGAGGGGGATGGCCTCCGACGCCGCCGCAGCCGAGGGGCCGGACGCCGAACGAGTCCGCTTCGGCGGTGCTGGCGCTGGCTGGAGCAGCCGGATGGACCGCTCGATGGGATGCACCGTGAGGAGGGCGATCGACTCGGCGGGCACACCCAGGATCCGCTCGATGTCCGGGATCGCGTCGGCGAGGACCGGTGCCTGCGCTGCGAGCTGCCAAAGGTCGGTGAGCGACATGGCCAGAACATAGCACGGAAGACCGTGAAGCGGAACTGAACGATCCCGTTATATATGACGGCTCTCCGGCCGTGGGGGCATGTCATCGCCGTTTCGGGCCTCACGAAGCGGCCACGGTCGCACCGGGGGCTGTGGCACGGCCCTTGCGAATGGACATGTGCCATGGAGTCCAGCACCGAACGCGCTTCCGACGAGGACTGTTCCGCAGACTGTCCCTCGGGGCTCGCGAACGCGTGCGGGACGACCGACCGATGTCCCCACGAGGCATCGTCAGCGGGCTCCACCGCATCTCACATCTCTCTTCAGAACGACCCGCTCCGATGGACCAGAGAACCACCGGAGCGGGTGTCGTTTGCGGTCATCGGCGGCGGCTTCAGCGGACTCATGACCGCGGTGCACGCCCTGCGGGCCGCGCCGCAGGCAACGGCCGTCGTCTTCGAGCGCTTGCCGCGTGCGCGACCGGGCGTCGCCTATGGCGGCGCTGACGAGACGCATCTCCTGAATGTGCGCGCCGATCGCATGGGCCTCGCCTCGGATGAGGTCGGTGGCTTCGCGGCGTGGCTTGAGCGGCGCGTTCCGGGCCGTCACGCGCCGAGCGACTTCGTGCCCCGTCGTCTCTTTGGCGACTACCTGAACGAGCGGCTTGGGGCGATGGTCGAGGCGCTGCGTCCGAGGATCACGCTCGTGCGCGACGATGTGATCGCGCTGCGGCCGCACGCCGATGGTCTGGCGCTTCGACTCGCCTCGGGTGAGCGGACGATCGCGAAGGCGACGGTTCTCGCGGTCGGGCTCCCCGCGCCGCGCGCCCCGTGGGCGAGCGACGCCGATGGCGTCGTCGATCCGTGGGCCCCGGACGCCTTTGGCGATCTTGCGGCCGACGCTCCGGTCATCGTGGTGGGGACGGGACTGACCGCGCTCGATGTGCTCGTCTCGCTCGCTCGCCGCGGACATCGCGGACCGGTCACCTGCGTCTCGCGCAACGGTCGCTTTCCGCTGCCGCATGCCGACCACGCGCCGCCAGGGGCCGCCGCCTTGCCCGTCGCGCCGCAGCGAGCGGACCTGCTGCAGGGCCCGCTCTCCGCGCTGCGGACGGTGCGCGTCGCCGCGCTTGCGGCGATGGCCGCCGGACGACCGTGGCAGGAGGCGATCGACGCCGTGCGTCCCCACACGACCGCCGCGTGGCGGGCGTGGAGCGATCGCGATCGCGAGCGGTTTCTCGCCCGGATCAGGCCGCTGTGGGAGGTCCATCGGCATCGCGCGCCGCGACAGGTGCTCGCGCTCGTCGAGGAGCTGCGCGCCTCCGGTCGGCTGGAGCTGCTGCGCGGAACGCCGCTTCGCGTCGAGATCGACGCGGGTCATCGCGTCGTCGCGGTGCGGACCGCTGCCGGCGAGGTCGTGCGGCGCCGCGGCGTTCGTGTCTTCAACTGCATCGGTCCGGCGATGCGCGTCTCGGAGCATCCCGACGCGCTCATGCGATCGCTCCTCGCCGACGGCCTCGTCTCCACCGACGCCGCGGAGATCGGTCTCCGCGCCGACGGCGATGGGCGGACGCTCGACGCCGCTGGCGTACCGCGGCCGGATCTCTTCGTGCTCGGGGCGCTCCGGCGCGGCGACCTGTGGGAATCGACGGCGGTTCCCGAGCTCCGCGTGCAGGCCGAAGCCGTCGGCGCAGCCCTCGCCCGCCTGCTGACCGAGGCCCCCGCGGGCCTCGCGGAGTCCAACCGATGACCACGATGCCGCTTCCTCGCCGTGACATGACCGAGACGCCTCCGGTCTGTATGGAGCCGCTCTTCCGGGCGCTCGATCGGTATGCGGGGCCCGTACCGATCGAGGCCCTCATCGAACTCGTGCACGACCTCTCCGTGTCGACCGACTCGCTCGGCGACGCGATCCAGATCGACGCGACGCGCTATGTCCGCACGCTCGTCTTTCGAAGCGAGATCGCCGAGGTCTTCGTGATGGCGTGGCTTCCCGGGCAGTGCAGCCCGATCCACGATCACGCCGGAAGCGCCTGCGCGGTCCGCGTGGTGAGCGGCGCCGCGCTCGAGCAGCGGTTCGACCGAAACGACGACGGAACGGTCTCGCGTTCGGGCGAGCCGGTCAGACTCGAGGCCGGCGGCGTCACGGGCTCGGTCGACAGCGACATCCACACCGTCGCGAACGCCGCGACCGGACCCGCGCCGACGCGCGAGATTCTCGTGACGATCCATGTGTACTCGCCGCCGCTCAGCCCGACCGGACGCTATGTCGAACGGGCGTAGGCGGTGAGTCGGACCGCGATGCGTGAAGCCGAGCGTGCTTCCGTCGGCGCGTGCCCCGATTGACGGGCTCGCGAGACGCGCGCGTGCGCTCGTTGCGGATCTGAACGGCCTTTTCAGGATCGAGCGGGGGAGAACGCCGCATCGCATGCTCCGGTTCCCGATGGGGTGAGCACCTGTCTGCCGGGGGCCTGATCGCCAGCTTCGGCGGAACGACATTCGTGAAATCACCTGTGAGAACGCCGGTCGGCTCACTTTCGCATCCGCTCAGGGTGGTGGCGGAAGAACCTGTCCGAATGCCCTCGCAGCGAGGGAGAGCAGGGTGCGCCCGGTACACTCCAGCTCTCGTCTGGCTCGCCACTTCGCGGCGGGGAGATCGAGGCGTCACGCCAGCCTGATCCGGCGGCGGCGCGTGTGGATGGTTCGATTTGTTTTCCCGCCCCCGTCCATGGGTTCGGATCGGAGGTGCGAGCCCAGCGGGGCCCGCGCGTCCGGCCCCCCCGAGGCCTCCGGGGAGGGTCCGACCCACGGCGAGAAGGAGACCTGCATGAAGGAATGCGTGCCCGCCCGGCTGAGCCCGATCTGTTGCTCGGTCGCCCTCGCGGCAGGTGTTCTCTCCATTCCGACCTGGTCGGTGCCGGCGGCAGCCGCGCCGATCGCGCTACAGGCCGCGGCCGATGCGCCGGCCGCGCCGCAGGCGCCGGGCACCGACAAGCGCGACATCCGTCTGCGCTTCAACTTCAAGGGGCAGACCTACGACCAGATCCTCGACTGGTTCAGCCGCACCACGGGCTATCCGGTGGTGCGCGAGGTGCCCGTTCCCGTCGGCACGGTCGACTACATCTATCCCGGCGAGTACACGCTGCCGCAGGCGCTCGAGACGCTCAACATCCTGCTTCAGACGCAGAATGTGATGCTGCGCGTCGAGGGCGATCGGCTCTTCCTCCAGAAGCTTGAGGACATGAAGCGGGAGAACGTCCCGACCTTCGTCGGCAAGCTCCCCGCCGAGGTCACCGACGACACGATCGTCACGATCGTGCTGCCGCTCATGAACGCCCGGGCGGTGCCCGTCGCGGAGCAGCTCAAAAATCTCGTCGCGAGCTACGGCAGCGTCACGGCGCTCGAGCAGCAGAACTCGGTGATCATCGTCGAGACCGCAGCGCAGGTCCGCCGCATCCAGTCGATCATCGCCCAGCTCGACCAGCAGGATGTCGAGAACATCATCGAGTTCATTCCGCTGCAGCACGCGAAGGCGTCGCAGATGATCGCCTCGCTCAACGCCCTCATGGGCGAACGGGTCGTCGAGTACATCATCAATCCCGCCGACGGGAAGCGCTCGAAGATCGAGGAGAACCGCGTCGCCGGACTCGTGCTGGCGGCGGACGACCGCACGAACGCGATCGTGGCCCGCGGATCGAAGGCGAAGGTCGATCAGGTCAAGTCGACCATCGCGATGCTCGATGTGCCCGCCGAGGAGCTCGACGACGGCCGCGGCAACCGCGCGGCCCGCGCGCCCGGCAAGCCGAGCCGCGTCATCCGCACCGTGACGCTCGAGCGCCAGAAGCCCGAGGCGGCGAAGGCGAAGCTCGACCAGCTCTACGCGGGCGTCGCGAAGGAGCGGAAGCCGGTCATCGTCGGTTTCGACGACACGAACCGCGTCGCGATCGCCGGCGAGCCGACGCTCGTCGAGGAGGGCGTGCAGATCCTGCGGGAGCTCGAGGGCGACGGGACAGGGCCGATCGATCCCGACGCGCGGCGCACGATCACGATCTTCCCGCTCGCGAACTCGGCGCCCGATGCGATGCTCGCGTCGATTCGCGGCGTCCTCAATCCGCGACAGGCGACGGCGATGACGCTGCTCGCAGGCCCCGACGGACGGAGCGTCCTCGTCAACGCGCTGCCCGACGACACGGAGCTCGTCCGCCAGCTCATCACCGCGCTCGATCGGCCGAATGTCATCGAGCAGCAGTTTCGCGTGATTCCGATCGCCGGCCTCGACGCCCGCGGTCTCATGGAGAAGGCGAAGCTCGCCTTCGAACGACTGACGCAGGGCGAGGAGCCGGGGAAGACGCCGCTGCCGCTCGTCGAGCATGACGCGTCGACCGGCTCGCTGTCGGTGAGCGGGCCGCGGGCGAGCGTCGCGCTCTACGAGCGCGCACTCGGCGAGGCGCGATCGCTCGTGCCGGCGCCGCGCGCGACGAAGCTCGTCGCCCTCAAGCAGTCGAAGGCCGAGTCCATCGTCGAGGAGCTGCGCACGCTCGTGACGCGGGCCCTCGCCGCCGATCCGGCGCGATCGCAGCCCGCACCGACGATCGAGGTCGTGCCCGCGACGAACGCCCTTCAGGTCGTCGCGGACGCGCAGCAGATGGCGATCGTCGAAAGCTACGCCGCGGCCCTCGATCGCGGACCGAATCCGGTGACGCCGGACATCCGCGCCTATCGCGTGGAGCGCGCCGATCCCAACTCGGTCGCCCGCACCCTGCAGGAGCTCGCCGCCCGCGGCGCGCTCTCCGCGCAGCCGACGGACGGCCGTCCGCCCGTTGCGGTCTCGGTGAATGTCGATGCCGCGAGCCGCTCGCTCATCGTCGCCGGCGATGCCCTCACCTTCACCCGCGTCGAGGAGATGCTCGCGAAGCTCGATGCCTCCGTCGCCGCCTCCGATGTGCGCATCCTGCCGCTCGCGTTCGTTCGCGCGGCCGAGGCCAAGGCGTCGCTCGAGGCGATGGCCGAGACGGCGCTTGCCGGCGATGACGGGGCGAAGCCGACGATCGGCTCGATCGACCAGGTGAACGCCCTCGTCGTCGCCGCGTCGCCGCGGCAGCATGAGGTGATCGCGGCGATCCTGAAGGGTCTCGATGTCGAGCGCGGCGGCGCCGCGCCGCTGCGCATCCTCCAGCTTCGCACCGCGGACGCCGTCTCGCTCGCCGCGACGCTCACGGCGAACTTCGCCAAGCGCTCGGCCGAGGAGCGCATCGCGAAGCCGGCGACGATCACCGCCGACGCCCAGACCAACACGCTTCTCGTCGCGGCCCATCCCGATGTGCTGCCCGAGGTCGAGCGCCTCGTCGACGAACTGAACGGCGCCGATCGCCGCGACGGCGAGGGGCGCGAGATCCGCATCTTCCCGCTCAAGGTCGCCCAGGCCGCCGAGCTCGGTCGCGTCATCGACGAGATGTATCCGCCGCCGCCGGTGCCCGTCGATCCGCGCGGCCGTCCGCGTCCCGAGCTCCAGAAGCCGCGCGAGGTCGTCGTGCGGGCCGACCCGCAGACGAACTCGCTGATTGTTGATGCGCCGCTCACGCGCATGGCCGGCTTCGAGAAGCTCGTCGAGCAGCTCGATCGTCAGCAGCTCGCCGTCGACACCGAGATCCGCACCTTCCGCGTCGGCGCCGCCCGGCTCGAGTCCATCGCGAGCACGCTGCGCCAGCTCGCGAGCTCGAACCAGCTCGGCGCGTCGGGCGGCAAGGCTCCGGTCACCGTGACGACGGAGCCGATCTCCGGCACGCTCGTCGTCAGCGGACCGAAGGAGATCTTCACGAAGGTCGACGAGGTCATGAAGGGCGTCGGCGGCGGCGAGCTTCCGACGACGGCGCTTCGCACCTATCGCCTCGAGAAGGCGAAGGCCGAGACGCTCGCGCCGATGCTTCGGCAGATCCTCGCCGGTCGCGTGCGCCAGGAGGTGCCCGATGCCGCGACGGAGCTCGATCGCCTCCTCGAGGTGACCGCCGATCGCCGGTCGAACGCGCTCATCGTCTCGGCCCCGATGTCGCTCATGGTCCTGACCGACGAGCTCGTCAAGCAGCTCGACGCGGGCTCCGCCGCGGGCGATCCCGTGGTGCGCGTGCGGCCGCTGACCTTCGCCGACGCAAACGCGGTCGCCGCGAGCCTCTCGCAGGCGCTCCCCTCGGTCATCAGCAAGGCGACGGGCGAGCCGATGTCGGTGCGCGTGATTCCCGCGGGCGGCGCGAACTCGCTGCTTCTCGTCGGCGTCGCTGCGGATCTCGACGAGGTCGAGCTTCTCATCGAGCCGATGGACGCCCGTCCCGCGAACGACGCGGTCGACGCGAAGACGATCCCCCTCAAGAACGCCGATGCGACGAAGGTCGCGCCGACGGTCGAGCGGCTCCTGAACGACCAGCAGGAGACGGATCCGCGCATCGTGCTGGAGCGTCTGCGCCGCAGTCGCGGCCAGGCGGACAGCGCCCCGCGGGTGCGCGTCGAGGCCGACGCCCGCACCAACAGCCTCATCGTGAGCGGCCCGCAGCGCGTCGTCGCGCTCGCGGAGACGCTCGTCCAGCAGCTCGATGTCGCCGACGCGAACGCGGAGCGGAGCTTCACGACCTACACCCCGGCGAACATTCCGGCGGAGCGGCTTGCGGAGATGGCGAAGCGCGTGCTCGACGCGACGAAGCCGTCGTCGGTCCGCGCGACGCTCGAACTCGTGCCGGAACCGCAGAGCGGCGCGCTCCTGGTCATCGGCACGAAGGAGGAGGGCGATCGCGCCCTCGCCGTCCTCGCCCGCATCGACGAGGCCGCGTCCGCGCCGCCGCAGATGGACGTGAAGCTCGTGACGCTCGCCCATAGCGACGCGACCGTCATGGCCGGCACGCTTGCGCCGATCCTCGCGGATCGCTCGCGCTGGCCGCAGTCGCTCGTCGCCGCCGCCAAGGCCGGACTGCCGGTCGGCGAGCCGCGCGTGACCGCCGATGCGAGCACGAATCGACTGCTGATCTCGGCGCCCCGTGAGCTCCTGCCGATCATCGACGAGGTGATCGCTCGGCTCGATGTCGCGCGCGAGGCGGGCGTCACCGCGGACACGCGCGTCATGACGCTGGTGAACGCCGAGGCCACCGAGGTCGCGCGAGCGCTGCAGCTCGCGGCCGACGGTCGGGCGAAGTCGCGACCGGGCGAGACGAAGCCGACGATCTCGGCGGAACCCTCGAGCAACGCCGTGGTCCTCACCGCGATCCCCGAGCAGCTTGAGGAATTCGAGGCGCTCGTCGCCAAGCTCGACACCGGACTGCGCAGCGACGCGGTGCAGGTTCGCACCGTCTATCTGCGCCACGCCCGCGCGGAGCAGCTCGCTCCGCTCGTCGAGAAGCTCCTCGCGCCCGCGCCGCAGCAGCCCGGCCCGCGGGGTCGCCCGCAACCGGTCTCGACGGAACCGCCGGTGCGGGTCGTCGCCGACGCTCGACTCAACGCCGTCATCGTCAGCGCCGCCCCGTCGCGGCTCAATGTCGCCGAGCAGATGGTCACGCAGCTCGATCAGGCACCGACGCAGGAGCAGTCGCGCGGCGTGCGCGTGCTGACCCTCGAGAACGCCGACGCGACCGAGCTCGCCCGCTCGCTCGAGGAGGTCTTCCGCGAGGACGGCGGCAGCGAGGTGCCGCCGACGGTGCGCGTCAACGCGTCGAGCAACGCCCTCATCGTGCGGGCCACCGACGCGCAGTACGCGACGATCGAGGAGGTCGTGCGGAAGCTCGACCGCGCGACCGTCGCGACGAATCGGCAGATGCGGACGATCTCGATCGACCCGACGAAGGCCGACGCGGCCGAGGTCGCGCGGATTCTCGAGCGGCTCCTCGAGTCGCGCGAGGAGGGGGCCGTCGAGGTCATTCCCGTCGAGGAACTGCTGAAGAAGTACGGAGGCGAGCCGAAGAAGACCTCCGCAAGCACGCCGAGCGTGCCATCGTGGCGCGCCGCGATCGCCGCGGCGGTCCTCGCCGCGAACGATGACACGGCGAGGGAGACGGCGAAGGAGACGGACCCCGATCTCACGATCGCCGTCGACGAGAAGACGAACTCCCTCGTCATCCTCGGCTCGCCGAAGGCGATCGAGCGGGCCCGACTGCTCGCCGAGCAGGCCCAGCGCGAGCTTCCGGCCGAGGCGAGCGCGATCCGCGCGATCACGCTGCCCGAGGGCATGGATCTCGAGCGCATCCGCGCCTTGGTCGAACAGACGCTCGCCCGCATGACGCCCGCGGGCGGAAAGCCCGGCGATCTCGCGAAGCGCGTCGCGATCCTCAGCGATCCGGCGTCGCGGGCGCTCGTCGTCGCCGCGACCGACCGCGACTTCGAGATCGTCGGTCAGCTCATCGCGACCTTCGCCAAGAGCAGCACGCCCGACCGCGTCGTGGTGCGCTCCTATCGGCTTCAGAACGTGAGCGCCGATCGCGCGGCCCGCGGACTGCGCGACCTGCTCCAGCCGACCGGGCGCGACAATCGGCTGAAGGAACTCTCGATCACCCTGGACGCCGGCGGCAAGCCGGTCGAGGCGAACTTCCAGCCGGGCGACATCCGGGCGATTCCGGACGCGGCGAACAACGCGCTCCTCGTCATCGCCCCGGCCGATGCGCTCGCCTTCCTCGATCGCTTCATCGAGCTCGCCGACCAGACGCCGGCCGCGCCGGCCGCGGCGGTCAGGCTCTTCCCGCTGCGGCACGCGAAGGCGTCGGAGCTGCAGGGCACGCTCGGCGGCGTCTTCTCGGCCCGCGCCCGCGGCCTCGGCGGACAGGGCATTCCCGCGGAGTTCGGCACCGAGAGCCGCACGAACACGCTTGTCGTGACCGCGCCGGCGGAGACGCTTCGCGAGATCGAGTCGCTCATCGCGAAGCTCGACCAGCCGAGCGAGCGCGATCGCCGTCCGCTGGAGATCCTCGATCTCGCGGCGGCCGATCCGCGCACCGCGGCGGAACTCCTCTCGAAGACCGTGATCGGCGACGACCAGGCGCGGCGCGAGTCGACGCTCATCCTGCCCGATGACGCGTCGGGCACGCTCCTCGTCCGCGCCGACGACGCGACGATGGCGGAGATCCGCACCGTCCTGAAGGAGATCGACCGGTCGGCGACGACCGACTTCAAGGTCCGCTCGATCGTCCTCGAGCGGGCCGATGCCGGCGCGGTGGCGCAGGCGATTCAGCGCTTCTACGACGACCGGGCCCGCATCGCGACGGGCAACCGCCCGCGCCGCGACGGCGCGCGGCGCATCTCGATCGTCGGCGACTCGCGCGCCGCCACGCTGCTGGTTGCGGCGAGCGACGCGGACTTCGAGGAGATCCGCGGCCTCGTGACCCAGTTCGACTCGGCCAAGGCGACGCAGTCGCTCGAGTTCCGCGTCTATCCGCTCGAGCACGCCCGCGCCGACGAGATCGCCGGCGCGGTGCAGTCGCTCATCGGACAGCTCACCTGGACGGAGTCGGTGCGCGGCTCGACGCCGATCGGCACCCGCGGCCAGAACACCGCCGTTGCGGTGCGGGCCGAACCGCGGATGAACTCGCTCATCGTCACCGGACGCGGCGATTCCTTCGCCCTCGTCGACCAGCTCGTCGCCGAGCTCGACCGTCCCGCGAAGGACGGCCAGCGCACCGTGGTGCGCGCGTACCCGGTCCGCATCGGCGAGCTCGACGCGATCTCGGGTCTCCTGCGCGACGCGCTTGGCGTGCGCGACCAGCGCTTCGGCGGCGACGAGGGCGCGGCGCGCATCCGCATCGTGCCCGTCTCGTCGGCGCGGACAATCGTGGTGAGCGCGAGCGAGGAGATCCAGGGACAGGTCGCGACGCTCGTCGCCGGACTCGAGCAGTCGATGGCCGGCCCGTCGCAGGTGACCAAGGTGATTCCCGTCGAGTTCGCGAGCGCATCGGAGCTCGCCGCGACGCTTCGCCAGTTCCTCGCGGATCGGCGCGGACCGGCGCGCGGCGCGATGCCGACGGTGATGCCGAGCGCGAACGCCCTCGTGGTGAGCGCGACGGAGGAGGATCTCGCGACGATCCGCGACCTCCTCTCGAAGCTCGACCAGCCGACGACGGCGGGTGACCGCGGCGTCGAGATCATTCCGCTCGAGCGCGGCCAGGCGGTCGAGATCGCCCGCATGATCGGCGAGCAGTTCGGCAAGCGCGGCGGCGGCGGAACGGGCGTCATCGTCACCCCCGACGCCCGCACGAACGCGCTCGTCGTGAACGCTCCGGCCGCGCAGCTCGAGCAGGTGAAGGCCCTCGTCGCGCGACTCGACGGTCCGACCGACGCGGCGGAGACGGTGATCCGCACCTATGCGCTGACCGGCGCGAAGGCCGAGGACATCGCCCGCATCCTCGGACAGACGCTGCAGCTTGATTCGCGCGGCCGCACGAACGGCATCAGCCTGAAGCTGGACGAGGGCAGCGAACCGGTGGAGGTCGTCGCCCGCGTCGCCGCGGACCGCCGCTCGAACTCGCTCGTCGTCACCGCCACGCTCGAGAGCTTCCCGATCATCGAGGGGCTCATTCGCAAGCTCGAGGAGGTGCCGGCCGCGAGTCCCGTCGAGTATCGCGTGCTGCCGCTCCGTCACGCGATCGCGAGCGATGTCGCGAGCACGCTGCGGCGCCTGATCCGCGACCGCAACCAGCCCAACGAGGAGCCGCCGTCGATCGACTCGAACCGGCTCGAGAACCAGCTCGTCATCGGCGCGACCGCCGACCAGTTCCAGGTCATCGAGAACATCCTGCGGACGATCGACGTGCCGGCGAGCAGGCCGCGCGTGACGGACTTCGTCACGCTGAAGTTCGCGCAGGCGGAGAAGGTGCAGGACGCGCTCTCCTACTTCTACGGCCGCTTCGCGAGCGAGGCGGACACGCCGGACAAGCAGAATGTCCGGATCGTCGCCGACCCCGCGTCGAATTCGCTCGTCATTTCCGCGGTGGAGAGCGAGTGGGCGGGCATCCGCGCGCTCCTCGCGAAGCTCGACAGCGAGGAGTACGACGCCGGACTCCAGTTGCGGGTCATTCCGCTCGTGCACGCCGACGCCTCGAGCGTCGCGCGGGCGATCAACGAGGCCTTCCGCGGTCCGGCGCAGGAGCGCTCGAACCAGCAGCGGAACCGCGGCCAGAACGATCAGGAGCCGCCGCCGCCGACCACGCTCGTCCGCAACGAGGATTGGGTCAGCGCGGCGGCCGACGCCGGCACGAACGCCCTCGTTGTCTCGGCGAGCAAGGTGAATCTCGCCCGCATCGAGGGGATCGTTCGCGAGATCGACATCGCCGACTTCGATCGGCTGCCCGCGCCGCGGCTGATTCCCGTGCGCTTCGGCAATCCCGAGCAGCTCGCCCAGGCGATCGACCGGATCTACGCCCCGCCGTCGAACGCCCCGCGCGACGCGCAGCGCTCGCGGCTGCGGATCGTCGCCGACGCATCAAGCAACGCCCTCATCGTCCGCGCGCCGGACGACGAGTTCAGCCAGATCCTCGCCATCGCCGACGCGCTGCAGCAGCAGGCGACCGAGCAGGGGCTCGGCGTGCATCTCCTGCCCATGAAGCAGGCCTCTGCGGCCCGCGTCGCGCAGGCGATCCGCGAGGCGTTCAGCGCCCGCGCCGAGCAGGCGAAGCTGCCCTTCTCGGTGCAGGTGGACGCCGCGGGCAACGCCCTCGTGATCGCCTCGACCGGCCCGCTCTTCGACGAGATCCGCCGCATCGTCGACCAGATGGACGCGCTCGCGCCGGGCGCGGGCCAGGCGGTGTTCGTCATCGACCTCGCCCACATCGCGCCGGAGGCCGCAGCGCGGGTGATCCAGCAGATCGGGCTCGACAAGCCGGCGCCCGAGGGTTCGACCTCGAAGGTCGTCATCGAGCCGGTGAAGGTCAGCGCCGTCCCCGGTCGCGCCGCGATCATCGTCGTCGCGAATCCCGGCGATCGCGAGACGATCGTCGGACTCGTCAAGGCGATCGACGCCGAGCCGAAGGTCGCGGAGAGCGTCGTCCGCATCGTGCCGCTCCGCAACGCGAAGGCGACGGCGCTCGCGAAGGTCGTCACCGACATGCTCCAGCCGGGCGAGGCGCCCGTCGGCAACGCGCGAGCTCGCGCGCTGCAGGAGCAGATCCGGCGCCTCTCGCTCCGCCGCGACGGCGCCGACCAGCCGGATCTCAAGCTCGACCTCACCCAGCCGATGCTCGTCCTCGCCGACGAGCGCATGAACGCGGTGCTCGTCTCGAGCACCGCGGAGAACGTCTCCGCGCTCGAGGAAGTCGTGCGAAGTCTCGATGCGCTGCCCGTGACCGACGCGGTCATGGTGGCGATCCATCCGCTCGAGAACATCTCGGCGCAGCAGTTCGCCCGCATCGTGACGGACCTCTTCCAGCAGGGGAAGCGGCTCGGCGAGATTCCGGTCGCGAAGATCGAAGGCGTTCCCGCGGGCATGGCCGGCAAGGCGCTCCTCAGCGAGATCGCGATCTCGACCGACGAGCGCACCAACACCGTCGTGGTCGCCGGATCGGAGGATGCCGTCGCCCTCGTCGAGGTCCTGCGAACGAAGCTCGATTCCGAGGTCGGCATGGGATGGGTGGAGCCGAAGCTCATTCCGCTGCGCTTCGCCGACGCGACCGATCTCGCGGGCACGCTCCAGTCGGTCCTCGTCGAGGGCCGGGCCGAGCTGCCCGAGGCGACGCCGCTCCAGAAGCAGATCGGCCGCCTGCGCGTCGCCCGCATGGGCGAGGCCGGCGGCGAGGTCGTCGAGGGCGATGTCTTCGTCGCGATGTCGAGCCTCGTCATCCGACCCGAGCCGCAACTGAACGCCCTGATGGTCGTGGGCAGCCGCGGCAATGTCGAGATCGTGCAGGAACTCGTGCGGCAGCTCGATGTCGAGGCGGCGTCGCCGGCGGCGCTCGTCCGCATCTACCCGCTGCAGAACGCCTCGGCCGCCCGGCTCGCGACGACCGTGACGAGCCTCTTCGAGGCCCAGCGCAGCGCGAAGACGATCCGCGACGAGGATCGGCTTCGGGCGATCGCGGACGAGCGGACGAACGCCCTCATCGTCTCCACGAGTCCGCGGTCGTTCGTGGTCTTCGAGGAGCTCCTCAAGACGCTCGACCAGAAGCTTGCCCCGGAGATCAAGGAGATCCGCACCGTCACGATGCGGAACGCCTCGGCCGCGCGGCTCGCCCCGATGATCCAGTCGCTCATGGACGCCCGTCTCGAGCGGCTCCGCAAGGTGCAGCCGGAGACGGCGGATCTCGAGCGGGCGACGGTCGTCGCCGACGGCCGCACAAACGCCCTCATCGTCGCGGCGGGCGCCGACACCTTCGGCGTCATCGAGCGGCTCGCCCAGGATCTCGACCGCGAGGAGACCGCCGAGAGCGGGCTGCTGCAGGTCATCACCGTGCGCAAGGCGAACCTTGACCGCGTCGCCGCGGCGCTCAACCAGATCATGGAGCGGCGCTACGCCGACCTGCCCAACGAGATCGAGCGGCGCGTGCGGCCGCTCGTCCTCACCGATCCGCGCACGAGCAGCCTGCTCGTGAGCGCCGGTCCGGACGACCTCAAGGCGATCGAGGATCTCGTCGCGAAGCTCGAGGCGACTCCCGCGAATCCCGCGGTCGGCATCGAGGTCATCGCCCTCGAGGCGGTCCGCGCCGAGGAGATGGCGCCGAAGGTCCAGACGCTCATGCGCGAGCGGCAGCAGAGCCTCGGCACGCAGGCCCAGCCGAGCGACGCCGTCGCGATCACGCCGGATGTCTCGAGCAACTCGCTCATCATCGCGGCGAGCGCCGAGAACGTGGCCGTCGTCCGGAATCTCGTCGAGGTGCTCACGAAGGCGGCGCAGGACGCGATCGGCGGCGAGTCGCTCGAGATCGTCCAGCTCGCGAAGAGCCGCGCCGCGGACATCGTCGCGATGCTCGACGAGATGTATGTGCGCGAGGAGAACCGGCGGCGCGGCACGGCGACGGTGAAGGCCGCCGCCGAGCCGCGGCTCAACGCGGTGCTCCTCTCGGGCAGCCAGCCCGACATCGACACGATGCGCCGCATGGTCGCCCAGCTCGACGGCGCGAAGCCGAGTTCGGTGGTCGAGATCCGCTACCTCACGCTCACCTCGGCGAACGTGATCGAGACGGTGAATCTCATCCAGACGGTGCTCTCCGGCTCGAGCATCGCCGGCGGCGCGAACGCCCAGCAGGCGATCGTCCTGAAGTACCTCCGCGAGCTCGGCGGCGCCGAGGGTAGCGGCGACGGTCCGATCGAGATGGAGGTCTCGGCCGCGGTGCGCCAGTCGATCAGCCTCACCCCGGACATCCGCACCAACACGATCATCGCCCGCGCCCCGCGCGAGTCGATGGAGCTCATCGAGCGCATGGTGAAGGACCTCGACGGCAGCTCGTCGGGCAGCCAGAACATCCGCGTCTTCAAGCTCGTCAACGCCGATGCCGAGCAGATGTCGCGCATCCTGCGCGAGCTCTTCAACCTGGAGCAGCGGGGCAACCTGTATGTGCTGAAGCCGCGCGAGGGGGTTGCCGGCGACGGCACGACGGCTGGCGCGGCGGGCGGCGCGGCGACGGCCGACGGCGCGACCGCGCCGGCCGCGGCGCCGGGTCAGGGCAACATCGGTCTCTTCGGCACGGAGCTCACGCTCGTGCCCGACGAGCGGCAGCAGCTCTCGATCACGGTCGACAACCGCACGAACTCGCTTCTCGTGTCGGGCACGCCGAACTATCTCGATCTCGTCGAGAAGGTCGTCACCGAACTCGACGCCCAGGAGGCGAACGCCCGCGACACGCTCGTCTACAAGCTCAAGAACGCGGCGGCGCTCGATGTCGCCCGCGTGCTCACCGAGTTCGTGCAGCGCGACCAGCAGAAGGTGCTCTCGACGCTCGGCGCGGACCAGCGGCCGAGCGCCCAGAAGCTGCTCGAGCAGGAAGTGACGATCGTCGGCGACGAGAAGTCGAACTCCGTGCTCGTGAACGCCAGTCCGCGCTACATGGACAAGGTGCGCTCCGTCATCCAGGAGCTCGATGTCGATCCGCCGCAGGTCCTCATCCAGGTGCTGCTCGCGGAGATCACGCTCGACACCGCCGAGGAACTGGGACTCCAGTTCACCCGCTTCGGTCTCGGTGACGTGAACATCGCCGGCGGCTACGGCCTGACCCGCACGAACTTCGCGTCCGGCGCCGCGCAGGTCCCCGGGCTCGGCGGGCTCGCGCCGGCGCTCTTCGGCGCGGCGACGGTGCCGAACATCGCGATCGGCAATGCGGACTTCGATCTCCTGCTCAACGCGCTGCAGTCGCAGAACCGCGTCGAACTCCTCTCGAATCCGTCGGTGATGGTCGTCAACAACACGAAGGGACGGATTCAGGTCGGCGATACGGTCCGACTTCCGAGCAGCGTCTCCTTCAACTCCGTCGGCCAGCAGTCCGCGGTCACCCCCGAGGAGGTCGGCGTCATTCTCGACGTCACGCCGTCGATCAATCCGGACGGCTATGTGCGGATGACGATCGAGCCGGAAATCTCCCGCATCAGCAAGGACAGCACGAAGATCAGCGAGAACTTCCAGTCGCCGATCATCAACCGCCGCCGGGCGACGACCACGGTGACGGTGAAGGACGGCCAGACGGTCGTGATCGGCGGCCTCATCCAGGATCGCTACGAGCGCATCGAGCGGAAGATTCCCTTCCTCGGCGACATCCCGCTCATCGGTCCGCTCTTCCGCAACAAGACCGAGGCCGCGAGCAAGACGGAGCTTCTCATCGTCCTCACGCCGCATGTCGTGACGACGCCGAAGGCGATCGACAACCAGACCGACTCGGCGATGAACAAGGCGACGCTTCCGCCGGACATCCTCGACCAGATCCGTCGCGGCGAGCTTGATGGCGTGCGCGGCGAGATCGACGAGGACGGTCGTCTCGTCGATCCGATCAAGTCGAAGGAGCGCGACAAGAAGCCCGCGAAGCCGGCCGACTCGGGCGGCGCGGGAGGCGGCTCGTGATGCCGCGCGGGGCGATCCGTCGCGGCGCGGCTGCGCTCGCGCTGGTCGCGGGACTCGTCGGCTGCGAGACGACGGTCGAGACGAGCGACGGCCGACCGATGCCGCCGCCGCCGCGGGCCGCGCCCGGCACGCCGGACGATTCGCCGATCAACGCGATCGCGCTCGTGCTCGGTCCGAAGCCGCTCGACACGAACGGCAACCTGCGCCCGGACACGATTCAGATGGAGGCCTACCTCTTCTCGCGTCCCTATCCCTCGCCGATGCATCGGGACGGCACCTTCGAGCTGGAGATCTACCGCGTCGGCGGCATGGGGCGGGCCGGCGAGAAGCCGCTTCGCCGGTGGGTGATCGCTCCCGAACGGCTCGCCGCGATGCGGGCGCGGTCGCTCGTCGGTCCGAGCTATTCGATCGGCGTCTCGCTTCTCGACGACGCGGGCACCGACCAGATCCCCGAGCAGTCGGTCGACCTCATCGCCTACTTCACGCCGGCGAGCGGCGGCGAGCGGATCATGTCGATGGGCGTCCGGACGATTTCGATGTCCGCGCCGATCGTCGAACCGGGGAGATGACGGCGGTCCCATGGACGCGCGAACCACGCACGCCTCGCTCATCGCACGACTCGCGGACCGCGAGGACGCCGCGGCGTGGCGCGAGTTCGGGGAGCGGTACGGAGCGCTGCTGCGCGGCTTCGCCCTCCGCCGCGGGCTCGCCGGACCCGAGGTCGATGACATCGTCCAGGAGGTGCACGCTGCGCTCCTTGGGGCGATGCCGACCTTCCGGTATGACCCGGCGAAGGGGCGCTTCCGCGGCTATCTGAAGACGATCGCGGTGCGGGCGATTCAGCGCCGAATCTTTCAGAAGGGGCGCACGAGGTCGCTAGGAGAGATCGACTCCGGGCAGTCGGATCCGCCCGCGGCGGACGATGCCGAGCAGGAGCGCGAATGGGAGACCGAATGGCGGCAGTACCACATGCGACGGGCGATGCGGACGATCGAGGTGGAGTTCTCGCCCCTCGACCGCATGGCGTTCCGGCGCTACGGCGTCGAGGGTGTCCCCGTCGCCGAGACCGCCGAATCGCTCGGCATGACGGTGGACCAGGTGTATCAGGCGAAGTCGCGGATCGTGCGCCGGCTCGCCGAGCTGGTCGCGGAGCAGGTTGCGGAGGAGGGATGAGCGGGCCGCGGTTCGCGAGGCGGTCGCCATGAGTCAGGCACCCTCCTGGTTCGAGGATGAGGGATCGCTCGTCGCTGCGCTGCGCGACGCGTCGTCGGATGAGCGGGGGGCCGACGCGCCCGTGATCCCCGGATACGAGATGCTCGGCGAGATCGGGCGCGGCGGACAGGGCCGCGTCTGGATGGCGCGACAGGTCGCGACGCGAAGGCTCGTCGCGGTCAAGGTGCTGGCCGATCCGGAGCTGGCCACGCCGAGCGCGCGGCGACGACTCGAGCGCGAGACCGAGATCGCCGCGGCGCTCGATCATCCGGGCATCGTCCGCATTCTCGGTGGCGGCGAGACGGCGGCGAACGAGCCCTATCTCGTCATGGAGCATGTCGACGGCATCCCCTTCGATCGCTTCGCCCGCAGCGTCGATCGCGATGTCCGTCGGCTCCTCGAACTCGCGGCATCGGCGTGCGAGGCGCTCGACGCCGCCCATCGGCGCGGCGTCATCCATCGCGATCTCAAGCCGAGCAATCTCCTGGTCGATCGCGCCGGCCGCGTGCGCATCGTCGACTTCGGGCTTGCGCGGGCGACGGAAGCGACGCCCGCCACCGAGACCGCCCGCGCGCTCGCGACGCGCACCGGCACCTTTCTCGGCTCGCTGCCGTGGGCGAGTCCGGAGCAGGCGTCCGGCGAGCCGTGGCGGATCGAGGTGCGAAGCGACATCTACTCGCTGGGCGTCGTGCTCTACGAGGCGCTCACCGGATCGATGCCCTACGCGACCGACGGTTCGCTCGCGAGCGCGCTGCACGCGATCGAGTCGGCCGAGCCGCGACGACCGGCCGCGATCAGGCGCGAGCTTGCCGGCGACCTCGACGCGATCCTGCTCACGGCGCTCGCGAAGCGCCCGGAGGAGCGGTACGCGAGCGCGGCGGAACTCGCTCTGGATCTGCGGGCATCGCTCGTCGGCGAGCCGATCCGGGCCCGACGCGAGACGACCGCCGCGGCGCTTGCGAAGCTCGCACGGCGCTATCGGCGCCGGGCGATCGCGGCGGGCGTCATCGCCGCGGCGCTCTTCGTCGTCGCGGGCTTTGCGGTGCTGCAGCGTTCGGCCGCGCTCGCCGCGCAGGAGCGAGCCGAGCGGCGATTCGCCCAGGTGCGCACGATCGCCTCGGGACTTCTCTTCGACCTTGACCGCACGGTCGCGCCGCTCGAAGGTTCGCGGCCCGCGCGCGAGCTCATCGTCCGTTCGGCGCTCGCGTACCTCCGCGACCTCGCGCCGGATGCGGCGGATGACGCCGCGTTTCTCGCCGAACTCGCCTCGGCGTGGGAGCGCGTCGGCGACATCCAGGGCAATCCGCTTGTGCCGAATCTCGGCGATGCGGCGGCGGCGCGCGCGTCCTACGCCGAGGCGATTCGGCTGCGCGAGCGGGCGATCGCAGGCCGGAGCGACGACCTCGACGCTCGCACGCGGCTCGCGAGGGCCCGCGCGACGCAGGGATTCATCGAGCTGCACGCGGGCAGGGCCGATGAGGCGCTCGCGATCTTCGCCCAGGCGGAAGGCGAACTCGAGGCCATCGAGGCGAACGCGCCCGACGAGGCGACGCGATGGTCCGCGACCGCGGTGCGGATCACCATCGAGCAGCAGCGGAGTGACGCCCTCGCCCTCCTCGATCGCAAGGAGGAGGCGCTCGCCCCGCTTGAGCGCGCTGCGGAGCTCCTTCGCGGTGCGCCCGATGTCGCGGATGCCGCTGAGTCGCTGCGGATGAGCGCAGCGCTTGAGGGACGCACCGCGGTGACGCTCTGGGAGCTTCGGCGCGCGAAGGAGGCGATTCCGCACGCCGATGCGGCGGTGCGGCTCCAGCGCGAGATCGGCGGAGACGAGCCTGATGCCGCCGCGCGACGAGCGCTGTCGATCGAGCTCAACACGCTCGCGTCGATCCTGATCGAGACCGGCGAGCTCGAGCGGGCGAGCGCCGTCCTCGCCGAGTCGCTCGCGATCCGTCGGCGATCGCTCGAGGCCGACCCGATGAGCGCCCAGGCGAGGGTTGATCTTGCCCATGTGCTCCTGCGCTACGGGCCGCTGCGGGCAAAGCTCGGCGACGCGACGGGCATGAGGGCGGCGATGGAGGAGGGGATCGCGCTCCGCGCCGAGCTGAGCGCGCAGTCGCCGAAGGACGCCGGACGGCGGCGGGCCGAGGCGGTTGCCCATGCGATCGTCGGCGAGGCCTACGAACTGCTCGCCGCCCGCGACGACACCGCGGAGACCGAGCGCGCCGGGTGGCGCGCGGCGGGTGCCGACGCCTATGAGCGCGGCGCCCTGCTCTTCGAGCGGATGTCGTCGGAGGGCCTTCTCGCCCAGAGTGACGCCGGGATTCCCGCGATGCTGCGCGGGAAGTCGGCGGAGCTGCGGGCGAAGGCCCCGTAACCCCTTGGGGTCGCACCGAGGGAGGGGAAATCTCCGCGATCCTTTCAGACGGACCGCTCCTCGCGTAATCGCAGGCCGACCGTGGGCGCCGCCCACGCAACGAACCTGAGAGGAGATGTCGCCATGCACCGTCCGTCCCGACCCGCCGCCACCAGTCCTTCCCGTACGCTCGTCCGCACGCTTGCGCTCGGGGGGTCGCTTGCCCTCGCCGTCGCGATGGCCTCGGAGGCTCGGGCCAGCGTGGTGAGTTGGGTCGCACCCGGGAGCGGCACCTGGAGCACCGGCCTGAACTGGTCTGGCGGCCTCGCGCCGAACGGCCAGCCCGTCGTGATCGCGCCGCGGCGGCCGGTGTCGGTCACCTTCGATCTCTTCAACGCCCAGGTGCCGTCGCTGACGATCGGCGGCGGCAGCGAACTCGTCGTGCCGATGGCGCAGTTCGGCTTCATCGGCGCGTGCGACAACGATGGCACGATTCGATTCTCGAACGGCTCACCGTTCTTCTCAGTGCTCTTCCTGACCGAGGATGTGGATCTCGTCGGCAGCGGCGTGCTCGACATGGGCGACAACATCAGGAACGTGATTTCCGCGGCGCAGACCGGCTTGACGCTCCGGAACACCGCGACGCACACGATCCGCGGCGCCGGCACGATCGGGGACACCGTGCTGACGCTCGTGAACGATGGACTCCTGGAAGCCTCTGCGCCGAACTCGCCGCAACGGCTTCTTCTGTCGACAGGCGACAACATCAACAACGGGACGATGGTCGCCCGAGGCGGCGGTCGTCTCCGAATCGAGAACTGCAGCGTCCGCAACACACCGGGTGCCGTCATGCACGCGGACAATGGCGGCGTCATCGAACTCTGGCAGGGCGGCATCGCGAACGGCACCCTCACCGCCGACGGGAGCGGGTTCTTTCGCACGCAGTTCGAGGAGTCCCAGGTCACCGATCTGACGAATGAGGCCACGATCGAGGTGCCATGGGGCACCGGGCTTCGCCTCAAGGGGACGATCGAGAACAACGGTCTCGTCGCGGTCAAGCCGCTTCCCGGATTCGCAACCATCAACTGCGCCGGCAATGTCATTCTCAGCGGCACCGGTGAACTGACCTACACGGGATCCCTCAACGGGCTCCTCCGCGGGACGCAACCCGGTTCGACGCTGACCAACGAGGCCGGTCACACGATCAGTGGCGGTGGGCAGTTTGGTCTCGACGAGCTCGACACGCTGATCAACCGCGGCCTCCTTCTTGTCAACAGCGGCATCATGCGGACGGACCTGAAGACCTCGTTCGTCAATGAAGGTGAGATTCGCACGGTCGCCTCGGTCTTCAACTACCGATGGGAGCTCGAGCCAAGTGGATTCTTGAACACCGGTGTGATCGCGATCGAAGCGTTCAGCGCCGCCACGATGCGCGACACCCTTCGGCAGACCGCCGGATCGACGCGGGTCGACGGGAACATGACCTTCGAGAACGGCGCCTTCCTCGATCTCGAAGGAGGCCGTCTCGGCGGCGACGGCGAGATCACCGGCAGCGTCGACAACACCGGCGGCGTGCTCGATCCGTCGCTCGCCGTCGGCGAAGCGCCGCGTTCCCTGAAGATCACCGGCAACTACACGCAGACGCAAGGCGGCACGCTCGCGGTGCAACTCGCAGCGGGCTCGAGCGATCTCGTGCAGGTCACCGGCATCGCATCGCTCGATGGCGCGATCGCCGTCGACTTCGCCCCGGGATTCGTGCCGGCGATCGGCAGTCAGTTCACGGTGCTCACCGCGGCGAGCGTGACCGGCGGCTTCGAGTGCATCGACGCGAGCAGCCTCGGCGTGGACGGCATCGATGTCGTGGTCAGCCCGACGAGCGTGACGCTCGTCATCACCGGCGAGGTGACCTCGCAGGGTGACCTCAATCTCGATGGGGCGGTGAATGCGGCGGATCTCGCGATTCTTCTCGGCGCGTGGGGCTCGAACGCCTGCGCGGGCAGCGCCTGCTGTGCGCCAGACCTCACGAACGACGGCGTGATCGATGCCTCGGACATCGCGGTGCTCCTCGGCCAGTGGCAGTGATCGGCTTGCCATACGCCAACGACAACGGGACGAGCCGTGTGGCTCGTCCCGTTGTTGTTCTTGGTGTCGGTCTGATCGGGCTTGCGATCAGTCGCAGGAGCCCCAGGCACCGAGCAGGACGCTCAGGTCAGCGGCGTCGGTCACGCCGTCATCGTTGAAGTCGGTGTCGGGAGCGGTCGGCTGCCACGGTCCCCACGCTCCGAGCAGGACGCTCAGGTCGGCGGCATCGACGGTCCCATCGCTGTTCATGTCGCCGAGGCAGGGATTCGTCTGCGTCGGCTGGCAGAACCACGAGGGCATCGCGATGTTCGGATTGCCGACGAGGAAGCCCGAGACGAAGGGCACATTCTGGGTCAGCGTGTGCGGGGCGAAGCCGGTACCCCACTCGACATCGTAGATGCCCGGCGTGACGGTGTTGGTGAGACCGAGGTTGAGCAGGATGTTCGTCCAGACGGCGCCGAGCGGCGAGATCTGGTAGGTGTCGATCGAGGTCGGCCGGTACCAGCGGACGCTGCCGAAGGTGTCGTCAGGAGCGGTGATCCAGATGTGGTCGCCGTCGAGTCCTGCCTCGTTCGGCGTGAAGCCGGCGAGATCGGTGTCCGATCCGATCCAGGTGCGAAGGATCTTGCCGCTGCCGGAGGTATCGACGATCGTCGTGCAGCAGGCGAAGCCGCCGCTCTCGCCGGGGAGCATCGCGTTGTCGACGATCGCGAACATGCCGGGCGTGCCGAGTCGGAGGATCGAGCTCGCGCGGGTCGAGTTCGGAGTGATCCACATGTGTAGCCCCTTCGCGTTGGTGGAGAAGGTCTTCGGAGCGCTCGTGCCCTGCGGATCGGCGGCGTAGTACTGCCAGATCATGTCGGCGACCTTGCTCGCCGGCGCCGGAAGATTCTGGTCGTGCACCGCCTGCACCTGTCCCGCGAGGTCGCCGGCTGACGCAAAGGAGGTGTAGACATCGGCGCGCCAGCGGGCGTCGGCGCTGAACAGGGCGGCGGACGCGAAGGTCGGGGCTTCGCCGAAGGTCGGAGCGACGAAGAGATTCACATTGCCGAGGCCGTAGCAGACGGTCTGGGAGGTCTCATTGATGTTCTTCGGGGCGAACTCGATCGCGGTGTTCACATCGCCAGGACCGGTGAAGACCTGGTTCGAGAGGCCGGTCGCACCGTTATCGAGGTACTGCTGCATGAGCGAGTCGCTCATCGCCTGGATCGCCTGCACGCCGGCGCCGACGAACCAACGCTCGCTGCCGGCGGGGCTGCCGTTGCGCTTCTGCCAGAAGTGGCCGTTCGGCGAGCCGCCGATCCAGCCACCGACATTGCCGGTCATCTCGCCGTCGACATTCATGTTCGCGTAGACGAAGGTCTGTACGCCGGTCTGGAGGAGAGCGCTCGCGTTGGGCGAGACATCCATGAAGGTGAGACCGACGCGAAGGCCGCCCTGCGCACCCGAGACCATCTCGCCGTTGATCATGAGGACGGTGCCGCTGAAGTCGTTTGAGACGAGCACCGCGGTGTAGGTGCTGCTGTCGGCGACGAAGCGCACGAGCGAGAAGCGGTTCTCCACGCGCTCGGTGGTGTACTGCGAGAAGAGGACCGGCGAACCCATGCGGATGTAGTGCCGGGTGTTGGCGACGAAGCTCTGGTACGCGGGAGCGAGCGACATGTCCTTCATGCCGTTGCACTGTCCGGCGGCACCGCCGGCGTCTTCGATGGTGGCGACCCACCGACCGTCGGGGCTGGTGAGCGTGACATCGGCGAAGCAGGGGACTGCGAGGAACGAGGTGGCGACGGTCGAGGCGAGGATGGCTGTATGGAGACGCATGGTGAGTGCCCTTTCTGACGAGTTGGATTCGGGGGCGTTGAGCCGCCCGTCGTCCCATCCACGCAGATGCACCATGCGAGGCGCAGCCACTTGCACCGACCGCGTCGGGAGCGTCGCCCTCCGATCAACATCATCTCGGCCGCAAGTCGGCCCCAAACGGAACGACCCGCCGCGGGTGCGACGGGTCGTTCGATGGAAGCTGGGGATCTAGGATTCGAACCTAGACAAACTGATCCAGAGTCAGTTGTGCTACCGTTACACCAATCCCCAAGGAGCCCTCTTGGCGGGCCGTGCTCGATCGGGCGGTTCCCCGATTGAGACGAGGATCATACCCATCGGCCGGGCGATTCAGCAACTTCGGTCCGCTTCGGGGTCATCGGGCCAATCTTCATGATCGTCGCCGTCGCCGTGGCCGGCCTCGTCACCGGCCAGCCGGCGGAGGTAATCCCGCAGGATCTCCGCCGCCGCCAACGCGTCGCGGATCTCGCGCTTCTCCTTGTGGGTCCGGCCGCTCCGGTCGAGCTGTTTCTCCGCCGCGAAGCTGGTCAGCCGCTCGTCCTGGTAATCGATCGGGACCTTCGCCCGTCGCCCCAACTCCTCGCCGAACGCCCGGACCGCCTTGGCCGCCGGTCCCTCGGTGCCGTCCATGTTGATGGGCAGGCCAACGACGAGGCGGGTCGGTCCGAAATCGTCGATTTCGACGAGAAGCTTGCGCAGGAGCTCCTCGCCCATCGCCTGCTGAACGACGACCCGCGGCTGCACGAGGCCGGTGATCACATCGCCGGTCGCGATGCCGGTGCGCTTGCCGCCGAGATCGATCGCCATGTAACGCATCGGGCTATCGATATCGCTCGGGAACCGCGCCGGCGATGCCCTTCACGCGCTCGGCCTGGTCGGCTCGGCAGACGAGGGTCGCATCGCGGGTATGGATCACGATGAGATCGTCGCAGCCGATCGTCGCGACGACATGGTTCGGATCGTCGCTCACCACGAGACAGCGGTGCGTCGACTCGCCATGCCACTGCGCGCTCGTGCGGTTGCCGTTGGCATCGGCGTCGAGCGTCGCCGCATAGGTCGGCCAGCTTCCGACATCCATCCACTGGACGCCCATCGGGACGACGCAGATCGAGAGTCGCTCGTCGCGGCTCGCCGGCTCCATGAGCCCGAAGTCGACGGAGATCTTGAAGAGCGAGGGATAGATCGCCGCGAGCGTCGCCTGCCGCTGCGGCGTGTCCCAGGCGTCGGCGATGCGACGCAGCGACTCGTAGGTCTCGGGGCGATACCAGCGGATCGCCTCCATGACCTTCGCGGCGCTGAAGACGAACATGCCGCTGTTCCAGGAAAAGTCGCCCGTGGCGAGATAGGCCTCGGCCCGTTCGCGATCGGGCTTCTCGACGAAGCGCCGCGCACGGAACGCCTGCTCGAAGCCGGCGATCGCGTCGCCGCGCTCGACATAGCCGTAGCCGGTCGCCGCGAAGGTCGGCGTGATGCCGAAGGTCACGAGTCGCGCGGCGTCCGCTTCGACGAGTCGGAAGCCGGTATCGAGCCGCTTCGCGAAGACATCCTGCGGCTCGATGAGGTGATCCGCGGTGAGCACCGCGAAGATCGCGCCGGGGTCGCGCCGCTGGAGCACCGCGGCGGTGAAGCCGACGGCGTTCAGCGTGTCGCGCCCGACCGGTTCGCCGAGGATCTGTTCATCGCCGAAGGCGGGAAGCGCTGCACGGATCGGCTCGCGGAACGCTGCGTTCGTGCAGATGATCCGGCGATCGCTCGGGACCACGCCGTCCAGTCGCTCGGCGGCAAGCTGCAGCAGGCTCTTGCCGTTCAGAAAGGGAATGAGCTGCTTCGGACGCGCCTCGCGGCTCATCGGCCAGAGCCGGGTGCCGGACCCGCCGGCCATGATCATTGCGTATCGCATGGTGAGGAGTGGTGCGTGAAATGTGGATCGTGCGTCGGCGTCGGCGTCAGCCCAGTTTCTTCAGCCCGGTTTCTTCAGCCCAGTCTTTTCAGCCCAGTTCCTTCAGGCGGAACGCCGCAGTGACCAGGGCGTCGGCGGTGTCGATCGTGGGATCCGCGGCGAGGGCCCGCTCGACGAGCGTCATCGCGACGGGGCGTACCTCGCCGAGCTGGACGAGCACGGCAATCGCATCGGCTCGAACGCGGCCCGACTGGAGATCGGTCGGCTTCGTCTCGCGGATCGCCGTCGTCGCACCGAGGAATCGGCCGGCCTTCTCGCGCAGCTCAAGGATGATCGATTCCGCGGTCTTCTTGCCGATCTCGGGAAGCGACTGGAGCGTCGCGACATCGCGGTTCGCGATCGCCTCGGCGACCGTCGCGATCGGAAGCTGCAGGGCCCGCAGCGCCTTCCTGTTGCCGATGCCCTTCACCGTGGTGAAGAGTTCGAAGAAGGCCCGCTCCTCGGTCGTCGCGAAGCCGATGAGCCGCGGCCAGTAGCTCGAGCCCTGCCCCTGACCTTCGAGGTAGTGCAGCGTGTGGAGGCTGATTCGCTCGCCGGTCGATGCGGCGAGCCGCATCTGGTCGTACGCCGGCACGAGCACCTCGTAGACGAGTTCGCCCGCCCGCACGAGGGCTGCGCCGTCGGCCATGCCCTCCAGGGTTCCATCGATGCGGGCGATCACGCGTCGGATGGTACCGAGCGCGAACGCCGTTCCGGGGAACGCTCGCGCTTCGCTCCCTCGGCGGCGAGGGTCGTACCCGGCAGGGCGTCGTCGTTCAGCGGCCAGCCGCTCGCCCGCTGGATCATGCCGCGCACCCGCGCGGTGATCGCCGCGGGGTCGCGCTCGCCGCCGCCGTCGAACACCCCAAGGCAATGAACCCGGACCCGGCTGGGGACAACCAGTGAGGCAAATGCGGATGGCGCGTCGGGGGCCCCCTCGATCCAGCAGACGAGGACCGGCACTTTGGCCCGCGCGACCATGAGTCCGACGCCCGGCAGGAAGGGCCGCAGCTCGCGGGGGGGCTTCGCAATGCCGCCCTCGGGAAAAAGCCCCAGCACGCCGCCGGCCTGCACATGCCGCATCGCTTCGCGGAAGGTCGCGCTGTCCCCCGCGCCGTAGGTGACCGGGAGGATCCCAAGGTGCCGCCAGAGCCCGTCGAAGGCCGGGAGCATCTGGTCCTTGGCCATCATCCAGCGGATCCGGCGGCGAAAGGGCAACTGAAGAAGGAAGGCATCGATGCCGCTGGCGTGGTTCGCGATGATGATCGCCCCGGTCGGCGAGCCGCCGTCACCGCGGGGAGGACCGTCGATCAACGGGCGGACGGCGTCGAACCCGATCCAGACCGGTCGGTGGATGAGACCGAGCCAGGCCCGGACGATCACCGCGGCGAACCCGTCGATCGGTCCGGTGTCCATCCTTCGGGAAAGCCACGGGAGTGCCACCCAGGAGTAGCCGAGGGCGAGGATGGCGTAGAGCCCGGCGCCGATGGCGATGTCTGCGAGCGGAATCACGGCGTGGTGGCTCATCGGCGAGCAGGTCCCCGGGGCGTGGCCGGCGAGAGTGGCCCCGAGGTGGGGGAAGTTCGTCTAGAATGCCAGCAATTTGCGCGCGTGTCGCGGCCCCCGCAACTGGAGCGGTCTCCGGGGTCTCGACAGCTCGCCCCCGCGCGCAACCAACCGACCGTCGGTTCGAACCTCTCCCCAGCCCTCGCAGGGCGGGCGGGTGACCCCCAAGCCCGCTTGCCGGGTGGAAGTCCCCAGCCTGCGTGCCGGGCGTGAGAAGTGTTGCAGACCAGCCCGATCGGCCCCATCCCATGCCCCGCCGCGACGACATCTCCACGATCCTCATCCTCGGTTCAGGCCCCATCGTCATCGGTCAGGGTTGCGAGTTCGACTATTCGGGCACCCAGGCATGCAAGGCCCTGCGCGAAGAGGGCTATCGCGTCGTGCTGGTGAACTCGAATCCCGCGACGATCATGACCGATCCGGCCTTCAGCGACCGGACCTACATCGAGCCGATCACCCCGGAGTCGGTGCGGAAGATCCTCGCGAAGGAAAAGGCCGCGGGCACGCCGATCGACGCGATCCTGCCGACGCTCGGTGGCCAGACGGCGCTCAACTGCGCCTGCGCGCTGTGGGACTCCGGGACGCTCAAGGAGTTCGGCGTCGAGATGATCGGCGCGAAGCGCGAGCCGATCCAGCGCGCCGAGGACCGCGAGGAGTTCCGCACGATCGTCGAGCGGCTCGGCCTGAAGCAGCCCAAATCGAAAACGGTCACGAACCTCGACGACGCCCGGGCGTTCCTCCAGGAGATCGGACTGCCCGCGATCATCCGGCCGGCGTTCACGCTCGGCGGCACCGGCGGCGGCATCGCCTACAACCGCGAGGAGTTCGACGAGATCATCCGTCGCGGCATCGCGGCCTCGATGATCGGCCAGGTGCTCATCGACCAGAGCGTCCTCGGCTGGAAGGAATATGAACTCGAGGTCGTTCGCGACCGCAAGGACAACTGCATCATCGTGTGCGGCATCGAGAACATCGATCCGATGGGCGTGCACACCGGCGATTCGATCACCGTCGCGCCGATCATGACGCTGACCGACAAGGAATACCAGCGGATGCGCGATGCGGCGTTCGCGATCATGCGGGCCGTCGGCGTCGAGACCGGCGGCTCGAATGTGCAGTTCGCGGTCGATCCGCAGTCGGGCGAGATGGTGGTCGTCGAAATGAATCCGCGCGTCTCGCGCAGCTCCGCGCTCGCGAGCAAGGCGACCGGCTTCCCGATCGCCCGCATCGCCGCGAAGCTCGCCGTCGGCTACACGCTCGACGAGCTCCGCAACGACATCACCGGCTCGACGAGCGCCTGCTTCGAGCCGAGCATCGACTATGTCGTCGTGAAGATGCCGCGCTGGACCTTCGAGAAGTTCCCGGAGGCCGACGAGACGCTCACGACGCAGATGAAGTCCGTCGGCGAGGCGATGGCCATCGGGCGCACCTTCAAGGAGGCCTTCCAGAAGGCGATCCGCTCGATGGAGGTGAAGCGATTCGGCTTCGGTCTCGACAAGAACGACAAGTGGCTCGCCGCCACGCGGGCAACGAGCGCCCAGCTCGCGGCGGGGCTCAAGACCGCGGACCGCACACCGGTCGTCTGGCCGCTGCCCGAGGACAAGCTCACCCGCAAGCTCACCGTGCCCTCGCAGGGACGCATGTACTACATCCGCTACGCGCTCAAGATGGGCTGGCCCGTCGAGCGCGTGCACGAGCTCACCCGCATCGATCCCTGGTTCCTCGACCAGTTCAAGCAGCTCGTCGAGTTCGAGGATGTCCTCTGCGCGTATCCGCGGCTCGAGGACCTGCCGGCGGAGACGCTGCTCGAGGCGAAGCGGCTCGGCTACAGCGATCCGCAGCTTGCGAACCTCTACTTCGGCGACATCAGCGTCGCGAACATCCTGAAGGTGCGGGCGCACCGCAAGGCCCTCGGCATCGAGCCGGTGTTCAAGCTCGTCGACACCTGCGCCGCGGAGTTCGAGGCCGTGACGCCCTACTTCTACTCGACCTACGAGACGCCGGTCACGAACCTCGCGACCGGCGCGACGCGCGTCGACGACGAGATCCGCGTGTCGAAGCGCGAGAAGATCGTCATCCTCGGCGGCGGACCGAACCGCATCGGGCAGGGGATCGAGTTCGACTACTGCTGCTGCCAGGCCGCGTTCGCCTGCGGCGAGATGGGCTTCGAGTCGGTGATGATCAACTCGAATCCCGAGACGGTCTCGACCGACTACGACACGAGCGACCTGCTCTTCTTCGAGCCGCTCACGCTCGAGGATGTCCTCAACGTCGTCGAGCGCCTGAACGGCGGCGGCCCCGAGGTGAAGGACCGCAACGGCTCGGTCGTCGGCTGCATCGTGCAGTTCGGCGGTCAGACGCCGCTCAATCTCGCCCACGGCCTCGTCGCTGCGGGCGTGCCGCTCATCGGCACCGGGCTCGACTCGATCGACCTCGCCGAGGACCGCGACCGCTTCAAGGCGATGCTCGACGAGATCGGCTTCCGCCAGCCGCCGAGCGGGATCGCCCGTTCGCTGGAGGAGGCGGTCACGATCGCCGACTCGATCGGCTATCCGGTGCTCGTGCGCCCGAGCTATGTGCTCGGCGGGCGCGGCATGGAGATCTGCAACGCCGCCGAGGACATTCGGCGCTACATGTCCACCGCGGTCAATGTGAGCGATCTCGCGAACGCGCCGGTCCTCATCGACCGGTTCCTGAGCGACGCGATCGAGGTCGATGTCGATGTCGTCGCCGACTTCCGTCCCGACGAGCGCGGCTTCTCGCGGCAGATCACCCTCGCGTCGAGCGCCCCGCGGGCGATCGTCTGCGGCGTGATGGAGCACATCGAGGAGGCGGGCATTCACTCGGGCGACTCGATGTGCGTCGTGCCGCCGCACTCGCTTCCGCCGTCGATCGTGAACCGCATCCGCGAGCAGGCCCGCACGCTCGCCGAGCGGCTGAAGGTCCGCGGCCTGATGAATGTGCAGCTCGCCGTGAAGGACGAGACCGTCTATATCCTCGAGGTGAATCCGCGGGCCTCGCGCACCGCGCCGTTCGTCTCGAAGGCCAAGGGCATCCCGTGGGCCCTCGTCGCGGCGAAGGTCATGATGGGCGCGTCGCTTGAGAACCTGAAGGTCGAGGAGGTCCCCGGCACCGGCTTCTACGCGGTGAAGGAATCGGTCTTCCCCTTCGCGAAGTTCCCCGGCGTCGATGTCGTCCTCGGGCCGGAGATGCGCTCGACCGGCGAGGTCATGGGCGCCGATCGCTCGCTGGCGGTCGCGTTCGCGAAAGCGCAGATGGCCGCGGGCCTTCCGCTTCCGCAGTCCGGGAAGGTCTTCCTCTCGGTCAGGGAGAACGACAAGGACGACGCGGTCGAGGCGGCCCGCACGCTCCTTGCGATGGGCTTCACGGTCCTCACGACGAGCGGCACGCACGCGCACCTGAAGAGCTTCAGCGTCGACACCACGCTCATTCGCAAGCTGAGCGAAGGCGCGCGGCCGAGCATCCTCGACCTGATCCGCAACGGCGAGATCGCCCTCATCATCAACACGCCGACGAAGAAGGGTGGCGATACCGACGAGGGGAAGATCCGCGCCGCGGCGGTGCGCTCAGGCGTCCCGATGATCACGACCATGAGCGGCGCGAAGTCGGCGATCCTCGCGATCACCGCCCTCAAGAGCGGCGCGTGGCAAGTCTTCGCGACGCAGGACTACTTCCCGCATCTCGCGAGACCGCGGATCGAGCGAAAGCCGGTCACGGAAGTCTTCAAGGTCGAACGGGCGGCGGTCGGCGTGTGATGGCGAGCCATTCCGCGAGTTCGGCCGGGTGGATGTTGGCGCGGGGGTCTGCCGTTGTAGGAGCGGCGGCGCTTTTCGGAGGGTGCGCCGCGCCAGCGGGCTCGTTGGGCGCGGAGCGCGCTGACCAATCGGACCTCGTGCCGGTCGCGACGCTTCATGTGCGCATCGAGGGAGCGGAGGCGAACGGTGGGCCGCTTCGCGCTGCGCTCTACCGCGATCGTGCGAGCTTCCTCGCCCGCGGCGGCCTGAGCGATGGGCAGTCGCTTGATGTTCCGACCGCGGCACCGGAGTTCCGGTGGGAGGTCCCAGCGGAGACCGAACTCGTCGTGTCGATCTTCCAAGATCGAGACGCTGACGGGGATTTGGATCGCGGCGCGTTCGGTGTGCCCGCCGAACCCTGGGGATTCAGCGGCAAGCCCTCGCCGTTTGCTCCGCCGCGGTGGAGCGCCTGCGCAATTCGTACTGTGCCCGGCGAGAACCGTGTAACGATTCGCCTCTTTCCTCCGCTCGGCGACCACTGAGGGGCCGGCAAGCGGTGTGCGGCTGGATACGTTCGGCAGATTTGCTATCCTCGAACCTCGAGTCTGGAGGGGCACAGTCGCGAAACCTTCGTGATCGCGACGCGCCAGGCTCGCCGATGACGAGTGCACCAAGAGCTTCCGATATCGTGCGCGAACTTGACGGTCCGTACTGTCGCTGGATGTCGCGGTACGGCGACCTCACGACGAGTACGCTGCGATTCCTCCTTCGTGTTCGCACCGAGGTAATCGGCTTCGACGAGTCGCGCTTCGCGTCGGGTCCGACCATCATCGCGGCGAACCACCGAAGCCTCGCGGACACGGCGCTCCTGCGCTACGCCCTTCCGCCGAAGGTGCGAGCCCGCACGGCGACGGTCGGCGCCCGCGACTACTTCGCGCCGTCAGAGACCGATCGCGGGCTGCGGTGGCTCGCTCGCTGGCTTACGTACCGCTATGTTGTCGGCACGTATCGAGTCTGTCTCATCGGACGCGGGAGCGACATGGGAGATGGCGTCCCTCGGATCGTCGAGCTGATCCGCGCGGGCTTTCATGTCATCCTCTTTCCCGAGGGAACGCGCACGCGGACCGGCGAGATCGGGCGCTTTCGACTCGGTGTCGCACACATTGCCCGAGTCGCCGGCGTGCCGGTCGTTCCCGTTTGGATCGACGGTACAGACCGCGTGATGCCGGTTGGACGCTTCACGCTCCGTTCAGGAGTCGTCCGGGCGATCGCTGGCGACCCGCTTGTCGTGCGTCCCGACGAAGAGGGATCGGAGTTTCTTCGCCGTATGCGCCGGTCGATTGACGCGCTCGGAGGCGCACCGGCGGAAGCCGCCGAGCTGGCACCCTCAAGCACCGCGTGATCGGCGGAGGTGCATCGTGAGAAGAACGAGCCCAGCGGCGAGCGGTAACACCGCTACCAGCGAGGTGATCGGGAGGGCAACGCCAGCCGAGGCGCCGAGGAGTGCCGCGATGAGTGGGCCGCGAACTCGCCATGTGACCCATGTGAGAATGAATCCAGCAACGAACATGGGTGGAAGCAGCGGCGTCTCGGTGAGCCGACTCAGCAGCGCGGCCGCGCCGTGTGAGATCGCTGCGACCGCAGCGACGACGATCGCGAGCAGCCACGAGAACTCGTGGCCGTTTGGTCGAGCCCGCAAGGGCCACGCCAGGTCGTTCGCGCCGTCGTCCGGCCAACGCGTGCCACCGAACGGTGTGATCCGAACGAGAACGGTCAGGACGAGGACCAGCGATCCCTCCGTCCAATCCCGGCCGAACCGATAGTGGCTCGGAGCGGTCACCTTATCGCGATAAATGACGGGAATCGTGACCTCGCGCACGTCGGCGCCAGCCCACGCCAGGCGCGTGACCGCCTCTTCCTCCCAGGCGTATCGGCCGCTGCGGCAGTGGCTCGCCGCGACGAGGCCGAGCGGATACAGGCGCATGCCGCAGGCCGCGTCGCCGACGCTTACGCCGCACGCTGCGCGAATCGCCAGCCCGCTCAGCGTCCGGCCAGTCAGTCGGGCGAGCGGATAGCGTCGGGGCAGCGGCCGCCGGTTGCCGAGGACGAGCAGGCGATCGGCACGCTCGGGCAGTGACGCGAGATGTCCAAGGAATTCCGGGATGCGCGAGGCGTCGTGCTGGCCGTCCGCGTCGACCGTGAGCGCGTGCGTCGCCTCGCGCTTCCGTGCAGCCTCGAATCCGACGAGGAGTGCAGCGGCCTTACCGCGGTTTCGCGGCATCCGGACGACAGCGCCCTCCGCACCGGTCGATGCAAACCATTGCTCGGCTCGGGCGGCCCCGTCGTCGGAACTTCCATCATCGACGACCAGAATCGGCAGTGTATGCACCGCGATGGCCGAGAGCACCTCCGCGATCGTTTGCGCGTGATTGAAGAGCGGAATGATGACAATCGGGGAGTGCATTACGCGGGTGGCACCGGCTCGTCGATTTTCGGCCGAGAGTCTCGGACCATGTCGTACGGGTGTCGTTTCGATACGGTAGCATCCGAGCAGAATGGGTGCGGAGCACGAGTCGAAGTTCGATGTGTCGGCGCTCTTCGAGGCAGCTCGCGCGCGTGCGGCCAGCGCCTACCCGGCCCATCTGAATCCGGCCTTCGCAACGCTGATCGAGACGCTCGGCTTCGGGCGCGAGTATGTTCGCGGCGAGGGTCCGTATCTTTGGGAAGCGAGCGGCCGGCGCGTGCTCGATTGCCTCGCGGGCTACGGCGCGATCGCCATCGGGCGCAACCATCCCGTCGTCGTCGACGCCCTGAAGGAGTCCCTCGGGCTCCAGATCCCGGCATGGGTACGCTGGGAGCTGAACGCGCTCGCAGCCGAGGCCGCGGCGCGGCTGAAGCGAGCGTGCGGGGCCGAAACGGAGCATGTCTTCTTCACGAACTCCGGTACCGAAGCGATCGAGGCAGCGATCAAGTTCGCGAGGCGGCACACCGGGCGTCCCGGTCTCATCGCCTGGAGCGATTCCTTTCATGGACTGACCTGCGGTTCGCTTTCGCTGAACGGAAACGAAGAGCTCCGCAGCGGCTTCGGCCCGCTGCTTCCCGATGTGCATCGGGTCGACTTCGGCGACATCGCCGAGGTGAATCGGCTCCTCGATCGGAACTCGATCGCGGGCGTGGTTGTCGAGCCGGTCCAGGGGAAGACCCTACGGGAGCTCGATCCGGCGGTCTATCGCGATCTTTATGCACTCTGTCGGCGGAAAGGCGCGGTCCTCATCGCCGACGAAGTGCAGACTGGCGCTGGCCGCACCGGCGCGTTTCTCGCGTCGCACCTGGCTGACGTCACGCCGGACATCGTCGTTCTGTCCAAGGCGCTCTCCGGTGGATGCGTGCCGGTCGGCGCGGTGCTTGTCCGTCGCGACATCTGGCGATCGACATTCTCGTCGATGGAGCGTGCGATCGTGCACAGCTCCACATTTCACGAGGGGCCGCTCGCGATGGTGGCGCTCATGGCAACGCTGCACGTCATCGAGTCGGAGGATCTCGTTCGTCGCTCCGGCATACTCGGGAAGCAGCTCATTGATCAACTGCGCACGGCGTGCGCTGAGATTCCCTGCGTGCGTGAGGTGCGCGGAGCCGGGCTTATGGTCGGTATCGAGATCGAGCCCAGTCGCGTCCCGAGTCTCGCGAAGTTCCCGTTGCTCGGAGGCTGGACGGCGCCGCTGGTCGGGCAGGGCGCTGTCATGGCGCTCCTGCGCGATCATGCGGTTCTTGCCCAGACAACCGGCGCGCGCCGACCGCTGGTCAAGCTCTTGCCGCCGATGGTGATTCAGGATTCCGACATCGATTGGATTGCAAGGGGCTGCGCCGAAACGCTGCGGTACCTAGGAGTTGGCGGCATCTTCCCGGCGCTTGCCAGTGCCGCCGCGAACAGCGCCGCGCGAATGGGAAGAAGGCTCTTGCGCGACGAGTCGAGTCGTGAGTGACCCGCGTCTTCGGTGCGCGTTCCGCGCCGATGTCCCGACTGTCTGCCGTTGCGACGGGCAAGCGATTGGGATACTCCACCGGGGGGACTACGAAGGATCCTGCGATCCTCCGGTATCCTCCGCGATGTGGACACCCCTCGCCTCCGAGCCCGATCCGACGAGAAGGAAAGCATGGATGCTCAGGCGCCCGATCGCGACGTCCTGCTCTCCGAGTATCGGTTCCTGCGCCGCCTGAACCAAGTGACGCTGGCGGCCGCGGCGCTCGCGGACGCGGTGCAGCATCGTGTGCCGCGCGAGGGCACATCGGGCATCGAGATCATTGACTTCGGAAGCGGCGGCGCGGACATTCCCGAACGCTGCATCCAGATCCTGCGCCAACGGGGAATTGAAGCGAACTGCCTCTGCACCGATCGGAGCCCGGATTCGATTGCGATAAACGAGGCGACGCCGCGGGCTGGGCTCGCGTTTCGGGTCGTCGATGTGGTGCGGGCTACCAATACGCTTGCACCCAAGTCCTGCCATGTCGCCCACGCGTCGCTTGTCTTGCATCACCTCGCCGATGCGGATGTCGTCGAGGCCCTTCGGCAAATGGCGCTGGTCGCTCGCGATCTCGTCGTCTGGAACGATCTGGTGCGCGAGCGCATCGGCGTGGTCGGCGCGTGGCTCTCGACGATCGGACGACGAAGGGAGTTGCGTCGCGATGCTGTCGTGAGTGTGCGGCGCGGATTCACACTGGCTGAGGCGCTGACGCTTGGCGAAGCTGCGGGGCTTTGTGATCTTTCGATTCGACGGGTGCGCGGAGCGCGCTTCGTCTTGTGCGGACGGCCGGCCTCGCCGACCCAGACAGCCGAGTCATCGAGCCCGTTCGGCCGACCGCTCGTTCGTGCGACGGGACTTTCGGTGGGCTTCGGGAAGCGCCAGGTTCTCCGTGATCTCTCGCTCGTGGCGAGAGCCGGTGAACTGGTGTCGGTCGGTGGTCCGAACGGCGCCGGTAAGAGCACGCTGCTGGCGTCGCTCGCTGGAGCGTTGCGGCCGCAGGTCGGGACGGTCTGGGTCGATCGCACCGAAGGTCATCCCGGCTACCAGCCGCAGGAAGGCGGCCTGTTCACATCGCTCACGGTTGCCCGCAACCTAGAGACATTCGCCGATCTGTATGGCGTGCCGGCGTCAGCGCGGGCTCGAGTCATCGCGTCGGCGGTGACGCGCTTCGGTCTTGGCGACCATGTACATCAGCCGATCGCGGCGTTGTCGGGCGGGCTGCGCCGACGCGCGGCCATCGCGGTGAGCGTTCTGCACGAGCCCAGGGTCATGCTGCTCGACGAGCCAGACGCTGGGCTCGACGCCGAGGGTCGCACGGTGCTCCTGGCAGAGATTCAGGCCGTGCTCGGACGCGGCGGGTGCGTGGTCCTCGCGTCGCACACGCCGGCGTGGCTTGAGAGTATGAATGCGGTGACCCGCCGGATCGGGCTCGCGCCATGAGCGGGGGAGTACTCGCATCCCTCGGAAGGCTCCCGGCGATGCTGCTGGTTGACGCGCTGTACTACGGTTCGATCAGGGCAATGCCTTGGCTCGCCCCGACGATCTGCGCGGGCGTGGCTCGTGGACTGCGAAGGCTTTCCCCTAACATGCGTCGCACGCTGGAAGAAAACGCCAGGCTTGCTTTGGGCCCGGCCGCGTCGGAGGCGCGCGTGGCCGAGACCGCGTTCGGCATGTTGCAGGCCATGCAGCGGTCGATCTCCGAGGTGCTGCTCTCGCAGCGATTCACGGTCGACGAGCTTGCTGCCCGCGTCACGCGCTATTGGGGTCAGGAGGGTTATCACGAGGCGCGCCGCTCCGGTCGTGGCATGCTGGTCGTGAGCGCCCACATCGGCGCGTTCGAGCCGTCGCTCGCATGGCTGCGACGCTTCGAGTCGCGGGTGCATGTTCTCTTCCACCGCGATCCGATGCCGAGCTTTGAGCGGGCCCGACGCCGACTTCGTGAAACGCTGGGCGTTGTCGAGCATCCCGTGAGCGAGGGTGTTCAGGCATGGGTGGCGCTGCGCGATGCTTTGCTCGCCGACGAAGTGGTCGTGCTGCACGGCGACCGGGCGATGCCCTTTCAGCGCGGAAGCATGATTCCGTTTCTCGGCGCGACGGACACGGTGCTGCCCACTGGACCCGTGAGGCTCGCCCTCGCGTGCGGGTCGCCGATTGTCCCCACCTTCTGCTACCGAGCGAACGACGGTCTCGAGATCGAGATGATGGAGCCGATCTTCCACGAGCCCGCATCCCTTCGCGCCGACGATGTTGCACGGCATCCGTCACAGGCGGCGGTCGTGGCCGCCCTCGAGCGGGCGGTTCGCGCACACCCCGATCAATGGTTGGCGTTCGGTAGGATCCGTCAGGCAGCACCCGCCTTCCGGCCCGAGGGGGCGGCGCGATGAAAACGCTCGCCCTCGCGCTGCTGCGCACCTTTCTTGCTGACCGTACGGCGGCGGCGTTGTCTCTCCTCGCGCCGATCGCCTTTTTTTCTGTCTTGGCGATCTTCTATCGCCATCTGGAGTCGCCGAACGGCCTTCGCCTGCCGGTGCTGCTCGTCGTTCCGGAGGGGAATGCGGATGCGACGCGGCTTGCCGATGCGCTGAGCGCTGTTGCAGGGGGGCCACTCGATGTCCTGCGAACCGATGAAGCGGCCGCCCATGGCGCAGTTCGCCCGCTGGCGACGGTTCGTGTGCCGAGCGACTTCTCGGCGGCGCGGCCCGAGGTCTCGATTGAGGGCGGTGTTCCGCTTCCCGGTGGCCTTTCCGGCGTCGAGCAACTGCTCGAGCGAGCCTATGCGGAGGCCTTTGCCAGCACGCTTCCGGAGGTGACCGTGAGCATCTCCGATCGGCCCGGTCGTTTGCTTCGAGAGAGCGTCGCGGGCATCGCGTTCATCTTCGTCATGTTCTCAATCTCGTCGATCACCTCGCGCGGACTCGCCCTCGACGCGGCCGGCCTGCGTGATCGACTGCGTTCCATCCACTCGGGCGACCTAGCCTACATGGGTGCGCGCATCGCGGTGCTCACCGGCATCGCCGTCGTGCAGATCAGTCTCACGCTTGTCTGGGCATGGGTCGCCTTTGGGGTACAGCCGCTCGCGCCCGTTGCGCTCGCGATCGCTGCATGTCTTTCGGCCTTCTGCATGGCTGCGGTCTTCACGCTGCTCGCGGCTCTGTGCCGGACGCGCGCCCGATTCATCGCCATTGCTCCGCTTGTGACGCTGGTCCTGTGCACGATCTCGGGAAGTCTGATTCCGAGCATGCTCCTACCAACGGGCGTGACCGCCGCAGGCAACTGGCTTTTCCCGACCTGGGGCATCGCCTCGATCCGCGACGCGATCGACGGCGTGTGGAACCTCCGGGCGAATCTATTGCTCCTCGGCGTGGCGTTCGTCGCCGCGATCGCTGCGTCGCGACTGGAGAGGAGGGTGCTTGAGCCATGAGTTCTGCGAAGGATGACCCGATTGCCATCGTCGAGGTAGCGATCATGAGCGCGCTTGGCTCGTCGCTCGAGGAAACCTGCGAGGCGCTTCGCGGAAGTAAATGCGGCGTGCGCGCCGGGATCGCTCTGGAGCAGGTGCCTGCGACCATGGCGGGCGTCGGCGAGGTGCCGATGTCAGCGGACGAAGGATCGGCCTCCCGAGCGGAGCTTCTCCTGCGTTCGACGGCACGACAACTGCGATCCCTGAACGCCCCCGATGCCGACGGGCTGCCCGCGTTCGTCGTGGGTACGACGCTCGGCGGAATGCGTCACTGCGGTGAGGCGCTTCGGGCTGAAGCGGGCGGCGATCGCGACGCGGGGCTCGCCGCGTGCCGGCGGATTCCGAGCTCGACGGTCGTCGATCGGGCAGTGCAGGGCCTTTGCGTCGGGCCCCTGCGCATCAGCATCTCCTGTGCGTGCGCGTCGGCCCTCAGCGCGATCGCCCATGCCTGCTCGCTCATCCGGGCAGGCGCCGCGCGATGGGCCATTGCAGGCGGATATGACCCGATCTCAGAGTTCGCCTATGCGGGGTTCTCGGCGCTCCAGCTGGTGGCGACCGGCCCGCTGAGTCCCTTTGCGGATGAGCGCGAAGGGATGAAGCTGGGCGAGGGCTGTGCGCTCTACGCGCTGCGACCACTCAGCGATGCGATTCGTCGTCGCGAGCGCGTGATCGCCGTCATCGAGGCAATCGGTGAGTCGAGCGATTGCCATCACCTGACGCAGCCGCATCCTCAGGGGCGAGGAGCGGCTGCCGCGCTCCAGGCGGCTTGTCGTGAGGGTGCTCCCGAGCTTTTGGTCGCACACGCGACGGGCACTCCGGGGAATGACTCGGCGGAGTATGAGGCGTACAGGGCGGCTTTCGGCGATCGCCTCGCGACCATCCCCGTGACCGCGCTCAAGAGTCGTTTCGGGCATCCGCTCGGCGCAGCGGGAGCGCTCGAACTTGCCGCGGCGATCGGCTGCGCGGAGCAGGGCTTTATGCCAGCAGGAGTCGGGCGGCCACCGGATCGGGCAGTTTTCTCCGAGCTGCGCCTGCTGCACGGCACCTCGCGGGACCCCATCGCACCAACGGAGGCACCGCGGAGGATCGTCGCTCTCGCCGCAGGATTCGGAGGTGCGAATGTCGCCATCAGCGTCGTGCGCGGCACCGTGCTGAACGAGACGCCAACGGTGCGCCGCTCGGTGGAAGGTGTCCGCATCACGGCTTTCGGTGCAGTGTCGGCCGGAGGTCGCGGCGTCGAGGGTCTCGAGGCGTTGGGCCAAAGGCCGGTTGGTCCGGTGCCGGATGCCGTGCTCGCACCGCTCTTGGACCCCGTCAGGACGCGACGGATCGCGCTCCTGCCGCGGCTCATGATTGCTGCGGTGCGCGATCTCCTCGATCAGAGCGGCCTTTCGCGGAGCGACCTCGAGGAGGTGCCACTGGTCGCTGCGACTTGGCACGGGGCCATAGGCTTTACCGACATCTACTACCGTGACCTGCTTCGGTCAGGCATTGACCTCGCCAACCCGATGCTATTTGCCGAATCGGTTCCGAACATTGGCAGCGCCCACGTCTCGCTCAGTTTCGGCATCCGGGCGTCGAGCGTGAGTGTCGTTGGAAGTCGTGCCGCGGGGCTTCAGGCCGTCGCCTTGGCCTATGCCCGCGTTCGCTCTGGGGAATGGCGGCGCGCGCTGGTCGTGGCGGCGGACGAGTGTCACCCGGTGATTGGAGCCGTCCTCTCGCCGTGCCTGGGAGCGGATGTCAGCGCGGGCGCTTCAGCGGTCGCAGTGTTGCTTGAGGCCGGGCGATCGGGGGGGCTCGGCGTCATCGAGGGCGTCACTGCGGGAGCCCAGGTGCCGTGTCCAGCGGAGTCGCTGGCCCTTTCGTCGTCGGCCTGCGACGCACCGTGGCGCTCATCGCGCTCCGAAGTACGCGGGATCCCCGAGCTCGGCGCGGCGACTCCACTTGCGCTCCTCGCGACCGAACTACGGCGTCGGAGCGACAAACCCGGCGAGGCGTTCACGCTCGTCGCTCAGGATCCGGGCGGAGCCGTCTGGTCGCTTTGCGCGAACAATTCGGGTCGATGATGGTTTCTTGCTACAACCAGGATCGTTAGAATCATCGCGTGGTGGATGCCGTGACACAGAACTCGACAACACATCGTGACGCGAACGAGCGCAGCAGCCGAGGCGCGGGCCGCGCCACGCCGTGGGTCGCGGTCGGCTCCGCAGCGTGCGACCTGCCCTCGTGGGTGACCGAGGTGATGGAACGCGATCGGTCGGCGCAGCTCGCCTCCGCTGCGGTCGAAGTCGATCGATGCTCTGGTGGCGAACTTGAGCATCGGGCGCACGAGACCTTCGCTCACGCACTCGCGGCGCTCGACGGTCCGCCTGCTCGAGTGTGGGCATTCCTTCCGGGCGTTGACCAGCTCGATGGACCGTCCGTTGGCGAGGGCGAAGCGCCGCTCGATCGCTACATGCGAGCGAATATCGGTCGCGTGCGGGCGTATCGTGATGCGCCGCATGCGATGCCGTTCGTGCCGGCGGGCACCTGTGTGGGTCACGCTGGAAGCGATCTTGTCGTCTACGCGATGGCATTCGCTGCGAGCGCGGTGCCGCTCGAGAATCCGCGGCAGCGCCCGGCGTGGCAATACTCGCGACGGTTTGGCCCGGCCGCGCCACCCTTCACGCGGGCGGTCGTCGTCAACGGTCAGCTGATCGTGTCAGGGACGGCGTCGGTCGTCGGCGAGGAGACGCTGCACGAGGGCGACTTTGCATCTCAGTGGGAGGAGTCGCTGCGGAACCTCGATGCGCTGCGGAGCGAAGCGCGGGCGCGGGGGGCCTGGAGGTCCATGCAGATCTATGTACGTGAGCGAGGCGATGTGCCGCTGGCCGAAGAGCGGGCCCGGCGCGACTTCGGCGCCGGATTCGAGCGCGTGGTCTGGGCACCGCTGTGTCGGCGTCCGCTCCTGGTCGAACTGGAGGGCGTTGCCGATGTCGAGCGCTGAGAGCGAACCTCGCGCGCCCGCGCCTGGTGACAACGCCGCCTCCAACCCGCGGAGCTTTCGTCACCGCGAGTACGACTGTCTCGTGGTCGGCGCTGGCCCCGCCGGAAGCGCTGCGGCCATGGAGATGGCCCGCGCAGGGCTGCAGGTTCTGGTCATCGATCGCGGTGAGTTCCCGCGCTTCCGGATCGGTGAGAGCTTCCTGCCTCGGACGAAGGCCGCGTTCCGTCGCCTCGGCGTGCTAGACCGCTGTCTAGCGCTCCCGCATGCCCGCAAGGTGGGCGTCGAGATCTCGATGGGCGATCGCCGCTTCGGGTCCCGCACCTTCTTCTTCCGCGACACGATCGGGTCGGGCGAGAAGGAAGCTTTTAATATGGCTCGCGTGCATCTTGATGCGATGCTCATGGAGGCCGCGCGCGAAGCCGGTGCCGAAGTGCATGTGCAGTGCGCGCTGAAGTCCGTTGCGTCAATCTCGGACGACGGCGTTGAGGCGGTCACGGAGCTCGGTCCGGTGCGAGCGAAATGGCTCATTGATGCCAGCGGCCAAGCGACTGCGCTGGGCCGCGAGTTCGGCACTCGGCGGTTCCATTCGTTCCTCCGGAATGTCGCCTACTTCGATCACTTCGAGCAGGTCATTCGACCGTCCGGCGAAGCGCACCAGTGCTTCGGACTGACGGTGATGGATGAGGGTTGGTTCTGGCTGATCCCGCTCGACGACACGAAGACGAGCGTCGGTTTCGTCGCGCGCGAATCGCTTCATCGGTCGCTCGACGTGCCGCCCAGCGAGCGATTGTGGTGGGCCATCGAGCGAACTCCGATCATGGCCGAGAGGATGGCGCGTGCGCGCGGTCCCTCGCAGAATCGCGTGATCTCTGACTTCACCTATCGATGCGATCCCTTTGCGGGCCCCGGCTTCTTCCTGATCGGCGACGCTGCAGCGTTTCTCGATCCAGTCTGGTCCACAGGCCTCACGATGGGACTGCTCGCCGCGGAGCAGGCCTCGAACGCAGTGATTCGCATGCGAAACGGCGGTTCGCCAGCCGTAGAGCGCGAGCGGTACCAGCGCTGGGCGACGCGCGTGGTCGGGCGAGCGTTCCAGTTGGTCGAGGGCTTCTACGACTCTGGATTCCGTGACCTCCTGTTCGCGCCGCGGCGTCCGCGCGAGCTCATTCGGGGCTTCGTGACGCTTCTCGCGGGCGAGTTCGACCAGATGCAGTTCGGCACGGCGGTGCGCTGCTACGCCTTGGATGGCCTGCGGCGCATCCAGCGGCACATCGGCTTCACGCCGCGTAGGCGACCGTTCCGGTTGCGGCCGGATGGTGTGCATGATCGGCCGGCGCTGGTGCGGCTCGCACGAGGCCAGCCCGACGCGGTGGCTGCGCACGCGCCCACGGCTCACGATGCGGGAGGCGCATGAGGTCGTTTCTCAATGCGCTTCTCGCGCACGCGGCGCGCGAGCCAGTCCGGCTACGCGTCGTGGACGCGCGCGGCCACGGGCCTGCGGTGGAGTGGACCAACGCGGCACTCGTCGATGCGGTCGCGGGTGTGGCACGCGCGTTGATCGAGGAGGACGCGGGCGGCGGGGCGGTTCGCGCCGCCCGGCCGGCCGCCCCCGTACTGGTGGCCACAGGATCGGGCGGCGCGTTCTGGGCGGCGATGCTTGGGGTTGTCGCGGCTGGTCGCGATGCGGTCCCGATGGCTGCTTCGGCTCCGCGTGGACTTCGCGACCGCGTGCAGCAGATCGTTCGGCCCGCCCGCGAGCTCGATGCGCACGCGGTGGAGCATCTTCGTCGCGACGGCGCCGCCGCGTGGCTCGCGGAGCGCTTGGCCGACCGTTCGTGGGAGTGCGGCGGCGTCATCCTTCTCTCCTCTGGGACAACCGGCCGTTCGCGCTTCGTTCGCCGCAGTCCATCCGCTCTCGAGTGGATTGCGCGCGGGCTCCTTCAGGCAGGGCTCTTCCGTGCGGACGATGTCGTTGGATCCTTCCTGCCGATGCATCACGCCTACGGCTTCGAGCACGCATTTCTCGCGCCGCTCCTTGCCGGTGCTGCCGTACGACAGGGTGAGTCCTTCGGCACTGGCGAGGCATTCGATCTGCTCGCCGGCGGCGTGACCGTTCTTCCGCTTGTGCCTTCGGCTGCCGCCGCGCTGGCCGAAAGCCCGTGGCCGACGCATCAGCTGCGACAGCTCATCACCGCTGGATCGCCGCTTCGTCCCAGCGTGCGCGAGCGGCTCGCCCGCGTCGCGAAGGTGATGCCGGTGGATCTCTACGGTGCCACCGAGCTCGGAACCATCTGGCTTGACCATGGCCGCGGCGGGGAGCCAGTGGATGGCGTCGAGGTGCGCATCGCCGATCCGTCGGTGCGCGACGCGATTCGTCCGATGCCCGACGGCGCCGAAGGCGAGATCGTCATCCGCAGCGCGACACGCTATGACCGACTGCTCAGCGACTCCGCATCGGATGAATCGGACGATCACGTCGAAGGTTGGTTTCGCACGGCGGACCTCGGCGTCTGTGACGGGCAGGGTCGCTATCGCGTGACCTGTCGGCTCAAGCTGGTGTTCGATGTCGGCGGGCTGAAGGTCAATCCCTACGATGTTGAGGCTGCGCTTGAGGAGCACCCGGCCGTCAGGGTCGCGTTGGTCGAGCCGATCGTGGTGGGTCATGGGCTCGCCCGCGTCGGTGCGACGGTCGAGCTTGTCGCGCAGGAGGTGACGGATCCGGCCGAGCTGCGACGCTTCCTTGCCGAGCGCGTTCCCGCTCACGCCCTGCCGCGCAGTATCCAATTCGTCGAGCGACTGGAACGGACGCCAAGCGGCAAGGTGCTTCGGTCGCCACCACGCTCGGTCGAAGAGCCAGAGAGCATCGTCGTGTCCTGCTCGCCCGTCGAGTCCCGCCCGGAGGAACTTGTCGATCGGTCGAAGCGCGAAGCGTGGACGCAGGCGCTCTTCAACGGCACCGCACGCGGCTATGACATGTCGAGCGGAGCGGCGTTCCTCGGCACGGGCTGCTGGTATCGGCGGCGCATGCTGCTGCAGTCGGGACTGCGGCGGGGGGTGTCTCTGCTCGATGTCGGCAGCGGTACGGGACTCTGTGCCTGGCTCGCGCAATCCATCGTCGGCGAAGAGGGCCGCGTCGTATCGCTCGACCCCAGCCCCGGCATGCTCTCCGTCGCGCGGGCTCGCGGCGTTCGGGAGACGATGGTCGGTCAGGCGGAGCACTTGCCTTTCGCCGACGACAGCTTCGACTTCGTGACAATGAGCTACATGCTGCGGCACATCGAGGATCTTGCGACGGCGTTCAAGGAAGCGCGACGGGTGCTTCGCCCGTGCGGCCGCATTGTGATTTTGGAAGTGACCCGCCCGAAGCGAGGGCTTGCGCGGCATGCGTTCCGTCTCGCGATGCGTCATCTGGTGCCCGTGGTCGGTGTCGTTGCGAGCGGGCGTCCCTCCACGTTTCCGATGATTCGCTATTGGGCCGATACGATCGAGGTGGCGGCGCGGCCATCGGCGATCGTCGCAGCCCTCGAGGGCGCGGGCTTCGTCGGTGTGCGCCACCTGAGCGAGTTGGGAGTGTTCAGTCACTATCGGGGGACGGTTCCGAGCTGAGACGGGCGCACGAGCCGCCACGACTTCGGCCCGATCACCCGCTCGCGTCGTCTTCGACGACGCTTCCCGGCACTGACAAAACCAGCGATCCCGAAACGATCTCCCCGTGCTGCGCGATCGCACCGCGACGAGCGATGGGATCTGCCGATTGCGCATGCGGCCAATCGCCGTTCCAGGCGCTGCCGTCCGACTCGCGTCGCACCGCAGCGACATCAAAGCGGTGAAGAGTGGCCATTCCGCCAACGCGCGTCGCTCGGAGGAGGACATCAGCCGGCGGCCAGAGCGGCGTATGAAAGCGCAGCTCAAGTTGGGCAATCATGCCCGGTGCGCCCAGCGGAACGCGCACCTCGCGGCTGGATGTGAGGGCGATGCCTGCGATCTGCGCCAAGGCCTCACCGAGCAGCACGCCCGGCACGACCGGATGGCCGGGGAAGTGGCCGAGGAAGTAATCCTCGTCACCTCGAATACACCACAAGCCAACGGCGGTCCCATCGGCGACCTGGCCGACCTCTGTGACGAAGAGGAACGGGGGGCGGTGCGGCAGGGCGTCGAGCGGCGAGCGGGCCCTGGAACCGTGACCCGGGATCATCGTCCAGCTTCCGCGAACTCGTGGTGAGCGAAGTCTATGAAGACGCCAATCGTCGACATTGTGTCGCGACCGAGTTTCTTCTGGGGGATCTTGTGGCCGAATCGTTTCTCAAGCCCGGTGACCAGCATCAACAGGTCAAGCGAGTCGAGGGCCAAGCCGCCACCGACCAATTCTAGGCTGTCGGGCAGATCCATCCCTTGGAACTTCAAGTCCGCCTGGATGATCTCGCGCACCGCTGTCGCAATCTCGTTCCGGTTGATTCCCACGGGGCGGGATTGTACCACCGAACTCGTGGCGATGCTCCGCTGCGCAGCGTGAGCACGGTCGCCCCGCAGAGAGCGACGCAGCCGATGGCCCCGAGCGACCAGATCGGAAGCGGCCGTTCCATCGACCATGATGCGCTTCGCATGGGCGCGGGCACGAGTGGCGCTCCATGACCTGCATGACCTGCGCTCCCATCGTCCATCGTGCTGTTCGCCTGCATCGGCACGCTCCGCATGTCCACGACCGATGTCGACTCCGGTAGGGTGGCGCCGGCGGGGGGAAACACCGTGGCGACAGCGTCGCCGAGCAGGAATCGGGGAAGGCCGTCCGCTCCCGAGACCACATCGAAGCGAAGGACCGTCGAGTCAGCAGGAAATGAGCCGCTTGTGTCGAACGCGCTCCAAGCGTCCACACTCGCCGTCATGATCGCGGAGGGAAGCCGCGACGCACCGACATCGACAAACGCGAGCGCTCGAAACTCGGCCGATCCCATCCGAAATCGGGTGACCGTCGGCGGACCGGACAGATCGAGCCAAACGACGACTTGCGTGTTCCACGGTTCGACCGTCGCCGTGAGGCGGTGCGTCGTGCCGTCCGTTGCGGTGTACGGCTCGAAGGTACTCGACTCATCCGCGAGGAGTGCGCTGACCCCGAGTTCCGCGCGACCGTGCGCCGGAGCGGGAAGGAACGCGATGTACGGACAGGTGCTCGGCCATGGGAGGAACGCTCGATCGGCGATGCCGCCGTCGGACGACTGGAGAACGGCTTGATGAGTCGTCGGCTGCCAGACAATCAGGTGATCGACTTCGCCGATCGAGGTCCGCGACATGCCGCGAAGCTCTGCGTCCGTTGGCCCTGGGATGTGCTCATACGCCATTCGGAACCGTCCGGGCTCGAACGCAAGCGACCAGCGGGCGAGGTCCGCGAAGAGTGCCGAGCCCGTCTCGCCGGGCCCGACGACTTCGGTGCGCTCGAGCTCAAAGGCGATCCGTCCAAGCAGAAGATCGTTCGCCTGAACGAGCTGAAGTGCGGTCACCCTGTCGACCGCCGAGACTTCGGCGCCGACGGCGACGAAGACAGAGGCGGCAACGATGCGGGTCATGATCGAAGGCATGGGGCGTTTCCTTTCGTCGATCCTCTCGGCTCAGCCTTTCGGAAGAGTGTGACCGGGGGTAGGGGGGGGGCGTCAAGGATCAACCGGCCAACTGCCTCAAGGGGGGGCCTGCGGCAGGATCGGCCCTGCTGCCCTCGGGCGGCGGCCCTCCGTTCCCGCTATCCTGCCGTCCCCATGTTCGGCCTGACGACCCCTCAGATCGCCCAGCTCGTGACCTCCGCGATGGTCATCGGGCTGATGCTCCATGTGATCCTCATCGGATGCGCATACGCCATCTGGCTCGAGCGCAAGCTCTCCGCTTGGATGCAGGACCGCGTCGGCCCCAACCGCGTTGGCCCGAACGGACTCCTTCAGCCCATCGCCGACGGCCTGAAGTTCCTCCTCAAGGAGGACTACAACCCGCCCGGAGTCGAAAAGTGGCTCTTCATCCTCGCCCCGGCCTTCATCATGATCCCGGCGATGATCGGGTTCGTGATCATCCCCTGGGGCGGTCAGCTTGAACTGAGCTCGCTGCCCTTCGGACTCGCAACGAAGCTCGGCGTCGAAGGCGTCGTCGTGAATGTCGCAGGCGCGACGCTCAATGTCGGCATCGTCTACCTGCTCGCGACCGCGGCTCTCGGCGTCTACGGCGTCGGCCTCGGCGGTTGGGCCTCGAACAACAAGTGGTCCTTCCTCGGCGGCCTTCGGGCGAGCGCCCAGATGATCTCCTACGAGATCCCGATGGGTCTCGCGCTCCTCGCCGTCGTCCTCACCGTCGGCTCGGTGCAGCCCTACGAGATCGTCGCCGCCCAGCAGTCGGGCGGCTGGAACCTGCTGACCCAGCCGGTCGCGGCGATCCTCTTCTACACCTGCATGCTCGCCGAGGCGAACCGCGCACCCTTCGACCTTGCCGAGGCCGAGAGCGAACTCGTCGGCGGCTACCACACCGAATACTCCTCGATGAAGTTCGCGATGTTCTTCCTCGGCGAGTACTTCCACATGGTGACGGGCGCGGCCTTCTTCGCGCTCCTCTTCCTCGGCGGCTGGTCGCTCAATCCGCTCGGCATCGGCCCCGATGTCGTCGCTCAGGGCGGACTCGGCATCATCCTCCTCCAGATCGGCGTCATGCTCGGGAAGACGGCGCTCCTCGTCGCCTTCGGCATGGCCATCCGCTGGACGCTCCCGCGATTCCGCTTCGATCAGCTCATGCGGCTCGCCTGGGAAGGCATGATCCCGACCGCCACGCTCATCGTGCTCATGACGAGCGTCTTCGTGTACCTCGGCTGGACGAGCTTCATCTGGGCCGGCTCGCTCGTCTGCGTCGCGATCATCTATGTCGTCCAGGGCCTCATGCCCCGGAAGTACAACCCGAACCACAAGCTTCCCCTCATCGGAAGCCGCTTCTCCCCGCTGCGCGACGACGATGTCGTGACCGCGCCGACCAACGCGATCGCCCTCTCCGACGCGTCGATCGTCGATCCGAAGCAGGGGCCGATCTCGCTGCACTAGCAGCCCTTTCACCGCCATGCGCCTCCTCATCGCCCTGCGCGAGCTGTTCCTCCTCGGCTGGAAGACCGGATTCCGCCGGCGCGGCGCGTACTGGACCTGGCGCATGGAGACGGCGTTCGGCCACGATCCGGCCCGCATGCCCGACGCGAAGGCCCGGCGCCACGCGATCGTTGACTACGCGAACTGGGTGGCGTCGATGCGGGCGTTGCGGAAGCGCTGAGCAAGACGGTCGTCGCGGCGTTTCCGACAGCAATCGACAGGTGTTCGGCGCGTCGGCTGAGAGGCATCCCGCGCGCCGTACGATGCGTCCATGGCCAAGACGCGCGTGACCTTCCTCTGTCGTTCCTGCGGCTCGTCGCATCCGCGCTGGATGGGCAAGTGCCCCGACTGCGGGACCTGGGATGCGCTGGAGAAGTTCGTGCCGCCCGCGGAGAAGCCGCAGCACCAGTCGCTCGGTGCGGTCGCCGCGTGGATCGCCCATGGCGATGTCGGAGGGGCCGACGGGATCGGCAGCGGGCAGGGGGGCGGTGCCGCGGATCTCAAGGCCGTCGCCCTGCCGCTTGATCGCGTCTCGCCGCTCGAGGCGCCGCGCATCGCGACCGGCATCGGCGAGCTCGACCGGGTCCTCGGCGGCGGCGTCGTCCCCGGCTCGGCGGTGCTCGTCGGCGGCGATCCAGGCATCGGCAAGAGCACGCTGCTCCTCCAGGCCGCGGCGTGCATGTCTGACGCCGGCCAGCGCGTGCTCTATGTCTCGAGCGAGGAGAGCGCCCAGCAGGTGAAGATGCGGGCGGAGCGCGTGCTCGTCGCCGAGGAAGGCGAGGCGACGCCGCGCGGTCGGATGAGCGACCTGTACATCCTGTCGGAGACGAACCTCGCCCGCATCGCCGAACAGGCCCGGCGGGTGAAGCCGGCGCTCCTCGTCATCGACAGCATCCAGATGCTGTGGAGTTCGGCGGTCGAGGCCGCGCCGGGCTCGGCGACGCAACTGCGGCGGGCCTGCCTTGAGCTCGTCACGCTCGCCAAGGCGTCGGAGATGGCCGTCGCGATGGTCGGGCATGTGACGAAGGAGGGGGAGCTTGCCGGACCGAAGCTCCTCGAGCACCTCGTCGATGTCGTCGTCCAGTTCGAGGGCGATCGCCACCATGCCCATCGCGTGGTGCGGGCCCTCAAGAACCGCTTCGGTTCGACGCAGGAAATAGGCCTTTTTGAGATGACCGGCTCTGGGCTCGCCGAGATCCGCGAGGGCTCGCTCTCGCTCGGTGACGGCGATGGCGGCGCGCCGCGTCCGGGCACGGTCCATGTCCCGAGCTTGGCCGGCTCGCGCTGCCTGATCGCCGAGATGCAGGCCCTCACCGCGACGAGCGTTCTCGGAAGTGCGAAGCGCCGGGCGAGCGGGATCGACGCAAGCCGCCTGGCGATGCTCATCGCCGTGCTCGAGAAGCACGCGGGGCTGCGGCTCGCCGATCAGGATGTCTTCGCGCAGGCGGCGGGCGGCCTCCGGATCATCGAGCCGGCCGCGGACCTCTCGATCGCGATGGCCATCGCCGGGGCCCACTACGGGCGGGCCGCGCCGGGCACCTGTGCGGCGATCGGTGAAGTCGGCCTCACGGGCGAGGTGCGGAGCGTTCGGCAGCTCGAGCAGCGGATCAGCGAGGTCGTGCGACGAGGCGGACGCCTCATCGTGGTCCCGGAATCACAGCGATCCGCCGCGGAACGGTGCGTCCGCGGCCTCGCGGGATCAGCCTCGGAACCGCTACTCGACTCCGGGGAAGGCGTCAATGTGGTGGGATTTCGCTCCATTGCTCAGGCGGTCGACCTGTTGACCGCGGTCCCGATCGGGGCCGATCGACGGGGCGGACAATCTTCTGTAAGACGCTGAAATCAATGGACTTGCGGATCGAATCGGGTCTCGCGAGGCCGCGTCATGCAGGCTTTCGTTGCCGCTTGACTGGACGGCCGTTTCGAACCCGTTATGATCCGCCCCTCATTCGAGCGGTCGTCTCTGACCGATATCGATGTTTCACGTCCGGCTCGCGACTCCCTGTGACGCGGGCAACGACGGACGGGTGGATGAACTGGGTCCCTCCGCCAGAAGTTGGCGACGGGCCCGACCAGTTCAGGAGAGTCATACATGAGTCTGACTAAGACCGTTAGCCTCTTCGCTGGCACGACGCTCGCCCTCACCGGCGTTGCGTTCGGGTCGACCGAGGCCAACAACCCCGCTATGGGGGACGCCCTCGCTCAGATCAATGAGCTTCGGGCTGAAATCGCCTCGCTCAAGGCCGCGAATGGCGAGAACTGGCTGACCGAACAGCGGGCAGCCGAAATCAAGGGCCTCGTTCAGGACGTCCTCGCTGACGCGGATACCCGCGCCAGCCTTCAGGGCGGCGGAAGCAACGCTGGCTACGACAACGCGTTCTTCGTGTCGAGCAGCGACGGCAACTTCCGTCTGAACATCAACGGCGGCGCTTCGCTCCGTTGGTCGTTCAACAACCGCAGCTTCGACACCGTCGCTGGTGCGGCTCAGGAAGAGAACAACTGGGGCTTCCAGTCGCGTCACGCGAATGTGATCCTCAGCGGCCACATCGTTGATCCGAGCTGGAAGTACAACATCAGCTTCGGCTTCTTCGACGCGAGCGGCGACTACGACAACTCGACCGCCGGCGAGGCCTACCTCACCGACTGGTACGCGATGAAGGACTTCGGCGGCTGGTACCTCAAGGTTGGCCAGTTCGTCTCGCCCTACACCCGCGAGCGCGCTCTCGGCGACTACTCGCTCCAGACCCTCGATCGCAGCAACTCGAACTACGTGTTCGGCCTCGGCCGCACGCAGGGCATCGAGGCTGGTCTGATCTCGGACTGGTTCCGTGGCGCTGTGATGTTCTCTGACGGCCTCGGCGGCAACAGCCCGACCCAGAACAACGGCTTCATCCCCGGCAACGCTTCCCCGTCGAGCGAGTTCGCTCTCTCGGGCCGCGTTGAGGGCAAGTTCGCCGGCACCTGGGCGCAGTTCGAGGACGATCAGTCCTGGCGTGGCGAGGAGTTCGGTCTCCTCGTCGGCCTCGGCGCGTTCTATCAGACCGGCCGCGACAACGGCGCCACCGTGAACGATTCGGACGAGTTCGGCTTCACCGCCGACGCGACCGCTGGCTTCGGTGGCTTCAACGTCACGACCGCCGTCTACTACAACAACTTCGACGACGGCGCGAACGACTTTGAGGATTACGGCTGGCTCGTCCAGGCTGGCTTCTTCCTCACTGACGAGTTCGAGCTCGTGGCCCGCTACGAGTACGGCGATCTCGGCGACCTCGGTGGCACGGTTGACAACAACCTCCAGTCGGTTGCCTCGATCGGCGCGAACTACTACTTCGCGAAGAACCGTTGCAAGTGGCAGACCGAGCTCGGTTTCGCCCTCCAGCCGATGAGCACCGACGCGTTCGCGATCGGCGGCAACGGTTGGTACGACGACGGCGTCGACAACAACGGCAACGCTGAAGATGGTCAGATCATCTTCCGCACTGGCCTCACGGTCAGCTTCTAATGTGAGCAGCGTGGAGGAGGCATTGGCCTGACGGCCGGTCGCCGACTCCGCACCAACTCATCCACCCGACGATCGTTCCGTCTTGACGGAGCTTTCAACGGCCAGGCCAGCCGGGCATCCGCCCGGCTGGCTTTGTTTTTTGTCCTGCGACTGCTTCACGCCGAAGCGGCCTGACCCCCGGTTCCTGACCGCGGGCGGAGAAATCTCACGGCGGAACTGGGGACGCGGCCGATAACGGCCCGTGGCGTGGCTCGGGAATGGAGTCCCGAGGAATCGCGGGTGGATGCCTGCGACGCCACGATCGAGCAATCGACAGCCCAGGAGTCGCAGGATGCGCAATGAATCAGCCCTCGCGCCGACGGTCAGCCGTCGGATGAGCCGGATCTCCTCCGTTCCGTCGCTCGTTGCCGCCGTTCTCGTCGCGGGCTCGAGTTTCGCCCAGTCGCCTGAGTCGGCGGGCTCCACGGGCTCCTCCAACATCGACAGCGTCCTGCGGCGGCTCGAGCAGCTCGAGCAGCGGAACGCGGCCCTCGAGGGCGAGGTCAAGACGCTCCGCGAGGCGGACGGCGAGGCGTGGCTGACCGAGCAGCGGGCCCAGCAGATCCGCTCGATCGTGACCGACACGCTCGCCGACGCCGACTCCCGGGCGAGTTTGCAGGCCAGCGGCATGACCGCCGGTTGGGACGATGGCTTCTTCCTCGCGAGTCCCGACGGCCGCTTCAAGCTCGAGGTCGGCGGCCTCATGCAGTTCCGCTACATGATGGGCCATGTGCGCGAGACGCCGATCGCCGGGAACTTCCCCGCCTACTGGGCGGATGGCCAGCAGGACCGCCGCGGCTTCGAGAACTCGAACACCGAGCTCTGGCTCTCGGGCCATCTCTTCGGCCCCGGCCTGACCTACATGCTGAAGGGCAGCTTCACCAACGACGACAACTATCAGCTCAAGAGCTTCCCGACCCGCGCCGGCGAGTACGGCAGCGGCATCTTCACCCTCGACGACGCGTGGGCCCGATTCGAGCTCGACCACAACTGGTACTTCCGCGCCGGTCAGTTCCGGCTGCCCTTCCTCCGCGAGGAGCTCGTCGACCAGCAGTATCAGCTTGCGGTCGATCGCTCGGTCGCGAGCAACTCGCTCGGGCTCGGGTACACGCAGGGCCTTGAGATCGCCTATGTCAGCGACTTCATCCGCGGCTCCTTCGCGATCTCCGACGGTGCGGTGGACAACGTCGGCGGGCAGATGAAGCTCGTCTCGAATGTCCAGCCCACCAACCGTCCCTTCAACCGCGGCAAGAACGAGTGGGCGATGACCGGTCGCGTCGAGTGGAAGCCCTACGGCGACTGGCAGGACTTCATCGGGTTCACGAGTCCGCCCGGCTCCGACTTCTCGCTCATGTTCGGCCTCGGCGCGCACTGGCAGTCGTCGCGGCTCGACTACTTCCGCAACCAGGTCACGTCGTTCACCAACAACGGCGACAACCAGTGGCTCAACATGACCGCCGACGTGAGCGTCGGCTTCGGCGGGGCGAGCCTCTTCAGCTCGATCACCTATAGCTATATCGACTCCGAGGCGGCGTACTACTACGGCACCTTCAACGGCCCGCCGGCGCTCATCGGCAATGTCGGCAGCTCGTCGAAGTGGGCATGGGTGCTTCAGGGCTCGATGTATGTCGCTCCGAAGTTCGAGGTCTTCTCGCGGTACGAGCTCGGTCAGTTGAGTTTCGCGAACTCGACCAATGTCGTCTTCCAGGGTCTCGACGCCCCCGGCGTGCAGGATGCGCTGCTCGCCCGCGAGAACCACCTGCACATCGTTTCCGCCGGCGTGAACTGGTATCTCGACGGCCACGACGTGAAGTTCACCGGCGACTTCGGCTACGCCCTCGACTCGGTCAACCCCTCCTGGTTCGCGCCGCAGCTCGGCTGGCGGGTCTCGCAGGTCCGGGACCAGTGGGTCGCCCGGCTCCAGCTTCAGATCCTCTTCTGACGCGGCGGCATCGAGCGACGCCCCCGGCCCCTCGGGAGGGGCCCTCCTCCTGCTACCATCGCCGGCACAAGGCCGCCGATGCCAGCAACCGCTTCGCCCTCCCGAACCGTCCTCAGAGTCCACCGCATCGAAGTCCGTCCGCGCCGCGGGCAGGCTGACCCCCGTGGAGCCAGCGTGCTGCGCCAGGTCGAGTCGCTCGGCCTGGAGCGCCGCCCCAAGCGCATCGACCACGCTGCGGTCTACCTCATCGAGGGAGAGCTCGCCCATGACGAGGTCGCCCGCATCGCCGAGGAGTTGCTGGCCGATCCGGTGACGCAGGTCGCCGAGATCCACGCGAGCGAGGCTGCGGCGAAGGCGAAGATCGCCCCGGGGGTCGCCGTCATTGAGGTGCATCCCCTCCCCGGCGTGACGGATCCGGCCGCCGAAAGCGTGCAGCTCGCGATTCAGGTGATGCTCGGCAAGGCGGTCTCGGTCAGGACCGGCGATCGCTACGACCTCCACGGCGTCGACGCCAAGATCGCTCGGGCGATCGCCGAGCGGCTCCTCGCCAACACCGTCATTCAGGCGATCCACGACGCCCCCTATTGCCCGACGGAGTTTCCGCACGGACGCCCCTACACGCTCGCGGTGCGCGAGGTCGCCATCCGCGACCTCACCGACGCCCAGCTCGAGACGATGAGCCGCGAGGCCCATCTCTTCCTGTCGCTCGAGGAGATGCGGGCGATCCAGGCGGAGTATCGGCGGCTCGGCCGCGAGCCGCGCGAGATCGAGCTCGAGACGCTCGCCCAGACCTGGTCGGAGCACTGCGTCCACAAGACGCTCAAGTCGACGATCCGCTACCGCGAGCTGAGCGGCGCCCCCGGCGCCGCGGCGTGGTCGCTCGGCCGCAGCGCATCGGCGCGTCCGCACCACGAGGTGCAGCCCGACGGCACGATCGTCATCCGAAACCTGCTGAAGGCGACCGTCGCCGCCGCGACGCACGAGCTCATGCGGGACGGCCCGAACCCGATCGACTGGTGTCTCTCGGTCTTCGTCGACAACGCCGGCGTCATCGCCTTCGACGGCGACTGGGCCGTCTGCTTCAAGTGCGAAACGCACAACCATCCGAGCGCGATCGAGCCCTACGGCGGATCCGCGACGGGCATCGGCGGCTGCATCCGCGACATCATGGGCACCGGCCTCGCCGCGAAGCCGATCGCCGCGACCGATGTCTTCTGCGTCGCCTACCCGGACATCGAGGAGCTCCCCGCGGGCTGCCTCCATCCGCGCCGCGTGCTCTCGCAGGTCGTCGCCGGCGTACGCGACTACGGCAACCGTATGGGCATCCCGACCCTCAACGGCACGGTCTGGTTTGATAATAATTATGTCGGCAATCCGCTCGTCTACTGCGGCTGCATCGGCCTCATGCCGAAGCACCTGATCAAGGGCCGCGTGGAGCGCGGCGACCGGATCATCGCCCTCGGCGGGCGGACCGGGCGCGACGGCATCCACGGCGCGACCTTCTCGAGCGCCGAGCTCACCGACACGCACGCCGACGAGTTCAGCCACGCGGTGCAGATCGGCAACGCGATCACCGAGAAGAAGGCCCTCGACTGCATCCTCGCTGCGCGGGACTTCCCGGGCGGCCCGCTCTTCCACGGCATCACCGACTGCGGCGCGGGCGGCTTCTCGAGCGCCGTCGGCGAGATGGGCAAGGACATCGGGGCCGAGGTGGAGCTCGAGCGGGCGCCCCTCAAGTACGACGGGCTCTCGCCGGTCGAGGTCTGGATCAGCGAGGCCCAGGAGCGCATGGTGCTCGCGGTCGCCCCCGACCGCGTCGAGGCCCTGGGCAGGCTCTGCGCGGAGCATGGCGTCGAGTGGTGCGATCTCGGCGTCTTCGGCACGCCGACCGACGAGCTCATCCTCCGCTGGCACGGCACCGAGGTCGGTCGGATGGACACCCACTTCCTGCACGAGGGCAATCCGATGCCGACGCGGGATGCGGTGTGGGATCCGGCCTTCACCGCGGGCCAGCGGTTCCAGCCGCGCAAGCCGCAGTTCAGCGCCGGAGGCCGCTTCGGACTGGGCGAGCGCAGCGCCGATCTCGCGAAGGCGCTCGAGGCGCTCCTGGAGCATCCGAACATCACGAGCAAGTCGTGGATCGTGCGCCAGTACGACCACGAGGTGCAGGGGATGTCGGTGGTGAAGCCGCTCGTCGGCCCGAACGCCGGCCCCGGCGACGCGGCGGTCATCCAGCCGGTGCCGACCAGCCCGAAGGGACTCGCGATCGGCAACGGACTCGCGACCGGCCTCTCGGCCGATCCCTATCTCATGGTGCTCGCCGCGATCGACGAGTGCGTGCGCAACCTCGTCTGCGTCGGCGCCGACCCGTCGCGCATCGCGATTCTCGACAATTTCTGCTGGCCCTCCTGCAAGGATCCGCGCAACCTCGGTTCGCTTGTCCGCGCCGCCGAGGCCTGCTACGACGGCGCGAAGGCCTACCGAACGCCATTCATTTCAGGAAAAGACTCGCTCAATAATCAATTCGTCACCGACGGCGGCGTGACGATCCAGATCCCGCCGACGCTCCTGATCTCCGGCTTCGGCATCCTGCCCGAGGCCGAGCGGGCGGTGACGATGGACGCGAAGCGGGCGGGCAACCTGCTCGTCCTCGTGGGCGAGACGCACGGCCGGCTCGGCGGGTCGCACTATCACCTCATCACCGGCCAGACCGGCGGCGAGCTGCCGGTCACCGATCTCGAGCGCGGTCCGCGCATCGCCCGTGCGGTCCATGACGCGATCCGGGCCGGCATCGTCGCGAGCGCCCACGATCTCAGCGAGGGTGGCCTCCTCGTCGCCGCAGCCGAGATGGCCTTCGCCGGCGGCGTCGGGCTCGAGCTCGACCCGTCGAAGGCGGCCGACGAGGGCGTCTCGCTCACCGCGAAGTGCTTCGCCGAGGAGCCGTCCCGCTACCTCCTCGAGGTAGCGCCGACGGATCGCGAGCGGATCGCCCGGGCGCTCGCCGGCATTCCGCACGCGATCGTCGGGACCTTCGTCGAGCGCGGGTCGCTCACGATCCGCGTCGGCGCCGACGCCGCGGAGATTCCGCTCGAGCGGCTGCGCGAACGATGGTCGTCGATGAGCTGGTGAGTCTGGACCGCAACCGCACGGAGCCGAGGGAAGAGGACCTCCACCATGTCAGATCCGCATCCACAGAAGGCACTCGTTCGGGCGCTCGTCATCACGGCGCCGGGCATCAACTGCGACCTCGAGCTTTGCCGCGCCTTCGAGGCCGCGGGGGCGCGGGTCGAGACCTTCCATCTCGAGCGGCTCATGCGCGAGCCGACGATCATCGATCGCTTCCGCCTGATCGGGCTTCCCGGCGGATTTTCCTATGGCGACGACATCGCGGCCGGTCGGGTGATGGCCCAGCTCATCCGCCAGTCGATCTATCCGGCGCTGGCCGCGGCGATCGAGCGCGGCGTGCCGATGATCACCCCCTGCAACGGCTTCCAGATCGCGGTGCAGTCGGGGCTGCTGCCCGGGCCCGCGGCCGGCGCACGCTGGCCGGAGGAACCGGCCGCCCCGACCGTCGCGCTCACCCAGAACGCCCAGGCCCGCTTCAACGACGCGTGGACGCGCTTCGAGATCCCGGCGAACACCCGCTGCGTCTGGACCCGCGGCGTGACCTGTGCGCCGGGCACCGATCTTCTGCCCTGCGCCCATGGCGAGGGTCGCTTCGTCGCCGACGAGGAGACGATCGCCCAGCTTGAGGCGAACGGTCAGGTCGCCGTTCGCTACGCCGCCAACGAGAACTTCAACGGTTCCCTGAAGGCGATCGCCGGCATCTGCGACACGACCGGGCTCGTCTTCGGCCTCATGCCGCATCCAGAGCGCTACACGCGCTGGTCGCAGCATCCGACCTGGACCCGTCTCGACGCCGCGGTGCGGCAGGGCGAGACGCCGGGGCTCCAGATGTTCCGCGCCGCGGTGCGGCACGCGCTCGGCGCGCCGGTCGCCTGAGACGGACCGCACGGGCCGGAGCGGGGGAGGTACGACGATGGCCGCACAAGAGCCTGGATCGGTTCGGCGCGAGGACGATGACGAGATCATCCCGCTCGACGATCTCGACCTGACCTGCACCCGCTGCGGGCGCTCCTTCGAGCCCCTCTCGGGCGAATCGGTCTGCGCGCGCTGCATGCATGTGGCGCGACCGGAGGCCGTGGTCGGCGAGGACCTGAACGACGACGACGCCACCTGCCGTTCCTGCGGTCACGCGCTCCGCGGACTTCGGCGCGGCACGCCCTGTCCGGAGTGCGGGCACGGCCGCCCGATGCGTTCCGTCGCTCCCGCCGTTCCCGTCGGCGAGCGATTGACGGCGACGGCAGAGCGGCGTCCTGACGCGGTTCCCGCACGCCTTCACCGTCGCGTCGAGGTCGTCGCGGATGACCTCTCGACCCGCAGTGCGGCGAGTTCCGCCGCGGTCGCAACGGCGGTGACCGTGGCGCTCGCCTGCGCCGGCGCCGCGGCCATCGTCACCGCCGCCCACTGGTGGAGACCCTCCGTGGGCCTCGGCGACTGGTCGATCGTGCTCGTCTGGGGGCTGTTTGCGGTCGCCGCGGCGGCGCTGCACGCGCCGGGCACGCTGCCCGCCGGTCGCCTGCCGCGCTGGTGGAACGCCATCGCGATCGGCAGCGCCCTGCTTGCGATCGCCGCGTTCGCCGCCTATCCGCTGACGAGGGGTATCGGCGGCGTCGCGCTCCAGGCGCTCTGGGACCTCGTCGTGGTCGTCGCCGCGATCGCCTATCTCGTGGCCCTCTCGGTGCGGGTGAACGCTATGACCGAATACGCCGGCCAGGATCCCTCGGAGCGCAGCTTCCTCTCGGCGAGCGGACCGTTCCTCGGAGCGACCTTCATCATCGCCGCGGGCTTCCTGCTCACCTGGTTCTTCCTCCGCGCGCTCGACTTTGCCGATGCCTTTGCCATCGCGGTGTGTTTCTGGATGGGCTGGCGGCTCATCGCCCTCCTCTGGCACACGAAGAACGCCGCGGTCGCCCGCGCGGAGGCCCTCGACCGCGCCGAGCGCCGACGGACGCGCTCCGACCGATCGGCTCCCGTCACCGCCGCCGCCGCCGACGGCGCGACCGACGCCACCTGTGCGGCGTGCGGACACTCGCTTCGGGGCCTTCCGCGCCACGCCCGCTGCCCGGAGTGCGGGTCGCACGCCCGGTGACGGGCCGCTCCGCCCCGTTCGCTTTCTGCATATTCTGCGTCCCATGACTTCGATGCCTTCGGCCTCGTCCAGCGCGCCGTCGACCGCGCCGCGCACCCTTCGCTGCGGGGTCGTCGGCGTCGGCCGCATGGGACGCCATCACGCCCGCCTCTACACCCAGATCGACGGTGCGGACCTCGTCGGCGTCGTCGACCGGGACGCCGAGCGCCGGCAGGGGATCGTCGAGCAGTACGGAGGCAAGGGGTTCGAGTCGGTCGAGGAGCTCATCGCCCACGGCGTCGACGCGGTGACGATCGCGACGCCGACGGTGCATCACCGGGCGGCGGCCGAGAAGCTGCTGGCCGCGGGCGTCGCGTGCCTCATCGAGAAGCCGCTCGCCCCCGATGTCCGCGAGGCCCAGGCGATCGCCGACGCCGCGGCCGCGAGCGGCGCCGTGCTGCAGGTCGGCCATGTCGTCCGCTTCGATCCCGTCATGGTCGCGGTGCGGAAGCTCGGGCTCCAGCCGATGTTCGTCGAGGTCGATCGCGTCTCGCCGATGACCTTCCGATCGGTCGATGTCGGCGTCGTGCTCGACATGATGATTCACGACATCGATGTCCTGCTCATGCTCGTCGGCAGCGAGCCGGAGGAGATCCACGCCAACGCCGTCTCCGTACTCGGCGAGGCCGAGGATGTCTGCAACGCCCGACTCGTCTTTCCCGCGGGACCGTCGGGCGTGCGCTGCGTGGCGAACGTGACCGCGAGCAGGCTCGCCCTCAAGACCGAGCGGAAGATCCGGCTCATCAGCGACCAGAGCTATGTTTCGGCGGATTTCGTCGAGCGAAAGGGCACCGTCGTCCGCAAGAGCGCCAACGACGAGAAGATCCGCGAGCTGCGCGAGGCGCTCCGGAGCGGCCAGGATCTCTCGAGCGTGAATTATCTCGATCTCGTCTCGATCGATCCGCTCGAGGTCGGCGCGGGCGAGCCGCTCCGGCTGCAGGCCGAGGATTTCCTCGATGCGGTGCGCACCGGGCGCAGGCCCTTCGTCGACGCGACCGCGGGCTTCGCCGCCGTCCGCACCGCCGAGCGGATCGTCGCCGCCGCGAAGGCCGCCGGGGCCCGCATGGTCTGAGCGTCCCCTTCGCGCGCTCGGAGTGGACATCACCCGCAGGAGGCCGCCTTGGCATCGTCAACCACCCGCCCTGACATTCGCGGCATGATCGGATCGCACTGTTCGGCCGCCGGCGGCATACACAATGCGGTCGACGAGGCCGTTCGACTCGGGCTCGATTGCGTCCAGGTTTTTACGAAGAACCAGCGTCAGTGGAACGCGGCGCCGCTCACCGACGAGGCCGTCAGGCTGTTTCGCGCTGCGGTCGAACGGGCCGGCTGGACGGACGACCTCGATCGCGTGGTGAGCCACAATTCCTACCTCGTCAATCTCGCATCGCCCGATGCCGAACTGCGGGCGAAGTCGATCGCCGCGCAGCGCGACGAGCTCGCCCGCTGCGAGGCCCTCGGCATCCGCTGCTGCGTCGCCCATCCCGGAGCCCATCTCGGCGCTGCCCGACCGCCGAAGTCGCCGAATGCGCTCGGCGGCGAACCGAGCGCCGACGAGCTCGCGGGACTCAAGCGCATCGCCGCGAGCCTCGACGAGATCCACCGCAGCCTCCGCGGAGCGAAGGCGATCACCTGTCTCGAGACGACGACCGGCAGCGGCACGAACCTCGGCTACGACTTCCGCCATCTCCGCATCATTCGCGATCTCGTGCGCGAGCCCGAGCGCGTCGCCTATTGCCTCGACACCTGTCATGTCGTCAGCGCCGGCTACGACATGTCGACCGACGCCGCGGCGGAGGCCACGCTGGCGCGTTTTCGCGACACCTGCGGAAGCGGACTGCTTCTTGTCCTGCACATGAACGATTCGAAGGCCCCGCCCGGCTCGCGCGTCGATCGGCACGAGCACATCGGCCACGGAACCTGCGGCGAGGCGTGCTTTCGGGCCATCATGGCCGCCGAGGACTTGAGGCGGATTCCGAAGATTCTCGAGACCGAAAAGGCCGATGATCCCTCCGGCCGGCCGTGGGACGCCGTGAATGCGGAGCGGTTACGAGCTATTCTCCCCTCCCCGGGTCAGGCTCGTTCCCGGACCCCGCGGTCCGGCGGTGCGAACGAGCCGGCGGCGGCGAGCCGACGCGCCGCGACCACCACCACGAAGCCCCGAAAGCGAACCTCGTGACGACACCCGTGATGCCCGATTCGAGATCGAACCCGACGCCGCATCCGACGCACGCGGAGGCGACCGGCCTCCCCGGCGGCCGCGGCGCCCTCGCGCCCATCCGTGCCGGCTCGCTCGCCGTCGGCGTGCTCCTGCTCGGCATGGCTGGCTGCGGCGGCCGCGGCGAGCGGGCCGAGCGACCGGTCTTCCAGCCCGAGCAGCGGCCCACGATCGTGCTCGAGCCGACCGAGGCCCAGGAGGTGGTGCTCGCGGACGCGAACGCCCGGACCGACGCGGGCAGCTATGACGAGGCGCTCGTCCTCTTCAACGACCTCCTGAGCGAGAATCCGACCCTGGTCGATGCCCACATCGGCGTCGGCCGGACCTATGAGGCGATGGGCGACCTCGAGAAGGCGGAGCCGGCCTACGCCCGCGCCGCCCAGCTCGATGCCGAGAGCTTCGACGCCCAGTTCGGCCACGGCCGCGTCCTCAGCGGACTGGGACGGTGGTCCGAGTCGATCCGCGCGTTCCATCGGGCGCTCGTCCTCCGGCCCGAGTCGCGCGAGGCCAACGCCGGGATGGCGGACGCGTATCTGAAGCTGAATCAGGCCCAGGAAGCGCTTGCCTTCGCGGAGAAGGCCGTCGAGCTCGCCAAGGACGACGGCGAGGCGCGCGTCCGGCTCGCGGTCGCGCTCGAGGGCGTCGGTCGCAACGCCGACGCGATCCGCACCTACGAGACGGCGCTCGAGCTCGTCGAGCCCCGCGACGGGATCCTGACGAGCCTCGTGAATCTCTATGCCGCCGAGAAGCGGTATGTCGAGGCGATCAACACCGCCGAGGAACTGATCCGCATCGCTCCGAGCGCGAACGCCTACGAGCGGCTCGGATGGGCCCACTTCCGCACGGGCGACTACAACAAGTCCGCGGACGCCTACCGCAAGGGCGTGGAGCTCGACGGCGATCACTGGCCGTCGCTCAACGGCGTCGCGACGAACGCCCTCAACCGCTGGCTCCAGAGCGGTCGCCGCGACGACGCCGCCCGACTCGAGGCCCGCACCGCCTTCCAGCGCTCGCTGCGGATCAACGCCGACCAGCCGAAGGTCGTCGCGATCCTCACGAAGTACAAGCCGTAACGAACCGACCCAACGAACACCACCGCGATGCCCCAGCCAGACCTGCTCGAGTTCTTCGATTCGCCCTCGGAAACGCCGTTTCTCATCGAGCATGTGAACGAGGAGTTCACGAGCGTCTGCCCGAAGACCGGACATCCGGACTTCGGCACCATCACCTTTCGCTATGTGCCGCGCGCGGTCTGCGTCGAACTGAAGAGCCTGAAGCTCTACTGCCAGTCGTTCCGCAACGAGGGAATCTTCTACGAGGCGGTCACGAACCGCATCCGCGACGACCTCGCCGAGGCGATGAGTCCGCTGTGGCTGCAGGTCGTTACCGACTGGAAGGGCCGCGGCGGCATCCGCTCGCGCATCGTCGCGTCCTACGGCGATGTGCCCGCCGAGTGGCGCCGCGGCTGATCGCGCTGACCTTCAGAGAACCAGAGAACCAGAGAACCAGAGAACCACAGAGGCACAGAGGGCACAGAGAAGATGAAGAGATGGTGCTGCGCGCTCGTGCTGAGTCGCGCAGCCCCTTTCTCTTTTGACTTCTCTGTGGCCCTCTGCGTCCTCTGTGCCTCTGTGTTGAATCTGAAAGCGCGACGCCAGCGTTAGCCGCCGATCTGGATCGATCGCTCGAAACCTTCGGGGAGGCCGCCGGGGCCGCGCTTGGATCGCGCCGGCATCTCGCCGAGGAGCTTCGCGCGCTCGTCGCCCACCATCTCGACGAGCGCCTCGCGAAGGCGGCGGAAGGTCTTCTCGTTGAGCTCGTCGCGCTCGAAAGTGAGGCGATTCATCGTCTCCTGACGCTTGCGCATGGCGCCGATGTCGATGCCCTGCATCGCGTCCTCGCCCGGCTTCGGTTCGCTTTCCTCGTGGGTCCGCACCATCTCGTCGATGATGCGACGGTACTCGAGCCGGTGCTCGCCGGCGATCGCGTCGAGGCGCGTCCGCTGGTCGGCGGTGAGTCCCTCGAGACCGAGGGCGAGTTCGATCTTCGAATCGATGTTTCGTCGATCGCGGGCCACGCCGGGCCATACCTTGCGGTTCCACGCGTCGATCAGGCGGCGCCGCTCCTCGGCGTCGGCGATGAGCGCGGCGAGGTCGTCGCGGGCGCCCTCGTTCAGCGAGCGCGTGAGACGATCGGCCGCGTCGCCCCGCTTCCGAAGCGCTTCCATCTTCTCGAAGGTCTCGTTCCCGCTCTCGATGCGCACCTCACCGGGGCGGCCTTCGGCGCGCGATTGCTCGGAGAGCTGCCGCTCGAGCTCCTCGTGTCCCTCCTGGGCGGAGACGCGCTCGTTGAAGCGCTGGCGGAAGGCATCGGTCGCGGCGCGATCCCATGCGTCGAGTCGCTCGCGAATCGTCGTGAGCGTCGCCTCGGCGAGCTTCGCGTCGCGGACGATCTCGGCGAGATCGATCGTCGCCGCCTTGGACTGTCCGAAGCCGGATCCGAACATCATGCCGCCCGCGTCGGCGGAGCGATACGCGGCCCGTTCGCGCTCCGACTTCAGCCGGGCGATCTCCGCCGGGGAGAAGCGATCGCCGAACGCGGCGCCGAGTCCGCTGAAGAACTCCCGATCGAGGGCGATGGTCCGCTCGGTGATCGATCGCTTCAGGGCCGCGCGACGGCTGATCGCCTCGGCCGTCGGCGTCTCCGGCTCGTAGACATCCTCGCCCGACGGTCCGCCCCCCGCGAGGAGGACCGCGCCGAACCCGGGAATCGACTTCAGCTCCGCAAGCTCGCCGTTCTCGATGTCGGCGTAGCTGGAGCGGTAATCGGCGTAGAGAAGGTCGAGCACCGTCGACTCGCTCTCGCCCAGCGCGTGGTCGCGCCGGAGCCGCTCGATCCAGTCGCGCTGCATCGCCTGCACGACGCCGACCTGCGGTCCGCCGCCCGCGGCCGAGAACGCGAACTCCCCGAAGTCCCCCTCCTCGCCGACGCTCGTGAAGATGATCGGCTCGCCCGCGGCTTCGCCGTCGGTCCCGCCGATCATGATGGTCGCGGTCGTGAAGGTCCCGGCGCCCTCGGGGATCTCGATCTCCTGTCCGGCGACATTGATCGAACGCCGTTCGCTTCGCTCCTGCCTCATCTCAGCGAGCTTGGCGGCGATGCCGCCGATGGCCGCGGCGCTCGACTCGTCGAGCTTCGTTCGCTCGGCAAGCAGCTTCGTCGACTCGCGCTCCGGCTCGAGCGAGGCGCCGTCGCCGAAGATGACGAACTGCACGCCCGGGTCGCCCGTCCGCTCATCCTCGACGCGCTCGGCGATCGAGTTCGTCAGGGCGTTGCGGCGCGTCTGGTGTCCCGCGGCGATCTCCTCGATGCGGGCGAGTTCCTCCGCCTTGATCTCGCCGGCGGCGGCGAGCTTGCGCGCCTCCTCGACGAGCGGCGGCACCGGATCGCGCGGCGCGGCGATGCTCGCGTAGGCCCGGGCGTAGAAGGAGTCGCGGAAGGCCTGGGCAACCTCGGTGGGGAGCGCATCGGCGACGCGATTGGCGGTCTCGCGCGCGGAGCGCCGGATCGCCTGACGGATCGCCGACTGCGGCGCGCGAACCTCGCGTCGGATCTCTTCCGTCCGGCGGAAATAGTCGCTCCATGCGCTCGGATCGGGCTGGGTCGTGCCGTCCGCCTCGGGCCGCTTCAGGTTCGCGGCCGCGAAGGCGTCGAACATCGCGACGCTCTCGGCGACGGCCGCGTCGAGGAGCTTGCGGTACTGGCCGGTCACCGATTCCTCGTGGGTCCGAAGGAGCGTGTCGACCTCGGCGCGAACGCCGTCCGGAAGCGTGGTCTGCGAGCGTGCCAGCACCGACGCGAGAATCTCATCGAGTTCGACGCGGCTTCCGCGGCCGCCGAAGGGACTGGCGGCGGCCCAGTCGCGCCGACGCTCGGCGCGCAAGCGCTCGCGCGTGGCCTGAACCGTGCCGCTCTCGCCGGCGATCGATGCGATCGAGTCGAAGAGCTGGTTCTCGATCGAGGCGATGCGATTGAGGAGCCGCTCGCGCGCCGCGGAGCGGCTCGTGACCTCCTCGCGGGTGCGCTCGCGACCGGAGAGATCGGTGCGTCCCTGGAGGTAGTCCTCGATGTCGCCCTTGCGCAGATCGAGGAATCGCCCGATGTACTCCTCGAAGGCCCTGAGCGCCGCGGTGCGGGCATCGCCCTGGACGCCGATGCGATCGAGGGTCGCCTCGATGTCCGCCGAGCTCATCGGCTCGGGGAAGAGATCCGAGGTTCCCTGCGCGTGGGCGGGCTTCGGTCCGAGGAAGGCCGAGCAGGCGAGGACGGCGGCGACGAGCATGCCCCGAAGGGCGCGGCGGCTGAACATGAATCTCTCCGGTGCGGGAATCGCTCGAATCGGGGGGACAATCGCCCCGCGATTCGCTGACCGAGGCGTGGTCGCGTCGATGTGCTGAACGCGAGCGGCGGCGTTGGGATGCCGGCGGCGCGGACCTCCGTCCGGCGTGTCCGACATTGGCTTCGATGCCAAGCCGCATTCTCGTGAAATGTGTCGCTGTCGTCGGCACCCGATGCGCGAAAGCGGGAATCCGCCGTATCGTGCGACGCCGTGACGCCCGACCGTCCCGCTTCGAGCCATGCGAGCGCTCCCGAGCCGACCGCGCTCCGCGGCCCCGCCTTCGCGCTGGCCCTGCTGCTGGCCCTCGTCGGCCTCGGCATCTCGAGCTACTTGGGCGTCGTCGGCCTCTCGGCCGCGGGGCGGCCGGTCGGCTGCGGCGGCGGAAGCGGCTGCGAGGCCGTCCTCACCAGCCGCTGGGCGGGGGTCTTCGGGGTGCCGCTCGGCCTGCCGGCGGCGCTCGTCTGGCTGGTGGCCATCCAGTCGATGCTCGCCCGCCGGTCGGCGACGACCGCAGCATGCGCGGTCATGATCGCCCTGGCGGCGCTCTGGTTCATCGGACTCCAGCTCGTCGCGATCGGAGCGGTCTGCCCCTGGTGCATGGCCGATCACGCGATCGGCCTGCTGTTCGCGGTCATCGTCTTCGCTCGGCGCTTCGCAGCGGCCACGCCCGGCGCGCTCGTCGCCGGCGGCGTCGCGTCGGCGATCCTCGTCGGCGGGCAGCTCGCGGTTCCCTATCGTCCCGGCACGCTCGGCACGCTCATGGGCGTCGGCGGCGGCGCTGGAAGCGTGCAGGTGGGAACCGTTCGCTTCGATGCGTCGAACGCTCCCTCGTGGGGCGCCGCGGACGGGACGACGACGATCGTTCTTCTCGCCGACTTCGCCTGTCCGCACTGCCGCGCGACGCACGCCCTGCTTGCCGAGACCCTCGTCGACGATCCGGCGCGCTTCACGGTGCTCGTCGCACCGGTGCCGATGGACGCGGACTGCAACGCGACGCTCTTGGTGACCGAGCCGCGCTTCGAGCACAGTTGCGAGCTCGCCCAGCTTGCCCTGGCGGTCTGGATCGCCGATCCGGCGCGCTACGCGGAGTACGATCGGTGGCTCTTCGCTCCGGAGGAGCCGCGCACGCCCCTCGCGGCACGATCCGAGGCGGAGCGGCTCGTCGGGGCCGAACGCCTCGCGTCGGTACTCGGGGATCCGCAGATCGAAGCGATGATCCGACGCAACATCGACGCCTTCGTGGCGGTAGGGGCGAAGCGCTTGCCGGTGATCCTTCGTGCCGACGGGCCGTCGCTTGAAGGAGCGATCGAGAGCCGCGACGAGCTGGAACGGGCGCTGCGGGGAAGCGGGCAGGACTGAACGGCGGAAGGCACGAGCACACACCATGAGCGACGAACGACTTCACGGCGGCGATCTCGAACTCCTCAGGGAAGCGGCCGCGAGCGCGAGTCGCGTCGAACGCGAGGTCGGCAAGGTCATCGTCGGCCAGCGCCCGGCGATCCGGGCGATGCTCACCGCCGTGCTCGCCCAGGGACACGCGCTCCTGATCGGCGTGCCCGGCCTCGCGAAGACGCTGCTCGTCCGCACGCTCGCCCAGTCGCTCGGCTGGACCTTCCGCCGCATCCAGTTCACCCCCGACATGATGCCGAGCGACATCGTCGGCATGGAACTCCTCCATGACGATCCCGCGACCGGCCGTCGCGAGATGCGCTTCATGCACGGACCGGTCTTCGCGAATCTCGTGCTCGCCGACGAGATCAACCGCACCCCGCCGAAGACGCAGTCGGCGCTCCTCGAGGCGATGCAGGAACTGACCGTCACGAGCCTCGGGAAGAGCTATGCGCTCGAGCGTCCGTTCCTCGTCTTCGCGACCCAGAATCCGATCGAGCAGGAGGGAACCTATCCGCTTCCCGAAGCGCAGCTCGATCGCTTCATGTTCAGCCTCTGGCTCGACTATCCCTCGCGCGGCGAGGAGGAGGCGATCGTCGCGGCGACGACCGAGGACCGGACGCCGACGGTCGAGCCGGTGCTCGATCATGCGAAGGCGACGGCCATCCAGCATCTCGTCCGTCGCATGCCCGCCACGCGCCACGCGGTGAGCTACGCGGTCGCGATCGCCCGCGCGACGCGCCCGAGGGACGCCGACGCTCCCGCGGTCGCGAAGCGCTACATCGAGTGGGGGGCCGGTCCGCGGGCGAGCCAGCACATGATCCTCGCGGCGAAGGCGCTCGCGGTGCTCGACGGGCGCCCGTCGATCTCCGCCGACGACGTGCGCGAGGCGGCGCCCCTCGTGCTTCGCCATCGCGTGCTCCCGAACTACACCGCCGCCGGCGACGGCATCGACGCGAGCGAGATCGTCCGCCGCGTGCTCGACGAGGTGAAGGAGCCGAGCTACGCGAGCGTGTGAGCGCGGGCGGCGCTCGGGCAGACCATCGGGGAATCGCAGCGACAATCCGTTCGACATGGACGCCCGGACCTTCCTCCATCGCATCCGCCACCGCAACGACGCCCACGGCGACGGCGCGCCGGTCGGCGCGCGGTTCCTCGCTCCGGGCGACATGCAGCGGCTGCGGCACCTCGAGTTCTCGACGACGCGCCGCGTGCGCGGCGCGCTCTCCGGGCGACACAGCTCGCGGCAGCGCGGCCAGAGCGTCGAGTTCAACGACTATCGCCAGTACATGCCCGGCGACGATCCCGCGGATGTCGACTGGAAGGCGTACGGACGGAGCGATCGCCTCTACATCAAGCTCTACGAGCACGAGAGCGAACTCTCGACGACGATCCTCCTCGACGGCTCGGCGTCGATGGACTTCCGCGGCTGCGACGCGCCGCCGCCCGGAACGAAGCGCGTCACGGCCCGCGGCGAGACGGTGCCCGCCTCAGGGCCGTCGAAGTTCGAGCTCGCCGGATCGGTCGCGGCGGCGCTCGCGTTCCTCCTGGTGCAGCGGAGCGATCGCGTGGCGCTCGCGATCGCCGCCGACGGGACGGTCCGCGCTGAGCGGCCGGGCGTCTCGATGGCCCATCTCACGCAGATGCTCGCGGCCCTCGACGGACACGCCTGCGCGGGAGAGGCGGCGTTGCCCGCGGCGATCGAGTCGGTCGTGCGCCGCTCGCGCCGCCGCGGCATCCTCGTCGTGGTGAGCGACTTCATCGACGATCCCGACGCGACCGTCGCTGCGCTCGCCGAGGCCGCGGCGCGCGGGCACGAGCCGATTCTCTTCCAGACGCTGCACGCCGAGGAGCTCGAGCTGCCGCGCGGCGGCGCGGGACTCTTCGTCGACAGCGAGAGCGGCGAGCGCGTGCGCGTCCATCTCGACGACATCCGCGACTCGTATGCCCGAGCGATGACCGACTTTCTCGAGCGATTCGATCGGATGACGCGCTCGCTCGGCATCGAGCGCACGCTCCTCCACACCGGCGAGGACCGATTCCTCGCCCTTGAGCGCTTCCTGCAGCGCCGCGGAGGCCGATGATCGTCCTCGGCGTCATGACGCTGCTCGGTCCCGCGATGCTCGCCGGCGCGCTTCTCGTCGCGCTGCCGATCATCGCCCATCTCCTGCATCGGCATGCGCGACGCCCGGTGACATTCCCCTCGATCCGACTCCTGCGCTCGACCGCGGCGCGCCAGTCGAGCATCTTCCGCATCCGGCGGCGGCTCCTTCTCGCGATCCGATCGCTGGCGGTGATCCTGCTCGCGCTGGCCTTCGCGGAGCCGGTCTGGACCGGCCGCACGCACGCCGGCGACGCGGATGACGGCGCGGCGGGCACGACGGTCATCCTCCTCGACGCGAGCCTCTCGATGCGTCACGCCGACGGCGGCGCCGCGGTCTTCGAGGCCGCCCGAGGCGAGGCCGCGGCCCGCATCGGTGCCCTGCGGGGCGGGAGCGATCAGGCCGAAGTGATCGTCGCCGACGATCGGCCGCGCGGACTCGTCGGCGCGCTGACGCCGAATCTCGACATGCTCGTCGGCCTCCTCGGCGAGGTCCGGCCGTCGGAAGCGCGGGCGAATCTCGGCGCTGCGCTCGGGCTCGCGTCGCAGCGGCTCGCCGAGGGCGAGGGCGTGCGGCGGCTCGTGATCGTCACGGATGGCCAGGCGTCGAACTGGCGGGATCGCGCGGACGCCCGGGGCCGTGGGCCCGACGACGCGAGCGACGACGACGGCGACGGATCGGGTGTGCCGCCGGGCACCGCCATCGAGGTCGTCCTCGTCGGCACGCCCGAACGCGGCAACGCGAGCGTCGAGATGCGCGGCGTGTCGAGCGATCAGGTCGCGCCGCGGCAGCCCGTCGCGCTGACCGTCCGCTTCCGCGGTCAGGGCGGCGACGACGAGCGCCGGGTGACGGCCCGCGTGTCCGTCGACGGGGAGCCGGTCGAGGCCCGGCCGATCGCGCTCCTTCCGGGCCGAGCCGTCGATGAGGTCTTCGTGGTCAGCGCCGAGCGGCCCGGTCCGCATGCGGTCCGGGTCTCGATCGACGGCGACGGACTCGTCGAGGACGATGCGGCGCACGCGACCTTCACCGTCGGGGCGCGCCGACCGGTCGGCGTCCTGAGCGACGAGGATCCCGCGGATTCGGCGCGGGCGACCTTCTATCTCGTGCGCGCCCTCGCGCCGCGCGGCGACGAGCGCGATCGGTTCGCCCCGCGTCCGCTGCGCGTGGCGGAACTCACCGAGGCGGCGATCGCCGATCTTCCCTCGATCATCATGGGCGACTGCACGCGCCTCGACGCCGCGGGCATCGCGACGCTCATCGGCTTCGTCGAGCGAGGCGGCGATCTTCTCATTCTCTGCGGCGGCGGCTCGCTGCAGGAGAACCTTCGGGCGATCGAGGCCCGCTCGCCGGGCGCGCTGCCCTTCATGCCGGGAGCACCCGGCGATCGCGAGGGACGGCTGATCGGCGGACCGGCGCGGGCCGCGCTCCTCGCGGAGTTCGACGACGCTGCGCTGCTCGGCCTGGGGCAGATCCGCGTCGGACGGCAGCGCGGAGCGAGCGAGGTGCGCGACGATGCGCTGCATGTCCTCTCCTTCGACGACGGCACGCCGGCGCTCTCGCTCCGCCGGATCGGCGCCGGCTCGCTTGCCCTCCTCAACCTGAATCCCTCGCCGCGCACCGGTGACATCGGCCGTCACGGCGGCTTCGTCGCGCTCATGCAGTCGCTCGCTGGCGAGGCGGGTTCCGACGGATTCCGGCCGCATCTGGTCGGCGAGCCGATCGCGCTGGCCTGCGGCGGCGCGGGGAACCAATCGACCGGTTTCGCGGTCTTCGGCCCGTCCGGCGCTCCGCTGGCGGAGGCGGTTCTTCTCCGCGACCGGATCGGCGTGACGGCATCGATCGAGCGCACGCGGCAGGTCGGCATCCATCGCGTCGAGAGCGAGGGGCGGGCGATCGCGATGGCGGCCGTCGATGCGGATCCGCGGGAGAGTGACCTTGCGCCGCTCGATCGCGATGCGCTCCTCGCTCTCGTCGGCGCGCCGCCGTCTGTCTCCTCGGAGAGCGGCGCCGGCATCGCGGGTCGAGCCGCGGGTGGCGCTCCGATCTGGTGGATCGCGATCCTCGCCGCGCTCGGCGCGCTCTGCCTCGAGCTTCTCCTTCTGGCGGGGTGGCGACGATGATCGGCGTCGACGCGATCGGCGGCATGTTCCTCCGTCCGGCGCTTCCGCCGCTTCTCATCGGCGCGCTGGCGGCGCTCGCCGTCGCCCTCGCCGTCGTGAGCTACGCGCGCGCCGAGGGAAGCGCCGCGTGGCGAGGCGCGCTCCTCGCGCTGCGCGTCCTCGGCCTCGTCGCCGTCGCGTCCGTCCTCCTCGGTCCGAGTCGCGTGCCGCCGACGGTCGAGCGCGAACTGCGGCCGCGGGTGACGATCCTGCTCGACCGTTCGGCGTCGATGGCGACCGCGGATTGCGACGGCCTCTCGCGCTTCGAGCGGGTGCGCGGCGGATGGATGACGCCCGACGCGATCGCGCGGCTTGGTGCGGTCGCCGAGGTCGACCTCCGCATCGTCGGTGAGGTCACCGAGCCGGTGAGTCTCGCGGCGATTGAGGCGCTCGGCGCCGACGCGGCGAACGCGAAGGAGAGTCGCCTGGTGGATGGCGTCCTCGATGCCGTCCTGAGCGGCGACGGAACCGACGGCGCGGGCCATCGCATCCTCCTCCTCAGCGACGGGCGGGAGACGAGCGGGCAGTCCACCCAGGCGCTCATCGAGATCGCCCGCAAGCGTCGGGTGCCGATCGACGCCGTCGCCGTCGGGGCTGCGGTCGAGCGACGCGATCTCATCGTGCACGCGGTGCCCACGCAGGAGTTTCTCTACGCGGAGGAAGCGGGCTCGCTGCTCGTGCGGGTCCAGCAGATCGGACTGCCGACGGGCGAGACGACGGTCGAGCTGCGGGTGAGCGGACCGGAGGGCGAAACGACCTCGACGCACGCGATCGACCTGCGCGGACGCACCATCGGCGAGGTCGAGATTCCGATTCGCCATGCGCAGCCGGGCCAATACGAGTATCTCGTGCGCTGCGAACCGCGGCCGGAGGAACTCGAGACGGCGAACAACGCCCAGTCGCTCTTTCTCGATGTCTCGAAGGCGAAGGCCCGCGTCCTCATGCTCGAGGCCCAACCCTCGTGGGACATGAAGTTCATCGCCCAAGCGCTCCGCAAGGATCCGCGCGTGAGGCTCGTGCAGGTCTCGCGGCTTTCCGAACGGCGCACCGAGATCATCCGCTCGGGCGATCCGCGCGACGCCGAGCCGTCCGCCGCCTCGCGCGACGCGGACGCGGTCCTTGGCGATCTCGCGACGATCCTCTCGCCTGCGGGCATCGCCGAATTCGATGTCTTCATCCTCGGCACGGGACTCGAGCGGATCCTCACGCCGGAATCGGCGTTTCTCCTCCGCGACGCCATAATCGATCGTGGCGCCGGCGTCATCTTCGCGCGCGGGCCGGCCTTCGGCGCCGAGGCCGACCTGATCGGCGTCGCGCTCGCGCCGCTCGAACCGGTGCTCTTCGACCGGCGGCCGCTCGAGGAACCGCCGCCGCCGATGCGCATCGCCCTCACGCCGAGCGCGGCGACGATGCCGTGGCTGCAGCGCGACCGGCTCGGCGTCGATCTCGCGGTCGAGGCCGATCGACTCGCACCGTGGCCCTTGCTGCGGCCCGCGCTCGAGACCAAGCCCGCGACGATCGTCCTGGCCCGCGGTGGCGTCGGCGGCGCCTCGCCCGACTTCGCTCAGGATCCCGATGCGCCGCCCGCGATCGTCTCGATGCGCGCCGGGCGCGGCGTCGTCGTCGGCGTGCTCGGCGAAGGATTGTGGAAGTGGGCGCTCGTCGATGGCGAGCGGGCGGCATTTCGCGGCGTCCACGAGCGCCTCTGGCAGGGCATGGTGCGATGGGTCGCAAGCGGCGGTGACGCCCGCCCCGGACAGGATGTGACGCTGCGGCTCGGGCGCCAGTCCGCGCCGATCGGCGGTTCGGTCGCCGTCGAGGTCATCCTCGATCGCGGCTACGCTTCCCGGCTGGACGCGGTGATGCTCGCCCGTCCGGACGGGCGCGTCGAACGACTGCCGCTCGCCGCATCGCCGACCGCGCCGCTGCGGCGGCAATCGAGCTTCGTGCCGGAGAGCGTCGGCGTGCACACGCTCACCCTCGACTCGCCCGGACTTCAGCCCGAGCGGCAGCAGCGGGTCCTGAACGCCTTCGATCCCTCGCCCGAGCGCACCAATCCGAGCGCCGATCCGCGCTTCCTCGCCGAGCTCGCCGAGGCGACCGGCGGTTCGGTATTCGCCGCGGACCGCGCTCAGGACTACCCGGAGCATGTCCGAAAGCGTCGTTTTGCGACGATTGCGTCCGGAGAGCCCGCTTGGGTCTGGAATCGCGCGTCGATCCTGATCATGCTGTGCGCATGGCTCGGAGCGGAATGGATCCTTCGACGAAAGGCGGGACTTCCGTGAGCGATGTCGCGCGCACGCCATCCGCGGCCCGCAAGGTGCATGCGGTTGACGAGCTCATCGAGCGGGCGACCTTCGCGGCGCGCTGCGCGCGGCTCGGGCGCGGACTCGCGCTTGGCGTTTCGGCGCTCGCCGGGTCGCTCCTCGTGGCGCTGGTCGCCGACGCCGCGTTCGGATTCGGCCCGCGGACACTCGCGGGAATCGCCTGCGCGCTCCTGCTGGCCGCGCTCGTCGTGACGGTGTGGGTCCTGCGCAGCGTGATCGCCCTGCGCGTCGATCCGCGACATCAGGTCCGCATGCTCGAGATGCGGCTGGGCATCGCGAACAACACGCTGCTCAACGCCCTCGAGTTCGAGCGAGGCGAGACGAGCGCAGCCGCAAGCGCCGAGCTCGTGCGGCAATCGATCGAGAGCGGCGAGCGGCTCGCGCCGCGGGTCGAGGCCTCGCGCGTGGTCGATGCCGCCGGTCTTCGCCGCGCGCTCCGCTGGCTGCCCGCCGCGCCGGTCGCTGCGCTCCTCGTGCAGCTTGCCTTTCCCGGCCTGCTTGCCGCGACCGGTCTCCGACTCGTCGATCCCTTCGGCCACCATCCCGCCTACACGGCGCTCCGCTTCGCCGTCACGATCGAGCCAGAGGCCGTGCGGCACGGCAAGCCCGCGCTCATCGAGGTCTCGATCACCGGGCCGGTGCGGGCGGAGCGGGCCGACATCGTCTTCGTCGACGCGGAGGATCCGACGCGCGAGATCGATCGCGTGCCGCTGCTCCTCGAGCCGGCGGCGATGGATGAGGCGACGGCGGCCACGGCCGAACGCTTCGCCCTGCGCATCGAGCGAGCCGAGACATCGCGGTCCTTTCATGTCGAGACGCCGCGCGGCCGGAGCGCGACCCATCGCCTCGAGGTGCTGCCGGTGCCGGGCTTCGAATCGGCAACGGTGAGCGTCCAGCCGCCGGCGTACACCCGCTGGCCGGCGGAGGACCGTCCGCTCGGCGCGGGCGAAGTGGTTGCCCTGGCGGGGGCGTCGGTCACGGTGCGGGCCACCGCAACGCTGCCGCTCGGCGAGGGACGCCTCGTCCTGACGACGCCGACCGGCGAGGAGCGGCGCGTCACGCTGCGTCCCGAGCCCGCGGATCCGCGCGTCGTCGTCGGCCGCTTCGACGCCACGGAGAGCGGGCGGATCGAACTCGATCTCGTCGGCGCGGACGGAACGGAATCCGACGAGATGCGCTCGGCGCCGCTCGTCGTCCGGGCCGACCAGCCGCCGACCGTCCGCGTCATCGAGCCGGACGAGCGGGTCTTCGTCGTTGAGGGTTGGTCCGTCGATGTGGTCTTCGAGGCGGAGGATGACATCGGCATCGAGCGCATCGACTGCATCCGCGGCGTGAACGGATTCCCGCCATCGACGACGACGCTCGAGACGGCCGGCGGCGATCGCAGGCGACTCGTCGCCCGCGCCCACTTCGACACCGCCGCGCTCGGCGCCGTCGCGGGCGATCTCATCCAGTGCTTCGCGGTCGCGTGGGACGCCCATCCCGATCCGCCGCATGCGGCGCGATCCTCGCCGGTCATCATCGAGGTGCTCTCGCGCGAGGAGTACGAGCAGCTCGTTCGCACCGAGGAGCGCGTCGAGGATGTCGCCGCCGAGGCGGAGGAGTTCCGCGAGCGGCTCGAGGAGCTCGCGAAGGAGCGCGAGGCGCTCCTTGAGGCGACCGAGCGCGTCGAGCAGACCGAGCGCGAGTCGGGCGGTGACGGATCGGCCGAGGAGGCCCGCGAGCAGCTCGCAGGGCAGGCGGAGCGGTACACGGAGAACGCCCGTTCGCTCGCCGACGCCATGCGCGAGCGGGCCGAGCGACCCGCGGCGTTCGATGTCGAGAAGCCTTGGCAGGAGTCGCTCGCGAAGCAGGCCGAGGCTCTTGAGCGGCAGAAGGACGCGGCGCAGGAACTCGCGGAAGCGTCGCGCGAGGGCGAGGGCGCGACCGACGACGGCTCGCGCGACCGCGGGCAGCGACGCGCGACGGCGGGCGAGCGGATGCGAAGCGAAACGGAGCCCTTCGGCGAGCAGTCGATGGCGGAGTCCGCGAAGGACGCACAGGACCTCGCGAAGCTCGCCGCTGCGGAGGGGCTTCTCGATCGCGTCGAAGCGGTGCGCCAGGCGATCCTCGACCAGCGAGCGCTCGCCGACCGGTTCGCGGAGTTCCGGAACACGGAGCATCCCGCGCCGCAGGACCAGTTGCGCATGCAGGATCTCGCCGAGGAGCAGGAGCAGCTCGCTGAGGAGCTTGCGGCGGCCGCTGCGGCGCTGGCCGCGACGGCGAGCAAGTCCTCGGAGGCGCTGCCGAAGATGTCCGCGCAGGCCAAGGAACTCACCCGCAAGATCGACGAGTCGAACGCGGATGAGGATCAGGCCGGCGCGGCGGCGTCGGCCCGCAAGGGCGAGGGACGCGACGCGCACGCCCAAGCCGATCATGCGGCGCGCAAGCTCGAGTCGCTCCTGAGCGACTGCGCCGAGGAAACCCAGGCCGACCCGATGGCCCAGGATCTCGACGGCTGTCTCTCGATGCCGAAGCCTGGGCTTCGCCAGGCACTCAAGCAGATGACCCAGGCTCGCCTCGGACCGATGTCGAAGCCGGGCAAGCGCGGAGACCAGGGCGGGGGCATGAGCGGCATGTCGGCCAACGCCTCGGTCGTCGGGCCGCACCGTCCGCAGGGGAAGCCGAATCGCGAGAGCAATCGGGTCGGCGGCGACGCCGAGAGTCAGGTCGCCCAGGATCGCCCGATCGGCGACATGGACCGCGCCGACGCCGAGATCATCGACGCCGGCCGTTCCGGCGCGACCTCGGGCGCCGGCAGCTTGAGCGGCGTGCCGGCGAGCTATCGTGAGGATGTCGCCGCATATTTCCGCCGCCTGGCCGAAGAGGCCGACCGACGAAAGGGACAGACGCCATGACGATGCGTGTGAAGTGGACAGCCCGGATGACGGCGATGGTCGTCGGTTCCTCCCTCCTCGTCGCGTCGGCGTTCGGTGCGGGCAGCGCCGGTTCGACGCTCGCGGTGGACTGCGCGAACCTGACCTACGCCGGCGACAAGACCTCCCGCTGCGTCGCTCCGGGCTTCCTCAAGGAGTTCTCGGCGAAGACGGATGTCGCGACCACCGGCAAGTTCTCGCTCATTCGGCTCGACGACGCCGCCGTCTTCGAGCATCCCTTCTGCGTCATGTCGGGCGAGGGCGCCTTCACGCTCTCGGAGCGGGAGCGTTCGCAGTTGCGCGAGTATCTCCTGCGCGGCGGCTTCCTGCTCGCGAGCGCCGGCTGCTCGAGCGAGCCTTGGTCGCGAAGCTTCCGGCGCGAGATCGCCGCGATCTTCGCGGCAAGCGAGTATCCCGGCGTCGAGCTCAAGCCGATTCCGCTCACCCATCCGCTCTTCAGCACGGTCTTCGACATCTCGAGCCTGAACACGAAGCGACGCGACCACACGCCGGTGCTCGAAGGTCTCACGATCGAGGGTCGTCTCGTCGTCGTCTTCAGCAGCGACGGGCTGAACGACACCGCGGCCGCCGGCGGCACCTGCTGCTGCTGCGGCGGCGACGAGATCGTCAACGCCCGGCAGGTGAACACGAACATCCTCGCCTATGCCCTCACGCACTGAGATCCTCGCGTCCTTGGCGCTGGCCATCGCGCTTGCCGTCGTGCCGGCGCGCGGCGCGGCCGACGATCCTCCGCCCGCCGCGGGAATCGACTTCGTCGCCTCGATCGACGAGGCCCGGCGTCTCGTCGGCGACGGATCGCGCCCGATCGTCGTGCAGTTCGGCGCCGAATGGTGCGGATGGTGCCGTCGGCTGAAGGAGACGACGCTGGCCGACGCGACGATCCTCGCGATGGCCGATCGCTTCGCGTGGGTGGCGATCGATGTCGACGCCGAGCCCGCGCTCGCCCGGACCTTCGGGGCGCGGGCCCTGCCGCACACCGTGGCGATCGACGACGACGGCCGGGTGCTCGCGGAACTGCGGGGCTTTGTCGATGCCGAGCGCTACGCGGCGTTTCTCGCTCGGGCCGAGGCGGCGTTCATCCCGCGCGCCGGCGGAAACGCCGAACCGCTCGATGCGGCGGAGGTCGCCCAGCGCGTCGATACGCTGGTCGCGACGATGGCGCCGCCGACGGCGACCGGACGACAGCAGGCGCTTGCGGCGATTCGGCGGCTCGGGCCGGCGTCGCTTCCGGCGCTCGTCGAGCTGTTGCAGTCGGATCGGCTCGCCATCCGCGCCGCCGCGGCGTTCGCGCTCGGCGACATGAGCGAGGGCGGGCCGCCCTTCGATCCGATGGCGGACGCAACGCTGCGAGGGCAACAGGTGACCGCATGGCGCGCGTGGCTCGCCACGCCGGCTGCGGAGCGCCTGCGGGCCCCAGCGGCCGCTCCCGCTCCGCCCGCGCCGCCCGCGGTGCCTCCGACGCGGCCGATCGCCTGAGGATGCGCCGTCGGAGTTGATAAGAAAGCCGAAGCCTCCGATACTTCCCGGGCTCTGCGGAGCGCGTCGGGTGGGGGCGATCGCGTTCCAGTCAGGTTTCTACCTATCAAAATGCACCGTGTGCAGCCGGATGCCCGTCACCCCGACGGTCCGCGCACACCGGGGAAGGGTGATGGCATGAGTTTCGAAGCCGCGATTCACGCGAAGACCATTCAGTTGAACCAGTCGGTCCTGGACCTGTGTGCGGAGGCCGGCAACGGCCATCCGACATCGGCCCTCTCGATCGGCCATCTCGTCACCGTCCTGCTCTACCACACGATGCGCTGGATGCCCGAGGATCCGACCTGCGCGTCCGCCGATCGGCTCATCCTCTCGGGTGCGCACGCCGCGCCGATCCTCTACGCCGCGGGCGCCGATCTTGGCGTGCACATCGGCCAGCCCACGGAGCGGCGCCCGATGACGATGGCCGACGCCAAGGCCTTCCGCGCCGTCGATGCCGCCTGTCAGGCCCATCCGAATCCCGTCCTTGGCTTCCCTTTCGCGGATGCGGTGACGGCATCGCCCGCCCAGGGCCTTTCGGTGGCCGCAGGGCTCGGACTGGCCGCGCGGCGCGATGAGAGCGAGAAGCGCATCTGGTGCATCCTCGGCGACGGCGAGAGCCGCGAGGGACAGGTCTGGGAGGCGATCGACTTTCTCATCGATCATCGGCTGACGAATGTGATCCCGGTCGTCCAGTGCAACCAGTTCGGCCAGTCGGACAAGGTCTCGCCGCAGCAGTCGCACGAGACGATTCTCCGCAAGCTCGAGGCCGCGGGCGTGCAGGCGTTTGCGATCGACGGTCACGATCCGCGGGCGATCCGCGACGCGTTCGAGCGGGCGGCGAAGGCCGATCGGGTGACCGCGATCGTGGCCCGCACCGTGAAGGGCTGGGGAGCGCCCTGCATCCAGGGCGGCGCCTGGCATGGCAAGCCGGCCCTGGGCGAGAAGCTCCGGCAGGCGAAGGATGAGCTGACCTCCCAGCGCATGGCGCTCGTCTCCTCGCTCGTCGGAGGCGAGTCGCTGAAGGTGACAGCGCCAGCGTCGCCGCGGGTGCGCGTCAGCTCGGTGAAGGACACGCCGAGCTTCACGCAGGCGATGCGCAATCATGATTTCGCCACCGTGCTTGCGACGGGCAAGTTCGCGACGCGGAAGGCATACGGCCTTGCCCTTCGCGCGCTCGGACAGGCCCATCCCGATGTCTGGGCGCTCGACGCCGATTCGAAGAATGCGACCTTCTCCGAGTGGTTCGCCAACGACAAGGCATCGAGCGGCCGGTTCGCCGAGTGTCGCGCCGGCGAGCAGAACATGGTGTCGGTCGCCGTCGGGCTCTCGGCCGCGGGCAAGGTGCCCTTCGTGTCGACCTTCGCCCGCGGCCTGACCCGCGCTCACGACCAGATCGAGATGGCCCTGCACTCCGGAGCGAACCTGAAGCTCGTCGGCACGCACGCCGGCGCGACGGTCGCCTCGGACGGCCCGAGCGCGATGGCGCTCAGCGACATCGCGTGGTTCCGCTCGCTCGGCACCACCCGCGATCACCGCGGCAATCCGGGCTGCTACCTGCTCCAGCCCTCCGACGCCTACGCCGCCTTCGCCCTCACGATGGTGATGGCCGAGTATCAGGGGCTCTGCTACATGCGGACCTTCCGCCAGGAGACCGAGTTTCTCTACGGCGACTCGACGCTCTTCAACCTCGGGAAGTTCGAGGTGCTGAACGAGGGTCGCGATCTCCTCATCGTCACCGCGGGCCTGATGGTGCACGAGTGCAACAAGGCGCTCGCGCTCCTCGATCGGCAGGGGGTCGACGCCACGCTCGTCGATCTCTACTCGATCCCCTTCGATCGCGATGCGCTGCTCGACCTCGCCAATGCGAATGGCGGCAACATCCTCGTCGTCGAGGACACCTTCGGCGGCGCGATCGGCAGCGCCGTCGCCGACGCCTGCACGGACTCCGGTGACGCCTTCACGCTCCACCAGATGCACATCGACCGCGTGCCCGGCTCGGCGCGGACCGACGACGAGCTCCTGACGCTCTGCGGCCTGCACGCCACGCAGATCGCTGCGCGGGCTGCGCGGATCGTCGGCGTGGGCTCGACCTCATCGTGAGCGTTCGATCGCCATGTCGCTCTCCGGCGTGACGCGCCAAGCGCTCGGAATCACATCGACATCAGCACGACCGCCGACGGAGCTCACGACGAAGAGCATGCGCCGGGCGAGCGCGCCGCAGACGAGGGCCTGGGCGAAGAGGACGAGGCCCTCGAGTCGGGTGATCGTTCCGCCGCCGGCACCGAGGATCGGCATCACGAGTCCGAAACCCTCGACCGCGACGGTGAGGAGCCCCATCACCCAAAGGAAGAGAAGAGCGGCGCGAAGCCGTCGACGACCGCGCGGGCCGCGCGGCTCGATCGCCGCAGATCGCACCGGTCGCACCGGTCGCTCGACAGCGATGGTCATCGCGAGCCCTGCGAGACCTGGGGCGATTGCGGCTGCGGCAATCAGCATCGGCGGCGGCGGTCCGACGGCCGCACCCCCACCGACGGCCATACCCCAACTCCACTGGGAAACGGCGATCGTTCGGATCGTCGCATCGACGATCGGTGCGCTCAGCACCACCAGCCACCACCAGCGACTCGCGCCGATGCAGTCCTGGCGGAGGGAGAGGATCGCGACGATCCAAAGTGTCGCCGCAAGCCAGGCAGTGCCGATGACCGTCGCCTGATGAAACGCATCCGACGCGATGCCGACCGGCAGCACAAGCCAGCCGGGAAACGCGAGCGTCATGGCATAGATCAGCATCGCCCCGTGCAGCAGAAGTCCCCAGCGCGCTGCAGCGCAGGCAAGCGAGGCGCGATCGTCGCGGCCGATTCGGTTTCGGTCCGCGATGAGCCGCGACATGACCGCCGGTCGGCCGCACTCGGGACAGTTCGCCGAGCGGGGGATTCCGGTGAGTTCATGACCGCATGCCGTGCAGCGCGTGTCGGTCAGCATGGCGACACGCTACCGAGCTCCGTCGTTTTCGCAAGAACAATGTTCCGAATCGGGCCCATTCGAGCCATCGGAGGCTCAGTCGTGGAATCCGCCCTTCTTCAGGAACTCGACCATCTCGCCGTTCCAGCGCATCGTGGTGAGCGGCACGATCGTCTCGTGCGTCGCCCGCGGAATGATCTCGATATAGCCCGGTCCCGCGGGCGGGGTCACGCCGGCGGCGATGTCGGCCTCGCGCTTCGCCTGCACCTTGTCGCGCAGACGGATGACGGCGCGCTCGAGGTAATAGGAATCGCGGGCGCCACAGAGGAGGCGGACGCGTTCGGCGAGGATCGGTGCGTATCGCTTCCAGTCGCCCATGACCAGTCGAGCGATGTCGAAGCGTGACCACTCGCGCTCGACGATCGCGCGGTCGATCGCGCCGGTGACCGGGTCAAAGGCCCAGCGGGGCCCGCGCCGCGGGTCGAGTCCGCCGAACATCGCCGCCCATGCGCCCCACTGTTCGCCGGAGTCGCCGAGCGGGCCGAGGACATGCTCGACGCCGACCTCCTCGCGCACGGTCATCAGCACGCGGTCGTCCTCCGGGCCGAGCGGCTGTCGGAAGGACGCCTGCTCGCGGCCCTCTGCATCGGTGAAGGCGTTCTGGTCGGCGTACAGATCGGTGCGCTGGAACGCGGAGAAGTCGACCGGATCGGGGGCACTCGAGAAGCAGGCGCCGAAGACATCGGGATACTGCAACTGCAGCCAAAGACTCGACCAGCCGCCCGAGGAATGTCCCGTCACGATCCGCGCCTCGGGCTTGGCCACGAGTCGGAATCGCGCCTCGAGCTCGGGGATGAGCTCGCGCACGAAGGCATCGCCGCGCGGCCCGGTCGCCTCGGCGTTCACGAAGCCGTGATGGCCGTAGGGGCCGTTCGGATCGGGAATGACATAGACCGCCTGCGGAGCGAGCGTCTCGGTGCCGGGTGTCGCAAGCATCGAGGCGTAGTTCTCCGCCATGCGATGGTCGCCGCCGAAGCCGGGAATGACATAGATCGTCGGCCAGAAACGCCGCTTGGCCTGGATGTCGTCATAGCCCTTCGGAAAGACGACGCCACAGCGGAGCATCACCTCGCGTCCGAGGGCGGCGCTCAGGCGGGCGCTCGGAATCTCGACCCACTTCAGGTTCGGGAGCGTCGGCAGCGGCTCCTCCGGCACGCGTTGCGAGAGCTCGAGATCGATCAGGTCCGGCTCGCCGCGCGCGAAGGTCACCGCCTTCGTCTCGCTGAAGAGGTTGCCTGGCGCGAGATGTCCGCGCAGCTCGCTCGTCGCCGCGGCGTTGCGCCGGTAGAGCGCCTGAATCCGGTACTCGCCGTCGAGTTCGTCGATGGCGGCCGGCCACGCGAGGGCCGAGCCGTCGATCGTGAGCGTGCCGCCGGGCTTCAGGCCACCGACTTCGATCGAGGCGACGGGCTGCGGGTTGGAGTAGAAGGGGGCGTCCATCGGCTCGCCGCGCGGCGCTCGGCGGCCGGTTTCGATCAGGAAGAGGATGAGGCGACCGGGCCCGAGATCGGCGGTCGCATCGGGTGCCGCGTTCGCGGCGAGCGTGATGGTCACCCGGTCCTTTGCCCGAGGCTGGGTCGCCGTCTGCGCGCCCGCTGGAGCGTCTGCGGCGGGCTGGGCCTGCGGTGCCTGGGGGGCCAGGGCGAGGGTGAGGGACAGGGCGAGGGCGATGGTCGGCGGCATGGTGCGGATCGTACGAACGCCGCGCCGGTGACCCGAATGCGGGCCAGCCAGTAAGCCGGCTGGCGGGGAAGACTCTTGGCGAGTGGGGGGCGGTTCGACCGATACATCCGAGGCTCGTCGCCCCGACCGATCACCCCCCGATCTTCCCCGATCCCTCATGCTTCGATCGCTCCTGACGCCCGTTCTCCTCGCCGCCTCGCTCGGACTCCTCGGATGCTCCGGGAAGTCCGCCCCCGAAACGGTGCTCCTCTCCGCGGCCGATTCGCTGCACGAGGGAATCCTCGGCTGGCAAAAGGTCTCGGACGGTCCGGTTTCGCTCGCGACCGAGGGCATCGTCGATGTCGATGTCGAGATCTTCGCCGGTCAGGTGACGGTCGTGACCCGACCGACGATCACCAAGACCACCGTGACGGCGACGCGCATCGGCACGCACGGCTGGGACCGCGAACGCGAGTCGATGGAGTCGCTCGGCGAGATCCGCTACACGATCTCGCTGGATCGCAGCTCGGGAACGGATCGCGTCGTCGTGCGGGCCGCCACCGACCATGAGGAACCGCACTTCCAGTCGGTGCGCATCGACATTGAGACGCCGGACCTCGGGAACATCCGCGTCGTCACGAAGCGCGGGCCGATTTGGGTGGAGAACAGCCGCGGTGCCGCAGAGCTCATCACCACGCGATCGAAGATCCGCATGATGACGCCGTGGAAGATTGACGCTCCCCTCACCCTCGTGACGAGCGACGGTGACATTGACCTGCGCATCCGCGGCGAGTCAAGCGGCGCGATCGACGCGGCCACCGTCGGCGGGCGGGTCCGGACGAAGGTGCAGTACGGCGAGTGGATCGCGACCGACTCGAACAACGACATCGCGAACCTGCGGGCAACGCTCAACCGCGGCACGAATCCCATCACGCTCCGCACGGGGAACGCCGACATTTTCTTGGCGATCGTGCCCACGCCGGTCTCGCAGAATCCGGCGCCGCCGATCCCGCGCGTGCCGTAACAGCCTGTGGACAAGCAGCCCCGCGGCCGGTCGGCGCGCGTTCAGAATGTGACTGTCCAAAGGTAAGCGCGGGGCTACATTGTCGCGGGCCATCGCAGAGATCTGTAGGCAGGCACACTCGCGAAGCCACCTAGAACATCGCGAACGCTTATCGCAACCCGCGCTCCCTCGCCATTTCGATGTAGAGTCGAAGAGCATGTGCCGCATGTGCCCGAGGTCCCAGTGGCGTCTGGTCCGTAATTTCACTCCCGCACATCACAATCAACCGCCTCATTATGCGATGCAGGCGTTCATCCTTCCAAGAATTATCCCTTGCAGCCGCCATCATTAGAAACTCTGCGGTGTGCCCTTGCAGCACCAGCATATAGGTTTCATCACCCGGAGTCTGGCTCGAAACACCACCGTCTACGCCAATTGACGCGAGCACCGCCTCTCGATGCCCCTCAAGCCTAGACGCAACTTCGTTGACAACCTCTGGCCCGAATGCGCTGCCACCAAAGTTGCGCACCACAACAAGCGCCGACCACCAGTGAAGGCCCCCACATGGCCGTGTGGATGGATCGGATTGAAGGTGACCCCGAAGCAGCTCGCGAACTTCTTCCCTGTCGCGAGACGGGTAAGTTTCGCCATCGCGCATGCTTAGAACCGCAGCAGGAATCAGCCAATCATTCTCTCCCCAAGGGACCGCGTCCGCGACTTGGCGCGACAATAGCGCCTGTAGGGTAACGGGTTTACCGCCAATCATGACTTCCCGGCTTCGCAGATCGACGCCTACTTGCTGCAAGTATAGCATGAACTGCCCAATGTGCATCTCGCCATTCGCTCCCATTACCTCTGGGCGCAGGCTTGCTATTCTCGCGACGTTCGCATCGGCCCCAACGAGCCACGGGGCGCGAGCGGTCCAACTTGCTGCCGAGGACAGCAACTTAGTCAAGAGCGATTCAACGCCTTCTGCGTCTTTCGCACCGGCATCACCCAACCCGAGAAACGCGTGAGCGTGTCCCGTCAATGTTAGTTCCGCACCTACCTCACTTGGGCGTACCAAGGGTGCTAGTTTTTCAATCAGCACCACATTCTGCTGAATCTGTGCTTGCACTGTCGGACTGACTGTACCGCCCTCCATTTCGACAGGTGGCTCATGATTGCAGGCCTGCGGCATCAATAGAAAGCAACCCGCCAGTGCGATAGCCGGCGCCACGGCAAGGACTCGTCGGTGGTGATGATGGCTTGGCCGATGCATCGCTCGCGATCCTACCCGAGTGATGCGGAGGACCGTCGTCGTAGACCCAGCCGGATGGCGACTCCGCCGCCCAAACCGACGAGAGTCGCTAGAACGAGAGGCCACGATGTCCAGTGGCTTCGTGGCTGGTCTCGTGAAGTTACGACGGCAACACCCCTCCAACGCCTGGTGATTGTCTCCCATTTCGGGAACTGCCGCCCACTGTCGGCGGAAGGATCGACCAACACGGGGCCCTGCTCTGACGGCAGAACCACTAGGACATGCCCGAGCGCGTCTGGCGCAGGCGGATCCAAGAACAGTATAGCGGCATACCGTAGCTCTGGTAGATCTCTAAGCTCTAAGCTGGCGACCTCGGCCTCGACGCCTTGAGACCGCAACGCGTCAGCGATAGTGCCGAGCGTTGTCCCCTTGGCATCGCCACCGATCGATAGCGCGACCGCGCGAACCTGCGATTCATCCAACTTGTACCACGTTGCGACCAGCACGGCTGCGGCGTTGGCGCATGAGTACGGGGCGCCCGAGTGTACGGGAACCATCGGCACATTCTCGATTGTCGTGACCTGAGCGTAGTCCACAGTAGGCGCCTTAGCCCTGATGCGCTGAAGCTCGACGGCGACGCGCGCTAAATGGCGCCGCGAACGACCAGCCTAAGAAGAATGCCGAGACGGCGACGCCTGGAAGAAGCAGAGCTTGTACCAAACCGGACTGCGATGGTGGAGGCTCGACCACCCCCAGTCCATCTCGGACGGCATCAGCGAGAACTGCAATCGCCCTGGATGCAGAACCCGCACTCGCTATCCATTGATCTCCCGACTCCAAGTTGGCCATAAGGGTACCCTCTGGAACCGTCATGAGGGAAGATGCGAGATCAACGGCTCCTGCAGAGAACGAGGTAAGGTCCAGCGTGTAGGCTCGCGTCAGGCGTCCGTGTTCGGTCGCCCCGGGGATATTGTGCCCGACCGTCCTTTGTGCGTAAGAGAATTGGGAAGGGACCCACACTCCCGGCGCAATACTAAGCAATTCGCTGGCTTCCCACTCGGCGGACACGACCCCCGGAGAGCCGGGCTCCCAGGTAACTATTCGACGCGCAACAAACCCACGATCGACAGCGAGCCAGAAGCTCCGAACGAGCTCTCCGTCCATGACTAGATCGAGGACTGCGCAAGAGTCCCCACCGATAACCTCCAAAGTGTCGCGCCAGTGGGAGTCCTCTCTGGCAATCAATTCGACCAAATCGGAATCCCCGGGTTGGCCGACCGCTCGGGATGGCACATCCCATAGCAACATCGTCCAAACATCCGAGAGAGCATTACCCGTGACATCAATGTTGCTTGCTTGAGTGCTGATGGCCCCCAAGCGTCCATTAACTTGAAGCCCTGATACGCCGTCGTAAGCCACGATGTCGAGTCGCTCTTTATGTCGCGCGGATGGCCCCCCGGCTGCGCTGCGTAGCTCGAAGCGAAAAACGGAGCCTCCTGGCCCAATGAGCACCGATTCGGAAGACTCGTTCAAGTATGCGGCCTGAAGCTCCGCCGTCTCTTTGCAATCGTATCTGAGAAAAAGAGCCGGCCACATCGAACGCGCGGATTCCGTCGCCTTCAACGCGTCGGCAGACAGCGATTCGTTCCCATACGATGTGGTCGAGAACGCCAACCACACAAGACCGACACAGGCTACGGGCGGGTTGCGCATCTTAAATGTCCTTTAGGTCATGGCGTCAGTTCAATATTTGCTCAGCCGCAAAAGTCAAGAAAACCTGCCGGTGCTAGCGGGCACGGGATGTTCCCGAACAGGGAATTCTGATCACAGGGGCAAAGCGAGGTCGGGCGACAGTTGTACACTCTGATCTTCGAGCCCGCCAAGTTGCAGTTCGTGCTTTTTACTGTCTGCGGATTTCCCGCGAGGGAATCGAATGTCACCGCAATCCTGTTGGAGCATGCGTTGCCGTTATCGCACTCCGAGTCTTGACATGGGTTGGGGCATGTTATCCCGGGACTAAAGTTGCAAAAATTGGCGACAGACACACTTATGTTCGGCGTACAAGTCTCCAGTATTTCGCCAGCTCTTAGCTCTCTCGCCGACAGCGCATCGAAGTAACCATTGTTCACATCTACTCCACGCCCCAGCGGGCCTCCGGTCGATCCGCAGAACGACCAGATGATCATCGCTGCCGCCAGCACTCTCAGGAACCATTTCATAAGTGACTCCTTATGCTTGTATCCACCACGCTTCGCACACCCGAGCCACGGTTCGTAGAGTACCAGCCCGCGTCTGCCAATGCGCGTGAAATCCTGCAACTCGGACCCGCATCGATCAATGAGGTCTGACCCTAGGGTCCAGTCCGCACCCCTCGGGCCTCATTGGCTCTATCGGGCACGGTGGGCTGCCTGCTCAAGGTGGAGCGACTCATAAACATCAAGCGCCTGTCTGCCGGGAACACTCAGACCCTACAGCGCCCTGCCTCGCCGTGCGGTAGGATCAAACAGTCGGACGGACGAAGACGGGGCCGGGCGAGGATCGAGATAGTCCACGGGCGGCGGAACCGTCATGGGGTCGATCCAGGTGATATCGCTATCACGAAGGGAAACACCTTCACCAGCGTCCCATGTTGGCGCGAGGCTCTAGTTTGTGAGCCGCTATCAGCTCACTTCGGCAAATTGCGGCGCGTCCGCTCCTGGTGGCGACCCTGCCGGTTGCGAGAACGCCGTGGAAGAACAGTGCTGTGAGGCATCCGCCCCAGCCCGGGGCCTTATAGGGCGAAGCAGTTC